>NZ_BBIS01000010.1 GCF_000730605.1 Pseudomonas monteilii NBRC 103158 = DSM 14164 | reverse complement strand
CAACACCACTAAGCCAAAGCCATACCCATCAAGCGATATCCCGCAGTTCCCGCCGCAAGATCTTGCCCACCGGCGTCATCGGCAACGACTCACGCAGCACAATGTGCTTGGGCACCTTGTAGCCGGTAAAGTTGGCCTTGCAGTAGGCCTTGAGCTCATCCACGCTCACCCCCCCCTCACGCGGCACCACGAACAGCTTCACCGCCTCGCCGGAACGCTCGTCCGGCACACCGATGGCTGCACAGTTGGCGACCTTGGGGTGCCCCATCACCACATCCTCGATCTCATTGGGGTAAACGTTGAAGCCCGAGACGATGATCATGTCTTTCTTGCGGTCGACGATGCGAGTGAAACCGTCCGGGTCGATCACCGCAATATCGCCGGTCTTGAACCAGCCGTCCGCATCCAGGGCCTGGGCCGTGGCCTCGGGCTGCTGCCAGTAGCCCTTCATCACCTGCGGGCCCTTGATGCACAACTCGCCCCGCTCGCCCAGCGGCATCTCGTTGCCGTCATCGTCGATCACCTTGAACGCGGTACCCGCCACCGGGATGCCCACCGTACCCAGTCGGGCAAGCTTGCCATAGGGGTTGGTGCTGGCAACCGGCGAGGTTTCGGTCAGGCCGTAGCCCTCGACGATGCGACACCCCGTAAGCGCTTCCCAGCGCTCGGCAGTGGCCTTGACCAGCGCCGTGCCGCCGGAGTTGGTGACCTTCAGCGCCGAGAAGTCCAGCTGACGGAAGCCCGGGTGATCCATCAGCGCAACAAACAGGGTATTCAGCCCCAGTAGTGCGGAGAAACGCCACTTGCCCAGCTCCTTGATGAAGCCCGGAATATCCCGTGGGTTGGTGATCAGCACGTTGTGGTTACCGGTGACCATCATGCACATGCAGTTCGCGGTAAAGGCATAGATGTGGTAGAGCGGCAGCGGCGCGATCATCACCTCCTGCCCGTCCTTGAGCAGCTTCTGCCCGTCGGGGCCATGCTGCGAGAAGCAGGCCAGCACCTGCAGCATGTTGGCCACCAGGTTGCCGTGGGTGAGCATCGCGCCTTTGGCAAGGCCAGTGGTACCGCCGGTGTATTGCAGCACGGCGATGTCGTCCAGGCTCAGCGGCACCGGTTTGTGCGACAGCTCGCGCCCTTGGCGCAGCGCCTGTTTGAACGATACCGCCTGGGGCAAGTGATAGGCCGGCACCATCTTCTTCACTTTGTCGACCACCGTGTTGATCAGCCAGCCTTTGGCGGTGGGCAGCAGGTCGCCCATCTTCGCCTCGATCAGGTATTCGATGCCGGTATCGGGCAACACCTCCTGCACACGCTTGCCGAACATGTTCAGGTACACCAGTGCGCGCGCGCCGCTGTCCTTGAACTGGTGGCGCATTTCGCGCTCGGTGTACAGCGGGTTGGTGTTGACCACGATCAGGCCGGCGCGCATGGCGCCGAAGACGGCGATGGGGTATTGCAGCACGTTGGGCATCTGCACCGCGATGCGGTCGCCCGGTTTGAGGTCGGTGTGCTGCTGCAACCAGCCGGCGAAGGCGGCTGAATGGCGCTCCAGCTCGGCGTAGGTCAGGGTCACGCCCAGGTTGCTGAACGCCGGGCGGTCGGCAAAGCGCTTGCAGGAGCGCTCGAACACCTCGACGACCGAGGCGTAGGCATTGATGTCGATGGTGGAAGGCACGCCCGCCGGGCGCTTGTCATTCCAGAAGTCGGCTTGCATTTATTATTGTTCCTCTGCCTGGACCTGCACTGCGTCCTTTAGTCCATTACCTGATCGCCAGCCGGCGAAAAGGCGTTGATCCGACGTTAACAGGTAAGTCCAAGGTGGCATATACGCCAAGTGCCGCCATTAACATTGTGAATCTTATTTGTGCCCTTCCTGCAATCCGGCCGGTTGTGCATACACTGTTCGGGTACCTGTGCGCACAAGGACCCGCCATGCCTAACGACGCCTTCTGGCTACCCGCCAGCGAGCACTGCAGCCTGTACGTGCACCAATGGCTGCCGGCCAAACCGGTGAAAGCCGTGGTGCTGCTGGCCCATGGCATGGCCGAGCATGCCGGGCGCTACCAACGCCTTGGGCAGGCCCTGAGCGAGGCGGGCTTTGCCCTGTTCGCGGCCGACCAGCGCGGCCACGGGCGCACTGCCGAGCAGGGCAGCCTCGGCCTGTTCGCCCGCCATCATGGCTGGAATGCCGTGGTCAACGACCTCGGCCGGGTGGCCCAGCACATCGGTCAGCAATACCCGTGCACGCCGCTGTTCCTGTTCGGCCACAGCATGGGCAGCTACATCGCCCAGGCCTACCTGCTGCACCACAGTGCCAGCCTGCACGGGGCTATCCTGAGTGGCTCCAACTACCAGCCGGCAACGCTTTACCGGGTGGCCCGGCAGATTGCCCGGCTGGAAGCCTGGCGTCAGGGGCCGTTGGGCAAAAGTGCATTGATCGAGTGGTTGTCGTTCGGCTCGTTCAACAAGGCTTTCAAGCCCAACCGCACCGCATTCGACTGGCTCAGCCGCGACCCGGCCGAAGTCGACCTGTACGTCAACGACCCGTTGTGCGGCTTTCGTTGCAGCAACCAGCTGTGGCTCGACCTGTTACAAGGCTTGGCGCAGATCAGCCAGCCGAGTAACCTCGCGCAGATCGATCCGAACCTACCCATGCTGGTGATCGGTGGTGAATGTGATCCGGTCAGTGCCGGCAAGCGTCTCACCCATCTGGCCGACGCCCTGCGCGCGACCGGCAATCGACATGTACAGCTGCGCGTCTATCCTCAAGCGCGGCATGAAGTACTCAACGAAACCAACCGTGACGAGGTCACCGCCGATATCCTCGGCTGGCTTGAACAGGCGCTGGCCCTTGGCCGCCCCGTGCGCAGTGAATGATAGCCACCCTCGCCTAACGCTTAAGGAAGCACCGATGTCCCAGGTCACCAACACGCCTTACGAAGCCCTCGAAGTCGGCCAGAAGGCCGAGTACAAGAAGTCCGTTGAAGAACGCGACATCCAGCTGTTCGCCGCGATGTCCGGTGACCACAACCCGGTTCACCTGGATGCCGAGTTCGCCGCCAAGAGCATGTTCCGCGAACGTATTGCACACGGCATGTTCAGCGGCGCGCTGATCAGTGCAGCAGTGGCCTGCACCCTGCCAGGCCCTGGCACCATCTACCTGGGCCAGCAAATGAGCTTCCAGAAGCCGGTGAAAATTGGCGATACCCTGACCGTGCGCCTGGAAATCCTCGAGAAGCTGCCGAAGTTCAAGGTGCGTATCGCCACCAATGTGTACAACCAAAACGATGAGCTGGTGGTCGAGGGTGAGGCCGAGATCCTGGCACCGCGCAAGCAGCAGACCGTCGAGCTGGTGTCGCCGCCGAATTTTGTGGCTAGCTGAAGATCGATATAGCCAGTACCGGCCTCTTCGCGGGCGTGCCCACGAAGAGGCCGGCACAGAAAACATCATTCAATGGCCTGAAGCCGCCGCTCAATGTGCCTGCGCTCCGGCTCCTGCCGGGTCAGCGCCAGCGCCTGCCGCCAAGCCGCACGGGCCTCCTCGACCTGCCCCAGTTGATAGTGCAACTCCGCCCGAGCCACATGCGCCAGGTGATAGTCCAGCAGCTCCCCTCGCGCCATAATCCCCTCGACCACCTGCAAGCCAACCTCCGGTCCATCCCTCTTGGCCACTGCCACCGCCCGGTTCAGCTCCACCACGGCTGAAGGCCAATGCCGCTGCAACACGTCATAAAGCCCGACAATCTCCGCCCAGTCCGTCTCCGCTGCCGTCGATGCTTCGGCATGCACCGCGGCAATCGCCGCCTGCACCGTATAGGCGCCGAACGCCCGGCTTTGCAGCGCCTGGCGCACCAGCTCGCAGCCTTCCTCAATGCGTTGCCGGTCCCACAGGCTGCGGTCTTGCTGCTCCAACACCACCAGGTTGCCCTGGGCATCGGTTCGCGCCTGCTGCCGGGACGCCTGCAGCAGCATCAAGGCCAGCAGGCCAACCGCCTCCGGGTCGGGCAGTAACTGCACCAGCAACCGCGCCAGGCGGATCGCTTCATCGCTTAGGTCCTGCTGCAGCAGCGCCTCGCCCGATGACGCCGAATAGCCTTCGTTGAACACCAGGTAGATAACCCGCAAAACGCTCTCCAGCCGTTCGGGCAGTTCGTTCAGTTCCGGTACCTGGTACGGGATGCCTGCATCGCGAATCTTGGCCTTGGCGCGGACAATGCGCTGGGCGATGGTGGCCGGGCTTTGCAGGAAGGCGTGGGCAATCTGTTCAGTGGTCAGGTCGCAGACTTCGCGCAGGGTCAGCGGTACCTGGGCATCGGCGGACAATGCCGGGTGGCAGCAGGTGAAGATCAGGCGCAGGCGGTCATCGGCCAGCAACTCTTCTTCGCTGGGGTCCTGTGCCTGGGCGTCGAGCAGCATGCTCAGGTCGGCCTGGGAGCGGTCGAAACGGGCGCGTCGGCGCAGCGCATCAATGGCCTTGAAGCGCCCGGTGGAAACCAGCCACGCCCTTGGGTTTTCGGGTATGCCGTCGCGCTGCCAACGCTCGACAGCGATGAAGAAGGCATCATGCATGGCCTCCTCGGCCAGGTCGAAATCACCCAGCAAGCGGATCAACGTTGCCAAAATGCGCCGCGACTCCCGCCGGTACACCGCCTCGACTTCGGTGCGCACTTGCGCCAGTGCCGCCATCAGTCGGGCATCCGCTGGGTCACCACCTCCACCAGGCGGTCCAGGCTTTCTCCCCAGCCCTGGTGAAAGCCCATTTCCTCATGGGCCCGGCAGTCGGCGGCATTCCAGTGCCAGGCGCGGGCGGTGTAGCGGGTTTTGCCTTGCTCCTCGTCAAAGCTGATCACGGCGGTCATGAAGGCCTTGTTCGAGGGCACCCAGCCGGGGCCGAAGGCATCGGTGAACACCAGCCGCCGTGGTGCGGCAATTTCCAGAAACACACCCTGGTTCGGGTACTCGCTGCCATCCGGCGCGCGCATCAGGGTGCGGAACAGGCCGCCGGCCCACAACTGCATCTCGCACTCCGGTGTGGTCATGCCGTGCGGCCCCCACCACTGCATCAGCCACTGGGGTTCGGTCCAGGCGCGGAACACCTTGGCCGGGGGTGCGTCGATCAAGCGGCTGATGGACAACTCATGTTGGGCAGGTGCAGGTTGGGCAAGGCTCATTGTTGTTGTGCTCCTTGGCTGTCAGGGTTGCAGTTGGCGCACGGGCCTTACCTCGACGCTACCGACCCGTGCGGCAGGAATACCCTTGGCGATGTTCAGCGCCTCGTTCAAGTCGCGGGCCTCCACCAGGTAAAAACCCGCCAGTTGCTCTTTGGTTTCGGCGAACGGGCCGTCGGTCAGGCTCATGTGCCCGTTGCGCACCCGTACCGTGGTGGCGGTCTGCACAGGCTTCAGCGCCTCGGCCGCCAGCATTCGCCCGGAGCCCTGGATGGCTTCGGCATACGCCATGCATTCGGCGTCTTCCGGGCTGTCGGGCAGGCTGTGCAGCAGCCCCTCGTCACAATAGACCAGGCACAGGTATTTCATGGTCGCCTCCAGGGCATTGGCAAAGTGCGTTTGGCGATAACGGCTCAGGGCTTGAGATCGAACAGGGCTTTCTGGGTTTCCATGTCGAACGGCGCCGACCAGTGCTCATGGATCACCTGCCACTGGCCATTCTGACGACGATAGCCCACGGTGGCACGCATAAAGCCGCACTGGCTTTCGTCATCGCCCGGGCCGCAGCGGTTCAGCCAGTGGGCCAGGGCCAGGTCGCCAGCGGCGTGTACGGTGAGTTCGGCCAGTTCGAAGACCATGGGGCCGGTGCACATGCCCATGCACATTTCCCAGTGCGCGGTGTAGGCAGCCTTGCCCTTGAATTGCAGCGCCTGGATGGCATCGAAGGCGACGATGTCATCGGCATAGGGGGCGGTGATGTTGGGGATGTCGCGATCGCGCACGGCCTGCATCCAGCGCTCGATCAGTTGGCGGATCTCGGTTTCGGCTGCGGTGCTCATCGGGGGTTCCTCCGACAGGTCATGGGGGCACGGTGGTGCCTTCACCTATGGTCGAATGGAGAACGGAGGAATCGACAGGCCTTGGAAATTATTCTCTCGAGCAGTGGCTTTATAGCCTGTAGGAGCGGGCTTCCCCGCGATCCATCTACCGATGGTGGATGGCACCGGCTGCGCCGGTGTTCGCGGCTAAAGCCGCTCCTAAAGGATCGCTTCAGCTTCAACCTTGCTGACAACCCTCACCCATGGCCCGGTACTGAATGGTATGCACCTGGCCTTGGTGGTCTTCATAGGTCATGGTGGCAGGTACCACTTCGCAGACATTGGGGATGGTCGACAAGTTGATCACCCGTTTGATGTCCAGGTTCATGGAATAGTCATACTGCTGGGCCACAGGCTGGCTGGAGACGGGGGTGGCCTCATCGGCGAGGGCGAACGAGGACATACCGACCAATGCAAGAATCAGTAATGGTTTCATGTGGGTTTGCCTTTTAAGCATTCAAGCTGATCGATTGACTTCTATTGCCGTGAACGGCACGGAGAAGTTGCCATCTACGGTGAAGATGGCACGAAGTACCGATCCCGCTTCGTACTGCCAGGGGGGATGTGTAAAAGTCTACTCCCGCATGGCAATAGTTGAACCCCGTAGTCGGATATTCACCCTTGCCGGATTTGCAACAATCTGCGTCAAATTAGCCGCAAAACATCCAGCCAGAGCCTCTGGCCAGCTTTCAGGGCAGGACTCGCCATTTCATTAACATATCTTCACTGCTCGACGCTTTCGGACACTAAACGCCGGCTACTGGACCATTTTTACCGTCAGCACGGCTCGCGCATGCGTGCTGCAAGCGATGCGCAACTGTGGGTGGCGAGGGCGCCGGGCATCATTGCAGGCTTGAGCCTGAGCCCCGTAGGCGATGGTTATTGGCTGACCGGGTTGTTCGTCGACCCGCAACAGCGCAACAAGGGGGTGGCCGGACGCTTGATCGATGCGGCGCTGGAGCAGGCCAATGGCCCAACCTGGCTGTTCTGCCACCCGGACCTGGCGCCCTTCTATCAGCGCCTGGGTTTCCACATGGCCGGGCAACTGCCCGAAAGCCTGGCAAGCCGCCTGCTGCGCTACCAGCGCAGCAAACGCCTGGTAGCGCTGGAGCGGGCTTAGTCGTCGCTGACGTCGAGCCCCGGGAACAGCACCTCGGTGTAACCGAACTTGGCGAAGTCCTGAATGCGCGATGGGTACAAACGGCCGATCAGGTGATCGCACTCGTGCTGCACCACCCGTGCATGGAAGCCGTCGGCAAAGCGGTTGATCGGGTTGCCCTGGGGGTCGACCCCTTCGTAGCAGATGTGCTTGAAGCGCGGCACCACGCCACGCAGGCCAGGCACCGACAGGCAGCCTTCCCAGCCGTCCTCGACCTCGGTGGAGGTCGGTGTGATGACCGGGTTGAGCAAAATGGTCTGCGGCACCGCTTCGGCATCGGGGTAACGTTCGCTGCGCTCGAAGCCGAAGATCACCAACTGCAGGTCGACGCCAATCTGCGGCGCGGCCAGGCCGACCCCGCCCACATGGCGCATGGTTTCGAACATGTCGTCGATCAGTTGCTGCAGTTCGGCCGTGCCGAACAGGTGCTCGGGCACGGGCGGGGCGATGCGTAGCAGGCGTTCATCACCCATTTTAAGAATGTCGCGAATCATCTGGTGTTCGGCTCGACAGTATTGGACGCATTCGGGTTGGGGTGCTCGTGGCCCAGCACCGTCAAGGTTTCCTTGGGCTTTTCGCCGTTGAAATCTTTTTCGCCCGGGTTCTTGCCTTCGGCTGACATGTGCTCGATCACCGCATTCATTTCGGCGCCCAGCAGCAATACGGCAGCCGAGATATAGAAATACAGCAACAGCACGATGATTGCACCAATGCTGCCGTACATGGCGTTGTAGTCGGCAAAGGTTTTCACGTAGTAGGCAAAGCCCAGCGAGGCCACGATCCACACCACCACCGCCAGCACCGAGCCGGGTGTGATGAAGCGAAACTTCTGCTTAACGTCGGGCATCACGTAGTAGATCACCGCAACGGCCACCATCATCAGGATGATGATCGCCGGCCAGCGCAGGATGGTCCACAGCGTTACGATGAACTCCTGCATGCCTACCTGTGAGGCAATCCACTCCATCACTTGCGGCCCCAGCACCATCAGCGCCGCCGCTACCAGTAGCATGCCGGCCAAGCCTACGGTGTAGATGATGGAAAGGGGTATGCGCTTCCATACCGGTCGCCCTTCGGGCACGTCGTAGGCGGCGTTCATGGCGCTCATCATCAGGCGCACGCCCGCCGACGCGGTCCACAGGGCAATCACGATACCCACCGACAGCAGCCCGCCCTTGGACTGCTGGAGTTGGTCGATTACCGGGTTTACCTGCTCCAGTGCCTGGGGCGGCAGCACCAGCTCGGTTTGCAGGCGCAGCCAGGAGAAGAAGTCTGGCAGGTGCAGGAAACCAATCAGGGCAATCAGGAACAGCAAGAAGGGGAACAGCGAAAACAACGCCTGGTAAGCCAGCGCGGAGGCATAGGTGGACATCTCATCGTCGAGGAATTCCTTGACGGTGCGTACCAGCACGCGGTGCAGGGGCAGACCGCGCAGGTCGGGGAAAATCATAGCGTCTCCTTTCGCCGCTTGATTCATCAATACAACGGGTAAGTCTAATAGACCCTGCGGTTGCTGTGCTGCTCCCCGCCATGCTTGAAGAATTTGCTTACACAGGTCCGGCCTCTTCGGGGGCTTGCCCGCGAAGAGGCCGGGTCAGACTGCCTCGAATCAAGGCTTCTTCACCGCATCCTTCACATTGCCCTTGACCTGCTGCGCCTCGCCCTTCAGTTCCTGCGCCTTGCCCTCGGCCCGCAGCTTGTCGTTGTCGGTCACCTTGCCGACGCCCTGTTTGATGTTGCCAACCGCTTCGTTGGCTAGGCCTTTCGCTTTGTCTTTAGTACCGCTCATGGCAAAACTCCTGCAATGGGAGACACGTAAACCGTGCCGACAGTTGGTGGACCCAACGCCCTCGCCAGGAGTTTCAACGGATTTGTACCCCTTGGGCCGAGCGGTAAAACTGCGGGCGAATACCGCACCGAATCGCCCCAGCGCCCGCGCGATGCCATCAGCCCTGCCCTAGAATCCCCCGCAAACGTCCGCCCAAAGCAGGCTGGCACTTCATAAAAACAATGTTTTCCGGATACCCGCACCCATGCGTCTGATGCCTGCGCTGGTGGCCTTGCTGCCACTGCTCCCCTTGCCCCCACTGGCCGCCGCACCGGCTAACCCTGAAACCCTGCGTGTCGAGCATTACGCCGACGATGGCCAACCCGGCTCGCTGCGCTGGGCCATCGAAACCAGCAACCAGAACCCTGGCCATTACCGCATCGACATTGCGGCAGTGGGCAAGCCGCCCTACGTCATCCGCCCCAATAGCCCACTGCCAGAAATCAAAGGCCCGGTGCGCATCACTGGCCTGCCCTGGGCACGCGATGGCCAATACATCGCCATCGACGGTTCGGCTTACATCAAGGACCAAGGCGTGCGCACCTGCCCCGGCGCCCTGCCCGGCCAGTTCGGCACCAACGTGCGCACCACCACCCACCCCGGGCTGGTGCTGCGCGATACCCAAGGCGTGCATTTGAGCGGCCTGGAAGTGCGCAACTTCTGCATCGGCATCCTGGTCAACCGCGCCAGCGGCAACGTGATCGAAGACAACCGCATCGTCGCCAACAAGGGCGGCGCGGGCATCATGCTGACCGGTGATGACGGTGCCGGTAACCCCACCGCCACCACCACGAACAACAACAAGGTGCTGCGCAACCAGCTGATCGACAATGGCGACGGCCTGGAGCTGACCCGTGGCGCGGCGTTCAACCTGGTGGCCGACAACCTGTTCCGCTCCACCGCTGCCAACCCGGAGCCCTCGCAAGGCATCGAGATTCTGCTGGGCAACGACAACAGCGTGGTGCGCAACCGCTTCGAGAATTACTCCGACGGCCTGCAGATCAACTGGGGCAAGCGCAATTACCTGGCAGCCAATACCTTCAGCGGCAACTCGATCGGGGTCAGCGTGACCGGCGAGGGCAACATCCTCGACGGCAACCTGATCCACGGTAACCGCATCGGCGTGGCCCTGCGCCCGGAGCCGGACACGACCGCCACGCGCCTGAGCGCCAACCGCATCTGGGGTAACAGCCAGGATATCCGCCGCTGCGAGGCGGGCGGCTCCTGCGTGCCTGACCAACGCACGGGCGCCATCGTGTTTGGCGTCCCGGCGCAGGCGCATGCGCTGTATGTGGGTTCGCGCGGGGTGGGGGCCGATTTGCCCAAGCAGGACCAGGCGATCATCTGTGATGCCAAGGGCGAGCCCAAGCCTTGCCAGCCGCTGCCTAACCACAACCAACAGGCCCCACGGCTGATGGCGCTGGAAGGCAATGTATTGCGCGGCGAGGTGCAGGGACCGGTGTCGAGCCTGTTGCGTGTGGAGTTCTTTGGTAATGCCCAAGCCGATGGCACCGAGGCAGAGCAGTACCTTGGGGACGCGCTGGTGAACAGTGACGAGCAGGGGCAGGCGCGGTTTGCCCAGGTGCTGGAGAACATCGGCGGGTTGCGCAGCTTTACTGCAACCTTGACCACTGCTGATGGGGCTACTTCCGAGTTGAGCGTGCCGGTTCGGCGGTAATGCTACTGGCCTCTTCGCGGGTAAACCCGCGAAGAGACCGGCACAGGCACCGCAAATCACAAACCTTGCCCCGCCCCGTGCCACCCCTCACAATGCAGGCCTTCATAGCGTCAACCCGCAGGAACCTGCATGAAACTCGACAAACCCGCCGCCATCGCCCGGCGCAACGAAGCATTGGCCCGGCCGGTGCTGACCAGCAGCAATACCCTGTTCGCCATCCTGGACAACAAACGCAACCTGTGGTGGTTCGAAGTGCCCGTGGCGCTCCTGGGCAAGGGCCAGGCCGACTGGGTCAACCTGCTGTTGCACACGCCAGAAAGCGATGAGCTGCAGCACCTGAAGGTGCCCACCAACTTCCTCAAGGCTCACCTGGAGCAGATGGAAGTGCGCAAGCCCGGCAAGCGCCGCTCGACCATCAGCCTGGCCCTCAGCGCTGACCGCGACTCGCTGCTGCGCGACACCCGTCCGGGTGGCGAGCAACTGGACTTCCGCAACTTCGTACAGGCGTAAGGGCAGTCAGACCTTTTCGATACGGTCGTCATGGATGACGATCAGGCCCTGCTTGAACAACCCGCCAATGGCCTTCTTGAAGTTGCCTTTGCTGACGTTGAACAGCTTGCTGATCAGCGCCGGGTCGCTCTTGTCGCACACGCCCAACACCCCACCTTCAGCCTCCAGGCGTGCCATGATCTGTTCTTGCAGGCTGTCGGACAGGGCCGCGCCCACTGGCTGCAGGCTGAGGGCGATCTTGCCGTCGTGGCGCACTTCCTTGATGAAGCCCTTCTCGTGCATACCCGAACGCAGGAACTTGAACACCTCGTTCTTGTGAATCAGGCCCCAGTGACGGTTGTTGATGATGGCCTTGAAGCCCATCGGCGTTTCACCGGCTACCAGCAGCTCGACCGGTTGCCCGACCTTGTAGTCAGCCGGGGTGACGTCGAGGTAGCGGTCCAGGCGTGAAGTAGCGGTGATGCGGCGGGTGCGCTTGTCGAGGTAGACGTGCACCACGCAGTAGTCGCCGATCTTCAGCGGCCGTGCCTCTTCCGAGTACGGCATCAGCAGGTCCTTGGACAGGCCCCAATCCAGGAAAATGCCGGCACCGTTGATGTCCTTGACCTTGAGGCTGGCGAATTCGCCGACCTGCACCTTGGGCTTTTCGGTGGTGGCGATCAGCTGGTCTTCGCTGTCCAGGTAGATGAACACGTTCAGCCAGTCATCCACCTCGGTTTCGGCGTTTTTCGGGATGTAGCGCCCGGGCAGCAGGATCTCGCCGTCGGCACCGCCGTCCAGGTACAGGCCGAAGTCCACGTGCTTCACGATTTGCAAACTGTTGTAACGCCCAAGCAGAGCCATTTCTGATGATCCTCAAGACAAGGGGGCTATTCTACACCTGAAGCCATCACACCGTCCGACCGCTGATGCAGTGATCCGTCCGTGCTCCTTGGCGTCTAAGGTCTGGCCCGATTCGGGAAGGAACAGCACATGCCTGCACGCCTGTCCAAAGCCCTGCTTGTCGCTATCGGCTTCGCCCTGGCCCTGGCCGCCTGCAGCCGTATCGACCTGGCTTACCGCAACCTTGATCGCCTGGTGCCGTGGTCGTTGGGCGATTACCTGGACATGAACCGCGAGCAGAAGGCCATGCTCGACGACCGCTTGCGCGAGCACCTGGCCTGGCATTGCAAGACCCAACTGCCCGGTTACCTCGACTGGCTGGACCGGGTACGCGGCATGGTCGCTGACGACCAGGTGACCGACCAGGCCCTGCAGCAACGTACCCAGGAGGCCCGCGAGGCGATTGGCCGGGTGGCAGAAGAAATCACCCCGTCGGCCACTGAACTGTTGCGTGGCATGAGCGACACCCAAGTGGCGGAAATGCGTGATGCCTTTCGCGACGACATCAGCGAACGGCAAAAGCAGTATGTGGATACACCGCTGGCCAAACAGATCGCCCGCCGTACCGAGCGCATGGAAAAACGCCTGACGCCATGGCTGGGGGAACTGACGCCAGTGCAGAAACAGCGGGTGCAAGCCTGGTCGCAGGCGCTGGGTGACCAGAACCGCGAATGGATCGCCAACCGCGCCCACTGGCAGCAGCAATTGCTGCTGGCGATGAACCAGCGCAATGACGCGAGTTTCGAGCCGCGGCTGGCGACGTTGCTGCAGCGCAAGGAGAGTTTGTGGACGCCGGCGTATCGTGCGGCGTTTCAGAATACCGAACGACAGGCCCGGAGTTTACTGGTGGACCTGGTGCAGCAAAGCACGCCGCAACAGCGGCGGTTTTTGCAGGATAGGTTGGCCAAGGTGCGAACGGATTTCAGTGAGTTGAAGTGTTTGAGGGGATAATTGTGCTCAGCAGGCCTGGCCTCTTCGCGGGCCTGCAAAAACAGGTTTACCGAGCCTTGCGCCGATAAGGAAACACATCAATCACCTTCCCTTCCCTGATCGCCGCCTGCAACCCCTTCCAGTAATCCGCGTCATACAACTCCCCATGCAAGCGGCTGAACAACCGCCGCTGGCCGATGTCGGCAAACAGGAACGGCGGAAACTCTTCGGGAAACACATCATGCGGGCCGATCGAGTACCACGGTTCGCCCGACATTTCGTCTTCCGGGTAACGCGGCGGCGGGATATGGCGGAAATTCACTTCGGTCAAAAAGCTGATTTCGTCATAGTCGTAGAACACCACCCGGCCATGACGCGTCACCCCAAAGTTCTTCAGCAACATGTCACCCGGGAAGATGTTCGCCGCCGCCAACTGCTTGATGGCCAAGCCATAGTCTTCCAGCGCCTCATGCACCTGGCCTTCGCTGGCATGCTCAAGGTACAGGTTCAGCGGCGTCATGCGCCGCTCGGTCCAGCAGTGGCGGATCAGCACCGTGTCACCCTCCAGCGCCACGGTCGATGGCGCCACCTCCAGCAGCTCGGCCAGGCACTCTGGCTCGAACTTGTCACGCGGGAAGCGAAAGTCTGCAAACTCCTGGGTATCGGCCAAACGCCCGACACGGTCGACACTTTTCACCAGCCGGTACTTGTCGATTACCGTGGCGCGGTCAACTGTTTTCGAGGGCGAAAAACGGTCCTTGATGATCTTGAACACCGTATTGAAGCCCGGCAGGGTAAACACGCTCATGACCATGCCACGCACACCGGGTGCCATGACGAAGCGGTCCTCGCTGCTGGCCAGGTGGTTGATCAACGCCCGGTAGAACTCCGACTTGCCGTGTTTATAGAAACCGATTGAGGTGTACAGCTCGGCAATGTGCTTGCCGGGCAAGATGCGCTTGAGGAAGTTGACGAACTCGGCCGGCACAGGCACATCGACCATGAAGTACGAGCGGGTGAAGGAAAAGATGATCGACACCTCGGCCTCGTCGGTAATCAGCGCATCGGCCTCTACGCCATGCCCTTCGCGGTGCAACAGCGGGATCACCAGTGGCCACTGCTCGTCGCTGTTGTAAAGCCGACCGACCAAGTAGGCCCCCTTGTTGCGGTACAACACCGGTGAAAACAGCTCCACCGCCAGCGTCGGGTCCTTGCAGACCCAGTCCGGCAGGCATTCGCGCAGTTGCTCCTCAAGGCGTGACAGGTCGCTTTCAAGGTCGCCATAGACGAATGCGTAGTCGGCGAAGATCGCCCGCAACAGGCCCTTGAGGCTGCCATCGGGGCAATAGGTACGGGTTTGCGCAGCGCGCTGATGGCTGCGGATCGACGGCCGGGTGGTGTGGATGAACATGCAGCCGTCGCTGATCTGGTCATGGCTGAACAGGCTGCAGAACAGCGAGTTGTACCAGGTTTCCGACAGTTCATCGTCAAGGCGCGGGTCGATCAGGCCTATGTAGGCACTTTTCACCAAGGGCCACTGGCCGACCTCCAGCAGCACCTCGTCATCGAACGCATCCCGCAACCAGCCGTTGACCTCGCCGACCTTCTGCTCATACAAGTTGATCCGTGCGGCGGCGGCGCGCTGGCACGCTTGCCAGCGCGCCTGTTCGAAACGCTCACGGGCACCGAGGGTGATGCGGCGAAAATGCTCGCGATAGTCGTCAAAGCCATCGAGGATCATCCGGGCGATCTCGCCGGCAGGCCAGTGCTGGGTCATGCGGGACACCTCGGTGCGGGGTGAGATAGACAGCTTAGCCGCACAGGATTACACCGCAAGAAAGCACAAGAATCTCCCCGCCCCCTCGCGTAAACTCGCGCCCCTGCCCTGCCTCCGGAGACCGTTGTGAGCCCCATCGCCCTAGCCCGCCTGCTAACCCTTGCCGCCGTCTGGGGAGCGAGTTTCCTGTTCATGCGCATCATCGCCCCCGAGTTGGGCACGGTGCCGACCGCGTTCTTCCGTGTGTCCATCGCTTGCCTGGGCCTGGTCGCCATCGTCGCCGCCGCCCGCGTACGCTGGGATTTCCAGGGCAAGCTCGGCGCCTGCCTGGTGCTGGGCATGATCAACTCCGGCATCCCCGCCACCTTCTATTCCGTAGCGGCCCAGGTATTGCCGGCTGGCTATTCGGCCATTTTCAACGCTACCACGCCGCTGATGGGCGTACTGATCGGCGTGCTGTTCTTCCGCGAACCCATGACCCTGCCCAAGCTCTGCGGCATTTTCCTGGGCCTGTTCGGGGTCGGCATCCTCAGCGGCGCTGGCCCGGTGGCACTGGACATGGCCTTGGTGCAAGGCGCCCTCGCCTGCCTGGCGGCCACCACCTGCTACGGCTTTGCCGGGTTCCTCGCCCGCCGCTGGGTCAGTGGTCTGGACAGCCGCCTGTCAGCACTGGGCAGCATGCTCGGTGCCACCCTCATGTTGAGCCCGCTGTTCGGCTGGAGCGCACTCACCCAACCGCCCGCCAGCTGGGGGGGCTGGCAGGTTTGGCTGTCGCTGCTGGGCCTGGGCCTGCTGTGCACTGCATTCGCCTACATCCTGTACTTCCGCCTGCTGGAAGAAATCGGCCCGGTAAAAGCCAGCACCGTAACCTTCCTGATCCCGGCATTCGGCGTATTGTGGGGGGCGTGGTTGCTGGACGAGCCGCTGTCGATGGCACACCTGTACGGCGGCTTGCTGATTGGCGTGGCACTGTGGCTGGTGCTGCGCCCGGCGCGCAGTTGAAGCGGGGTACACGATGAACAGCGCGTACAAGAAAGTCCTGTTCCGCCTGGAACAGGACGAGACCGGCTACCCACCGGCCTCGGTCGAGGGCCTGTGGGCAAAAGCCGTGGAAGGTGGCTATGCCGTCGACAATATTCCCTTCCACGTTTACGGCATCGCCCCGGGCGACGTGATCGGCACCCGTGAAGACGCCGGCGAGACCTGGTTCGCCGAACTGCGCCAGCGCAGCGGCAGCTCGGTGTTTCGGGTGGTGGTCAAACCGCCGGAAACCCTGGACCAGGTACGCGCAGCCTTGCAGGACTTCGGCTGCAACTGCGAAACCGAGCAGGCCGTGAAGATGCTGGCTGTCGAGGTGCCATCGCAGCGGTCGCTCGATACCCTGCTCTACTACCTGCTCACCCAGCGCGAAGCCGGCCTGCTGGACTTCGAGGAAGGCGTGCTGCGCCACACCATCCCCGAAGAGTTCCGCTAAGGCTTACGCCTCGGCCAACCGGGCAGCGGGTTTGCGAAACACGAACAGCAGGCCCACCACGATCAGCCCCATGCCCAGCAGGCTGAGCGGTGCCAGGCGGTTACCGAAGATCAGGAAGTCCATCACCGCAGTGACTGCCGGCACCAGGTAGAACAGGCTGGTGACATTGACCAGGTTGCCTTTGGCGATCAGCCGGTACAGCAGCAAGGTTGCCAGCAGCGAGACGACCAGGCCCATCCACAGCAGCGCGCCGACAAAGCCGCCCGTCCACTGCACATGCAGCGGCTGCAACGGCGCGAACAGCGCGCACATGGCAAAGCCGGCCAGGTACTGCAGCGGCAGCGTGCCCATGGGGTTGTCGGTGATGCGCTTCTGCAGGATCGAGCCCAAGGTCATGCTGGCCAGCGCCAGCAGGGCGAACAGCATCCCCGCCAGCGAAACGCCGCCCAGGTTGATGCCCTGGTAAACCACCATGATCAAGCCACCCAGCCCCAACCCAAGGCCGAACAGACGGCTCCAGGAACGCTGGCGCTCCATCAGCACCACGGTCAGGATAGGTTGAACCCCCATCACCGTGGCCATCACGCCGGGGGTGACATGGGTGTTGAGCGCCAGTAAGTAGAAGATCTGGTACGCGCCCAGCAGCACACACCCGGTACCCAGTGCCCGCAGGATAGCCCCCCGGCTGCGCGGCCAGCGCAGCCCCAACAGCGGGCCGATCAGCAGCAGGCCGGCCAGGGCCAGCGCCGAGCGCAACAGCAGGAAGGCAAACGGGCTGGCATGCGCCAGGCCCAGCTTGGAGACGATCGCCCCGCTGCTCCACAGCAGGACGAACAGGCTGGTAGTGGCCGCCGAGGCCACGGAAGTTTTGGAAAAGACAGACATGTATGCACCTGTATTCGGGCAAATAAGCCGAACGGTGGGCGTAGACTTCAGCAGGGGAAGTAGCCGACCGTGTTCAGTAGGTTGCGTGTGCGAAAGGGTTCGGCCAGAAGCCGATCAGCCCAGCACGACCACGCAAGGAGGCGGTGCTACGCCGCCTACAACGCCACTGACAGGTGGTGGGTAGTGACTGATCATGGCCGGCTGCTGGCTGCCACGCACGACCATGCCCGCGACTGGCGCGATGGCAAAGCTTGCGGTGGAAGGGCTGGCTGGCATGTTCAGGTCTTCAGGGAAGATATGTGTTTCGGAATATAACGGTGAATGCTGGATTGGGCAACAACCTGAGCCGGCCAATTCGCGGCTAAACCCGCAAAAAGGCCGGCCCTGCCGGTCAGAACAACCAACGATAAAGCAAATAGGCCACCAACACCGCCAGCACCGGCCGCAGCACGCGGTAGGCCTTGGGGTTGGCACGCTTGAACTGCTTCACATGGCCACTGATCTTGTTGCTGAAGCGCTTGCTCCAGGCATACGCCTGGTTGATCCCGCCCACCCGCTCGTCATCGGTATTCTGCGGCGCGGTGGCGCGACCGAGGAAGGCGCTGACCTGGCGGTTGATGCGGGTCATCAGCGGGCTGCTCAACGGGCGTTCAATGTCGCAGAACAGAATGACGCGGGTCACGTCGGTCTCGTTCTTGACCCAGTGCACGTAGGTTTCGTCGAACATCACGTCCTCGCCATCACGCCAGGCATACGCTTGGCCATCGACGTAAATACGGCAGGCATCGGAGTTGGGCGTGGACAGGCCCAGGTGGTAGCGCAGGGACCCTGCGAACGGGTCACGGTGCGGGTTCAGGTGGCTGCCGCCAGGCAGCAGGGCAAACATCGCACCCTTGACGTTGGGGATGCTGCTGACCAGCTCGACGGTGCGCGGGCACAGCGTTTCGGCCGAAGGCAGAGGTTTGTCGTACCACTTCAGGTAAAAACGCTTCCAGCCTTTCTTGAAGAACGAGCCGAAACCGGCGTCATTGTCCTTCTCGGCAGCGCGGATGTAGCCCTCGTCGAACAGGCGCATGGCCTCTTCGCGGATTTCCTGCCAGTTGTCTTTCAACACGTCCAGTTCAGGGAAGCGCTGACGTTCCAGGTAGGGCTTGGACGGCACGCCGGAGAACAGGTACATCAAGGCGTTGTACGGGGCGAACAGCGCCGAATGGTTGACGAACTGGCGCAACACCGGCAGGCGGGCCTTGCCGCGCAGGTGCACGAACAGCACGCTGCCGAAAAACACCAGCAAGACACCCGCCTTGGCTGCAAAGGAAAAGGTCATGCTTTCACTCCTTGGGGAAGAGCCAGGGCTGCGCGTCCTGCTCTCCTGAAAATCATCCTGCCATCATAAACCGATCCCGCCGAGGTAAAAACAACCCGGGCGGGATCGCATTCATGAAGATTTTGCAATAAACCAGGCCGCCGATTGTTGCGCCGGGTCAGCGGCGAGGCCGATTACTGCTGGTTTTCCTGCTCGCTGAACATGTCGCTGAACAACATGCTCGACAGGTAACGCTCGCCCGAATCCGGCAGTATTACGACGATGGTCTTACCTTGCATTTCCGGTTTTTCGGCCAGGCGCACGGCGGCAGCCATGGCTGCGCCACAGGAAATACCGCAGAGGATGCCCTCTTCCTGCATTAGGCGGATGGCCATGGCCTTGGACTCTTCATCGGTTACCGTTTCCACCTGGTCGACGATGGACAGGTCGAGGTTTTTTGGCACGAAACCGGCGCCGATGCCCTGGATCTTGTGCGGGCTGGGCTTGAGTTCTTCGCCGGCCAGGGTTTGGGTAATCAGCGGCGACGAAGCGGGCTCAACGGCCACCGACAGAATGGCCTTGCCCTGGGTGTGCTTGATGTAGCGCGATACACCGGTAATGGTGCCACCGGTGCCCACACCCGCCACCAGTACGTCGACTGCGCCGTCGGTGTCGTTCCAGATTTCCGGGCCGGTGGTTTTTTCATGGATGGCCGGGTTGGCCGGGTTTTCGAACTGGCCCGGCAGGAAGTACTGGGCCGGGTCGGACGCGACGATTTCGTTGGCCTTCTCGATGGCGCCTTTCATGCCCTTGGCCGGGTCGGTCAGTACCAGTTCGGCGCCCAGTGCCTTGAGTACCTTGCGGCGCTCCAGGCTCATGGAAGCGGGCATGGTCAGCTTCAGTTTGTAACCACGGGCAGCGGCGACGAAGGCCAGGCCGATACCGGTGTTGCCCGAGGTGGGCTCGACGATGGTCATGCCCGGTTTGAGCTTGCCGCTGCTCTCGGCGTCCCAGACCATGTTCGCACCAATGCGGCACTTGACCGAGTAGCCCGGGTTGCGCCCTTCGATCTTGGCCAGGATAGTCACGCCGCGCGGGGCGATGCGGTTGATCTGCACCAGCGGCGTGTTACCGATGGAATGGGCGTTGTCTGCAAAGATACGGCTCATGGCAGGGGTCCTTGGCATGAAAAAGAGCAGGGAAAGACCTCAAGGGTAAGCCTGCCCCCGAGGCCCGTAAAGCCTGCAAATGTGACGGGGCATTCAGAGACTGAATACCCGGTCTGCGTTTGCAGCTGCCTGACCCCGCGTTATAGTCGGTAACAACTTACAAACAGGTGTTGCCTGTACCGGCCAAGAGGCCAATACAGGCTTACAACAGAGGACAACCCCATGAAGTTCGAAGGCACCCGCGACTACGTCGCCACAGACGACCTGAAACTGGCGGTGAACGCGGCCATCACCCTCGAACGCCCGCTGCTGGTCAAGGGCGAGCCCGGCACCGGCAAGACCATGCTCGCCGAGCAGCTGGCTGCCTCGTTCGGCGCGCGCCTGATCACCTGGCACATCAAGTCCACCACCAAGGCCCATCAGGGGTTGTACGAGTACGACGCGGTAAGCCGCCTGCGTGACTCGCAACTGGGTGTGGACAAGGTGCACGATGTGCGCAACTACCTGAAAAAGGGCAAGCTGTGGGAGGCCTTCGAGGCCGAAGAACGGGTCATCCTGCTGATCGACGAAATCGACAAGGCCGACATTGAGTTCCCCAACGACCTGCTGCAAGAGCTGGACAAGATGGAGTTCTACGTCTACGAAATCGACGAGACCATCAAGGCCAAACAGCGCCCGATCATCATCATTACTTCCAACAATGAAAAGGAGCTGCCGGACGCCTTCCTGCGCCGCTGCTTCTTCCACTACATCGCCTTCCCTGACCGCACTACCCTGCAGCAGATCGTCGACGTGCACTATCCGAACATCAGCCAGTCGCTGGTCAGCGAGGCGCTGGATGTGTTCTTCGACGTGCGCAAGGTACCGGGCCTGAAGAAAAAGCCGTCCACCTCCGAGCTGGTCGACTGGCTGAAGCTGCTGATGGCCGACAACATCGGTGAAGCGGTGCTGCGCGAGCGCGACCCGACCAAGGCCATCCCGCCCTTGGCCGGTGCGCTGGTAAAGAACGAGCAGGACGTGCAACTGCTGGAGCGCCTGGCCTTCATGAGCCGGCGCGGCAACCGCTGACAGGAGCCGGGCCATGCTGCTCAACCTGTTCAATGAAATGCGCGCGGCCAAGGTGCCGGTGTCGGTACGCGAGTTGCTGGACCTGCACCAGGCCCTGGAAAAGCGCGTGGTGTTCGCCGACATGGACGAATTCTACTACCTCGCCCGCGCCATTCTGGTGAAAGACGAACGCCATTTCGACAAGTTCGACCGGGCGTTTGCCGCCTATTTCAAGGGCCTTGAAAACCTCGACCGGCACATCGAGGCACTGATCCCCGAAGACTGGCTGCGCAAGGAATTCGAGCGCTCGCTCACTGACGAAGAGCGTGCTCAGATCCAGTCCCTTGGCGGCCTGGACAAGCTGATCGAAGAATTCAAGAAGCGCCTTGAGGAGCAGAAGGAGCGCCACGCCGGTGGCAACAAGTGGATCGGCACTGGCGGTACCAGCCCGTTCGGCTCAGGCGGCTTCAACCCCGAGGGTATCCGCGTGGGCGAAGCCGGCAAGCGCCAGGGCAAGGCAGTGAAAGTGTGGGACCAGCGCGAGTACAAGAACCTGGACGACCAGGTGGAACTGGGCACGCGCAACATCAAGCTGGCCCTGCGCCGGCTGCGCAAGTTCGCCCGTGAGGGGGCTGCCGAAGAGCTGGACATCGACGGCACCATCGACCACACCGCGCGTGATGCCGGGTTGCTGAACATCCAGATGCGCCCTGAGCGGCGCAACACGGTGAAGCTGCTGTTGCTGTTCGACATCGGCGGCTCGATGGACGCGCACATCAAGGTGTGCGAAGAGCTGTTTTCGGCGTGCAAGACCGAGTTCAAGCACCTGGAGTACTACTACTTCCACAATTTCGTGTACGAGTCGGTATGGAAGAACAACCTGCGCCGCACCTCGGAGCGGTATTCCACCTTCGACCTGTTGCACAAGTATGGCGACGACTACAAGGTGGTGTTCGTGGGTGACGCGGCCATGGCGCCCTACGAAATCACCCAGCCGGGGGGTAGCGTGGAGCACTGGAACGAAGAGGCCGGGTATGTGTGGATGCTGCGCTTCATGGAGAAGTTCAGGAAGATCATCTGGATCAACCCGTATCCGAAGCAGGCCTGGGACTACACCGCTTCGACCCATCTGGTGCGGGATTTGATCGAAGACAAGATGTATCCGCTGACCTTGCAGGGGTTGGAGGAAGGGATGCGGTACCTGTCCAAGTGAGTATGGGGCCGCTTTGCGGCCCCATAGATCTCAAAGCCAACGCACTCCAAAAGCCTGCTGCTCTCGCCACGCCTCATCCTGCACCACCGCCCTGAACCGCACCACTGCCCCCGGCATGCACTGCGCCAGTTGCGCCAACGCCAGCGGCGTCAACGCCCCCAGCCTCGGATAACCACCAATGGTCTGCCGGTCATTGAGCAGCACGATCGGCTGCCCATCTGGCGGCACCTGCACGGCCCCCAGCGGTATGCCTTCGGAAATCATCGGCGCGCCCTGATAGACCAGCTGCGGCCCCAGCAGGCGGATGCCCATGCGGTCGGCCCGGCTGTCCAGCGCCCAGTCACTGTTGAACGCCTCGAACAGGCTGATACCACTGAAGTCGCCGATCTGCGCGCCCATGACCAAATCGAGCACAGGCTTTTGTGCGTACTGCGGCCGCAACGCATGCGGCACCTCGCGCAGGGTTGCATCGCTACCGGTGAACGCTAATGCCTGGCCTTTAACCAGCGCAGCCCCTTGGCCATCAATGCCACCCAGCTCTTCACGTACCACCGTGGCACAACTGCCCAGCACATCTTCGCCCAGGAACCCGCCCGGTGCAGCCAGATAAGCCCGAACGCCCTGCTTAGGCTGCTTCAGGGTCAAGCGCTGCCCCTTGGCCAGGGCAAAGCTGCGCCAGGGGGCCAAAGGCTGATCATCAATCCGCGCATCCAGATCGGCACCGGCCAAGGCCAGCACACACGCCTGTTCGGCCACCACGCAGAACCCACCCAGCGCTACCTCGACCACCGGCGCCCCCAACGGGTTGCCGAGCAGCCAGTTGGCCCAGTGCATCGCCACCCAGTCCAGCGCACCGCCCTGGGTTACGCCCAAGTGGCGCACGCCAAAGCGCCCCGCGTCCTGCAACTGGCACAACGGCGTACTGGCCTCGATCTTCAACTGCTTCATCCCTGCGCCTCCACATCACCACCCAAGGCCAGGAATTCGCTGCGCGAAACCGGCACGAAGCGCACCCGGTCACCGGGTTGCAACAGGCTGTAGCCCTCGCGATCCCGGTCGAACAGGCGCACCGGAGTACGGCCAATCAGGTTCCAGCCGCCCGGCGATACCGCCGGATACGCTGCCGTCTGCCGCTCGGCAATGCCCACGCTACCCGCCGCCACGCGCTGGCGCGGGGTGCTCAGGCGCGGGCTGGCCAGGCGCCCGTCCACCAGGCCCATGAAACCGAAACCGGGAGCGAAGCCCAAAGCGAATACCGGATAGTCGCGCTCGCTGTGCAAGCGGATGACATCGGCTTCACTCAAGCCGCTGCGGGCCGCCAGAACGGGCAGTTCAGGACCGACGCTGGCGTCATACCAGACTGGAATCTCATGACGCCGACCGCCGCTGCCAGTGTCTGGCTGCAAACCTTCCAGCGCCTGGGAGATCAGCGCCCTCGCCTCACCCGGCGGCAAGTCGAACTGCACCATCAGCGTTGTGTAGGACGGCACCAAGTCCAGCAAGTGCTTACCGAACGTGGCGCTCAGGCGCTGACTGGCGGCGAGCATCCACGGCATGTTCGCCTCGTCGATACAGTCGAACAGGCGCACCATCAGGCTGTCGATGGCCACCACTTCGATGCGCGGCTTCATCGTGCCTCCAGGGCATCAAGGGCCTGGCGTATCTGCCGCACCGCTGCCACCGAACTGTCGTTGTCGCCATGCACGCAGAGGGTGCTGGCCTGCAGGCGCAGGGCACTGCCATCGTCCGCCACCAGAGTGTCGCCCCGAGCCAGACGCACGGCCTGTTCAACGACCAGTGCCGGGTCGTGATGCACCGCCCCAGGCAGGCGCCGCGACACCAGGTGGCCACTGGCGGTGTAGGCGCGGTCGGCGAACGCTTCGAACCACAGCGGCACGCCGACTTCATCGCCCAGAGCCTGGGCAGCACGGTTGTCGGCAGTGGCCATGAGCATCAGCGGCAGGTTGCTGTCGTAGGCTGCCACGGCCTCCAGCACGGTGCGCAGCTTGAGCGGGTCGGCCATCATGTCGTTGTACAGCGCGCCATGGGGTTTCACATAGGCCACGCGGCCCCCCAGCACTTTGCAGATACCCTCCAACGCACCGATCTGGTAGTGCAGCAGGTCGCGGATTTCTTCCGGGCTGCAAGCCATGGAGCGGCGGCCAAAGCCGACCAGGTCCGGGTAAGCGGGGTGCGCGCCGATGGTCACCCCATGCTCCAGCGCCAGGGCCACGGTGCGGCGCATGATGCTGGGGTCACCCGCGTGGTAGCCACAGGCGATGTTGGCGCAATCGATGTAGGGCATCACCTCGGCGTCCAGGCCCATGCGCCAGCTGCCGAAGCTCTCGCCCATGTCGCAATTGAGTAGCAGGCGTTCCACCACGCGGTCTCCCTTGTTGTTGTCCATAGCCCTACCTTACCGCGCCTTGAGCTGTTTGCCGCGGGTTTCCGGCAGGCTCAAGGCGGCCACGATGACAATCCCGTAGGACACAGCAGAGAACACACCGATACCCAAGCCCAGCGGCACATTTTGGCCAAGCATGCCGATCAGCAACGGGAACAGTGCCGCAACGACCTTGCCGATGTTGTAGCAAAAGCCCTGCCCCGAACCGCGAATGCGCGTAGGGAACAGTTCGGTGAGGAACGCCCCCATACCGCTGAAGATGCCCGAAGCGAAGAAGCCCAGCGGGAAGCCCAGCCACAGCATCACGCCATCGCTGACCGGCATCTGCGTGTACAGCAGCACGATGACGAACGAGCCCACGGCGAACAGGATGAAGTTCTTCTTGCGCCCCAGCAGGTCGGACAGGTAAGCGCTGACCACATAGCCCACGTAGGAACCGACGATCACCATGGCCAGGTAGCCACCCGTGCCCAGCACGCTCAGGCCGCGCTCGTTCTTGAGGAAGGTCGGCAGCCACGAAGTGATGGCGTAGTAGCCGCCCAGTGCGCCGGTGGTCAGCAAGGACGCACGTACAGTGGTCCAGAGCATGCCCGGGGCGAAGATTTCGTAGAAGTGCGAAGGTGCCTCGGCGTTTTCCACCGCCTTGGCCTCGCGGTACACCTCAGGGTCCTTGACCAGGCGACGGACGAAGATCACGAAGACAGCGGGTACCAGCCCCAGCAGGAACAGCGCACGCCAGGCCTGCTCTGGCGGCAGCCAGGAGAACAGCAGCGCGTAGAGAATCGCCGTAAGGCCCCAACCGATGGCCCAGCCGGATTGCACCATGCCCACCGCCTTGCCACGGTCCTGGGCGCGGATGACCTCGCCGATCAATACCGCGCCAGCAGTCCATTCACCGCCGAAGCCAAAGCCCATCAGCGTCCGGGCGATCAGCAACTGTTCGTAGTTCTGGGCAAAACCGCACAGGAAGGTGAAAAAGGCGAACCACAGCACCGTCAGTTGCAGGGTACGCACCCGGCCGATGCGGTCGGAGAGGATGCCGGCGACCCAGCCGCCTACGGCCGAGGCGATCAATGTGCTGGTGTGGATCAACCCGGCTTCGGTGGTGGTGATGCCCCACAGCATGATCAGCGTAGGGATGACGAAGCTGAGCATCTGCGTGTCCATGCCGTCCAGGCCGTAGCCGATCTTGCAGCTCCAGAACGTGCGCCGTTGCTGTTTGTCGATATCGCGGTACCAGGCGAAAGGCCCGGACGAAGGTGGGGAACTGACCTGCTGCTGCACGCCGGTGGGGTTCATGGATGCCTCGGCTTGTTGGTATTGTTTTATGGGCGACATAAAGCGTCGCGGCCTGGGCACCATTGTTCAGAGGCCACGCCGCCTGCGTCCAACGAGAAAAACCGCCGGTCTGGAACAAGAAAAACTGATCATGAACCTTCGCTTCCTCGAAACCTTCGTCTGGGTCGCCCGGCTCAAGAGCTTCCGCCTGACCGCAGAAAAGCTGTTCACCACTCAAGCCTCGGTGTCCAGCCGCATTGCCGCGCTGGAGGCAGACCTTGGCGTGAAGCTGTTGCTGCGCGACTCACGCGGGGTCAGCCTGACGCCGGAAGGCGGCAAAGTGCTGGAATACGCCGAACGCATGCTGGAAACCGCCAAGGCCATGAAACAGTCGCTGGACAGCGACCGGGCCAAGGTTGGGCGCATTCGTATCGGGGTGATGGACACCGTGATCCACACCTGGATGAGCGCACTGGTAGCGGAGCTGACCGAGCGCTACCCACAGGTGGAAATCGAACTGGTGGCCGACACTGCGCTGAACCTGCGCGAGCAGCTGCAGAAGGGTTTTCTCGACGTGATCCTGCAGACCGACCTGCTGCGCGAGCAGTCGATCCGCAGCCTGGACCTGGCGCGTTACCCGATGGGCTGGGTAGTGGCCGCAGGCTCGCACCAGCACCGCGACTACGCATCGCTGGCCGAACTTGGGCGCGAGCGGATCATTACGTTTTCGAAGAATTCACGGCCACACCAAGAGGTGCTGAGCTTGCTGCAAGCTGCGGGGGCTGAGGCACCGCGGCTGAACTGCGTGAACTCGGTGGCGGCGATTACCCGGTTGTTGCGCGATGGTTTTGGTATTGGCGCGTTGCCGCCAGCGTTGGTGGATGCCGAGTTGGGCCGGGGTGAGTTGGTGTTGCTGGAAGGGCTACAGCCCCCGCCCAGCCTGGAGCTGGTGGTGGCCTGGCAGACCGGGGTGGCGCTGGTGGATGAAGTGGTCGGGGTTTGCCGGCAGGTACTGGAGCTGTATGCCCGAGATGTGGGTGGGCAGCGGATTGTGCTAGCTTCGTAGCTGTTCGCCGTTAGGTTTTCCGCGCCTGTGAGATCGAGGCGAACGTCAGCGCCAGCTCTCTTTCACCGCGCCACGCCGCCCGCCCAGGATCACCCAGCCAATCCCCAGCAACAGGCTCTCAACCACAAAGGCCAGCACAAACCCGGCCCCTACCCCCCAGCCGACCGCCTCGGGGACCAACAGAATCTGGTAGCTGTAGCCATTCAGCGTTTCTTCCCGCAACTGCGGATCAGCCTGCACCAGCACATGCCAGGTACGCTGCGCCCACGGCCCTTGCAGCGCTTGCCATTCGTTTTCCAGCAGTTCGTTGCGGATCATCAGGCTTTCGATGCTGTTGGCATCACTGTTGAACACCGGGTCGTCACTGCTGCGGTAATGCTGCAGCAGCGCCTGCAAGTCGCCCTTGAAAAAACGCTCGGCCGTTTGCCGGAAGCCATCCAGCGCCTCGCGCGATTCGAACAGGTGCGCCTCGACCCGCTGGCTGTAGTCCTTGACCAGCCCCGGGACCTGAATACCGGCCAGCAGGCCGAAGGTGAACAGCAGCAACCGCAGGTAACTTCTGAACATGCAGCGTCCTTAGCTCTGGCCGTGCGCCACGCACTCGCCGTGCCGCCACAGGGCCCACTGACCCGGCTCGTAGCGCTGCCAGGTCTCATTTTCGGTCAGGGCCTCGGTGGCGATCACTGTGACCACGTCGTTGGGGGTGGTTTCGGTATGGAAATCGACGATCAGGTCGACATCCTTCAACCGCGCGGCACCAAAAGGCGCACGTCGGGTAATGTGTACCAGCTTGGTCGAGCAGAAGCAGAACAGCCAGTCGCCATCACTGAGCATGCAGTTGAACACGCCCTGGCCACGGTAGCCGGCACAGGCTTCGACCAGCACCGGCAGCAGCTGTTCCACCGGCACCGGCTCGGGGAACGCACTGCGGATGCGGTTGAGCAGGTCGCAGAAGGCCGCTTCGCTGTCGGTGTCGCCGACCGGCCGGTAGAAACTGGCCAGGCCTTTGAAGTCGCCCAGCTGGCCGTTGTGCGCGAAGCACCAGTTGCGGCCCCACATTTCCCGCACGAACGGGTGGGTGTTGGACAAGCACACCCGGCCGACGTTGGCCTGGCGGATATGGCCGATCACCACCTCGCTCTTGATCGGGTAGCGCTGCACCAGGTTGGCCACCTCCGATTCGCTGCTAGCTGCCGGGTCCTGGAACAGGCGCAGACCACGGCCTTCGTAAAAGCCGATGCCCCAGCCGTCACGGTGCGGGCCAGTACGCCCGCCGCGCTGCATCAGACCGGTGAAGCTGAAAACGATATCGGTAGGGACGTTGGCACTCATGCCCAGCAGTTCGCACATAGGCGTGTCTCCTGCGCTTACAGACGGGGCTCGACCCGGCCATTGCCGCGCGGTGCGGCAGGGCGTGGGTCGTCGCGGTAACGGTCACCGCGATCGGCAGCCAAGGGCGCTTGGGCGGAGAGCTGGTCATCTTCGGTCGCCTGGCGCTGGGCAGCAGCCTCGGCTTGCGCACGGCGCTCGCGGGCGCGCTTTTCCAGTGGCCAGCGCAGCAACATGAAGAGGAAATACAGGCCGAAGGCGATCATGCCGTACATGGCGAAGTCGGACACCGCACGCCAGGCGTTGTTGCCGACCTTGAACGCGACATCCAGGGCCGTGATGGCGATGGCCGGGGCGAAGCTGTCCTTGACCGGGTCGACCACGGTCGGGGTCAGCAACAGCACCGCCAGCACCACCCGCAGCGGTTCGCGCAGCCAGCGCCACATCCAGCCGGTGAGCTTGAAGCCCACCAGCAGGCAGCCCAAAGCGGCCACAGCGTACAGGCCCCAGGCGAAGGTGTAGTCGTTCTCGGTCATGGTGTTCGTGCAAGCCAGGCAAAGAGACGCCTATGATAAACACTTTTCCGGGCGCAGACAGTGTTTGCCTGTCCCTAGCCAAGAGATCACCAATGCCCAACAAGCCCCAGCCGCCCATCGCCCACGCCGACAACACCAGCGACCCGTACGCCTGGCTGCAACAGCGCGACACCCCCGAGGTGCTCGCCTACCTGCAAGCCGAAAACGCCTACCAGGAAGCCTGCCTGGCTGACCAGGCCCCCTTGCGCGAGCAACTGTTCGAAGAAATCAAGGGCCGCATCCAGGAAACCGACCTGTCGCTGCCGTCTCCCTGGGGCCCTTACCTCTATTACACCCGCACCACCGCTGGCGACGAATACCCACGCCATTACCGCTGCCCTCGTCCGGCCGACGACGCCAATACGGTCGATGAAAGCCAGGAGCAACTGCTGCTCGACCCCAACGCCCTGGCCAAGGGTGGTTTCCTGTCGCTGGGCGCCTTCAACGTCAGCCCCGACCACCGCCTGCTGGCCTACAGCCTCGACACCAGCGGCGACGAAATCTACACCCTGTACGTCAAAGACCTGGCCAACGGCAACGTCACTGCCCTGCCCTTCGACGACTGCGACGGCAGCCTGACCTGGGCCAACGACAGCCAGACGCTGTTCTTCGCCGAACTGGATGACACCCACCGGCCATGGCGCCTGCGCCGCCACACCCTGGGCAACGACGGTGCCCAGACCGTGTTCGAAGAGCCCGACGGGCGCTTTTTCCTGCACTGCTACCGCACCAGCTCCGAGCGCCAGTTGGTGCTGCTGCTGAACAGCAAAACCACCAGCGAAGCCTGGGTACTGGACGCCGAAACTCCACAGGCGCCGTTTACCTGCCTGGCCCCGCGTGTCGAAGGCCACGAGTACTTCCCCGACCACGGTCAGCTCGATGGCGAATGGCGCTGGTTTATCCGCACCAACCAGGACGGCATCAACTTTGCCCTGTACCACGCACCGGCCAAACCCGTACCAAGCCGTCAGCAATGGCAGGTGCTGGTGGCACACCGCGACACGATCATGCTCGAAGGCCTCAGCCTGAACGCCAGCGCCCTGACCCTGAGCCTGCGCGAAGGCGGCCTGCCGATCATCGAAGTACGCCCGCAGGCTCTGCCGGCCTATCGCGTCGAACTCCCAGACGCGGCCTACAGCCTGTACGTGCAGGACAGCCTGGAGTTCGCCAGCACCCGCGTACGCCTGCGCTACGAGGCACTCAACCGCCCAGCCCAGGTGCGCCAGCTGGAGCTGGCCACAGGCGCCCAGGCCGTGCTCAAGCAAACCCCTGTACTGGGTGCGTTCAATGCCGATGACTATGTGAGTGAGCGCCTGTGGGCAAGCGCAGCAGACGGCACCCGGGTGCCGATCAGCCTGGTGCGTCGCCGCCAGGACCTGGGCAAGACCGTGCCACTCTACTTGTACGGTTACGGTGCCTACGGCGAAAGCCTCGACCCGTGGTTCTCCCATGCGCGTCTGAGCCTGCTGGAGCGCGGCGTGGCCTTTGCGATCGCCCATGTGCGTGGCGGCGGTGAACTGGGTGAGGCCTGGTACCGCGCCGGCAAGCAGGAGCACAAACACAACACCTTCAGCGACTTCATCGCCTGTGCGGAGCATCTGATCGCCGAGGGCGTGACCACTTCTGACCGCCTGGCCATCAGTGGCGGCAGTGCCGGTGGCCTGCTGATGGGCGCGGTGCTCAACCTGCGCCCCGAGCTGTTCCGCTGTGCAATTGCCGAAGTGCCGTTCGTCGACGTGCTCAATACCATGCTCGACCCCGAGCTGCCGCTGACCGTGACCGAGTACGACGAATGGGGCAACCCTGAAGAGCCCGAGGTGTATGAGCGGATCAAGGCGTATGCGCCGTATGAGAACGTGAAAGCCCAGGCCTACCCGGCGATGCTGGTGGTGGCGGGTTACAACGACAGCCGCGTGCAGTACTGGGAAGCGGCCAAATGGGTGGCGCGGTTGCGTACCCGCAAGACCGACAGCAACCTGCTGCTGCTCAAGACCGAGATGGGTGCTGGCCATGGGGGCATGAGCGGCCGGTACCAGGGGCTCAAGGATGTGGCGCTGGAATATGCGTTCGTGTTTGGCGAGCTGGGTATGGTGTGAGGTTTGGAGGGTTCGCCGATAGGTTTTCTGCGCCTGTGAAACCGAGCGCCGCCCGCGCGGCGCTCGATCTCACAGGCGCCAAAAAACTAAAGCCGTATAGCCCTAATCATCCTGCACAGCCGGCTTCGGCGGCTCCTGCCGTAGCCCCGGCAATGGCTGGTCCTTCGGTGGCCCCGGCACCGGCATGGGCGGCAACAGCGGCGCCCCCGGCTGGCTGTCATAGGCCTTGGGCGGCGTACTCGGGGTTATCTGCGGATATGGCGTGGGCGTCGGCGTACCCGGTGCACCAGGCACAGGCGTCGTCAACCGGGGTGGCGTGCTTGCCGCTTCGGCCAGCGGCAAGCCAGCCAACAACAACACGGTGAGGATCGCGTGAACCATCAGCAACCTCCTGTCGGGAACCTTCCTACAGGCTACGCCTAAATCAAAGCTTTCGCCTGTCCGCCCGCCCTGCAAGCGCGCTAGACTCAATGACATAACCGTCATTTGCCTGATCAGAACAAAGGAAACACCATGAGCTCCACCTCTTCCGCCGCCGCCACCGCGCGCCTCGACCGCATCCTGGCCGATGCCAAGCGTGACAAGGAAATGGGCTACCGCGACAAGGCCCTGAGAATGTACCCGCACGTGTGCGGCCGCTGCGCCCGCGAGTTCTCTGGCAAGCGCCTGAGCGAGCTGACCGTGCACCACCGCGACCACAATCATGACAACAACCCGCAGGACGGCTCCAACTGGGAACTGCTGTGCCTGTACTGCCACGACAACGAGCACTCGCGCTACACCGACCAGCAGTACTTCAGCGAAGGCTCCACCAGCACCCCGAGCATCGCCAAGGCCACCCACAACCCGTTCGCCGGGCTGGCGGGCATGTTGAAGAAAGACTGACCATCGATTCGCCCCCCGCTGCTACCGGGCAGCCCGTATAATCGCGCTTTTTTCGCGAAGGGCCCCGGTACGTGGCAAACAAACGATACAGCTGCATCGGCCTGTTCAACCCTAAGTCGCCAGAAAACGTCGGCTCGGTGATGCGCGCGGCGGGCTGCTACGGCGTCAATTCGGTGTTCTACACCGGCAAACGCTACGAACGCGCGCGTGACTTCGTCACCGACACCAAGCGCGTGCATTACGACATTCCCCTGATCGGCATCGACGACCTGCAACGCATCATCCCGCTGGGCTGCACACCGGTGGCGGTGGAGCTGGTGGAGGGTGCGCGGCCATTGCCCGAATACACCCACCCGGACCGCGCCATCTACATCTTCGGGCCAGAGGACGGCTCGTTGAGCGAGGATGTGCGGGGCTGGTGTGAAGAGACCATCTACATACCGACCGAAGGTTGCATGAACCTTGCGGCGACGGTGAATGTGGTGTTGTACGACCGCATGGCCAAGGGGCTGAATACCCGCTCGGGGCCGAAGTTCAAGTAATAAAAAGGCCGCCACTGCAATAGCAGGGCGGCCAGGTGCCGAACTCCGTCAGAACAGCACCGGTCTTGCTCTTCTGGATCGAAACCCAGCGTGGATGAGCCTTCTGCACGACACGGGATGTCGCCGGGCGCACCGACTGAACCCTGGCGAGGGTAAAAGGGTCAGCTGCTTACACTTCACAAGGAGGCATTGCCATGCTCGATATCCATAACGCGAAGCACAATGTCCATGGCCTGGAACGGGTCGGCTCGCTGGCCGGTGGCGCGTTGATGTTCAGCAAGGGGCTGCGCCATGGCGGCCTGATTGGCTTGCTGCAAATGGTGGTGGGAGGCGTTGCGGTGGCACGCGGGGTCAGCGGGCATTGCTCCACCAAGGCGTGGTGGCAGCGGCATCGCCAGGAATATCACCGGTTGCGTTCGGACATAGAACGCAGCGCGGCGGAGCTGGAAGCGTTGAAGGCCAGTGCCAAGGCGGCGACCAGAGGGGTGTCGGTGACTGGGCAGGATCCGTTGGCTGGACGTTGATTTCTGTACTGCCTGTACCCGCGAAGCGGCCGGTACAGGCGATAGAGATATCTAGCGCAACGACTTGCTCTGCAACACCTCGGACTCGCGCCCCAGCACGTTCTCGCTGATTTGCACGAAGTCTTCGGTACTCACGCTGGGCAGACGCATCAACCCGCGTACTACATCGTCCAGCGAACGCTTGGCCTGGGTATGGATACGGATTTCCTTGTCCAGTGCCTGCAACAGCATCACCCCACGTGCCACCTGGGCAGGGCTGGCGCGTTCACCCTTGAGCCGGGTTACCTTGGCGCCCTGTTTGCTCAGGCGTGCCTGCCAGGCCTGGTAACGGTCATCGCTCACCCCGCCCGAACGGCGCAGCAACTCGCTGGCGTAGTAGTCGGTCAGGCTTTCCACCAGCCAGTCACTGCCGTCACGCCCATGGATCTGCGCAAACAACTGAACCACTTCGCGCAGCAACGGGCTGCTGCCGTTCTCGCTTACCATCGGCCGGGCGCTGTGCAGGTACAGCGAACCCTGTGCCGCCATTGCACCACGCCACATGCCGTCACGGGCACCGACCAGCAGCAGCTTCGGCGGATTGCGCGGGAACACCGCCTGCAACTGCGGCCATACGAACGTCAGCAGGGTCAGGCTGTCCATACGCCGCATACCCTGCCCCACCGGTGCGGCCACGGTGACCTCGGTATCGCCCAGGCGAGCACGGCGGCTGCCCAGGTCGCCGGCCAGCATCCAGCCAGTGGGGCGGTCGAACAGGCGCGAAACGTTGTCGATGCGGAACTTGTCCTTGCCGATGCGCGGCCAGGAGGTCTCGATACTCTTCCAGCCCTCGGGCAGGTCGAACGCCAGGCGTGCCACCAGCTCGGTGCCATCCTGCTGATCAAGGCGCGCGGGCGGCACCAGCTGGTCACCGAGGAACAACGCCCAGTGCGGGGTAACACGCGAAGAATAGGCACCGCTGGCGAGCTTCTGGTCCAACTGCACGCGGTAGCTGAGACTGGTCTTGCCGGCCGCCGGCTGCCACACACCGCGCTGCCCCTGCAGTTGCCATTGGCCATCGGCCTGGAAGCCGCTGTAGGCCCCGGCCTTGCCCAGGTCGAAGTCCAGGCTGCGCACGGCGCTGCCTTCGGCCAATGTGAGGCGGACTTCAGCCTGGCCACTGGCAGGCAACAAACGCACCTGGTAGTCGAGGTCGACCTTTTTCGCCCAGGCCGGCGAACTGGCCATCAGGCCCAACAACAGCAACAGCTGGCAACGCATACAGAAACTCCTTGTTTCCCCGTGGCAGCGGGCCGCTCCGGTCAGCTGGCGCGGAAGATCAGGTGGTCTTCCCAGTCGTCTTCGTGCACATCGTGTTCACTGAGCATACGCCCCGACTGGGAAATGCGCTGTTCATGGACTTGCTGGCGGTCGCCGCAGACCAGGTGGTGCCAGGCGGGCAAGTCCTTGCCCTCGCTGACCAAGCGGTAACCGCAGGTACTTGGCAGCCACTTGAATTGGTCGGCCTTGCCCGGAGTGAGCTGGATGCAGTCCGGCACGTGGGCGAAGCGGTTGGGATAGTCGCTGCACTGGCAGGTGTGCAGGTCCAGCAGCTTGCAGGCGATGCGCGTGTAATAGACGCTGTTGTCGTCCTCGTCCTCAAGCTTTTGCAGGCAGCACAGGCCGCAGCCGTCGCACAGCGACTCCCACTCTGGCGGGCTGAGTTGTTCGAGGGTCTTGCGCCGCCAGAACGGCGCGTTTTCAGCGATCATCACACGGTTTCCTGCATTCATCGTTGGGCCACGGCGCGCGGCGGCGCCAGTCTAGAGCCTGACCTTGCGCAAAGCCAGACCGCTTGTCAGTCGCGACGGGACTCAGTAGCGTGCGGGTTTCCCGTCCTTTTGCAGGAGCTGTCATGAGCGCCAACCCTCGCATTGCCGATTACGCCATCAACGAGCAGTTCATCAACCGCTGGTCGCCGCGTGCTTTCACCGCCGAGCCGATCAGCGAAGAGACCCTGCTGAGCTTCCTGGAAGCCGCCCGTTGGGCTCCGTCGGCGTACAACTCGCAGCCTTGGCGCTTCCTGTATGCCCGCCGCGACACGCCAAACTGGGAGCGTTACCTGAACCTGCTGGTGCCGTTCAACCGCAGCTGGGCACAACAGGCCTCGGCACTGGTGCTGATCATTTCCAAGACCACCTTCGCCGCCCCGGGCGCCACGGAGGAAAAGCCGGCCCTGTGGCATACCTTCGACACCGGTTCCGCCTGGGGACACCTGGCCCTGCAGGCCAGCATCAGCGGCTGGCACACCCATGGCATGGCCGGCTTCGACCAGGACCTGGCGCGTCAGGAGCTGAAGGTTCCTGAAGGTTATGTGCTGCATGCCATGGTGGCGATCGGCAAACTGGGTGACAAGGCCAGCCTGGATGAGGCGTTGCAGGCACGTGAAGTGCCTAGCCCACGCAAACCATTGAGCGAGCTGGCTGCCGAGGGTGATTTCAGCCTTTAAGCCTTGTGCTGGCTGTACTGGCCTCTTCGCGGGCAAGCCCGCGAAGAGGCCGGCACAGGCACTACAAATCAGTAGCCCTTCGCAAAATCCACTTCACCCCGCAACCCCTGCCCCGCTTCATACGCCTGCATATTCTCGACAAACAGCCGCACCATCGCCGCCGGCGAGGTGGGTGCCGAGCTGTGTCCGGTCAGCAGCAAGCCCCAGGCGGTCCAGAACGGGTGCTGTTTAGGCAGTGGTTCCTGGCGGCACACATCGATCACCGCACCGGCCAGATGCCCTTCCTTCAGCGCCTCGACCAGGTCCGCATCCACCACCGCCGCGCCTCGCCCGGCATTGATGAACAGCGTGCTCGGCTGGAAGCGCTTGAACAGCGCCGCGTCATACAGGTCATGGGTCGCCGGGGTATCCGGCAACAGGTTGAGCACGTAGTCGACCTGGCCAACCATGCGCGGCAAGTCGGCCAGTGCCGCCACCTCGACGAACGGTGCCTGCTCCCGGGCACTGCTGGCAACCCCATACAACACCACACCAAACGGCTGCAGGAACTCGGCTACGCGCTGGCCAATATCGCCGGTGCCCACGATCAGCACCTTGCGCCCTTCCAGCGTACGTCCTGGGCGAGCGTCCCAGCGCCGCTCCACCTGGCTGACCAGGCGCGACAGCACCTCGCGTTCGTGGCCGAGCATGTAGGTAAGCATGTACTCGGCCATCACCTGGCCGAAGATGCCTACTGCGCGGGTCAGCCGATAGTCACGCGGCAAGCCATCGGCCAGCAACGGCGTGATACCCGCCCAGGTCGACTGCATCCAGTCCGGCTTGTGGCCTTGGCGCAGCAAGCTCGCCAGCAGGTCCGGCTGGCCCAGCCACACCTTGCACTGTGGTGCCTGGCGGGCCAGTTCGGCGGAATCACCGCTGGTCAGTACTTCCACATCAGGCGCGCCTTCACGCAAAAGCGCGGCGTAACGAGCATGATCATGCTCAGCAATCAGTACGCGCATGGTCAGACCGGGTCGTTTCGGCGCAGCAGCTCTTCAGGCAGGTGCTCGATGTACTCGTCTTCCGCTGGCGGCATCTGCAGGTGGTAGCCCTGGTTGTCGAGGTTCTCCAGCACCTTGGCGATGTCCTCGCGGGCCAGCTTGCGCTCCGGGGTGAGCACCAGGTCGAAGGCATGCACAGGGGTGCCGAAGAATGGCAGCAGGCCTTCCGGCACGCGCTCCAGGCCCTCGGCCTTGAGCACATACAGGTACATTTCGTTCTTGCGGGGGCTCTTGTAGATCGAGCAAATGCGTTTCATCGGGTCTCTCCGGCACCTGCAAGGCTGTCCAGCAGGGCCTGGCCCATACGCTCACGGCGCCAGCCGCGCAGCGAATCGGGCAGTTGATAAGGGCCATTGGGGTAGCCACTCTTGAGCAGCGCTTCCAGGGCTTTTTTGCGCAGCATCAGCTCGGGGGCGATCCCCAGGCGCTCGCCTTCGGCCTGGCCGATGGCACGCAGCTGCTTGAGGATGCCGGCGGCCTCAATCGGCAGCGGCTCGGGCAAAGGCGCGGGCCACTGCTCGGCAGGCAGGCTGGCGGCGCGCTGGATCAGCTTGATCAGGCACTCACCGTCCTGACGAATGGTGCGCGGGTGCATCTCGTCGATCTTGGCCAGCGCCGACAGGTTGTTCGGCTGGCTCTTGGCCATGGGCCACAGCGAGTGCTCCTTGAGGATGCGGTTGCGCGGCACATCGCGGCTACGGGCTTCACGCTCGCGCCAGGCGCACAGCTCTCGCAACACCGCCAGTTGCTGGGGGGCCAGCTTCCAGGCGAGCTTGACGTCGCGGTACAGGGTCTCGGGCTCGACCTCACGGCGCAACGCAGCCACCAGCTCGGCGCCGTCTTCCAGCACCCAGGCGTACTTGTCGTCGCTCAGGCGCGGGCGCAAGACGGTGAACAGCTCGGCCAGGTGCACGGCATCTTCGGCGGCATAGCTGACCTGAGTGTCGGAGAGCGGGCGCTGCAGCCAGTCGGAGCGGGTTTCGCCCTTGGGCAGCTCGATACCCAGCACCTCCTGCACCAGGCGCGAATAGCCCATGGAGAAGCCCAGGTTCAGGTAGCCAGCTGCCAACTGGGTGTCGAACAGCGGCTGCGGCAGCTTGCCGGTCAGGCGCAACAGCACTTCGAGGTCTTCGCTGCAGGCGTGCAGCACCTTGACCACACCGCTGTCTTCGAGCAAATCGGCCAAGGGTTGCCAGTTACCGATCAGCAACGGGTCGATCAGGTAGGCCCGCTGGCCGTCGCCGATCTGGATCAGCCCGGCTTTCGGGTAGAAAGTGTCAACCCGCATGAATTCGGTGTCGACAGCGACAAAAGGCAGTTGGTGCCAGTCGCGGCAGTGTTCGGCCAGGCTCAGGTCGTCACGGATCCAGTGAATTTCGATGGCCACAAGGCTCTCCCACTAACATTGGCGCGCAGTATATACGGCGCGGGCACTGCTGGTGAAACCCGGGCCATCCTTGATATCGATAAGTGGTGGTATTGCGTGGGTCAGCGTTTAGCCGCCAACCACGGACGGCAGCTGGCAAACATGTCCAGCGACTGCTGATACACCTCGGTGCGCACCTGCAACAGGCCGAGCATGGAGTGGAACAGGTTGTCCTGCGACAGCGGCGCGTCGTTGAGCTTGGCCAGGCAGTCGGTGTCGATGCCGAAATCCTCTTTGTAGCTGTCGGAGAACCAGGTCAGCAATGGCACGTGCTTCTGCTGTTCCGGGGCGATGGCGTAAGGCGTGCCGTGCAGGAACAGGTTGTACTCACCCAGCGACTCGCCATGGTCGGACAGGTAAATCATCGCGGTGTCGACCTTGTCCTGTTTGCTGCGCAGGGTGTCGATCAGCGACGCCAGCACTTTGTCGGTGTAAGCCAGGGTGTTGTCGTAACCGTTGATGATGTCCTGCTCGCTGCACTGGTTCAGCGCGTTGCTCTGGCACACCGGCGTGAAGCGCTCACTGTCACTTGGGTAGCGCTTGAAATATTCCGGGCCGTGGCTGCCCATCTGGTGCAGCACCAGCACGGTGTCCTTGTCGAGGTTGTCGATCAGCGCGTCCAGCCCTTGCAGCAGGATCTGGTCATGGCATTCGCCATTGGCGCACAGCTGCGGGTCGTTGAGGTTGCTGACATCGATGAACTGCACACGGTCGCAGGTACCTTTGCAGCCCGACTGGTTGTCGCGCCACTGCACGGCCAGGCCGGCCCGCTGGAGGATATCCAGCAGCCCTTCGCGGTTCTTGGCCACGCGGGCATCGTATTCCTTGCGGGTCATACCCGAGAACATGCACGGCACCGAGACAGCCGTTTCCGTACCGCACGAATGCACATCGGAAAACGCCACCAGGCCCTGCTCCTTGGCTAGGTTCGGGGTGGTATTGCGGTCGTAGCCCAACACGCCAAAGTGGTCGGCCCGCGCACTTTCACCCACCACCAGCACGGTCAACGACTTGCGCTCATGCTTCTGCCAGGCGACATCACGCTTGGCATCTTCGCCATAGTGCTGGAAAGGACGCGATGCCGTACCGACGCGTTCGCTGACGTAGCCAATGGAAGCACCGACGATATTGCTGGGGGTCAACATCAGGCGCAATTCGTGGTGGTTGCGAAACAGCGAGGACAACCCTTGATAGTTGACCAGCGCCACCGAGCCCAGGGCTACCACGCAGGCGCCACTGACTACCAGCTTGCCCAGCAGCTCGCGGTGCCAGGGACGGTAGGCAATGGGCGCCTTCCACAACAGCACCGAAGGCACCACGCCCAAGCCCAGAATATACAAGCCAAACTTCAGCGAAAGCAGGTCGCGTACTTCGGTTACGTTGGTTTCTGCAATGTTGCGGAACATACCCGCATCTATAAGTACGCCGTATTGATTCATGAAGTAAGCCACACCCGCGCCACTCATGAACAACACGATAAGTATCGGCTTCAATACATACCGGAAGGCAAACAACGTGAGGATGAGATTGAAAGCGAACAACATCAGCACGGCAAACGCCAGGCTCAACCACAGCCCGGACAGGCCGGCAGGCACCACCTCTTGCAGGTGCTCCCAGAGGAACATGTTCAAGCCAATCAGCAGGTAAAGGCTGGCCAGCAGCGTGACCCATTCAGTCCGCAGGGATTTGAAGTTGAGCATTAGCGTTCGCAATCAAGAGTGATTATCAACCCCCAGGCCGGCTGGCACCGTGGGAAAGTTGGGCGAACTCTAGAAAGCGTGTCATCAATTTTTTGTGAAAAAGTTGGTAACAATTTCGTGAGGGCGCGCCTTTCGGTGATTAACGGCGCTTCATTCAGCTGCCATTCAGGCTGGCCGACATCACCGGCCTGCGCAAAGGCGGCTATCCTCAAAGGTCAGGACCTTATTGACAACCCTGACAGAGGTGAAGAAATGCCAGTTCCGCATGATCTGCTCGCTGACCTGCACGTTACCGCTGATGCATTCCAGGCGCTCATTGACAAGGACCAGACGCTGCACTCACTGCACAAGGAATACAACGCCAAGGACAAGGAGGTGGTCGCCGCCGAAGGCAACGGCACCAACGACGACACCGTCAACCGCCTGCGCAAGGAACGGTTGCTGATCAAGGACAAGATCGAACGGATCATTCATCCGCCGAAATCCTGATGGAAATGTATTGAATTCACTGGCCCCTTCGCGGGTTAACCCGCGAAGAGGCCAGCAACCCTTACACAGCTGCCGAAGCTTTCAAGGCGCCATCCAGATCCTCGATCAGATCACGGTAATCCTCGATCCCCATCGAAAGCCGCAGCAGGTTTTCGCTGATCCCCATCACCCCTTTCTGCTCCGGGCTCAGCGAGCAGTGCGACATGGTCCACGAGTGGTTGATCATGCTCTCCACCCCACCCAGCGAGTCGGCCAGCACAAAGATCTGCAACGCTTCCACCAAGCGGTTGAGCGCGGCGCGGTCGCCCTTGACCTTCATGGCCACCACCGCCCCGCCACTGCGCATCTGGCGTTTGCACAATTCGTGTTGCGGGTGGCTTTCCAGCCCCGGGTAATACACCTGCTCGATCTGCGGATGGTTTTCGAGGAAGCGCGCCACCTGCAGGGCATTGGCACACTGGCGCTCCATGCGCACATCCAGGGTTTTCAGGCCACGCAGGGCCAGGTAGCAGTCGAACGGCCCCTGCACCGCGCCAATTGCCATGCTGATGCGGCGAAGGCGCGCCAGCAGTGCATCGTTGGCCGCCACCACCACACCACCGGTGAGGTCGGAGTGGCCACCGATGTACTTGCTGGCCGAGTGCATCACCAGGTCTACGCCCAAGGTGATCGGGCGCTGGTTCCACGGCGAGCAGAAGGTATTGTCGATGCAGGTGAGGATGCCCCGGGCCTTGGCCAGGTCGCACACGGCCTTGATGTCGACCAGGTGCAGCAGCGGGTTGGTCGGCGATTCGATCCAGATCAGCTGGGTTTCCGGCTTGATGGCGGCAGCCACGGCCTCCAGGTCGTTGAGGTCGACATAGGTGGTGGTCAGGCCCGAGGTGCGGCTGCGGTAGTCTTCCAGAATACGGAAAGTGCCGCCGTACACGCCGTTCATCACCACGACATGGGCATCCTTGGGTAGCAGCTCCAGCACCGTCGCTGTAGCGTTCACGCCCGAGGCACAGGCAACCGCGCCCACGCCCTCTTCCAGCGCGGCGACACAGGTTTCGTAGGCATGTCGGGTGGGGTTGCCAACGCGGCTGTAGGAGTATTCCGGTTTGTCGTCCAGGCTACGTTTGGTGAACGAGCTGGCGGTGACGATGGCTGGGAAAATGGCGTTTTCAGCGACGCTGAACTGCTCGCCGGCGTGAATGGTACGGGTGGCGAAATTGCGCGGCTTGTCGGACATGGTCAGGCCCATTGGCAGAGTTAAGGCTGCAACTATCGCACAACCCAAATGTTCTGGCCTTGGGGTAATCTGTGAAAAATTTTCTTCACGGCCCGCGCGCGATATGGACAGTTTCGACCAGCACATTCTTACCCTGCTTCAGCGCGATGCCTCGATATCGCTCAAGGACCTGGCCGAGGCCGTCAACCTGTCCACCACGCCCTGCTGGAAGCGGGTCAAGCGCCTGGAAGAAGAAGGCTACATTCTTGGCCGCGTCGCCCTGCTCGACCCCGAACGGCTTGGCCTGGGGCTGACGGTGTTCGTCCAGCTCAAGACCCAGCGCCACGACAGCGCCTGGCTTGAGCAGTTTGCCGCGACCGTGACCGGGTTCGAAGAAGTGATGGAGTTCTATCGCATGTCCGGCGACTGGGATTACATGCTGCGGGTAGTGGTGGGGGATATTGCGGCGTATGACCGGTTCTACAAAAAGCTGATTACCCGTACCGATGGGCTGTCGAACATTACGTCCAGTTTTGCCATGGAGCAGATGAAGTACACCACAGCGTACCCGGTGCATCGATCCTGAATCGGTGCTGGATTCTTCGCGGGCAAGCCCGCGAAGAGGCCGGTACAGGTAACCAATCAGTCTACAGCCAACACCGCCGCAATCCGGTTCCCCGCCTTGGCTTTCTCAACCTTGATCGCCACAAACTTCGATGTCGGCGTATAAGTCCCCACGCCATAACTCTCCAGCGGCACCAGCGGATTGGTCTCTGGGTAATACGCCGCCGCCTGCCCTTCAGGCACGTCATACGCCACCAGGCGGAACCCCGACACCCGCCGCTCGACGCCATCCTCCCACAGCGACACCAGGTCCACATGCTCACCCGGCTCGAAGCCCAGGCGGCGAATATCGGCCTCGTTCACGAACACCACTTCCCGCAGGCCGAACACGCCGCGGTAGCGGTCGTCCAGGCCATACAGCGTGGTGTTGTACTGGTCGTGCGAACGCAGGGTCTGCAGGATCAGGTCGGGCTTGTCACCCCGCGCCAGCACCTTGGCGTTGATCAACTCCTCCGGCAGCGCGTGGGGCATGAACCGTGCCTTGCCCGTGGCCGTGCGGAAGCTGCGATCGGCGGCATTGTTACCCAGGTGGAAACCGCCCGGGCTATGCAGGCGTTCGTTGAAGCCAGTGAAACCAGGGATCACGTCGGCAATCATGTCACGAATGCGGTTGTAATCAGCCACCGCATACTCCCAGTCGATCGGCTGATTGCCCAGCGTGGCCTTGGCCATGCCGGCGATGATCCACGGCTCCGAGCGCATGTGCGGTGAACGCGGGCGCAACTGGCCGTTAGAGATGTGCACCATGCTGAAGGTGTCTTCCACGGTCACGCCTTGCGGCCCTTCGGCCTGCAGGTCGATTTCGGTCCGGCCCAGGCAGGGCAGGATCAACGCATCGCGGCCAGTCACCAGGTGCGAGCGGTTGAGCTTGGTGGAAATCTGCACGGTCAACGCGCAGTTCTGCAGCGCCGCGTGGGTGCGCGGGGTGTCCGGGGTGGCTTGGGCAAAGTTGCCGCCCAGGGCGACGAACACCTTGGCCCGCCCCTCTTCCATGGCCTTGATCGCCAGCACCGCGTTGTGCCCATGGGCACGCGGCACACGGAACTGGAAGCGTTTTTCGATGGCATCGAGCAGCGCCGGTTTGGGCTTTTCGTCGATGCCCATGGTGCGGTCGCCCTGCACGTTACTGTGGCCACGTACCGGCGACAGGCCAGCGCCGGGTTTGCCGACGTTGCCGCGCAGCAACTGCAGGTTGACGATTTCCTGCACGGTAGGCACCGAATGGCGGTGCTGGGTGACGCCCATGGCCCAGCACATGATCACCCGCTCTGCCTTGCGGTACATGCGGGCCGCCAGCTCGATCTCGGCCAAGGTCAAGCCCGACTGCTTGACGATATGCGCCCAGGAGGTGGCGTCCACTGCCGCCAGGTAGTCATCGACGCCACTGGTGTGCTCGGCGATGAAGGCATGGTCGAACACCGCCGGCTCACCGTTGGCCTGGGCTTCGCGCTCCCACTGCAACAGGAATTTGGCAATGCCACGCATGGCCGCCATGTCACCGCCCAAGGCCGGGCGGAAGTAGGCGCTGGAAGTCGGTTCGGAGCCGTTGCTGAGCATTTCGAACGGGTGCTGCGGGTGCTGGAAGCGCTCCAGGCCACGCTCTTTCAGCGGGTTGAAGCACACCACCTGAGCCCCGCGCTTGACCGCCTCACGCAGCGGTTCGAGCATGCGCGGGTGGTTGGTGCCTGGGTTCTGACCGATGACGAAGATCGCATCGGCCAGCTCCAGGTCGTGAAACACGACAGTGCCTTTGCCCACCCCGAGGGTTTCCGACATGCCTGCACCGCTGGCTTCGTGGCACATGTTCGAGCAATCGGGGAAGTTGTTGGTGCCGTAGGCGCGCACGAACAGCTGGTAGAGGAACGCCGCCTCGTTGCTGGCCCGGCCCGACGTGTAGAACTCGGCCTCGTCTGGCGACTGCAGCGCACGCAGGTGTCTGGCGACCAGCTCGAAGGCCTCCTGCCAGGTGGTTTCGACATAGTGGTCGGTGGCAGCGTCGTAGCGCATCGGGTGCGTGAGGCGGCCCTGGTATTCGAGCCAGTAGTCAGTCTGGTCCTTCAGCGCGCTGACGCTGTATTTGGCGAAGAAAGCCGGGTCAACCGAGCGGCCGGTGGCTTCCCAGTTGACCGCCTTGGCGCCGTTTTCGCAGAACTTGACCATGTCGCTTTCCGGCGACTCCCCCCAGGCACAGCCGGGGCAGTCGAAGCCGCCGTTCTGGTTGGTCTTGAGCATGGCCCGCAGGTTCTTGAAGGCATTTTCGCTGCCCAGCCAGCTTTTGGTCACGCTCTTGAGCGCTCCCCAGCCGGCGGCTGCGCCTTTGTAGTCCCTGATGTGTTCGTCCTGGCTCATGCGATGAATCCTCACGCTTCGATGCTTTTATTCAGCCTATTGAGCGTGGGGGTGGGGCGTCCAATCGAAAGATCTTACGGCGTGATAAGCGGTTTCGATCATGGGGTGGAAGCTTTGAAGCATCGGGCCTGCAGCCGTGATAGAAACCATCGATCAACCAGTCGGGCAAAGCAATTTGACGGCCCTGCGGCCAGGCTATAGCTTGGTGTGAACCCACCCCATTCGAGCGCGAACGTGGAACAGAACAGCCGGGCCCTGATCGACGGCTTCAACCGGAAAATCGACTACCTGCGGATGTCGGTCACCGACCGCTGTGACTTCCGTTGCGTGTACTGCATGGCCGAAGACATGCAGTTTTTGCCGCGCCAGCAGATCCTCAGCCTCGAAGAATTGTTCCAGGTGGCCGAGCGCTTCGTCGCCCTGGGCACCCGCAAAATCCGCCTGACCGGCGGCGAGCCGCTGGTACGTCAGGGCATCGTCGAGCTGTGCGGGCGGATTGCCGCCCTGCCCGGCTTGCGCGAACTGTGCATGACCAGCAACGGCTCGCAACTCGGGCGCCTGGCACAGCCACTGTTCGACGCCGGGCTGTCGCGCCTGAACATCAGCCTTGACAGCCTGGATACCGAACGCTTCAAGCAGCTGACCCGTACCGGCGACCTGCACCAGGTCATCGCCGGTATCGACGCCGCACGCCAGGCCGGCTTCAAACGCATCAAACTCAACTGTGTAGTACTCAAAGGCCGCAACGACCACGAACTGGTCGACCTGGTACGCTTTGCCATCGATCGCGAGCTGGACATCACCTTCATCGAAGAAATGCCGCTGGGGGTAATCAGCGAACACGAGCGCGGCGAGTCGTTCTGCTCCAGCGACGAAGTACGCGAGCGCCTGGCAGAACAGTTCACCCTGGTGGAGTCCACCGAATCATCACAGGGCCCTGCCCGCTACTGGCGCCTGGCCGAAGCCGCCAACACCCGGGTCGGTTTCATCTCGCCGCACAGCCACAACTTTTGCGCCACCTGCAACCGCGTGCGCCTGACAGTCGAAGGCCGCCTGTTGTTGTGCCTGGGCAACGAACACTCGGTAGACCTGAAGCACGTGCTGCGTGCTCACCCCGGCAACCGCGAGCGCCTGGAAAAGGCCATCCGCGACTCGCTGCACCTCAAGCCCTACCGCCATCACTTCGAAGTGGGTGGCGATGTGCAGATCCTGCGCTTCATGAACATGACCGGCGGCTGAACCGCCGTCTCTGGATTTCCATGATTGTCCACCCAACCCCCGATGTACTGCGTGTGCTGTTCACCCTCAAGGGGTCGATCGTCAAGCGCATCGCCCTGCGCTGCCTGATGGTGACCCTGCTGGCCGCGCTGATCGTGCTGGTCGAGCGCCATTTCCCCGCGTTTTTCTACCCGGTCAGTGCCACGCCGTTTACGTTGCTGGGCCTGTCGCTGTCGATCTTCATGAGCTTTCGCAACAACGCCTGCTACGACCGCTGGTGGGAGGGCCGTAAGGCCTGGGGCAAGCTGATTATCGAAACCCGCTCGTTCGTGCGCGAAAGCGTGGTGATTGCTGACGAGGCACTGCGCGCAGAGCTGCTGCGCAGCCTGTGTGGCTATGCCCATGCGCTGAATGCCCGCCTGCGTAATGAGGACGACCTGGCGGCCGCCCGGCCCTGGCTGGCCCGGCCAGAGGCGATCAGCTCGCATAACGTGTGCGACGGCATCCTGCGCGACATCGGCCAGCATTGCTCGCAGCTGGCGGAACAACAGCACATCAGCGATTGGCGCTACAGCCTGCTGGAACAGCGGCTGGTAGGCCTGACCGAGGTGCAGGCCACCTGTGAGCGGATCAAGTTCACACCGTTGCCGTTCCCCTACACGCTGTTGCTGCACCGCACCATCTACATCTTCTGCCTGCTGCTGCCGTTTGCCCTGGCCGAGCCGCTGGGCTGGCTGGCACCGCTGTTCACCACCATCGTGGGATACACGTTCTTCGGGCTGGATGCGATTGGCAACGAACTGGAGGACCCGTTCGGACGGGATGAGAACGACCTGCCAACCGATGCCATGGTGCGGACGGTGGAGCGGGATGTGCTGGCGGGTTTGGGCGAGACGCAGTTGCCACCGGCGTTGTTGCCGGTGGGGCATGTGTTGAGCTGATAGCCGTCACAGGAGAAAACTCACCCCCGGCTGGCACAGGCCTCGATCGGCAGCAGGTGTTTGACGAAATTGCACGGCCGGTGCCGGGCATCCAGCTGCTCCGCCAGAATTCCTTCCCACGCCGTACGGCAGGCGCCGGTGGAACCCGGCAAGCAGCACACCAACGTGCGGTTGGACAACCCGGCCAACGCTCGGCTCTGCACGGTAGAACTGCCGATATCCAGAATCGACAGCGCCCGGAACAGCTCGCCAAAGCCATCAATGCGCTTGTCCAGCAGGCACTCGACCGCCTCCGGTGTGCTGTCACGCCCGGTAAAGCCGGTACCGCCGGTAATCAGCACCACCTGCACCTGCTCGTCGGCAATCCAGGTGGCGACCTGGGCGCGGATCTTGTACAGGTCGTCCTTGAGCAACGCTCGCGCCACCAGCCGGTGGCCGATCTCGACCGACCGGCTGGCCAGCAGCTCGCCGGAGGTATCGTTGTCGTAGGTACGGGTGTCGCTGACGGTCAGCACGGCGATGTTGAGCGGTACGAAGACCGCATCGGGTTGGACGCGCACAGTAAAAGCTCCTTGAATGGCCTTGTCGCCACGCTAGAGGCGTGGCTCGGGGGCGTCCAATCGTTATGGCTTACCGGCCGATCAATGACATCTATCGCAGACGTGGGTTATGGTCTGCACAACCATACGCCAGGCACTTTCATGGACATCAAGCAGCTCAAGTTCCTCATCGCCCTCGACCAGACCCGCCACTTCGGCCAGGCGGCGGCGCTGTGCCATATCACTCAGCCGACGCTGTCCATGCGCCTGCGCAACCTGGAGGACGAGCTGGACCTGGTGCTAGTCAAACGCGGCCAGCGCTTCGAAGGCTTCACCGAGGCCGGCGAGCGTATTCTGGCCTGGGCCCGCACCCTGCTCGCCGCCCACGACGGCCTGCAGGCCGAGGCCGCCAGTTGCCGGGGCCAGGTGGTCGGCAGCCTGCGACTGGGCACAGTGCCGCTGGCCAGCTTCAACCCCATGCACCTGCTGCTGCCGCTGCGCGAAAAATACCCCGAACTGCACTTCCAGCTCAGTTCGCTGAGCTCGGAGCAAGTCATCGACGGACTGAGCCGCAACCAGCTCGACCTGGGTATCTGCTACCTGGACCAGGTCAACACCAGCTTCTTCGAAGTACTGGAACTGGGCACCACCACCATGGGCCTGCTGCACGACACCCGGCACTTCCAGTTTGACAGCGACACCCTGCGCTGGGACGCGCTCAGCGACATACCGCTGGGCCTGTTGAGCAAGGGTATGCACTACCGACAGTCGCTGGACCTGAGCTTGCGCAGCCGTGGTCTGGAACCGCATGCGGTACTGGAAAGCGACTCGACTTTCCAGCTGATACAGGCCATCAACACCGGCATGTGCTGCGCGATCATGCCGTTGGACTGCGGCCTCGAAGACCTCAGCGAGCACCTGCGCATTCTGCCGGTGGCCGACGCTGCCATCCACAGCCCGGTCGGCCTGTTGCTGCGCCGTAGCGAGCCGCGCTCGGCGATTGCCGAGCAGTGCTTTGCCGAGGCACGTGGACTATTTGCCAACGGCTGAATATGAGGCCACGCAGTCAATCAAGAAATTCCCTACAACCAACTCGGAAGTTTCACTAGCGACATGTCAGCTTAAGCGCTTTTATTATTGCCGCCTTATCGGACGCGCTGGCCTGAAGCATAAGCACAAGGCCCGCTTAAATCGTTAAAGGAGCTGACATGACGAATTCCACCAATCTGGCCTCATCGTTCTGGAGCGTAGAAACGCTCGCCCCCCTCGGCGGGGTCGGCACGCTTATATTGATTGGGTTGCTGCTGTGGTTCATCTACAGGCGAGCCGGTTCGCTCTACTTTCTTCGCGACCTTATCTGGCGCAGTTTCGGTGGCACCACCGAATTCGACAGTCACTCGCAGTTGAATACCCTGCGCAGGGAATTACGAGAAATTGAGTTCTTCCGCTATGAATTCAATATCCCGGCCAACAACCTGCATGAGGCCTGCCTTGCCCACCGGTGGATCGTAGATAACGGCTTTGCACCCGGCGACCTGAGCCGCAACCGCGCCTATATCGACTGGAGTGATTTCGACGAGCCCAAGTTTGCTACAGCGCGATTCTCCCGAGGTCGCTTCAAAGGGTTCCTTGCCCTGTTGATTGTACTTTTCGCGCTAATTACCCCGCTGCCGGTGGCAAACCAGTCGGAGTATTTGATGGTATCGCTGAAAAATGACCCGGCGTCACCTGCCTTCTACCTGTCGCAACAGGACATCAAGTTTGAAATGTGGTTTCCGGATGAAAAGCTCACGCTGGACCAGTGCCGGTCTTCGGAAAGCCTGGCGCCTTTTACACGCTACATGCCGGAAGAAAAACTCGACACCATCTGCTCGTTCTTCATGGCCCCCGACTACGCAGCGCAAGTTGAAAAAGGTGTGAAGGGCCAGCGTGCTCTGCTGACAGGTTTAGCCGCAATACTGTTCCTCGGCCTACTGCTGACCGTACTGAAGCTGTCGCGGATGGAACGTGCACAAAAGCTCTATAAGGTCTGGCAAGCAAGAGTCGCTTCACCTGAGGCCACTACGGCTACGGCACCGTCGCCTGCCGATACTGCCTCGGCGTGAAACCCGTCAGTTGCTTGAACTGGCGGCTGAAGGCGCTGTGGTCGGTGTAGCCACAGCGCATCGCCACGTCGGTGATCGGCAGGTCCGAATGCAGCAGGCGGTGGGCGTGCTCCAGGCGCGCCTTGTGGATCATCTGTCGGGGCGTGAGGTGAAATACCCGCTTGCAGTAGCGCTCCAGCTGAGCCACGGAAATGCCGGCGATGCGGGTCAGCTCGCCCATACTGATCGGCTGGTGAAAGTGCTGGCGGATATGCTCGTCCACCGCGGCCAGGCGCTGGTATGCAGGGTGAGTGTCGGCGGCTGATTGCAGGTCGACCGAAATGCCCACCAAGCCGATGATCTCGCCCGCCTGGTTGTACAGCGGGCGCTTGTGGGTCAGGCACCAGCCGGGCTCGCGGCTGCCGTACAGGTGCAGCTCCAGCTGGTCGTCCAGCACCAGGCCTTCCTTGAGTACGCGGCGGTCCTGCTCGGTGTAGCCGGGGCCAAGCTGTGCCGGGAAGACTTCAGCGCTGGTCTTGCCGAGCAACGGCTGCAAGCGCTTGAGGCCGCAACGCTGGACCAGGGTGTTGTTGGCCAGCACGTAGCGGGCGGCCGGGTCTTTGATGAAGATGGCGGCGTTGGGGATGACGTCGAGGATCGGCAATAGCAGGGAAACGCTGGCCAGCAGGGCCTCAAGGCTCGCGGGGCGGTGCAAGTCGAGAGACTGGTACAGGGTTGCCAAGGGATTGTCGGTCATCTTCGGTTCTCTGCTGGCTGTGCCCGCGAAGAGGCCAGCACTACCAACACATCTCTACAGCCCTTATTCGCTAAGGCCTACAGCCTATCCAGCACCCCACCCTCGCCGCCAGCATTTTTTGCAACTGTGCCGATTTCGTCATCCCCCTTGCAGAAAACCATCAAGAACCGCCGCCCCGACCGGTTCACTCTATGCCCCACGCAAGCCGCCCAAGTCCTACAAGAGCGCGGCCCAAAAAGCCGCATCTCGTGACATCAGACCTGCCTATCCAATAACCAACAAAAAGGCGAACCCATGTCAGGCAAATTCAAGAAACAGTTATCACTGCTGGACCTCACCTTCATCGGCCTGGGGGCCATTTTCGGCTCTGGCTGGCTGTTCGCCGCCAGCCATGTCTCGGCCATCGCCGGCCCGGCTGGCATCCTGTCCTGGTTCCTCGGCGGGTTCGCCGTGCTGCTGCTGGGCATCGTCTACTGCGAACTGGGCGCCGCCCTGCCCCGCGCCGGTGGCGTGGTGCGCTACCCGGTTTACTCGCACGGCCCGCTGCTGGGCTACCTGATGGGTTTCATCACCCTGATCGCCTTTTCCAGCCTGATCGCCATCGAAGTGGTCGCCTCGCGCCAGTACGCCGCCGCCTGGTTTCCCGGGCTGACCAAAACCGGTTCAAGCGACCCGACCGTGCTTGGCTGGCTCGTGCAGTTCGCGCTGCTGGGGCTGTTCTTCTTCCTCAATTACCGCAGCGTGAAAACCTTCGCCAAGGCCAACAACCTGGTCAGCGTATTCAAGTTCATCGTGCCGCTGCTGGTGATTGGCGTACTGTTCACCTTCTTCAAGCCAGAAAACTTCGAGGTCCACGGTTTTGCCCCGTTCGGCCTGTCCGGGGTGGAAATGGCCGTGTCGGCGGGCGGCATCATCTTCGCCTACCTGGGCCTGACGCCGATCATTTCGGTAGCCAGCGAGGTGAAGAACCCGCAGCGCACTATCCCGATTGCGCTGATGCTTTCGGTGCTGCTGTCCACCGCCATCTACGCCCTGCTGCAACTGGCCTTCCTCGGCAGCGTACCGACCGAAATGCTCACCAACGGCTGGGCTGCGGTCACCAAGGAACTGGCCCTGCCCTACCGTGACATCGCCCTTGCCCTGGGTGTGGGCTGGCTGGCCTACCTGGTGGTGGCCGACGCGGTGATCTCGCCCAGCGGCTGCGGCAACATCTACATGAACGCCACCCCGCGCGTGATCTATGGCTGGGCGCAGACCGGCACCTTCTTCAAGTACTTCACCCGCATCGATGCAGAGTCCGGCATCCCGCGTCCGGCGCTATGGCTGACGTTTGCCCTGTCGGTGTTCTGGACCCTGCCGTTCCCGTCGTGGGAAGCGCTGATCAACGTGGTATCCGCTGCCCTGGTACTGAGCTACGCCGTGGCCCCGGTCACCGTCGCCGCCCTGCGCCGCAATGCGCCAGACATGCCGCGCCCGTTCCGGGTCAAGGGTATGGGCGTGCTCGGCCCGCTGTCGTTCATCATCGCCGCGCTGATCGTGTACTGGTCCGGCTGGAATACCGTGTCGTGGCTACTGGCCCTGCAAATCGTGATGTTCGTGCTGTACCTGCTGTGCGGTCGCTTCGTGCCCACCCAGCACCTGTCGCTGGCCCAGCAAGTGCGCTCGTCGGCATGGCTGATCGGCTTCTACGCAGTAACCATCCTGCTGTCGTGGCTGGGCAGCTTCGGCGGCCTGGGGGTCATCGGCCACCCGCTCGACACCGCAGTCGTGGCGGCTTGTGCCCTGGGCATCTACTACTGGGGAGCGGCCACTGGCGTGCCTGCACACCTGGTGCGCCTGGAAGGCGAGGACGAAAGCGAAACCACCGCTGACACCTATGCCGGCCGCCCTGCCGCCGTCGCCTCCTGATCTTTTACGCAAGGGACAAGCCCATGAAACAGATTCACGTCATCGACTCCCACACTGGCGGCGAACCGACCCGCCTGGTGATGAAGGGCTTCCCGCAACTGCATGGCCGCAGCATGGCCGAACAGCGCGACGAACTGCGCGAGCTGCACGACCACTGGCGCCGTGCCTGCCTGCTGGAGCCTCGCGGCAACGATGTGCTGGTGGGCGCGCTGTACTGCCCACCGGTGTCTGCCGACGCCACGTGCGGGGTGATCTTCTTCAACAATGCCGGCTACCTGAACATGTGCGGTCACGGCACCATCGGCCTAGTCGCCTCGTTGCAGCACCTGGGCCTGATCGCGCCCGGCGTGCACAAGATAGACACCCCGGTCGGCCAAGTCAGCGCCACCCTGCATGAAGATGGCGCCATCACCGTCGCCAATGTGCCCTCTTACCGCTATCGCCAGCAGGTGGCGGTGGATGTGCCCGGGCACGGCGTCGTGCATGGCGACATTGCCTGGGGCGGCAACTGGTTCTTCCTGGTTTCCGAACACGGCCAGCGCATAGAGCTGGGCAACCGGGAAGCGCTCACCGAGTACACCTGGGCCATGCTCAAGGCCCTCGAAGCCCAGGGCATCACGGGTGAAAACGGCGCCCCCATCGACCACGTTGAGTTGTTCGCCAACGACGCCAACGCCGACAGCCGCAACTTCGTGATGTGCCCTGGCAAGGCCTACGACCGCTCGCCCTGCGGCACCGGCACCAGCGCCAAGCTGGCCTGCCTGGCCGCCGACGGCAAGCTTGCCGAAGGCCAGACCTGGGTGCAGGCCAGCATCACCGGCAGCCAGTTCCACGGCCGCTACGAGCGCGACGGCGAACACATTCGCCCGTTCATCACCGGCCGCGCCTACATGACCGCCGACAGCACCCTGCTGATCGACGAACAAGACCCGTTCGCCTGGGGTATCTGACCCCGGCTTTTTCCGACTGAACATTGCGAGGAGTGACAACAATGACTGACAACATCTTCACCGGCACCATGCCCGCCTTGATGACCCCATGCACCGCAGACCGCAAGCCGGACTTCGACGCTCTGGTGCGCAAGGGCCGCGAACTGATCGAGGCCGGCATGAGCGCCGTGGTGTACTGCGGCTCGATGGGTGACTGGCCGCTGCTGACCGAAGCCGAGCGCCAGGAAGGTGTGGCGCGCCTGGTGGCCGCAGGCATTCCCACCATCGTCGGCACGGGTGCGGTGAACACCCGCGAAGCGGTTTCCCACGCGGCCCATGCTGCCAAGGTCGGTGCCGCCGGCCTTATGGTCATCCCCCGCGTGCTTAGCCGGGGTGCCTCGTTGATCGCCCAGAAGCACCACTTCTCGGCCATTCTCGCCGCCGCGCCCAAGCTGCCAGCAGTGATCTACAACAGCCCCTACTACGGCTTCGCCACCCGCGCCGACCTGTTCTTCGAACTGCGCCGCGAATTCTCCAACCTGATCGGCTTCAAGGAGTTCGGCGGTGGCGCCGACCTGCGCTACGCCGCCGAGCACATCACCTCCAAGGATGACGATGTGACCCTGATGGTCGGCGTGGATACCCAGGTGGTGCATGGTTTCGTCAACTGCAACGCCACCGGTGCCATCACCGGCATCGGCAACGCCCTGCCGCGTGAAGTGCTGCACTTGGTGAGCCTGAGCAAGCAGGCGGCCAAGGGCGATGCGAAGGCCCGTCGCCTGGCGCGTGAGCTGGAAGCGGCACTGGCGGTGCTGTCGTCGTTCGATGAGGGTTGCGACCTGGTGCTGTACTACAAGCACCTGATGGTGCTGAACGGTGACCGCGAATACAGCCTGCACTTCAACGAGACCGACGTGCTGACCGATGCGCAGCGCAACTATGCCGAGCAGCAGTACGCGCTGTTCCGCAGCTGGTATGCCAGCTGGTCGGCTGAGCAAAACGTCGCCTGACTTTGGACTTGCGCGGACTCTTGTAAGAGCGGCCTTGTGTCGCGAAAGGGCGCTCCTACAGGGGCTGCGGTTTCCCTTGATACCCGTATTTGACTCCAAGGAGGCTACATGCCCCTCACAGGCAACCTGCTGATCGGCCAGACGCCGGTAACTGGCAGCCGCGAAGCCATCCACGCCATCAACCCGGCTACCGGGCAAACGCTGGAACCGGCCTACCTCGGCGGCACCGGCGAACACGTGGCCCAGGCCTGCGCCCTGGCCTGGGCGGCGTTCGATGCCTACCGCGAAACCTCGCTCGAACAACGGGCACAATTTCTCGAAACCATCGCCGCGCAGATCGAAGCCCTCGGCGATGCCCTGATCGACCGCGCCGTGGCCGAAACCGGCCTGCCCAAAGCGCGCATCCAGGGGGAACGGGGCCGCACCTGCACCCAGTTGCGCACTTTTGCCCGGGTGGTGCGGGCTGGTGAATGGCTGGATGTACGGGTCGACAATGCCCAGCCCGAACGCCAGCCCCTGCCCCGCGCCGACCTGCGTCAGCGCCAGGTGGCCCTGGGGCCGGTGGCCGTGTTCGGCGCCAGCAATTTTCCGCTGGCATTTTCGGTAGCCGGTGGCGACACCGCGTCGGCATTGGCCGCTGGCTGCCCGGTGGTGGTCAAGGCCCACAGCGCCCACCCTGGCACCAGCGAACTGGTCGGCCAGGCCGTGGCGCAAGCGGTGAAGCTGTGCGGTTTGCCGGCCGGCGTGTTCTCGCTGTTGTACGGCTCTGGCCGAGAAGTGGGCATCGCCTTGGTCAGCGACCCGCGTATCAAGGCAGTAGGTTTTACCGGCTCGCGTAGCGGTGGTGTCGCACTGTGCCAAGCCGCTCAGGCACGCCCGGAGCCGATCCCGGTGTACGCCGAAATGAGCTCGATCAACCCGGTATTCCTCTTCGAGGCCGCTTTGCAGGCCCGCGCCGAAGCGCTGGCGCAAGGCTTCGTCGCCTCGTTGACCCAAGGTGCTGGCCAGTTCTGCACCAACCCCGGCCTGGTGATCGCCCGACAAGGGCCCGCGTTGCAGCGCTTCATCGCTGCCGCCAGCGAACACGTACAACAGGCCGCCGCGCAGACCATGCTCACCCCGGTCATCTTCAGTGCTTACCAGGCCGGTGTCGGTGCCCTGGCGGAAAACGCCAATGCCAAGGCGGCAGCCAGTGGTCAGGCCGGGCAAGGCCCCAACCAATGCCAGGCACAGTTGTTCGTGACCCAGGCCGAAGCCTTCCTGGCAGACCCGGCGTTACAGGCCGAAGTGTTCGGTGCTGCGTCGTTGGTCGTGGCCTGCGTGAGCGATGAACAGGTACGCCAGGTGGCCGAGCAACTGGAAGGCCAGCTGACCGCTACGTTGCAACTGGACGATGCCGACATCACCAGCGCCCGCGCCCTGCTGCCGACCCTTGAACGCAAGGCCGGGCGCATTCTGGTCAATGGCTGGCCGACCGGCGTTGAGGTGTGCGATGCGATGGTCCACGGCGGACCGTTCCCGGCCACCTCCGATGCCCGCACCACCTCGGTGGGCACGGCGGCGATCCTGCGCTTCCTGCGTCCGGTGTGCTACCAGGACTTCCCCGAGGCCTTGCTGCCGTCGGCGTTGCAGCACGGCAACCCGCTGCAACTGCGGCGCCTGCTTGACGGTAAACGGGAAGGCTGAACATGCTCGAAACCGCTGAAACTGATATCGCGGTGGTTGGCGCCGGCATTGTCGGCGTCGCTTGCGCCCTGCAACTGGCCCGTCAGGGCCGCCGAGTGCTGCTGGTCGACCGTCAGGCGCCCGGCCAGGGGGCATCCTATGGCAATGCCGGGCACCTGGCGACCGAGCAGGTGTTCCCGATCGCCGACCTGTCGATCCTCAAGCGCTTGCCGCGCATGCTGCTGGACCCGATGGGCCCGTTGCGCCTGGACTGGAAGTACCTGCCCAAGGCCATGCCGTGGTTCACTCGCCTGCTGCTCAACCTGCGCCCAGCGCCGTTCCAGCGCAGCGTGGCCGGCATCCGCACACTGAACGAAGGCAGCCTGGGTGCCTGGCGGCGATTACTGGGCTCGATCGGGCGCAGCGAGCTGTTCCAGGAAGATGGCTCACTGCTGGTGTTCGAGAAGCCTGAATCACGCCAGGCCCTGGAGGCCTTGCGCGCACGCATGCAACAGCAGGCGGTGCCGGTGGACTTCTGGTCGGCTGAGGCCGTACGCGAAGCGGCACCGCAGTTGAACCCGTCATTGCTGGGCGGTCTGTTCTTTCCCAAGACCGGCCATTTCATCGATCCGTACAGGGTGGTGTGCGAGCTGTTCGAAGCGGCCAAAGCCAGTGGCGTACGGTTTGCCCAGGCGCAGGTCGAGGGTGGCCGGTTGCACAGCGGCGGGGCCACCCTGGTCAGCGACCATGGCACGTTCAATACCCGTCAGGTGCTGATCAGCTGTGGTGCGCACTCCGCGAAACTGACCGCCGTACTGACGGGCAAGCGGGTGCCGCTGGACACGGAGCGCGGTTACCACCTGATGCTGCCGGGCGAGCATCAGCGCCTGCCGTTTGCGGTCACGTCGCTGGAACGCAAGTTCATCATGACGCCCATGGCCGACGGCTTGCGCCTGGCCGGCACGGTGGAGTTCGCCGGGCTGGAGGCACCGCCGAGCATGCAGCGCGCCTGGCAGTTGCACCATTTGAGCAAGGGGTTGTTTCGGCAAGACTTGAGTGCCGAAGGGGCAACGCCGTGGATGGGCTTCAGGCCTTCGTTGCCAGACTCGTTGCCGGTGATCGACAGGGTGTGTGATGGGCGGGTGCTGCTGGCGTTTGGGCATCAGCATTTGGGGCTGACCCAGGCAGCGGTGACGGCGGAGTGGGTGGGGCGGTTGGCTGAGCAGGCCAGTGGGCCTGAGATGGGGGCCTACCGGTTGGATCGGTTTTAGATTCGGGGGCTGCTGCGCAGCCCCCGGCATCACTCAGCGATAGCGCTCAAGCCAGTGCGCATACGGCGCCGGCAAGGTCCAGGAGGCTTTCTCCACGCCCAGCTCCTTGGCCGCAAAGTACGCCCAGTGCGGATCAGCCAAATGCGCGCGCCCTACCGACACCAGGTCCAGCTGGTTGGCCTGCAACGCGGCTTCAGCCAGTTGCGGCGTACCAAAGCCCCACGCCGAGGTCACCGGCAGCTTCGCCTCACGGCGCACGCGTTCGGCGATCGGCCCCATGAACGCCGGGCCCCACGGAATGTTGGTCTCAGGGATGGTGAAACCGACGCTCACGCTCAGCAGGTCCAGGCCACCGGCCTTGAAGCGGCGCGCCAACTCGATCGACTCTTCCAGGGTCTGCTCATCGCGGCCATCGTACTCCAGCACACCAAAACGCGCGGTCAGCGGCAGGTTCTCCGGCCACACTTCACGCACTGCAGCCAGGGTTTCCAGCAGGAAACGGCTGCGGTTGTCGAAGCTGCCGCCGTAGGCGTCGGTTCGCTTGTTGGAGTGCTCGGAGAAGAAGCTCTGGCCCAGATAGCCGTGGGCAAAGTGCAGTTCGATCCACTCGAAGCCGGCGTCACGCGCACGGCGTGCGGCATCGACGAAGTCCTGCTTGACCCGGGCGATGTCGTCCAGGGTCATTGCGCGCGGCACGTTTGGCAGGTGCGCGCCAAAGGCAATGGCGGACGGGGCGATGGTCTCCCAGCCACGCGCGTCATCAGCACCAATGTGGTCGTCACCCTCCCACGGGCGGTTGGCGCTGGCCTTGCGGCCGGCGTGCGCAATCTGGATGCCCGGCACCGAACCGGCCGCCTTGATGGCCTGCACCACCGGCACGAAAGCCTGGGCGTGGGCATCGCTCCAGATTCCGGCGCAACCAGGGGTGATGCGCCCTTCCGGTGCCACCGCCGTGGCTTCGACCACCAGCAGGCCGGCACCGCCACGGGCCATGCTGGCGTAATGCACCTGGTGCCAGTCGTTGATCAGGCCATCCTCGGCCATGTACTGGCACATGGGCGGAATGGCGATGCGGTTGCGCAGGGTGACGTCTTTGAGGGTGTAGGGTTCGAACAGTGCGGACATGGGAAACTCCGGGCTCATCTGAATACTGTTGTTCGATCATAATCGAACTATGGCAATTAATGAAACCCCCGTTATCATGTGAGCCATGCGAGCCTACAAACACCCCACCGCTGAAGACCTGATCCTCGAACGCCTGCTCTATGCGCTGAGCGACCCCGTGCGCCTGGAAATCGTCCGACACCTGGCCGGTGTCACCGAAGCCAGCTGCGGCGAGCTGGATGGCGGCCGGCCGAAGTCGAGCATGTCCCATCACTTCCGCGTCCTGCGTGATGCGGGGCTGGTGCATACCCGCAATGTGGGGACGACCCACATGAACTCGCTGCGCAGCGAAATGCTGGGTGAGCGGTTTCCTGGGTTGCTGGAGTGCATTCTTCGGCAGAGCTGATTTTCCTGTACCCGCGAAAGGGCCCGAACAGGCAATAAAAAAGCCACGAGGTTTCCCCCGTGGCTTCTTTCACAACAATGGCCGATTACAGCGCCATGTCGTTCGCAGGCTTGCTCTCAACCGGCTCGCTCGGCGCGCCGTTGAAGTCAACGCTGGCATCGATCACCGGCGGTTTCTCCAGCTGCAGCACTTCAGCGGTGTAGTTCCACTCTTTCTGGGTGGCCGCTGCCGAATCGTTCAGCTTGGTGCCGTAGCTTGGCACGATTTCCTTGATCTTGGCCTGCCACTCAGGGGTAGCGACCTTCTCCTTGAACACGGTTTCCAGCACGTTCAGCATGATCGGTGCAGCCGTCGAGGCGCCTGGCGATGCACCCAGCAGGCCAGCAATGGTGCGGTCTTGCGACGCCACCACTTCAGTGCCCAGCTTCAGCACGCCGCCTTTCTCGGCATCACGCTTGATGATTTGCACACGCTGGCCGGCCTGCCACAGGCGCCAGTCTTCCTTCTTGGCGTTCGGGAAGTAGGTGCGCAGGGCTTCGAAGCGGTCATCATCCGACAGCATCAGCTGGCCAGCGAGGTACTCGACCAGCGGGTACTGCTCGATACCCACCTTGGTCATTGGCCACACGTTGTGGGTGGTGGTGCTGCTCAGCAGGTCCAGGTACGAGCCGTTCTTCAGGAACTTGGTCGAGAAGGTGGCGAACGGGCCAAACAGGATCACGCGCTTGCCGTCCAGCACGCGGGTGTCCAGGTGCGGTACCGACATGGGTGGAGCGCCAGTCGAGGCGATGCCGTAGGCCTTGGCCATGTGCTGCATGGCAACGGTCGGGTTCTCGGTCACCAGGAACGAGCCGCCCACGGGGAAGCCTGCGTATTCCTTGGCTTCAGGAATGCCCGACTTCTGCAGCAGCTTCAGTGCGCCGCCACCAGCACCGATGAACAGGAACTTGGCGTCGGTGGCCGATTCGGTACCGTCCTTCAGGTTCTTGTACTCGACGTGCCAGGAGCCGTCCTTGTTGCGGGTGATGTCCTGCACTTCGGTGGACAGCTTCAGGTCGAAGCCTTTCTGGGTTTGCAGGTGGCCAACGAACTGGCGGGTGATCTCGCCGAAGTTCACGTCGGTGCCGATCGGCGTCCAGGTCACGGCCAGCTTCTGGTTCGGGTCGCGGCCTTCCATCATCAGCGGGACCCACTTGGCGATCTGCGCGTGGTCCTCGGAGTACTGCATCGGGCGGAACAGCGGGCTGGCCTGCAGCGCGTCGTAGCGCTTCTTCAGGAACTTGATGTTGTCATCGCCCCACACGAAGCTCATGTGCGGGGTGGTGTTGATGAACGAGTGCGGGTTCTTCAACACGCCCTGGCGTACCTGCCACGACCAGAACTGACGGGAAATCTGGAAGGCTTCGTTGATTTCGATGGCCTTGGCGATGTTGACGTTGCCGTCTTTGTCTTCCGGGGTGTAGTTCAGCTCGGCCAGCGCGGAATGGCCGGTACCGGCGTTGTTCCAGCCGTTGGAGCTTTCTTCGGCCACGCCGTCCAGGCGCTCGACCATTTCCATCGACCAGCTTGGCTCCAGCTCATGCAGCCACACGGCCAGGGTGGAGCTCATGATGCCGCCGCCGACCAGCAGCACGTCTACTTTCTTGGTTTCTGCGGCGTGCGCTTGCATGAAGCTTGCAGCGACAGCCAGACCCAGCAAGGTCTTGCCAGCTTTCTTGAACATTGATCAATTCCAGTCAGGAGAACAGAGGGCGGGCCTGTGGCTGGCCCAGGTAAAGCGTGTTCTTCAGCGCAGGCTTGTTGTTGATCATTGTTCAGCAGCTAGAGAACCAGAAAACGACTCGGCCTTTTGTCGAATTGACCGACAACGCTGAATCGTTTTTCTGATTGTATATGAAATGCCAGCACAAACAAATTGCCCGCCCCGGCGTCAAGACGACGGGTTGCCCCAGTGGCAGATTGTCACGCCAAAAACAAAAACCCCCGGCCATCTACATGACCGGGGGCCTTGGATCACGCCGCAAGCGTCGCGATCAGGGTACCGCCAAGATTACTGCTGCTGAGGCAGTTTATCGATCGGGCCGCAGCCACCGATGATCTTGGAGATGGAAACCGAAGGGTGGAACAGGTAGTCGTAGGTGCAGTTTTTCGGCTGGTTGTAAACCTGGCCAGTGCAACCCGACAGCAGGGCAACACCCGAAACTACAGCAACGGCTACGGTGGCCTTGAACAGCTTTTTCATTACAAAGTCCTTTAAATGAATCATCTTCGACCATCGTCTGATGGCGGCGGGATGATACAGAAAACAGGCATTGGATCCAAGTCGTGCTTGGCAATGATGGATTGCGAATGTGCAACAACAGGTTGTAAAGCACGCTGTTGGCGACGATAGTCATGACTCTGCCTTTGCACTGCTCTACAGGAGTTCACCATGCTCGGCGTCACCGACTACGGCGCATTCGTCATCGCCTTCATCATTCTTCTGGCCATCCCGGGCCCGGGCAATTTTGCCCTGATCACTGCCACCGGCAAGGGCGGCATCAAGGCAGGCCTGGCCGCGACCTGTGGGGTGATCGTCGGTGACCAAGTCCTGTTGTGGCTAGCGGTAGCTGGCGTCGCCACCTTGCTGGCCACCTACCCTGCGGCCTTCCACATCGTGCAATGGGCCGGCGCCGCGTACCTCGCCTACCTGGGCCTGCGCATGCTGTTGAGCAAACCGGGTGACGCGCCGCGCACCAGCCGCATGGACAACGGCCAATACCTGCGCCAGACCATGCTGATCACCCTGCTCAACCCCAAGGCGATCATGTTCTACATGGCGTTCTTCCCATTATTCATCGACCCGGTGAAGCATCAGGGGTTGGTGACGTTCGGCTTCATGGCGGCAACGGTGGCGGTGATCACGTTCCTGTACGGGTTGATCGCCGTGGTGCTGACCCACCGGCTGGCCGAACGCATGCGCGCCAACCCGCGCATTACCAATATGTTCGAGCGGCTGGCGGGGGCTTGCCTGGTAGGGTTCGGCATCAAGCTGGCGGCGATGCGCTGAAACCTCTGACTCGCAGAATTGAAAAAGCCCCCGGCAACTCATCGTTGCCGGGGGCTTTGTTTATCAGCGATCAACCGGTCAATTGGTTTCCAGCTCATACGCCTTGCTCACGAACAACGCCGCAAACAGGCTCTTGCCTTCCTTGAAGGTGTACTGCTCTTCAAACTTGCCATCCTCGACCAGCTTCTGCCCGATGGCACATTCCGAGTCGCTGTGGTTCTTGCCCTTGGCACCAAAATCACTGCTCCACGTCGACAACCCGACCTGTTCACAGAAGGCGGCAAACTTCGCCTTCGGAACATTCTGCTGGTAGTCGCTGTAAGCCTCTTTCAGCGGTTTGAAGCCGCTGTAGCTCACGCTGTAGTTCTCCACCTTGGCCTTGCGTGCAAAACCACTCACCGCCTCGGCCAGTACAGCCTGACCGGTGTACGTGCTGTAGGCCCCGATCAGCATGGCGCTCAACGCACTCTTGAGCTGGGTTTCGACATCGTCGAGCTCCGGCAGCGACTGGAACTCGGCCTTGCGCACGATCTCACCCACCTTGGAGCCATCGTTACGGTGGGTCACGACGAACGCCATCGAGCCCTCGCCGTCACTGGAGCGCTTGAGGGTGAAGTCCACGTCTACCGTGGTGCCGAATTCCCCCGTGCTACTGACCAAAAACGCGCCGGTCATTGGCTGACGCACAACCATGTTACTACCCCAGTCGAAGTTCGACTGGGTGGCCCGGCCATTGGCGGCCAGTTCGGCACGCGGCTGGATCTCGTCGCTGACATCAGACACCAGCACCACTTCAGCGCCCTTGCTGGCAACGAAAGGGTTGCCCATCTGCATCCCAAGCAGCTGGATGTGGATCGTGCCGTCCTTGCTGTCACCCTCGTGCGCCAGCTTCAGCGCATCGGCCTTCAGGTAGACGCCTGCAACATTGCCGCTGGCGTTGAGTTGGTACTTGGCCCAACCGGCCAGGCCTTCCTCCGCCGAGCTACCGCGAACCGACTCCATCAGGCCCGACAGGCCACGCATGAATTGCTGGGCACCGTTGGTCTGCGCGGCCGCCACGCGGATCTCGGGGTCGGCGACAGTCAGGTTGCCAGAGAACGCCGAGTAGGAAATATCACCTTCAGACAGCACGTCCTCAAGGAAGTAGCGCTCCTTGAAGTCGTCGTAGTAGGCCATCGCAGCCTTCTTGCCCGAGCTGGACAGCATCGCGTAACCACCGCCGAGCACCAGCACCGCTGCGGCCACACCGCCAATCAGCAGCTGCTTCTTGTTCATCTGTTTGATCATGGTGTTTGCCTCACTGGACCATGGCGGAAGCGTTGTTCCAGTCGTTCACGTACTTTTGGGAGACCTCGGGGGTCCAGCTGAAATCGATACCGGCGTTAGGGAATTCCTTGGCCAGCACGGCGCCGAACGACACGAGATCGGCACACTTGTCCTGCTTGCACGCCTGGGGCTCGCCCGCGTTATAGGCACGGTAAGTGGGCACGGCGCGGCCATCGTCCAGCGGGTAGTACGGCGTGGCGTTGGCCACTTGGGCCACGTACCAGCCTTCGCTGTATTCCTCGTCCGCCACCAGGCGGCCCTTGCTCGGGAAGTCGATGGCGTAGAAGTCGCCCTGCTTGCCGGTGACGTGGACCATCATCGGCGCCACGCGGGCCGAGGTTGCCGGGTTTTGCTGTTCCAGCGGCGAAGCGAAACGCACTTTGATGCCGGCCATTTGTGCCAGGGCTTCGGTTTCGCGCCCTTTGAACTCGCTCATGCCGTCTTGCAACTGCTGGTAACGCTCCAGTACGCGGGTGTGGACGCTGGCCAGTTCCTGTTGACGCCGGCGCGCCTCACGCACCCGCTGCTCCTCACGCTGAACGGCCCAGTTCACGCCATCGCGCACATCGAAGAACAGGCCTTGGCGATTGATGCCGATGCGGTTGCGGGTGATTTTCTGCGCGTCGTTGCCCCACATGTTGTTCGTGATCGCCGAAATGTCTTTGACGATGAGCAGGTTGGCCACGTCGGTGGTGGTCGGCGAGGTGGTCTTGATCAGGTCAAAGATTTCCAGCGCAGCTTCCTTGTACTTGGCTGCGTCCAGGGCGAACGACTCGTCCGGGGTTACTGCCACGTAGTAAGGGTCGCTGCCGAACGGACGGAGCACGCCGTAGCTGCCACGGGTGAAGGCCAGGTACACCTTCATCTGCCGGCTAGGGATCTCGCCCACCAGGAATGCGGCCTGGCCAGCGTCTGCCGTGAGGTAGGAAACGGCCTTGTCCTTGACCGCAGGCTCGAAGACCTTGTTGAAGATCAAGCCGCTCGGGTGAACGTATACGCGGCTCCAGTTATCCCCACGGTAAGTGCCCACGGCCTTCCAGCTGATTTTTTCGAAGTTGCCTTCGCCAAAACCGGACGCCGGGCACGGCATGGCCGGGGTGGTGCCGAACGACAGGGTGTCACCGTTGCTGATGATCTCGCGGCTGAGTACCCATTTGCAGCCGGAACCGTCCGTTACCTGCATCAGGTTGCGGTTCTCCAGGACCACGGCGCGACCGAAGTCCGAGGTGGGGGCTGCGGCTACTGCGGCGGCAGGGGCTGCGACGGGCGGAGCGGCAGGCGATGCGGCCGGGGTTTCGGCTGCCGGTGCTGGTGCGGGCTCTGCGGCAACGGCTGGAGCTGGCACTGCAGCAGGGGCTGCTTCTACTTTCGCAGGTGTCGATTCGACTACCGCAGGAGCTGGCTCAGGCGCTGAGGCTGGGGTTGGGGCTGGAGCAACCGCAGCCGGGGCTTCTGCCGGTGCAGGTGCCGGGGCTGGCGCAGCCGGAGCGGGTGCCGGGGCAGCAGCGACGGCGGCAGGCGCGGCGGCCAGGGTCACCAGGCCCAGGTTGCTGGCATTGCCCGAACCGCTGGCGTAGAGGTTGCCTTTGGCGTCCACGGCTTTCCAGCTCACCTTGGCGGTCGAGCAGTCCTTGGCGAACACGAACGGCAGCTTGGTCAGCAAGCCCGATAGCAGCTCCTGGTTGTCCCAGGCCGGACGGGTGATGGTCAGCTCGACCTCGGGTTTGCACCAGGTGGTGGCGTCCCCAGGTACTTCGACCTTGATGTTTTCTTTCTTCGAGAAGGCCAGCTCATGGGCGAACGCCTGCGGTACCAGACCACAAGCGCCGATCACAGCCAGCGCGAGCGCGTGCTTTTTCATGGAGTTCCTCAGATCAGTTCCCAGGTGCCGTTGGCTTGTTTGCAGAAGGTGTTCTGCTCTTGCTCGGTCTTGCCGCTTTGCGACTTCAGGTTGACCGTGACCGGGCGGCAGGCCGCTTCGGCAGCGACGGTTTCGGTCGGCAGCGACTGCACCGAGTCCAGGTCGAAGCCTTGGGTTTCCTTGCTGGCGGCTACGTCCAGTTCGTCCAGGTTCACTGCCGGCGTTACGCGCTTGGCAACTGCCTGCGCCTTCGGTTCGACGTAGTTCTTGTGCACATAGCCAACAGTCACGCCCTTGCGGCCGACCAGGATCCAGTCACCCGTGGAGCCGACGGCGGTGAACTCGGTGTGGTTCTTCAGGCTGCCAACCTTTTCACCGTTCTGGTTAGGCGCCGCGCGCACGTTCAGGTTGTCGCTGATGGTCACATAGGGTTCGTTGATCAGCTTCATCGACGGCACTGCCTGGATCTTCGGCGCGCGCTTGACCTCAACCTTCTTGGTCTGGGTGTATTCCTTGCCCGGCACGATCTGCGCGGTAGCGCCCGAGTGGTCGGATGTCCAGGTCACTGGCTGGGCGCTGGCGGTGGTCTGCTGTTGGCTCAACACTTCCTGGGTGCGCAGCGCCAGGGCCTGCTGGTCCTTCTCATCCAGCATGTGGCCGATGCGGTTGCCCACGTAGGCACCGATGCCACCTGCAATCAGGGCCGCGGCGATCTTGCCGTTGCCGCTGCCCATGGTCGAGCCGATGGCCACACCGGCCAGGCCACCGATCACGGTGCCCGCTTGCTCTTTGCTGATCCCGAGCTGTGCACAGGCCGTGGTAGAGGCGATGGCAACCGCCAAGAGGGACGCGACGAATTTCTTACGCAAGTGGAGCACTCCATTTTCGGTGGGGCGCACAGCCGCATACCACAGCCAGGGCCTGGCGGCAGCATTCGACGTTGTGCGGGGATTTCAGAGAGGGTGCAGCACTGGCTGCAGACGACAATTCAGCCGTCCAGCGAAGGGCGTAGAGGGAGACCAGTACGGCGCGAAGCATCCAACGAATCCATGTCAGAAAAAGGTCATCGCCCAGCGCGTAATCATTACGGCGTTTGGTCTGGGCGTGAAAGGCGTATTAGAGGAGCGCATTGTAGCGCAAGGTGACATTAGCAGTTCAAGACAAAATGTTGCGAAAACTGCTCTACAACAGGCCTGCTTCGCAGGCTATCGCCGGCAAGCCAGCTCCCGGCATCCCCTGCCAGGACGCTCGCGAACAGGCATCCGAACCGATGGGCTACGTCCACGACCTGATCATCTCCGGCTTGATGGACTACGACCAGAAACTGATCTGGGCTTCGCGTTACCTCAGCGCGATGGCCAAGGCGCTGCTAGATGATGCTGAATTGGGGATGATGAAAAAATGAGCGGCGTTATGCCGATTCTCGATGGCCCAGAACGAAAAAGCCCCGCAGATCTAAATCTGCGGGGCTTCTCGATGTATGGCGGAGAGATAGGGATTTGAACCCGCCCGGATTGCGTACCAGGCCGCCTTAGGCCTGCAAACACTGCGTTCATCGAATCTGGGGCGGGCTGGTTACGGCCTGAGACGGCCTAGGATTTGCCCTAAATTTGCCCTAAAAGGTCCTGCATTCTCACGCTAGGGTTTCATGCTTGGAGCAATACCCCACAGGTGATATGATTTCGAAAAGCCAAGCGGTCCCCCGAACTGCGCCTGCGGAAAGAGCGTATTGGAGGTTGCCGTTTCGCTGTCCCCTAGGTACGCTGGCGCCTCATAGAGGCGCCAGCGTACCTAGGGGACAGCCTACAGACTCCTCAAATTGACCAGCGAGCCGCTCTATTTCGATGCTTTCGCTGCGTTTCTCCGCTTCATAGCAATCACGCTGCATCATCCATATTCATCATAAATGTTGAATGCGGCGCCCTACGTGGTTTACTCTACGATCATTGGCTGACACACGTGTCAACCTAAGCGGCAGATTTTCGCCGCTTTTCAGCCCTAACCGGCGAGCGGGTGTGCCTACGAGGCCCACCGAGGAGTAGTGATCATGAGCGCATTGAAGAAACCAACCCATTTCGTTGCCCCACCACGGGACAAGAAAGGAGTGCGCGCGCGCCCAACACGTGGCTTCCATGACGTGCAGGTGCAAAATGCCTTCGCTATTACCCTCATTGAGAACGAGAAGGCTTTCGCCGAACTCGCGAAGGTTTAATTTCATTCTTTGAAATCTGATCAATGCCTACTGATTGCGACGGTATTCATTTCCTACTTGTTGAAGACCTCATCGCAATCAATAGGTGGCTGATCGAGACTCAAACCCCCGATGAGCCCATTGGTGTTATCAAACCCAATGAGCTTGCCTCTGCTCAGCAAAAACCGGGAATGTACCGGTGGTACGAGCAAACAGAAGACCTCATCATTTTGGTGTCCGTATTGATTGCTGGGATTGCAGATAATCACTGCTTTGCCAACGCAAACAAGAGGACCGCTGCCGCTGCTGGCATGATGTTCTTTCTGTTGAATGGTTATCGCATTCAGGCGCCACCAGAGCATCTCGTTGATATTATCGTTAGCTATGTAGTAAAGACTGCCACACTAGAAGATCTCCAGAACTGGCTAGCCTATTATCTTGTTGAGTTCGATACTCGCATCTTGGACAGCGGTGAGTACTTTTCAGCGCTACAGGCTCAGTTCCCTGCCGCCAGCCTGCTTTACAAAACGACAGTACAACAGGACTGAGTGTGCAACCACAACCTGGCACTCCCTCTCGCTAGCGGCGCGAGCATCAAGTGCGCTGCAGGTGGTACGGTAAAAGGCGACCAAGCCCCGGAATATTGGGACTTGATCGCCTTTTTTTGCATTCTGGCTTCGACGTACGCATCAGCATAGTCGCCTATGGTTGCCACCTGTTTGTCCCAGTGACCTGCAAGCTTTTCTAACGCATTCGCATCACCTATACTGTTCGCATGTACAGTACCCAGAAGTGTAGCCATGACCTCTCATGTTCTTGATCGCCAACCGCTTCGCCTCAACTTGGACGAGGATCAGCTCGAAGCAATCGCGTGGCTCATGGATCACCTGCCACTCAGCTTTCGGGGTGCTCATTGTGCACCTGCGCGTGAGCTACTGGGCTGGAGCATCGCCGACCTCAGCTCAGCATCCAAGGTTACTCCTCAGTCCATCCAGCGGCTTGAGCATGGCATGCACCTCAAGGAAGTGAGTATGCAAGCACTGGCATTTGCGCTTGAAGCTGAAGGCCTGGTGTTTTTCCCAGGCCATCCGCCACTCAGGGGCATGAACTGCCGAGGATCAACGAAAGACCCCCGCAACCGCCGAGACTTTCACCTGCTCGAGTAACCAGCCATGACGCAGCGCTACCGATTTCCAAGCGGAGAACTGGTACCCGGCCTTGTGTTACCACCGGAGATCCAGCGACGCCTTCGCCTGCTCCTCGCATCGATCCAAGCTGCCAACAGCCCCGTAAACTGCTTGATTGCCCAAGCCTGCGCGCAGGGGGCCTGTCTTGGCTTGGACATGGGGCATGTTCTACTTCGTTCCGACATCGAGCGCGTGGAAATCCTGGTGGATAACATCGCCTGTCAGCGGCTGACCGAGCTTGCTGCCGATGCTCTGCCTTAACTCGTTAAACCTGAATCAAATCAAGTTTTCGTCAATGCAAGTTGAAAACACAAATCAACTCAATTACCCAAAGTGCTTTTCAGCGAATTATAATGCTCATCCATCTTATCCAAGTGATTCAAAGCATTTCTTTTCAGCACATTAAGAGCAATATCTGAAATTTTCCGACGCCGCTCATGGTCATCGCCCAGACTCTCAAGCGCTTTTAAAACTTCAGGCTGCATTGATGCTGGGCCAAGCAGTTTATCTGTCGCATCCCCCATAAACACAAGCTGATTGGCCAGCCCCAGTATTGCGAGCACCTGCTGCCCAGATGCAAGCTCATGCACCGGAACGCCTTGAAGGGCCCTAACCAAACCTGCTGTAACGTCCCTGTGGTACACATGATAAAGACTGATATTGCTTCCGGGATCATCATCAATATCGTTGATTGCTGCGCGAACTTTACTCGAATATTCTCGCACCGCCTCAGCAATAGAAAAGATGGTCTTCTGTTTGAGCAAGCCAGCATGTTCTACGGAAAGCCGCGATACTCGAATGGCAACAACTAACGCTATGATCGAACCTATCGCCTGCACCCAGGCCGGCATCCCATTACTGGAAATGACACTCCAAGCTGAACTCAAGAACTCCTGCCAATCGAAGTGCATTTACTTTCTCCACTCGCACCTAGAAACCCTGCGATCGAATTAACTCGATCACAGGTCATATTAAGTCAGAACAAACCACCAAGCGAGGCAGGCTGCCAGTTCATGATCACCAGCTCGCCGGTCACCTCCGCCTTACCCTGCCGCTGGTTCGTGTTCGTGTAGCGGATATCCAGGCACTCGAAGTGGAAGCCGTCAAAGGCGCGCCGAATGTCCGGGTGATCGTTGATGCTGACCATCACCTTGCCCTTGCACCGGCGCATAAAGTCGGCCATGCGCTCGTACTCCTCGAATGGGAAGTCCACGCCGTAGCCTGCGGTCTGCCAATACGGCGGGTCCATGTAGAAGAATGTGTGCGCTCGATCGTAGCGCTCGGCGCAAGCAAGCCAAGACAGGTTCTCGACGTATGTGCCGGCGAGTCGTTGCCACGCGGCGGATAGGTTCTCCTCGATACGCAACAAATTGATGGCCGGCCCTGTCGTCGCGGTACCGAACGTCTGCCCAGTCACCTTCCCACCGAAGGCGTGCTGCTGCAGGTAAAAGAATCGGGCCGCGCGCTGGATGTCAGTCAGCGTTTCGGGACGGGTCATCTTCTGCCACTCGAAGATCTGGCGAGAGCTGAGCGCCCACTTGAACTGGCGCACGAACTCCTCCAGATGGTTCTGCACAACTCGGTAAAGAGTGACCAGGTCACCATTGAGATCGTTCAGCACCTCCACCGGAGCTGGCTGGGGACGCATGAAGTACAACGCGGCTCCGCCGGCAAAGACTTCGACATAGCATTCATGAGGGGGGAAGAGAGGGATCAAGCGGTCGGCCAGGCGGCGTTTGCCACCCATCCAGGGGATGATTGGAGAGGTCATAGGTATGCAAGTCTTTACTGTATGGATAAACAGGTGTTAGGCTCGCCGCGCTTTGTGCACAAGGCAGAGGCCACGGCTGGACTTGCAGGAATGGTCTGCGGGTTCGGCGGGCCGGGCTGGATGTTGGCGCATCCCCCCGGCTCGCCTCTTTTCACTTGGTGACTTCGCGGACGTAGGCCTGGCAGGCCTGCAGCGCAATCAGTCCCCGGTCGCCTTCATCGGTGATGGCGACAATTCGTTGAGCATGCGCTCGGTCAAGTTGGGCGCGTACGGCGCCATGTACCACGCCTCCGGAGCCGGCGGCTTCTGGCATCCCACGGTCACAACCCTGGGCGGTAAGGGCTCCGGTGTCGACAAGGACTGACAGCCGCAAATCAGCGGTAGCAAGCCGGTCACGCAGACGAGCCTGAGCTTGTTGAGCATCGTTCATTTCCTTCCAGTGCGTGTTGTTCTGATCCTGCAGGCGAGCCTCCACGGCGCGGCGCGCATCCTGCTGCTCTGCCAGTTGGTTGAGCGCAGCCGCAGCAGCCTCCTCACGTTCACGGTCGTGCAGGCGATCCTTCTTCGCCAGCTGGTTGCGGTAGTCGTCAGCCTGTTCGGCGAGCTGCCTTCCATATGCGTTCGCCTGCCATACCCAGGCTGCCCGGGCGCCGATGGCACAAGCGAGCGCCAAGGCCGCGACGGCGATCAGGCGACTACCCCAGGCGGTCACTGCAGCACCTCAAGGGCTCGCTTGTAGATGGCCATGCGATCATCCAGGCCGTTTGTACCGCCGTTGACCCGCTTCGTGATGGCCAGCATGTCGCCCTTGTCGGCCAGGCTGTTAAGCCCCTCCTTCTGCCAGAACCAGCCGGCCGACATCGATGCATAGACTGGATGCTCGAGCAGCTCCGGTGTATTGAGCAGACGGCTGTCACCGAACAGAGCCTCGCTGCAGGCTTCGTAGTTGAAGCGGCCTGTTACCTGGATGAGGCCACGACCTCGAAAGAACTGGCCATCTCCATCTGCGACAGGCGTGTTGCCCAGACGCTGGGCCAGACGACCAGTGTCGTACTTCGACAGGTACCTGTCATTGCCGAGCTCACGCACGTACTGCAGCTGCCCCGACTCATGCCCTATCTGGGCGAGGAAGGCAGCCATACGCAGACGCGTGATGATGCCGAACTTACCCATCGTGGCGTTGAGGCCGGGAACAAAAACGCCGGCTTTCGGGCCGGCGTTCGGGTAGATCTTTTGTAGCTGTTGTACTGAGATAGCCATTCATTTCTCCAATTGCTGCCGCGTGCGGCTTTGGGATTACAACTGCTCAACCCTGAGCGGCTTGTCGTCGTCTTTCTTCTTTTTGCCCGATGCCTTGGCCTTGCCCTTCTTGCCGCCGTTGCACTCCACGGTGGTAGTCCAGCCGCTGGCGGTGAATACCTGCTCGACGCTGTCCACCAGGTACTCGCCATCCAGGCCGACCTTGAAGCCCTGGGCGTTGATCGTGCGTTCGGCAAACAGGTCAGTACGCCCGGCCATTTCCAGGCGCACACCGGCGGTGCTGCGGTTGAACGCCGCCAAGCGCGCCTTGGCGGCCTGCTCGGCAGCGGTCTTGTCGGGATAGATATGACGGTCGGTATGCACCGGGGGCAGGCCGTCGGGGGCCTCGTCGTTGTCCAGCTGGACCACCTGCAGGGCGCCGGTTTTCTTGTCCTGGTGCTGGGTCCGCACAGCCTTTTGCGCGCCTCGATCCCCGAGGCGGAATTGGTAGCGCTCGACCTCGGCTTTGCTGATGGATACGACCATCAGGGCCTTGCCGCTGATGCTTCTCCCGCCCTGTCGGGGCATGACCAGCAGCTTGCCCTCGGCCACCTTGGCGGTGCTGTCGTACTGCTTGGCCAGGCGCGTGACGAAGTTGAAGTCCGACTCGTTGCGCTGGTCGACGCGCTCGACCTTGGTGGTCACCGGGCACACCGGCTCCCAGCCGTTGCGCTTGGCCACGTCGTTGACGATCTGTGACAGCGGCACGTTTTCCCAGCTGCCGCTGCGCACGGTCTTGCCGCTGCCGCGCATGTCGCTGGCCTTGCCGCGAATGGTCATGGTGTCCGGCGGGCCGGACAGCTGCACCTCGTCGACGGTAAAGGCGCCCATGCGCTTGAGTGGCTGGCCCTCATAGCCCAGCAACACCTCCACCCGGCCGCCACGCCCAGGAAGCGCAACAGCCTGGTCGCGGTCGTCAATGCGCAGCTCGAACTCGTCCGATTCCATGCCCGGCTTGTCCGATATCCGCAACAGCAACAGGCGGTCATTGATCAGCGCGGTAATGTCCTTGCCATCCGCGACGATACGGTATGTCGGTTTCATGCTTGCTCCAGAAATGAAAAACCCCGCACAGGGCGGGGCTCGTTACGCTTAACGCGGGGTTATCGGTCGAACAGCTGCAGCAGCTCCACCGCCGGCGCCGACAGGTCGGGCAACTGGATCAGCAGGCCAGCGCGGTACGGCTGCACCTCCCTGGCCAAGTCCGGGTTGGCCTCCAGCACCGCCTCGACGGTGCCATTGAGATGCCCGTAATGGTGCTGGCAGATCACATCCAACAAATCCCCGCTAGACGTTCTGCAGATCGTTGCCATAGCTCACAAACTCCAGGGTGAACCCTTGTTTCCGGGGGATGCCACCCGCCAGCAGGTGGCCCTGTTCTTCCTCCACGCTCACCAGGCACCAGTCACCCAGTACCTCGCCGTAGCCCGTGACCAGCTTCAGCGCCTGCAGGTTGCGGCCGATGCTGCGCAGTACGGTCAGCTGCTTAATGCCGCCCTTGTGGTGCGGGAAGATCGCGCCCTTGAGCGTCATCTTTTCCTCACCCAGGCCAACGGCTTGCTGCGCGACACTGCGGCGCAAGCGTTCCTGGCCGGCCCAGCGGAACGACGCCTGCCGGCGCAGCTCGTCAAAGGGCGCAGTGTCCAGGTTGAAGTAATACGGCTGCAGCTTGGCATCGTGCGGCTGGATGATCAGCAGGTGGGGAAACGGCGCGACCGCCTCGGGCAGTGGCGTAGCCGAGCCCAGCAGCCCGCCCGAAGGTAGGATGTTGGCCAGCGACGGGCTAACCAGTCCCGCCACCCGCTTGGCCTCGGCCGTGACCTTGGCCGCCATCGTCTTGAACGTGCCCAGGCGCTCCTGTACTTGGGCGGCGCCGGTGACGGCACGGCTATACATCGAAGCCACTTGCCCCACCTGGGACTGGGCCACGTTGATACTTCGCACGATGCGCCCCAGCTTTTCCCCGGCCTCGGGTCCTACAAACGGGATGCTCTCCAGTTCGGATGCCGCGCCGGTAATGCTGCCGACCGCGCCATTGAGCGGTGACAGCATACCGTCCACGCCCTTGCGCCCAGCCTCCCCAGCTGCAACCAGCCCGGACAGGGATGATTCCAGCTGCTCCATGTAGGGCATAACCCCTCCTTAAACGTGTGGTTGGTCGTACAGCTGGATCGATGCAATGCGCGCCTGCACCTCACGAGCCCACTCATCGAACTTCCGACGCAATGGCGCCTCAATTTCGCGCACCACCTGATCGGGCTCTTTGACATCACCATGCACCGTGATGGGCATGTGCGGTGCGAAGGTAAACGTCATGTCTACCTTCGGCGCAGGCGACTTCACCGAGGTAGCCGTGGCCGGCTTGGCTGGCTCTGGTAGCCGAGGTGCCGGCGGCTTCGCCCTGGCTACCAGGTCACGCACGACATCGCCCAGCCCGTCCGGCCGAGGTGCCGGCTGGGGGGCAGCTTGAGTGGGTACGCCCTGGGCGACCTTGGGCGCAGGTGCGACCAGCACCAAGGGCGCCACCGGCGCCACCCTGGCCATTGGCTCGCGCGGTGCCGACATGACCACCGGCTTGACCAGCAGCGGCGCCGGGGCCGGGATGCTGGGCTTGGGCTGGCTGCGCAGAGCATCGCCCAAGGCAGGCGTTGCCGGGGCCGGCAGTGGTGCCGCGACTGGCTCCCGGTTGTCGACAACCACTGGTGCGGCCGATGTTGCCTTGGGCGCGGTCACGCGGACTGCAGGCGCAGCTGCAGGTGGCACCACCACCGGCGCGGCCGCCGTCGGAACAGGCTTGGCCTGGACACGTACGGCATCACCCAGGGTAGGCGTCGCCGGCGGTGGCTTAGCGGGTTCCCGGTTGTCGACAACCACAGGCACGGCCGGCGATGCCTTGGGCGCTGTCACGTGCACTGCAGGCGCTGCTGCAGGTGGCACCTCTACCGGTGCGGCAGCTGGCGGAACAGGCTTGGCCTGGGCACGCACGGCATCGCCTAAGGCGGGCGCCGCCGGCGCCGGCGATGGCGCGACGACCGGATCCCGGCTGTCAATCACCACAGGCGCGGTCGGCGTTGCCTTGGGCACTGTCACGAGTGCTGCAGGCGCTGGTGCAGGTGGCACCACAACCGGTGCGGTCGCCGGCGGAAGAGGCTTAACCTGATCACGCTCCGCAGCATCCAACCCGGGGGCAACCTCCCTGTTCTCCCTTTCGCCTTGCTCATCACCAAACCAACGCTTGCCGAGCCAGCCGCCGAACGACTCGCCACCCATACCGCCCAACACAGCACCAACAGCGCCGCCAACAGCCGTCCCGATAACGGGTACCACCGAACCGATGGCAGCACCTGCAGCTGCTCCCGCAAGCGTGCCTGCCAGGCTACCAGCGGCTCCACCGTAGCCTTCGGCCTTTTCGTCCTTGGTCGTCGCATTGAGTGCCACATCGATCGCCGCGGCGCCCGCATCCACGACATTGCCGCCGGGTAAACGCCTTGCGAGGCGTGCAACTCCTCGAACCGAGCGAGCGACTTTTCCCAGCTCGTTGCTTTCAGCCAACACGGTCGCGGCCACCGGCAGCCTCGATGATTTAGCGGCAGGTACCGGAGGCAGGTCGGCCTTTACAGCCGGCCGAGCTGGCTCGCCTTTCTTCGCTCGACGGCGTTCGCGACGACGACTTCTGCGACTCCCCCTGGCAGGCGCGGCAGGGTCGTTATTGGCGACAGCGCCACCGAACTTGCCGAAGGCATCGGCATTAACCACAAACACGCGCTGCGGGTCGTTACCGCCCACTACTGGATCATTGGCCGGTTCGGCACCTGTCGAGCGAGATGCAAACACCTTACCCAATACACCCAGACCAGCGTCCACCACCTTGCTGCCAGTTTTAGGCAAGTTTGTGACCGCATTGTCTTCACGAAAGGCACGCCCCAGCCGACGGCCGCGCGCGATATTGAGCACACCCCGCCCGATCTTGAACGCACTGGACGCTGTCTTGAACGCCAGAATGGCCGCCACAATGCCGCCAATGCCCGTCACGACCGCCGGGAACCCGTCCGACAGCCTGGTGATGCCTTGGGCTACTGCAGTAAGCCCTTTGGCCGCCATGTCAGTGGCCGGGCGGATGGCATCGCCAATGCTGCGCATTGCATCGTCAGCCGCCTGTACCGTCTCTGCCCATTGCTGGGCCGAGGTTTCGCGGCGCTCGGCCAGGTTCTTGTCGAGGATGCCGCCGACCTTCTGCGCGTTGGCAGAGTTGGCCTTCAGCTCCTGATACAGGCCCCGATTCTGCCCGTAGGCGGTCAGCGCCGCCTTGACCTGCATGTCGGCAAAGATATCGCCGGTACGCAGGGTCTTCTCCAAGGCGTCCAGTGCTGCCCTGGCCTTCTCCGGGTCGACCTCCTTGTCGATCTGCGCCTTGGCCGCCTCGATCTTCTTGGCCTTGTCCGGGTCAGTCTTTTCAACGTACTTCATGGCCAGGGCCATGGACGCCTCAATGACATTCATCCCCTTCTGCAGGCCGGTATTCAGCGAAGCCTGATAATCGATGCCAGCGTCTTTGTAGGCCTTGACCACGTCGCCGGAACCGATTTTCTCCATCCAGTTCTTGAGGTTGTTGGCAGCCTCATCAGAACCACCGGCGGTCTTCATCTGTACCTGCAGCATGGAGCCCAGCGACGTCACCGCATCCAGCCCGGTGATGCCGCTCTTCTCCATACCGGCCAGCAGTTGTGGGAACCACCGGGCCATATCGCTGGCCTCGAAGCTACCCGCCTGACCCTGGTAGGCGATGGCCTCCAGCGCCTGCTGCATGACCTTCGGGTCGCTGATCTTGGCATTCTGCTCGAGCGCCTGGATCATTGACGCCGTGTCGACGCCCGAGGCGCCTTGCCCGACGGCGAACTTGGCCGCCACCGGCGCATAGGCCAGCGCTTTATCCAGCTCCATGCCGGCGCCGACCAACTGGTTGACCAGGGCGGCCACGTCGTTGCGCGCCATCCCGGTGTCAGCGGCCGCGCCGATCACCGTCCGGGTTAGCTGCTGTTCCTGGGGCTTGTTGACGATGTCAGCCTTGATCGCAATGTCGCGGATGATCGCCTGGTAATTCGCGCTGATCATCGTCGGCGCAGCGACAGCGGCCGTGGCGGCCACTGCCTTCCCTACGTTCGACTTGAGCGATTCCTTGCCCGCCTGCAACTGCTGGTGGCCCTTCATCTGCAGACCGGCGGCACGAGCTTCGCGGCCAAGGCGCTCATACTCCCGCTTAAGGCGCCCGACTTCGACGCCCTGGTTGCGCAGCGCCTCAAGGTTGCCGTTCAGCTTGCGCAACAGTTTGTCGGCGCCGGCGGCACCACTGTCGTGGGCGCGCTTCCACTCCTCCCGCAGCTTGATGGTTTCGCCAATCGTGCTTTTCAGCACCTTGGCCCTGTTGCCCTTGGCCTCCAACCTCTGGATGCCGTTTTCAACCGTTTTGAATGCGGCGCCTACCGATGAGGCGACCGTGCCGCCGATCACCAGCGCTAACGCTAGTTTGTTCGCCACCGGAGCCCCCTATGCAAAGCTCAATCTGTAAGCCACCAGACCACGTCGGCATAGGACATGGTCATGATTTCCTCGGCCGAGAAATTCAGCTCGGCCGCCAGTCGCTTGGCGGCGGCCTTCATGCTTTCGGGATTACAGTTCGTCCTCGCGCACCAGAAAGGTGTAACCGGTCGAGACACGGTTGTAATCCTTGTAGGTCAGGCCCTCCAGGTCCTTGACACTGACCTCGGCCAGGGAGGCGAACAGGTTCAGCTCGCGTTGCTCGTCGTCGCCATCCGAGGTCTGGCTGGACATGCGCATATCGCGCACGGTCGGCGCGCGCAGGGTGATGGTGTCCACCTTGATGCCATTCATCTCGGTTGGCTTGGTCAGGGTGACGGTGACATTTTCAGCGGTCAGCTTGAGGTATTTCGGTGCTGGCTTGCTCATGACTCGGTGTCCTTGAATCAGAAATGAATGCGGAAGGGTTGCAGGGGACTACAGGCCGAGGTCGCGGCGCTGGCTGGCCAGCTGGTCGACACCGTTGATGACGCGCTTCATCGCCACTGGATCGATCTCATAGATGACCTCACCACCGACCTCGAGCTTGTAATAGGTCAACGCCACGGAGTGCTTGAACTCAGCCTTGTCGCCCGGCTTCCAGTCCCCCATATCCAGCTCCTTCAGGGTGCCGCGCTGAGTGACGATCACCGCTTTGGTCTCGCCCCGCTGGCCCTTGAACGAACCCCGGAACGTCCCGTTGAACGCGTTGCCGTCAGCCAGGCCGAAGAATTTCAGGGATTCTTTGCGCACGCCGGTGGTGGTGAAGTTGGACTCCATCTTGTCCATGCCCACATCCATCTCAATCGGCATATCCATGCCACCGGGCCGGTGCTCCTCCATTTTCAGCGTGAGCTTGGGCAGGGTCAGGCTGGGAACATCGCCTTGGAAGCTGACGCCATCCACGAACAGGTTCATGTTGGCCAGAATCTCGGGAATCATTGCCATGTGATGCGCTCCTTACGCGACTTGATCGAGGACTTCGGTCAGCCATTGATTGGTGACCTCGATGCGGAAGTTGGGGTTTTCGGCCGGCGGAACGTCGGTGAAACGGATGTTCCAGTACACCTTGCCCTGCTCCAGCTGGCTGGCCGTGTTGAGCACCGGGTCGGCGTAGACCTCGAAGTTGATGATTGCGCCCTGGGCTTTCAGGTCGCGCATGAAGGCCTGCAGGCCCTCGGTCACATCGCGGATATAGGTCGAGGTAATACCCCGGTCCACCGCCCACTTGTGCCCGTACAGGATCGCGTCCATCACCATGTCCATGGTTCGCACGCGGGTGACGAATGCCCACTTCGGATCGCTCGACAGCGTGCGGTTACCCCACAGGCGGAAACCGTCGTCACGGATGATGGTCGCGATATTGGCGTTGTTGAGCAGGTTGGCCCGGCACGTCTCGTCGCCGTCCAGGTACTCGATGGCGCGCGTGGTGCCGGTGATACCGACAAACTCCTTGTTCGATGGCGACGACCAGAAACCGTACTCGCTGTCGGTGTAAGCAAACACGCCTGCAGCCCAGGCCGAAGCCGGCGCGTCGACGGTCGCGTTGGTGGCGGTGTCCCACACCTGCACACCCGGATCGACCATGTAAATGCGCTTGGAGCCGAACGACTTGGCGTAGGTGGTGGCCGCCTCGTCGGTGGTATTGGGGCCGTCGATGATCGCCACCGCGCGCAGCTTGGCCGCAATCGAATCCATAGCGGTGGCCACCGCCAGGGTCGCGCTGTGCTTGGGCGCGACGATCAGGCGCGGTTGGGCGTTGAAACGGCTCTTGCCGTCCAGCAGCGCCTGCAGGCCGGTACGCTTGCCGCTGGCCTGCACCCCGCCAATGATCGCGGAAGTCTGCGCGGCCGCGTCGGCCACCTTGGCCACACCCGAAGCAACGATGACCGCCTTGGAACGCGCAAAGATGGCCTGGCAGGCCTTGGTGATGGCGGCAGTGGCGCCGAATGCCGCGACGGCCTCCCGCTCGTTGGTGAGCAACACCAGGTCGCCGACCTTGGCCGTGACGTTCGCGCCCTCGGTGAAAGTGTCGACCAGGCCAATGATCGAGGAAGACGGCAGCGCGACGTTGCGCGCGCCGGTGTCGACGTTCGTTACGGTAACGCCGTGAAAGAATCCAGCCATGGGATAGCTCCAAAAGAAAGGGCCGCACGCGGCGGCCCAACAGAAACGGAAACGCCCCGAAAACGGGGCGCTCAAGGGAATGCGGCTAGCGGGTCAGGCGGCGCCCGGCACGCTCGCGCGGATGGCGTTGATCGCCTCGTCGGCGTAGGTTTCAGCCTGCGCATGGGTAGTCGCCTTGAGCACCTCGACCTTGCCTTTGAGGCGGGCTGCACGGATTGCGCAAACAGCCGTGTGCCACGCCTGCGCCTCCTGCAGGATCGACTCGGCCGCCTCCATGGGCTCGACGCCCTGGGCATCGACCACGGCCTGTACGGTCAATGGAACCTCACCGTCGTAACCCACCAGCTTGAAAGCCTTCGCCTCGCTCTCGGCAAGCTGGTTCTCGATGGCGCGCAGCGGATCACCCAGCACCGCTGCCAGCGCCTGGTCGGCCGCCTTCTCGATTTGCTGCTGGGCCACCAGCAGCGCCGCGCCAATGGGCAACGCCTCGAAGTCGAAGCCGTTGTAGTTGGTCTCGCCGTAAACTACGTTCAGAAAGGTCTTTTGCATGATCGCCTCACAGGCTCGACAGGTTGGTAATGATGTGGCCCAAATCTTTGGACAGGGTGCCCGCCGCGATACCCACAAACAGGGAGCCATTGAGTGCTGAAGGCACCGCCGTGCCGGTCATTGACAGCGCAATGAGCGCCGAGCCTGGCCCGATCAACTTGCCCCGGAAAGTGCCGCGCAGCTCAAGCGTGCAGTTGTACATGCGCACCTGCATAAGGATCGGGGCCGACGATCCGCTGGCAAAAGCGAGCGCATAGTAGGCGCTCAAATCACCGGCGCTCGAGGCCGGAAGACTGACCGTCACGTTAAGCAGCTGCAGGGTCGAGCCGTTCGACAACCAGAAAGACCCCATGCGAGTCAGCTGGTCACTGCCCTCCGGCATGAACTCATTGCAAATCAGCTTTCGGCCTGACCCAGCCACAGCTGCAATGACCAGCTGACGACCTGATGTAGTGATGCTCTTATCCAGGACATAGTCTCTGGCCAGCCACGCTGTAACCCGCCCACCGTCCGGGGTGGCATCGACGGCCCGCTGCAAGGTCTTGAATGGGCTGGCCTCGGTACCGATAGCGCTGTCGTCGCCCAACTGCGGGTCCACCCAGTAGGCGCGAACAATCGAAGGCGCTGCCGCGACCGCTGCAGACACGGCAGCGTCAATCGCGGCTTTTTTGCCGTTGAAGTAGTCCACCATTTTGTTGTTTGCCGCGACCAACGCGGCGATTTCAGTTTCAAGGCTCATGGTTAGGATCCGTACAAGTGTTGAACAACGGTGTATTGAAGGGCCATCAGGCCGGTGGCATTGGCAACCGTCGCGCTCAGCAGGCTGTCGCGCGTTTCGGTGGCGGCTTTCTCGGCGGCACTCATGCGCTCCAGCAGGCCGATGATCTGGTCCTCTGCAACCCTTTGCCGACGCTCCAAACTGATCAGGCGGTCTTGCTGCTCCAGGTTGCGAAGCTGCTCGGCAATCGCCGCCGAGGCCAGCGCAGCCAGTGGCTCCGCCAGCGTCAGGTTGAGGCCGGCGGCCGTGCTGGTGATGGTCACGCTGTCCGCCGGCAGCGCCGCCAGTGACAGGTCGTAGGCCAGCAGCAGGTCGATGTTGGCGGCCTTGTAGGCCAGCGCCTCGGTCAGGTGCGACCAGACCGCCAACAGGGTGCCGTCGCTGAGGAAAATCCCGACCTCGCGCACCCAGTACGCTGCCGTGCCATCGGCGACAGCGGTCAGGTGCAACAGCGTGCTACTCAGCTTCTCGCCGCTGGAAATCGGGAAGCGCGCCACCTCGTTGCGCAGGGTCTTCTGCTCGGCGCTCGGGGTGTAGGCCACACTGCCCAGGGCGATATGGCTGATCTCGGCCGAGAGGCCGGTTGTCGTAGCCTTGAGGATCGCCGCCAGGCCGGCCTTGGTGATGACAGGTTGCAAGCCTGTACTCATAGAACAGCCTCCATGTAGCCCCGCACGACCGTGCGCACCTGCGCCGCATTGGCCACCAGCGGGGCACCTTCTGCTTGAATAGGAACGCCCTGCACCTCGGCAAACCGCCGGGATACGCTGGACGCGTTGAGGGCATTGGCAAACAGCACCGTCTGCGCCATGGGACCGAACGGCACCGCCTGGGCATCCATAGAGCGGTGCTGCACGGCCCGCGCCTGAAAGGCGTTGCCCAGCACCAGGCCACCGTCGAAGCGGGCACCCAGCCGAAACTCGTAGTGGCTGCGCTCGTTCTTCGCCGCGTCAACCAGGGCACGCAAACGCGCGCCCAGCTCGGGCGAGATAATCGAACCCTCGCCCGCCCGGTTGTCATTGGCCCAGGCCGTGACCTGGAAGGTGTACGGCGCGGCGTTTGGGATCTGGTGCCACTCCTTGAACTCCGCATTGACTCGCACCGCCTTGAGCACCCGCCGGATTGCGCCGACGGTGCCCTTGGTCTTGTGAACAGGAATCGCCTCGCGGCTCAGCGCGCGGCGCTGGTCATCGGTGTAAGCGGCCTCCCAGCCGTCGACCTTGAGCGCCCAGCCCAGCCAAGGCAGGAAGTTGGGCGGGCAGCGTGCCGAGTCGGCCACACCCCGGATGATGTCCGGGTCCACACCCATCTCGCCGGCACGTTCCAGCGCGCACTCCAGCAGCGTGGCGTTGTGCGGTAACAGGCTCATGTGACCACCTTGGTGGTCAAGGCAATGGACGTGGCGCGCGGATAATGCCGCTTGTCACACACCACCCCCTCCACCGGCTTGACCAGGTCGACACGGCTGATTCCCGTTACGTGTAACGCCGCGTAGGCAGCCGATACAGGCAACTGCCCCTCCAGCCGACGCGCGGTGGCAATGGCCTTGTCCAGGCTGGCCCTGGCTGCAGCAAGGACAACGTCAGGGTCTGGCCCGTCCTCCACCCACAGCACCGCCTCCACCTGGAAGTCGCTAGGGATGCCGCCCTGCACGCGCGGCCGATCCGTCACCGGGCGCACATCCTCGGCCGACAGCGCTTTGATGACGGTGGCCACCAGTTGCGCCTCGGGCACGGTGCTTGCCGGTCGGGCCAGAACCGCCAGCGACACATCGCCAGGCAGCGGATTGGCCAAGCCGGCGTCGTAGTCACAGACCACGACAATGGCCCCGGCCGGCAGCTGCGCCTTAACCGCGGCGGGCACCGCAACTCCGGAAAACCGGGGCGAATCGACCGAAACGTGCACCAGTTCGGCCGACGAACTCAGCGCGTGATACTCGTATGCCCCGCTACTGCCGGCGACAGACAGCGCCTCCAGCGACAGGCGCGTGCGGTAGCGAAGCGCCTCGTCGGTTTCCATCACCGCTGCCACTGGCGGCACCGCGTCGGGGTCAGCCGCACGAATGGTCAGGCGCTGCACACCGTAGTCGGCCGCGCGATTGTCGAGGTCGGCGCCCTTGGCATAGGCCAGCAAGCTGGCCTTGGCCGCCGCGTTGACACGGGCGCGCACCATAAGCTCACGGTAGGCCATGACCTCCATCAGCTTGACCACCGGATCGGATTCCAACAGCGCGGTCCACTGGTCGCCCATATGGGCGCGGAAAATACCAAGGACCTCCTGATACAGCGTCTCGAACGCCAGGGTTTCCACCACGTCGGGAGGAGGCAGTAAAGACAGGTCAATCATGCGCTCACCTCAACTACGGCCGAGCTACCCAGGTACTGGCCCGTCAGCAACAGGCCGATTTGGCCATCCAGCACCGAAACGACCTTGACCCGCTCCAACTGCAGGCGCGGTTCCCAGCGCCCCAGGGCGCGGGCGACCTCGGCCTGCACGGCGCTTTTCCAGCCCTCGTTAACCGGCAAGTCGACAAAGCGGCGCAGGTTGCAGCCGTATTCCGGCCGCATGCGGCGACTACCCAAGGGCGTGGTCAGGATGTCCTCAATCGACTGTTTCAGATGATTGAGGCCGGTGGATTTCTGGCCGCTCCTGCGGTCCAGGCCAATCATGCTTAGCCGTCCAGCTGCTGCAGGTCGGCATGGCCACGCAGGAACGCCAGCGCCTCGGCGTCGTCGGCCTGGACGGTCACGCGGCCGGCCTGCACCTTTAACTCGCGCAGGTCATCACCGGCTTGCAGGAACAGCGAGCGCGAGGTGAAAACACGGTCGGTGAAGGTCACGCCGGTCGGCTCAGCGGCTGCAACGACGGTGTCGGTGCCGTCGGCACCAGGTACAACTGCGGATTCGGCCGCATCCGTTGCCGCGTCAGTCTCGGCGGTTTTCTTGACTGCCATATGTGATGCTCCAGAAAAGACAAAGCCCGCGAATGCGGGCTGTCAGTGCTTGTGGTTCGCCGTGTTACCGGCGGTGTCGATGATTTTGCCGAGGCCGAGGATGTCGCCCGTTACGCGTAACGGCCCGACAATCTCCACGCTACCCTCCAGGGTGATGGCCGGCGCCTTGGCCTTGATCGCGGCCGACTCGGCGTTGATCGCCGCGTCGGTGATAACCGCCTTGCTGCTGCCGACCTCAATGTTGACCGTACCGCTGGGCAGCTTGATGGTGTAGCTATTGGCCGCCCAGTCGTAGACCAGGGAGCCGCCATCCTCAAACCGCCACGTCTCGACATGATCGCGATTGTCCGGCGGCGGGCCGGCGTTGCCGTACAGCCCAGGAACGAACGTCCCTTGCGCAGGCTCGCCGCTCGGGCTTACCAGCACGCCTTGCTCGCCCAGGCTCGGCGCTCGCCAGTGGCGCGCCTTGCCAGCGGCTTGGGCATGCCAGCGCACCCAGGCGCTCGTCCAGGCGCCGCCGTCGGATACCCGCACCTTGGCGATAACCAGGTCGACCGCCACGACGTAACAAGGAATCACCAGACCGGCCAGCATGCGATCCATTTGCGCCGCCGCGTAACTCATGCCAGCGCCTCCGGCTCCCGATACTGGCCCTCGTTGCCGGGGCCACTGTCCGGGTCGAAGGCGAACTTCACTGGGCCAGGCTCTCGGGGCCATGGCCACTCTTCTTCGCCCAGGTAGATGATCTGAGTCCATTCGACGACCCAAACCGCGAAGCTATCCAGCTCAGGACGGCTCCAGTCCCGCTCCGCCCGCACAAACTCAGCAAACTCAACCAGAAGGCCCCAGGACTGCATGCGCAAAAGCACCGCCAACTGCGCCGCAACGAATGCTGCGACATGCAAGCAGTTGGGCTCCTCCTGCCCGACGATGACCCGCGCCTCGAAACGTGCCTCGACTGCCACCTCGCCCGTGCCAGGATCCTTGTCGGCGTCCCCAAACCCAACCAGCTCAAGCACCACCGCTGGTGGGGTGACCACTTCGATACCCTCCGGCATGGTCCCGACATAAGCCAGGCCGGGGATCGCCTCCTTGATGTGTTCCTCAATAGCGGTGTACACCGCACCGAGGGGAATCGGCCCGTCATCCATTGCCTGTCCTCCGTAGGTATTTCTGCAGCTCGAAGTTCAGCTCCTGCTCCATCACCACCAGCAGCCGTTCATGCGCTCGATTGGTCCAGGCCTCGAAATGCGGCCGGACTTCCTCCAGCGAGATCTTGGCCTTGGCCAGGGGGAAGCGACTGTCGTTCTCGGCAACCCACCCTGTCCGGCGCCCTCCCCGACCTGAAACTTCACTATCGGGGTAGTCCTTTGCATCGAAGTGCTTGCTGGCCGTGCGGATCCAGATATCCGGGTTACCGCCATAAACCCGCTTGAAGAAAGCGCCCTTGTAGCGACGACCAGCAACCGACACGCCCGTACGGGACTGCCGGGGCCGGCCTGCTCGGCTGGCTTCAATGGGGTTGATGCCAAACCACAGCCGCCCCTGGCCATTGCTGGACACAGGGAAAGCTTTAAGGCGCTGCCTCACCGCAGCGATGGCGATCCGCTCCTGCCGGCCCACATCGCGAGCGATATGCGTGCGTAGCCAGCGAAGCACCTTGTTCACCGCCCTTCGCTGAGCCGACGCCACCGCCTTGGGTACCAGCTTCGCGAAGTCCTTGAAGCCCTTCACGTCCTGCGGGTCGGCCCGCAACGAGATCAACCCGCTGCTGGCCGACTGCTTGTGGTAGCTGCCCACACTCATAACGATTTCCTCAGAATGAGCGTCACCAGTCCGTCGCCACCCGGCTCGATGCTAGTGATGAGGTAATTGCCGCCCCCATCCTCCAGCGGCACATCGAAGAACACCTTGTGCTTCACTTCGATGCCGACGTTGTCCTGTACACGGATGACCAGGTGGGGCTCACGCAACGCGGTCCTTATCTGGCCGACCTTGGGCTGCAGCCAAGGGGCTGAGAACATCCCCAACACCTCACGCCCCTCGATGAGCACGGTGTCGCCCAGGATCTCGAAGACCGTGGCGTCAACGTCGGTTATCAGGTCCCGGAAAGCCATGGTCAGAGCTTCAAGCGGAGAATGGCGCGAGGCCGGGTCACCAGGTGCAGCGGGTTGGACTGGGCCTCACCGGCCACGCCCTTCTTGAACGGCATCATTTCCAACTGGCTGTAGTACGGCAGGCCCTCGGTGTTGACTGTGTCCATGTAGTCAGCCGGCGCGAAGCGGGTGATGCACAGGCCTGGCACACCTTCTGGAACCAGCCGCGCCTCATCGTCCGCGACAAAGGCGATTCCGCCAACCTTGCCCCGGTAGCGTTCCCAGGTGATGCCGCCGAACTCGAAAGTTTCGCGACCGTCAGCTCGCAACGCCGCAGCGTACTGGGTGCCCTCGTAGGTTTTCGCGACGCTCTTGTGCCCGATAAGCGCTCGCCAGAAGTTCTTCCCGCAGAAGGCCCGAGCGCCGCTGGTGGTGGCGGCGCCCAAGGCTTCCTCCTGGGCATCCAGCGCATCCACGCATTTCACCCGGACGTTGGTGTCCGGGTTGGTTAGCTCCATCGGGATCTCGATGGGTTCAAGATCGAAGCGGGCATAGATATTGAGCAACACTGTCTTGCCGTCCGCATCCAGCACGTGACCGTTGAGCGCGCCCATGCGATGGAATTCATGCGTGGCATCCAGTTGCCGCCGAGCCTTCGCCAGACGCTTGTTGACCACGTCCTGGACCGCCTGCAGCTCAGTTTGCTCACCGAATGCGCGGATGCCCTGGATCTCGTCCGCCTTGATGGCGAAGCGCTCGGGCAGGTGAACGGTGTTGAATGGCAGCAGGATCCGCTTGCTACCGTTGACCACCAGCCCTGAAGTACCCCGCTCGCCCGCTGGCACCAAGGCCAGAGTGTCGCCGTCCTTCTCGACCTGGACGGTCACCGTGGTCACGCCCTCTTCCTCGAACAGCCCCAGTTCAGCCAGGCGCCCTGGCACGAATGGCTGCTCGTTGATCGCCGCAGTGAGCGCGGGAACCGAGAAAGCGTTGTCTTCAAAAATATCGATGTCAGCCATGAAGGCCCTCCAGAAATGCAAAACCCCGCACTAGGCGGGGCTGTAAAAGGGTGGGCTCGCTATTAGCGAACGATGATGAATTGCGCGGCCAGGGCTTTCTCGGCATCAAGGTCGAGGCCAGTCAGCAGCCCCTCGCTCACCTCGGCCAGGCGTACTACCGCGCGTCCGCGCCGGGCTACGTCGGATTCACCAACGGACGCAAACAAGATGCACTTGGCCGTCTCGCTGCCGTCTGCAGCCTCGGGATTGTACGGAGCGAATTGGCCAGAGGCCGTGAGCTGACCGAGAAGCTGGCCGGCGACCAAGGCAGCACCAGGGGCCAGCTCGATGACTTCGCGGGAGATCTTTCCTGCGCCCTCGGACAGCAGGAATTCACCGGCATGCACCGGTTCCACATAGGTTTTGCTCATGCTTAGGCTCCTTTGCCGGTGCGTTGTTGAGCGGCCTGCCGTCGCGCAGACCAAATGTTGCTGGGGTTTGGAAGCTTCGCCTGGACTGTCTCAGGCTCATCGGCAGCCGGCGGAAGGGTGTTGTCGATCTCGAAGCCCTTGCCCGAGCCAACCAGCTTGTCGAACAGCCGCGCCCGAACCACGGTCGCGTCCAGGCCAGCGCCGACATATTCGACCGCCATCTCGGGCAAGCGCGCCGCTACGCAGAGGTCTCGCACTGCTTTGGCGCGAGTTAACGCTGCCTGGACCGTGGCTTCGTCGGCCAGCTTGGTCGATGCGATCAGCGGCTCGACCAGGTTGCTGATGCCCGCTTTCGCACAAGCCTGGGTGATCATCAACGCCAACGCCGTCGAGTTAGCCGTGCTGGGAGCTGGGGGCTCATCGACCGGAGCGGGCTCGCTCGGGGTTTCTGGATCGGTCTGGCTGGCCTGGAGCTGATCCAACAACGCCTGCGGGGTATTTCGGTACCGCGCCAGAGTGGCGCCCTGCCCCAAACAAGCCTGGACCTTAACGCCATTGCCGATCTCGTCGGCCAAGCCCAGGTCCACGGCCTCTTGGGCAGTGAGCCAGGTTTCCGCATCGACCAGACGCCGCAGTTCAGCGTCATCGACATTCGGCGCCTTGGCCTTGTAAGCAGCGATCATGGCCTCGAGCGCCTGGTCGAGAACATCCGCCACGCGCCGAAGGTCCTCGGCATCGCCGCCGACCCATGTGTAGGGGTTGTGGATCATCAGCATGGCATTCGATGCCATCACCACGCGGTGCGCACCACATACCGCCACGCTGCCAGCACTGGCCGCCAGGGCATCGACCCGGCCGGTGCAGCGCTCACCCAGCCGGCTCAGTGCATTGTGAATCGCGAGGCCTTCGAACAGATCACCCCCGTTGGTATTGAAGGCCACCACCACTTCCGAAACGCCATCGTCCACCGCCTTGAGGTCTTGAATGAATTGGTTCGCGGTGATGCCCCATGCGCCAATCTCGCCGTAGACATAGACTTCGATCACCTTGGCCCCGGCCTCGCCCTCGGCGGCTGCAGCGATCTTGTACCAGTGCCCATCCTCGACCTGCGGCATGGACTTGGCCTTGTTGAAGATGCGGAACGGCATCAACGGTTTCATGTTTTCCCCTTCTCGTCGGGCTCATCCGGCTCATCCTTGATGGCCGACAAGCTGCTGTAGTTGAGGCCCAGGTCCTTGGCCCGGGCGATATCTGCGGCGTTCTCTTCGTCCACGACTTCCGCGTCCGTACCGGAGCGAAGGCACATCTCCGTGCGCGAGGCGAAACCCGCCCCCACCTCGAGCATCCGCGACTGAACGTCTTGAACGGGATGGATGTAGGCCCAGCCCTGTGGCACCCACCGCGTGCGCAAGTACTCACGCCGCCGCAGCACGTAGTCCTCAAGTTCCAACGCCCCGGCCAGCACAGCCATGTCCATCCATGCAGTTCGCACAGGACGACACAACTGGTGGACATACACTTGGAACTGCAACTGCTCCAGGCGGCGGCGAAACTCTGTGAGCACCACGCGGATCGCCCGGTCGTTCACATCGCGCATGTCGCCAGTCATCAGCTCATAAGGCAGGCCTGCCCCGGCAGCTGCAGCCATCAACTGCTGCCGCATGAAGTCGGGATAGTTGTTGCCGCCATCGGGCGGGTCGGAGAACTCCACCTGCTCCCCCGGCCCGAGTTCCTGCATGGTGCCGGGCTCCAACGCCACCATCGGCGTGAACGCATCACGGTCATGGACAACCGGTGCGCCGGTCAGCATGTCCATCGGCGGAAGCCCTGGCCCGTCCGGCGCCGGCTTGCGAACGAAGCCCGCGAACAGGTTTGCCACTTCCTGGCGAAACAGCACCGCGTCGTCGTAGTTATCCAGGCTGCGCAGACGCTTCAAGATCGGCGCGAGCCGAGGCACACCACGTAACTGGCCTGGTTCCAAGGGCTCGAAGATGTGCAACATCTGCTCGGCCGGGACGCGCACCAGAGGGTTGTAGCCGGCATTGAGCGAGGCCTTGTCGCTTGGGTGATTGCGGTAGCACCAGTAAGCAACGCGTCGTCCAATGCTGTTGAACTCGATCCCGGCGCGGATGACGTTGCCGGACCGCGTCACTTCGAACTTATCGTGCGGGACGAATTCAGGTGCAAGGCACTGCACCTGCAGCGGGACCGCCAGTCCATCCTCCAGCCGGCGTGGCCGCAAGCGGACGAAACACTCACCTGATTGCTCGACCGTGCGTGCTACCAGCGCCTGCTGACCGTAGAAGTCGGTGCGCTCGTCCGCATCCGATTCGTCCACCCAATCCTCCCACAGCACCTGCATGGCCTTGCGCAGCGCCTTGTCGAGCAAGCGCGGTTGAGGCGTGATGCCGGTACCGATCAGGTTGCTGACCCGTTTGTCGATGATGTTGGCCGCATACGGGTCGTTGCGCACCGCTGCCCGCGAGCGCGAACGCAGGTTGCGCAGGGCGGGCATGATCAGGCTGTTTGGCCCAGTATCAGGGGCATCCCAATTAGAGGAACGCCGCCCTTCGGCGGCGCCCTCGTAGCTGGCCTTGATGCGCTCCGGTACCAGCAAGCCTGAGCGCGTGGAGATATAGCGGCCGCTCACAAGCCCTTACCTCCGTGGTAGAGCCGAACCACGCGTGAGCGTCGGCCAGCTGCCTGGGCCAGCTCGGTGCGGATCAGATCGCGGGCCTTGATCAGTTCGTCCACCGTCCGATACTCGACGGTGCGGTCGCTGTAGCGAACGATGCGTTCGCCACGGGCAATCGCACCTTCAACAGCCGCGAGGTGTGCCTGGGTGTATGCCATGTCAGCGTCTCTTCAGATAGCCGCTGCTGGAGCTGCGGCGTTGCATTGGTTGAGGTGCCGGGCGAGGCGGCGTTGGCGAGGCCGTAGGAGCGGGCCGGGCTGGGGGCTGAGCCGGTAATTGCGACTCGACTTCGGTATCGGCGTCGTCGTCCTCTTGCTCAATCGCCGGCGGTTTCGAAGGTGTCGGCTCCTCGAACAGGTTTGCCTGGGCCAAAGCTTGGCGCAGCTTCTCCCACTCCTGCTCGCCGTAGCGATGTAGACCCAGGTAATACGCCATGGCCAGGTTGTACACCATTAGGTCGAGCGCTTCGTTGCGCTCGGCCTTGCTTTTCACCCAATCGAACCGCTCATGCCCCTTCACATAGCGGACGACCTTCCGCTCTGCTACGCACTGCTGGAAGAATTCATCCGGCAGGTCCTTGGCGAAGTGAAGCGCGCCTGGGCCAGACTCGAAGTTGTAGCGGTTGTAAATCCAGTCCTTGGCCGTGTCGGTACCGACGATCCACAGCTCGGCACCGTTGCGTTCAGTCTGGCCCCGCCAAGTAACATCCACCAAAGACGGGCGCTGCGCGATCACAGGCTTGTTCGGCTTACTAGCGCCTTTGAGCGCAAACACGTTGCGCCAACGACGTACGCGAGCGAACTGGTAGACCTCATGGGTGTGATGACCGCCGGAGTCGATGCCCGTAGCTAGGATGCCCAGAGCGACGCCGCAGGGATGCCGATATCGAACTTTCAAGCGCTCATCCAACAGCGCCCAAGTGCGTTCATCAGCTGGATCGCCGGGGATAACCTGGTGATCGACCACCCAGCGCTCCATGCCTGCCCCCCACCCCATGACCATCATTTCCAAACGGTTGGCCTGGACGTCGACGGAGGCCGTTAGAGCGAGCGCCCCTACAGGCAAGGTACCTAGTACATAGTCCTCTTGAAGAGCTCGGGCCTGCAGCACCTCTGCCTTGGTTTGCTCAAGTGCGCTATCCCAGACCTCTGCCAGGCGGGTGTTGTAAAACACCTGCATGGGATACAGGTTACCCCGGCCCTGGGCCCGCTTAGCCTCTTCAAATTCTCGGGCAAGCGTGGCCCAGGACTGCCAGCCCAACGGGGCATAAAGCGCATTGAGGTGAAAACTTACCGTCTCGCCATCTCCCTGCGCATGTGCACGCCATTCCCCTTTGGCAAGCATCTCTGCCTTGTGGTGCTCTTCGATCAGCACATCACACTCAGGCCCAGCACATTGGTAGTGCGCGGTACTGAAATCAGGTGAATACAACAACCGTTCCCAGACAAACACCTGCATGTGCCCGCAATGCGGACAAGGCACGTAGTAATGCCGCTGATCCCCCATCATGTAGAGATCATCTATTCGCGACATACCCTTGATGAGCGGAGAGCTGGAAAAGTAGAACTTCGCCTTACGCCCGAAGGTACTTCCCCTCGCTTCGGCCAGCTTGATTGGGTCACCTTCTTGGTTAACGTCTACCTCCCAGCGATCAACCTCATCGCCGTACACGTACCGCGCCGATAGCTCGGAAAGGTTGGCCGCCGAGCCAGCCGTGGTGGCAAACAATGCGCCACCATCAAATTCCTTTGTGTCGAGGGTGTTACGGGAATCTCTGGAACGAACCGCTGCGACACGCTCCTTCAGTTCCGGTACTGCATCAATGGTCTTGCCAATCCGGGAAGAAACCCGCTTCGCCAGGCCCCCAGTTGGAAGGAGCGTAAGGATGTTGGCCGGCGCCATATGGATCAGGGCCCCGATCCAGTTCAGGGCGATCTGTGTCTTCATGAGCTGCGAAGCGATTTTGGTCACCACCCGCTTACACGGATGTGCGGGAGAAAGGCAGCGCATGGGTTCGCGTGCATACGGGGTACGCTCAGTTCGGTATTTGCCAGGCTCTGCGGCACCAGTACCTCGCGGGATGCGCATGTACTCATCGGCCCACTCGTCGACCCACAGATCTGGGTCAGGCATCAGCCCCCGGCAAAACGCTTCGCGGTACACCTCTGCACCGTCTGCGTATCCGGTGTTCATAGGCTCAGCTCTGCTTTTCGGCTCGATTGTGGTTAATGGCTTTTTCCAGGTCGGCGCTGTTCATCTTGGCTGCGTCGGTGAACACACGCCGGAAGGTGTCGGTGAGGTGTTTCTCAACTTCCCACAGGTCACTCATCCCCACCACTTCGCCAGCGAGCTGGGGGGCAAGCCCGAAAAACTGCTCGCGAAGCATCCGCCCTGCAGCGAACGCAGCGTCTTCGACTGCGACCCGTTCGACCAGGCTGCCCCGCACTTTGTAAAACTCGGTCTCGGCCAGTCCTGCGAGATAGAACTCTCGATGCGCCTTGGCCCGCTGGAAGTTGGGCCCGCTACCAGGCGGGTGATCCGGTTGCTGCACCGCAGGTGTGTCGGCGCCGGGTTGAAGGTGGGCCCGGACATCCCGCTCGATACGGTTTTCTTCATGCCGGGCCGCGACGGCTGATTTGCTTGGGTCCGCAGTCTCCTGAATCTTGGCTTCGGTAGCCTGCACGTCCACCAATTTGCCATCGGGTGAAAGCACCAACCGGTCGTTGTTTTTCAGCCAGGTGATGTAACTGGGTGATCTCCCTATGCGAGCCGCAAAGGCGCTCTTTGACATGAAGTTCGAATCCGTCATGAGCCTTCCCTTTCAGAGGCATTTCAACGAACAACCTTTCAATTTCAACAGGTTGAATTTCAGTAAGCTGGCAACCCTCCCGCTAGCAAAGAGCCGCGGGTTTCCCGTCCCGTACCCCCCGATATTTGCCAGGGTCCCCGGCCCCTGCCAGGGTTTCGGCCAGGTCACTGACCCGGCTCGCCACTGCGCGGCGGCATCTCGCAAACACCCAGGCGCTTGGCGGCCCAGCGCTCGTACAGACCGATGGCGACATCGGCACCGGCCATCGCGGTCAGGCAGCCGATTGCACCAGCAGTCCAGATCGACAACCCTGCCGAGTAGAACAGCATGATGGTCGACAGCCCGCAGACGATGCAGGCACCAGACCGCAGCACGATCCGACGCACCAAAGACCAGCCCCGAACACCCGCCTTGTCGGCTCGCCACATTTCGCCCGAAACACCGCCGACCAGGGATAAGACGATCACCAACCATATCGGCATCTCAACTAACGCTTGCTGCTCACTATTCATGAAGGCCTCATTGGCAAAGCACAGCGCTAGAAACAGAAAACCCCGCCAGCCGGCAGGGTTCTCGGTTCGCAAAACAGTGCTTGTTGGGGGAGCGCCTAGGCGCACTTTTCATATCGTGGCGCCTTTTTACATGCCTCCGGAAAAACCGAAAAGGGGTGGTTTTCGGTACATGGTTCGCCATCTATCCCCGTGGATTTAGAGGGCTCGCCAGCGTCATATTTACCCGACGAACGGTAGGCAGGCGAACCCGGCCTGATCGGGCCGCCAAGATAGCGAGCACTTGTAGATGCAGCGCCTTTACCCAGTTCCGATAGGTTCTATCCGCATGTTCCGCTAGCCCTACTTCGCGCATCTGCTCCCGGACGGTCACACCGTGGACGTATCGAAGTGTGGCCAGCTTTGCCAGGATCACGCCCCGGTCGTTGCGACGCTCCAATTCCGCCACGGCCGCATCAACTTCCGCCGCTGCATGGTCGAGACCCGCCCCACTAACTAAGATCCGCGCCCCTGACGCACCGCCTCTCGGCGCTGCCCCCTTCCATTCCATGATGGTGCCCATCTGGCTGCCCATGCTTGAGGCCAGCCCTAACCGCGAACGCTGCTCTCCCCAGTGCTGCATCAGCTCGCCCACCAGCCGAAGGCGGGATGACTGATCGATCAATTCAGCCATATCGGACTTGTGCTGCGCCTCACGCACCAGGAGTTGAAGGCGTAATCCTTGGTCATTTGTCATCGCGATCCCTCCAGAAGAAACACCCAGCACAAATTCACACAACCCAACACAAACCCAACACACTCAAATATCAATGAAATCAAAGGATTATGAGTAATTGTGTTGGGTGTGTTGGGTTTGTTAGGTTTTTGGGGGTTCGCATGGGGTTCAATTACGCCATCAGTGGTGCCGCTAAAAACGTCGCGCCTGCGCGTGCGCGAACGCAAACCCAACACACCCACCACGGCCCCCGCGTAAGGCGCATGAATCCTAGGCAGCGCGTGTGTTGACCCAGCAAAATCAACGCAACACAAACCCAACACACCCGACACACATATAGGCGTACTCATGCGGCAAGCCCCTTAATGTGGTCCCAAGCGTCGACGTTCCACCCTGCCAGCTTCGCACTGTCGCGCCACTTCACGACGGTCTTGCCCAGCTCGGCCGACGACAAGGAAGGGGGAAGGGAAGGATCCCCATCACTCGGAAAGAAGAACGCGGCGAAGCGCCGGTTATTACCATCCGTCCAGGGGACAGCCCGCGGAGTCTTCTGCACCGTCGCGCTGATCATCAGTGAGAACTTCGTCTGACTCATGGAGTGCTCCTTGTTGCGCGAGCACCACTCCAAGAAGAGCGCATACAGGTCGCTGGCCAGGCAGCAGCCCCAAAGGCCTTGCCCGAGCTCGCCAGTTCGCCACAGGCTGAGGAACGTCTGCCAAGCCGTTCGACTCAGCGCTACCAGCCGTTGACGCGCCTCAGTTTCAGGTGGCCGCGTGCGCTGGTCGAAATCACCCAGGTCGATGCTCAACAACCAACCGTAGAGCGCAGCGACACCACCATTGGCCAATTCCTGCCCGATGGCCTTCTGCCGCTCGCGTGGCAGCGTCTCCATCGGCCACATCACCAACATGCGGCGGTCGGAGTCGCTGATCGGCCAAGGAAGAATCTCGTTACTCAGGAACACCGCATTCATGTGGTTGGATTCTTCCCAACCATTGATGAATTTCGATTCCATCCGAACGGTTTTGCCGGTGATCAGGTGCTTGATCTTACCGACCTGGTTGTAACGCTGATCGCGGCTCACAACTTCCTCGAACACAGCCCAGAGCTTGCCGCTCTGCCAGGCGTTGAAGCTGCCTTCCAGCTGCGTCTGACCTACCACCGCAGCGTATTGGCCGTATAGCTCACCGAGAACATCGGCAAAGAGGAGGCTCTTGCCCGAGCCCTCCATGACCGAGTGGGCCAACACCGCCGTGTCCATCTTGGCCCCCATGTGCTGCAACGGATAGGCGAGCCATTTCGTCAGCCAGTCGAACTCGACCTCGTTATGGTTGCAAAGGAACGAAATCAACCACCGGAGGTTCTCGCAGGCGGCGTCATTCCGCACCGGCTCAAGAGGCAAGCCCTCGAAGGTGTTGATGTATTCGTTGGGGTCTTTCTTCATAGCCGGGTCGAACACAATGTTGTTGACGTCCACCACCCGCCGATCTCGGCTGTTCAGCCACCACTTGTAATCCTCCCCGATAGCCATCTTCACAGCACCCTCCGGGATACGCCGCTTCTTTTCGCAGTCCCAAACGTCCTTGGTACCGTCGATGTAGACATAGCGCTCCAACGGATCGAGCTTCAGCGCCCCACCCTTTTTCGCAGCCATGCGCCGCATCTGATCGAGTTCCTGGGCTTTCTCGGGAGCAATCAGCTTCTTGTCGGTGCTCTCCACCCAGGCCTTCGCCACCGGCTTACCTACAAGCGCCTCGAACCCAGACCGCTTCATAGGTCTTGCCTTGTCCAGATCCCACACGCTGGTGGAGCCTTCGATTAGGGCAAAGCGCCGGAGCACATCCTTAATCTCAGCCACATCTTCCCCCGCCCCCTTATCGGCCGAGGAGCCGGCCGGGCTGGGCGGATCGCCCGCCGATGGGGCCTGAGGAAGGTCCGCCGCTATACGCTCAGCCAGCTCATCGAGCGAAGCGGCTTGCGAGGAAGCATCATTAGCCGATGGGGTACGGGGAAGCTCGCCCAACGGCGGCGGGGCTGGTGGGCGTGACGCCGCGTCGATCCCCAGGATTCGCGCCGCGGCTTTGGTTGCCGCCTTTTGATCGCCGTTATGTTCAAGGATGCAGAACACATCGAACGCATCGTTTCGATGTCCATTTGCCAGGGGATCGGAGCTGTGGTGCGAATACAACTTGCCTTCGTTGATAGTGACGCCAGGATCGCCACTGGTGCTCTGGGGGCAGAGCCATTTGTCTCCCCTCCGCTCGTAGCCATGCGCCTCGATCAGAGCGGCGAGATCGTGGCTCTCATTGAACAGCGCAATCACTTCGGGAAGATCCGAGCCACCACGGCCGATGGTCGGCCGAGGTTTCTGCTGTGGAAGACGAGCAACCGGTGCGGCAGCCTTTGGCAACCAGGGGCAGAGCCCTTCAGCCTTTGGCTTTACTTCGTCCCAATCTTGCCAGATGGCGAGAAGCTCGGGGGGCAATACTGGCAATCCATCAACGCTGGGCGGAGTCCGCCAAGTGTATGGCTTACCGGTACCAGGATGGATGGAGGGCGGGAGGACGTCCTGCACTAGGCCAGCTCGCAGCTCAAAGACAGTGATGCGCTTGAAGGGCTCCGCGGCCATGCGCAAAGCGTCCACTCGGGTAGCATCCCCAGCCTCTTTGGCAGCCTTCACCTGGGCCATCAAGGCCTTCAACACCGAACCATCAACGTCCGCCGGATTCGGCCAAGCAAGCGACCGGCGATTGAGCTCAACCCCATCAGGCAGCCTGAACATGATGCGAAAACGCGCTGGATTACCCACCGTGGTCGGATAGGCATTAGCAAGCGCGTCCACATCCAAGCCCAGCAGTTCCCTCAGCACATGGCGGGTCCACTGCACGTCGTCTACATCAAGCGAGCAGACGCGGCTCGGCCCCAGCACCACGCCCAGGTTATGGCTAGGGTGCTGCTGCCAGAAATGCTCTGCAGCCACCGGATCAGTAAAGTATCCGCCCGGCTGGTTCCAAGCATGCCCCTTCGGCCCCTTCTCTCCCGGTTCGATAGGAACCAAGGCCAGACCGAAGGCTTCAATGTACCGGCGGGCCCAGTCAGCAGTTACAGAAGCTGGACGCTCACTCATCTGCGCCGCTCCCGCTGCTCTTGGCAGCTGACGCAGGTTTCACAACCTGCGACAGCATGCTGTCGCAGGAGCGGGATCGGCTCGTCGCAGTCCTCGCAAAACTGGGCGCTTGGCCCTACGGGTTTGCCGGCTTGGCGCTTGAGAGCCGCCTGCAGGAAGTACTCGGCCTGGTCATTAGCGCGATCAACATCATCAGCCATTGGTGCGGTCCTCCATGGCTTGGCGGGCACCCGCCATGATTGCGAGAACCTGGCGGATCACGTCCACGCCACGCTGCTCGAGCACCAGCACCTCATGATGCTCCCACACGTTGTCGGCAGCACCGTCATGCATGCTGCTCACGAACGCACCAGCTTCATCCAATAGCTTACCGACCGCCTTCAATGCTTCATGAGTGGCTGGCATTGGCTCAGGGCGATACCAAACGGCCCCCGCAGCCCGTCCCAATGCATCGAGAACTCGCGGATCACCCGTCCACTGGATCACTTCCTCCAGTTCGTCCGGGGAGAGCCAGCGGCGCTCTTCGTCATGCTTGAGTTTCTTTTGAAGGGCATCAACATCGATGCCCATATCGAAAGCGAGACTGGTGATACCGCCTCGGTAGTCACGACCAGCGCGGTAGAGCGCCTGTCGCAGGGAGAGCACCGGGCCTGCGCCCGGCAAAGTGTCGATGCGACTCATAACCGTTAAACCTCGATTAACGGTGTAGCCATAGGGTCGGGCAAGCCCTATCCTACGACTACGACCGATATGCCTGTTCCAATGTGTTGTGCGACACGGCATGTCGTTCTAGTCATCCGGAGCAACTTGTGGTGAGAGGTTCCGGATGGCGGGAATTCAGTGCTTTACACTGCCAACGCTGAGCTGGGAGATTCTTGTGGTGAGAGGTCCCAGCTCGGCAATCCTATTCCGTCCTGGGCTTTCGCCTTCCAATCGGACGAATCTCAATAAATTCATACCCCCCCTTTCCGTCGCTACGGACTCGGATGTCGCGGCTGGAGTTGAGCATCTGCGAAACCGCACTCTGCGAAACCCCAAGCAATTCAGCCAGTTGTGGCTGCGTCTTCCCCTCCGCGAAATCTCGGAGAGGCACCCCTATGCTGTCTTCCATTTTTGAGCACCTTGGCATAGCCAGAGCCAAAATATTAGCGTGACTTCTATTTCGGAGCAACGGAAAAGATGCCTAGCTGTTTTGAAAATAACAGCAGGGCTTATACATTCATACGCATGAGACACGACACCCCACAGAGCTCCAACTCAACTGCGGCCGACGAGGCAGACGAGCAGGTTCGTAAAACTGAAGCTGCCAACCTCAAGCGCGCATACCAAGCCAAAAAACGGCTTGATCCGTCGCTCACCCAGGAGCGAGTAGCCGACTTATGCGGCTGGGCAGGCCAGAGCGTGGTAAGCCAGTACATGACCGGAAAGATCGGCCTCAACCTGGCCGCGCTGCTGAAGTTCGCATCGGTTCTCTCCTTCGACCCGACGGACGTCAGCCCCAGGCTGATGAAGGATTTGCCACTCTCCCCAACTCCCCAACGATCCAGATCTGCAGATGTAGTGCTCGATCCGATTGAAGTCTGGGATGACCACACCCCGCTTGGGCCTGACGAAGTGGAGCTGCCGTTTTTCAAAGAAACGGAAATCTCCGCAGGCAACGGATCTGCAGTGATGCTCGAAACGAATGGCAGGAAGCTGCGCTTTGGCAAGCGAACCCTGCAGAAGAAGAACGTGAACCCCGAAGCAGCCGGCTGCGTACCAGTAAAGGGCAACAGCATGGAACCGGTGCTACCTGACGGCAGCACTGTTGGCGTGAACACTGACGCCAAGAGCATCATCGACGGAAAAATGTACGCACTTGACCACGACGGCCTACTTCGCGTGAAACTGCTTTACCGCCTGCCAGGAGGCGGCCTTCGGCTCCGCAGTTACAACCTTGCCGAGTACCCAGATGAGCACTATGACGCTGCCTACGCCCACGACCACATCCGCATAATTGGCCAGGTATTCTGGTATTCGGTCCTGCTCTAAACCAGTCCCACGGCCGTGATTTGCTGAATCGCCGTCTATCAATATGAGCGCGTATCGCCTCAAATAGATTGACAGCTAATATTAGTCAGGCTAATTTTCTGTGCGCGAGATCCTCTCACCACAGGAAATCATGATGACACGTCCCCAATATACCGCCGGGTGCAGGGTCTACTTGCACCCTACCGCCTGCACCCGCCCAAGCTTCGTTGAGGCTTTCCAGCGCCGCACCGGCCTACAAGTTTTCACCACTCCCCGAGGCTTCGCTGTGGCCGCCCCGCAAGACGGGGGCCGCCCATGACTCAGGCCGAGCTGATGACACCAGACCAGGCAGCGGACCTGCTTGGAGTAAGCCCCAGGACTCTGGCCTCATGGCGTTGCTCTGGTCGCTATTCGGTGCCGTATATCAAGGTAGGCTCCAAGGTCCGCTACCCCCGCAAGCAGCTCAATGAATGGCTCTCCACCCGACCAAAAGGAGGGAGCCAGGCATGAGCGAGTTCATCATCCCCCTGCGTCGCGTGATGTTGCTCCAGCATGTATTGGAGAACGGGGGCACGACCCGCTGCTCAATGCAGCGCCCCGAAACCAGCATCGACGCTCACGTCGAGATCGAGAACGACCTGCGCACCCACCAGGTGAAAGCAACGTTCGGCCCGCTCACCGGCTCAATCACCCTTCAGCGAGGCGACTCGTCGAAGTACATGGATCTCCGCGACTTTCTGCAGGACCTGGCCAACGGCCGGACAGAGTCTGGCCAGCAGTCCGAGCAGGCCGTAGCCATGAGAGAGGCGTTCGAGTCGGTTAATGCGGTTCTAGAGCCTGAGCAAGTTGCCTACATCAGTCCTACCGACGACCCAGCACAGCCTTTTCGCGTGATCGTGCTGGATGTTCTTGGCGACATCTGCGCCCACACCAAAGGCCACTGCAAGGACCAGCTCGTCGAGGCCGTACGCCAACAGCTCCGGCCTACTTCCGTGGGGCATGGGGAGCACCAGTAAGCAACAAGGCGGCCCCGGCCACCAGGGGCACCCGCTCAGCACCAAGCCTCACCACGGCTTCATCGCCTGGGGCTGAGCAGCATTAGGAGCACAACACATGCAACCACATCAGTACGCCCTCGCGGCCGGGATCGCCTTGCTTTTCACCCTGGCAACCCTGCCCTTCCTGTTCGCTCTTGCTCGCCGCCGAGCCTTCTCGCGAGGCAAGGCAATCGGCCTTGAAATCCGCGACATCACCCACGCCCAGCAGGTTAGGACGCTGAACGACGAACTGGATGATCTCGAGGTCCAGCGAGAAGCCGAGCAGCGTAAACACCACACCACTGTTGCCAACCTCAAGCGCACGATCACCGAGCTCGAGGAACGGATCATGTCCTACACCGGCCTCGCAGTGACCCGTACTGACTACGAACAGATCCTTGCTGCGGCAGAAACCTTGCGCCTGACCGAACGCACCCTGACGGCGATGAAAGCCACCACCCAGGGAGTACGAGCCGGCCAGCAGGCGTCGAACCTCGACGAGCTGGCGAAGCGCGTCCATACCCAACTGCGCGCCACCGCAATGCGTGCGGAGGTGGCAGCATGACCACCAAGAGCGTACTGGTGTACGGCCCCCAAGGCTGCGGAAAGACCACCAAGGCGGCCGTGATAGCTAAAGCCCTGGGGTTGAGCAAAATTCAAGACAACTGGGAGCCCGGTACCCCTGTCGACTTGCTCAATACTCTGGTGCTGACCAGCAACTGTAAGAGCCACCTGCCGTTCCAGCGCCGAATCATGAGCTTCGATCAGGCAATGCTGGTGGTCCACCAGCAGGGGACTGCCGCATGACAGCCCTGCAGACCATCAACCAAAGCGGAGTACAACAGTGCGCCCTGCCCTTCCAGCGCGAGCTCTACGTGGACCTATTCGCCGGGGCCGGCGGCGCCAGTAGCGGCGGCGCCCGCGCGTACCGGGATCCCGACATTGCGATCAATCACAACCCCATCGCTATCGCGGTGCACCGGGCGAACCACCGCAATACCCGCCACTACATCAGCGATATCTATGAGGTCGATCCGCTGGAGGCCACCGGCGACCAGCCCGTGGGCATCCTGTGGGCTTCCCCGGACTGCCGGCACTTCTCCAAGGCCAAAGGTGGCGCGCCACGCAGCAAAAGCGTTCGCTCCCTACCATGGGTGGTTGTCCGCTGGGTATTCGCGACACGCCCGCGCCTGGTCCTCATGGAGAACGTCGAGGAGTTCCAGGCCTGGGGGCCACTAGACGATGCTGGTAAACCACTCAAGGCCGAGATGGGTCGAACCTTCAAGGCGTTCATATCCTGCCTTACCACCGGCCTGCCTGTAGACCACCCTGATATGGCAGAAATCATGGACTGCATCGGCCAGTGGGTTCCCATGGAAGCTCTGGTGCGCGGCCTGGGCTGCAACGTGCAATGGAAAGAACGCCGTGCGTCCAACGCTGGGTCACCGACCATCCGCAAGCGCCTGTTCCTGATCGGTCGCACCGATGGCCGTCCCATTGTGTGGACCGAACCCAAGAGACACGAGAACCCTCAGGCCGACCAGCTGCCATGGCGAACCGCGGCGGAGTGCATCGACTTTTCCGACCTGGGCAAAAGCATCCTCGACCGCAAGCGCCCGCTGGTGGACAACACCTGCCGCCGGGTCGCGAAGGGATTCTGGCGGCACACCGTGCTGGCCGAGCAACCGTTTGTCATCCCGTTGAACGATCAGCAGCTGGCCGCCGCCAGCCTCACCGAGTTCGCCAACGCGAGCAACCAGCGAACCTTCAGCATTGCAGAGCCTTTGCGCACCCAGGTAGCCCAAGTGAAGGGCGGCCACTTCGCTATGGCAGCAGCACACCTCACGCACCTGACCCACCATGGCGAGCGCTCGGGCTATCCCGTCACAGAGGCAGTTCGGACCATTACCGGAGCAAACCGTGGCGAACAGGCAATGGCCACTGCCGCCATGGTGACACTTGGTAAGGGCTGCACCGGCAGCAGCCTTCTGCAACCCATGAACGCCCTGACGACAGGTAGCGGGCACCACGCCCTTGCCGCCTCTCACTTCGAGCAAGCCAACGGCGGGTTCTACAACGGTGACGGACGGGCTGCAAAGGCACCACTGAGCACCATTCTCGGACGAGGCACCAATCAGCGGCTAGCCACCGCCTACCTGGTGAAATACTACGGCACGGGCGGGCAGTGGCAAGGCGTGGAGGAGCCTATGCACACGCTGCCAACGAGAGAGCGCATGGCGCTGGTTACCATCGTGCAGGTGCCAGCCGCCATCCTGCCGCCGGAACTGATGGAACGAGCCCGGAAGTGCGCCCGCTTCCTGCATAAGTACCTGCCTGAACACTTCCCCGAGCTGGCTGATGTGGTGCTGCTGGGCGATTACGCCCTGGTGGACTTCACCCTGCGCATGCTCAAGGCACCTGAGCTGAAGCTGGCTCAAGGGTTCAGCCCTGACTACATCCTTGATCGCGGGCTGTTTGAGAACCCTCATTCGGGCCAGCTGGAATGGCGCGCCATCAACAACACCGACCAGGTCCGACTGATCGGCAACAGTGTTTGCCCTGACGAGGCGGAGGACCTGATCGCCGCCAACGCCAAGGATCTAATCGATCTGTACCAACGGGAGGCGGCATGAGCCAGCACGACCATCCCGCAGCCAACGCGAAACTCAACGCAGCCGCGTGGCTAGGCCAGGCCGGGCTGTACCGCACTCGGTTTGACGCCGTGCGCAACTTCGAGCAGTCCGTAAGGCCGGTTTCCGCCGACGAGCTGTTCGAGCTTGCCAGCAAACAGGTGCTCATCCAGCTCAACGAGAGCCGCCAACATGCCTAACCCAACACGCATCTGGCAGCTCATCAGTCTGGTCTTAGCCGGCGCACTGATCGCTGCGCTGAACCAGCTGCACCACGCCACCAACGCCAACCGACCAGCCACTGACACGTTACCGAGTGCAAACCAAAGGCCTGGCTACGAGCATCTGGTCCTGAGCCCGAACGCTCGCCGTGCCCATGAGAGGTATTCGCTGTGATGACCGCAACGACTTACTCACCTAACACACGCGACACGAAGGGTGTACAGACTTTTCTGCGCCCCGCCATGGGCGTGTTCTGCGACGTCTGCAACATCCCACGGACACGCGGCAACCATGAACGCTGCAGCAAGATCCGCCAGGCGGCGGGCTTCGCAACAACTCAGGAGTGCAAGGCATGACCATCAACCTGCCAAAACTGAAAGAGCTGGCCCAAGCTGCCCAACAGAACCAGTACGACCCTGTTGCGCTCAACGACTACGGCATGGCGGTAGCGCCCGCGACCGTGCTGGATCTGATCGCCGAGATCGAGCGCCACCGCCAGATAAACGCAGAGGGCTGTAAGCCCGACAGCAACATCCTGCTCGTCGGCCTCCCCGGCGCCGACGTAGCGCCTTGCTCCAGCCTCGACAAAGCGGAGGGCTGCAAGCCCGACCTCAACACCCAACCTGCCAAGCTGGGCGGCACGCCTATCGCGGCTCAGTTGGCAGCTTGTGATGTTCTAGCAGAGCGGGCGCGCCAGGCCGAAGCCGAAGGCTACACACCTGATCGGGACGACCAATACACCTCAGGACAACTTGCAGATGCTGCCAGCACCTACGCCTGGTGGGCTCGCTCTTGGAACCTACCGCACGCCCCATGCACGCATACACCAACGATGTGGCCATGGGCTCCAGAAACGTGGAAGCCCCAGCCTCAGCGGCAGATGCTCATCAAAGCCGGTGCTCTGATCCTGGCTGAGATCGAACGTCTGGATCGCCAAAAGGCACGTGAGGTACAGCCATGAACGAGACCAACCGAATGGTCAGCGTGCCCTGTGAATTGCTGGAGCAAGCCCTTGACGCCGCAGCAGCCGTTGGCATGCAGGAAGTAGCTGACGAGCTGGATCGCATCCTAACTCCAACAACTGCGGAACCCGCAGAGCTAACCAACGTGCTGCCAACTGTGGCTGTCGAGGGCGACCAACTGGTCATCCGCATCACCACCGAGTGCCTTTTGCACGCAGTCACTTGCGCACCGGAATGGCCGGTCGACTACAAGGGCGATCCGATCAGCATCCAGAACGGTACGTTATTGATACAGGAAATCATCCACGAACTGCAGCGTGAGGACGAGCAAGGAACCAACCAGATGCACCGTTTGCTTGACCAAGCCGCGCTGGACGCTATCAACAATGGCAGCGAGGCGGTGAGTTATGACTGATCGCACCCGGCCCCCCATGGCCTCACACAGCCTCGACCTTCCTGCCATCTGCGATGTGTGCGGCAAAGGCAGGTCGACGCGGCGACACCAGCGGTGCAGCCGAATCCGGCAACAGCGCGAGAGCGGCAAATGGGAATCATACATGGCCAATGTGGCCGCGAAAAATCGTAAGCAGGCGCAGCACCTGCGACCACTTCGGTAAGTCGGAGACTACTCAATGGCAAAGCCACAAGTTAAACCCATCCACGAAGCAAACAAACAGCCGACCGAAGCGGTTCAACTTCTCATCACCCCTGCCGTATGGATTCGGAAGGAGTTGCTGTTCCCGGTCTTCGGATTGAGCACTGAGGCCGTACGCAAATATCGCGACCGTGGAATCTGGCTGGAAGAGAAACAATGGCGGACTGACCCAGCCAACGTCATTGTCTACAACCGTGTTGAAATCGAAAATTGGATGGCCGGCCGTCCATGAGTGTGAAACTCCCTGCAGGTGTCGACTCCCTACCAACGGGCGTCGACATCAATGGCAACCTCCTTCGGATCGCCTTCATGTACGAAGGCGAACGCCGCCGCGAGCCTCTACGCAATGTCGCAAAGATCAACAAAACTGCCATCGCCTATGCGGATAACAAGCGCAGAACGATTCTTGCCGAGATCAAGGAAAACCGCTTCGACTATGCGGCGCACTTTCCCGACTCGGTTTGGCTCAAAGCTAGACAGGAACTTCCGAACGAGCCGGCTAAAAGAACCGTGGACGATGGGATTGCCCAGTGGCTTGAAGTTGCCAGGGTTAAAAAGGCTCACAGCACGTTCATCAACTACAAGAGCAAGTCGGAGCATGTCAGAAGGAAGTTCACCGGCAGAACCATCGCAAGCATCCCCAAAAGCGAGCTTGAATTATTCCAGGCCGAACTACTCACCAATGGCCTCAAACCGAAAACCGTAAACGACGTTTTCACAATCATAAGGGGGGTGTGGGGGGATGCGTTCAGCGATGAGATCATCAAGCTCAACCCCCTGGAGCGCATCGAGAACATTCAGTCTGACAGCGACAGCGAATTCGCCGACCCATTCACCCGGAGCGAGATCGAGCGGATAGCCGCCACCGATCCGGAGCGAATGGCAGACAGCCGGATGATCGTCTTCAACTGCTGGACCGGGCTCTCTCTGTCCGAATTGATCGCAGCCGGTGTAGAGGACGTCGACCTGGTGGCCGGCACTCTGACAATCCGACGCGCCCTTGTCGCAGGGGAATTCAAAGTACCCAAAGAACGCTCGCGCATTCGAACGGTTGAGCTGATCGCGCCAGCCCTGGAGTTGCTGACCATGATTGTGGCCGAAGCAAAGGACGCGGAACCCACTCACATCACCGTTGTGCAGCGAGACAACATCACGAAGAAGCATGAGCGTGTCCGCTTCCTGTTCCGCAGTTCCACGAGCGGGCTGCTGTGGAACGGCAAGACCGTCAGCAACTGGTTCACCGCTCACCTTGAGAAAGCAGGTATTCGACACCGTGGCGCTAACCAGGCGCGCCACACATTCGCGAGCCAAGCACTGTCGAGCTACGTCCCGATTGAATGGGTAGCCCGTCAACTCGGGCATAGCGACACAACCATGGTGCGCAAGCACTATGGCCGCTGGATCTCGAAGGACACCAAAAGCATGGCTGACATTGTGTCCAAAATGATGGGCTTCGTCGTAGATAAATAGGGAGTTTCAGAAAGATAAAGGCATAAAAAACCCGGCAAATGCCGGGTTTTTTTAAGCTGCGATAGTTCTTCGCTTCATGGCAACGGCAATCGGTCGCAGGACGCTGTCTGCAGCATTGACGATGCGCAGATGCTTAATGACGAAGTCGATACCTCGCTGCAAAACGAGAACACCGAACAATTCGTCGGCGTAAGACTCCGAGATCGAGGATACATTCGAAAGGTCAACCTTGACCAAGTCGTTAGTCGATAGAAGACTTTCGATGGTGGCACGTTCCTGAGCCGCTAACGCCCGGGACGCTAGGTCAGTGCGTGTGAACGTATACGCTTCCATGATTTAGCCCCTCAGTGCTTTCATAATTTCAAAAACATCTTGCGAATCAACGTCCTGTACGGGCTCGCCTCCGACTACGAAGCTTGATTCCTTGATCGCCAAGGATATCGCCACTCCGTGCCAAGGATGGGACAGCTGACGGTACGACGAAATTCCCTGATTAAGCTCAAGGTAATGCGTACCTGAAGCCAAATATAGATGCCCATCGTACTGTCTAGCAAGGCTCACAAGCTTTGCAAGGCCCAGACCCTGGTGATGATTGCCAGTATTCTGGAAGGTAGCCACCCCGCGTCCAAATGGCGCTCCTCCGAGGTGATCCTCAGGCACGCTTTGGGCCCATGGGTCCTCTTGGACGGCAAGCTTGCTGCTATTACCTTTTTGAATACACCATTCGATTGCATCTTGATCAGTAGCAATCCCAGGAACTCGAGCTCGCTGCAGTTCACTACGGAAGCCCATACCGCAATCCGCGAGCGAAAACTCTATCACTGGCCCATCCTGCTGACAAAGACGACGCTGGGCAGTAGAGAATCCACTTTCTAGGCCATGCGACCAAACATTGTCATGGAGCTCACCGACCACGGCTAAAAGCTCACCGAAGGCCGGACTTTCAAGATAGCGCACAGATGATGACTCAGCCATTGCACGAAGGCAGCCGTTGATCTGGCCGGTTCCAGCATCGACAGCTTCCCGAGAGCTCACGTGCGTTATAGGCGCGTAGGTATTGCCCGCATTGATGCGCCGCTGCTTATAGTCGTCAGTTCCCCAGACGGCCTTCGAAAGCGCTAGAGCCTTCAGGTAGCCATCATGCTTCTCATGGTGGCAGCTGAAAGATTCTTTGGGCAAACGGTTATGCCGGAGAAACGCCGCCAAAATCGCGACGAAGCCTGGCGTGTAGTATCCGTTGGGAAGCTGGATAGATTGACCTCTGCCCATCTCGAGACGGCGAGGAAGCATATTAATAGCATCAATGAGACCAGCCAACGGTAACTCCATTTACACAGCGCATGATTCGGAGGCGAATTCTGATCCATCAGATTGCAGAATGCCAGTACCTCTGAAACCTTTGTCGGTTTCCCCCTAGGAGTCTCGAAACCCAGCGGCCTACCAAGACCTAATGCGGTCCCCGTGGTAGATAATCTGCCCTATTTTTGCCCTAAACACTGCACCCAAAACGACAAAGCCCCCGAAAACGTCAACGTTTTCGGGGGCTTTGGCTACTTCGCGTATGGCGGAGAGATAGGGATTTGAACCCTAGGTACTGTTGCCAGTACAACGGATTTCGAATCCGTCCCGTTCGACCACTCCGGCATCTCTCCAATGCCGCGCATCTTACCAGCGTTTTTTGAAAACGCAAATCTTTTTTCAAAAAAATCGCGTGGTATCAGGCGCTTGCGTGAATGTGCCGCTTACAGCGGCACGCCCAGGCGCTTGGCAACTTCTTCGTAGGCTTCGATCACGTCGCCCAGGCCTTGGCGGAAGCGGTCCTTGTCCATCTTCTTGCGGGTTTCTTTGTCCCACAGGCGGCAACCGTCCGGGCTGAACTCGTCGCCCAGCACGATCTGGCCGTGGAATACGCCGAACTCCAGCTTGAAGTCGACCAGCAGCAGGCCGGCGTCATCGAACAGCTTGCTCAGCACTTCGTTGACTTTCAGCGACAGCTTTTTCATTTCCACCAGCTGCTCGGCGGTGCCCCAGCCGAACGCGACAACGTGGGATTCGTTGATGAAGGGGTCGCCCTTCTCATCGTTCTTCAGGAACAGCTCGAAGGTGGACGGCTCCAGCTTGATGCCCTCCTCCACGCCCAGGCGCTTGACCAGGCTGCCGGCGGCGTAGTTACGCACTACGCATTCGACCGGGATCATGTCCAGCTTCTTCACCAGGCACTCGTTGTCGCCCAGCAGCTTGTCGAACTGGGTCGGCACGCCGGCTTCTTCCAGCTTCTGCATGATGAAGGCGTTGAACTTGTTGTTCACCATGCCTTTGCGGTCGAGTTGTTCGATGCGCTTGCCGTCGAACGCCGAAGTGTCGTTACGGAACAGCAGGATCAAGCGGTCGGCGTCGTCGGTCTTGTAAACCGATTTGGCCTTGCCGCGGTAGAGTTCGTCGCGTTTTTCCATGATTGGGCTCCGCTTGCTTGAGGTGTTGGGCTAGGCGATTTCGCGCCAGTCGAGCCCGTGTTCCTGATTCGCCACCTGGAGCCAGTCCGGGTCACACCCAAGGGTGTCGACGAAGCACTGGCGGGCCAAGTGTGGCAGGTTGTTCTTGCTGCTGAGGTGGGCCAGCACCAGGTGTTGCAGGTTGCTCCAGCCCAACTCGTGCACCAGGCGCGCAGCCTGGTGATTGTTCAAATGCCCTTGCATGCCCCCTACCCGCTGCTTCAAGAAGGCCGGGTAGTGACCGCGTGCCAGCAGGTCACGGCAGTGGTTAGCCTCGATCAGCAATGCATCCAGGCCCTGGTAACGCTCCAGCAACAGCGCGTCATAAGAGCCCAGGTCGGTCAGCATGCCGAAGCGCCGCTGGCCATCGCTGACCACGTATTGCAACGGCTCGTAGGCATCGTGCTCGACCCGCGCGGCGGTCACTTCCAGGCTGCCGATACGCAGGCTTTGGCCACAAGCGAGAAAACCGGCCACCTCCACCGGTTTGCGCATGCCGCGCAACGTGCCTTGGCTGAGGTAGACCGGTACATTGTAGCGCCGCGACAGCAAGCCCACCCCATGCACGTGGTCGGCATGTTCGTGGGTCACCAGCACCGCACTGAGCTGAGCCGCCGATACACCGAGCAGCGCCAGGCGCCGCTCGGTTTCGCGCAGGGAAAAGCCGCAATCGACCAGGATGAACGTGTCACCACTGGCGATCAGCGTGCCGTTCCCTTGGCTGCCGCTTCCGAGTACCGCGAAGCGCACTTAGCCCAGGTGGTCCTGAATGGCGCTCAGCACGCGGCGGGCGACATCGGCCGGGGCCACGGTGTTGATGTTTTTCTCGACCGTGACCTGCACGCTATCACCCACCTTGCTCAGGCGAACCTGGTAGCGCTCGGCACGGGCTTCACGCTCTTCCTTGGTCGGCTCGCTGCCGAACATCCGGCCGAAGAAGCCAGGCTGGTTCTGCTTGTCGTCCGGTTTTTCCGACAGGTTGATGTAGTACAGGCCCAGGCTACGGTTGATGTCTTCAACACGCCACTCGCCACCCTGCTCCAGGGCACGGCCTACGCCAGACCAGGCACGGTCCAGGTCGGAACCCAGGTACAGCACCGGGTTGCCGCTGCCGTCTTCGCTCAGGCTGACGCGGCTTGGCGCGTCGAAATCGCGCGCGGCCAGCAGTGACACCGAACCGCCTTTTTCGGCGCTGCGGTTCATGCTGGCGAGCATTTCGTCGACCAGCAGGGCATCGGCCCCCGTGTTGCTGGAGGTGGACGGGAAGTCAGGCTCGGCGGTGCTGCCGGCCGGGCGCTCGACGCTGACAACGTACACCTCGGAGGTGTTGCGCTGCACGCCAGGCTCCATGCGCACACGTACACGCACTTCGCTGTCACCGCTGCTGGCGGTGCTCGCCAGGCGCTGGCCAAGCGATGCCGACAACTCGTCGAAACGCTGCCAGGTGGTGTTGAATTCACCAGTCTGCGGGCGCTCTTCAGCGATGCGGAAGCCGTTGTCCTCGAAGAACTGGCGAGCCACCGGCCACACTTCGGCTGGCGAGTGCTGGGCCAGCACCCAACGGCTGCTGCCGCTGCGTTGCAGGCTGTAGTCGGTAACCTGGGCGGCACCGCCGGTCAGGGGTTGCGGGCGCGGCACTTCGAACTCGCCCGTGACGTGATCATCGGCGACGTTACGCGGAATAGGCAGCAGCGGGTCAAGGCGTTTGACGTTGCTGGCGTCCGGCGGCAGCTGCATCGGCGCAGTCGGGTGCGCCTGCAGGTAGTCGCTGCCGCGGTCGCGGAAATAGCCATCCTCGCCCCACAGCCAGCCACACCCACTGGTGCTGGAGATAATCAGGGCAAGGGCGGAAAGACCAGCCAGTCGCTTCATGCGGTGTACTTCCTCTTAAACCAGTACGCCGGACTGGCGCAAGGCAGTACGGACTTTTTCGTGGCAGCCTTCGCTCAGCCAGGTCAGTGGCAGGCGAATGCCCTTTTGCATCAGGCCCATTTCGACGAGCGCCCACTTCACCGGGATCGGGTTGGCTTCGCAGAACAGGTCTTTGTGCAGCGGCATGAGTTTTTCGTTGATCGCGCGGGCCTTCTCGGCATTGCCCTCAAGGGCGGCCTCGCACAGATCGGCCATTTCGCGCGGGGCGACGTTGGCGGTAACAGAGATGTTGCCCTTGCCGCCCATCAGGATCAGCTCGACGGCAGTCGGGTCATCGCCGGACAGGACGATGAAGTCCTTGCTGACGCCATCAAGGATGGCCTTGGCGCGGACCAGGTCGCCGGTGGCTTCCTTGATGCCGATGATGTTCGGCACGGCCGACAAGCGGATCACGGTCTCGGCCTGCATGTCGCAGGAGGTGCGGCCGGGTACGTTGTAGAGGATCTGCGGAATGTCGACGGCTTCGGCAATGTGCTTGAAGTGCTGGTACAGGCCTTCTTGCGTCGGCTTGTTGTAGTACGGCACTACCAGCAGGCAGGCATCGGCACCGGCGCTCTTGGCGTTCTGGGTCAGGTGCACGGCTTCGGCAGTGGCGTTGGCACCGGTACCGGCAATGACCGGAACGCGGCGGCTGCTGCGCTTGACGCGCTCGACCACGTGCTTGATGACCAGGATGTGTTCTTCGACATCCAGCGTGGCGGACTCACCCGTGGTGCCGACAGCGACGATCGCATGGGTGCCGTTTTCCAGGTGGAAGTCTACAAGTTTGTCGAGGCTGCCCCAGTCCACACGCCCTTGTGCATCCATGGGTGTGACCAATGCCACCATACTGCCCGCAATCATGTAACTGCTCCTGCCGGAAAAAGAGAGCCGTAATGGTACTGGGGGCATCGGCCTTGCACAAGCGAAGCAGGCAGGCGGAGCATTCCCCTCAGCGCCTTATTTCGCTACCCTTGATCCTTTGATCGGTGCAGCGCGGCCCGCCGGGCCGTCGACCTTGCTCCCCGCCAGCGTCCACGACCTCGCATGCGAGCCCCGGGCCCTGCCGACAGGAGGCTTTCGCCCGTCCTGTACCGACCGCTCATCGCTTTAGGAATGCTGCATGTCCACCCCCACCGTCCGCGAACAATTCCTTGTCATCAGTGCCTTGGGCCCGAACCCCATGGAACTGGCCAACGTCCTCAGCCGCGCCGCTTTCGAAAACCGCTGCGCGGTAGTCACCTCGCGCCTGAGCCGCCACGGCGAGACCAGCGCCCTGGTGCTGCAAGTGGGCGGCAGCTGGGACGCCCTGGCGCGCCTGGAGTCCACCCTGCCGGGCCTGGGCAAAAAACATGGCCTGACCCTGGACGTGGTGCGCAGCGCCGACCAGGAAGTGCGCCCGCAGGCCCTGCCGTACGTGGCCTACGTCAGCGCCGCCTACCGCCCGGACATCATCAACGAGCTGTGCCAGTTCTTCCTCGACCACCGCGTCGAGCTGGAAGCCATGACCTGCGACACCTACCTGGCTCCGCAAACCGGCAGCAGCATGCTCAACGCCCAGTTCACCGTGATTCTGCCGGCCGGTACGCAAATCAGCTGGTTGCGTGACCAGTTCCTGGACTTTGCCGATGCCCTGAACCTGGATGCGCTGATCGAACCTTGGCGCCCACAGAACCCCATGTAAGGAAACCACCATGGCTGTAGCACTCGACCAACCTGTTGCGGACTTTCAGGCCCAGGCCACCAGCGGGCAAACCGTCAGCCTGGCCGAACTCAAGGGCCAGCAAGTGGTGGTGTACTTCTACCCGAAGGACAGCACGCCGGGCTGCACCACCGAAGGCCAGGGGTTCCGCGACCAGCATGACGCCTTTGCCGCCGCCAACACCGTGGTGTTCGGCGTGTCGCGCGATGGCATCAAGTCGCACGAGAACTTCAAGGCCAAGCAAGGCTTCCCGTTCGAGCTGATCAGCGACAAGGACGAAGCCCTGTGCCAGCTGTTCGACGTGATCAAGCTGAAGAAGCTGTACGGCAAGGAATACATGGGCGTTGACCGCAGCACCTTCCTGATCGACAAGAAGGGTGTACTGCGCCAGGAATGGCGTGGGGTGAAGGTGCCAGGGCACGTGGATGCCGTATTGGCAGCAGCCCAAGCGCTGAACAAGGCTTGAGATCGTTTGGGGCCGCAAAGCGGCCCCAATCAGATCAAAGCATCGGTGAAACGCTAGGCTCCTGCCGCGGCCAGGCATCCAGCACGGCCTTGATCAGGGTCGCCAGCGGGATGGCGAAGAAAATCCCCCAGAACCCCCACAACCCGCCAAACAGCAGTACCGCGCAAATGATCGCCACCGGGTGCAGGCTCACCGCCTCGGAGAACAGCAACGGCACCAGCACGTTGCCATCCAGCGCCTGGATGATCGCGTACACCGTCATCAGGTAGATGAACTGGTCGCCCCAGCCCCACTGGAACAGCGCAATCAGCGTCACCGGCACCGTCACCACCACCGCCCCCACGTAGGGCACTACCACCGACAGCCCCACCAGCAGCGCCAGCAGTGCGGCGTAGTTGAGCCCCAGGCTTATGAAGGCGATGTAGGTGGCAATGCCACAAATCAGAATTTCGATGCCCTTGCCACGGATGTAGTTGGCGATCTGCCGGTTCATCTCGCTGCCCACCCGGTTCAGCAGGGTGCGCTGGCGCGGCAGATAGCCACTCACCCAGCGCCCGATCAGTTCGCGGTCCTTGAGGAAGAAGAACACCAGGATCGGCACCAGCACCAGGTAGATCATGGCATTGACCAGCAACGGCAGGCTCGACAGCGAGAAGGTCAGCGCCCACTGGCCAAACTTGCCGATTTCGCCACGTACCGACTCGATGGCATGCAGCACCTGCTCGTCCGACACCAGGTGCGGGTAGCGCTCGGGCAGCAGCAAAAGCAGCGACTGCCACTTACCGAGCATGCCCGGCAGCTCGTTGAACAGGGTAATAAGCTGGTGCCACAGCAGCGGCACCAGCACCAGCATGAACAGCGCCAGCGCACCCATGAACAGGGCGAACACCAACATTACCGCCAGCCGCGTCGGTACCCGCACACGCTCCAGGGCGTTGACCAGGCCCTGCATCAAGAACGCCAGCACCATACCCGCCAGCACGGGCGCGAGCATGCCGCCCAAGGTAAGAACGGCCGTGAAAGCCAGAAACAGAAGGACCGCCAGCACCACTGCTTCTTCATCGGAGAAGTAGCGCTGCATCCAGTCGCGAAGCACTTTGAACATTGACGATCCTTGGTAAAGACTCAGGCCTTGCGCAGCCAGTAAGTGTAGGTGCCGGCCTCGGCCGTTTCACGCAGCAGGGTATGACCGGCCAACTGGGCGAAAGTGCGGAAGTCACGCTGCGACCCGGCATCCGTGGCGATCACCTTGAGTACCGCGCCACTGGCAAGGCGATTGAGCTCCATCTTGGCTTTGAGCAGCGGCAAAGGGCAATTCAGCCCGCTGGCGTCCAGTTCGGCATCGCAGGTCAGGGTGTCACTCATCGCAGGGTCTCCAAAGGCGTTGCCAGACTGCTTGCTGACAGGGTCGACTAGGATAGCGCCACTGGTCGCCAACGTGTGAGCCCGCTACAGTAGGTATCTTTGACCGACGCGAGCTTCATGCATGAATCTACTGCGCCCTACCCTGCTGACGCTGGCCTGCCTGATGGCCCTTCCCGGCCATGCTGACGACCTGCCATCACTGGGTGACGCCAGTTCCGCGATCGTTTCGCCGCAACAGGAGCACCAGCTGGGCCGCGCCTGGCTAAGCCTGCTGCGTGGCCAGGTCAACCAGCTGAACGACCCACAGCTCAAGGACTATGTCGAAACCAGCGTGTACAAACTGGCCGAAACCAGCCAGCTGCAGGACCGGCGCCTGGAATTCATCCTGATCGACAGCCGCGAGCTGAACGCCTTTGCCGCCCCGGGTGGCATTGTCGGGGTCAACGGCGGGCTGTTCCTCAACGCCCAGACCGAAGGCGAGTACGCCTCGGTACTGGCGCACGAACTGGCGCACTTGTCGCAGCGCCACTTCGCCCGAGGCGTCGAGGCGCAGCAGCGCATGCAGCTGCCGATGATGGCGGCGTTGCTGGCCGGTATCGTGCTGGCCGCCGGTGGCGCCGGCGATGCGGGCATCGGCATGATTGCCGGTACCCAGGCGGCGGCGATCCAGGAACAGCGCCGGTTCTCACGCCAGAACGAACAGGAAGCCGACCGTATCGGTATCCAGAACCTGGAAAAGGCTGGCTACGACCCGCGCAACATGCCGACCATGTTCGAGCGCCTGGCACGCCAGTATCGCTATGACGCCAAGCCGCCTGAATTCCTGCTGACCCACCCTGTGACCGAATCCCGTATCGCCGATACCCGCAACCGGGCCGACCAGGCGCCCAAGGGCGGCATTGAAGACAGCATGCGCTACCAGCTGATTCGCGCCCGGGTGGCGCTGACCTACGAAGGCACACCAGGGCTTGCCGCCAAGCGCTTCCGTGCCCAGCTGGACGAAGACCCGAAACTGGACGCCGCGCGTTACGGCCTGGCCTTGGCTCAGATCAAAGGCGGGCAGCTGAACGAAGCGCGTGAAATGCTCAAGCCGCTACTGGCCAAGGCACCCAACGACATCACCTACAACCTGGCGCAGATCGACCTGGACATCACCAACAACCGCCTGGCCGACGCTCAACAGCGGGCCGAACGAATGCAGGGGCTGTATCCGGGCAACTACCCGCTGAAGCAGGTCCGCGCCGATTTGCTGGTGAAGCAGAACAAGCCAGCCGAAGCGGAGAAGGTGCTGAACGAACTGGTCAAGAGCCGGCCGGATGACCCGGACGTGTGGTATGACATGGCTGAAGTGCGGGGCTTGTCGGGCAATACCATTGGCCTGCACCGCGCACGGGCCGAGTACTTCACCCTGGTGGGGGACTTTGACCAGGCGATCCAGCAATTGGATTACGCCAAGCGCCGGTCGGGCAGCAACTTCCCGCTGGCCTCGCAGATTGACCAGCGCCAGCGCGAGATCATGGAGCAGCAGCGCATGGTGCGGGAAATGATGGGGCGCTGAGGGCCATTCGCGGGCTCGCCCGCTCCCACAGGGATCGCACCGCCTGCGAGCGCTGCGCTGTATCTGTGGGAGCGGGCGAGCCCGCGAAGAAGACGACGCGGTCTGTCGTCAGGCGTTACCGGACAGTTTCAGCCTTGCAGCCTGGGTAAAGTCCAGCATCCGGTTCAGCGGCTTGATCGCCTTGGGCACCAGCGCCGGGTCGACGAAAATCTCATCACCGCCATTACGCAAGCAGTGCAGCACACGCTCCAGGGTATTCATCGCCATCCACGGGCAGTGCGCGCAGCTGCGGCATGCCGCGCCATTGCCGGCAGTAGGCGCTTCGACGAATTCCTTGTCAGGGCACAGCTGCTGCATCTTGTAGAAGATGCCGCGATCGGTGGCGACGATGAAGGTCTTGTTCGGCAGGGTCTGCGCTGCCTTGATCAGCTGGCTGGTAGAACCCACTGCGTCGGCCAGTTCGATGACCGCTTCCGGCGACTCAGGGTGTACCAGGATCGCTGCGTCCGGGTACAGTGCCTTCATGTCGGCCAGCTGGCGCGATTTGAATTCTTCGTGAACGATGCAGGCACCGTCCCACAGCAGCATGTCGGCACCGGTCTGCTTCTGAATGTAACGGCCCAGGTGCTGGTCCGGCCCCCAGATGATGGTCTCGCCGTTATCCATCAGGCTTTCGACGATTTCCAGCGCGCAGCTTGAGGTCACTACCCAGTCGGCACGGGCCTTTACAGCAGCGGACGTATTGGCGTAAACCACCACGGTGCGTTCAGGGTGCTGGTCGCAGAACGCAGAAAACTCTTCGACCGGGCAACCCAGGTCGAGCGAGCAGGTCGCCTCCAGGGTCGGCATCAGCACGCGCTTTTCCGGGGTGAGGATTTTTGCCGTTTCGCCCATGAAACGCACGCCAGCCACGATCACGGTCTCGGCCGGATGGTTCTTGCCGAAGCGGGCCATTTCCAGCGAGTCGGACACGCAGCCGCCGGTTTCTTCAGCCAGCGCCTGGATGACCGGGTCGCAGTAATAGTGGGCAACCAGCACTGCGTTCTGGGCCTTGAGCTCGGCAGCGATGGCCGCACGGTATTCGGCCTCCTGCTCGGCTGTCAGCGGGTTGGGCTGCTTGGCGTCGAGGTGGGCCTGAACCAACAGGCGTTCGGAAATCTGGGTCATGATCGCTGGACCTGCAGGCGCTCGTGCGCGTCAAATCGAGTGTATCACCCGGCCCTGACAGATCGGCTAAGGGCGCCGGACGGCATACTGCCCGCCACGGCCCTCTGCGGGCACGGATTATTATCGGAGGCCGAAGGCTACAGACAATCCAGCGATTACTAAAGTGGTTTTTGTGTTGCCTGTGCCGGCGACAGGGCCAGCACAGGCAGAACCAATCAACCCTGCGGCGACAACGCGGCCAGGTGCGCCGCCATCAGCATGGCGAACTCTTCCACGGTCATTTTCCTGCCGTTGAAGTCAACCATGCCATCGGCATAGTGCAGGCTGCTCACCACATCATTACCTTCGACAGTCGCCATGCCACTCTGCAGCGCCATCATGCCAACCATCTCCCCAGCCTGGCTGGACTGCATGGCAATCGCCTGAGCGTCAGTCTGACCATCCAGCAGCGCCTGCAAGGTCGCCAGGTCACCCATCATCGGCTTGGACAACGACAGCTTGCTCTTCACCTCGGTGATCATCTGCTTGCTCAACTGGTCCGGCGGCAGGTCGAAGCTGGACGGGGCGGCAAAGTCCATCGACAGGTTGAAGCGGCTCTCGCCATTGGCGGTCTTGAACGACAGATTTTCAATCGCCACCTTGGGCCTGGCGGCGAGCAGCTTCTGCAGATCACCCTGGAAACGGGCCTTCTCGGCGTCGTCCATCTGGATTTGCGGCACCGGCTGGCCGGCGGCGGCGGCGGCCTCGAACTCCGCCAGATGCGCTTGGTACCACTTCGACAATGCCTGCAGCGCCGGTGCATTGACCGAAGTAATGCTCACCGCCATCTGTGCCTTACCCACTGCACGGCCATCCCAGGTGATGTCGCCAACCTTGTACTCCACGCGACCGCCCACGGTATCCGGACCATCAAGGGTTTGCAGGGCATTTTGCTCGAAGCCCTTGATCAGCATTACCTGCTGTTTGGGCCCCAGGGTGACCTTGGTTTCAGCCAGCGCCAGGTCGGCATTACCGACATAGATGGCGTCGTGCGCGGTGGCTGCCAGGTTACCGCCAAGCTTCAGGCCTTTGAGCTCGAACGTGGCAGGCGGCTGGTCGTCATGAACCAGTTTCATCACGAAGCGATCGGCCTGGCCTTGGAATTTGGATGCCTTGCCTTCCTTGTCGCCACTGACCTCCAGCTGCATGCCCGAGAAGTCGAGGCTATTGCCGTCCGCTTCGTCGAACTTGACCGGCGCCAGCCGAACCTGGCTGACCACATTACCGCCGTAGCCCAAGCTGGTTTGGGCGCTGACCGGCGCCTGCTCACCCGCTGCGGCAAACCACGGTGCGGTGGCTTCGTCCTTTTGCAAACTACTGTTGCTGACCGCCAGCACCGGAATCAGCTTGAACGCCTTGACCCGTGACCAGGGGAACGGGCCGTGCTCGATCTGGTCGGTCACGCCCACGTCGAAACTCAACACCTCGCCGTCACCCACGTTGATGTCGCGTGCTTTCAGGCGGTACTGGGCGGTACTGCTGAAGAAATGCTGCTCCAGCGACACCCGCTCGATGCTCATGCTGCCACCGGTGGTCACCAGGGCTTTCTTCAGCTCGGCGTTGCTGCGGGCAAGGGCATTGTCCAGCTCGGCCGGCAGCTGCTTGCCGGTGTACCAGGCGCCAGCGGTGGTTGCGACGGCAATGGCGATAGCCAGGCCGGAAAGGATGCCAACTGATTTCTTCATGAATAGAACCGAATGCTGTCCGTAAGGGCTTGTTGGGCGACCAAAGGCCACGCAGCGAAGATTACCACTGCAACAGGTGACACAGGCGGGTGCGGATCGAGAAATGGCATTTTTGGGAAGCGTCTGACACCCAGCCCATGGACGATGCCCAATCGTTAATTTTTACGAACATTAAAATTGATCATAACCGCAAAAAACCGCGCAAAAACCGAACAAAACAGCCTCTAAATCGATAAATGTTTCAATCTAGTAACATCTTGTCATGTTTAACTTGACACCCACCTACCCATCGTTTTTTATTTTCACCACTTTGCGCGTCCCCCGCGCCTTCCGCCGCTCCAACATAAAAGGTGAACAACATGGAGCCCACCCGCTCGCCCTTGCCGCATGCGCAATACACCGTGCCCGCCGTTTACGCCCAGCAGCAGGAGCCATGCCAGCATGCAGCATGACCACAGCGCTACCGGCAACGGCCAACTTCGCAAAACCCTGCGTCTCTGGCATGTGATCATCATCGGCCTAGCCTACCTGACGCCGATGACCGTGTTCGACACCTTCGGCATTGTCAGCGGGATTACCGCCGGCCACGTACCCAGCGCCTACATCCTGGCGCTGGCCGGCATCCTGTTCACCGCCGTGAGCTACGGCACCCTGGTAAAGCGCTTCCCGCAGTCGGGCTCGGCCTACACCTACACCCAACGCGCCATCAACCCGCATGTAGGCTTTCTGGTCGGCTGGTCGTCGCTGCTGGATTACCTGCTGCTGCCGATGGTCAACGCGTTGCTGGCCAAGCTTTACCTCTCGGCCATGTTCCCGGAAGTACCCGAGTGGATGTGGGTGGCCGGCTTCGTCACCCTGATCAGCCTGATCAACATGCGCAGCGTGAACCTGGTGGCGCACTTCAACCTGTTGTTCGTGGGCGTACAGGTAGCGATCATCGCGGTGTTCATCTACCTGTGCGTGCGCGGCCTGGACCACGGAGAAGGGCTGGGTACCGCCTGGAGCCTGGTCCCCTTCGGCGACAGCCAGACCCAGTTCAGCGCTCTGGCCGCTGGCGCGACCATCCTGTGCTTCTCGTTCCTGGGCTTTGACGCGGTTACCTGCCTGTCCGAGGAAACCCGCGACCCGAGCAAGACTATCCCACGTGCCATTTTCCTGACTGCGCTGATCGGCGGCGTGGTGTTCATCACCGTGTCGTACTTCATCCAGGCTTATTTCCCGACCATGGCACGCTTCCACGACCATGAAGCGGCCCTGCCGGAAATCGCCCTGTACGTGGGTGGCAAACTGTTCCAGTCGATTTTCATCGCCTGTACCGTGATCAACACCATCGCCTCTGGCCTGGCCTCGCAAACCAGCGTGTCGCGCCTGCTGTACGTGATGGGCCGCGACAACGTGATCCCGGCCAGCCTCTTCGCCCGCCTGCATTCACGCTACAAGACACCCGTGCTGAACATTGCGGTAGTGGGGCTGATTTCGCTGTCGGCAATCTTCTTCGACCTGGTGACCGCCACCTCGATCATCAACTTCGGCGCCTTGGTCGCGTTCAGCTTCGTCAACCTGTCGGTGATCAACCACTGCTACCTGCGCGAAGGCAACCGCAAAGGCCTGACCAACCAGCTGAAATACCTGGTACTGCCGACCGTCGGCTTCTGCATCATCGTCTCGCTGTGGCTGGACCTGAATGCGCATTCGCTGATGTTTGGCGGCATCTGGGCTGCGCTCGGGCTGATCTACCTGGGCTGGCTGACCAAAGCCTTCCGGTCGGCACCGCCCAACTACGTCGCCGAATGACCCACGCTGCCAACAACGCCCGCGCTCGACCGCGGGCGTTGTACTTGCTCGAAAAGGAAAGCCCTCATGCCGCTGCGTCGCCTCTCCATCCAATGGAAGATCACCCTGCTAGCCGGCTTGTGCCTGCTGGCCATCGTCGCCTTGCTGGTGGCCACATCGCTGACCCAGGCACAACGCAGTGCCGCGCTGGTCAACCAGGCCAACACCGCCATGCTCGACAGCAGCGCCCGCCAGCGCCTGCAGGCCCATGCCGAAACCCAGGCCCTGCGTATCCAGCGCTACTTCATGGACGCTTACCAGTACGGCAATGGCTTTGCCCGCCTGGTACAAGTCCTGAAAGCCCGTGGCGGCAGTGACCTGCGCGCCGAGCTGACCCGCCAGGCGCGTGCCAGCCTGGCCGGCAACCCGGACGTGATCGGCCTGTACCTCGTGTTCCAGCCCAACGCGCTGGATCAGCAAGACCGCCAGTTCGTCGGCCAGGATGCCGCAGGCAGCAACGACAGCGGGCGCTTCTCGCTGTACTGGTCGCAGCCCAGCCCCGGCGCACTGGAACGTGAGGCCATGCCGGAATCGATGCTCGGCGATGCCAGCATCGGCAACAACGGCGCGGCGAAGAACCGCTGGCTGACCTGCCCGCAGGACACCGCCAAAACGTGCATGCTCGAGCCGTATCTGGACGACGTCAACGGCCGCCAAGTGCTGATGACCAGCATCGCCCTGCCGCTGCTGGAGCACGGCAAGGTGATCGGCGTCGTGGGCCTGGACATTGGCCTTGCCAACCTCCAGCAACTGAGCGTGGAAGGCCGCCGCGAACTGTTCGATGGCCAGGGCCAGGTGAGTATCGCCAGCGCTGCCGGCCTGCTGGCAGGCAACAGCCGCGACGACAGCGCGCTCGGCCAGCCCATGGACAAGGCGGTAGCCGACGGCCTGCTGCGCGTGGCCCACCCCTTCACGCCAATCCCTGACGCAGCCCCGTGGCAGGTTTTGCTGGAGCTGCCGGAAAGCGTGCTGCAGGCACCCGCCGTGGCCCTCAATCAACGCCTGGACGCACACAACCAAAGCGCCAACCTCACCAGCCTGCTGATCGGCCTTGGTGCGGCGGTGGTGGGTTTGCTGCTGGTATGGCTGACCGCACGCGGCGTTACCCGGCCTATCCTGGCCGTGGCTGCGCGCCTGAAAGACATCGCCAGCGGCGAAGGCGACCTGACCCGCCGCCTGGAATACGCCCGCGACGACGAACTGGGCCAGCTCACGGGGTGGTTCAACCGCTTCCTCGACAAGCTGCAGCCGATCATCGCCCAGGTCAAAGGCTCACTGCAGGAGGCCCGCAGCACCGCCGACCAGTCAGCCGCCATCGCCAGCCAGACCAGCAACGGCATGCAACAGCAGCACCGCGAAATCGAGCAGGTGGCCACGGCTGCCAACGAGATGAGCGCCACCGCCCTGGATGTCGCCCACAACGCCTCGCAGGCGGCTCAGGCCGCGCGCGCCGCCGACCAGGCCAGCCGCGAAGGCCTGCAGCTGATCGACAGCACCCGCCAGGGCATCGACCGCCTGGCTGCCGGCATGGACACCGCCATGGACGAGGCACGAGCCCTGCAAGACCGCAGCGGGCAGATCGGTACGGTGCTGGAAGTGATCCGCACCATCGCCGAGCAGACCAACCTGCTGGCGCTGAATGCCGCCATCGAAGCGGCCCGTGCTGGCGAGGCCGGGCGCGGTTTTGCCGTGGTCGCCGATGAAGTACGCGGGCTGGCCCAGCGCACGCAGGTGTCGGTGGAGGAGATTCGCCAGGTCATCGAAGGCTTGCAGCAAGGCACCCAGGATGTCGTGGGCGCCATGCACGAGGGCCAGCGCCAGGCACAGGACAGCGCAACGCGCATGGAACTGGCGCTACCGGCACTGCAGCGCATTGGCGAAGCGGTGACCGTGATCAGCGACATGAACCTGCAGATTGCCTCGGCCGCGGAAGAACAGAGCGCGGTGGCTGAGGAAGTGAACCGCAACGTAGCCGGCATTCGGGATGTGACCGAGTCGCTGGCCGGCCAAGCCGACGAATCGGCACGCATCAGCCAGGCACTGAACCGGCTGGCCAATCAACAACAGGCGCTGATGGAGCAATTCCGCGTCTAGCCTGTAAGGGCAAATGCGCCTTCTTCGCGGGCTTGCCCGCGAAGAGGCCCCTGCAGACACCACAGCATTATCGTTTTCTAGAGCACAATTCATGCATACCGCAACCCGATCCACCTTTTTCGACATCACCAGCGAACAGGGCCTGTTACGCACCTCGATTGCCGTCACCCTGTTCATCGCCAGCATTGGTATCGCCTTCGGCGTGGCCTCCGGCTCCTACTCCATCGTCTTCGACGGCGTCTATTCGCTGGTCGACGCCAGCATGAGTGGCCTGTCGCTTGTTGTGGTCAAACTGATCACTTCGCACACCACCAGCGTGCAGATGTCACGCAAGCTGCGCGAGCGCTTCACCATGGGTTTCTGGCACCTGGAACCCATGGTGCTGGCACTGAACGGCATTCTGCTCAGCGGCGTGGCCATCTACGCGCTGATCAACGCCGTCAGCAGCCTGCTGCAAGGCGGCCGTCACCTCGAATTCGGCATTGCCATGATCTATGCGGTGCTGACCGTGATCACCTGCGTGACCATCGCCGTGGTCGAAGCCCGCGCCAACCGCAAGCTGAAATCAGACTTCGTGCGCATGGACGTCAAGGGCTGGGTGATGTCGGCCAGCATCACCGCCGCGCTGCTGATTGCGTTCTGCTTTGGTTACGCGGTGCAGGGCACGTCGCTGGAGTGGGTATCACCGTACATCGACCCGGCCGTGCTGGCGCTGGTGTGCCTGGTAATCGTGCCGTTGCCGATGTCGGTGGTGCGTCAGGCGCTGTCAGAAATATTTCTGGTCACCCCTGGCGACCTCAAGCTGCATGTGGATGAAGTGGCCAAGGCCTTCGTTGCCCGCCACGGGCTGCAGTCATACCGCGCCTATGTGGCCAAGGTCGGGCGCTCGCGGGAGATCGAGCTGTACTTCATCGTGCCAAAGGCCATGGCGGCGAAGACCATCGATGAATGGGACGCATGGCGCAACGAGATTGGTGATGCCGTCGGTGGCGAAGGGCCTGACCGCTGGCTGACGGTGGTGTTCACCGGGGATCCGGAGTGGGCTGAGTAAGCTGGGAGCGCATGACGCGCTGAGGACGAAAAAGCCCGCGACCGTTGCCGGTAGCGGGCTTTGACGTATTGAGTATGGTGGGTCGTGTAGGATTCGAACCTACGACCAATTGGTTAAAAGACAATTGGGATCTAGGCCGAAAATTCCACCTAGGGAGGGGTTTTTCAGCACCACTCCGCGCCTGGGCACGCAGCCTCTAATGAAATCCACATTAGAGGCATGGCAATGACACATCCGAAGAAAGCAAAACGAGCAGGTAAGGTCTCCACCAAAGGCGGCACCGGTAAATCCACCGGGTCCACCAATCTGGGGGCATTCACAGCAGACGCTGGGCTGCGCACCCTCCTCATCGATCTGGACCCCGTACAGCCTTCCGCATCCTCCTATTTCCCCCTGGAGTACACTGCCCCGGGCGGCATTTTCGAGCTGCTGTCGTACAACGAGACCGACCCGGCCAAGATCATCTCCCGCACGTCGATCAAGAATCTCGACGTCATCATTTCGAACGACGCCAACAACCAGCTCAACAACCTCATACTGCAGGCGCCTGATGGCAGACTGCGACTAGCCAACCTGATGTCGGCTTTCGATGCCGATTACGACCTCATCCTCTTTGACACCCAGGGCGCCCGCTCTGCGATGCTGGAGATGGTCGTTCTTGCATCCGACATCATCCTCTCCCCCCTCCCCCCGAACATGTTGGCCGCGCGCGAATTCAGCCGTGGGACCATCCATATGATGGATGGCCTGCGCAGTTACGCACGCCTCGGCCTCACCATTCCCCACATCAACATCATCATCAACGGCCTGGATGAAACTGCTGACGCGCGCGAGATCCACCGCACCGTCCGTGAAATTTTCGACGGGAACCCTGACTACACCGTCCTGCAATCGATCATTCCAGATGCCGTCATCTTCAAGAAAGCCGCGAGCCAAGGCGTGCCGGCGCACCGGCTTGAATATCGTCAACCTTCGAACCGTAAGTCGCCGTCAGCGCTGAGCGTCATCCGCAACCTGGCTATCGAAGCGTTCCCAGAATGGAAAGACCGCTTCGAGGCAATGACCGAAGAGCGTGTTGCCGAGATCGCGAAGGAGGCCCGCCGCGATGAGTAAGCACACGATTACCGAGGCTGCCGGGATCACGGCCGACGAAGTCCTCAGAATTGGGAAACTCTACAGCTCCAATGAATTACGCGGCATCCAGAAAAAGCTGACGTCTACGTCTGGAGATCTGCACAAGCTGGCCAACGGTTGGTCGATCGGGAGCGGACTACTCGGGTCGCTCGGTGACCTTCTGAGCCATGAACAGCGCGATCTACTGCGGAATGCCGCACAACTCATTAACTCGATCGGCCACAACGTGACCCACGCGAAGGAAAAGCGTGTTCGGACCGAGAAGGCCGCGAAACGGCGACAAGATGCGCGGGACGCACTGTCGAAGCAGCTGGTTGCACGTACATTCCCGTTGCCTACCGAAACCCCTGAAGAGCTATTGGAGACGATCAAGGCTGCACTCATCCTGAATCGTGCACGGCAGTTCTACACCTCCTACAACCCTTCTGAATTCAACGTTTACATCCGAAACGAGCTGAAGACACCTGATCGGCTTTATGGGCATACAGTGGAGCAGCACCGTCTCAGCAACATCAGATCAATCCGCTACTCCTTGATCGATGATGTGACCAGGCACCTCGCATATGACGATGGCTCGTCAGTAGAGGAACGCCTGCGGCTCCTGCAGGAGAAAGTGGCCGAAGCTGTAGGCCTGGCTGCCTTGACGGCACACGAACGCGAGACCCTGCGCCTGTGGCAAGAGGCCCTGCTCCCAAGTGCTGGACAAGGGGATGCCTCATGAAGGGACAACTCCCCAAAACACTCACGTTGGGCATGCTTCAAGATCGTTTGACTACGATCCGTCAGGAGCACCAAGTCCCCACCTGGGCACCTGTAAAGGTGGAGCTGAATGGAATGTCATTCCAGCTCAACACTGGCAATTTCGCAGTGACCGACGATGGGAGTTTGGCGCTTGAGCTGAGCCTTCCCGATGCCGCTGTGGCCGCGATCGCGTATGCCCTAGAACATCCATGTGAGTCTCCCATGGAGTTCCTGCGCTGCTGGAACGAGGGCAATTTTGAGGCACTCCGTACGGAATGGGCGGAGGTGCCCGCCGAGGTATTCATCGGCGCCGATCCCCTCCACCAGCAGTCTGGAGGTGCTCGATGACTTCTGGCCCCATTTCCCAGTTCGCGGGCTCACTGTGCCTGTACCTCATGAACTGCTCCGTAGCGTTGGCGACCGCCTACGGCTTGGGTTCAATCTTCAAAGCCCCGCTTGCCGAGATCGCTCTGCAGGGTTCGGTCTATTCGGCCTATGCGCTCGGCACGGTCGGGACGCTGAATCTCCTGGTGCTGATCGCATTAGCTATGCGTGGACAACCTCGCCGACTTGGGGAGGGCTCCTGATGGACAAGCAGAAGATCCTCGACAAAGTCACCAAGCTGATGGCCTTGGCCAACAGCCCAGGGGCAAACACGAACGAGGCAGCAATCGCATTGCGCCAGGCCCGCTCGCTCATGGCCCAGTACAACATCGACGCAGACGAACTGCGGGCCAGCCAAGTCCTTGAAGCAAGCATCCCCACGGGCACACGTCGATCCCCAGCGGATTGGTTGCATGCCCTCGCCGGAACGTGTGCAGCCGCATTTGACTGCAGCCACCTCTCCTACTACCACCCATTGAAGGGTTACTGCTTCAAGTTCCTGGGCAAGGGTATCGGTCCGGATCTGGCTGCCTATGCCTACAGCAGCCTCGTCCTGCAGTTACAGAAAGCACGTCGCGAGCATGTCTCGCAGCAGAAACGGTGCCAGCTGAAGACCAAACGACGCCGCGGCCAACTCTTCGCGGAGGGTTGGATTGGAGCAGTGGCCTACAAAGTTCGAGAGTTCGCGGGTGACCTGGCTCCGGAGATCAAGGCAGAGATCACGGCCTACTTGACCGTGCATCACCCTGACTTGAAGCAAAGCGACATCACGCCAAGCGAAGCCAAAGGCCACGATCGTAGCTCGCTGTACGCAGGTATTCGGCAAGGCCGGCATGCCCAGCTCCACCACGGAGTTGGCCGCACCGAACAGCCTGGCATTTCCCACGGGGGTGCCAGATGACCGACCTGAGCTATTCACCTCCTCACTCCATGGAGGCCGAACAGGGCGTCCTGGGCGGGCTGATGCTGGACAACGAAGCCTGGGATCTCGTCGGTGACCTACTGCAGGCAGATGACTTCTTTCGGGGCGAACACAGGCTGATCTTCACCGCTATCCAGGAACTGTCAGAGAAAAACAGCCCTTTCGACGTGGTGACGATTTTCGAGCAGATGGCCGTCCCCGAGGAGGTTGGAGGACTTTCCTACCTGGCAGAGCTGGCCAAGAACACCCCGTCTGTAGCGAATATCCAATCGTATGCGGAGATCGTGCGTAATCGTGCACACCTTCGTCGCATCATGTCCCTGTGTTTCCAGGGGACACGGGATGCAGCTGAGCTCGCTGCTGACGCGGCGGAGGTTCAGGACACGCTCGAGCAGAAGCTGTTCGCGCTGGGCGAAGGTCGCGTGGTCCGCGAATTCGCCAATATGAACGAGGCACTGCTCTCTGTCGTCGACAAGATCGACGCGAATTTCAACGGTCATGTGACCGTAACGGGGGTGCCAACAGGCATCACTGATCTCGATGAAATGACGCGCGGCCTGCAGCCAGCAGACCTGATCATCGTCGGCGCGCGCCCATCCATGGGCAAGACCTCGTTCTGCTTGAGCATCGTAGATGCCGCGCTGACCAGTAAGCCTGACGAGATCGTGCTGGTGTTCAGCATGGAGATGCCTACCGAGGCCCTCATCTATCGAATGTTGGCAATTCTGGGCCACATCGACCTGAGCAGGCTCCTGTCCGGTCAGTTGCAGGACGAGGACTGGCCCAAACTGTCCGCCGCCGTCCATCGCATGAATGCATATGGCAACCGTCTGGTCATCGATGACAGTGCGAATCTCACTCCTGCTGCGATGCGCGCCAAGGTTCGACGGGCTAGCCGGCGCTTTGGGAAGCCCTGCTTGATCATGGCGGATTACCTGCAACTCATGCGCTGCCCTGGACAAGAGAACCGGGCCAATGAGATCAGCGAGATATCTCGTTCCCTCAAGGGGATCGCGAAGGAATTCAACTGCCCCTTCGTAGCTCTTTCCCAGCTCAACCGGGCTCTGGAGCAACGTCAGAACAAACGACCAGTCAACGCCGATCTGCGCGACAGCGGAGCGATCGAGCAAGACGCCGACATCATCCTCTTCGTGTACCGAGACGAGGTGTACAACGAAAACACCGAGTTCAAGGGGATTGCCGAGCTGATTATCGGCAAACAACGCCAAGGGCCTACGGGCTATGTACGCGCAGCCTTTATCGCCAACCAAACTCGCTTCGCAAACCTCACTGCTGACCATTGGCAAGGAGCTGCCGCATGACGCTCACAGAACCCCATCTGATTACGCATGGCTGCCTTAACTGTGGCCGGCACTTCGCGCTTCATCAGGTACGGCAAGTGCATCCTGCTGAGCATACCCCTGAAGGTGAGGCAGAGGTTCTGGTATGCCCGGTCTGCGGCAGCTATGACCCCGTTCCTCTCTCGGAGGTGCCCAATGCAGGCTGAGCAGATCTACCCTTCGATCCCTGCAATCGCAAACACCGACCAATCGGCCTTGGCATTCGCGCACCAGTCTGGCGTAAACGCGGTTTGGCTGGATGCTCTCAGCCAGGTTGTCTCACGGCTCACCCAGTTCGGTGAAACCACGGTGCCTGTTGAGCTGAATGAGGCTCTGCAAGAGCTTGCACAGCTGCAGTACGTCGAGCTGGAAAGCCATGATGCTGGAACGCTGGCAGCGACCCTCCTTGGCCAACCATCCCTGCTGACCAATTACTTCTGGTCCGTATGGGTACCAAGGCACCTCCTGAGCTGCGGTCTGAAGGTTGCAGTAACCCCCCATCTGACCAGCTCCGTGGACGAGGCTCATCACTGCACCGTGGTCTTCCGGATTCCTGGATCGCGCGAGACTGCACGTGAGTTCCTCACCGACCTGGCCACCCAATATCCGGGCTGCACCCCGGAAATCGTGGCCATCCAAGCAGGTGATGCACTTTGCCCGAAGGAGGCCGGATCCAATGCGTAACCTTCTTCGCGGCGCCCACGACAGTGTCCGCCGGCTTGCTGAGTTTGCCCTCTCCGAGGGCTGGACTCTCTCCAGGTCCAATAGCGGCCACCTGAAGTTCAGCAAGTCCGGCTTCGCACCGATTTTCACTTCCTGCACACCTAGCGACCACCGCTCCGAGCGCAACACCCGGGCGTTGCTTCGACGTGCGGAAGTCCAAAACAGCTCCTCACGGGGGATTCAATAATGCCGATCCGACACGTAATTATTCACCAGCTCGACAAGCAGCCCGACGGCAGCCCCGCCGTCCTTCATGCCCGTGACACTGAGCTCCCACCGTCCGATGCTATCGAGAGTCTCCAGGGCGACCTGAACGACAGCTACAACGCCAAGCAAGGCAAAGCGTGGGGCTTCTTCCATGGGGAGTCGGGTGCGTACCCATTCAGCGGTTGGCTGAAACAGTACCTGGAGGAGCAGCAAGACTTCACCAGCTTCAGCCGTGTGTCTGTCGAACACCTGCAGAAACTGCTTGAAGAGGTCAACCTGTCCACCGGTGGCCACGTGCTCTTCAGCCATTACCAACAAGGCTTGACTGAGTACTTGATGATCGCTGTCCTCCAGCAGGTCGAAACCGTCGGCCTGGACGGTGATCTTAATGTTGTAGCCTCTCGCTACCTGGACACCAGCAACTTCTCCTGCGCGGCCCGGATCAACCTGAGCGAGTGGCGCAACAACCCTAACTCGAAGCAGTACATTTCCTTCGTTAAAGGCAAAAACGGCAGGAAGAGTTCGGACTACTTCCGCGACTTTATCGGGTGCCAAGAAGGCGTCGACGGGCCAGGTGAAACCCGCACGCTTCTCAAGGCATTCACCGACTACGTCGAGAAAGAGGATCTCCCAGAAGAAAGCGCCCGGGAGAAAACCCACGCGCTGCTCGACTATGCCAGCACCCAAACGAAGCTGGGGCAGCCACTCTCTCTTCAAGAGCTGTCCCAGACTCTCGATGAAGACCGCCCTCAGGCGTTTTACGACCACATCCGCAATAGCGACTACGGCCTATCCCCTGAGATCCCGGCCGATAAGCGCACACTCAACCAGTTCCGCCGTTTCACCGGCCGCGCCGAAGGTCTGTCGATCAGCTTTGAGGCGCACCTGCTCGGTTCCAACGTCACCTACGACGCCGACACCGGCTCGCTGACGATCAAGAACCTGCCCACTCAGCTCACCGACCAACTCAAACGCCGCCAGTAAGGAGAACCACCATGAACGCAACCAATTCCCGTACCGCTGACAAGTTCGTGGTTCGCCTGCCGAATGGCATGCGTGAACAAGTGGCAGAAGTCGCCCGCAAGAACCATCGTTCCATGAACAGCGAAATCATCGATCGCCTCGAGCAATCACTACTCAACGGTCAATTTGAACCAGCGCAGAAAGCCCAGGGCGACGGCGCCAACGCAGATGAGTTGAGATCCGAGCTGACCCGCGCATACCGGATCATCGATCGCCTGTTGCAAAATGCTGTTCCCACTCAAGACGACATTCAGGAAGTGCTGCACCTGGTTCGCCACTCTCCTCTGGCTCACCCGCACGTTGCTGCGGTAGGAGCTTGAGATGGCCGCTACAGACCTCAAAGCCAAGCTTCTCGCTCCAGGCTTCACCCCTACAGGCACCACCGCGGCCATGAGTGACCCTATCGCGGACACCCCATTGGTGCTGACTGTCGAGCAGGTCCTCCCTTGGGAGGATAACCCTCGTACCACTCGCAACCCACGATACGATGAACTCAAGGAGTCGATCCGCCACCGTGGCCTCGACACCCCTCCGCCTGTAACACGCAGACCTGGAGAGGAAAAATACCGGATCCGCAACGGTGGGAACACGCGAATCACAATTCTGAAGGAGCTGTTCCAGGAAACTGGCGACGAAAGGTTTCAGAGGATTAATGTTCTGTTCCGCCCATGGGATCAGATCCGGGGCGAGATCGTGATGCTCACCGGTCACCTGGCCGAGGATCTCAAAGGTGAGCTCAAATTCATCGAGAGAGCTGTCGCGGTGGGTCGAGCGAAGGCGCTTTATGAGGAGGAAAGCGGCGAGACCATTTCCCAGCGCGAGCTCGCTCGACGCCTATCTAAAGATGGGTACCCTATTTCTCAGTCCCATATCAGCAGGATGCTGGATACCCTGCAATTTTTGCTGCCTGCAGTGCCTGGTTTGCTCTACTCCGGTCTCGGTATCGACCGGATCACGAAAATAATCGCGCTGAGAAAATCTGCATTGGCTTGCTGGGACAAGCATTACAGCAATGAAGGCGTTGACTTCGAAATGCTGTTCCAGGACGTCCTTGCCCAGTTCGAGGGAGAAGCGGAAGAATTCCTGTTCCAGCGCTTCCAGGACGAGCTCATCGGCACGATGAAAAAATCGCTGCAGCTCGGCTACGAGGACATTCTGCTGGAGATTACCCAGCAGCAGGATAAGCTGCGTCGCTCAACGCCAGTGGTAGAAGTGCCGAGTACCGGCAAGTCCAGTAATCATCCCGCCAGCCTGTTGGGCACTGGTACAGCTTCACCGGTACCGGCATCGCAACAGCTACCTGAAGCTACTGGGCGTTCGCCGAAGCCTTCTGAGCCTCCCCACCAGCCAGCTGCTCCAATGCCGGGAGCTTCGCTCACACCAGAGCAAGAGCAGGAACGGATTGCAGGGCATATCGCGTCCCCAACGAACCTCAGCCAGCGGGTGATCGAGACCAAAGCGAAGGTTGCCGCCCTCAGCGGGGAAACGCTGCCCGATTTCAACTCGAACTGCCTGGTCGCCATCCCCGTGCAAGCCGGCGGACTGCACCCCATTACCGACCTCTGGTACATCGAGCGTCAGATTGACCAACCTGGCGAGTTGCGCAACCAGGTAGCTCAACTGGCCGTGGAGATCCTCGAATCCGTCAACGGCCCTGGCGATATCCAGGTTATCGATGGAGGGATCGGGTTCAAGTACAAACAGCCGGAAACCGAAGTTGAAGTCACTGCAACAGCTCAACATACGCTGACCCTGCTTCAGTCGTTAAGCGGTGCCATGGCCATCGCTTTGAAGATGCTGAGCGACCAACCTGATCCTGCCAGCGCACTTGCTGAATTTGAGTTCGCTGCTGGCCTGGGCCAACTATTGCTGGGCCAGCCCCTGAGTGCAGATCAAGCACCAGGTGACGAAGGCCGTTTGAGCGACGGTGCGCTGGTTAAGTTATTCCGCATCATTCGGCTGGCTCGACGGCTGATCGACTTGGAAATCGAAGAGTTCAAACGGTCCTCGCCAGTCCAGGACAACTGAATACTCGATGAGATGAATGGGAGGGAGTCTCAATGTCCAAGTCAACACTTAACGAAGCGGTTCTCTCACAGCTGCTTGACCTCATGCGTAACGGTCAACTTCAGCGCTGTGTAGAGATGGGAGTTGAACCAGAGGTGCTGGGCCAGATCCAGCACCCAACAGTCCTCAGCTTGCTCCGCAATACCCCTGTTTCATGGGTCAACGTGTCAATCAACAGCTCAATGATCCTCAAGCTTCTGACCGGCGCCGCGCGTACAGAAGAGGAAACTCGGCTTATCGAGCGCGCGATCCGGCTGGGGGCCACGACCAGCTTGCTCGGCAAGTTCTTCGGGCTCACACCTCAAGAGATCGCCTTGCAGCGTACCGTCATTGGGGTGCGTGCCCCACGCGGTCGATGGCCAGAGCTCTCTGAAGATCAGGATCACCATATTTGGCACCGCTGGACCAAGTTGATGGATGAGCACCGCGTCGAGCTCGAGGACAGCTTGGCCATGCTCGACGTGGCCATGCTGGTTGCCGAGGAGCTGAGCACGGACGGTCTCACGCTTGCGCAGATCTGGTCACGGATCACTCAGTGGGTCGAACAAGGCTTGTATCCAGGCAGCACTGAACGCTCCCGAGTCACTGAGCGACGACAGCTCACCCTTTTAGATGAGGGCGGCCTCCGTCATGTCGATGAAAGCGGCACCGCCTCTATCCATCCTGGAGAAGGCGATCAGAGAAGATGAAGCTCACACGGTTCCCGATTTCCACGCTCCTAGATTCGGCCTCGGGGCAACTCGAGGCCCATGTGCAGAAGAAGAGAGCTGAGGACACCGCCCCTACTGCAGCGCCTGCTACACCCTACTCCGGGATAATTTTCAGCGGAAATCCGCATGAAACGGTCCCGCGTAAACTCCTGCTCGACAATCGGTTGACCCCCTTGGAACGCAATTGCTGGCAAGTCTTTCGACTGCTGGTCAACGAAGATGGAATCACGGCTTTCCCCACCTATGACCAACTGCGGCCCTACCTGGGCATGAATCCAGGTAAACACGCCTCTAGAGAAACCGTGGCAAAAGCCTTGACGGTGCTCCGTCTGACCCGCTGGTTAAGCCTGGGCCGGACCGTGCGGAATGAGATCAACGGCCAGGTTCAGGGGAACGTCTACCTCCTACACGACGAGCCTGTCACGCCGGCGGAGGCCCTGGAGTTCGACAAGGACTACATGACCTTGCTGATGCAATCCATGGAGCATCAGAACAAAGCGATCAAGGACATCGCGGCAATTACCTGGAGAGAATTCACCAGCGATCCAGACGTTGGCCGACGACTTCCCTCGCGCATTGACACGATTAGCGATCGACTGAACGCCCAGACCTGGGCAGTTGAAACCAAACAAAATGCACTGCCCGCGCCTGAGTTCGGAATCCGAACTCAGCAAGACTTAGCCGGGGATGGACTGAGTTCGGAATCCGAACTCAGTACGAACTCAGCGAAACAGGGGGCCCTCCCCCTCAGTTCGGATTCCGAACTTAGCCTGAAACCACTGAGTTCACCCTCAGTTCGGAGTCCGAACTCAGCTAGTACGTATACAAATACAGACAAGTCTGTATCTAAAAGCTCTGTACAACCGCGCGAGAGTGCAGGTGTGAACTGGTTACTTGCCCTAGATCTCCTCAAGCCAGAGGACCGTGTGAAGGCACGTGAGATCATGGGGCCGGTACCGGAGAATCTCCGAGAGGCGGTGATCAACCAGTGGAAGCATCGCTGTACTAGCGGGAGTGTCGCCAAGCCCCTTGCATACCTGACCAGCCTTGCTGGCAAGGCCATACGGGGTGACTTCAACGCAGAGTGGAGCCCTACAGCGCCTGCTGCAACTGCGACGTCATCGCCAGCGGCCAGCGTGGTAGCACGGCCCACTCAGCCCGCCGTTCACAAGCCGGCACCGACAGCGACTGCGATGCAGACAGCAAATTCCGCGCTGACCTCGCTGCAGGCCCTGCTTGACCCTCGACGCCGCGTGGAGCCTACCGATGAGTGATTGGATGGGTTCTAAGATCACCCTGGGATTTGCCTCTGTTGTGATTGGTATGCTGGCGGGCCGCGTTTGTACCTGGGGCGCTTGCTGCCTACCTGCACTCCTCGAGCGCCAATGGCAGCGGGATGCACGGGAACTGCTGGGGCTGGATTCAGAGAAACATTCCGACCTTCAACCGGCCAGAACCCCTTCGCAAGTAATCTGGGCCGCGCAGATTAGCTGCGCTGCGTTGTCACTCGTGGTGACAATGCATTTTGGGCCAACTATGCAGGCCTTCTGTGCCCTGCTGTTCACCTGGTCGCTTCTGACTTTGAGCTTGATCGACAGTGAGCACCACCTACTGCCGGATTCGCTGGTAATACCAGGACTCTGGGTCGGCTTAGTCCTCAACTCCTTCGGACTGTTCACGGTACTGCAGGACGCTCTTTGGGGGTGTGTCGTTGGCTTTGGGTTCTTCTGGTCTGTGAGTCAACTAACCGGACTAATCACTGGCCGAGAATGCATCGGTAGAGGCGACATTAAGCTGTTGGCATTGATGGGCGCGTGGGGCGGCCTACAGGTACTTGGCTGGACTGTAGTTTGCTCTCTGCTAGGTGCAGGTCTAGCCGCAATGCTTCTCATACTCCTAGGAAAGCGATCTACCGACGCAAGAATTCCATTTGGCCCGTTCATCTCCGCCTCAGGTTGGAGCGCATTTGTGATTCTCACTCATTGATTAATAACCCATGGACCATTAGTCGAGTGATGCGGCCCGCATCATTCACCAGCATCGACACCGGCGCGAGCCAGGTCGAGTGGTTCCACCGGAATCCCCTGATAGTGATGCGGCCCGCATCATTCACCGGCACCGGCACCGACACCACCGTGAGCCCGGTTGAGTGATTCCACCGGAATCCCTGATAGTGATGCGGCCCGCATCATTCACCGGCACCGGCATCGGCACCGCCGTGAGCCCGGTCGAGTGATTCCACTGGAATCACCTGATAGTGATGCGGCCCGCATCATTCACCGGCACCGACACCGCCGCGAGCCCGGTCGAGTGATTCCACCGGAATCGCCTGGCAGTGATGCGGCCCGCATCACTCACCGGCACCGACACCACCGCGAGCCCGGTCGAGTGATTCCACTGGAATCGCCTGATAGTGATGCGGCCCGCATCATTCACCGGCACCGACACCGCCGCGAGCCCGGTCGAGTGATTCCACCGGAATCGCCTGGCAGTGATGCGGCCCGCATCACTCACCGGTATCGACACCGGCCCCGACGCCAGATCGAGTGGTTCCACCGGCACCACCTGGGAGTGTTGCGGCCCGCAACACCCACCGACCTGGCCACCGGCCCCGACGGCCAACCGAGTGCTGCCACTGGCATCCCCTGTCGGTGTTGCGGCCCGCAACACCAGGATGGTGTGCACCGACTAGGACAAATCCAGCACCCCGGGTTCTTCATTTATTACTGCGCGCCCAACAGCCTAAAAGCAGCATGGACAACGTTCACCCACCTTATATAAGGAAACCATGTCCATGGCTGACAACTATCAGCTCAACATCGGCTCCCTCAGGAGCCAGGTCCAGCTGACTCTCCACACCCACCATGCTGCCCGAATCTGGCTGGGCCGCCAGAAGACCGATGACAAACACAGCATCCTCGGGCTGGCGGGCTTCTGCCTCAAGATCAACCAGATCGACCGTGGAGCGGCCCAGGACGACCCATACTCGGACTGGTGGATGATCAGGATCGAAGAGAAGATCCAGGAAGTGGACGATGCACTGAAGGGCATCGACAGCCGGCTGGATGAAGTGATGGCCCAGTTGCCCAAGGCGCTCGAAATCGGTGAGAACCTCTCCATTCAACCGCTGAAGCTGCCACTCTTCATCTCCAACCCGCTGGGCTTCAAGGGCGTCCATCTACTGACTCAATACGACGAAGTCGTCCGCCGTATCCTGCTGGCTCAGCACGTCGCCATGATCGGCCGCCGCGATGGCGAGATCTGGATCGACGAGGGTGCTCACCTGCTGCGCAGTCTTTTTGGACTGGCCCAGCTCCATCGATTCTCCGGTGCATCGCGTGACGACTTCGCCGCCAACAATGCACGGTCTGAAAACGCGCGCGAGATGTACAAGCGCTACGGCGACATCCCCCAGGACATCCTGGAAGGCACCCGCAGGTCGAACTTTGCCCCACCCATCCGCCGTGGTTCCGCAGACCCGGTCGAGGATCTGGATGACGATCTCGAAGGCGAGGCCTGATCCTGATGCGTTTGGACCCCCAACCCATGGAGGCCCTGCAACAGGGTGCCTTCAAACCGCTGCAACAGGGTGCCTATCAGGCGCTGCAACAGAGTGCCTCACTAAAAGGCCTTTTAAAGCCCTTTAAAGGTAAGGGGGAGCTGATCCAGTTGGCGGAGCATTGCGCATCGCTGGAGGCAGGGTTGCGCGCCATTACCCAGGAAGTGCTGGCCCAGGTCCGTCAGCATCCATTCGCCCTGCTGCCCGTCAGGCTCATCGAGCAAAACACAGCAGCTGGCACAACCTTTCTTCGCTGGCAAAGCGTGCAAGGTCGGCGCATGGGTGTCGGCGTATGGGCCCAGATGATCCACGCCCCCAAAACACCAACCCACTTGCTGCAGGACCTGTTTGCCCTGGAGCAACACCGAATCACCCTGAACATGCAGATCAGCCTCATCCACTCAATCGGCAAACAGGCCGCCGAGTGCGCAGAAAAAATGGGGCAGGCCGAGGCCGAATATCAGGCTCGACTGCAGCAGGTCATGAACCCACCTCAACACTGAACGGAGATAGACCATGGGTACACCAGTAGTTTGGGAAGGCAACGTCGGTAACGCAGCTGAGCACCGTTCGTTCGCCAACGGCAACAAAGATCCGCGGCACATGCTGCGACTCAATGTGATGTTCGACAACTCGATCCCTGATGGCCAGGGTGGCTACAAGGATCGTGGGGGGTTCTGGTGCAACGTTGAGTGGTGGCATCAGGATGCGGAGCGCTTTGCTGAACTGTTCCAGAAAGGTATGCGGGTCCTGGTCATTGGCCGGGCGATCATGGACACCTGGAAAGACAAGCAAACGGGTGAAGACGTTTCGGCGCTGAAGGTCGAGGCAAGCCGCATCGCGATCCTCCCGCATCGTATCGAACAGATCACCCTGGCATCGAATGGCAATGGTCAGCGTCCGGCCAATCACCAGCAAGGTCAGGGGCGCAGTCAGACCAGCGGCGGCCACGCTCAAAACGTTCCTCAGCCGAGCCCCGACGACATGCGCCACTACAGCGAAGGCTTTGACGACGACATCCCCCTGTAGCCCCCCCTTAATTTGGCGCGCCACATCGCGAAGCTCCTGGTGACAAGGACGTCACTTCGAGTTTCCCCTCCCTTCGATGGGGCATCTCCACGGCATTCTAGCCACAGCCTGGCAGGCGATTTTTCAGGCGCCTCTCGTGAAGTCACTGGGGGCAAGGACGGATCGTCGCCACCTCATTCCGCTTCGAGGTATCGCCCCATGCACCACGACTACCCGGAATATCCATCCGTCAAAGCGACTGTAGACCCCTCGCGCTACATGGATGCCGTTCGAGCTCTCAATGGCGTCCGCCAGGTCTTTTGCGACGGCGAATCCATTTTGCTGCCGGAGGCCGAAGTGAAGGCCATCGAGATGCTTCGCCTCCGGTTCAATGCCACCTTTGAGTATGGGCAGGCCGAGGAGTATGAGTTTGCGACCAAGGCCCGGGATGCAGGGGTGAAAGCTGAGCTCCTTCGACTTGGGCAGGCAGTTTGCGACATGACAGGTCAACACGCTGAGGTGATGGTTCGTGCCGCACTGGAGGACCCCAGCGCTACGCTGCTGGCATGGTCGGCGCTCTACCGCTCAAGCATGATTCCCCACTAGCTGTGGCACACGGGCATTGGCGTGAGAGCTATTTTCAGGCGCGCCACTCGTGAAGTTTCCGGAGACAAGGACGGATCGTCGCTGTCCCTTGCTCTGAACCTGGCGTCTGATGCTTCACATTACCGGCGACAAGGACCTTCTGTTGCGGCCGCAGCTCGTGAAGCTCCTACGACGAGGACGCGAACTCGTAGCCGAAGGGGCGCTGCAGGCAGCGCTTGCCCAGGTCAGGGGGAATTTGAAATGCCAGCGTTGGCAAATTACCATTTCCTGAAGGCATCTCCGCTCTACGGCTGCTAACTTGTATCGAAGTGAGCCACAGGATCGTAAAAAACGCCCTTGTCGGGGAATTGCTGGTGGCTAGGTCGTTTGAGGCGTGACTCGCCCGGCGTGAACAGTGGCGCTGATGAGGAACAATCGATGCAGAACGAAGATGCCCAGGAGCGAAAAGCGGACAGGCGCAAGTTCAATAACCCCCATCCTGCGGTGGAGGCTGCTGGGGTTGAAGCCGCCGAGAAAGGGCTGCCCATATATGCCTGCCCCTACAAGCACCCTGCCATGCTTGCCTCCTGGCTGAAAGGGTACAAGCGCGCCCAGCAGCTCACACTCAATTTTTGACCCTCCCTCCGTGGGCCTGAGCCCTAACGAATTCCCTCCCTTCCAGTTGACCATTTCGCGTTGTGCCGTCCCCGGTCGGCGGCAAGAGTGCCCCCTGATTTATCTGTGCAGGGGCACCCTATGAAACTCATGATCATCGAGGCACCGGGCAAGCTGAAGAAGCTTGGGCCCATGATGAAGAAAATCCGCCCTGGCGAGCACTGGGTGGTGGTGGCATCTGGTGGCCACATCCGTGATCTCCCCCAGTCGGGTCAGGACGACACGATGATCACAACCGGCGTCTTGAAGACCCTTCGTCCGGTCTACGAGATCCTGCCCAAGAGTGCCCGCAACGTCAGCACCATTCGCAAAGCCCTCAAGGACGCCACGGAGGTGTACATCGCCACCGACCCGGACCGGGAGGGGGAAAGTATCGCCTGGCACATACAGCAGGCGCTGGGGATCCGCGAGTACAAGCGAGTCACGTTCAATGAGATCACCCAAGCCAGAGTACGGGAGGGCCTGGCCAATGCACGGAGAATCGATGGGCAACTCGTTGCCTCACAAGAGTGCCGGCGAGTGCTGGACCGCCTGGTGGGCTACCTGGTCACGCAGGAGCTTCGCAGAGTCCTGGGCCAACCTACCTCCGCTGGTCGAGTTCAATCACCTGCCCTCTATCTGGTGGTGTTGCGCGAGCGAGAAATCAGGAACTTCAAGGTGGTCCACCACTTCGGGGTAGAGCTGACCTTCAAGGACGAAACCACCGGTATGGACTGGACTGCCGTATGGCAACCGATCCCCGACTTCGCGAGCAAAGAAAACCCCTATATTCAGGATGGCACACTCGCGGCAAGGGTTGCCGCAACGCGCGCGGTCATTGTCGAGTCATGTGAAGACGGCAAGAAGCGGCGCCCGCCACCCCCACCGTTCATTTCATCCACCCTGCAGCAGGCGGCCAGCGTAGCGCTGAAATGGGACCCGGACAAAACCATGCAGGTCGCGCAGCGCCTGTACGAGCAGGGCGTGATCACCTATCACCGGACGGATAACCCCAACTTGGCCGATGAAGCCATGCCAGATATCCAGGCAGTGGCTCGGAGGCAAGGCCTCGACGTTGTTGACGAGCGCCGGACGTTCAAGGCTGCGGATAGCGCCCAGGAAGGTCACCCCGCAATTGCGCCAACCGCGTGGGAGGATGAAGTCGCAGGCGAGTCTGCTGAAGAGCAAGCGCTGTACAAGCTCATCCGGATCAGGGCGCTGGCCAGCCAGCTCGCAGACGCCATCTACGACGTGCGCATGGCCAAACTGCTGGCCAGGGGGCCGGATCAGAGGCCTCTGCGCTTCGCCGCGACTGGCAGCACTGTCGCCTATCTCGGATGGATGAAGCTTTTGCAGAAGGACGAGACGGATGAAGAGTCGACCGACATCCCCAAGAATCCGGTACCGGTGCTCGAGCCCAAGCAGATCCTCAGCGTGCTTCAGGGTGAGGTGCTTAACCAGAAGACGAAGGCGCCGGCACGCTTCACCAAGGCAAGCCTGATCAAGGAACTGGAGCGACTGGGGATCGGACGCCCCAGCACATTTGCATCGATCATCAAGAACATCACCGGCAAAGGCCTGGTCGTTGAGGAGAAGCGCAAATTGGTCCCTGGCCCGTTGGGGGTGAGCACCATCGACCAGTTGGAGGGCCGCTTCAGCTTCGTCGAACTGGCGTTCACCAGCACGCTGGAGAAGGATCTGGACCGAATCGCACGGGGGGATGAGCAGTACGGCTCGGTGGTTGCCAAGTTCTTTCAGCATCTCCAGACGGAGCTCGCAGCCCTCCGCCAGGCGCCCACAGTGGCGATGAAGGCGCGTTCGCCTGCAGCTTCATCAGCCCCCCAGGGCGGCCATTCCTGCGGCAAGTGCGGGATGCCACTGGCGCGCCGCCAGAAGCGCGGTGATGGGGGTTACGACTTCTGGGGATGCACCGGGTACAAGGTGAACAACTGCCGTGTGAGCTACCCCACAGTGGGCGACAAACCTGATATGGCCAAGCCCAGGGGCATGTAGGCGAAATGTTTCGAAGGCGGTAATCCATTTCTCCTGTAGCCGCTTTCCCCCAACTGCCAATCTGCTCGCTCTTACGGGTGCGGGCAGGCGCACCTTGAATGATGACGAGTTGACTACTCATCCTCCCGGAGGTGCTTGTGGCCCGTTCCAAGAAAGTCATTGACCGGTTGAAGGCCGAGCAGGCGGACAATCCGAAGGTCCCTCATTATGAATCCCGGCCAGGCGAGTCGTGCTGGCCGTTACAACCTGACGACATCAAAACCGCTGGGTACTGGAAGCAGGAACGCAGACGTGTGCCGAAGGGCTCAGAGCCAGCGGCGTACGTAATCAGTGGCCAGGGAGGGTCGCTTCATGGCTCAGTACTCTTAACCCGATGGGTGCCTGCCTACCACCTGGACCAGACGGTGCCGATGAAGTCCAAGAGCGCGGACGCCAATTGAAACGGCCACGCCTCCTCAATAGCCAACTAGTGTTGCTCGAAGCCGCCGTGTTCGACGGCTACGACATGGGCATCCTCATGCCGTACATTGAAGGCGCAAACAAGGTCATGTTCGCACGGAGCGGGTTCTTCATTCGCCGCAGTGATCACCCGCTCTGCCGCTACTGGCGCGTGCCCAAGGCCAAGCTCATCGACGAGCTGGACCTGGTGTACCACCAGCTGATCGAGCTGGCCGGTGGCAAGGTCACTGAGTCATGGCAGGCCTTCCGCCAGAAGATCGAGAGCGCGCTGGCCAACCCACGCCGGGACGCGTTCATCTCGGGAATGCTACTGCGAATTGCCCCGCTCGCCGACGGCGGTGTGCTGCTGTCCGGAGATTATCATCCTGGAGTCGTTGCAGTGGCCCGCCGGATGCGGGGAGTGTTTCTGGGCAAATCCAGCTCGTGGCGAGTCAACGCCACCGCCGAGATCCTGCGCAGCAACCTGGTCCTGGAGCTCGGTCTTGTGGAGGAGCAGTTCGAGATACTGGACGTTGTACAAGAGCTCCTGGGCGATGGTTCTGTGGTTCCAGCAGCAGACATCCCACGCATCAGCCTGGGCGGTGCTCCTCAGGAACCCTCGACAGCCACCAGCGGTGAGGAGAGCTCCAACGACATCTACCTCGCTGCCGTCTCGCCGATCGAACGCACCGAGTTCTCGGATGCCACGATCGCCCAGGCCCTGGTCGGCTACTCCCTCCTCGATCACCAGCCTGCTGGCATTGCCCACCTGCTCCAGCGCACCAGCGCACTGCTGGCTGACGATATGGGCCTCGGCAAGACACGCCAGGCCATCATCGCGGCGCATATCAGTGCAGCCGGTCGCCCGATCCTGGTGGTTACCCTGTCCTCGTTGCTGATCAACTGGCAGCGCGAAATCTTAGCGGTTTACCCCGACGCGACAGTCGCTGTGCAGAAGTACGATCCGCTGGTCCAATGGATGCTGATCAACTACGAGCGCCTTGGCGACTACGTGCTGCTGGCTGAGCATTACCACGTTCTAGTGGTCGACGAGGCGCACCAGTTGAAGGAGCCGACTGCCGAGCGTACACGTCATGGCTTCGATATCGCAGCCAAAGTACCGAATCGTTATCTGCTGACAGGCACGCCTGTCCTCAATCGCGAGACGGAGCTGCACACGCTGCTACGACTTTCGGGGCACCCGGTAGGCCAGTTGCCCCTCAGCGATTTCTGCGAACGCTTTGCCGGCAGCCCAGAGTTCCGGCAAAACCTCCGCGCAGAACTCGGCGACTGGATGCTTCGCCGGCGTAAAGATGTCCTGCCCGGGCTCAAGGGAAAACACCGGCAGCTGCTGCCTGTGGCGATGGGGGTGGAGGAACGGAAGAAGTACGACAGCATTCGCCTCGAGGACAGGCCCATCTTTGCCAGGCTGGGCGCGCTTCGCCATTACCTGGAACAGGTGAAGGTCAGAGTCGCTATGGATCTGCTGGGCGAGCTGGACCCCGAAGACAAGGTCATCCTGTTCTGCGAGTTCAAACCCACCGTCGCGCGCCTCAAGGAGCTGTGCGATGCAGCCGGTATCGGGAACGTCACCCTGGTCGGCAGTGACTCACTCACCAAGCGCCAGAAGGCGATCGACAAGTTCCAGGGCGACCCCGACTGCAGGGCTTTCATCTGCACCACCCAAGCCGCCGGTACCGGCAACAACCTCACGGCCGCCAACTACGTCTTCTTCCTGGGCCTGCCCTGGACACCCGGACAACAGGATCAGGCCGAGGACCGGGCGTACCGGAATGGTCAGCTCAGGACAGTGATCGTGAAGATCCCCCTCGTGGAGAACAGCATCGATCAGCAGCTCTGGCAGATGCTCTTAGCGAAGCGCCAAGTCAGCTTGGAGCTCATTGAGCCGGAAGAGCAGCAGGACGCGCTTGCCAAGGCAATGCTTGCAGCGACTATCCAGTAAGTAGGATCGCTTGGGAATCACAGTTTGAGTTCATGAATGATATAGCTCTGAAACTTAACCATCTCAACGTGAACCCAATGATTACTATCAACCCAAATCCTTGATAAACAGGCCGATGCATTGCTGCCAAACATGGGCCATCAGATTATACCAGCGTCTCTCTGTAACTTGGCGACATAGGAGTTCAACGCCTTAGCAAATACTGGCAGGGTCTCACTCACAAAGCCCCAATCAAAAGTCAGTAAGGCGCTGGTCCATCCTACGCTGTAGATAACCCCATCCGCACCGATTTCTTTGTCCCCATGAGTCATGTTGAAGCTTTCGTGATCAAAGTGGGCACCATGCTTGTCTCTGTATCCCTTCGCGGCCTCTAGAAACTCATGAAACTTGACTTTAACGTCACCTGAGAAGGCCTCAGAAATCACCTCATCAACGATCGGCTCCCAAAACGATTTCTTATTTCCCGCAATAATCCCGGGTTTTCCCCAACCAGAATTAAAAATAGTGCACAACTTTATAATGATTTCCTCTGTGATCAATTCATCAATAAGGTGAACATCGTGAACATCAGGAAATAAGGAGCCATGCTCTGCTTCAAAACTATCTAATGCCTCGCCCTCAAGTCGCAGACCAGTCTTTAATCTGCGACGTTCCTGATCATACAGCTCAGTAATATTTTTTGGCCTTCCAGTTCTGCAGAAGCGGTCTACTCGTTGCATAAGAGCCAAGAGATCCAAAACCCTAGCCAGTGCTATTTGCCACAGATACAACCTACCTAGTGTTTCTTTCATGGTTATCATTTTTAAATTTGGTATTGAAGCGGACGTGATCGCCAACCTGGGCGGTGATGAAAAGCACTTTAGGCCAAGAGATACTCTCAGCGATAGGCCGATCAGCCTTACGCCAAGAAAATCATGGCCCCTGGCCGCTGCCGAGGGCACCCAAGACAACCCGTTGCACGAATTCATCAGCCCACCGGAAAAATCTGGTCCTGCGAGATATTGATTTCCAGCTGCGCGGGAAGCTATCGGCTGTCACCGTTGCCCTCAATGACTACAGGGGGCCTCATGATCAGGCAGTTGACCACTCTCTCGCTCGCCGCACTCGTTGCGGGTTGTGCGATTCAGAAGGCTGAGCAGCCGCCGAAGCCGGCGTTCGACAGCAGCCGTAATCCCGAATGGCTGTCTCCGGACATCTACCCGAACGGTGCAAGTCCGGAGAAGGAACCGGTCGTTCGGTATGGCCGCTACACCTTGGTGAGCACCCAACCCGATGCGAGCCAGCGCGACCTGATGGCACAGATCATCGACGTGACCATCCCTTCCAGCATGAACCCAAGCGTTCGGGATGCCATGCTCTACGTGGTCGACCGGTCAGGGTACGCCCTCTGCCCGCCCAGCTCGCAGCACGTCAACATCCTGTACACCCGACCTCTGCCGGCAGCCCAATACAAACTTGGCCCGATGACGCTGCGCAATACCCTACAGGTCCTCGCCGGCCCAGCCTGGCAGGTGAAGATCGATGAAGTGAACCGTCAGGTGTGCTTCGTGCTTCGCCCCGGTTACCAATTGCCAACCCCGTCGACGCCGGCGGGCCAACTCTACGCCGACAAAGCGCAGGCTCCTGGAACCAGCCCCGTCACATCAGCCTCAACGCCAGGCGTAGTCGTCGCGGCAGTGCCTACTCCCGCCCCCATCTCCACGGCTACACCCGCTGTCGCAGCCCCAGCGCCAGTGGCTCCCGCGCTCCCCCCAGTGGCACCCGCCAAGGATGGCTCTATCCCGGCTGCGATGGTAACCACCGCGGCTAAACCTTCGACACCTGCGTCCCCAGCACCGAATGCCCCCAACCAACTTGCAGCATCCAAGCCAGCGGCTGCCGTGACCACTACAGCAGTGGTGGCCCCGCCCATCGAGGTCAAGGCCGCCACACCACCCCGGCCGCTGCCCCAAGTATGGACGGCCGAAGTTGGATCAACCCTGCGCGATACCGTTGAGGAATGGGCCAAAAAAGCCCGGTGGCGCGTGATCTGGGCCCAGGAAGACCTCAACTATCCGATCGAGGCACCGCTGCACTTCGAAGGCCCGTTCCAGGAAGCCATCAAGCAGCTGTTCCCGCTCTACGACAATGCCCCGCGATCCTTCGTCGTCGACGGTAGCGAAGGCTCCCAGAGCGTCTTGTACGTCGCTGAGAGGAAGAAGAAATGAACAAGTTTTCTTGGGTCCGCTGGGCATTGACCCCGATCGCCTTGGCCCTGCTGAGCAGCTGTGCCGTGCAACGGGTTAATGAGTCGTTCGACCGAGCAGAGTTCCAGGGCCGCACGGCTGGCCAGTACACCAAGTTCCTGCAGAACCAGCAGCCACAACAAAACCGCGACACGGTCGTTTTCAGCAACAAGCCCTGGGTTTCCACTGAGCCGCTGGTGACCAGGCGCGGGCTCCCGTTCAGCCTGGACCGTGACATTGCCTATCGGCCTGCAGGCCCAGTGTCGATCACCGACGTGGCTCAGCTGATCACCAAGGAAACCGGGCTGCAGGTTATTGTAGCGCCTGACGCATTGAACCCCGGGATCCTCTCCTCGAAGTCTGCCGGCACTCCCGCTCGCGGCGCCGCTCAGGCTGTACCTGATCCAGACAGCCTAGCGGGTCTTCTGCCAAATGGCATGGCGGGGGCAATGCCTGGCAGCGCAAGCTCATTCGACTTGGGCCTCAGCAGCGGAGGACTGATCTCCGGGCTGAACTACAACGGCAAAACCTCCGGGCTGCTTAACCAAGCCACCTCACGCCTGGGGCTGTCGTGGCACTTCGACCCTGAGCTGCAGGGCGTGCGCATTACCTACTTCGACACCCGCACCTTCGACGTGTGGACATTCGGTGACGAGTTGGAGATCGAGAGTACCGTCAAGTCGGGCCTGCTGACCTCCACCGGCAACGGCGACTCGGGCTCTTCGAATTCTTCGGGGGGAGCCACAGGTGAATCCGGCAGCAATCAGAGCACCAAGTCGACGTACAAAACCTCACTGATGAGCGACATCGAGAGCAACGTCAAGGCCATGCTCAGCATGCAGCCTCCAGGGCGGTTGTATCTCTCTCGCTCTACCGGCACGCTCACCGTCAGCGACCGGCCGGAGGTGCTGAATCGAATCTCGTCCTACCTGAAAGATACCAACCGCAGCATCACTCGACAGGTGCTGTTCAACGTCAAGGTCTACGAGGTTAACTTCAGCGACAGCGACCAGACGGCTGTCAACTGGAGCGCTGTCTACAAGTCCATCTCAGGGAAATGGGGTTTCGGCCTGAGCAACACCGTCGCCGGCATCAGTTCCGAGGCGATCTCTGCCAGCGGCAGCATTCTGGATACGTCCAGCTCTCCGTGGGCAGGCTCCAAGGCCGTCGTGCAAGCCCTGTCAGAACAGGGGCGCGTCTCCGAAGTGCGGTCGCCATCGGTGACCACGCTGAACCTGCAGCCGGCACCGATCCAGATCGGCAACGTCCAAAGCTATGTCGCCTCCAGCTCGACCACCACCACCGCTTCCGTCGGTTCCAGCACCGCACTGACACCGGCGACGATCACCAGTGGCTTCAACATGATGCTGCTGCCCAAGCTCCTGGACAAAGAAAACATGCTGCTGATGATCACCCTCAGCATCAGTAGCAAGCCAATCTTCAAGGACTTCGAGAGCAACGACTCCAAGGTCCAGACAACGGACTACGACACCAAGAACGTGGCGCCCAAGGTCCGTCTGCGCAGCGGTGAGACACTGATTCTGACTGGGTTCGACGAGAACGGGGATGACGCCCGTAAATCCGGCGTTGGCAGTCCTAGCTTCTTTGGCTTGGGCGGTGGGCAAACCCGCTCGACGTCCCACAGCGCCCTGGTGGTACTGGTGACACCAATCGTCCTCCCGGACAACCTGTAAGTGGCGGCGCTCATGAACACCGATACACACAAACCTTCGAGCCGGGTGCAGACCATCCAGCACCGGGGGCGTGTCTTCGTCACTGGCATGCTCTGGACGCCCCTGGGCAACATGACCAGCTACATGAAGGAAGCCCGTCAGTATGGCCATGAGCACGGCCTGGACATCGTGGCTATCCGAAGAACGTCGCTCATGATCCAGGCGGGCTTTGTTTCCCGCTCCGCTGACGTTCACAAAGGCATGTACTCGCTGGCTGCGACCTTGGCTGGCCAGCTCGGTGATTCATGGATTGCTGCCTGGGCCGTCGACGCCGATCAAGATCGCTATGCCATCGTCGCTGTCCATGAGGGCAGGATCATCCCGGGTTGCGACCTGATTGCCACGGCATCGGAAGTCCGTAAACGGGTGTTGCAGCAACGCAGTCGCGGCATCCAGTTTGAGCGAGAGTTCTTACCAACCGAGTTTGGCATGGGCGGCGACCTCATCGACATCGATGAGCTGCTCCAGCCGTCCCGGCTCAAGCGTGAATACCGGCTGCGTCCACTCGTGTTCGGTATGTCCAAGCCTGAGCTGGCTCAGTTGCTCCTGGTGGCCCTCTTGATCGGTGGAGGGCTACTGGCCTGGTCACAATGGAAATCCCATCAGGCAGAGATCGCGCGTCAAGCTGCCATCGAGGCGGAGAAGAAACGCCTCGAGGAGCTGGCCGAGCTGCAGAGGCAAACAGGCACGGAACAACCCATCCAGGCGCTGGAGCACCCCTGGGCGAAACAGCCCTCGGTCACCGATTTCGTTGAGGCCTGCAGCAGGTTCATGAACCGGTTGCCTCTGAGTATCCGCGGCTGGCCCTTCATGGAGGCAAAGTGCAACAGTTCACAGGTTATTGCGACCTACGAACGCGCAGGTAACAGCACCGCTCACGAGTTCACGATGGCTGTCGCAGAACTCTTCTCTATCCGCCCGGAGTTCATCAATCAGGGGAAGACCGGGCTGCTGAAATTCGACATTTCCCTTGATGCTGCCGGTGACGACGCCCTCATTGAGGCCAGAGATGCTCTGGAGAATTTGACCAGTTGGTTCCACGGTTTCTCCCAGGAACCGCAGTTGCAACCGATCCCCGTTGTTACGCCTCAGGAACCTGCTCTGCCAGGTCAACCCACGCCACCTCCGCCGCCGCCTCCCCAGTGGCAGCAGTACCAGCTGTCGTACACCTCTGGCGTGCTGCCCTACGACTCCTTCAATGGCGCTCCAACCCAAGGGCTGCGCCTGCAGGAGATCAAGACCGAATACAAGGCCGACCACCTGATCTGGTCAGTCACAGGAGTCCTGTATGCGAAATAACTTCAGCCTGATCCTGCTCACGCTCTGGATGCCAATTGCCGGAGCACAGACAGCGACAGATCTCTCAGCCATCAGCGTCGGCGAGCTCGGCAAGGTGCAGAGCGAAACCATCTTGTTCAAGGCAAAAGCCGAACGCGCGAAGGCAGAGCTCGAGGCAAACGGCACACTACCTAGCACCCCCCAGCCAGTGACGCAGTTTCCTACTGTCGGGCTCACTCCCGCCATGACGGCTACATCCCCAGGGCCGCGCCAATCGGCATTGCCGGTGGTGAAAGAAATCAGCGGCTCCGGACAGAAACTGCGGGCAAGCCTGATCTACAGCGACGGCAGCGAGCTTGACGCCAAGCCTGGCAGCGAGCTGCCGAACGGTTTCCGGGTCCAACAAATCACGCTCGATGGGGTCGTGCTGAGCAAGGAGGGAAAGCGATACCCACTTGGATTCGGTAACCGGGTGGTGTCTCAGCCACAACAGAGCCTCCCCGGCCTCCTGCCCGGCCAACCCTGAGGAGTATTGACCATGACCGAGCTATCCGCAGAGCCCATCGATCTTGAGCCTGCCGAACTGACTTTGGCGCCGTTGCCAGTGGCGGTGCTGACCGCCCCAGGCGGCCCTCATGCGATTAAGGAAGACTTGCGCCAGGTCCTGGCCATGACCGCCGATGGGAAGCTGTACATCTCTCCCCAACACGTCAGTGACCCCTACGTGATGGCATTCATGGACCAGCTTGAGCACAAAGGCATTGACTACGAAGTGGTCTCAGCCTCGATGACTGAGATTAAGACGCTGTATCAAGCCTCGGCGTCGAGGGGCATGAAGGCACTTGTCGAAACCCAGCGCCAAGCCCAGGTGGTGGAGTTCATGGGGGACGCCCATCGGCGCGGCGCCAGTGATGTTCACATCGTCGTTTCGCACGATGTCACCCGGATCAAGTATCGGCTGTATGGGGTCCTTCAGGAGGTGCGCCAGGAAAAGAGCGACGTAGGGCGTGAATTCTGCGCTGCTCTGTACAACAGCATGTGCGATGTTTCTGGCGATTACTACCAGCCCCACATCGCTCAGGATGCACGCGTCAGCCGTAAGTTCGTCGACCAACTGGGCTTGTACGGCGCTCGGGTTGCAACTCGGCCGCTGGTGGATGGCCCGCTGATGGTGATGCGTCTGCTGTATGACGATACATCCAAGCAGAGCTTCGAAGAGCTCGGCTTCCTGCCTCAGCAGATCGAGCACTTCAGAAGACTGCGGAGCCTGCCTTACGGACTTAATCTGATTACTGGCCCAACAGGATCCGGCAAATCCAAGACCCTGCAGGTCAACCTCAACGCGCTGTATGACGAGACTGGTGGTTCCAGGCACATCCTGACGCTCGAGCATCCCCCTGAGTATCCGCTCAAGGCTAACCAGTCACCGATCTACGCTGGCGAGACTTGGGGTGACGGTATTACCAATGCCGTACGGCTTGACCCAGATGTCCTCATGTACGGTGAGTTGCGCGACCTGGCGTCAGCCCAGGCGGCGTACACCGGCGCCATGACTGGTCACCAGAGCTGGTCGACCCTGCACACGAACAACGTGATCGCCACCATCCAGCGCCTGATTGACATGGGCGTGGCTGATTACCTGGTCACCGATCCGCTGCTGACCACTGGGATCGCTAACCAGTCATTAGTGCCGGTGCTCTGCCCTGCCTGCCGGATCCCGCTGCGTGACCATACCCACGGCATCAGCAAGGATCTCTTCGCCCGGCTGAAGCAACTGCAGATCGTCGACCAAGTCAATCTGGTCGGTGAAGGTTGCAGCAAGTGCAGGAACCTTGGGGTCGTCGATCGCACCGTTATCGCCGAAACCTTGCTGACCAACGTCAAGCTCATGGATACGTTCACCAAGCGCGGCGCAAGCGCTGCGCGAAGGTACTGGGTCAATGAGATGGGCGGCATCACCAAGATCGCCCACGGGATCATGAAAGTCACCAGCGGGATAGTAGACCCACGCGATGCCGAGCTCTTCGCTGGACCGCTCGACTTCGACAGGCAGCTGATGGAGCAATCCGATGTTTGAATTGCTTCAGGGCTTCTGGACAGGGGTACGGGAGGCCGCCCAGGGCTGGGCGGTCACCTTCTATGCAAAGCAGTTTGGGAAGAACGAGCGAATCCAGTTCTACGAGAGCCTGATGGGCGTCCTGGAGGACGGTATCCCGATCGAAGAAGCACTGGAGACCGTCGCCAAGGCGTTCAGCAATGACGGTAAAACGATGCATCCAGTGTCAGTCATTTGTGGCCAGGTGGCGATGCTCGTGCGGGGAGGAAAATCTCTCGCCGACGCCTGCAGGAGCCATTTGCCATATGACGAGGCTTCCCTGGTCGATACCGGGGAAAAAACCGGCAACCTTGTGGAGGCTTTCCGGGACTGCGTCCGGCTCATCGAGGCCCGTCAACGCATTTCTCGCCTGGTGGTTTCCGTCGTAGCGCTTCCATCGATTACATGGAGCCTCATGGGGGCGCTGCTGTATGTCATCGCCACCTGGATGGTACCGTCGATGGCTCAACGGCAAGATCCAGAGCTGTGGACCGGCATCCCAAGTCTGCTTTATGTAATTTCCAAGGTGGTCACGAACTACGGACTTCTGATCGTTGCAGTCGTGCTGACCCTGGTCGTCGTCTCGTTCGTGACACTCCCATATTTCTGCGGCCTGCAGGTTCGACCGAACAGCCCGGTTTGGAAAACGCAGCTTAGCTTGCTACTGCAGACCACCAGGATGCGACTCGAAGGCATTCCCCCCTGGTCAATTTACAAAGTCCTGCACGGCTCAATCTTCCTGCTGAACATGTCAGTGATGCTCCGCGCCGGGGTGGGCCAGCTTAGTGCGCTCACCATTCTCAGCCGGAGCGCCTCTCCATGGCTGCGAGAAAGGATCGACGCAATCAACTACGGCGTCAGCTCGGGTAAAGACTTCGGTACAGCACTCAAATTAGCCGGGCACCAGTTCCCGGATCCGATGGCCATTCATTTCCTGCAGGTTTTGGCCACACGCCAAAGTTTCGCCGCATCGATGGAGAGGTTCGCCAATCGCTGGCTCGAGCAAATGCTCAAGCGGGTGGAAACGGTCTCGAAGTCCCTTACAGCCCTATCCGCAGTAATCATGGGCCTGCTCATGATCTTCGTGATGGTCGGCATCTTCCAGCTGGCCATAGGCCTGATGGACTCAATCCAACACTAAGCACACAGCCCAGAGGCAACCAATGACACTCTCTACCCCAAAAAACCAACGTGGCTTCCTGTCCATCGACGGCGTGATGTGGATCATGCTCATTACCATCGCCTTAGGTTTCATCGCCTGGATCGGCTACAAGATGCTGGGGAGCTCCGATGCCGCTGTAGAGCAAAGCAACATCACCACCATCATCACCAACGCCAAAAAGCTGAAGGGATCTTCTGGATATGGCACATCGGGGACTAATCTCGTGCCTTCGCTGATCGCTATCGACGGAACCGGCTCAATGGGCGTTTCGGGCACCACCCTGACCAACCAGTGGAACGGCGCCGTCACGCTTGTGAGCAATGGCATGACCTTCACCCTCTCCGAGAGCAACGTCCCCAAAGCGGCTTGCATCACGCTGACCACCAAGATCGCCAAGGACAAGCAGACCACCACCGCCATCAATGGTGGCTCGGCAACAAGTGGCGAGGTCCTTCCCGCCGCCGCTACAACAAGCTGCTCCAACGAAATGAACTCGATCTCCTGGACTACTTACTGAAGGCTGCCAGCGTGAGCTTGATTGCAGATGCTGAGTTCGTGGACCTCTATCTTGGCCATGATTTTGCCGATGTGAAGGGGCTGGCAGGTCAGCCCCGCAAGGCCGCCGCTCCTACGGAGTGGTCGACCGAGATCCAGGAACTGAGGGCGCGGTGTCTGCATCAGTACGAGACAACACGTGAGCCTGAGTTCGCCCTCGTGTTGGAGGATCGCGTGCTCTTGCGAGTGACGTACAACCTGGACGTCTTCACTAAGCCGTTTTTTGTGTTGAATCGGTCAAGAGCAACCATCATCCCCCTCGAAGATCTCGGGTTACCGGACCATATTTACGAGTGCCTGCTCGCCGAGGACACCCGGGGTCTGGTGTACTTCGCTGGTGAGATGGGCACCGGCAAGACCAGTAGTGCAGCCTCGGCGGTCAAGGCACGCCTGACAACACGCGGAGGCCTGGGCCTGACTGTAGAAGACCCGCCTGAAACGCTCCTCCAAGGCGAACATGGCTCTGGTCGCTGCATCCAATTGCCGGTTTCCCGTATGCAAGGCGGCTATTCAGAAACGCTGATACGAGCTCTTCGAACTCGCGCAGACCTCATCCTGGTCGGTGAAGTTCGAGACACGGCCACTGCCGCTGAAGTCATCAAGGCATCCATCAATGGCCATCTCATTTTCTCCACTGGGCACGGCGGCAGCATCGGAAGTTCCATCCAACGCCTGGCTGTACTTGCCGAGCCCATCATGCCGAATGCCCTGGAGGTGCTCTCACAGGGGCTGACGGTGGTCATTCACCAAACCCTCCTCCGTCCAGATCACGGACAGCCGCGACTCACACTCCAAACGCTGTCACTGGCCCTGGATGACGCGCCGTCCATCCGCGAGAAGATTCGTAGCGGACATCTTCAGATGATCGAGCAAGACATCGTCACCCAATCGAACAGGAGTCTCTGGCATGGCCAGTAAACGCGGGCAGGCTGGATTTTTTACCATTGATGGCCTGTTCGGCCTGATAGTAATGAGCATCATGCTGTCTCTCGCAGGTTGGTGGATGCTCAATTACGGCAACCAGCAGGACTACCGGATCGCTGCGGAACACCAGCGGACTGTCGCTGACGCTTTTGCCAAGTACCTCAAGGACAACTACTCCGTGGTGCTCAGCAATGCTGGCCCGACTACGCCTGTCCAGGTCACCGTAGACATGATGCAAAACACCAAGTATCTGCCGGCTGGCTTCAGCTCGACCAATAGCTTCGGCCAGACCATCGTCGGCCTGGCCAGGCGGCTGAACGCGAACCAGCTCGAGGCCATTGTGGTGACCACCGGTGGCCAGGTCATCCCGGAACTCGGCATTCGGAGCATCGCTGAGCATCTTGGCGGGCCAGGCGGCTTCATATCGTCACTCAAGCCCGGAGTCATCCAGGGCGTGCGTGGTGGATGGGAAGTGGCCCTCAGCAACTACGGCATTAATCCAGGGCAGGGACATACTGCGAGCGCGCTCTTCTTGATCGACGGCGACCTAGCCAACGACTACCTCTACCGCAATGCTGTACCAGGCCACCCTGAGTACAACCGAATGAACACCGCGATCGATATGGGTGGCAACGACATCAACAATGCCCGCGTAGTCACCGCGACGAGCGACATCACCAGTAAGGACGGCTGGTTCAGAAGCCAGAACAACACCGGCTGGGTGAACGAGAAGTGGGGCGGAGGTATCTACCAGTCCGATACTGACTGGGTCAGGGTCCTCAACGACAAGGGCCTGCTAACCGGCGGAAAAATCCGCGGCGGCACACTGCAGGCAGACGGGCGTGTGACAGTTGGGGAATACTTGGACATTGAGAGCACGGCTGTTGAAGGGCAAGCTTGCCCGAAGATTGGCATTCAGTCGAAAACCACTCTCGGTGCACCGCTCACTTGCCAGTGCCAAACGCCATCCTGTCAATCCAGTGCGTGGAAATCAGCTGGGGCTGCCGACTTCCTAGTCGTCAACTGCGTTATGAACAACTGGCTTAGTTGTGTACCGGTATGCCCCAGCGGTTATACTCTTAAATCATCATCTGGGGTATATGGCCAAAACAGCAGTTATTTTGCCGACCGATACTATGGCGTCGGTGTCTGCACCCGGTGACTCAGCTGCTCTATCGCTGGGCGAAGAGTTCTTATACTGCCGCCCCGAAGGTAATACCCCACCATGTGATAAAAAAGCTTTTTGGAGAGCAGTAGACTTGTTAACATTGTCCTCAACTTTTGTGATGCGATCAGACACATGTTCAAGATACTTAAGGAAAAAAAATTCAAGAAAGTCTTCCGGAAAATGGGGGGAAAGGCAGCCGGGGGTACGAATACCTTCAGCTCTCGGGCATGTGCAACCATTGAAGAGGGAGTCAACCTAGGACACATCCGGGTAGAACCCCCTTCATTGTCGATTGGTGCACACTCGTACATCCGAAGCGGAACAAAATTGTCTGTGATCTCAGAAATTGGCCGTTTTTGCTCTATCGGATCTGACTGCACGCTCGGGCAAGAGAAGCACACTCACCCAACAGACTGGGTGAGCACGCATCCATTTCAATACGAGGCTGGAGAATTAGCCTACTCCCCTGAACTATCTTGGGCTACTGTGGGACACGACGTTTGGATCGGCCATGGCGCTACAGTGTTAGAGGGAGTAAACGTCGGCACAGGTGCAATTATTGCTACAAGGGCCCTAGTGACCCGTGATGTACCGCCCTACGCAATAGTCGGGGGGAATCCAGCAAAGATCATCAAATACCGCCACAGTGCCGAAACCATTCAGCGCCTACTCAAAAGTGAATGGTGGAATCTTGATCTTACCTACCTTAGAAGCCTTCCTCTTAACGATCCAGAGGAGTTCCTCGATGCAATCGAAAATAATTCTTCATTACCTCAAGCAAAATATTCGAAATTAAAAATCGCAAAACGTAGGGCGTATTAAAAACCCACACTGAACCATAAAACTGTTTATTAGGATCTCGTCATGTACGTCTACTGGATCGCTATGACGCTTCTGATCGTAGCGGGGAGTATCTGCTCTCAAATGCAGTCTTCCGACGAGACCATTTCAGAGCAAGCCACGATCGATGCCCTCAGCCGAAGTCTGTTGATCTACCGCTCGGCCGCAGCAGAGTATGCCCGGGCCAACCCTGGGTTTACTGGAGCACCGACGGACTCATCCCTGAACCTTCCAGGCTGGTACACCAAGCAAAGCGGGATCGCCACATACATCGTGAGTGGTGTGTCCTACACCTACATCGCGGGAACGGTTCCTGCCGGCCTGCCGGCCGCATTGACCGAGCGCACTGAGTCCGCCACCGTTGGTGTGAAGAGGTCTGGCCAGTTGTTCTCACCGAAGGTGGGTAACATGGCCATAGCCGTTCCAGCGCCCGTCCCAGAGGGAGCAGTCGTTGCGGTCTATTGACAGTTGACGTCTCGCGAAAACGCCTACGAGCCTTGCATCCCGGCCATGGTACAACCCATAATGACATCAGTTTTGGTTCAACCCCGCTGGCTACTGACGGTCATCAGTAGCGCCCAGGTGTTGTGGTTCGCCTCAACACCAAACCGTAAGCACGCTATAGCTCCGGGAAGGGCGTGCGGATCTGGTTGAAAGCTCTCCCTGTGTCTCCCTGCTCTCTCTAGTCGCGCAGCCGTCTAACTCGTGATGATCGAGTTCACAGGCACATAGAGTTTCAAGAGGTTCGGTGCTTCTTTGATCCAAGGGCCACATTGGTAATGTGGCCCCTCCTCTTTCCTTCCCCTTGGGTAGCCTGATGGACTTGTCGAAGGTCCATGAGGCTACCCAATGGGTACTCTCTCCTTTGCCGGTGGCCCGCCGGCGATAAGCCGGGCTCCTTTTGTGCGCGGATGCGTGCCTCATGTTTGCTGGCCAAAGCCACGAGAATGGCCAGGTGATGAGAGTCGAAACGATCAATGCCCAGGGATCGACGATTCCGACACAGGTGGCTCCTTCAACTTTTTTTTTCAAACACGGCTGGGTCACCTTTCAAGGGCTGATCCAGCCGGACTTCTCCCTCCATCTCTCCCCCCTTTCCCCCCTCCGCTTGACACAACCCTTCCCCGCTCCGATTATTAAGCCGTGATCTGCTGACGTCGTCAGCAACATGCCCCATGCAGCTCGGATCCGTAATGCTGCAGCACGAAGTCTGTGTGATCCACCAGCCCAAGGTCGTTTAGCTTCTGGTAGCACGACCGGTCGACCTCCGTCGATAGAAGCTCCTTCCGCAAACCCAGCGGGGAATACATTTCCCCGTGAGGGACAGTGTTTTCTCCGCATTTTTTAACCGCAGGAGAAACACCATGACCGCAATGTCCGCACCCTCCATCGGCTTCCGTTTTGGCTACGCGCTCGGCACCCTCACCCGTGAGTTCCTGCGCGCCATGAAACGTCCAGCCCCAGTAGTCCCAGCACATGTTCGGCCTGTTGTACAACTCGCGAACATAGCACCCACCCGCAGCGACTGGGATGAGCTTTGCCGCATTCCAACCCTCGCACGCCGCGGTGTTGATCTGAACCAGTGGTTCGAAAACAACACCAAAGCGGTACCACCGACCAAGCGCCGCACCCGTCAGCGCAAGCCGAGCAAATCCAAAGCATCAGAGCTGCGTATGGGCCCGCTGAACGACCTCATAGCTCCAGTTGCGATCTAACTCCCTCCAACCTCACCCAGTGCCAGGCACCCCACCTGGCAAGGTGAGGGCCTGGCGATCAAAGGAACGCCATGGTTTCAAAAAAACGTGCCGCTGTGGCAGACGACCTTCGCAAGATCGGAACGACGGCCGTTGCCGCCGCCCTCGTAGGTATCTTCCTCAGCACTAGCCGTCTCCTGACCGCTTTCGCCCTCGTGGTAGGTGTTGTAATCTGGATCACAGGCATTTACCTCACCCCGGAGGAATGACATGAGCCAAACCACATTCGGCATCCTCATGTTCACCGCCCTGCTCGTCATCTGCGTCGGCATGGCAGTTTGGGCCGATTGGCCTAATATCAAACGCCGGTGCCAGAAGATTCTTCGAGCACATTGATCATCGATTTTCCCTACATAACCCTCCACCTGGAGGGTTTTTTTCTTTCAGGGCTTGACAATGTGTTTCTCCGTTTCCATCCTTGTGACCGTGAGCTGCTGACGTCGTCAGTAACCCAAGCCCGAGCAGTCATGATCTGAAAGACTGCTACACCCACTGCGGTGTTGATCTCCCCAAAATCGCCAAGCTTCCGGAAGCGCGATTGATCAATCGAGAGATTGATGGAAGCCCACCCAACTTGCTACATCCCAACCCACGCGGGGAATACTTTCCCCCATGGGCGAAGTGTTTCTCCGCTTTCGCTATTGAAACTGGAGAATCACCATGAGCAACCAATCCAACGAAGCCAAATTCTTCGACCTGCACACCACTGGCATCGGCTACCTCAACCGTATCCGTGAAGTCAGCCCCCGCAAGGGCAAGCCCTTCACCTGTGTCACCGTTGCAGCTTTGCACGGCGCGACTGATAAAGCCGAGTATTCCTACATCGACTGCAACGTTGTCGGTGCTGAGGCAGAATCGCTGGTTAAACGCTGCCAGCAGGCCGTTGAAGCCAAAAAGAAGGTGCTCGTCTCCTTCCGAATCGGCGACATCTGGGCTGACGCTTTCACCTATGATAAAGGCGACAAGAAGGGTCAGGCCGGCGCAAGCCTCAAAGGCCGTCTGCTCTTCATCGGCTGGATCAAAGTTGACGGCAAGCTGGTTTACGAAGCGAAGCCGAAAAATGCCACCCCGCCCACTGACAATCAGGGACAACCTGGTGTTGATCAAACGTTGAATCAGGAACAACCTGAGCAACCCGTGAATCAGGGACAGCCAGTCGCCGACCAATTCGGTGAGCAACTCGACCATGACCTCGGTACTGATCTTCCCAAGGAAGCCAACCAGGCTGCATAACCCCTATCAAGGCGCTGATTTCAGCGCCTTCATATTCTGCCAAGGAGGCAGTCATGAAAATCCTGTTCGCGTTGAACCTTCTAATCCTGGTCGCCGCTGTAATCCTCGGCGACATTGTTTTCGGTGCCTGCGCTTTCATTGGGCTGAGCGGTTTCGCGATCAACGTGCTCAACCGCAAAGCCAGCACAGTCCCGACTGCGCTGCCCCACTGATCACTAACCTGATTCCTACCCAATAGGGGACGACGATCCCCTTCGGGAGGCGTTTTCCTCACAAAGGACTTCGCCATGCCCTACTGCATCACTGTCGCTGGAGATATTCAGCAGTGCTTCCCTGACTTCGCTACCGCGCGCTCAGATATTCTGGAGCTGCGTAACCAGGGTCAGAAACCTAGGCTGTACTACTCGACCTCATTCGCGCATCTGGGCTGTGAGATCGATGATAACGGGGTGCGAATCCCAGACTACACAAACATGCAGTGGTGCGATTACGCCAAGCTGCTTCCTCACTTCGCCTCATCTTGGTCAATCACGGATGATGAACTGTCAAATGACAGATATCGTCTTGTTGATGTCTATGCGCAGCTCAGCGGCCGTGAATACCATCTAGCTGACATGGCCTATGCCCGAGGCGAGATAACTCCCAAGGATCTTCGGGTTAATACACGCCTTATCAGGGTCATACAGGGTCTTATGGATCCGAATGATCTGTAGCATTTCACTTAACCGTATCGGGAACATCACCCGATCTGGCTGATGATCCTCAATGGAGAGACATCATGCCTCTGCTGAACTTCGAGCGAAATTTCGAACTCCTCTACGTACCAGTTAATTATCCCGACCTGGAAGGGTCAGTTCATTTCTCATCAGTCCTGTCAGCGTTTTTGTGGCTGGATGAGAATAAGCCTCGGGTATTGAACTGGGAGTTACGTGATGTACTCACCGACGGCATCGCTTTTTGTATCGATGCGACGTATGCCATCGAGCTGTAACAACCAGACATCCTTCGGCTGCGCTCTTATAAACCTTATCGGGTACATCACCCGAGCGGGTTGGTGACCCCCTCATCGGAGAATCACCATGTCTCAAGCCACCCAAGTCTTCAATGGCGTCATGTTCATCACCAATCCCTTCGAGAAACGAGTTGCCGGGGCCTTCATCCGCGTAGACGTGCTTGAGCGGCGGTTCGCGGACTCAATCAAAGCTAGCTCGAACCTCGCCCTGGATCGCTGTGGCCAACACTTCGAACTGTACGAGATGAGCCTGCTCACTACGCTGCGCGATCAGTATGCAGCTCTCACCTTTCCTCACGACCAGTTGTTCAAACGTGAGGCAGAACGGCAAGGCTTCCAGCTCGATGATGAGCACTACCGCGCTGTACAGGAAGCTAGTTCCAACCTCTGGGAAGATATCTACGAAGACATGATCTGACCCACCCTGTATCACCAGTCCTCCACCCCGAAGGGTATCCCTTAGGGGGGGACTTTCAAAGCAGGCACCTGGCAACTGTGAGGCCTCAGCCTACAGTCCGGGAAACGAATTCCGTATTGGTTCACTGTCGTTGACAGTGCCTCCCGGAGCCAGGGTTTAAGGCTCCAGCGCGTTGCGCCAACCCACCCAAGATCGCCGAGCACTCGGCAGCGCGATCGCATCACCCAGTGATGGAGTGCCTTCTACATTACCTACCTGCGGGGATCTCATCCTCGCGGACGAGGCCTCGCTTTATTTGGAGACCTCATATGTCGTTTTCCCCCGCCTCACCCGAGGCATACCTCACCCTTCCTGTAGTCCTGGACAACCCGGCTTGGATGCGGGCGGTCTATCTCGAAAACCCCATGCGGGTGGCCGAGATGAGCCAACGCCTCGCCACTGTCGTCCAGGCGGCGTGGCAAGAGCTCAAGCAGCAGCCTCAGGCCACTGCTCTGTCCTTCGGTGTGTACACGAAGCGCCACACCGGCCGCGACCGTGACTGGGTCGCCCTCATGTTGCAAATCGTGACCTCCGAGGACGAGCCATCCTACATCCAGATCCAGCTACAGCACGCTGCAGACCCCGCCTGACACAGCCATTTTTACTCACCCAGAGGGGTCACCCTCTGGGGTGGCTTCTCTCAACCAGGAGCACGCCACATGGCACAATCACCCAACCCCTTCCACATCGCTACCGGCGATCACCCTGTACCTCATCCCTGCTACAGCCGAGCGTTCGAGATCGCCTCGGCACACTTGCCCGAGGAGGACTGGGAGGAGCTGCAGGCACTCGTAGAAACTGCTGATACAGCTCTGCTTCATTTCGAGTGCTTCACCCTGCCCGACAGTGACGCCATCGGCTTCAAGATCCTCAGCACGCCCTGGACAGACCAACATCTGGGACAGTACTGGGGGTACGACCTGTCGACACTTCAAGCTCTGCAAGCAGCCGAGGGTTTCAGCGAGGAGACCATCCGAGTGCTCACCCTTGCCGCTCAGGCTGAAGTGAGGTTCCTGGTCATCGACCCCAACAGCAACATTCTCGACGGTCTGCCTTTGTTCGACTGCTGACCACCTTCCACCCTCGCGGGGAACGCCCGCTGGGAGTTCCCCATGCTTTACGGGGAGCGCACATGATCTCAATCACCGGCCAGTTGGCCATCCGCACCATCTCCGGCCGACTCGGGCTATTCAACGTCGGCCGCCTCAGTACCTCGATCGGTGAGTTCACCATCAAGGATGCTCTTCTGGATCAGTACCATGAGGGTAAATACCGAGGTGACTTCGCGATCAAGCAGATTCGCCCATCGTATTACTCACACGGCGGTCGACTCGTTGTTGAGATCAGGGCTGAACTCGAGGGTATGACCCTGGAGGATGTCACAGGTCTCAGTCGCGAAGACGAAGAACACCTGCCAACCAACGTCCCTGACCCACTTGAAGAGGACGGGCCACCACCCACACCGATACCGCCACGTCGGACTCCAAGTACGCCGGCGCGACAGCCGCAAACTGATGCCTTCGCCTCGGATGAGCCCTTCGGGATGAGTCCATCGGAGCCACCGAGCACGAACGACATCGATGCCGAGCTATTTGGCACGGTTTGGCCATTGAGCGAAACCGTGAGGCTCGACACCACCGTAGACCGACAACGGCTGCGCGCCCAGTGCACGCGGCTGGACCAGCTCGGTTTTACCATGGACTTCAAAACTCAAACCTGGACCAGGGCTTCGCCTTAAAGCGCCCTGCCAGACCACTGCCGCAGTCAACCTGAACCACACACCCTGAGGGGCCTCCTCGGGGGCTCCATTTATCTACCTGGAGCACCACAATGAACGCCATGTTCAGCCACTTGAGCAAACAAATCCTCGCCAACATTGAGGACCAGCTGTCCAACAACGAGGTGTCGACTGACGAGGAGCTCGTCGACTTCTTCATCGAAGAGTTGGACCTCACACTGGACCAGGCGGAGGCTGCTATACGTCTCCGCGACCAGTACCGGATCCAAATATTCCTCGAGGGTCACGGCCCGCTGCACCAACAAGACAGTGTGGCTTTCGATCCGCTCACCAGGACCTTCAATTAACCACCAGACCACCCCGGGGGGCGTTTCCGCCCTCTGGGACGGACGCCTCCACAATGGAGGCCATCATGCACCCATCCCCCTTGTTTCAGATCGAGGAATGCCCGGACCTGTACGTCGACGCCTGTGTGTGCGACGAACAGCGCAACCTGGTGTTCATGTCGGCCTGGGGTCGTGACACCGCACTACAGGAGTTTCTGGCCAGGCTCACACTTGGCCGGGAAGAGAATGGCCTTGAGCAGTTTCACATTCTCGTCGACGGGCGGAGCATTCCCGTTTTCCCTAACCATGACCTACTGGAAAAGCGCACCACACGGCAATTCCGCGGGACGTTGTTCGGCAGCATGTTGCACCTCTGGCTGTTCGATCGACGCGCCTCTGTTCCCGACCAAGCCAATCACTTCGCCTTCGCCCTCCTGGAGCGCAATGAAGCTCCACACCATCGACTCTGGCCGCTGGTGATCGAGACCTGTCCGCTTCCCCTTCTCCCCCACTGGCGCGAGCCCGTGATGGAAGTCCTCACCCAGCACCGCATGCTGACTGCCCTACCCGGGGCGATCGGCAACGTCTGCGCCTGGCGGCTCGCTCTTCAGCTCGACGTGCTCGAGCCCTCCCTCGGAGAGCTGATCCGTCGCGGCGAACTCACTATCGAAGCTCAGGCGTAGGCCTGGGCTCATCTATGACTCAAGGAACGCTTATGGCCCTTATGTTTCCGCGCCTGGCGCGCAACTTTGCCCGCAACGGCTACTACCCCACCGATGAGATCACGCTCGAACGCACGCTGCAGGCGCTCACTCCCGCCACCTCAGGCAGGATGAGGATCTGCGACCCCTGCGCCGGCGAGGGTGTTGCCCTTGCTGAAGCAGCTCACCTCCTGGGCCGCGACCAGGTCCAAGCATTCGCCGTCGAGTACGATCGCGAACGCGCGGATCACGCGCGTGGCCTGCTCGATCGGGTGCTGCACAGCGACCTCTTCGACACCTTGATCAGCCGCCAGTCGTTCGGCTTGCTCTGGCTCAACCCACCCTACGGTGACCTGGTCGCGGATCACTCCGGTGCATCCCAGTACCAAGGCAGCGGCCGCCGGCGCTTGGAGAAAGCTTTTTATCAACGCTGCCTCCCGCTTCTGCAGTACGGCGGCGTCATGGTGCTCATCGTTCCTCACTACGTGCTGGACGACGAGTTCACTGGATGGCTGAGCAACCACTTCGCCGAACTGCGTGTATACGGTGCTGCAGACCCCACCTTCAAACAGGTGGTGATCTTCGGCATCCGTGTACGTCGGCAGGACCTGGCCCGGGTTTCCACCAACCAGGTGAGGTCTCGCCTGCAGGCGATCGGCGCCGGCCAGGAGCAAGCTGAGGAGATCCCAGCCAGCTGGACATGGGAGCCGTACCTCGTCCCGTCAGCTGCTAGCGAGCTGGAGCACTTCTACCGCATTACCCTGGAGCCGGAGCAATTCGCCTCCGAGATCCTGCGGTTACGGGGCCTCTGGCCAGACTTCAACTTGCACTTCGGGAAAACCGGGCTTCAACCCCGAGCCCCTGTCCGCGAGCTTTCACGCTGGCACCTCGCACTGGCCCTGGCCGCCGGCGCAATCTCCGGTGTTGTACGTTCGAAGTCGGGGCGGACCTTGGTCGTGAAGGGTGATACCTACAAGGACAAGGTGCGCAAGACCGAATTCACTGAGGACGAGAAGGGCAACGTCTCAGAAGTCAGGATCCTCACCGATCGGTTCATACCGATCATCCGCGCCTGGGAAATGACACCTTCCTCGGTGAACCACGGCCAGGTGCTGATCATCAGTTCCTCACCGGCGAGCAACGACGAAACGCCTGCAACCGACCAGTCAGTTGCAACGCCCCTGTTCAACCCGGGGCAGATCATGATGACCGCTACTGTCAGCCATCTGGTCGAAACCGGGCAGCTCAACCCTACTCCCGCGCTGAAACGCCATCTTGCTGGCGACTGGGGTGAGCTATGCGATGACGAGCGATCCTCCAATCAGCTCGCGCTTACCCAGGGAGACCGTTTGTTCTCAAGCTACGACATCGACGCCGGCGACGAGTCCAGGCTCTGGATCATCACCGAAGCCGACCGCAGCTCCACTACCCTGCTACTCCCCAGCGACTACTGACCAGCGCCACAACAGCTCCCCACCCCACACCGACCCACAGGGTATGTCCATACCCGTCTGGGTTTGTGCATGCCCTGTTTTCCCTGCAGGAGATGCACATGAACGCACTGACCCAGGCGGCCGCCTCGGCCAACTCCCCCCTGAATATCAACCTGACTGATTTCATCGACGAGTTCGGCGACGAGCTCTTGGAATCACTCAACCGCTCCAACCCTCCGGTCTACACCGGCAGCATTAACGAACAGCGGCAGGCCGTGATGGCGAACCTCAAGCGAACGCCATTCGTGGCGCAAGCTGAGGTTGTCCAAGCTATTGCGGCGCTACTGCTCGATCGCAACGAGCAAGCCGCGATCATCAACGCCGAGATGGGTACCGGGAAGACGATGATGGCCATCGCTGTCGCTGCAGTGATGCATGCGTCAGGCTACCGTCGGACACTCGTCATCTCACCGCCCCACCTTGTCTACAAGTGGCGACGTGAGATCCTGGAAACCACGCCAGACGCCCGCGTCTGGGTACTCAACGGCCCGGACACGCTGGTTAAGCTGCTCAAGCTGCGTGACCAGTCGGGGCAAACCTACGACGGCCGGCCGGAGTTCTTCATTCTCGGCCGAGTCAGGATGCGGATGGGTTTCCACTGGCGGCTCGCCTGCTGGAAGCGGCGTACTGCAGGTGGCCAGCTGCTGGCGGCATGTCCCGATTGCGGCCAGGTCCTCGAGGACCTGGAAGGCAACCTGGTCACCGTGGACGAATTCGAGCGCGGTGATCGCCGTCGCAACTGCTCGGCCTGCAACGCTGCCCTCTGGACGCTTATGCGCCCAGGCAAAGCCGATGGTGGGGACCGACGCTCGACGATTCTGAAGTCGATGTGCCGGATACCGACTATCGGCCCGGTCCGGGCGGAACGGCTGCTGAACGACTTCGGCGAGGACTTTCTGGCCTCGATGCTGGTCGACAACGTCTCAGAGTTCATCAACTTGATGGACGCGAAAGGCAACTTCGTCTTCAGCGACCGCCAGGCCAAGCGCATGGAGCGGGCGATGGCCAACATCGAGTTCGGATTCGGCGAAGGCGGCTACCAGCCGACAGAGTTCATCAAGCGCTACCTACCCGATGGCTTCTTCGACCTGCTGGTCGTCGACGAGGGGCATGAGTACAAGAACAGCGGTTCGGCCCAGGGCCAGGCCATGGGGGTCCTTGCAGCGAAGGCACGTAAAACCGTGCTGCTGACCGGCACCCTGATGGGCGGCTATGCCGACGACCTGTTCTACCTCCTGTTCCGCATCCTCACCCAGCGCATGATCGAGGACGGCTACCGACCCAACGCACGCGGCAGCATGGCGCCTGCAGCCATGTCGTTCATGCGCGATCACGGCGTGCTCAAGGACATCTACACCGAGCGCGATGGCGATTCGCACAAGACCGCCAAGGGCAAGAAACTGTCGGTACGTACCGTGAAGGCCCCAGGCTTCGGCCCTAAAGGCATCCACCGGTTCGTACTGCCATTCACCGTGTTCCTGAAGCTCAAGGATATCGGTGGCAACGTGCTGCCCAGCTACCAGGAGGAGTTCATCGACGTGCCCATGGCGCCGGAGCAGGCCACGGCCTACCAGCGCTTGGCGGCAACGTTGACCGCTGAACTCCGCCAGGCCTTGGCCCGGAGAGACACTACTCTTCTGGGAGTGGTGCTCAATGTGCTGCTGGCCTGGCCGGATTGCTGCTTCCGATCGGAGATGGTCAAACATCCCCGCACCCGAGACACGCTAGCCTTTGTGCCGGCGCTCTTCGGGGACGATGAACTGATGCCCAAGGAGCAGGCGCTGTTGAACTTGTGCTTCGAGGAGAAAGCGAAAGGCCGCAAGGTCCTTGCATACACCGTCTACAGCGGGACGCGCGATACCACGTCCAGGTTAAAGAAGGTCCTCGAGCAGGCCGGTCTGCGCGTTGCGGTACTGCGGGCCACGGTTGAAACGGCTCGGCGCGAGGACTGGATCCTCGACCAGGTCGACCGCGGCATCGACGTGCTGCTCACCAACCCGGAGCTGGTTAAGACAGGGCTGGACCTGCTGGACTTCCCAACCATCGCGTTCCTGCAGACGGGGTACAACGTGTACACCCTACAGCAAGCCGCGCGGCGGTCGTGGAGGATTGGGCAGAAACATCCGGTCCGCGTGATTTTCTTCGGCTACGTCGGCAGCTCGCAGATTACCTGCCTGCAGCTAATGGCCAAGAAGATCGCGGTGGCGCAGAGCACTTCGGGCGATGTACCGGAATCCGGGCTCGACTCACTGAACCAGGATGGGGACTCTGTTGAAATGGCTCTTGCTAGACAGCTTATAGCTACATGAAAAAAGGGCCACCAATCGGTGGCCTTTTTCCCTGAATGCTATTACTCCGCTTCGTAACCGAAGCCACGACAAATCTCCCACACTGCGAGAAACGGAGTTAACATCTGATAACCAAACATCACTTCTTGCTGGCCAGTTTCATATAGATAACAAACATATTCAGTATACACCTCCCTCAAGAGCCCAGTAGTATGAGCCTCCAAATTGTGTGTAAATACCGCATCCACCATACTCGTCTTAAATCCATACCAATCCGGCAGTCCAGTTTCGACATGTATTGATCGCGAATCATTCAGAAGGCAGAACTCCAGCTGATCGCGGACGGCTCGAATCAAACGACCGGTAAAGTCACTTTCCATCGTCTCAAGCCAGTTAAAGCGCTGACCATCTTTGGTGAGCTGGTTATAAATTGACTGAACTTCAGTCAGCCTTCCGGGTGCAGATCTTCCCCCAATCTCATCATCCTCAGCATGCGTTCTCACCGAAGAGAATGGATTCATTGCCGCCACAACAATCATATTAGGATAGGGGAATAGACCCGCGATCTCGCTCCACTTCTGAGAGGCATAAACTATAGAATGGAACCCTTTGGACTCTAAAACCTGCGCAATAGAGTTGCTTATTTGATTCAGCGCATCTTTTGCGTACTGCGGAGGCTCGCTATATTCAGAGTCTATCCAGCCTTTAATCAGCGGAAACGACATGGTCACGCAGGTCATGGAGTGATCATTGAATACGTTATTCTCGAACCATTTGTAGTAATTCTCATCAGGGTAAAATACATGAAGACAATAGCGCTCATCCTCACAAGAAGGAATAAGAGACACAATGTTCTTCTTATTCAGCAATAGCTCTTGAACGTATGCATCTTTTACCGTTCTGGTCTCCATTGGAGCAACCAACACAGTGGTGATTGCCGTCTCGTTAACTCCAGGAAATATCGAGCAGAAGTGATTTGCATAGGCTAAGAGTTCAGTAAAAGCTTGGCGTTCGGTTTGCTGCGACCTTTTCAACTCGATGATAGTGATGCCCGTAGACTCTGAGCACCCAAAAAGATCCACACGAGTCGGATGAGGGCCATTCTTTTCAAGCCGTAGCTCCTTAGCCGTTAAGACCAATTCTTCCAGCTGATCCAGAATTTCATTTATGGCACGTTCAACCTTTCGGCGAAGCAAGAAGTGAAGCGGTGGAAATTCTTCGCCGTACCACTCCACCGGCTCCCTCCGCCCTGCAATCAAAGAGGAAAAATCTTCTCTATGATTATTGAATATATAATCCCTGAATGCATTCTCACTTATATTCAGCATAGCAACCTATTCCATGTAGTCAAAGCGGGGGGCTCACGGAAGAATAGACTGGCGTACTGCGATCGCAAGCTTCACCAGTTAGCGCCTCAACCATCCGATTTTTGGCATCTATCCAGCCTTGGAATACTGTACTACGCTCGTGAATCAAAGGGTGATTAGCGATTGAGGCCGCTATTAAATACGCGATGGCCTGCCCTGCCTCAACGCAGACAAACAAGGCGTGATTGACTTGCCAGCTATTTTCCCCGTACACGCTAGTAAGCTCAAACCCATGCAGACCTTCTCCAACCGACCCGGAGTCAGACAGATGACCAATCACAGATTTGGTGTTAGGGTGCGCACCAAAATCTATTGAGGCCTCGTAATACCCCCAGACATAATCGGCCATCACCGGATCACTGCACTTTAAAATATCCACAGCTTTTTTAGCAGTAAATACATTCCGACACCTCTTTACAGCATTATCTGACGAATGTCTCTCAAGCCAAACATCAGCCTTGGTAGCGTCATTTGCTATGAGATAAGCGTAACAGGCAGACTCTAACGCAGCTCGAACTACTGGAAAAACGCAAACAACATGCCCAGATAAGGCCTCTCTAATTCCAGCCAGAAGCATGGTATATGCATTTATCATAAGCAAGTTTGCTGTCGGCTCTTGTGAGAGCGGAATAGAGAAAATCTCATCGTGAAAAATGTCATCCATCTCAGCAATCAAATGCATGAGCTCAGGGGCTTCATTTGCGTGAGCCTGAGTGTTTTCCAATGTGGCAACCAAGTAATCGCGGACCCTACCAACCTTTATTTTCAATCGATCACCTTGCATATTTACAGATATGTGTATTTTGTCCGATTTTACCCAAAACGGTTAAACCGGCTTTATCAGCTCCGGCCCCTGATTTCGAACATTCCCAACCTGTTTGCTCACTGGGAACCATCGAAAGTCGGTACTATGCCGGCAGCCTGTTTGGACTATTTCTGCCAGCCGTTCAGTTGTTATGCCTGGATCAATCCATTCTCGGGCAAGCTCAGGAGTAAGCACTAACGGCTTGCGATCATGGATGTCCACCAAACCTTCATCAGCCGCAGCAGTCACGATAACGAAGCCACTGCGCTCATCTGGTTCCAGTCCTGGATGAACTTCGGCCAACGCCGCGAAAAACAATGACCTACCGTCCGCCGCTCGGATGTAGTAAGGCTGCTTGCGCTTCGGATCTGCAACATCGGGTATCCACTCGAACCACCCATTGGCCGGCGCCAAGGCTCGGCCATGCGGCCAAAGCGACTTGAAGAACTTACCCGTCATCACCGTCTCGGCCCGCGCATTGATCGGGTCGGCCCGCTTCCCCTTCGCCCAGAAAGGCGACCATCCCCACTTCACCCGATCGACGTTCAGGCCTCCCGGTGCGGGCCTTATCACCTCCACGCGTGTAGAGGGCGCCACGTTGTACCGGTTGATCCGCTCGTGGTCATATCCGTTGATGACCACCAGATCGAGGGCCAACTGCCGCAGGTAGTCGTCCATGCTCTCGTAGATCGAGTACCTTCCACACATACCCACCTCGCTCGTTTGTCGGCTGCCAGGCTTCCACGCATTGACGTAGGAACGCTCTGACAGTTTACTGTATGAATATACAGATATCCTTTTGAGTTGATCTGCCATGACCATCACCTTCTTGGGCGCGCCGACGGGCGGCCCTATGCTGCTGCCGGTGTACTCCTTCCGTGTGCCGGCCGGGTTCCCTTCGCCAGCGGCGGATCACCTGGAGCGTCACATCTCCCTCGACGAGCTGTTCGACCTGCGTGCCCCTCACGTGTATCTGGTGCAGGTGGAGGGCGACAGCATGCAAGGCGCCGGGATCTTCTCGGGCGATCTTCTCATCGTAGACCGCAGTAGGGAGGCCGAGCACGGCGACATCGTGATCGCCGCGATCAACACTGAGCCCGTCTGCAAACGCCTTTATCGTCGCGACGGCGTGCTGGTCCTGCAGTCGGAGAATCCAGCCTTCCCCCCGCGCCACATTATGGAAGGCGACGACCTGGTCATCTGGGGTGTGGTTCGCTATAGCGTGCGCGATCATGCCCAGTGACCAGGTGTTCGCGCTGATCGACTGCAACTCGTTCTATGCAAGCTGCGAACGCGTGTTCCGGCCGGATCTGGCCAAGACGCCCATCGTGGTACTGAGCAACAACGATCTGAGGGGTGGGAATCGTTAGTAAATCCTGTAGAGTCCGCGCCACCTTCTGAACCCCTCTGGAGCAGCAGTTTCCAGGCTTCATAAGGCAATCCATTGGAAGTGGTTTAGGGCAGCGGCATGAGGCTGGTATTCGCAACAAAAGACCTAGCATTAGCAGGTCGATCCTTTGAAGGCTTTCCGTTGCTGATTGGGTCAGAGGGATGGCCAGTCGAGCCAGCTCAATCCTTCCTTTGGCACACGCTTATCGAGTCAGGTGAGGCCCTAAGCGATTTGACTTGGGAAGCCTATGGACGGCGTCTGTACGATTACTTTGCCTTCCTGGAAGCCAATGGATTGGCCTGGGACGAGGAAAGCCCGGCTCACGGTCTGAGTGCTCTGTCGAGGTATAGGGATTGGTCGAGCGGAGAATTAGCACTTGATCCCGGCACGGTGAACAATCGTCTGGCCTTGATCGTGAGGTTCTACCGATGGGCTAAGCAGCGCAACCTGATAACTGTGCTGCCCTTCGGTGAGAAAAGGGTAAGAGCTGCCCAACATTCCGGTCTTCTCAGTCATATCGCTCGGCCCGGAGCCGAGAGCACGAAAGTTTCGGTGATGGTTCGCGACCGAAAGCGCTTGACCAAATTCCTGACCAAGGATCAAGTCAAGGTATGCCTTGCCCTGGATACCGATCCAAGCCACCAGATATTGTTCCACCTCATGGTGCGTACCGGCCTTCGCTCCTGTGAGGCGAGGTCTTTTCCTCTCAAATATGTGTTCAACCCCAGGTTGAAGAAGGGACTGCGCCCAGGGCAAATGATCAGTGTTGCTCTTGATCCTTCAGACATGCATATCAAGTACGACCGGCCTAGAACTATCGACGTGCCATGGTCGTTGATGGAGAGCATGTGGTCTTACTCCCTTCACCAACGAGAGGTTCGTAAGTCCAATAGTGATGGACGTGTTACCGCGCTGCTGCTGACTAATGAAGGCAGGCATTATTCAAAAGATTCCGTAGTGGACGTTATGAAGTCCTATGAAAGAAAGTGCGGCTTCTATGTTCGGGCCCACATGCTACGCCACACCTATGGGACTTATACCTTGCTTGCTCTTCGAAAAAGTAAAGAGTTTGAAGGTGAGCCATTGTTGTATGTCCGAGATAGGCTGGGGCATTCAGATGTGCAAACAACTATGATCTATTTGCATCTCATAAACCAGCTTGAAGCCCAATCCGTCCTTGCTCACGAGGACGAAATTGACATGATGTTTATGACTGATTCGGTTTCGCGTATCTGAGGTAGCACCATTGGCTCGGCAAAAAAGCTACAAGGCGGTTATGCGGTCGGTTACAAAAGGATTCGAGGCTGTCGAAGATGATATCAAGATTGACCTGCCGAGAAATCCGAGAAACCACAGGCAACTCGATCATACGAAATATTTAGGCTTGGGCTTCGATGCTTGGGCAATTCAAAGTCTTCACGTTATCAAAGCTTTGCTACAAGGAGGAAACTTCTCAGTGACGACCTTGATTGGTTACTCTACGAACGGACTAAGATTTTTTATAAATTTCTTGAGTGGCGGTTCGGTCAAGTCGCCACCTGCAACGCCAAACAGTCTTACCAAACGCCACTTGGAGCGATACGTCTCTTGGCTGAGGCTAAAATACCCTAACGGCTCGACAGCCAAGAATTACTATACTAGCTTCAAGTCGTTAGTTGTTGTTTTGGCTGAATATGGATTTATTGAAGTCAATCTTGACGATCTTTTGCCCCTCAATCCATTTCCTAATAATGCGCAGAGCACTAAAGATGCAGATCCGCTCACCTTGGGTGAAATGCAAAGGCTGATTGGCGCTTTGAAGTCAGATCTTATTGCCATCCATAAGGGTGCATTCCTTGGAAATGGCGCGGAGGCGATGGCTGTATTGCTACTAATTACTGCGGCAAGGTCTGGAATCAATACTACGCCGCTCTTGGAGATGAAGAGGGATGCCCTACAGCCTCACCCATTTATTCCTAATCTCAGGTTGATTACTACCGTCAAACGTCGAGGTAAAGGCGCACAGAGCAAAACAATCCGTCAGACTAATCTGCTAGATGAGTACAGTGCTATTCCCCTGGATGGGGTGGCAGTCCTCAATAAGGCGCTGGAGATTTCTAAGCCACTCGTAGCACTGGCACCTGATGAAATATCTTCATGTGTGTGGTTATATCGCTCGGGCCAGCCTGGCCGCTCGAACGACATCGTTACCCTTACACCCGGTGCTTTATATGTCACGGCAAAAAGCATTTGTGAGCGTCATGCGCTTCAGGATGATCAAGGCAATCGGCTAAATGTCACGCTTAGTCGGCTGCGAAAGACTATGGAAAGCCGTTTGTGGAAACTGAGTGGTGGCGACATTATAGAAGTTTCCTCCGTTATGGGTCATACCCCTGGTGTCGCCGATAATCACTATTTGAAAATCAACGATGAGATCAAGATCGACGGGGCGACATTTGTTGGGGAGGCTTTTCCGGACAAACTACGTGGCATAAACGTTATACCAACCCCGCCAGGCGGCTGCAAAGATAGCCTTTACGGTAGTCTGGCACCAAAGGATGGCGTCAATCATTGTTCTGAATTCATCCACTGCCTCGGTTGCCCTAGCTATGCAATTGTAGGCACCTTGGAGGACTTATACCGGCTGTTCAGCTACCAACAATTCTTGTATGCAGAAGTCGAATACTTTCTCACGGACGAGTGGGGCGCATGGCGCAAGCGTCAGTTTGACTATATTCGATTGATAGATGATTTCACCCAGAAGTTTGATCTTGCATTGGTTTCGCAAGCAAGGGCTCAGGCTGAGTCATCTCCGCACTTGTTCTGGGCTAAAAAAATCGAGTTCATGAAGAAAAAATTGGACGGTGAAATTTGAGCATAAGAACCACGAGTGCGGTGTTAAAGGCATATGATGTCCTCATCGCACAACCAGTTTCAGCGAATGGCCTAAGTCCCGCAGAGCGGGATGCAATCGTGATCAGCGCTATCGTTAATGAAGATGGAGAAACCTTCGTTCTTAGCAGGTTTGGCGATGCACAGTGGGATCTTCGCCCGTTTTTTGATCAGGCCAATGTTGCTCATTCTTATAAATTCATCAACTGGGATATGGGCATGCCTCGGGCGCTTATTGATGACTGCAAAGCTGTTGCTTATGCTTGGTTTAAAAGAGGAATGCCTAGATCCAAACCTCCTATCGCACGGGGCATTACTACTTTCGCCGTCGTCAGCGCGATGCCTTTTGTTCGCTGGTTAAACGATCTAGGAGTTTCAAGCTTTGCAGATGTCCGTCCGATCCATGTCAGCAATTACGTTCATCATTGCAAATATGAATTGAAGTTAAAGCCTCTCCCGCTGTATGGGCGATTACGGGTTATTGATTTTCTTTGGGTGTTTTCTGCCGACACGATGTTTCCCATTCAGAGTTATCCTTGGGGTAATTCGACATTGTGGCGGATTTGTGGGGTCGCGAATGTAAAAGGGTTGGGTGCTGCCACTAAAAACGTCGGGCGAACAGATATTATTCCTCATGATGAACAATCTAGGATTTTCAACTATTGCGAAAGCATTGTCCGGGAGATGAAGGCCGAATTGGCAGCCAATGGTATTGGATATCATCCTAGTGATGAACGGATGGCAATTCGTTGCAGAGATGCTGTTCTGTATATAGTTTCAATCACTAGCGGCATGCGCAATGACGAGGCAATTGGAATTGAGGTTGGCGCTTGGCGCAAAGAGTTAAAAAACGGGGTTACCTTTTGCTGGGTGACCACAATCGAGCACAAGACAGGTAAAGGCCAAGTCGAATATCTTGTACCAGAACTGACGATTGAAGCTTTAAGTCTTTTGGCAAAATATTCAGTACCCATCAGAAAAGAGCTGGATGAAGAGATTAGACAGCTTGCAAGCAATCGGGATTTTTCGTATTCAACTGAACATCTCCTTAGGCTCGAAAAAGCCCGAAAAGACGCGAATAAACTATTTTTGGGACGAAACACACAAGGAGGGAAAGTTCAGGAAAGCCATCACGTTGAGGCTCTCAGCGGGCAAGCATCCAATGCTGCGTTTGACCGTATAGCTAAAGCCGCTGGAAGCGATTGGCCGTTGAGGACGCATCAATGCAGGCGAACATATGCAAGATGCTTTGTAGAATCCCGTATGGGCCGCACTTCATTGATCTACCTCAAATGGCAGTTCAAACACAGCAGCATGAGTATGACCCAACTCTATGCATCCAATCCGCAGCAAGACCTGACTCTCTTTGATGAGATCTTCCAGCAGATGACAGAGTTTAAAATTGACCTGATCGAATCATGGCTCGATGATCAGCCACTGGCAGGGGGCGCTGGCGAAAAGATTGTGGAGTTGCGGGCGATTCCAATCAAGGATAGAGCTGCTTTGCTTGCCCAGACCGCCCCACATGCCAACATTCGTGCGACTGGACACGGCTGGTGCATCGCCACAGAGCGGGGCTGCGGAGGTGCTGGTCTATACGAAGCCACACGGTGTCCAGGGTGCAAAAATTCGGTGATCGATGAAGTCTTCGCCAGCACTTGGCAGGACATCTACATTCAACAGCGAGAGCTGATAAAAATTGAGGATGCAGGCCCCGCTGTTAGGCAGCGCGCAGAACGCGACTTGCAGGTTGCACTAGATGTAATTACCAGCCTTGGCCTTTCTCCAGTTGAGGAAATGGAGGAGGCGGCAAATGACTAGACAGGCGGTGGGCCCTGACTCTCCTATTCGCTCCAGGTCGAAGACACTCGCCGCGCTCAACAAGGTCGTCGACGATCTAATTGCTGGTGACGAAAAGCTTTCCATCACATCCGTTGCCCGTGCCGCAGGTGTGACTCCGGGACTCATCCATAACACTTACCCAAGCATAGCGGAAAGGATTCGCAACATCGTTGGCAAGTCGGTGCGAGCCCAGCGAGACTCTAAGCATCAAGCGTTGATGAGCGAGAAAGAAAAGAACAGGGTGCTCCGTGCAGAGAATGATCAGCTTTTAGCGGAGGTAGCTCGGCTGGCTTCGGTTAACCAGCGACTAATATTCGAGATGATTCAGCTGAAGGCGGTTGCCAACGGTAAGGTCACCGCACTCCCTCTGAAACCAGGGCCCAACTAGGCCCTGATGGGGAGCCCACTGAATTCGGCAAAAATCGTAGACCACCACTTCAAGCGCCACGATCACGCCCGACTGTAGCTTGTTGACTGGTCAATCTGGTTCACGGGTGAAGCGATAGAACAGGTTCGGCTCGCTGACCACGTACAAATACCCTTCATTGTCGATGGTTACGCCTTCGGCCTGGGGTATGCCTTTCAGCAAACCAGCAAAACCTCTCGCCAGGGAGCGGAAACTCACCACCTTGCCCTCGTCGGTCATTTCAATCAGCAGTTTCGACTCGTCGCTGAGCAATATCAGATGGCCGCTCTGTTGATCGAAGACGACTGAAGACAGGTCAGTCGCAAACACCTTGTCTTTTACCAGGCTGGACAGGTCACGCACGTGCAAGGAAAAGCCTCCGGCCAGGCTGGCACGAAGGCCGCTCACTTCCAGCAATTGGCGAGGATCTCGCTCCTTGGTCACAAACAGGCGGTCGCCTTTCAGGTCGTAGGCGAGCCCTTCAAGGCCTTTGTTGTCTTCCTTGCCAAACGCCAGGGTGAGAGCTGGATACTGGTCTCGGCTCAATGGTCGACCAGGAGAAAGTTTACCGTCTTCGGCGATGGGGACATCCACGATAACCAGGCTCTGCCGGCGCTCCTCGGCGATTACCAGCTGGCCATTGCCGGCATAGGACACAGCTTCCACATCGTGGAAGCCATCCAGGTTGTAACGCCTTTCCACATCACCGTCACGACTAAGGGCCAATAGTTCGTTTGGGCCGTTGGTGACCGCCCACAGCAGGTTTAGGTCAGGGTCAAAGGTCAGACCCGAAAGATTGCTGTCCACACCGGAAACCGCCTTAGCATCCAGTTCAACCCGATAGCCAGGCAGCCACACAGAGCGCTCCTGCCAATCGTCGGTGTGCCAGCTGGTCTTGATCCAGAAGTACAAACGATCATCAAGGTGATGGGTGCGGACTTGGAATACGGTAAGCAATACAAGGCACAGCAGTGCCCACATCCAGGCGCTTGTTTTCCGTGTTCGGCCCAGCCAGTTTTTTGCCAACAAATACATAGAAATCTCGTTAATTGGGGCTGACGCCACGAATCGTGACGATTTCAACCCGACTCAGTGCGACTCGCACAGGTGATGCACAGCAGCGTGGCCGGATCAAATTCCAGGCGGCCCGAGGCGATCAACTCGCCGCATTGGTTACACCAGCCATACTCACCCTCGTGCCAACGCTTGAGGGCCAGTTGGAGGCGGACGCGTTCATGCTGCGCCCGACTGCGGATGGCATCGTTCATTGCTTGCTGCTGGAGTGCATCCATCCTCGACAAACGCCCTACCTTGCTTTGATCCAGCTCTACCGATTGCGAGCGAGACTCAGCGTCTTCCAGCAATCGATCCAGCTCGGCAGCCCGCTGTTCCAGCAGGGTCTTGAAATGGGCAAGATCGAGGGCGTCGTCCATGGCCATTAGCGCAGCAGTAACAGCGGACTGATGGTGGTGCGGAGCATGCTGGTCGTGGTGCTACCGACCAGGAACTGCCGGATACGGGAATGGCCATAGGCCCCCATCACCAGCAGATCAATGCCATGCTCTTTCTGATAGGCGTGCAGGGTAGGCTCTATCTCACCGCTCCGGGTCTCGGCACGAACAGTGAAGCCGGCGTTGATCAGCACTTTCTGCGCCCAGTCCAGCTGTGCAGATGCTTCATCGCTTACGGGGCCAACCATGACCAGGTGGATCGGCAACCCCTTCAGCAGCGGGCTGGCTGCCAGCATCTCCACACCCTTGCGGGTAGTAGCGCCGCCATCGAATGCCAGCATCGCGCTCTTGGGCTTTTGGAAGCTGGCCGGGGTAACCAGGATTGGCCGGTGCATGATACGAATCACGCTCTCCAGCTGGCTTCCGACCTGCTGACTCAGATTGCCACTAGACTCGCCCTGGCGACCGATGACCAGCAGGCGCGTTTCGGTTTGCAGCTCTTGCAGGCTTTCCAGCAGATCGCCATGACGTTGCTTGGACTCCGGCGCGGCCACGCCATCCTTAATGGCCCGCTCTTTCGCGGCCGCAAGCATGATCCGCCCTTGCTCAAGGGCCAACTTTCCCCGCTGTTCATCCAGGGAAGCAAGCTCATCAAGCAGATGCTCGCGGCTGCCAAGGCCGATATTGCCACTCAAGTCGGCCGCAACTGGGTACTGGCGCTGATCCAACACATGCAAGAAGGTCAGCGGGGCTTCCAGGCTCAGACTGGCCCATGCTGCGTAGTCGCACACAGCTGGAGCCGAGGTGGAACCGTCGATACAGGCAATTACTTGGGTCATCGTTGTTCTCCTTCTCAGTGGCCCATGAGTTGATCAATGGCGTCGGGTTTATCGTGAACACCAAAGCGATCCACGATAGTGGCGCTTGCTTCGTTGAGACCCAGCACTTCAACTTCGGTGCCTTCGCGGCGGAACTTGATAACCACCTTGTCCAGGGCTGCAACAGCGGTGATATCCCAGAAGTGGGCGCGATTCAGGTCGATGGTTACCTTGTTCAGGGCTTCCTTGAAGTCGAAGGCCGCGACGAACTTGTCTGCCGAGCTGAAGAACACCTGGCCGGTGACGTTATAGCTACGATGCTCGCCGGCTTCGTCCAGCAAAGAGCTGATTGCCATGTAATGGCCAACCTTGTTGGCGAAGAACATCGCGGCCAGCAGCACGCCGGCCAGCACGCCGAAGGCCAGGTTGTGGGTGGCGACCACGACCACCACGGTGACGACCATGACAATGTTGGTCGACAACGGGTGCTTCTTCAGGTTGCGCAGCGAATCCCAACTGAAGGTGCCGATGGATACCATGATCATTACGGCTACCAGAGCAGCCATTGGGATCTGCTTCAGCCAATCGCCGAGGAATACCACCATCAGCAGCAGGAATACGCCTGCTGCCAGGGACGACAGGCGAGAGCGACCGCCGGATTTCACGTTGATGATCGACTGACCAATCATCGCGCAGCCGGCCATACCGCCGATCAGACCCGAAGCAATGTTGGCCACGCCCTGGCCCTTGCACTCGCGGTTCTTGTCACTAGGGGTGTCGGTCAGGTCGTCAACAATGGTCGCGGTCATCATCGACTCCAGCAGACCGACCACGGCCAGTGCTGCCGAGTAAGGGAAGATGATGGCCAACGTCTCGAACGTCAGCGGCACGTCAGGCCAGAGAAAGATTGGCAGCGTATCCGGCAGTTGACCCATATCACCGACCGTGCGGATATCCAGCCCAACCGACATGGCAACGGCGGTCAGCACGATGATGCACACCAGCGGCGATGGGATGAGCTTGCCGATCTTCGGGACATAGGGGAACAGATAAATGATGCCGAGGCCTGCGGCTGTCATGGCGTAGACGTGCCAGGTGACATTGGTCAGCTCGGGCAGCTGAGCCATGAAGATCAGGATCGCCAGCGCATTGACGAAGCCGGTCACCACCGAGCGCGAAACGAAGCGCATCAGCGAGCCGAGCTTCAGGTAGCCAGCACCAATTTGCAACACGCCACACAGCAGCGTGGCGGCCAGCAGATATTCAAGACCATGGTTCTTGACCAGGGTCACCATCAGCAGTGCCATGGCCCCTGTCGCGGCTGAAATCATGCCTGGGCGGCCACCGACAAAGGCGATCACTACGGCGATACAGAATGAGGCGTAGAGACCAACTTTGGGGTCGACGCCCGCAATGATAGAGAAAGCGATGGCTTCAGGGATCAGCGCAAGTGCGACGACGATCCCCGCGAGCACGTCGCCACGGACGTTGGAAAACCACGTTTGTTTGAGTGTTTGTAGCATCAGAATATCCAAAGCAATGCACCGCACGCATGCCAGGAAATGGCGAGCGCGTCGATACGAATTCAAATTGTGAGGATTATTTTGCTGTGCGCTTTGGGTGTAAGAACCGGGCGTACAGCAGTACGCAGCCGCGAGCGAAACTGGCGGAGGCGAGGTGTTGCGAGGGGGCGTAGCGCTAAGGCGGCGTAGGCTGCCAGTAGAGCGTTTGGAGTACAGTCATGCTGGTGTTCCTGTAGCTCAAGGGGTATGCGGAGCCAAAAGTATACAGTGAAGCTATCGTCGATTGCGATCCGCCGCCCTGCTTTGCGAAGCCACGTCTGAAATAGGCTTAGTCGAGGAGTATCGCCATCAGGAACGAAGGAAAATAATCAAAAAATGTTAGTGGGTTAATTCCCTTATAAATCAATATCTTACAACAAACTAACTGTTAGGATCATTCAGATACAACGACGGCTGTGTAATCGCCAGGTCATATGACGCCAAGCCGTACGTGAAGATGGGCGAGCCCTATTTCCAGGCCAAGGAGAAGCTGCGGCGGCATGGCATCGTGGCGTTTTCGTCCAACTATGCCCTGTATGGCGACATGAGCGAACGAGTTATGTCGCTGATCGAATCGATGGTGCCCGCGGCCGAGGTCTACTCGATCGATGAATGCTTCGCTGATCTCACTGGCGTGCGGGGTAGTCTGACCCAATTCGGCCGCGAGGTACGCGCCAAGGTGCTGCGCTGCACTGGCATCCCTGTCGGTGTGGGGATCGCCCGTACCAAGACCCTGGCAAAGCTTGCCAACCACACGGCGAAGCGCCTGCAGGCGCATACGGGTGGGGTGGTCGACATCACTGATGACTTCAAGCGCGACTGGGTACTGCGCAACACTGAGGTGAAAGAGGTCTGGGGCATTGGCCGGCGGATGACGGCACACCTCGAGGCGATGGGCATCCGCATGGCCATGGACCTGGCGAAGGCAGATCCGCGGATGCTGCGTGACAAGTTCAGCGTGGTGGTGGAGAAGACAGCGCGCGAGCTCGCCGGCACGGCGTGCCTCGAACTGGATGAGGCTGATCCGCCGAAGCAGGAGATCTGCTGCAGCCGGATGTTCGGTAAGAGAATGACCGAACTGACACCAATCAAGCAGGCGGTAGCGACCTATGCAGCGCGAGCAGCCGAGAAGCTGCGCGCCCAGGGGTCGGTGTGCAAGCGCATGCGAGTGTCGATCCGCACAGGTATGTTCAATCCCAACGAACTGCATTTGGCGAAAGGGGCGCTGGTTGAGCTGCCTTACCCCACGAGCGACACCCTATTGCTCACGCGGGCAGCGACTGAGGCTGTGGAGAAGGTCTACCAGGACGGGTACCGCTACAGCAAAGCCGAGGTGCTACTGCTCGATCTACGGCAACCGGGTGAATTCACTGACGATCTGTTCGCGTCAACGCAGCCAGTTGCCTGCGATCGCCTGATGACGGTTATGGATGGCATAAACCATCGGTACGGCAAAGGTACACTGAGGTCCGCCAACGTTCCACGAAGCCCGGAGTGGGGTATGCGTCGAGAACTCCTGAGCCAGTCGTTTACAACCCGGATTGACCAGTTGTGGCGTGTCTACTGCAGATAGAGCTGAGCGCGAGCGTCGGTGATCATCTTTCCAACTCGGCATGGTTAAAAAAATCCGTGCAAGCGGGCTAAGTATTTTCTGCTGAATCAGGATCATGGTTGCGCGAGGGTGTACTCGGCTTCGAGAGGACACCCATGAAACTGCCGATCCGAAAACACCTGCCCCTTGCTATGGGCCTGCTCATCCTGGGCGCCATCATCGCGCTCCAGCAGTACCAGCTGTCGACTCTGTCTCGCACCGTGAATGGAGCAGCAGAAAAAGTCTCGATCGATGCACTCCAGAACAGGGTGAGCGCGATCGACGATCGGCTCGACACTGTGTCAGGCAAACCCCTGGTCACGATGGAAGACTTCCGTATCAGCCAGCAAGCGCTCTCGAGCCGGATCGATGCTGTGCAGGCCACAGCAACGCAGGCCCACGAGGCTGCAGCTGAAGCCACTCGCTCATCCGCGACTGCGGGCGATCTTCTAGTACTGAAAGCCGACCTTGAGTCGCTCGACGGCAAACTGCAGAAAATGAGCAAGCCTCAGGCTCAGGCGACTGCACCAGCCCCCAAAGCCTCCTCCAAACCGAAGCCGAAGCCCGCACCGGTTAAAGCCCCACCAATCCCGCAAGATCCTCCGCCCTTCCAGATGGTCGGCCTCGAATACCGAGGCGGAGAGCGTTTCCTGTCTGTTGCCCCCACTGGTAGCACGCGGCTGAGCCAGATCTACCTTATTCGGCCTGGCGAAGAGGTCAGCGGCAGCAACTGGCGCCTCAGGGCTGTAGATGAACGGACCGCAACCTTCGACGCCGGCGGAACAACCCGAACCCTGAGCATCCAGCCATGAGTAAAACACCATGAATCTACCGATCGTTCGAGCCATCGCCTGCGCCTGCGCCTGCGCATTTACCGCAATTGGCATTGAGGCCGCGCCGGTTCCTTCCGCAGCTGGAGGGGCCGCCTCCAGTGTTCAACAGCTCACCAGCGAAAGCACCCTGTCCCAGAACAAGCTCGATGATAGAGCCGCGCAGGAGTGGGGCCTGACCACCAAGGAGTTCGAACGATATCAAGAGGTAATGCAGGGACCCCGGGGGGTGTATTCGCCAGGGCTTGACCCTCTCACCGCGCTGGGAATCGAGGCCCGATCAGAGAGCGAACGACGCCGGTTCGCCGAGCTGCAGGTCCAAGCAGAGCGCCAGCGAGTCGATCGGGAGCTCGCCTACCAGCGAGCCTACGACGAGGCGTACCAGCGCCTGTTTCCAGGCATCAAAGCCATTGAGATTTCGACCACCCCTTCGGGCCAGGCCGGATCTGGGAGCGGCCCAGCTCTGGAGGGCAACGGGCGCATGGCACTCTTCGTCAAAGACGACTGCCTACCCTGCATCGACCAGGTCAAACGGCTGCAGGCGTCACAGACGCCGTTTGATCTGTATTTCGTCGGCAGCCAGCAAGACGATGAAAGGATCCGCCGCTGGGCAATTCTCGCGGGTATTGACCCGTCCAGCGTTAAAAGCCGACTGATCACACTGAATCATGACCAGGGCCGCTGGGTTCGCCTCGGGCTAGGTGGCTCGCTGCCAGCCGCGGTAACACAGGTGAATGGATCATGGCGTCGTCAATGAGCGGGTGGCGGCTCTACGTTCTGTCGGTGGTTCTGCTCGCCGGCAACGCATGGGGTGTAGAGGATCCGCCAGCAGCTTACAAGGCGATCGGCATCAGACACGGGGTCCCGCCCGTTGTGCTCTATTCGGTGGCACTGCAGGAAAGCGGGACGCGATTGCGCGGGCAGCTTGTGCCGTGGCCCTGGACGTTGAATGTGGCCGGAACCGGCTACCGCTTCGCCACACGAGCAGACGCTTGCCAAGCTCTGATGATAGCGATTGTTAAGGCTGGACCCGCTCGGGTCGATGTGGGGCTGGGACAAACAAATATTCGCTACAACGGGCATCGCTACCGCTATCCCTGCGAAGGCCTGGATCCATACAAGAACCTGGCGGTGACCGCTCAGATCCTGGCTGAACAAAAGGCTAAGGGTGGAACCTGGATCGATGCTGCGGGGCGGTATCACCGCCCTGCCGGGGGGGCGCCGGCCGCGAAGTACCGTAGCTATTTCACGAAACATCTTAGCCGGGTCACCGGCATCAAATTCGAGGTAGTGACCCCATGACATATCCCCACGCCTGGCGATCCTACGTCGTGCAGGCCCTGGCCTTCTCGATCGTGAGCAGCCTGGCTCTGCCCAGCAATGCTGATCAGCAAGCGGTGCTCACCGTGGTGGAGGACCGTGGCGGTTCATCCGCATTGTCCTACTACCAAGACATTGATCCCGAGCCCACGCACACCACCCCAGTTGTGACTGGCGTCCGGGCGGGCGGGGCATTTCCGGTGTTGACTCCAGAACTGAGCCCCGGCCCAGTACAGGGACGAGTGATCAACGCAGCAGGCCTGCAGCCGATGTTCATCGTTGGGGATGATCCAACGTCGCAGGCCTGGCTCAAGCAGAAGCTGTCGGCACTTCAAGGCCTGCAGGCAGTAGGCCTTGCTGTGAATGTCAGCAACGCTGCACGACTGCAAGAGATCCGCCGCTGGGCACCTGGGTTGCAGGTGATGCCTGTACCTGCCAGCGATATTGCTGGTCGCCTGGGGCTGCAGCACTACCCGGTGCTGATCACAGCTACAACCCTTCAGCAGTGAGAACCGGTATGCGCCCAACACGACTATCGCCAGTGTTCACACTGATCATCAGCCATCCCCTACACCGGCCCGGCCGGGAGCAAATGATCGAGCAGGTTCGCCATGTGAGCGAGCTGTACGGTGCTCGCTTGACAGGAATCTCCGAGCTCAACGAACACGCATTCGCCCAGCGCCTGGCCGAACGGCTGACACCGGACCAGGTTGAGCAAGCGCGTGCGGAAGTCGACGCCATAACATTCACCGCGAGGACTTGAGATGGCGACCTACACCCTTGAATCTCTGCTCCGGCCGCCAGTAGAGCTTTTCACTACTGCGGTTTGCTATGTGGCAGCTTCGCTTTGCATTGGCGCGCCCTGGGCTTTTGCGCTGACCCCACTATTTGGAATTGTCGCCGCGCTGGGTTTTATCTACCTGGGCACCATTCGGCTGCTGCAGGCGCGGAGGGTCCTAAGGTACCAGGCGAACCTCAGGCGACTTCCCCACTACACCATGGCTAGCGCTGAAATGCCGATCAGCAACGAGCGCCTGTTCATCGGACGCGGGTTCCGGTGGACTCAGAAGCACACACAGCGCCTGGCCGACACCTACCTCCCTCAGTTCGCGGCCTACGTCGAACCGACGAACCTTTATGAGCGGGCGCGCTGGCTGGAGGAACGCCTGGAGTTCGCCCCCTTCCCACTGAAACTGATCACGAAACTCACTGGTTGGGATTCCAACTGGAACCCCGCTCGACCTCTCCCACCGGTGGGGGGCCTGCCCCGATTGCACGGGATCGAACCAGATGAGCAGAATGTCAGTCTCCCTCTGGGTGAGCGCGTGGGTCACACACTGGTCCTGGGCACCACACGGGTGGGCAAGACTCGCCTGGCGGAAGTGTTCATCACCCAGGACATTCGCCGAACGCATCGCCGCGGGCCGCGAGTCCGCATGGGGCGACGGAGCCAAACCTCCCATCGATGGAGCCGGCGCCGGCGAGCAGAGGAACAGGCCGACCACGAAGTCGTGATCGTTTTCGATCCGAAGGGCGATGCCGATCTGCTCAAGCGCATGTACGTCGAGTGCAAGCGCGCCGGGCGCCTCGACGAGTTCTACGTGTTTCATCTGGGATGGCCGGATATCTCCGCTCGCTACAACGCCATCGGCCGCTTCGGCCGAATCAGTGAGGTGGCCACTCGCATCGCTGGTCAGCTCTCCGGCGAGGGTAACTCTGCAGCATTCCGGGAGTTCGCCTGGCGGTTCGTCAATATCATCGCCCAGTCACTTGTCGCGCTCGGCCGTCGCCCTGACTACGAGCAGATCCGCCGGCACGTCATCAATATCGACGAGCTGTTCATTGAGTACGCACAGAAGTACTTCGCTGAACATGATCCGAAGGCATGGCAAACCATCGTCGAACTTGAAGGCAAGATCGATCGCAAGAACCTGTCTTTCGCCATGAAAGACCGCCCGCTGCGCGTGGTGGCCATCGACATGTACCTGACCCAGAAGCGCATCAACGATTCGGTTATGGATGGCCTGCGCAGCGCTGTCCGCTACGACAAGACCTATTTCGACAAGATCGTCGCATCGTTGCTGCCACTCCTGGAGAAGCTCACCACTGGGCGTATCGCTGAACTGCTTGCCCCCGACTACCTGGACCTCGCCGATGAGCGTCCCATCTTCGACTGGATGCAAGTGATCCGAAAACGCGCCGTGGTCTATGTTGGCCTCGATGCACTATCCGACACCGAAGTCAGTGCGGCCGTGGGCAACTCGATGTTCAGTGACTTGGTCTCTGTTGCAGGCCACATTTACAAGCACGGCATCGACGACGGCCTGCCGGGACATATGGCTGGGGGCAAGGTACGCATCAACCTCCACGCTGACGAGTTCAACGAGCTCATCGGGGACGAATTCATCCCGATGGTGAATAAGGCCGGTGGTGCCGGCATCCAGGTCACCGCCTACACCCAGACGATGAGTGATATCGAAGCGAAGATCGGCTCGAAGGCGAAAGCCGGCCAGGTGATCGGTAACTTCAACAACCTATTCATGTTGCGTGTTCGGGAAACCGCGACCGCTGAGCTGCTGACCAACCAGCTACCAAAAGTGCAGATCTACAACAGCACGCCGGCGAGCAGCGCGAACGACTCTGTCAACGGCAAAACCGCGTTCACCTCAAGCTCGCACGACCAGGTGCAGCTGGCGAGTGTGCCGATGATTGAGCCAGCCCACGTGGTGGGACTGCCGAAGGGACAGGCCTTCGCGCTCATCGAAGGTGGGAATCTGTGGAAAATCCGCATGCCGCTCCCCGCGAACGACCCAGACGAGGTCATGCCCGGCAACCTGCAGGAGCTGGCCGCCGGCATGCGGCGATCGGCAGCGTCCTCGAACGATTGGTGGGAAGCCCCTGGCTATCAAGAGCTGAAATCAGCTTTGCCCGAAGACCTGGTTGAAGATTTCCGCCAGGTGGCCACCGATGATGCAGCTTGAGGTGTAGCCAATGTCAGATGACGTATCAAAGAAGGCCGAACAGCAGCAAGAGCGACAGGAATCGCTGTTCAGCAAGATCTTCTGGTTCCCGATTACCTTCATCGGCGTAATGTTCAGCTCGCTGTTCCTCGCCATCGTGGTCGACTGGGTATGCCTGTACTTCTTCTGGCCAGAGGCCGGGTGGCGGCACGGTCAGCAAATGCTGGTCAGCGAGGTCGGCTGGTTATCCAAGGGCCTGGTCCATAGCGCTGTCGTCCAAGAGCCCGGGCGCACCGCGACCTGGCTGGTCACTGAAGCTTACGACTGGCTGGTCGTGAAGACCGGGATGCTTAGCTGGGTCCAGGGCATGGAGTCGATCGCTCAAGCCGGTCCCCGCAACGAGCTGGACATGCGCTATTGGGCCGCGCAGAGCGTCACAACGGTACAGAACTATGCCCTGGCCGCCCTGTTCACCGTCCTGGTGTTTTGCGTCCGCCTGGTCGTGCTGCTGATGACGGTACCGCTTTTTGCCATGGCTGCACTCACAGGCCTGGTCGACGGTCTGGTGCGGCGAGACCTCCGTAAATTTGGTGCCGGCCGGGAGTCCAGCTACCTGTACCACAAGGCCCGGGCAACGATGATGCCGTTGGCCATTTTCCCCTGGACTTTCTACTTGGCGCTCCCGATCAGCATCAGCCCAATGCTGGTACTACTCCCCTGCGCTGCCTTACTCGGGGTGTCCGTGAGCATTACGGCCGCGAGCTTCAAGAAGTATTTGTGAGGAAGAGAACGATGCAATGGACACACGAGCAGTCGCCAATCATCGAGTCGGAGGCCCCGAAACTCCTTATCCAAGCCGGCGCTGGCAGTGGCAAGACCACAACGTTGGTGGGCTATGCGCAACACCACTCCCGCCTGCGGATTCTCTATCTCTGTTACAACAAGTCGGTCGAGATCGCCGCGCGTGGCCGATTTCCGCGCAACGTGGTGAACAAAACTGCGCACGGCCTGGCCTACGCCGTCTATGGCACACAGTTCAGCCATAAGCAGACCAACAACTTGCGACTGACCGATATCGCCCGAGCGCTTGATACGCAGGACTGGGAGCTGGTCAGGGACGTGCTAACCACCCTCAACAACTATATGGCCAGCGCCGACGACCTGATCGAGCGCTGCCACTTTCCACGGTTTCGTGACCGCCCGATGCTGACCTCCGCCCAGGAGCGCTACCTGAACCAGGCGCTGGTAGCAGCGATGAGCATCTGGAAGCGCATGACTGACCTGCAGGACACAGCGGTGCAGATCACGCATGACGGATACCTGAAGCTGTACCAGTTGAGCAAACCCGACCTGAGCCAGCGCTTCGACTGTGTCCTGCTCGATGAGGGACAGGACGTAAACCCCGTCATCGCTGACATTGTACGCATTCAGCGTATTCGCAAGGTGGCCGTGGGTGATCGTCACCAGCAGATCTATCGCTTTCGAGGGGCGGAAGACGCTCTAAATGCCAGCTGGATGGCCGGGGCTGAGAAGCACTACCTGACCCAGAGCTTCAGATTTGGGCCTGCAGTCGCCCATGTCGCTAACATCATCCTGTCCTACAAGGGAGAAACCAGGAAGCTGCAGGGACTGGGCGAGAAGACACTGGTGAAGAAGGCGCTGCCGGTCGGGCTGCCGCACAGGACATACATTCATCGGACCGTTATCGGGGTGATTGAAAACGCACTTTGCCTGGTCACCGAGAAGCCCAAAATCTACTGGGTTGGCGGCATCGATAGCTATTCAGTACGCGACCTCGAGGACCTGTTCTATTTCAGTCGCCAACAGCGCGATCTGGTCCAGAACAAAAAGCTGCTCCGTGACTACCGAGACTATGGCCAGTACGTGGAAATCGCCGAGGTTAGCCAGGACAGCGAGATGATCCGATCGATCAAGATCATCAACATGTATCCGGATCTGCCTCAGCGAATCTTGGCCCTGCGCTCATGCACTGTGGACCAAGAGCTAGATGCAACTATCACCCTCACCTCTGCCCACAAGTCGAAAGGCCTGGAGTGGGATTTCGTCGGGCTCTTCGACGACTTCACGTCGGACCCGCTCTCACCTGATATCGATCCAGGTCGACGAGATGATGAATTGAACCTTCTGTACGTGGCCGTCACCCGGGCGATGAAGATCCTCGCCATCAACAGTCTGGTGCTGTCCATCATGGAACGCTATGTGGACGCTCTCGCCCCAGGAGCGCGTCAAGCGCGCGGCTGATTAAATAAAGGAGTCACTATGAGCAAGAAATTCGAACACCGCGCTGAGTATGTCGCTATCCCATTCAAAAACGCGACTAGCGGCGCTTGGATATTCAAGAGCACAGAACAGACGCTTGAGCCCGATGTTGCGTCTCTTTTGGCAGAAGAGGAGCAACTGCAGAAGAAGATGCTCGAGCTCGGAGCCGAAGGCTGGGAACTCGTCAGCACCCAGCCAGTGTGCCGGGGCGAGATCAAAGTGGGCAATCAAAATGCCCAGGCCTGGTCCTACGGGTTCCCAATGCCGGTCGGATATCTGCTCTTTTTCAAACGCGAGTCAGTAGCCTGACCAATCAGGCGCTTTAAGCTTCATGATCATGTCCTGGGAGTAGGGCCAACATGGCGTTGGCCCTCCTGACCATCTCGACCAGCTCCACTGAGCTCACCTCTCGTCGGTGCTGCAGCATCTCGGCGGCCAAAACCGCTTTGTCGTAGCAACCTTCATCTCGGAAACGGGCACCCAGAAAGTCCGATACCCAAGCTTCAAACGCCGGCGAGTTGGTGGTTTTCCGCGGCATAAGACTCCCCCACAGATCAGTTTTTCCCGTATGCCTACTCCTTGGCTTAACTTCGGCTCATTGTAATCGGTCTGGGCCGTTCAATCGCCCTACCAAAGTGGATCAATCCACTTCACCAAAGCGTGACCGGCTTAGAGAAAAAATTCTACGGACCTCAGATAAGTATTTCTTGAGGCGCCCCTCCACCTGGTCTCGGCATTCTGACGCCCACAGTCAGTTGCCCCAGAGCCCAGCCGTGAACAAGCCATCCCTCCTCCTTGTATCTCCTCGCCGAATCCTGCTTGGCGCGCTGATCAGCGTCAGCGGCGGCTTTTCACTAATACCGAGCGCTCAGGCGGCCGGAGCATCAGAACAGGCCAACATCGAGGTGATGATCCGGCAGTTGAACGCGCTGGAGGACTCGGCGCGGCGCAGCGCCACAATCGCCAGCGAACCTGGCCAGCGCTACTACTTCGACTATGAACGTCTGGCTGGCGACATCCAGCGCGTTCGTCAGGGCCTGCAAGAGTACCTGACCCCAAGTCGCGCACAGCCGCGAGATCCGGCAGAGCTGGCTGGGAAATACACCCTCACCGGCGGGCGGATGCCATGAGCATGAGCGGCACTCAAGTCGCAGCTTTCAACGCTGCAAGCGGCGTCACCCCCCAGGCCAGCACCGTGCTGTTCGTAGGCACCGTCATCGCACTGTCGACCCTGTGGGGTGCCTGGGCGCTGTACAGCATCTACCGGGGCTGGGCGACTCAGAACATCGACAGAAACATTGCAGCCGCATCGACCGTCAAGGTCATCGTCCTGCTGCTGATCCTCGCCACACTCGTTCTCAGCTAGCCAAGGAGCTAACCGATGTCAATCCGCACCATCACCAAGTCACTCACCGGCGCCGCCGCATTGATTATGGGCCTGAACCCCATCATTGCCGCTGCCGCATTACCAGGAGCACAAGCCCCTACACGCGGCGAGGGAACCAGCTGGCTGCAAACCATCCAGAACTACGGTTACGACGGTTTCATGCTGATCGGCCTCTTCCTGCTCGGAGCCATGATGGTGGGGGTCGCCTCCCATGCCTACGGCGTTTACCACGATATCCATGAGGGCAAGAAAAAGTGGCGAGACCTGGGGCTCACCGCTGTGGTCGGGATCTGCCTGATCGGCGTCGGCATCTTCATGGTCACCAAAGCTACTGGCGTCCTCTAACTGGTGATGCGACATGGCTGAGACCACTTACCTGAAGGATGGAACGCTCGATTTCCTTCCCCACAACCTTAATAGGCAGCCCATCGTCATGGGAGGTCTCACTGCGGATGAAATGTGGGGAACGGTCGGTGCTTGTGGGGGGGGCCGGGGTGATTCTGGGCATCCCCGTGTCGTTCTTGTTCGGCAACCCAGCTCTCTTCATCGCTTGCGCTCTTGTAGGTGGAGCTCTGGGCTTGACCGTGGCAAGCCGGATCCTCCGGAAGATGAAACGCGGCCGCCCGGATACATGGTTTTACCGCCAGCTCCAGTTCTACAAGGCTCAACACCTCCCCTTCCTCGGTGGCCCCCAGTTGGTCATCCGGAAGGGGGCGTGGACATGCCGTCGTACAGGAAAGTAGGAATCTTCATGAGTTTTCGAAAACGAGTGGATGCTCAGCAAGCACACATTCTCAGCTTGCGAATCGCGGTAATTGTGCTGGGCGCAGTCAGCCTGTTCGCGTTTTACGGCTGGCACAAAGCCCCCGAAGACCTGACCGTGCATGTGCCGCCGGACCTCCGCTCCGGCAGTACTCGCAAATGGTGGGAGGTGCCACCAGAGAACGTGTATGCCTTCGGGTTCTATATCTTCCAGCAGATGCAGCGCTGGGAGAAGAACGGGGACGACGACTACCAGGACAACATCGAGCGTCTGGCGTCCTACGTGACCCCTGGCTGCAAGGAGTACCTGCAGAAAGACTACGAGATGCGCCGTAACGCCGGTGAGCTGCGCCGCCGTGAACGGAATGTCTCAGAAATCCCGGGCCACGGGTTGACCGACCCTGGCGTGCTACGCGTGGAAGAGATCGGAATCAACGATTGGACAGTCAATCTGGATCTACTCGCTGACGAGTCAGTGAACGGCGAGCGGGTCAAGCGTGCAATGACCCGTTATCCACTGTCCATCGTCCGGGCCGACGTCAACCCAGAGAAAAATCCGTTCGGGTTGATGTGGAACTGCTATGCGTCCAACCCGCAACGCATCGAGGTTGATCTGCAAGCAGCCGGGGTGAAGCCATGAATCTGCGCGCATGCCTCTTTGTTCTGGGCCTCTCTGCAGTTGCCAATGTGAAAGCGGTAGAGCTGCTGCAGTGGGACCGTATCCCCATGGCAATCCCGCTGATTGTCGGTCAAGAGCGCATTGTGTTCGTCGACCAGAACGTGCGGGTAGGCATGCCTCCGCAGCTTGTTGACCAACTGCGGGTCCAGAGCACCGGCGGCGCCGTCTACCTGCTGGCCAGCAAGGAAATTCCACCGACCAGGCTGCAACTGCAGAACGTGGCCACTGGCGAGATCATGCTGGTGGATATTGCCGCGACACCAGCGGCAGAGGGCCAAGCCAAGCTCGAACCCGCGAAGATCGTCGCCGGCGCGGCCCCTTCTACCTACTACGGCGATACCACCTCGATGCAAGCTCCGACGAAGCGATCCGCGACGTCGGAGGAGGAGGAGGAGGATGTTCCGCCAGCACCCCGACATGAGACACCTGCGCCGGTGGCCCTGACCCGCTATGCGGCGCAAATGCTGTATGCCCCACTCCGGACCGTTGAGCCTGTCGCCGGCATCAGCCAGGTGCGTGTTGATCGAGCCCTGGACCTCAGCACCTTGTTGCCGGTGTTACCGGTGGAAGCATCGGTGCTGGGGGCTTGGCGCCTCGACAACAGCTATGTCACGGCAGTCAAACTCAGAAACCTGAGTGCCCAGCAGTTGACGATGAATGCAACAGAGCTGATGGGCAACTTCTCCACGGCGACATTCCAGCACCCGTACCTCGGAGCTAGTGGAAATGCCAGCGATACCACCACGCTTTATCTGGTCACCCAAGGAAAGGGGCTGAAAGAGGCCCTGCTGCCGTCTTCGGTCAGCCAAATTGATCCGAAAGCAGGAGGGCGCCGTGGGCAGTCTGAAAAGTAATCCACTCCTCAAGTACCTGCTCATCCCCGTGCTGATCGTCGCGCTCATCATCGTCTTCAAGGGGGGGAGTAAAAAAGAGGAGCCGAAGGCTCCTGAAGATAAGCCGATCATCATCGGCGGCGACACCGCGCGCAAGCTAGGGGTGGACGGTGATACTCCGGCCGACACCCTCCGCACGGTGGTCGCTGAAAGTCGGGAGGTGAAAGACCAGATCGCGAAGGTGCTGACCGACAACAAAGAACTGAAGGACCAGAATGCAGAGCTTCAGCTTCGGCTCTCGCGCATAGATCAGAATGTCGACAACAAGCTGAATGATGCGAAGGGCGAGCTGCAGGAGCAGGTGAAGAACCAGAGCGTGGGCCTGTTGGACCAGTTCCAGCGTCAGTTGGATAACCTGTCGCAGAACCCCAATGCCGCTGGGCAGGACCTCCCAATTGGGCTCGGAGTGCTGCCAGGTGACGGCGCGGGCTTCGACAAAGGGACGAAGTCCAATGGACTCGTATGGGTTGAACCGACCGATGCCACTGCCTTGGACGCTAGCGGTAAACCCCTTCAGCCCGGCTCCGCCCAGACGGCCAGTAGCTTCAATTTTCCCACCAGCTTTGGGAGCACCCTGGACAAAGGCCAAACAGTTCTCACCGCGACGGCCCAGAACGTCGGCGCTGATTTGTCTCCCCAGGATGCCCGCAAGCAAGTACGCAAAGCCTATACCTTGCCCCAGAACTCGACCTTGATGGGGTCGGTGGCCATGTCGGCGCTCATTGGCCGCGTACCGATCGATGGAACAGTCAATGATCCCTTCCCTTTCAAGGTCCTGATCGGTCCGGACAACCTCACCGCAAACGGCATCGAGATCCCTGACGTCGTCGGTGCTGTTGCCAGCGGTACCGCATCAGGCGACTGGACATTGTCCTGCGTGCGCGGGCAAGTCCGGAGCCTGACCTTCGTGTTCGCAGATGGCACGGTCCGATCGTTCCCTGCCCCGGCAGAAGAGGCCAACGGCAGCCAGAACAACAACCAGAACAGCAGCAACGGTAACGGGCAGCCAGCGATCCAGGGCGGACTCGGCTGGATCAGCGACTCCTACGGCATTCCTTGCATCTCCGGCGAGCGCCGATCCAACGCCAAGGAGTACTTGACCAACCAGTCCCTGGTGACGGCCGCGGGCGCCGGCATCGCCAAACTGTTGAAGGCTGATGAGCAAAATAGCTCCACTACCTTCAGCAGCGGAGGAACTTCATTCGGGACCACGGGTTCCTCGGGGAACTCCGCCATGGGCGCGATCCTGACCGGTGGGGTCAGCGACATCCGCTCCTGGATGAACAAGCTCTACGGCGAAGCTTTCGCCGCCGTGTACGTACAGCCCGGGGCGAAGGTCGCCGTCCACTTGGACCAGCAGCTCGCCATCGACTACGAGATCAAAGGCCGCAAGGTCGATTACAACGCCGGAGCCAACCATGTATCCGCAAACCTGGACTAAGCCCCGCCTGCAGGCCGGGGCCTGGCTCGTGCTCGCCCTTATTCTAGGCGGATGCACGACTGACAAAGACGAGCTGCTCCCCCACGGGGAAGCCAACATGATGGACGTGTGGCAACACGGCACGTCTGGCGGGAGCTCTGGCAGTTCCAACAGCAGAATGTTGCTGGATGCGCGCCAAGAGCTGCGCCGACCGCTCGATGAGGCTCAGGTGGCTCGCCAACAGGCAAGTGCTGAAGCCTTCAACCGCACACCCCAGAACGAAATTTACAGCCAGTTCAAGCGCCTACCGAACCCTGATCTGGTGATGTACGTGTTCCCACACCTGGCTGGTACGGATCCGGTCCCAGTCCCGGGGTACACCACGGTGTTCCCGATGTATCAACGCGTGCAGTACGCCATGCCAGGCGAGCGGACGGAGGAGTACTGATGCAGTTCATCAGCAAATTGCTGGGCAAAGGCCCTGCAACGCCTATCGAGCCCGTGCTCGGCCAGCCGACAACCGATATCGACCTTGTCGACGACTATCCCGCAACAGCCAGTACTGTCATTAACGAAGAAGACCGCCAGGCTGCGAATGACCGGTACATAGCTCGCCTGGAGTCCATGGGAATCCCTTCACCCATCGACTGGCAAAACCCTAAACGTCGGCCGGCGACAAAAGCTGACGTGGCGAGGATGTACGAGGTCAACCCGTCGTTCGTGGACATGCTGCCATGGGCAGAATACCTGCCCGAGGAAGAAGCCATGCTCCTCGAGGATGGCATTTCCAGGGCGGCGTTTTTCGAGTTGATCCCGATCGGGACCGAGGGACGCTCCGACGACTGGCTTCAACAAGCTCGCGATGCGTTGCAAGGTGTCCTGCAGGACAGTTTCGACGAGCTCGAGAGCTCTCACTGGGTAGTGCAGCTTTATGCCCAGGACGAAACGGACTGGACCGACTACCTGCAAACACTCCAGGCCTACGTCCAGCCCCGGGCTGAGAACACGGATTTCACCAAGCTCTACCTCGCGCTGTTCCGCCACCACCTCGAGTCCATCTCCAAGCCAGGTGGATTGTTCGTCGACACGGCAGTCAGCAACCTCCCGTGGCGTGGTCAGACACGGAAAGTCCGCCTGGTGGTGTATCGCCGAGTAAAGAAACAGGACGTCGTGGTGCGCGGCCAGGAGCCTTCCGCCTACCTCAAAGCGATCTGCGACCGTCTTAAAGGATCCCTGGCCAACGCCGGCGTGACAACCAAACGCATGGATGGCCATGCGATCAAGCGTTGGCTCGTAGGCTGGTTCAATCCACACCCAGATCACCTGGGCTCGACTGAGCGCGATATCCGACGTTTCTACGAAGAGGTGTGCCAGCCAGCCCGCGAGTTGCAAGAGGGTGAGCTGCCGGTGGCGAGCGGCACCGACTTCTCGGAGAACTTGTTCTACAGAGAACCGCGCTCGGATATCGACAGCGGTCTCTGGTCGTTCGACGGCATGCCGCACCGGGTTGTGATGCTGGATCGCCTGAAAAATGCCCCCCTCACTGGGCATCTGACCGGTGAGACCAAGCAGGCCGACTCATTGAACTCGCTGTTCGACCGGCTGCCGGAGGATACCGTGTTGTGCATCACCATGGTGCCGACCCCGCAGGATCTGCTGGAAGGGCATCTCGAACAGCTATCCAGGAAGGCTATCGGGGATACACAGGCGTCCAGTCACACCCGGGATGACGTTGAAACGGCGCGGTCCCTTCTCGGACGAAAGCACAAGCTCTACCGGGGAAGTGTCGCGTTCTTCCTCCGTGGTCAGAATAAAGCCGTGCTCGAGGAGCGCACGACTAGCTTGTGCAACGTGCTCCTCGGCGCCGGCATGCAACCAGTCCAGTCACAGGACGAGGTAGCTCCTCTAAACAGCTACCTGCGCTGGTTGCCATGCAACTTCGACCCGAATGAAAACCGCGCCTTGGATTGGTACACCCAGCTTATGTTCACCCAGCACATCGCCAATCTGGCACCAGTCTGGGGGCGCTCCACTGGCACAGGTAACCCGGGCTTCACCCTATCCAATCGAGGGGGGGCAGCGCTGACCTTCGATCCGCTGAACAAGCTCGACCGACAAATGAACGCGCACTTGTTCTTGTTCGGCCCCACCGGCGCGGGTAAATCTGCCACAGCCAACTACCTGATCATGCAGGCCATTGCGCTCTACCGCCCTCGACTCTTCATCATCGAGGCCGGCAACAGCTTCGGCCTGCTGGGCGATTTCGCCAAGCGGCTTGGCCTGACCGTCAACCGGGTACGGCTCGCTCCGGGTAGCGGCGTAAGCCTCGCCCCGTTCGTCGACGCCGTGCAGCTCGTAAAAAACAAGGACCAGGTCAAGGTCTTGGATGCCTCGGACGTGGATGCATCGGACCAGCACCTGACCGACGCACTGGCGGGGATGGAGGACGAGCAGAGGGACATCCTGGGCGAGCTGGAGATCACAGCCCGCCTGATGATCACTGGCGGCGAATCGAAGGAGGATGCGCGACTCACTCGGGCCGACCGCAGTGCCATCCGGCAGTGCATCATCAACGCCGCCGAGCTGTGCGTAAGTAAAAACCGTCCGGTGTTGACTGAAGACATCAGCGCAGCGCTGCAGGCGATGGCCAGCGACGACAAGCTCCCTGAAAGCCGGCGCAACCGGTTCATGGAGATGGCCGAGGCCATGGGGATGTTCACCATGGGCACCGAGGCTGAGATGTTCAACCGTCCTGGTACCGCCTGGCCGGAAGCTGACATCACAATCGTCGACTTGGCCACCTACGCTCGTGAGGGCTATCAAGCCCAGATGGCCATCGCCTACATCTCCCTGCTGAACACCATCAACAACATCGCAGAGCGGGACCAGTTCAAAGGCCGACCACTTATTGCCTTCACCGACGAAGGCCACATCCCATTGAAGGTGCCACTGCTCTCCCCGTATTCGGTGAAGATCACCAAGATGTGGCGAAAACTAGGTGCCTGGTACTGGATGGCAACCCAGAACGTTGACGATATCCCTCCAGAAGCATCCGCCCTGCTGAACATGATCGAGTGGTGGATCTGCTTGAACATGCCGCCTGACGAGGTGGAGAAAATCGCGCGTTTTCGTGAGCTCACGCCGGCGCAGAAGACGATGATGCTCTCGGCACGGAAGGAAAACGGCAAGTTCACCGAGGGCATCGTCCTGGCCAAGCGGATCGAGATGCTGTTCCGTGTGGTGCCACCCAGCTTGTGCCTTGCTCTGGCCATGACCGAGCCAGAAGAAAAGCGGCAGCGTTACGAAACCATGCAGGCGCTCGGCTGCGATGAGCTACACGCAGCACTGCAGGTGGCCGCGGACCTGGACCGCAAACGCGGTATCACTCCCTATCCCATCACCTTACCCGAATCAAAGAAGGCCGTGGAGCGCGTGGCATGAGAGTCATGAATACCCTGACCCAGAACATCATTGATAGCCTGACCCAGCTGCTCAAAGAGCCCGGGCACGACACACTCCAGTCATTGTCGGTTTGCGCACCAGTGCTCATTGACGAGCTGCAACAGATCAAAAATAACGCCCTCGATCGTCGCGACATCATTCCGCTGGTTCAGTCCGTGTTGGATGAGTGGCTGAAGCAGCATCCTCAGCCTGACGGTGCCATTCACGATCTACAGGCCGCCCTGCAGAAGCTCGGGCAGCCTGAAGTCCCCTCTCATGCTCGGGGGGATGAGCATGCGTAAGAACAGGCTCAAACTCATCGTGGTCGGCATCATCGCGATCACTGGCCTCGGCGCTGGCTGGCTGCTGGCAAAGAACAACAGCACACGCCCCGCCGATGAGACCTGGTATTTGGGTCCGTCCAGTGCCCGCTGGGTGATCACGGAGTACGCCGATCTGGAATGCCCATACTGCAGGGCATACACGCCACAACTGAAGCGATGGGTGAGCGAGCAAGAGAACGTGAAGCTCGCTTGGCATCACTTCCCTCTCGATAGTCATGGCCCTGCAGCAGTATCAGAGGCAAGGCTCGTTCAATGCGCGGGTTCATTGGGCGGGGCTTCGGCGTTCTGGGAAGCGATCGACCAGGTCCTGCTGCGCACACATGGCAATGGCCAGGGGCTCGCTGATGAGTTGGAGGTACCTGGCATCTCTGCAGAAGGTCTTTCCACTTGCGCGAGGACAAGACTGGATATCCGAGCAGCCGTTGAACAGCAATTGGCTGTGGCCAAGGGCCGGGGCATTGCCGCTACCCCTACGATCGAGGTCACCGACAGTTTGACGGGGCACAGCATGCGCCTGGAGGGTCCCGTGGATAGCGCCACACTGCTGTCGGTCATTGATGCCCTCGCAGCCCAGGCCACTGCGAGCAAGGAGTAGCCAGGGTAATGATCACGCTCACGGTCTCCCGCATCGACAACAATGACGAAGAAAGCAATCTACCAAGCAGGTTCTTCCCAAGCGCAGGCTCTGGCCATGGATGGTTTCAGCTTGAGTCGACCGGGGAAGAATTCCCCTCACACGATGAGCTGAGCTGGGCTCTCCAGGAGTGGAACGACGACTGCGTGCTCATGGACTATGACGCGACCATAGGCAAAGGTCGGTTCGTAATAGTCGACTGGTATGCCCCAGCGCCCGGGACCGTGATCGAGCTGCAGCTGCAGCGCGATATGGACCTGGAAGAACTTGATCCTGGTGACGAAGAATGGTTCGACTAGTTCACATTTTTGTAGTGACCTGAAATCCGGGCAGTATGGAGCCCCCTTAACGAGCCTGCCACACGGAAGACACTTCGCTTACGTCCGTGTGGCGATTCACCAAGAAATCCAAGTACCGTCAAATATCTATTTCCTACTGCGCCTGGCGGGCCGATCCGTTTTCCTGTACCCGTCCCCACTTCAGGTGCAGCCTCAATGTTCAATATCCCCCTGCCTTCATCGCGAGTGATCTCGTTGTTGGTCGCCGCGCTGGCCACCGGTACCGCGCATGCCGAGACCTGGGCCATCACAGACGCGGCGCACCCACTCACCTCAGTACCGGCAGATGTGCGTGTCATCAAGCTCGATGATCAACAGCGCATCGAGGAGCAGTTGTCCAGGAAGTTACCACCCAACCCGCACCAAGCCGCGCTCGCCGCTAGGCAACTAATGGGCACGCCGGCCGGAGCTGCGCTCATGCAACAGCTGGCTGCCGCTCAGCAGGGCAATGCCGATGCCTGGAGTGTCGGAGTCTCGAAGGTGCCGGCAGTCGTTGTCGATCGCCGGTTTGTGGTCTACGGCCAACCCGACGTGGCTGCTGCCATTCAGGCAATCAACCAGGCAAGGGGACGATGATGAGACGAATCTCGCGACTCACCTTGGCTGGGCTTCTAACCTCGGCGCTACCTTTCTCAGCCTCCGCGGCCATCAGCTCGGCGGCGATTCTCGCCTCCACCACCTCGCCTACCTGCCTGGAATACAAAGTAGTCGGCATCTGCTACTGGCTGCTCTGCACACCCGTTGGCTGCACGGTCAAAACCTCAACCAAAGTCCGGCACTACATTCCGGACGCAGTGGTATCCGCCTATGCCAACACAGGGGAGAACCCGTGGACAGAGGTAAGCCCCATGGGGGCGCCCAATGCGACGGCGCAAGCCGGCAATGATGGGACTACCAACCACAACGCCGAGAACAACATCACAAAGTTCAAGGAGGCTGACGTCATCGGTCACCCTGGAGCTGCGGTATTCAGCCGATTTGTAAGCTCTGTTGGCTACTCCTGCCACGGCGCGACTACCCCCTACGTGCCCTACATGCTCAGCACCCTGGACACCCTCGCATGGCGGTACGGGGTTCCCGAATCCGTCTATCCAGAGGCCCTGATCCCCGGCATGCGGGAGGTCGGTGGACTTCTCTCGGCCGACATGTGGGGGAGCGTCTACCCACGGAGCGGGTTCATCCACCAGGTCGACGACTTCAAGGCCGGTGCAGTCATCGCCCAGCGCGCCGGTGACATCACCACCCGCGTAGGACAACCCCACGTGTACCTGCCTATGCGCTCCCTGCCGGAGCCTGGCTACTGGCCTGCCGGGGAACTGAAAGAAGGTGATGCCAGCACAGGCAAGTGGCAGGAGCTGACGCCAACCATCAGCCCTACCTGCGCCGTGTTCCCCTCCCCTGGCCCGAATGCCGACGCAGTCGACGAAGCCTATGCCTGGGCCCTGTGGCGGCCCTATTCATGCTGCCAGCGCAAGGGCCAGACCTTCCTGGGAAGCACTGACTTCCAATGAGATAAGACATGGAGAGCTATATGAACAAATTTACCATCGCCATCATTCTCGCTACTGGCATGGGCAGTACCTGGTGTATGGCTGAGGCCGCCGACCCAATCAAGGTGGAGTCCCAGGGCAGCGTGATCGGGGACGACGTGCTCTACAGTATCGGCGGCGGCAGCGCTGTCCAGATGGGCAGCGCTGGCCAGATGGAAAGCATCACCGTCGGCGCCGGCTGGCAGAACAACCTGGTCTGCGGAAACATGGACCTCAGCAACACCCTGCAGAACCAGCTGAACGGCGCAACACAGGGCTTCCAACAGATCATGGGCAGCGTCATCCAGAACGCGACCGGCGCTGTCACGTCGTTGCCGGCACTGATTCTGCAGCGGGCAAATCCCGCCCTCTACAACCTGCTGACCAACGGGATCCTGCAGGCGCGCCTCGACTACGACCGATCGAAGGGAACCTGCAGGGCGATGGCCGAACGGATGGCCGACATTGCCGGCGGCCAGATGGGGTGGGGCAAGGTTGCCGAAGGTCAGAAGATGGGGCAAGCCCTGGCATCGAGCAACGATGCCGTGGCAGTGGTCGACAAGGTCGAGCAAGCTCCAGGATCGAACGGCGTGACCTGGGTCGGCGGTAAACAGGCCGGTGGCAATGGGCAGCAGCCCATCAAAGTGGTTGGGGATGTTGCCAAAGCAGGCTACAACCTCCTCAACAACCGCGCAGCTCAGGACACCTCGAGCATCCCGCAGTCCAGCTGCTCCAATGGACTGGTATGCGGCAGTTGGGAGTCTCCGGCCGAAGCCGCCCAGTTCGCAAACCGGGTCCTGGGTGAACAGCAGTTGCAGACCTGTGAAGGATGCACGACCACCTCGACTCCGGGTGTGGGCTTGACCCCGCTGATCCAGGAAACATACGACAAGAAGCTCGCGGCCCTGCAGGAGCTCTTGAAGCCCGGGACACAGATCACCTCCGAGAAGCTGCGTGAAGCAAGCAGCGACTCCCTCCCCATTACCCGCGGCGTAGTTACTGCCCTTCGTGACGAGCGGGATCAGGCAGTATTGGCCTCCCGCCTGGCGTCCGAGGTCGCCCTGGCTGATGTCCTGGAGAAAGGTCTGCTGCTGCAGCGCATGCTGATTACAGGCAGCAAGGAACCCAACGTGAATGCGAACAAGCTCGCCGTTGAGGCCACACTCGGCCAGGTCGACACGCTTCAGCAACTCATCACCAACCTCAAGACCGAGCTCGACATGCGGCAGCAGCTCGCCAACAACTCTCCGATGAAGATCATCGAGCGCAGCAAGTCGCGCGCCGAAAGTTCCCGCTCGATCTACGAAGCGGCGCCTGAACAGGATCGCCTGATTCAGCTGCAGAAGCCTGCCGGCAAGGAGTGACCATGTCGGAAGATGTCGAGAAAAAAGCCCACCCCCTCAAAGTCCTCCTGGGAGGCGTGTTATTGAGCGTGGTGATGCTGTTGCTGAGCGTGTTGCTCGGCGTCATCGCGGTCAATCATCTGGGCGTGTTCGACACCTGGTTGAAGTGGCGTGAGGGCAATTACCTGCCACTGTTGCTATGGCGACTCGCCCTCTATGGCAGCATCGTCTTCGCGTGGGTGAAGCTCAAGGCGCGTCTGCCTGGGAGCGACGAAGATCAGTCGTCCAAGGGGGTTCAGCGGATCGAGTTCCTGGTACTCCTGTTGTTCGTGATCATCGAGATTTCGAAGGCGCCAATCACCTGGTCGGAGGTCTTATGACGCTCTATACGAACGACTACCTCGAGTATTACCTCACCCTGGTAGGGTGGATCATCAACAACGGGATCTGGGACATGATTTCGGACACGGGCCTTTTCGCCCTGCCCTTTATCATCATCGTGGCCCGTGAGTGGATCAAAGTCCGAGGAGAAGGCGCTGACGAGGGCAACAAGGGGGTGCTGTCCCTGGCTCGCATTGAAACCCAGCTGTACGTTGGGTATGTGGTTGTTTCACTGTGTGCTGTGCCAGCCATCTCCGTGGGATTTGACACTCTGCAGTTCGACCAGGCGCGAGGGAAGCAGTGCCAGGTACTGACGCCGGCGCCCTCGGAGACAGGCTGGAACACCACCTTCAGCTCGTTGGCCGGCAAGAGCGCGAAGGTGCCGGTGTGGTGGGCGCTCGTACACGCGCTGTCCAAGGGGTTGAATAGCGGCGCTGTTGCAGCAATCCCCTGCGGTACAGATCTCAGGCAAATGCGCATGGAGGTCGACGCGATGAGGATCGGCAATCCTCTGCTCGCGCAGGAGGTGGCAGACTTCACCCATGATTGCTTCGGCCCTTCCCGCGCGCGCCTGTTCATGCGTCAGCCCGACATAGGGTCGATCGCCAAAGACCAGAAGGCCCTACAGGACCTGAACTGGATCGGGTCCCACTACCTGCTGAACACGGCTGGTTACTACGACACGGATTACTCCAGAACACCCCGTACATCCTGGCCGTATGACACGAAACGAGATGATGGCATGCCCCAGGTTACCGGTGGTGGTGGGTATCCCACTTGCAAACAGTGGTGGTCTGACGGGAACATCGGCCTGCGGGACCGACTGAAAGCCCAAGTCGATCCTAGTTTGCTGAACCAGTTCCTCGGGTGGGCAAAGTGGCTGTCCCAGGAGGAAGTCACCGACTCGATGATTCGCCAGCTCGTGTCGCCTTCTAGCCAGGTCAACGGCGACGTCTACACCGATTATGGTGGACAGGTCGATGGAACCGTCTGGAACGGCCTTGCACGTGCAGGCGGAACATTGGGGGTCGCCGTCGGGTCGCTGGCCTTCTTCCCGGCGATGGACATGGTGCGCCAAGCCTTACCGATGGTAGTGGCCTTCCTCAAGATGGCCATGGTCATCAGCATTCCACTGGTGCTGATAATCGGTGCGTATCAACTGAAAGTTGCCATGACCATGTCAGTAACAATGTTCGCGTTAATATTTGTAGACTTTTGGTTCCAACTGGCAAGATGGGTCGACAGCACAATCATCGACGTTTTGTATGGTTCGGGCTCACCACACCTATCCTTTGATCCAGTGATGGGCTTGAACACCACCACTCAAGACGCGATTCTGAACTTCGTCATGGGTTCGATGTTCATCATCCTCCCGACCTTCTGGATAGTTGCTCTCGGCTGGGCTGGAGTGCAAACAGGGACGATCCTTAACGGTCTAACCAAAGGATCCGACGCTGTAGGAAAAGCTGGCAGCGAAGGGGGACAAATGGCTCAGAAGGCAGTGAAGTCAATCGGTGGGCAGTAGCGTTGATAAAAGCTTGGTCCTTTACTGCGACCAAGCTTTTCAAGGAAGATCCCGATCAAGACCGTCAGTACGCTCGCCCCACATATTGAGAGGGCAGCCCATAACTCCGTCCCGACCATAGGGGGCTTCTTTATCCTCGGAGAACATATCAACCTTATCCAGGTCAGCTTTGGAAAGTGCGTACAGGCCGAGAGCAAGTGAAATGACCGTCAGCAGCACCGACATAAGCCAGCTTATCGAGTTGGCTAAAATGAGCGCAATTACCATGGCGAGGACTCCCCGCTTAACCCAACGGATTGTCGGATTCAAGTCATGCATGCAGAAGCGCGCCACACCTCCCAGGGCCCGGCCTAAGCGGAAGGCAATCGAGTGTTTGGCGGCTGCAGTCATGATTCAATCTCCTTGCCCTATGAGAGCATCTTGCCATCAGATATACGACAGCTTTGGCATTTTCGCAAGGGGTATGGCATAAAACGCCATCACCACTCATCAGGTTCACATCCATGGCCACCCACAATGTCGTCGTTCCACAGCCAATGGAGCAGTCCATTGATGAACTAGTCAGCACGGGTCGTTACCAGAACTTCAGCGAGGTCGTGCGTGCAGGCATCCGGATGCTGCTTGAGCATGAAGCAGCTGAGGCAGCCAGACTCGAAGCGCTGCGCAACGCAACATCAGTGGGCATCATGCAGGTCGAAGCAGGCCAATACGATGAAATCGATCCGGCCAATCTGGCAGCCTACCTCAATAATCTTGGAAGACTGGCGGGCGAAAAGCATGAGTAGGGTCATGGTTCGCATATCACCCCAGGCATGCGTCGACATCGCCGATACGCTTCGCTTCACTGAGGTGAGGCTCGGTGAGTCCGTCAGGAATCGGTATCAAGACCTGCTACAGGAAACGTTCCTCGCCCTAGCTGAGCAGCCGAGGCCAGCAGGCAGCAGATTGCGTGATGAGCTTGCCCCGGGGCTTCTCAGCCTGCATCTGTCATTCAACGTGCTGCAGATGACTGACGGGCGTGTAATTAGACCTCGACATATCGTGTTTTACCGAGCAGGTACAGATCAAATCGTTGAGATATTACGAGTCCTCCACGATGCTATGGAAGTCGCTCAGAATCTGAAACACCTGCATCAGCAGTAAAGGTTAAATGGCTCAACAGAAAATGGGCTTGAATGGGTAATGGAATGGATCACAAGGGTAAAAGCCCTACCCGAAAGGGCGGACGAAGTCCGACAAAAGGAAAAGATTAGGAGCCTTATATGCAAGCAACTTGGTGGGAAAAGACTGTCGAGTACGACTTCGTTATCAGACTTGCCAGCAATGATCGACTAGACTTCGCTGCGCCGATCGCCGGCCGACATGAACGCTCATCAGGCGACGGAATTTTCGGAAAAGACAATAAACTCGTACTTGTCGAATTCAAAAAAGATTACTCCGAAATTGAGTCAGAAAAAACGATATTCAATGACTATGAAGCCGCCACTGCGGCACTCAATAGCTACGACCACCACTGGATAGTCTACGGCGCCCTTACAGAAAATGGCGAGCTAGACCTTTGGAATCAAAAATATTTCGAGCCAGAAGAGTACTTTCTGGACATTACAGATATTCTGACCACCGGGGTGACACACACGACCTTTATGGAGTACTTGACGAAACTGCAGAGTTTCAGAATACCCGATGCGCGTGGTAGCGGGGGGCGTGGCCAGTCGAGCCACGTTTCGGCCGAAAGCATGCTGACAGTGATGGGTGTTTCAAGTAGTGGCAAGCTCATCGGAAGCATGAGCCTTGAGCAGTATCGCCAAGAGTTGAAGCCCTCCCCCCCTGCACCACGCATCGACCTCACACCTACTCCATCGCCTCCAAGATTTGGCTTTTGATGATGGCAATTTGCCAAGAAATCCGTAGCAGCAGACATTCGCTTTACCGTTGATGCCATCTTGGCATTAGGAGAAAAGCCCGCTCCATGCACACCCCATGGAGCAACCTATGCAACTCCTCTCCTGGTTGAGCCGCAAACCGGCTAAACCAACACCAGAAGCCTCACCACAGGGCTTCCATCTGCCGGCGAAGGCTACTGCTCTCCTGCAGAGCCCACTCCGTCAGCAGCTCCTGGAGAACATCTGGCGCCGGGCTTCGCTCTCGCGAGCTCAGTTCAATACCCTCTACCTTAAACCGCTCGAGCGCTACGCTGAGCTGGTGCAGCTGCTCCCTGCCTCTGAAAACCATCACCATGCCTACCTTGGCGGACTCCTGGACCACGGCCTGGAGATCATGGCCTATGCCCTAAAGATCCGGCAGACGCACCTTCTGCCAATAGGCGCTCCACCGGAGTCCCAATCTGCTCAAGCAGAAGCCTGGACTGCAGCGGCTGCCTACGGCGCGTTGCTACACGACTTGGGGAAGATCGCTGTTGACCTCCGCGTCGAGCTCGAAGATGGCCGCGCATGGCACCCATGGCACGGACCGATCAACCGCCCCTACCGGTTCAAGTATGTGAAAGGTAGGGAGTATCAACTGCACGGGGCTGCTTCAGCTCTTGTGTACATGCAAGTCCTGGACACCGGAATCCTGGACTGGCTCAGCGGCTTCCCTGAATTATGGAAGCAACTGATCTACCTTCTCGCCGGCCAGTACGAGCACGCCGGCATCCTCGGCGAAATGGTGATCCAGGCGGATAAAGCTTCCGTTGCCCAGCAACTGGGAGGAAATCCTGAACGCGCGCTTGCGGCCCCAAAGCAATCGCTGCAGCGACAACTGGCCGACGGTCTGCGATTCCTGGTGCGAGAAAAACTCAAGCTCAATCACCCAGATGGACCGGCAGATGGTTGGCTAACGCAAGATGCGCTTTGGCTGGTGAGTAAACCAGCAGCAGACCAGCTCCGGGCATACTTGCTGACCCAGGGTATTGAGGGAGTGCCAACCTCCAATGCGCCGTTCTTCAACATGCTGCAGGACCAGGCAATCATCCAGACCAATGCCCAGGATAAGGCGATCTGGAAAGCCACCATCGATAACGGCCGCGGTTGGAAGAACAGCTTCACGTTCTTAAAGGTCTCGCCGGCACTCGTATGGCCGAATCCGGACGAACGTCCCCCTCAATACGGTGGCAGCCTCACCCTGGAGCAGGAACCGGAGACAGTCGCGCAGGCGGTCACCAGTGCGGAAACCGTCTGTGCGGTCCCGGATGAGCCAGTCGGCCCCTCGGGCGACGCAACTCAACCGCCGGCACGACCTCGAGCCTTAGTCCAGCCAACTCCAACCGAAGGGATCCGATCGTCTGAGCGCGAAGAATTACTGTCACTGTATAGTAATATCACTGCGCCATCAGAAGAGCTAAGTGCTAGCCCAGGCTCAGCAGCCGCCTCCCCTCCCCAGCAAGGACTCGAAGAGGTGGAGCCGGCTGACGATTCTCTAGCAGCCACAGCAAGGAATGCTGCAATAAAAGATGTCACCACCATGCCTACGAGTAGTTCGCTGGGAGGAGCTTTCATCGCCTGGCTCAAAGCCGGGGTCGCCTCCCACAAATTGATCATCAACGATACCAAGGCCCTGATTCACACCGTCGACGACACAGCAATGCTCGTTACCCCTGGGATCTTCAAGCGATATGTGCTTGAGCACCCGGAGCTTGAGCGGATCGTCGGTAAACCGGGGACAGCGGCCTGGCAGCATGTACAACGCGCATTTGAGAAAGAGAAAAGCCACCAGAAAACCAGCAAGCAGCTGAACATCTGGACCTACGATGTAGTAGGCCCACGGAAGACCACGCAGCTGAGGGGCTACCTTCTTCTTGATCCGAAGCTGATATTTGCTGAGCAACCCCTGAACAACCCAAGCTTGCGACGAGTGACGGAAGGGGCCGCTGAATGACGCCCGAGAAATTGCTCCGGGAATACCTCGTCGATCACGACCTCCGGCCTGCCAGCGCGAAAATCTACGGCGCGGCAATGAAGAAGCTGGAAAAGAATTTCGGCAACGCTGTTGATGTGGAGACCATCGATCGACGGGACGTCCTTGCCTTAAGGAACAAGCTGATTGAAGGAGGTCTGTCTAAGCGCAGCTGGAACACTTACTCCAATCACCTCCGAACAATATGGGGTTACGGCATCGAGTATGGGATTCTTCCCAACACCGATGTGAACCCATTCAAGAAGACGACGGTAATTGCACCGAAGCGACAGAGCAAAATCATTGCCGGCGAAGCGATCGTCCGTGCAAGGCGGTGGCTCAGAAGTCTTGCTGACCAGGAGGAGTCGACTGGGGACCGGGCCAGAATCACACCAGCGTGGTTCTGGCTGGCAACTTTCGAGATGTTCTACTACACCGGCATACGGCTGAATGCACTGCTGTGCATCCGGCTGAAGGATGTGGACTGGGATCGACGGCTGGTTCTCGTCCGCGGCGAAACCGAAAAAACACACCGCGAGTTTCGCATTCCCATCATGGATGGGCTAGCGCCGCACATTCAGCGCCTCGTCGATGAAGCTGGTCGAGCGGGCTTTGGCGCCGATGACCAGCTGTTCAACGTCAATCGTTTCTCCCGCCATTACAAGCGGCATGAAATGAACTCGGACCAGGTCGAGGCGATGTACAAGAAGCTGATCATCAGGCTCGGGGTACGGATGACTCCGCACCGGTTCAGGCACACGCTTGCAACCGATCTGATGAAGCAGCCGGAAAGAAACATCCACCTGACCAAAAACCTGCTGAACCATTCGAACATCGCTACCACGATGAGCTACATCGAAGCCGACTATGACCACATGCGAGACGTATTGCATGAGCGCAGCATGCAGCAGGGGGCATTAAGGCTTGTACGTCGGGTGGATGAAAGTAGTGCACCAAATTCGCATGCAGGTGAAAGCGGTATCCGCACAGAGCCTGGTCGACGAATAACGATCGAACAAGATCATCAAGGAGGTGGCTGCTCGGCACCAGAACATCTGCTGATTGAGTTCAGGCAGAGCTGTGCCAGTGCTTTGCTACCGCCCGAAGATCTCTTTCAACCAAGCCTTCTGTTCAGCCTGATGGCATCGACAACAGGGTCTACACCTTTTGCTCGATCTCATTCTGCTGACGCAGGCACTGTGTACAACGCCCGTGCCTCCCCGAAGTTCTGAACCGACGAATGGCAATGAGCCACTACATGGTTAACTGAAGCAGGGCAGATAGCGCATAACTGTCCCAGGTCACTGGTGCTAGGAAACTGGCGCCATGCCTTTGGCTGCGCGTGTTTTGGAGACGTCGCGAAGCGAGGTTCGCAGAGCTGAGCAGCCCGCAAATCCCCTAAGTCATTGAGTTTTTTGGCCCAGGAACGAAAAAGCCCGCCATAAGTGGCGGGCTATTCCATATTGACATCACGCCGAAGCGAGCCTAAGGTTCGCTCCAGACGGCTGCAAGACTAGACATGGCTGTGGCAAGCCCCCCTCTCTAGCACTCACGAACCGCTGTGAATAATGGTGGGTCGTGTAGGATTCGAACCTACGACCAATTGGTTAAAAGCCAACTGCTCTACCAACTGAGCTAACGACCCGTTGGATGGCGCGTATAATACTGATTTCTAACGGGAAATCAACACTCCATCAAAGGATTTTTGTCAAACATACCGTGTCGGGTCTTCGACACCGGCTGCCTTGAAGCCATCTGCACGCAGGCGGCAGCTGTCACATTTACCACAGGCACGGCCTTCATCGTCGGCCTGATAGCAGGAAACAGTCAAACTGTAGTCCACACCGCGGGCGATACCAGCCTGCACGATCTGCGCCTTGCTCATGTTCTGCAGCGGCGCCTGAATGCGGAAGCCCTGCCCCTCTACGCCCGCCTTGGTCGCCAGGTTGGCCATACGCTCGAAGGCCTCGACGAACTCGGGGCGGCAATCCGGGTAGCCGGAGTAATCCACGGCATTGACGCCGATAAAGATATCCCGCGCCTCCAGCACTTCCGCCCAACCCAACGCCAGTGACAGAAACACGGTGTTGCGGGCCGGCACGTAGGTGACCGGGATACCTTCACTGGGGGCTTCCGGCACGTCAATGCTGCTGTCGGTCAACGCCGAACCACCAATACCGTCGAGGTTAAGGCCAATCACCTTGTGCTCGACCGCACCCAGGTCGCGGGCCACGCGTGCGGCTGCGTTCAGCTCGGCACGGTGGCGCTGGCCGTAGTCGAAGCTCATGGTGTAGCAGCTATAGCCTTCTGCTTTGGCCATGGCGACCACGGTGGCGGAGTCCAGGCCGCCGGACAACAAGATTACTGCGCGCTTTTCTGTCATGTGTACTTGCTCCTCAATCAACGTCCGGGTTCGTCGTTCCACAGCAGCTTGTGCAACTGCAACTGGAAGCGTACAGGCAGGTTGTCCGCGACGATCCAGTCTGCCAGGTCGCTGGCATTCACCTGATGGTGGCTCGGCGAGAACAACACCTCGCCGGCACGCTCGGCCAGGTTGTACTGGATCAGCTTGGACACCGCCCAGTCGTAGTCCTCTCGGGAACAGATAACGAACTTGACTTGGTCATTGCGGGTCAGCAGCTCGATGTTCTCGTAGCGGTTACGGTGCGACTCCTCAGAACCCGGGGTCTTCAGGTCGACTACGCGGCTAACGCGCGTGTCGGTGCCAGCGATATCCAGCGCGCCGCTGGTTTCCAGCGACACCTCGTAACCGGCGTCACACAGGCGCTGCAGCAACGGCAAGGCATTCGGCTGGGCCAATGGCTCGCCGCCGGTGACACAGACATAACGTGGCTTGAAGCTGGCAACCTGCTCAAGGATTGAATCGAGGGTGCGAATGGTGCCGCCGGTGAAGGCATAGGCACTGTCGCAGTATTGGCAGCGCAGGGGGCAACCGGTGAGGCGCACGAAAACCGTGGGCAGCCCAGCCGTTCGCGTTTCACCCTGCAAAGAGTAAAAGACTTCGGTAATGCGTAGTGTGTCTTGCATGCTCGCCACGGGCGTGACAGCTAAACAGGCTGTCCGCCTCCGTCAGGCACTGTCGCGGACTCGACATAGCGTTATCCGCAGCAGCGTGTTTACGAAAAAAGGGCAATGATTCTAACGAAAAAACCCGCGACTGGCGCGGGTTTCTTTCGAAAGGTACAGCTACAGCGCTTAGAGCTTCTGCAGGTCACGCTGAGCCAGTTGCGCGGCGGAGGTGCCGGGGTACTGGGTGATGACCTGCTGCAGGATGCCCTTGACCTTGTCGGTGTGGCCCATGCGACGCTCGACATCGGCCAGCTTATAGAGCGAATCCGGCACTTTGCTGTGTTTCGGGTACTTCTGGCTGACCTGGGCAAAGGCTTGGCTGGCACCCTGCAGGTCGCCCTTGGCCAGGTTCACTTCACCCAACCAGTACTGGGCATTACCGGCGTACTGGCTGTTGGGGTACTTGCGCAGGAAGGCATTGAACGCCTGGCTGGCCTTGTCGAAGTCTTTCTGCTTGATCAGGTCGAAAGCGGCATCGTAGTAGAGCTTTTCTTTCGCCGGATCACCGGGCTCGCTACTGGCGGCCGGTTGTTGCGCAGCAGCACCTGCTGCTGCATCGGGGGCGGCATTGGAAGCACCACCACCGGAGGAATTGTCAGGGGTTGCGGCAGGCGCAGCGCCACTGTTGATGCGACGGTCCAGGTCCTGGTATCGCTCCAGGTTTTCCTGCTTCATGCGCGACACATCGTTTTGCAGCTCTTCGATGATGCCTTGCTGGCGGGAAAGCTGATCCTGCATCTGTTGCAGCTGCATGAACAGCTGGCCCTGTGCAGAGGCAGGGGCCGAAGCCCCCGACCCGGCATAGGCGCCGCTCGTGCCATAACCCGCAGGCGGATAAGCGCCTGCGTTGTCATCTACTACAGGGACCTCAGCCCAGGCCGCGAGCGGCAGGCTGAGTGCGAGGACGGTTACTACACGGCGGCACATACGCATAAGAACTTACTTACGCAGTTCTACGCGACGGTTCTGAGCCCAGGACTGCTCGTCGTTGCCGGTGGCAACTGGACGCTCTTCGCCGTAGGAAACCAGTTCCAGCTGAGCAGGGGAAACGCCCTGCAGAACCAGGTAGCGCTGAACGGCTTTCGCACGACGCTCACCCAGAGCCATGTTGTACTCGCGGGTGCCGCGCTCGTCGGTGTTGCCTTCCAGAACAACGCGGTTGCCGTTGGCTTTCAGGTCCTTGGCGTGAACGTCCAGAGCGCGCATGGCTTCTGGCTTCAGGTCCGAGCTGTCGTATTCGAAGTAGAAGGTGGTGATTGCGCGCAGGGCAGCTTCTTCGCTCAGGGAGCCGTCAACTGCGCCAGTGTTGGCACCGTAGCCAGCGTTCGGATCTACAGCAGCGCCTTCGCCTGCGTTGTCACCGCCCTTCGAGGAGCAACCTACAGCTACGGCCATGGCCAGAGCCAGCGCAGCAAATTTACCAAACTTCAGCATTTCCATCGTGAAACTCCTAATGAAACCCCAGTGTGTTAAGCAAAACGTATTACGCCGCAATCAGTTCAGGTAAGGGGACCAGGACGGTTCTCTGACTTCGCCTTGAGCGGTAGGAAGTGGGAGCCTCACGCGGCCATTAAGCGACACGAGCATCAAGACTCCCCGGCCCTGCTGGCGGGTGGCGTAGATTAGCATGGTGCCGTTAGGCGCAACAGTGGGAGACTCATCAAGACTTGTTTCAGACAGAATCTTTACACTTCCGCGCTGCAAGTCCTGTGCCGCCACTTTAAAGTTGGTAAAGCCCTGTTGGCGATGGATCATCACCAAGGTTTTTTCGTCCGCCGAAAGTTTCGGGTTGGCGTTGTAGTTACCCACGAAGGTTACACGCTCGGCACCACCACCACCGACCGACTGTTTGTAGATCTGCGGTTTGCCGCCACGGTCGGAAGTGAAGTAAAGCGTGTTGCCATCTTTACCCCAGAATGGTTCGGTATTGATACCCGGGCCTGCGGTAACACGGCTGATCTGGCGCGATGCCACGTTCATCACGTAGATGTCCGGGTTGCCGTCTTTCGACAATACGAACGCCAGGCGCGAACCGTCCGGCGACCAGGCTGGCGCACCGTTCAGGCCTTCGAAGTTGGTCACCTGCTCGCGGCGGCCGGTATCGATGTTCTGGATGAAGATGCGCGGGCGCTTCTGCTCGAACGACACATAGGCGATACGCTTGCCATCCGGTGCAAAGCGCGGCGACAGGATCGGCTCACGCGATTGCAGCAGGGTAACTGCACGCGCACCGTCGTAGTCCGAACGCTGCAGGGTGTAGCGGGTGTTGTTAGTGGAGAAGCGCTCGGCCGTCACGTACAGCATGCGGGTGGAGAACGCACCCTTGATGCCGGTGAGTTTCTCGAACGACTGGTCCGCAATGTAGTGCGCCATGTCGCGCAACTGGTCGGTGCTACCCGCGACGCTGCCGGTCAGCACTTGCTGCTCGGTAGCGACGTTGAACAGCGCGTACTGCACCTGCAGACGACCGCCTGCCGGCACGATGCTGCCCACCATCACGTACTGTGCACCCAGCGCTTTCCAGTCGCGGAAGATCACTTCGCTGGCCTGCGACGGCTGGCTGATCATGTTCTGCCGCGGAATTGGCGAGTAGTAGCCAGAGTTGCGCAGGTCGTTGCCGATGATATCGGCAATGTCTTCTGGCAACACGCTGCCGCCCTGCAGACCGAACGGCACCACCGCGATCGGGGTTGCCCGGTCGCTGCCGCTGGTGACCAGGATGTTCTTTTCCTCTGCCACAGCCATGCCTGCCACGCAGCACAGCATGACCAGCAGTCCTCTAAGACGTTTAATCACAACGCTAGATCCTCAGGTGTAAATGTCATCTTGAACGAACGATATTGGTTGAAATCGCTCGGCTTCATACCCTGCATCTCGGTCAAACGACCAATGTTCTTCACCGCAGCCACCGCCGAACTGTCGTACGGGCCGTCACCACTGGAACGGGCCACGCTGACACTGGTGATGGTACCGTCCGGCAACATGTTGATCTGCAGGACCACCGTCATGCCCTTGCGCGCGGAAGGCGGACGCGCCCAGCCTTCGGCCGCGCGCATGCGGATCAGGTCGTCGAAGTCGCCGGCCACCTGGTCACCCTGCTCGTCGGCCAGCGCTTGCTGCCGCTCGGTGGTGTCGGACAACAGCTCGGCCAGGGCCTGCGCTTTCTTGTCTTCTGCCGCCTTGCGGGCCGCTTCCTGTGCCTTTTTCTTCTGGGCGTCTGCAGCGGCCTTTTTCTTGGCCTCTTCAGCTGCCTTCTTCTTCGCGTCCTCGGCCGCCGCTTTCTTCTTGGCGTCCTCGGCTGCTTTCTTCTTGGCCTCTTCGGCTGCCTTTTTCTTGGCGTCCTCGGCGGCTTGTTTCTTCGCCTCTTCAGCGGCCTCTTTCTTGGCCTCTTCTTCGGCTTTTTTCTTGGCTTCTTCCTCGGCCTTCTTCTTGGCGATGTCGGCCTGCTGCTTCTCGGCGGCCTTCTTCGCCTCGTCGGCCTTCTTGGCTTCGGCGGCTTTCTTGGCCTCGGCAGCCTTGGCGGCTTCAGCGGCCTTGGCAGCGTCCTCGGCTTTTTTCGCCTCGGCGGCTTCGCGGGCCTCTTCGGCCTTTTGAGCAGCGTCGGCTTTCTTTTGTTCCGCAGCCTTCACGGCCTCCTGCTCGACCTTCTTCTGCTCCAGCTGCTCGACCTCGGTCTGGCGCGAAGCCGTTTTCTTCGCTTCCCCGGCAATCTTCTGATTGGTCTGGGTAGTCGCCTGGCTCTTGGACTTGAGCTGGTACAGGGTAGCCTGAACAATCGGCTTGGATGGCGGCAGCTCAGGCGTCATGGCAAAACTGACGAACAGCAGGGCGAACACCAACACATGCAGGCCGATGGCCCAGACACTGGGCCAGAAGTAGCTTTCCGAGGCGGATGGCTCTCGCTGTTGCATCAGGGCGCCTCGGTAATCAGGCCAACGTTACCGACACCGGCCTTCTGCAACCCGCCCATGGCACCCATGACCGCGCCATAGTCGACAGCCTTGTCGCCACGAATGAACACTTGGGTCTGCTTACCCTGGTCACGGCCGGCAGCAATGATCTTGGTCACGGCGTCGGTCATGGCGGGCAAGGTCATGGCCTTGTCCATCTGCTTGTCGGTATCGACTTCGCTGCCGAGGTTCCAGTAATAGGTTTTATCGGCCTTGATGGAGATGGTGAGGATCTGGACGTTGTTGTCCTGCGGCAAGGCTTCGCTGGAAACCTTGGGCAAGTCGACCTTCACGCCCTGGTTGAGCATGGGCGCCGTCACCATGAAGATGACCAGCAGCACCAGCATCACGTCGATGTAGGGCACCACGTTCATCTCGGCGACGGGCTTGCGTTTGTGGCGAACTCGGGCCATGGGTTTCTACCTGATTACTCTTCGCTGGTGTGCACTTTGCGGTGCAGGATCGCCTGGAACTCGTCGGCGAAGGTGTAGTAACGACCGATCAGCACTTCACTACGCGCAGCGAAACGGTTGTAGGCGATGACCGCCGGGATTGCCGCGAACAGGCCGATGGCGGTGGCGATCAGCGCTTCGGCGATACCCGGGGCAACGGTGGCCAGGGTGGCCTGCTGGGCGCTGGCCAGGCCACGGAAGGAGTTCATGATGCCCCATACGGTACCGAACAGGCCAATGTACGGGCTGGTCGAACCGACGGTGGCCAGGAATGGCAGGCTCTGCTCGAGTTTTTCTTCCTCGCGCGAAATGGCCACGCGCATGGCACGGCCAACGCCTTCCATGACCGCATCCGGGTCAACGCCCGGCTGCTGGCGCAGGCGCGAGAACTCCTTGAAGCCGGCACGGAACACCTGCTCTACACCGGAGTCCGGGTCTGGGTTGCTGCCTGCCTGGCGGTACAGCTTGGACAGGTCGATGCCCGACCAGAAGCGCTCCTCGAAGGCATCCAGCGCACGACGACCGGCGCGCAGCATGGTGCTGCGCTGGAAGATCATGATCCATGAAGTGACCGAGGCGGCCACCAGGGTCAGCATTACCAGCTGTACCACCACGCTGGCATTGCTGACCAGACTCCACATGGAGGTATGGTCGACGACGTTAGCTTCCACGCTTATTCTCCTGCATTCGATTGATTACCCGAGCCGTCCGCCGCAAAGGCGTCGCGCAGCTGGGGGGGGTATGGCTCGGGGTTTGAAAGTGTCGGCGCGCACGGCGGCCACCAGGAACTGCCCTTCGCAAAGCAGCGTTTCATCCTTTTCCCGCCAGACCTGCTGCACGAAACGCAGGCTGGCGCGATTGAGTTCAAGTACTTGCGCGGTTACCCGCAATTCGTCATCCAGCCGCGCCGGCGCGTGATAGCGCGCTTCGCTGGAATGGACCACGAACAGCAGGTTGTCTTCGGCCAGTTGCGACTGGGAAAAGCCCAGGTGCCGCAGGCGTTCGGTGCGCGCGCGCTCCATGAATTTCAGGTAGTTGACGTAATACACCACGCCGCCCGCATCGGTATCTTCGTAATAGACGCGACAACGGTGTGCGAACGGTTCGAGCTGATTTTGCGCGCGCATACTCTAGTGCTTACTCCTCAGCTTGCCAATCCGCTGTGGCAACTGTTTTTTCTTCATTAATGTCTTATTGCCAGCGCACCCTGGGCATGCCAGCGGTAGGACCACGAAAAGTCGCATTCGATCTGTCATTCATCACCTGGTTCTGAAAAATCACCGCCCTCCCCCAAGCGCCCTGGAATATTCAGGCCAAAGTGCAGATAGGCATGCCGGGTAACCACGCGGCCGCGCGGCGTGCGCATGATATAGCCCTGCTGGATCAGGTACGGTTCGAGCACATCCTCGATGGTATGGCGCTCTTCGCTGATCGCCGCCGCCAGGTTGTCCACGCCTACCGGGCCACCATCGAACTTCTCGATCATGGTCAACAGCAGGCGGCGGTCGGAATGGTCGAAACCGCGCTCGTCGACGTCCAGCAGGTTCAGTGCCATGTCGGCCACGGCCTTGGTGATCTGGCCCTTGCCGCGCACCTCGGCGTAGTCGCGCACGCGGCGCAACAGGCGGTTGGCGATACGAGGCGTGCCACGGGCACGGCGGGCAATCTCGTAAGCCCCCTGGTCCTCGATGACCAGGCCAAGGATGTTGGCCGAACGGCTGACGATGGTGGCCAGGTCCTTGTCGCTGTAGAACTCCAGGCGCTGGACGATGCCGAAGCGGTCCCGCAGCGGGTTGGTGAGCATGCCGGCACGGGTGGTGGCACCCACCAGGGTGAACGGTGGCAGGTCGAGCTTGATCGAACGGGCGGCCGGGCCTTCGCCGATCATGATGTCGAGCTGGAAGTCCTCCATGGCGGGGTACAGCACCTCCTCGACAACCGGTGACAACCGGTGGATCTCGTCGATGAACAGCACGTCGTGCGGTTCGAGGTTGGTCAGCATGGCCGCCAGGTCACCTGGACGCTCAAGGATCGGGCCCGAGGTGCTTTTGACCGAAACGCCCATTTCCTGGGCGATGATGTTGGCCAACGTGGTCTTGCCCAACCCGGGCGGCCCGAAGATCAGCGTGTGATCGAGCGACTCATTGCGCCCACGGGCGGCCTGGATGAACAGGGCCATCTGCTCGCGCACGACCGGCTGGCCGATGTACTCGTCCAGGCGCAGCGGACGAATCGCCCGGTCCTGGACTTCTTCACGGTCGCGGCCACTGGCGGCGATCAGGCGGTCGGCTTCGATCACTTGGTAATCATCCCTTTCAGGCTGCGGCGGATCAGTTCTTCACTGCTCAGGCCGGCCTTGTCCTTGATCGCGGCGATTGCCTTGCTGGCTTCCTGCGGCTTGTAGCCCAGCGAGACCAGTGCGCTGACCGCATCGGCCTCGGCAGTGGACTCGCTGGCGACCGGCAACGGCCCATCCGACACCAGGGTGAACATGGCGGGCGAGGTTTCCCAAGCCTTGAAGCGGTCTTTGAGCTCGACCAGCAAGCGTTCGGCGGTTTTTTTGCCGACACCAGGCACGCGCACCAAGGCCGAAGTATCCTGGGCTTGCACGCAACGCACCAGTTCGTCGACTTCCAGGCCGGACATCAGCGCCAATGCCAGCTTCGGGCCCACGCCGTTGAGACGGATGAGTTCCCGGAACAGCTCGCGCTCGCGCTTTTCGGCAAAGCCGTATAGCAAGTGAGCATCTTCGCGCACCACCAAATGAGTATGCACGGTGACGCTTTCGCCCACCTTGGGCAGACGGTACAGCGTGGTCATGGGAACTTCCAGTTCGTACCCCACGCCGTTGACGTCGATAATCAGGTGCGGCGGCTGTTTTTCCGCCAAGGTGCCGCGCAAACGTCCAATCACGTTCCGATCCTTCCTCTCGGGGAGCCGGTCAAAGACCGCTCAACCCTATCAGCAAATGCAGCGGGTGAACGCATCACCCGAACAAAATGTGTATCAGCGCATGAAGCGCCTACAGACGCAAGCGCCCGCCACGTCGCCGTGCCGTGCTCAGGCCGTGCGGCACCAGGCTCGAACGGGTATGGGCATGGCACAAGGCGATGGCCAGCGCGTCGGAGGCGTCGATCTGCGGCTTTTGCGTCAATTTCAGCAGGTGCATGACCATCATCATCACCTGTTCCTTGTTGGCTCCACCGGTGCCGGCTACGGCCTGCTTGACCTGGGTGGCGCTGTACTCGGCGATTTCCAGGCCGGCTTCGGCGGCCGCGACGATCGCCGCTCCGCGGGCCTGGCCGAGCTTTAGCGCCGAGTCGGCGTTACGGGCCATGAACACCCGCTCAATGCCCATGGTCACCGGGCCGTGCTGAGCGATGATCTCACTGACACCACGAAAAACGATCTGCAACCGCTCGTGCAACTCGCCGCTGCCGGTGCGGATACAGCCCGACGCCACGTACTCGCAACCACGGGCGGTTTGGCGTACCACGCCATAGCCGGTGATGCGTGAGCCGGGGTCGATACCAAGAATCAGAGTCATAGTGCCTGTTTGTTCAAAATGTACCGGCCCTTTCGCGGGCAAGCCCGCTCCCACAAAGACCGCACGGCCCCTGTGGGAGCGGGCTTGCCCGCGAATAGGCCATCAAGGCCAACGAAAGAACCTTAGCCGAGGTTTTCCATGATCTCATCGGAAATCTGGGCATTGGAGTACACGTTTTGCACGTCATCCAGGTCTTCGAGCATGTCGATCAGCTTGAGCACCTTTTCGGCACCCTCCTGATCGAGCTCGGCGCTGGTGGTTGGCTGCATGACGATTTCTGCGTCAGCAGCCTTGAAACCCGCCTCTTCCAGGGCGTTGCGCACGGCATAGAAGCTGTTGAACGAGGTGAAGACGTCGAACGAGCCGTCGTCGTTGGCCACAACGTCGTCGGCATCAGCCTCCATCGCTGCTTCCATCAACGCGTCTTCGTCCACGCCCGGCGCAAAGCTGATCTGGCCTTTGCGCTCGAACAGGTAGGCCACCGAACCGTCGGTACCCAGGTTGCCACCACACTTGGTGAAGGCATGACGCACGGCGGCGGCAGTACGGTTGCGGTTGTCGGTCATGGCTTCGACCATGATCGCCACGCCGCCCGGGCCGTAACCTTCATAGCTGAGCTCTTCGACGTTATCGCTTTCGTTGGTGCCGGCCCCCCGAGCCACGGCGCGATCGATGATGTCGCGGCTCATGTTGGCGCCCAGCGCCTTGTCCAGCGCCAGACGCAGGCGGGGGTTGGATGCCGGGTCAGCACCGCCTTGCTTGGCCGCAACGGTCAGTTCGCGGATCCACTTGGTGAAGATCTTGCCTCTCTTGGCATCCTGGCGCTCTTTGCGGTGCTTGATGTTCGCCCACTTGGAATGACCAGCCATAACGACTCCGAATCCTTTGTTTCACAAACAGCCCCGCCCCTGTACGGGGCGGGACGGAAAAATACCTGCGCCGAAACGCAAAGGCGCATCCATATGGATGCGCCCGGGACTGCTTACTCGACCTTGGTCTGTTCGCGCAGTCGGATGTGCAGCTCGCGCAGGGCCTTGGCGTCGACCATGCCAGGGGCCTGGGTCATGACGCATGCAGCGCTCTGGGTTTTCGGGAACGCGATCACTTCACGGATCGACTGGGCGCCGGTCATCAGCATGACCAGACGGTCCAGACCGAAGGCCAGGCCACCGTGAGGCGGTGCGCCGAACTTCAGGGCGTCGAGCAGGAAGCCGAACTTCTCTTCCTGTTCTTCTGCCTCGATACCCAGCAGACGGAATACCGCCTGTTGCATCTCTTTGCGGTGAATACGGATCGAACCGCCACCCAGTTCGGTACCGTTCAGGACCATGTCGTAAGCACGGGACAGAGCTGTGGCCGGGTTGGCCTCGAGCTCTTCCGGGGTACACTTCGGCGCGGTGAACGGGTGGTGCAGCGCGGTGAAGCTGCCGTCTTCGTTTTCTTCGAACATCGGGAAGTCGACGACCCACATCGGCGCCCACTCGCAGGTCAGCAGCTCGAAGTCGTGACCCAGGCGGATACGCAGCGCGCCCAGGGCTTCGCTGACCACCTTGAACTTGTCGGCACCGAAGAACACGATGTCGCCGTCTACGGCACCGACGCGGTCGAGGATGGTGTTGAGGTTGGCCTCAGGGATGTTCTTGACGATCGGCGACTGCAGGCCCTCGACGCCCTTGGCGCGCTCGTTGACCTTGATGTAGGCCAGGCCCTTGGCACCGTAGATGCCGACGAACTTGGTGTACTCGTCGATCTTGCTGCGCGGCATGCTGGCACCGCCTGGCAGGCGCAGGGCGGTCACACGGCACTTAGGATCGTTGGCCGGGCCGGCGAACACCTTGAAGTCGACGTCTTTCAGCTGGTCGGCAACGTCGACCAGTTCCAGCGGGTTACGCAGGTCTGGCTTGTCGGAGCCGTAGCGGCGCATGGCTTCTTCGAAGGTCATGTGCGGGAATTCGCCGAACTCCAGGTCCAGCACTTCCTTGAATAGCTTGCGGATCATGCTTTCGGTCAGGCCCATGATCTCGCTTTCATCGAGGAAGCTGGTCTCGATGTCGATCTGGGTGAATTCCGGCTGACGGTCGGCACGCAGGTCTTCGTCACGGAAGCACTTGGCGATCTGGTAGTAGCGGTCGAAGCCGGCCACCATCAGCAGCTGCTTGAACAGCTGGGGCGACTGCGGCAGGGCGAAGAAGCTACCTGCGTGGGTACGGCTTGGCACCAGGTAGTCACGCGCACCTTCCGGCGTGGCACGGGTGAGGATCGGGGTTTCGACGTCGAGGAAGCCGTTTTCGTCGAGGAAGCGGCGGATGCTGCTGGTGATGCGCGAACGCAGGCGCAGCTTGTCGGCCATTTCCGGGCGACGCAGGTCGATGAAACGGTAGCGCAGGCGGGTTTCCTCGCCAACGTCGGAGTACTCGTTCAGCGGGAACGGCGGGGTTTCCGCTTCGTTGAGCACGTTCAGCTGGTAGCCAAGGATCTCGATGGCGCCGGAGGCCATGTTGGCGTTCACCGCACCGTCTGGGCGCTTGCGCACCTTGCCGGTGATCTGCACGACGTATTCGCTGCGCACGCGGTCGGCGGCGGCGAAGGTTTCGGCGCGATCCGGGTCGAACACGACCTGGGCCATGCCTTCGCGGTCACGGATGTCGAGGAAGATCACCCCGCCGTGGTCGCGGCGACGATGGACCCAGCCGCAAAGGGTGACTTCCTGGCCGTCCAGGCTCTCGTTCAGTTGGCCGCAATAATGGCTGCGCATCATGATGGTGGTTTCGCTTCTCGTGATTCGTGTATTCGGTGGAGGCCTTGGCCGCCCGGAGGGCTAATACTGCAAGACCCGGTCACAGCATTCAACTCAGTCGGCCTTGTCGCCGCCTGCCAGATTCTTTTTTGCCCCGGTCTTGAAGTCGGTTTCGTACCAACCATTACCGCTCAGGCGGAAGCCTGGCACCGACAGCAGCTTTTTCAGCGCTGGGGCCTGACAGGCCGGGCAATCGGTCAGCGGCGCGGCGCTGATCTTCTGCAGCACTTCCATGCGGTGCTCGCAGGATGCACATTGATAGTCATAAAGGGGCATGGGTGTCTCTCGTCAACCACAACGCTGGCTGCCGGGGCAGCAAAAAGCGGGATTATATATGGTTAACAGGCACTGCGCAGCCCGCCCGGCGATCAGCGCACACTTGGCGGGTTTTGCAGCCAGGCGACGCAGATGACCCGGATCAGCCCACTGAAGTTACGCACCCCACCCTGGCGCAAGTGCACTTCGCGGTCCACGTAGGACAACACCGCACTGACCGAACAGCGGTTCGCAGCGGCGATACGCTCCAGGATGCCCCAGTAGACGGCCTCCAGACGCAAGCAGGTGGAAAACCCGTTCAACCGCACCGAACGCGACACCGGCTGGATCTGCAACATGTCGAAATCCGCCTTGAACGGATCCATGCACTGCTTTGCCGGCCAGCTCCCCTGCCCAGCCATACGCTTGCTCACTTGCATCATGCGCCACACTTCCTCGTCACAGGTACCAGGTGGCGTATGAAGCGCTGATGAGCGGGCTTAAAGCAGTGGCAAAATCTTCCTGCTCAACAGCCAGACCCCGGCCGGGCGTACCGACCAGGGTTTGTTACTGCACGATGGCCTTTACTTGCCGTCGAGCATTACCCGCAGCATCCAGGCCGTTTTTTCGTGCACCTGCATGCGCTGGGTCAGCAAGTCGGCGGTAGGTTCGTCGCTGACCTTGTCCACCACCGGGAAAATGCTGCGCGCCGTGCGCACCACGGCCTCCTGCCCCTGCACCAGCTGGCGGATCATCTCGTCCGCCGGGGGTACACCTTCCTCCTCCTTGATAGACGAGTGCCGCGCATAGAATGCATACGAGCCCGGCGCCGGGAAGCCCAAGGCCCGGATACGCTCGGCGATGGAGTCGACCGCCAGCGCCAGCTCGTTGTACTGCTCTTCGAACATCAGGTGCAGGGTACGGAACGACGGGCCGGTGACGTTCCAGTGAAAGTTATGGGTTTTCAGATACAGCACGTAAGTATCCGACAACAGGCGGGATAGCCCATCGACGATGGACTTGCGATCTTCTTCGCTGATACCGATATCGATTGCCATGAAGCTCCCCTTTCCATAAGGCTTGAGACTCAAGCGGACGTGGACCACTGTAGCAACACTTCCCCCCTGCCGCATGTGACATGGCGCAACACATTGCCCGCCGGGCGGCCTGCGGTTTGAGTAGCCTGCGGCTTTACTGTTAAATAGGCACCGTGCCACCCGTGCGGACTGTCATTGCCGGGTGCATAGGCTGGCCTGCCACGTGTTCGCGCTCTACACCTCATGCGCACCGTGCTGCCCGCTCTTCCTGTGATCGGCCTTATCAACTGTGAGCCAACCCCATGTTCAAGATCGTCCATCTGGTGACGGGCGTGGCAGCCTTGCTGCTATCGCTCATACCCAGCCTGAAAACCGACGCGACACCCTTCCTGCAACAACCTGACGCGGTCTACCTGGCACTGCTCGGCCTGCTCAACCTGGTCCTGGCCCCGGTCGTGCCCCTGTACTACCGCGGTGCGCGGCAGCAGTTGCAGCACCTTGCCTGCGCCCTGCTGGTGGTGGCGGTGGTGCTGCAAACCCTGACATTGCTGGCCCGCCCGGAAATGGGCAACCTCGCGGCACTGGTCTGCGCGGCACTGGCAGTGGCCCTGCACCTGGCCGTGGGTTTTGCCCGCAGCCCGCGCAGGGCACGCAACAGCCAGCATGCCGCTCAGGATGCCGGCAACCGCGATACCGGCACCGTCAAGTGGTTCAACACGTCGAAAGGCTTTGGCTTCATTTCCCGCGATTCGGGTGATGACATCTTCGTGCACTTTCGCGCCATTCGCGGCGAAGGTCATCGCATTCTGGTCGAAGGCCAGCGCGTTGAGTTCTCGGTGATGCACCGCGACAAGGGCCTGCAGGCCGAAGATGTGGTTGCGGTAACCCGCCGCTGATTGCCGCTTCATCCATAGGCATATTTACCGGCATGCCGGTGAATATGCCTCTGCGACGCATCAATAATGAGGCGGTGGCGCCTCCTCCCCTTCGCTGCCGTACTGGCCGACCATCTCTTCATAACGCTTGATCAGTTCGGCCATCTGCGATTGCAGCCGCTCGATCACCCGCGCCTGCTCGACCACCACGTCATTCAACGCCTGGATAGTGTCATCCTGGAACGCCTGGCGGGTTTCCAGTTCAACAATACGTAACTCCAGCGACATCTCAGGCCTCCTGATAACCAGCAAGTTGCAGCCCACGCAGGCGCTGGCGAATGGCATTCAACTGATCGTCGCTGTAGGCCACCGCCGGGCACTTGCCCCACACCGGTGCCGGCCAGGCAGCATCGTCACGCTGGCGCACAATCACGTGCATATGCAGCTGGCTGACCACGTTGCCCAGGGTGGCCACGTTCATCTTGTCGGCGCTGTAGCTGGCTTTCAGCGCCTCAGCCAACAGGGTTGTTTCCTGCCACAACTGCTGCTGGTCCGCCGCTTCCAGCTCGAACAGTTCGCTGATGCCGGCGCGCTTGGGCACCAGGATGAACCATGGGTAGTTGGCATCCTTGCTCAGCAGCAACTGGCACAGTGCAAACTCCCCCAGCACCAGGGAATCCTGCTGCAAACGCGAATCGAGGACGAACACGGCATATCTCCTTCAGGCAAAACCAACCCGCTTCAAGCGGAAATCAGGCCTGCAAGGATACCTTGCACACTCCCGGTAACACAGCGCTACTTTTCGCACCAAAATGAGGCCTTCTGTCCACGCTCTCCACACCTGTCACCCCACAAACGACTCTGGATGAACAAATTGCGGTAACACATTGACTTTAATGGCAGCTTTTTAAATTTTAATGATTCTCGACTCCAACATGTGCGCGAGCCGGCTTCACCCCGTGTTTACGGGACTTTCCGACCCTCGGTAGCAGGTTTTGTGAAAATTTCATGAAGTGTTGCGAATTTTGAGCACGCTTGTTGCATTCCCTTCCCGCCAAGTCGGCACGACATCTGCAATGGCAGGTGAACGCGACAAATAACAACAGCGGCATTGGTTACCAGGGAGTTCCCCTAACCGGAACCGGTGGTTACAGGTTTGTTACGGTGACAGGAACAGCGCTGGCGTTGTACGGCCCTTAAACCGGGGCGTGATTTGCGACATGGAAATACCTAAAAGCGACGGGGTGAAAAAGTTCCGAAAAGAGTGCTTATAGCCATATCGCCAACAACAGTCAGCGTGCTATACATTTTCGCCGACATAACAAGAAAGAGCTGCTCCATATAACTAAAACACATGGATGCAGCGGTACTCTTCCTAAAAACCAAAGGAGCAAATCACGATGCGCGTGATGAAGTGGAGCATGATCGCCCTGGCCGTTGCGGCAGGGACCTCGCAGTTGGCAATGGCCTCGGCACAAGACGAGTCCAAAGGTTTCCTCGAAGACAGCAAGCTGAACGTAAAAACCCGCATGCTGTACTTCAGCCGTGACTTCCGTAACAACGACAGCGGCAAGAGCCGCGTCGAAGAAACCGGCCTGGGCTTCCTGGGTACCTTCGAGTCGGGCTTCACCCAAGGCACCGTGGGCTTCGGCGTTGACGCCATCGGCATGCTGGGCCTGAAACTGGACAGCGGCAAAGGCCGCGCCGGCACCGGCCTGTTCCCGACCGGTTCCGACGGCCGTTCGCAAGATGATTACTCCGAAGGCGGCGGTGCAGTAAAACTGCGCGTCTCCAATACCGTGCTGAAGTTCGGCGACCAGTTCACCGCCCTGCCAGTATTCGCCACCGACGACAGCCGACTGCTGCCAGAAGTTGCTGAAGGCGGCCTGATCACCAGCAACGAAATCGATGGCCTGACCCTGCACGCCGGTCACTTCACTGCCCTGAACGCGCAGGCCCAGACCTACCACGACAGCCTGCGCCTGACCGAGGCCAACGTCTTCGGTGGCACCTATGCCATCAACGAAAACCTCAGCTCCAGCGTCTACTACTCGCGCGTCGAAGATCACTTCCGCAAGTGGTACGGCAACATCAACTGGGCGCTGCCGATCAGCGACAAGCAAGGCCTGGTGTTCGACTTCAACATCTATGACACCAAGTCCATCGGCGACAACCTGACCGGCGCCTTCGTCAGCAAGGCTGACGGCAGCAACGAACTGGACAACATCGCAGCCAGCCTCTCGGCCGCCTACAACATTGGCGCCCACACCTTCACCCTGGCTTACCAGAAAGTCAGCGGCGACGGCGACTACGCCTACGGCGTCGACGGTGGCGGCACCATCTTCCTGGCCAACTCCGTTGCCCGCTCCGACTTCAACGCCGAAGACGAGAAGTCCTGGCAGGCTCGCTACGACCTGAACTTCGCCGAATACGGCGTACCCGGCCTGACCTTCATGACCCGCTATGTGCGCGGTTCCGGTGCCACGACCGAAAGCACCAACAACGGTAAGGAATGGGAACGCGACGTAGACGTCAAGTACGTGCTGCAAAGCGGCCCGGCCAAAGACCTGAGCTTGCGCGTACGTCAGGCCACCTACCGTTCCGCCGACGGCGTTTACTACGGTTCGAGCTCGATCGACGAACTGCGCCTGATCGTGGAGTACCCGCTGAGCATCCTGTAAGCCTGGCTTGCAGTGCCCCGCACCTGAAAAAGCCCGGCGATCACGCCGGGCTTTTTCTTGGCTGACAAGCGTCACGCCCTGGGGCATCCTGTACGCCTTCGTTTCCCCCCCGTACAATGCGGGGCTATTTCAACGTCTTAGGCAATCGACACGGCTAACCATGCGCACCAGTCAATATTTGCTCGCCACCCAGAAAGAAACCCCTGCCGACGCAGTGGTCATCAGCCATCAGCTCATGCTGCGTGCCGGCATGATCCGCAAACTGGCCTCCGGCCTGTACACCTGGCTGCCGATGGGCCTGCGGGTAATGCGCAAGGTCGAGGCCGTGGTACGCGAGGAAATGAACGCCGCCGGCGCCCTGGAAGTGCTGATGCCAAGCATTCAGCCCGCCGAGCTGTGGCAGGAGTCCGGCCGTTGGGAGCAGTACGGCCCAGAGCTGCTGCGCCTGAAGGATCGCCACCAGCGTGATTTCTGCGTTGGCCCGACCCACGAAGAAGTCATCACCGACCTGGCCCGTAACGAGCTGTCCAGCTATAAACAGCTGCCGCTCAACCTGTACCAGATCCAGACCAAGTTCCGTGACGAGATCCGCCCGCGCTTCGGCCTGATGCGTGGCCGCGAGTTCATCATGAAGGACGCCTACTCGTTCCATGCCGACCAGGCTTCCCTTCAGGAAACCTACGACCGCATGCACCAGGCGTACAGCAACGTGTTCACCCGCCTGGGCCTGGACTTCCGCCCAGTGCAGGCCGACACCGGCTCGATCGGTGGCAGCTATTCGCACGAATTCCACGTACTGGCCGAGTCCGGCGAAGACGACGTGATCTTCAGCGACAGCTCCGACTACGCCGCCAACATCGAGAAGGCCGAGGCCATCCCGCGTGAAACCGTGCGCCCTGCCCCTACCGAGGAGCTGCGCCTGGTCGACACGCCAAACGCCAAAACCATCGCCCAGCTGGTGGAAAACTACGGCCTGGCCATCGAGAAAACCGTCAAGACCCTGATCGTGCGCGGCGCCGAAGAAGGCAAGCTGATTGCCCTGGTCGTTCGTGGCGACCACGAGCTAAACGAAATCAAGGCCACCAAGCTGGAACAGGTTGCCGACCCACTGGTCATGGCCACCGAAGCCGAACTGCGCGACGCCATCGGCGCCGGTGCCGGCTCGCTCGGCCCGCTGAACCTGCCGCTGGAATGCATCATCGACCGTTCGGTTGCCCTGATGAGCGACTTCGGCATCGGCGCCAACATCGACGACAAGCATTACTTCGGCGTGAACTGGGAGCGTGACCTGCCAGTCCCTCAGGTGGCCGACCTGCGCAATGTGGTCGAAGGCGACCCAAGCCCGGACGGCCAGGGTACCCTGGTGATCAAGCGCGGCATCGAAGTGGGCCACATCTTCCAGCTGGGCACCAAGTACAGCGAAGCGCTTAAGTGCCAGGTACTGGGCGAGAACGGCAAGCCGGTAACCCTGTCCATGGGCTGCTACGGCATCGGCGTGTCCCGCGTGGTCGCCGCTGCCATCGAGCAGAGCTATGACGACAAAGGCATCATCTGGAACGACGCCCTGGCCCCGTTCCAGATCGCCCTGGTACCGCTGCGCTACGAAACCGATGTGGTCCGCGAGGCAACCGACAAGCTGTATGCCGAACTGACCGCCGCCGGCTTTGAAGTGCTGCTGGACGACCGCGACAAGAAAACCAGCCCAGGCATCAAGTTTGCCGACATGGAGCTGATCGGCATCCCACACCGCATCGTCGTCAGCGATCGCGGCCTGGCCGAAGGCAACCTTGAGTACAAGCACCGCACCGAGCAAGACGCCCAGGCGTTGCCGCTCAATGAAGTGCTGAGCTTCCTGCAGGCCCGCGTTCGCCGCTGATAACCAATGCACGAGTGATCATGTTCAAGCGAAGTACCTTTACCCTGGGGGGCGCCGCACTGTGCGGCGCCCTGCTCGTCAGCGGCTGCGCCAACCAGATGTCCCAGCGCAGCGACCATGAGGAGCGCGTCGAGCGCAAATTGCTCGAGCACACCCTGCAGATCGATGTCGGCGAGCCGAAGGTGATGGAGCTTCCGCAACGACGTGTGCGTGTGCATGAGCAGAAGCGCTTCGAAGTCACCGAGTTCGAAGTTACCCGTCGTTACGACCGCTACACGCCGTACCAGCCCTGGCGCGAGATCTACGAGATCCCGCTGGGTGCAGTGGCCGTGGTGGCGGGCGTCGGGGCCAACGTGGCCAACGTCTTCGCCTTGGGCAACCTGCCGGAAAGCATCACTCATGACTGGCTCAGCTACGGCGTGGATGGGCTCAACCCGTTCATGAACGTGCCGTCCAACGGCCGCGCCCAGCAGAACCTGGCCGGGATCAGCGAGGTGCAGAAAGGCAAGCGCGAGGAATCGACCAGCGTGCCCTGGAGCGAACGCCTGGTCGAGGTCAAGGCTGGCAAGATGACCCACGAACTGACTACCGACAGGAACGGCGTGCTACGCCTGAACCTGCTCGACAGCCCGTTCTCGGAGCAGAACCTCAACCACATCGGCACCCTGCACCTGCAGGTACTCGACGAGGACAACGCGGTGCGTGGCGATGCCAGCCTGCTGGTCAGCGCCACCCTGCGCAACAAGCTGCTCGAAGCCCATGAGCTGATCTTCGACGACCTCGAAGATGACGATGTCGGCCAATGGGTCCACCGGGTCAAGCGCCTGTCCGAGCTGGGCCTTGAAGAAGAAGCCAGTGAAATGGAACAAAGCCTGATCGAGCTGACCCGCAACGATCCAGAGCTGCAGCAGGAGTTTCTACAGTCGCTGACCAAGGCCACTGGCCGGTTGGTGGCTGACCCTGGACTGTAGGAGCGAGCCTGCTCGCGATGGGCCGCATATGCGGCCCTTTTTATTCAGGTACAAACAATTCCAACTGCTCATGCGCCCCGCGCAAATCGCGCAACCTCACCCCCACCCCAAGCAAGCGTACCGGTTTGCCTCCACGGGCGAACGCCTGCCCCAGCAACTGTCGATAGCTTTCCAGGTCCCTGCCCGCCCCGGCCTGCTCCAGGGTTGTCTGGCTGAAGTCGTGGAACTTGACCTTGACGAAGGGTTTGTCCGGCCGGTAACTGCTGTCCATGCGGGCGATGCGTTCATTCAGGCTTTCCAGCAGCTCAGGCAGCCGCGCCAGGCAGCTGGCCAGGTCTGGAAGGTCGGTGTCGTAGGTGTTTTCCACACTCACCGACTGTCGACGGCTGTCGTTGTGCACCGCACGTTCGTCGATCCCCCGCGCAAGCCCCCACAAGCGCTCGCCAAAACTGCCAAACTCGCGCACCAGCGCCAGGCGCGACCATTCGCGCAGTTCCAGACAGGTTTCAATACCCAGCCGTGCCAGTTTGTCTGCCGTCACCTTGCCCACCCCGTGCAACCTGGCCACCGGCAAGCCAGCCACGAACACCTCCACTTCACCCGGGGTAATCACGAACAGGCCATTGGGCTTGCGCCAGTCGCTGGCAATCTTGGCCAGGAACTTGTTCGGCGCCACCCCCGCCGATACGGTGATATGCAAGGTACGGGCGACCCGCCGGCGAATATCCTCGGCAATACGCGTGGCGCTGCCCGAGTACCACTGGCTATCGCTCACGTCCAGATAGGCTTCGTCCAGCGACAACGGCTCGATCAACTCGGTGTAGTCGCGGAAAATGCTATGGATTTCGCGCGAGGCCTCCCGGTAAGCCTCGAAGCGCGGCTTGACGATCAGCAAGTCGGGGCACAGTTTAAGTGCATGGCGCGACGACATGGCCGAGCGCACACCATAGGCACGCGCCTCATAATTACAGGTGGCGATCACCCCACGGTGGTCGGGTGAACCTCCGACCGCCATGGGGCGCCCGGCCAGACGCGGGTCGTCACGCATCTCGATTGCAGCGTAGAAGCAATCGCAGTCGACGTGGATGATCTTGCGTAAGGACATGGATGGCCGTCAGCACTGTAAATTCATACAGATAGTATCGCATGCACCCTGCCCTGAAACAGCTACCCGCGCCAGCATTCGACAATTGGCCTGAAAGCCGCGCCGCGCCTGAGCTGCATCTTGCCGACGAGTGCTAAGGGTTTGAACAAAAAAGGTTTTTCCTGAATATTTGCTTGACAGCAGGAAGTAAATCCGTAGAATTCGATCTCACAGGCGCGGGATGGAGCAGCCTGGTAGCTCGTCGGGCTCATAACCCGAAGGTCGTCGGTTCAAATCCGGCTCCCGCAACCAGATTCGAGAAAAGGCCACTGTTAACGCAGTGGCCTTTTTCTTTGCCTACTGAAAGGCAACTTCAAAAAAAACTTGAAAAATCAAAGCGTAGCGCTTGACATACACATTAAAAACTGTAGAATTCGCCCCACTGACGCGGGATGGAGCAGCCTGGTAGCTCGTCGGGCTCATAACCCGAAGGTCGTCGGTTCAAATCCGGCTCCCGCAACCAGATTCAAGAAAAGGCCACTGTAAACACAGTGGCCTTTTTCTTTGCTCGCTGAAAAACACGGCGAATAAAAACCCGTCAAACCGAAGCAGAATGCTTGACATTCAATTGGCAGACTGTAGAATGCGCACCTCTGACGCGGGATGGAGCAGCCTGGTAGCTCGTCGGGCTCATAACCCGAAGGTCGTCGGTTCAAATCCGGCTCCCGCAACCATATTCGTCAGAACAAACCCCGCCTGTTTAACAGCAGCGCGGGGTTTGTTGTTTCTACGCCCCTGCATTTCATCGCTTCATTTTCCCCGCCCCTCCAGCCATATCCCGCAGGCTTGAGGCATCGTGCCCCGGATGAACTATCTTTAACCCTGCAAGGCCGCTGAAAGCGCCTGAGGCCGGAGTAATATTGGATACGTTTTCCTAAGGGACTCTCACTTGGCCGCACCTTCCCTCCACCTCGCGCAGCATGCCCGGGGCAACTCATGACTTCCCATAACCCCGAACCTACGGTGCCGCTCGCCTCGGCACTGCCCGGTGCCGTGCAACGCCTGCCCTTGCTCGAACGCCTGAGCCGCTACCGCCAGCCCATCGGCCTGGCAGTGACCTTGGTGCTGTTCACCATGGCTTTGATTGCCTGCCGCCACCTGCTGAGCGAGCTGGATATCTATGCCTTGCACGACGCCATGCTCAGTGTGCCGACCCAGTCGTTGCTGGGCGCCTTTGTGGCGACGGTGGCGGGCTTCGTGATCCTGCTGGGTTACGAGTGGTCGGCCAGCCGCTATGCCGGGGTGAAGTTGCCAGTGCACAGCCTGGTGCTGGGCGGCTTCAGCGCCTTTGCCATTGGCAATGCCATCGGGCTGTCGATGCTGTCAGGCGGATCGGTGCGCTACCGGCTCTATGCACGCCAAGGGCTGGGGGCTGGCGAAGTCGCTCGCATGACGGTGTTTGCCAGCTTGTCGCTGGGCTGCGCGCTGCCTCCCCTGGCAGCCTTGGCGACCTTGAGCGACCTGCCGGCAGCCTCGGCTGCACTCGGGTTGGCGCCGGGCCTGCTGGCAGGCATCGCCACGGCCGTGCTGGTGGCATCCGCCCTGCTGGTGTTCGGCTTGTACCGCCGGCGCCTGGCCGAGCAACCGCTGGCGAACAACCTGCTGGTACAGGTGGGCCGCCGCACGCTACGCCTGCCAGGCACACGGCTGGCCGCCCTGCAACTGCTGATCACCGCGCTGGATGTGGCAGCCGCCGCCACTGTCCTGTATCTGCTGCTGCCCGAAGCACCACCTTTCGGGGCATTCGCGCTGGTGTACCTGCTGGCGTTGGCCGCTGGCGTACTCAGCCATGTGCCGGGCGGCGTCGGGGTGTTCGAAGCGATCCTGCTAGCAGCCTTTGCCGACCAGCTCGGTGCTGCACCGCTGGCGGCCGCCCTGCTGCTGTACCGGCTGATCTACGTGGTACTGCCATTGCTGCTGGCCTGTGTACTGTTGCTGGCCAACGAAGCCCGGCGCCTGCTGTTCGCCCAGCAGGCTATCAAGGCAGCTTCCGGGCTGGCCGCACCGATTTTGTCGATTCTGGTATTCCTGTCCGGCGTGGTGCTGCTGTTCTCGGGCGCCACACCCGAAATCGACACGCGTCTGGAACACATGGGCTTCCTGGTGCCACACCGGCTTATCGATGCCTCGCACTTCGGCGCCAGCCTGATCGGCGTGCTGTGCCTGCTGCTGGCCCAGGGCCTGCGTCGGCGCCTGTCCGCCGCCTGGTTGCTGACCACCGTGCTGTTGCTGGTGGGCGCCCTGCTGTTGCTGCTCAAGGGGTTTGACTGGGAAGAGGCGTGCCTGCTGACCTTCACCGCGACCCTGCTTGCCCTGTTCCGTCGCTCGTTCTACCGCCCCAGCCGCCTGCTGGAGTTGCCCTTCTCGCCGGTGTTCCTGGTGGCCAGTGCCTGCGCAGTCGGCGCTTCGGTCTGGCTGCTGCTGTTCGCCTACCAGGATGTGCCCTACAGCCATCAGCTGTGGTGGCAGTTCACTCTCGATGCCGATGCCCCACGCGGCCTGCGTGCCACCATGGGCAGCGCCTTGCTGCTGGCCGCCGTGGCGCTGACCTGGCTGCTGCGCACCGCCCCTCCTGTGATCCACCTGCCCGATGAAGCGGAACTGCAGCGCGCCAACCGTATCTTGCTGGCTTCCGACCAACCCGACGGCGGCCTGGCCCTGACGGGCGACAAAGCGTTGCTGTTCCACCCGCGTGACAATGCCTTCCTCATGTACGCGCGGCGTGGCCGCAGCCTAGTGGCCCTGTACGACCCCATCGGCCCGGCCCAGGAGCGCGCCGAGATGATCTGGCAGTTCCGCGACCTGTGCGACCTGCACCACGCTCGCCCGGTGTTCTACCAGGTACGTGCCGAGAACCTGCCGTTCTACATGGATATTGGCCTGACAGCGCTGAAGCTGGGTGAAGAAGCCCGTGTCGACCTGCGCCGCTTCGATCTGGAAGCCAAGGGCAAGGAGATGAAAGACCTGCGCTACACCTGGAATCGCGGTGGTCGCGACGGCCTGAGCCTGGAAATCCATGAACCCGGCCACGCCCCGCTGGCAGAGCTGAAGGAAATTTCCGACGCCTGGCTCGGCGGCAAGAACGTGCGTGAGAAAGGCTTTTCGTTGGGGCGCTTCAGCCCGGACTACCTGCAACACTTCCGCATCGCGCTGATTCGCTTCCAGGGCCGCCCGGTAGCCTTCGCCAACCTGCTGGAAACCCATGGCAACGAACTGGCAAGCCTCGACCTGATGCGTGCGCACCCCGAAGCCCCCAAGCTGACCATGGAGTTCATGATGATCGGCTTGATCCTGCACTACAAAAGCCATGACTACGCCCGCTTCAGCCTTGGCATGGTGCCGCTTTCCGGCCTGCAACCGCGGCGAGGTGCGCCCTTGACCCAGCGCCTGGGTTCACTGGTGTTCCGCCGGGGCGAGCAGTTGTACAACTTCCAGGGGCTTCGCCGCTTCAAGGACAAATTCCAACCGGACTGGGAACCCCGCTACATGGCCGTGCCGGCCGGGCTCGACCCGCTGGTAGCACTGGCCGACACCGCCGCCCTGATTGCAGGCGGCCTGACTGGATTGGTGAAACGTTGATGACCCGACGCTATTGGCTGTACCTGCTGGTTCCCCTGCTGCTGGCCGCCCTGGGTGGCGCGCTGGCGTTCTGGCTGTGGACGCGCCCGGCCCCCGAGGCGCGCCTGGAGCAACTGAGCATCAATGACACCCACATCACCCGGGTGACCCCTGGCGTACACCCGAAGGCCCGGGTAGCCATTGGTGTGCCACCGGACCAGGCATTGACCGACAAGCAACTGCTGGACCTGAGCCAGGCCGGCGAAGCCCAGCTGGTGCAGGTGGTGCTGCCGCCGAACGACTGTAGCAAACAGCAACAGGCCATGGACCAAGCCCTGGCAGAACTGTCGGAAAAGCCGACGCTGGTCGCCGGTATAGGCCCTGGTGCCGCCCAGGCCTGGCGTTGGCTAGCCAACCAGAGCAATGACAAGGCGCGGGCCATTTCAGTGGACTTCAGCCTGGAGCAACCCGGCTGTCAGGCCCCGCTGCCCAAGGCGGCACCTCATGGCCACTGGAACGTCGCCTGGAACGACAACCCGGATGACGCCAGCGCCGCTTTCGTACGTGACCAGGCGAACGCCGAAACCAGCATCAGCGACTACGACATCCACCTGCCACAAGTGCTCAAGGCCCAGCTGACCCAGGCCCTGGTTGGCCGTGACGGCAACGCCCTGGCTATTCCGGTGGTCGAGGTCCCGGCCGGGCAGACCACCGACACGGTCACACTGTTCCTCTCCGGTGATGGTGGCTGGCGCGACCTGGACCGTGATGTGGCCGGCGAAATGGCCAAGCTGGGCTACCCGGTGGTAGGCATCGACACGCTGCGCTACTACTGGCAGCACAAGACCCCGGAGCAAAGCGCCGCCGATCTGTCCGAGCTGATGCAACATTACCGGCAGAAGTGGGGCACCAAGCGCTTCGTGCTGACAGGTTATTCGTTCGGTGCCGATGTGCTGCCAGCCATCTATAACCGCCTGCCGGCAGAGGACCAACAGCGTATCGATGCCGTAATGCTGCTGGCGTTTGCCCGCAGTGGCAGCTTCGAGATCGAGGTCGAGGGCTGGTTGGGCAAAGAAGGCCAGGAAGCACCGACCGGGCCTGAAATGGCCAGGCTGCCGGCGTCCAAGGTGGTGTGCGTGTATGGTGTGGAAGAGACCGATGAGAGCGGTTGCACCGAGAAGACCGCTGTGGGTGAACGCCTGAAGCTGCCTGGCGGGCACCACTTCGACGAGAACTACCCGGCGCTGGCCAAGCGCTTGATTGGTGAGATCGAGACGCGCCAAGGCAAATCGAGCGTCGCCGAAAAGAACTGACAATGACTGGGGCCGCTTTGCGGCCCCTTGGCAATCAGATCTCGACCTGGGTCCCCAGCTCGATCACCCGGTTCAGCGGCAGGTTGAAGAAGCGCAAGTTGCCGTTGGCATTCTTCAGCAGGAAGGCGAACAGGTTACCCCGCCAGCGCGACATCCCCTCCAGCCGTGAAGCAATCACCGTCTCGCGGCTGAGGAAGTAGGTGGTGCGCATCGGGGTGAAATCCAGGTCGTCCAGGTGGCACAGTTTCAATGCCGCCGGCACGTCCGGTTCGTCCATGAAGCCAAAGTGCAGCAGCACACGGAAGAACCCATCACCGTATGCCTCCACCTCGAAGCGCTCGTGCTCCGGCACACGCGGCCGGTCTTCACTGACGACCGTCAGCAGCACCACCTGGCTGTGCAGCACCTGGTTGTGCAGCATGTTGTGCAACAGCGCATGGGGCACTGCGTCGGCCCGTGCGGTGAGGAATACCGCCGTGCCTTCGACACGATGTGGCGGCTGAATACGGATACTGCTGATGAACAGCTGCAGCGGTAGCGCGCCTTCGTCGATGCGTTCGACCAGAATCTGCTTGCCGCGCTTCCAGGTGCTCATCAGCAAGTACAGCACACCACCCGCCAACACCGGGAAGGCACCGCCCTGAACAATTTTCGGCACGTTGGCGGCGAAGAACAGCCCGTCGACGAACAGGAAACCCACCAGAATCGGCACCGCCAGCACAGGGGGCCATTTCCACAGCAGCAACATGACGGCCGACACCAGAATAGTGGTCATCAGCATGGTGCCGGTCACCGCCACACCGTAGGCCGCCGCCAGGGCGCCGGACGACTCGAAACCGATCACCAGCATCACCACACCGACCATCAGCGACCAGTTCACCGCCCCAATGTAGATCTGCCCCTGCTCGTCGCTGGAGGTGTGCTGGATCTGCATGCGTGGAATGTAGCCCAGCTGGATGGCCTGGCGGGTCAGGGAGAACGCCCCCGAGATTACCGCTTGCGAGGCGATCACCGTGGCCATGGTCGCCAACCCGACCAACGGCAGCAACGCCCAGCCTGGCGCCAGCAGGTAGAACGGGTTGCGGGCTGCGTCCGGGTTTTGTAGCAATAGCGCACCCTGGCCGAAATAGTTCAGCACCAGCGCGGGCAGCACCAGGATGAACCAGGCCCGGGCGATCGGCTTGCGGCCAAAGTGGCCCATGTCAGCGTACAGCGCCTCGGCGCCGGTCAACGCCAGCACCACTGCGCCGAGAATGGCCACGCCCATGCCGGGGTGCACCACGAAGAAATTGATCGCCCAACCCGGGTTGAAGGCCTTCAGCACTTCCGGGCTCTGCGAGATGCCATGCACGCCCAGTGCGCCCAGCACCACGAACCAGGTGACCATGATCGGGCCGAACAGCTTGCCGATCTTCTCGGTACCGTGCTTCTGCACCAGGAACAATGCCACCAGCACCACCAGCGAAATCGGCACCACCCAGTGGTCAATACCGTCAAACGCCAGGCCCATGCCCTCCACCGCCGACAGCACCGACACCGCCGGAGTGATCATGCTGTCGCCATAGAACAGCGAAGCGCCGATCAGGCCGCAGATCACCATCAGTGTGCGCAACCGCGGATAGGCCGCCGTGGCACGCCGCGCCAGCGCGGTCAGCGCCATGGTGCCGCCCTCCCCCTGGTTGTCGGCGCGCAGGATGAACATCACGTACTTGAACGACACCACCCACAACAGCGACCACAGGATCAGCGACAGGATCCCCAGCACGCCATCATGGTTGACCGGCACCCCGTAACCGCCGGTGAAGACTTCCTTCAGGGTGTACAACGGGCTGGTGCCGATATCGCCATAAACCACCCCGACCGCCGCCACAAGCAGGCCTAGCGACCGCGCCGTGCCCTGCTTCCCCTCGTGCCCGCCCTCGGCGTGACTGCTTGCCTGAACCATCGACCACTCCCGCAGACGGCCATCACGGCCTTTAATATTCACTCTAGCGCCGGCCCCTGAAGGCACCTTCGCGCAACGGCGCGAAGCATAGCGCAGCGTTCGTCGTATTTCTGCTGGTCAAGCGACGTTACGCTCGCTAGAATTGCGCACTTTTTGATCAGAGGCGCCCAAAGCGCCCGTCAAGATCGCCCCCGATTCCGGCCGGGCGACCTGCATTCAATACCGAGGTTAGTCATGTCCACCACGCCCGCCACCCCCAAGGTAGGTTTCGTAAGCCTGGGTTGCCCTAAAGCCCTGGTCGATTCCGAGCGCATCCTGACCCAGCTGCGCATGGAAGGCTATGAAGTCGTGCCCACCTACGAGGACGCCGACGTGGTGGTGGTCAACACCTGCGGCTTCATCGACAGCGCCAAGGCAGAATCGCTGGAAGTGATCGGCGAAGCGATCAAGGAAAACGGCAAGGTCATCGTCACCGGCTGCATGGGTGTCGAAGAAGGCAGCATCCGTGATGTGCACCCGAGCGTGCTGTCGGTCACCGGCCCGCAGCAGTACGAGCAGGTGGTCAACGCCGTTCACGAAGTGGTACCGCCACGCCAGGACCACAACCCGCTGATCGACCTGGTGCCACCTCAGGGCGTCAAGCTGACCCCGCGCCACTACGCGTACCTGAAAATTTCCGAAGGCTGTAACCACAGCTGCAGCTTCTGCATCATCCCGTCGATGCGCGGCAAGCTGGTCAGCCGCCCGGTGGGTGAAGTGCTGAGCGAGGCCGAGCGCCTGGTCAAGGCTGGGGTGAAGGAGATCCTGGTGATTTCCCAGGACACCAGCGCCTATGGCGTCGACGTCAAGTACAAGACCGACTTCTGGAACGGCCGCCCGGTCAAGACCCGCATGCTCGAATTGTGCGAAGCACTGAGCAGCCTGGGCGCCTGGGTACGCCTGCACTACGTGTACCCGTACCCGAACGTCGACGACGTGATCCCACTGATGGCCGCCGGCAAGATCCTGCCGTACCTGGACATCCCGTTCCAGCACGCCAGCCCGAAAGTGCTCAAGTCGATGAAGCGCCCGGCCTTCGAAGACCGCACCCTGGCGCGCATCAAGAACTGGCGCGAACAGTGCCCCGAGCTGGTGATCCGCTCCACCTTCATCGTCGGCTTCCCGGGCGAAACCGAGGAAGACTTCCAGTACCTGCTGGACTGGCTGACCGAAGCCCAGCTGGACCGCGTGGGCTGCTTCCAGTACTCGCCGGTAGAAGGCGCACCGGCCAACGACCTGGGCCTGGAAGAAGTACCGGACGACGTCAAGCAGGACCGCTGGGACCGCTTCATGGCCCACCAGCAGGCCATCAGCGCCGCCCGCCTGCAACTGCGCATCGGCAAGGAAATCGATGTGCTGATCGACGAAGTCGAGGAGCAAGGTTCGGTTGGCCGCAGCTTCTTCGACGCCCCGGAAATCGACGGCAGCGTGTTCATCGACGGCGATCATGGCTTCAAGCCAGGCGACAAAGTGCGCTGCCGTGTGGTGGATGCCGACGAATACGACATGTGGGCCGAGCCTATCTAAAGCGGCTGAAACACTGAAAAGCCCCTGCCCCGGTAGCCCGGCGCAGGGGCTTTTTTGTCAGAACGTGTGAAACAGCATCAGCCCCCCCTCTGCATCCGGGCTGGCATCCGAAAAGCCTTTGACCGCATACAGTTGCACTTTCCATTGCGGGTTGAGCTTGTGGGTCAAGAACAGGGTCAGTTCCTTGATCTGCGACCCTGTCGAGACCACTTTCTGCCGCCAATCGTACGAAGCGCCCGCTGACGTGCCAGTAGCCACAGGTATGGCGAAGCCGAGGCTGACAAATACCGGGTCGTCGAAGTCGCTGTCGGGCGGGTCGCCGAACCTCTTCCAGCCCAATGTCGCGAAGCCGGTGACCGGGCCAAAGCCCTTGGTGATGTCGACCTGGGCGGTGTAGTCGTATTCGCCGGTACCCAGGCACTGGTCTTCATCGGCGGTGGGGAATTTGACCTTGCCGATCAGGTCCAGCATCAGGCCGCCGTCGCTGCCATCGAGCAGGGCGTACCCGGCGCTGGCAACCGTGTCACCCAGCCCGCTCTCCACATCCCGGCAACCGCCGGGCAAGGGGTCACCATTCGGGCCGACTTCCGGGTTGGTGATCCGTAACCAGGGCACGGTGACCTTGTAGGTCATGGGGCCGGTTTCATACTTGCCGACCACAGGCACGTACCAGATTTCCGACGTGGTGCCCGTGCCATAGTCGCCGCTTGAATAGTCCATGCCGACGGCCGCGCTGAAGGTGTCAGCCAAGGTTGATTCGCTGGCGCATGACAGCAGGCAGGCGAGAAGCGGGAGGGTCGGTCTCATCGGCACCTCGGAATCCCGTCGGGAAGTGTGAGCGGACATACCCAGCCTAGTTGCCTAACGCCCGGAACGCTCCGGATGCTCGACTTTTTCGGCGGTATCTATCTTCTCCGGCTTTTCGACTTTCTCGACTTTTTCAACCTTCTCGACCTTTTCAGGCTTTTCGACTTTCTCTACTTTTTCGACCCTCTCTACCTTCTCGACTTTTTCAACCTTCTCCACCTTTTCAGGCTTCTCGACTTTCTCCACCTTTTCGACTTTCTCTACTTTTTCGACCTTCTCTACTTTTTCGACCTTCTCAACCTTCTCGGCCTTTTCTACCTTTTCGACTTCGACCCGCTCTACCCGGTCAGAACGGCCGCTGTTGCTGCTTTCAGGCTGCTCCACCGTTTCGACATGTTCTGTCTTGCCAGACTTGTCCACGCTGTCTGACTTGCCATGCCCGCTGGCGTCCTCAATGCCGCTGCCACCGCTGCGATCCTCACGGCCTTCGTTGCCAACAGCGGTCGCTTCGCGTGTGCCATGACCACTGTTGCCGGAACTGCCGGAATCACTGCTGCCGTGCTCGCTGCCATGCCCCGAATGGCCTCTGTCCGGGTTGTCGACGCGGTCACCCTGGACCTCCACACGCGTTGCCCGCAGTTCGTGAGCGCCATTGAGTACACCACTCACCCGCACACGCTGATCGAGCGCCAACGCCGCCGGCTTGCCAACGATCACGGTGCCCTGCCCCAGCGTCACATTGATGCCTGCGACCACCAGTTGCCGAGCCTGCGCGCGCTGCACCAGCCCTTCGACCACCGCCTGCTGCACACGGCCAGCAAACGGCAGGCTCGGGTCAGGGCGGGTTTGCGCCACTTCCAGCTGACGCCCGGTCCACTGGCCGCGCACCAGCACTTCCCGTGCCGGGGCTACGCGGGTACCCAGTTGCAGCCCTTGAAGGCTACCAGGGTGATCAATCGCCCCAATGGCACTGGCCTCTCGCAGCCCCGGCGCCCGTTCGATACGGGTCGCCACCACTTCGCCCTTGGCATCACGCAAGCCGCTGACCCGGACCGGCTCGCCCGGGCGCAGCCCTTGCGCCACCCGCGCGCCTGCGGCAAGACGCACCGGTTGCCCCATCACCCGCAGCGGGGCCGTGGCGCTGGGGAGCGCCGTCAGCGGCCCTTCGTAGGCGTTGAGGATCGAGATACGCCCAGCCTGCAGGCCGCGCTGGGTGGCAACGGCCTCCACCGCCACAACCTGCCCGATGGCCAGGTGAGCACTGCTGGCCGGTGCACCGTTCTGACTCACCGGTACGTCCTTGCCATAATGGACTTCCATACCATTGACGCAGATCGAGGCAAACCCGGTGATGGTGCCGACAATGCCGGTACCACCGGTACCGCCCGGGCGCAGGATTGGCGCACCGGTACCGCCAACACCACCACTGCTGTGATCGAAGTAGGTGCCGTCCACACCCTCGGCCACTGCACCCGTACCGCCTGTGCCACCGGGGCGCTGCGGATGCGGTGCGCCAGTGCCGCCAACGCCGCCGTTTTCACTGCGCACACCGGTGCCGCCCGTTCCCCCCGGAAACTGCATGCCTGCGGCACCGGCCATACCCACTTCATCACGGCTGACACACACCGGCGCTGCGGCCACCTCGGCAGGCGCCATCAGGTTCAACCCGAAAACCAGGGCGAGCGTGACGGCACTGAGGCAGCGCACAAGAGCAGTCATGGGCCGGGTGTCTTCGACAAATCGGGTTGGGTAGCTTCAGTGTAGAAATAAAGCCCTACGGTGATGCGCTGACGTTGCTCGACAGTGGGCTCATCAGCACCCTCCAGCTCTGCTGCAAGCTGGCTGAAAGCAAGCAGTGTCTGCATGCCATCCCTGGAGACCGCTTCACGCACGTGTTCGACGCTGGCCAGGCTCAAGGCATCGTAGTGAACGCTGCGCTCAAAGAACGGCTGGCCTTCGCCACTGAGGTTATGCACCGCTGCACAAGCATGGTCATGCAGGTTGTGGCCAAAGTAGGCGGCTTTTTCATCGAAACCCGTCTGCGGCACGAATGCCTGGGCCTCCAGGTGCACACAATCCTGCTCATCGAGCCGGACGATGCCAAGGCGCAACCACTCATCCAGCACAACCCGGCCACGGATATCGGTGCTGACCTTGGCCACCAGGGCAGCGAATGAACAGTCGCCGCCGACACTGGCCAAACGCGGCAGCGCCAGCGCCTGGCCAGGTGCCGAGCAGAACGGCGGGCTGGTGGTCCATACATTGACCAGCTGAGCACCCAGGGTGATGTTTGCCGGCAAGGCTGCGAGCGCCGTGCCGGCTTCACTACGAATTCGCCGGACATCCTTGCGGTGCACGCCTGTGAGCAGGCTGATACGGCTGTCGGTGGGCGGGGTGCCGTCCAGGCGAAAATCGCGGTGGGCTACGTCGACGAACACGTCCTTGAGCAGGTCGGCGAACATCGTATAAGTCACCCCCTTGCGCAACATCAAGCGCACCAGCGGACGCATGACACGCCGCAGTGCGCTTAACAGCGAAGGGGGAGAAGTTGGGCTGATCAACGCCTGTCAGCTCCTGCTGTTGTCATCACCCGGTTCGCCACCCACATGGTTGCCGCGATCGTCACCAGGTTCACCCCCCACGTGATTGCCGTGATCATCGCCAGGCTCGCCGCCGACATGATTACCATGATCATCCCCGGGCTCACCGCCAACATGGTTGCCATGATCGTCACCCGCTTCAGCATGGTTGCTGCTGCGACCAGCGTTTGAATTACCGTCGTGGCCGCTGCCACTGTTGCCGGCATGGCCGCCACCGTCTCCGCCACTGCCATGGCCACCACCGCCACTTCCGCTGCCACCACCGTGGCCGCCACCACCACTTCCACCGCCATGGCCTCCGCCGCCACCACCACTTCCACCGCCATGGCCTCCGCCGCCACCGCCACTTCCACCACCACCGTGACCGCCACCACCACCGTGACCGCCGCCTCCACCGCCGCCGTGACCACCACCACCGTGACCGCCGCCACCGTGACCGCCGCCTCCCCCGCCGCCGTGACCACCACCACCACCATCTTTGGCATAGGCGCTGGAGCCGTGAGAAATCGTGTCAGGGATCAAAACAATGGATGTCGAAAGCACGCCAGCTACGGCAACCGCCAGTAAGGCCTTCTTGAACAGCAGGTGGATTTGCATAGTCCGTCTCCAGGTCGTCGCCACGAGAACGCCAAATCAGTAAAAGTCTTGTTGTCAGCTTTAGTTCTTCTTCGCGTGGGATTTTTTCCCACGCTTAATTAATAGACCTCTACCCCCCGCCGTTCAAGCGCTACACAGACAAGCCGACCGGTGGTTGGGCTGCTATGTTTTCCCTATCGCCATGGAGGACCACCGGCATGCCTGCGCCACTGACGTTGCAAACGCCGCGCTTGAGCGACTACAGCGAGCTGGTACAGGTGTGGGAGGACTCGGTACGCGCCACCCATCACTTCCTGCCAGAGGGCTACATCCTGCTGCTGCGCGACCACGTGTTACGCCGCTACCTGGATGCGGTGATGCTGGTCTGCTGCAAGGACCGGCAACGTATCTGTGGCTTCGCCGGGGTCGCCAACGGGCGCGTGGACATGCTCTTCGTCGCACCAGACTACCGTGGCCAAGGGGTTGGCAAGCGCCTGCTGCACTATGCGATCGACGAACTGAACGCCGAACGCCTGGACGTCAACGAACAGAACCCGCAAGCCTTGGGCTTCTACCTGCATGAAGGCTTCGAAGTGTTCGGCCGTTCGGAAACCGACGGCCTGGACCAGCCCTACCCGCTGCTGCACATGCGCCTGCGCAAAACGGCGTAAATGACACAGATTCCCAGCCCCTCAGTCGCGCAGGCAGGTACAATGCGGGTCTTTCCCTGCCTTTGCGAATTACCCTCATGTCTGAACCCGTCCGCCTGTCCAAACGCCTTATCGAGCAGCTTGGTTGCTCCCGTCGCGAGGCCGAGTTGTATATCGAAGGCGGCTGGGTGACGGTCGATGGCGCGGTCGTCGAGCAGCCGCAGTTCAAGGTTGAGCAACAGCGCGTCGAGCTGTTACCGGGCGCCCGCGCCGAAACGCTGGAACCGGTGACCCTGCTGATGAACCAACCCGCCGGTATCGACAGTGAAACTGCCCGCGCCAGCATAAACATGGGCAACCTCAGCGAGTCTCACCGCGAAGGCGTGCGCGCCCTGCACGGGCATTTTGCCCGGCAGGACTGCGTGGCGCCGCTGGAGCGCGGCGCCACCGGCCTGCAGGTATTCACCCAGGACTGGCGGGTAACGCGCAAGATCAACGCCGACCTGCGCCGCCTGGAGCAGGAGTTCATCGTCGAAGTGCGCGGCGAAACCACGCCCCAGGCGCTGGAACGCCTGGCGCGCGGGGCCACACGCAATGATCGCGAACTGCCTAAGACCAAAGCCAGCTGGCAAAACGAGACCCACCTGCGCATGGTGCTGAAAAACCCGCAGCCCGGGCAAATCGCCGAGCTGTGCGCCTACCTGCGCCTGGAGCTGGTAAGCATGCGCCGTATTCGCCTGGGTGGCGTATCGATGGGCAAACTGCCGCTAGGCCAATGGCGCTACCTGGCCACTACCGAACGTTTCTAAGCAATACGCCACGCACACGTGTGGCACCTGAACAGGATTCTGCAGCAATGAACCACAACGATGTCCTGCGCAGTCTGCGCTACATGCTCAAGGTGAACGACGCCAAGATGGCCGAAATCATTGGGCTTTCCGGCCTCGAAGTGCATCCTCTGGTGCTGGCCACCTACCTGAAGAAAGAAGAAGAGGAAGGTTTCGTACGTTGCCCTGAACGGGTGATGGCGCACTTCCTCGATGGCCTGGTGATTCACCGCCGCGGCAAGGATGACAGCCGCCCACCGCAGTCGGTCGAGCTGCCGGTGACCAACAACCTCATCCTAAAGAAGCTGCGGGTGGCCTTCGAGCTCAAGGAAGACGACCTGCACGCGATCCTCAAGTCGGTCAACTTCCCGGTCAGCAAGCCGGAGCTCAGCGCGCTGTTCCGCAAGGCCGGCCACGACAACTACCGTCCGTGCGGTGACCAGTTGCTGCGCAACTTCCTCAAGGGCCTGACCCTGCGCGTGCGCGGCTGAGTGGCCATGCAGCACACGGTTGCCCCGGTCGGTATAGTGCGCTCCTGCTTCAAGGAGAAATTCGCCATCCCACGCCAGCCGCAGCTGGCGCCCGCGGCGCGCGGCGTGGTCGAACTGCTGCCGCCGTTCGACCAGGGTGATGCGGTCGAAGGCCTGGAGCAGGTCAGCCATGTCTGGCTGCTGTTCCTGTTCCACCAGGCCCTGGAAGACAAACCCCGCCTGAAAGTGCGGCCACCGCGCCTGGGCGGCAACAAGAGCATGGGCGTGTTCGCCACCCGCGCCACCCACAGGCCCAACGGCATCGGCCAGTCAGTGGTGCGTCTGGAGGGGGTAGAGCCTGGCCGCCTGTTGCTGTCCGGGATCGACCTGCTCGATGGCACACCGGTACTGGACATCAAGCCCTATGTGCCCTACGCCGACAGCATCGCGGGCGCCAGCAACCAGATGGCCAGTGAAGCACCTGCTGCGATTGCCGTGCAGTGGGGTGAAAACGCCCTGCCCCAGGCTCGCGAGCATGCACTACGCCTGGCTGAGCCACTGGTAGAGCTGATCGAGCAATGCCTGGCCCAGGACCCGCGACCGGCCTATCAGATACCACCGGCCGAGCGGGTGTATGGGGTGAAGTTCTGGGATGTGCAAGTGAGGTGGCATTACCCGCAGCCGGAGGTGATCCGGGTGCTGGAAGTGGTGCTGGCCTGAACGCGGCACGAACATGAAAAAGGCGACCTCAAGGGTCGCCTTTTTCATTTAACCATCCCGCGATTAGCGAGCCGGGCCTTCGGCCACGCCCAGGTCATCGGTAGGACGGGTATCGATCAGCGGAGCACCACCGGAAGCCAGCTCCGAAGCGAGCTTGTCGTTGTCCATTTCCTTGACCCACTTGGCAACCACCACGGTAGCAACGGCGTTACCTACCAGGTTGGTCAGGGCGCGGGCTTCAGACATGAAGCGGTCGATGCCGAGGATCAGCGCCAGGCCGGCAACTGGCAAGTGGCCAACAGCCGACAGGGTGGCGGCCAGCACGATGAAGCCCGAACCGGTAACGCCGGCAGCACCTTTGGAGGCTACCAGCAGCACCAGCAGCAGGGTGATCTGGTGAGTGATGTCCATGGTGGTGTCGGTGGCCTGGGCGATGAACACCGCGGCCATGGTCAGGTAGATCGAGGTGCCATCCAGGTTGAACGAGTAACCGGTCGGGATCACCAGGCCGACAACCGACTTCTTGGCACCCAGGCGCTCCATCTTGGCCAGCATGCGTGGCAGTGCCGATTCCGACGAGGAAGTACCCAGCACGATCAGCAGCTCTTCACGGATGTAGCGGATCAGCTTGAGCACGCTGAAGCCGTGGGCGCGGCAGATACCGCCCAGCACCACCAGCACGAACAGCAGGCAGGTGATGTAGAAGCAGGCCATCAGGTAGCCCAGTTGCACCAGTGAGCCAACGCCGTACTGGCCAATGGTGAAGGCCATGGCGCCGAAGGCACCGATCGGGGCCAGCTTCATGATCATGTTGATGATGTTGAACATGACATGGGCAAAGCGGTCGATCATGTCCAGCACTGGCTTGCCATAGCTGCCCAGGCGGTGCAAGGCGAAGCCGAACAGCACCGAGAACATCAGCACTTGCAGGATGTCGCCGTTGGCGAAGGCGCCGACCACGGTGTTGGGGATGACGTTGAGCAGGAAGCCGACGGTGGTCTGCTGCGCGCCGGCGGCGGCGTAGGCAGCCACGCTGCTGGCGTTCAGGGTACTGACGTCGATGTGCATGCCAGCGCCTGGCTTGACCACGTTGACGACGACAAGGCCGATGATCAGGGCGATGGTGGAGACGATTTCAAAGTACAGCAGCGCGTAGCCGCCGGTCTTACCGACCGACTTCATGCTCTGCATGCCGGCGATGCCGCTGACCACGGTGCAGAAGATGATCGGGGCGATGACCATCTTGATCAGTTTGACGAAGCCGTCACCCAAAGGTTTGAGGGCGACGCCCGTTTCCGGATAGTAGTGGCCGAGCAGAATGCCGATGGTGATGGCGACCAACACCTGGACATACAGGGATTTGTACAGCGGCTGACGTGTCGTCATGGCTCATTTTCCTCAAGTGTGCCGGCCCACCCTTCCCAGGGTGATGGGGCACCTGAATCGCTAACCCTCCTGCACCCGGAGGGATTTGTCGTTGTGTTCGAGCTGCCTGGGCAGGCCTCTGAAGGGATCAATAGCAAGGGTGGTGCCAAAATGCCCATGAAGGGTGCAAAGGCCGTATTTGCTAGGGATAAATGCCCAACGACGGGGCGATTTGCCTGAGGAAGGCTGGCGGATTTCCGCCCAGTGGCGGGATTTGTACAGGGGGGCATGGCGGGAATCCGCCCGATGCGGTTTGCCTGTGCCGGCCTCTTCGCGGGTTTACCCGCGAAAGGGCCGGCAAAGCAAGCGAATCAATCGAGGTTGAAGGTGATCCTGAACGCCGCCCCGCCCAAGGGCGAATCCCCAAGGCTCAGCTCGGCGTCATAGCTGTCGACAATGTCCTTGACCACCGCCAGCCCGATACCCTGCCCCGGGTGCTGGCTGTCCAGCCGCTCCCCCCGCTCCAGGATGCGCTCACGCTGGTCGGCCGGCACCCCCGGCCCATCGTCCTCGATACACAAGGTCAACTGCCCGGGCGCCTGCTCCAGGCTTACCCGCACTTGGCCCAGGCTCAGCCGGTAGGCGTTTTCCAGCAGGTTGCCGAGCATCTCCAGCAAGGCGCCCTGCTCCATCGGCACCTGCGCCGCATCAGGCACCTCCAGGGCCACGTTCACCTGTTTGTCCCGGTAAACCTTGGCCAGCGTGCTGCACAAACTGTCGAGCAACGGCAGCAGCCTCACGCTGTGGCGCACCAGGCCGCTCTTGCGCAGGCTGGCGCGTTGCAGCTGGTAGTCGATCTGCTGGCTCATGCGCTCGATCTGGCTTTGCAGCACCCGTGCCTGCTCACGCTCGCCGCTGCGCTGCTGCAGGCTCTCGCCCACACCTTGCAACACCGCCAGCGGCGTCTTCAGGCTGTGGGCCAGGTCATCCAGCGAATCGCGATAGCGTGTGCGTTGCTCGCGCTCACTGCGTAGCAGGCGGTTGAGCGAACGGGTCAAGCGCAGCAACTCGCGAGGGTGCTCGCCGCTCAGGCCGTCGCGTGCGCCCGATTCCACCTCATCCAGCTCGTGGCTGAGCCGCCGCAACGAGCGCAGCCCCCAGGTCAAGCCCGCCCATAACAGCACCATCAATGCCAGCAAGGCAGCACCAAAACCTAGGTAGAGCTTTTCTCGCAGGCCATTGAGGGTGGCCTTGTATTCGCTCACCGGCTGCAGGGCGACAATGCTGTAAGCGGCGCTTTGGCCGCCCAGCAGCTTGATCTCGACGTCATAAACGAAGAATTCTTCGCCATCGGACTGGTGAATGCGGGCAAACTCGTTACCCCGCCCATCGTAGCGCGGGCTGTAATTGATGTGCCGGTCGGCAGTGGCCCGCGACTGCCAGACCAGGTTGCCGTCGCGGTCGAAGATGTAGCCCAGCAGGCCGGTATACGGCAGGTTGTAACGCTCGTCCGGCAGCAGCGTCGGCATCTGCAGTTGGCCATGCTCGATGCGCGCGGCGGAAATCAGTGTGGTCACATCCGAGGCCAACCGCTGCTCGATCGACTCCTGCAGGGCCAGGCTGAAGGCTTTCTGCAAGGCCGGCAATAGCGCCAGCATGAACAGCAGCGCCAGCACGGCGGCGGCCAACATCAGGCGTACCCGCAGGGAGCGGATCATCGGCAGCGCTCGGTGAACAGATAGCCCAGGCCGCGCACGGTGTCGATGGGTTTGAAGCCGTGCTCGCCCTCAAGCTTGCGGCGCAGGCGGCCGACCAGCACCTCGATGACATTGGGGTCGCGCTCCTCGTCCCCCGGGTACAGCTGCTCCATCAGGCGCTCCTTAGCCACTACCTGCTGATGATGGCGCATGAGGTATTCGAGAATGCGGTACTCGTAGGCCGTCAGCGCCAGTGGGTGTTCGTCGAGGGTGGCCTGTTTGCGGTTGAGGTCGAGCACCAGGGGGCCGGCGGCGATGGTCGACTGGGTGAAACCACTGGAGCGGCGCAGCAGGGCATTCAGGCGAGCCTCCAGCTCTTCGAACTGGAACGGCTTGACCAGGTAGTCGTCTGCACCGGCCGCCAGGCCCTCGACCTTGTCCTGCCAGTTGCCACGGGCGGTGAGGATGAGGATGGGGAAGGTCTTGTCCTGGCTGCGCAGGCGCGTGATCAGCTCCAGGCCACTGATGCCGGGCAGGCCCAGGTCGATGATGGCCAGGTCAAAGTGGTATTGCCCGGCCTGGTACAGGGCCTCTTCGGCGTCGGCGACGGCCTCGACCACATGGCCGCTTTCGCCCAGTCGGGTGTAGAGGTGATGGCGAAGCAGGGCTTCGTCCTCAACCACCAGCAGTTTCATGTGCAGCTCCTTGTTTTATATTGCCTGTGCCGGCCTCTTCGCGGCTAAAGCCGCGAAGAGGCCGGCACAGGATAACGCGGCTCGCCCGTCAGAACTTGTAGCTTGCAGCCAGGTAGGTCTGCGCACTGCTGGTCAGGCGCAGGGTGCCGTCCTTCGGCCCGCCACGCTCGCCCACTTCGGTCGCGGCATTGGTGCGCAGGTAACGGTAGCCCAGTTCGACCGAGGCTTTGTCGGTGATGTCCTGGATCACACCCGCCTGCAGGCCATAGGCATAACCGTAGTCGGTATCGCGGCTGGCACCTGGCGAGTCCTGGGTCAGCTTGGTCACGCCCAGGCTGCCACCGCCAAACAGCTTAGTGGTATCACCCACCGGCAGGAACAGATCGTAGCTGCCCAGCAGGTTTTCCTGACGCAGCTTGAGGCCGCTGTGGTCGCCCGAGACATTGTCGTAGGTCATGTAGTAACGGCCTTGGTCATTGATCTTGCCCAGACGCACGCCCCAGGTGTCGTCTTTGCCGATGATGCCATCGGCGTTGAGGTGGTCGGTGTTGCGCTGCAGCAGGCCGGACTTGCGAACCTTGTCGCTGGTCTGGCCGTAGGTCAGGCTGGCGAAGTTGTCGTCGGCGGCCTGGGCGGTGGTGATGCCAGCGGCGCAGACGGCCATGGCGGCAAGCAGGGTGTTGAAGGTTTTCATGGCTGGATACTCCAGTTGGGTGCGCTGTTTCGGTCTGGAAGCTAGAGTAAGCAGGGCACCCTGAACCGCGACTGAACCCTGGCTGAACACCGGCTGAACGAACTGTCTGCAAGACAAGGAGTAGTAACCATGCGTGCCCTGCTGGCCCTGACCCTGATGTGCAGCGCCGCCTTAGCCCAAGCGGCGGTACAAACCCGTGAAATCCCTTACCAGGACGCCGATGGCAACCGCCTGGTCGGCTATTACGCCTACGACGACGCCATTGAGGGCAAGCGCCCCGGCATTGTCGTGGTGCATGAATGGTGGGGGCTGAACGATTACGCCAAGCGCCGCGCCCGCGACCTGGCCGCATTGGGCTACAACGCGCTGGCCATCGACATGTATGGCGACGGTAAGCACACCGAACACCCGCAGGACGCCCAGGCGTTCATGGCTGCCGCCATGAAGGACCCGGCAGCGGCGGCAGCACGCTTCGACGCCGGCCTTGAACTGTTGAAGCTGCAACCGAATACCAACAAGCATCAACTGGGCGCTGTCGGTTACTGCTTCGGCGGCAAGGTGGTGCTCGATGCCGCGCGCCGGGGCGAGAAGCTGGACGGCGTGGTGAGCTTCCATGGCGCACTGGCCACCCAGACACCGGCAAAACCGGGCGTGGTGCGGGCCGATATCCTGGTCGAGCACGGGGCGGCAGACAGCATGGTCACCCAGCAGCAGGTGGATGCGTTCAAGGCAGAAATGGAGGCGGCCAAGGTCAACTATGAATTCGTCAGTATTGAAGGCGCCAAGCACGGGTTTACCAACCCGGATGCCGACCGGTTGAGCCATGGCGAGCATGGCGGGCCGGACATTGGCTATAACAAGGCGGCGGATGAAAGCTCTTGGGCGGATATGCAGGCGTTCTTCAAGAAAGTGTTCAAGTAAAGATTGCCGGGGGCCGCTTTGCGGCCCATTGCCGGGGCAGGCACAATATGCCCCATGAACACACTCCCCGCCTGTTGCGCCCCGCTCCAGCACCACTGGCCCTTGCCCCGCCCACTCCCCGGCGCATTGCTGGTCAGTTGCGCCTTTGACCCCGCCCTCCTGGCCGCCGATGACTTCCAGCGTGCCGGCATCGTGCCCAGTGCCAGCCTGCAACGCTCGGTGGCCAAGCGCCAGGCCGAGTACCTTGCCGGCCGCGTATGCGCCCGTGCTGCACTGCAACGCCTGGATGGCCGCAATTACGTTCCTGGCACCCACGAGGACCGCTCACCGATCTGGCCGGCAGGTATCCTCGGTTCGATCACCCATGGCAAAGGCTGGGCCGCCGCCGTGGTCGCGGCCCAGGGCAGTTGCCAAGGCCTGGGGCTGGATCAGGAATCCCTGCTGGATGACGAGCGCGCCGAACGGCTGATGGGCGAAATCCTTACCCCGTCCGAACTGGAACGCCTGGACCGTCGCCAGCTCGGCCTGACGGTCACCCTGACCTTCTCGCTGAAAGAAAGCCTGTTCAAGACCCTCTACCCGCTCACTCGCCAGCGCTTCTATTTCGAGCACGCCGAAGTGCTGGAATGGTCCGCCGATGGCCTGGCGCGCCTGCGCCTGCTCACCGACCTGTCGCCACAATGGCAGCACGGCGCAGAGCTGCAGGGCCAGTTCAGCCTGCAGGACGGCCACCTGCTCAGCCTGGTCAGCGCCTGACCTTTACAGAGGGGCCTGCTGGCGCGGCCAGTTCAGGCTGAAGCAGGCGCCGCCCAGCGCCTCGCTGCGCCCCACCGTGGCCCGGCCTGCGTGCCAGTAGATGATCCGCCGCACGATCGACAGGCCCAGGCCATGCCCACCCGAGGCCCGTGTACGGCTGTCGTCGAGGCGGGTGAACGGGGTGAAAATACGGTCCCAGAAGCCCTCTGGGATACCTGGGCCGTCATCTTCCACATCAATGCGGCAGCGTTGGTGCCCCAGCTGGTAGCTCAGGCGCACTTCGCGCTCGGCATGGCGCATGGCATTGCCGACCAGGTTCTGCAAGGCCCGGTGCAGGTAACGCGGCTCGGCCTCGACCCAGGCGCCGTCGGCATCCGCGCCCTGGCAGTCGCCACGCACCACCCGCACCTCGGCACGCAGTGGTGCCAGCTCTTCGATCACGCGGTCGAGCAAGGCGTCCAGGTCTACCCGCTGGAACTTCAAGGCCGGCGCGCCCTGCTCCAGGCGGGCATAGGTCAGCATCTCGTCAACCAGCTTGTCGAGGTCCTGGATATCCCCGTCCATGCCCGCCAGGTGCTTGGCCCGCGCCTGTTCGGTGGTGGCGCTTTCAATCATCTCCAGGCCAAAACGCAGGCGCGCAACCGGCGTGCGCAGCTCGTGGGACACCGCCCGCACCAGCTCACGCTGCATGGTCAGCGAGCGCTGCAAGTGCTCGGCCATGCCGTTGAAGGCAGCGGCCAGGCGCCCGACCGAGTCGGCGTCACCGGCGGGCACGCGGGTGTCCAGGCTGCCTTGGGCAATGCGTGTGGCGGCAACCTCCAGGCCCGACACACGGCGCTCCAGCTGGCGCACCAGCAGGTAGACCACCAGGCCGATCAGGCACAGGCCAAGGAAGGCGATCAATATCAGCAACTGCGGCGGATACGGGTTGAGCTGGTACAACGGGCCGATTTCCAGCACCCAGGGCGAGCCTGATAGCCCCGCAAATACCCGGATAGAGTCACCATCCCTGCCCAGCGCCATCACGGTGTCGCCCTCCTCGACCCGGCGCCGCTGGTCATCGTCCAGGCTTACCCGCTCGATGCGCTGCAGGGCGATACCAAAGCCGAAGCCTTTTTCCTGCTTGATCTGAGCCAGCCGCTGCTGCTGTTCGGTGATCGGGTAACGCACCAGCTCATCGGCCAGCAGGTACAGGGTGGCCCGCGCCAGCTGTTCGCTGATCTGTTTGATCTGCGCGACCAGCATCAGGTCCTCTTGGCCGACCTTGCGTAGCACTTGTGCCGCATGCGGGCCAGTCTTTTCGACCACCACCAAGCCACGGTACAGCCGCGCCCGCTGGCCTCCGTCGAGGGTGCGCGCAGTCATGGGCTGCAACGCCAGCGGCACACCCAGCAGGCGTTCCCAGATCAGCAGCGAGCGTTTGCGTTCGGTGTCATTCTGCTGTGCGAGGTTGTCGGCCATCAGGCTGAATGTGCCCTGGGCCAGGCCTTCGCGGTGCTGGGCGGCGCGCACTTCGTTGACCAGATGCAGGCTGAGTATGCCAAGCAGGGCCACCAGCACCAGCACAGCCAGCATGCCGCCGTAGATACGCAGGAAGATCGAATTGTTCATGGCGCCTCGCCGACAAACAGGTAACCCTTGCTGCGCAGGGTCTTGATCAAGCGAGGCTGGAGTGGATCATCGCCGATCTTGGGGCGAATTTTTGAAATGCGGATGTCGATGGAACGGTCCTGGCCGTCGTAGCCCACGCCGCGCAGCGCGGTGAAGATCTGCTCGCGGGTCAGCACCCGGCCGGCGTTGCTGGCCAGCAGCCAGAGCAAATCGAACTCGGCGCCGGTCAGGTCGACCAGCTGTTCACCCAGGCGCGCCTCGCGCAGGCGGTTGTCGATACGCAGCGCGCCGAAGGCCAGCGCCTGGCGCTTGTTGTCCGCGGTTTCGCTGCGACGCAGCAGGGCCTGGATTCGCGCCAGCAGCAGGCGTGGGCGCACCGGTTTGCAGACGTAGTCGTCGGCCCCCAGGTCGAGGCCCTGGACCTGGTCGAGTTCGTCGCTGCGGGCAGTGAGCATCAGGATCGGGCCCGGGTACTGGCTGCGTACACGGCGGCAGATGCTCAGGCCGTCCTCGCCGGGCAGCATCAGGTCGAGGATGACCAGGTCGGGCTGGCCGTCGACGATGCGCCGTGCTGCCCGGGCGCCATCGCCCTCGACGCTGACCTCGTAGCCATTGGCCTGCAAGTACTCGGCGGTGAGCTCGGCCAGGCGTTGGTCGTCTTCGACAATGAGGATGCGGGGGGTGGGATGGTCCATGGCTTAGGCCTTCGCTTGTTGTTTTTCTTCTGCCTGTGCCCGCGAAGAGGCCGGCACAGGCAACATACCCCTTTAACCAAAAGGCAACATCTGCCTCGGATACTACGTCCCGCCCCCGGCACTGCCAAGCCACTCACAGCCCCCTCGACTGAACCGTTTTTTGTGATAGGGTTCGCGCCCGAAAAAAACTGCCCCGGGGCACCAAGGCGCAGAAAAATACTGCAAACCACTTGGCACAAGGCCTACAGCGAATACCCACCATTCACACACAAAGTACGCACAAGTTATCCACAGGCGCTCGCCTTGCAAAGGCCCCAATACCGCATTATCTTGTATCCCGATCGCAGCGAACCACTAGATGTTGGGGTTCGTGCAAAATCACACACAAAAGTCAACCCGCAAAATCGAGCGATTTTCCGGGCTGAACTTCAAGTGATTTCAGCAGCCAAACCGCTCCTGCGGAGGCGACCGAGGCAAGCCCTTCCAGGGCCTTGTTCGGGTATGGGTGTTGCAGGCCAGGCCTGACACCCATCAGCAACAGATTTTGGGCTCAAGCCCAGAACCTTTGACTTCGGCCAGGGAGCGGCGAGCTATTGCCCTTATTCCTGAGTCTGTCCCGAAGTCGGTACGCCCGCGCGGGCGGATGCGCATGCATTGCGCATCCCCGCCGGGGCATCGAGCAAGTGGACGGAACGGTGGGCGCCCCAAAGGCGCCTGAACACTATAGAAACTGTGGAGACACCCACCCATGCAAACCGACACAACTCGCGAGAACCCGCAAGCCAAGGTGCCGCAAGCTGCCGATTCCAACCAGGATCTGGCCGCCACCGCCCCTGGCCAACTGCGCGTGATCAAGCGCAACGGCACTGTCGTCCCTTATACCGACGACAAGATCACCGTGGCCATCACCAAGGCGTTCCTCGCAGTTGAAGGCGGCACCGCTGCCGCTTCGTCGCGCATCCACGACACCGTCGCGCGCCTGACCGAGCAGGTTACCGCCACGTTCAAACGTCGCATGCCATCGGGTGGCACCATCCACATCGAAGAAATCCAGGACCAGGTCGAACTGGCCCTGATGCGCGCCGGCGAGCAGAAAGTCGCCCGTGACTACGTGATCTACCGCGACCAGCGTGCCAAAGAGCGTGCCACCCGCGCCAACACCGATGCCGTGGTCGAGCCGCACCCGTCCATCCGCATCACCCTGGCCGACGGCAGCCTGGCGCCGCTCGACATGGCCCGCCTGAACACCATCATCAGCGAAGCCTGCGAAGGCCTGGCCGAAGTCGATGGCGACCTGATCCAGCGCGAAACCCTGAAGAACCTGTACGACGGCGTGGCCATCAAGGACGTCAACACCGCCCTGGTAATGACCGCCCGTACCCTGGTAGAGCGCGAGCCGAACTACTCGTTCGTCACCGCCCGCCTGCTGATGGACACCCTGCGCGCTGAAGGCCTGGGCTTCCTGAATGTAGCCGACAGCGCCACCCACCACGAAATGGCCGACCTGTACGCCAAGGCTCTGCCGGCCTATGTCGCCAAAGGTATCGAGTTCGAGCTGCTGAACCCTGCCCTGGCCGACTTCGACCTGGAAAAACTGGGCAAGGCGATCAACCACGAGCGCGACCAGCAGTTCACCTACCTGGGCCTGCAGACCCTGTACGACCGCTACTTCATCCACAAGGATGGCGTACGCTTCGAGCTGCCGCAGGTGTTCTTCATGCGTGTGGCCATGGGCCTGGCGCTGGAAGAAAAAGACAAGGAAGCCCGCGCGATCGAGTTCTACAACCTGTTGTCGTCCTTCGACTACATGGCCTCGACCCCGACCCTGTTCAACGCCGGCACCCTGCGCCCGCAGCTGTCCAGCTGCTACCTGACCACCGTGCCGGACGACCTGTCGGGCATCTACCACGCGATCCACGACAACGCCATGCTGTCGAAATTCGCCGGTGGCCTGGGCAACGACTGGACCCCGGTTCGCGCACTGGGCTCCTACATCAAGGGCACCAACGGCAAGTCCCAGGGCGTTGTACCGTTCCTGAAAGTGGTCAACGACACCGCCGTTGCCGTGAACCAGGGTGGCAAGCGCAAGGGCGCCGTGTGTGCCTACCTGGAAACCTGGCACCTGGACATCGAAGAATTCATCGAGCTGCGTAAAAACACCGGTGATGACCGCCGTCGTACCCACGACATGAACACCGCCAACTGGATCCCTGACCTGTTCATGAAGCGCGTCTTCGATGACGGCAAGTGGACCCTGTTCTCGCCTTCGGAAGTGCCAGACCTGCACGACCTGACCGGCAAGGCCTTCGAAGAGCGCTACGAGTACTACGAAGCCCTGACCGAGTACAACAAGATCAAGGTGTTCAAGACCATTCAGGCCAAAGACCTGTGGCGCAAGATGCTGTCGATGCTGTTCGAGACCGGCCACCCGTGGCTGACCTTCAAGGACCCGTGCAACCTGCGTTCGCCGCAGCAGCACGTGGGCGTGGTCCACAGCTCGAACCTGTGCACCGAGATCACCCTGAACACCAACAAGGACGAGATCGCAGTCTGCAACCTGGGCTCGATCAACCTGCCGAACCACATCGTCGACGGCAAGCTGGACACCGCCAAGCTGCAACGCACCGTTAACACCGCCGTGCGCATGCTCGACAACGTGATCGACATCAACTACTACTCGGTGCCGCAAGCGCGTAACTCGAACCTCAAGCACCGCCCTGTCGGCCTGGGCATCATGGGCTTCCAGGACGCTCTGTACCTGCAGCACATCGCCTACGGTTCCGATGCTGCGGTCGAGTTCGCCGACAAGTCGATGGAAGCGGTCAGCTACTTCGCCATCCAGGCTTCTTGCGACCTGGCCGATGAGCGCGGTGCGTACGAGACGTTCCAGGGCTCGCTGTGGTCCAAGGGCATCCTGCCGCTGGATTCGCAACAGATCCTGATCGAGGCCCGTGGCCAGAAGTACATCGACGTCGACCTGAACGAGACCCTGGACTGGGCTCCGGTACGTGCCCGCGTACAAAAAGGTATTCGTAACTCGAACATCATGGCCATCGCGCCAACCGCGACCATCGCCAACATCACTGGCGTTTCGCAGTCGATCGAGCCGACCTACCAGAACCTGTACGTGAAATCGAACCTGTCGGGCGAGTTCACCGTGATCAACCCGTACCTGGTCCGCGACCTGAAAGCCCGTGGCCTGTGGGACTCGGTCATGATCAACGACCTGAAGTACTACGACGGTTCGGTGCAGCAGATCGAGCGTATCCCGCAAGAGCTGAAAGACCTCTACGCCACTGCGTTCGAAGTGGAAACCAAGTGGATTGTCGATGCTGCCTCGCGTCGCCAGAAGTGGATCGACCAGGCTCAGTCGCTGAACCTGTACATCGCTGGCGCTTCGGGCAAGAAGCTGGACGTGACCTACCGCATGGCCTGGTACCGTGGCCTGAAAACCACCTACTACCTCCGTGCCCTGGCCGCGACCAGCACCGAGAAGTCGACCATCAACACCGGCAAGCTCAACGCCGTTTCCAGCGGTGGCGACAGCGCCCCGGTCCAGGCAGCCGGCCCTGCACCAGTGCCGAAGGCCTGCGCGATCGACGAGCCTGACTGCGAAGCCTGCCAGTAAGGCCTGGATGCCGCGCGGGGTGCCCAAGGGTGCCCCGCGCGGCATTTTTGTATCTGCGTCACTGAGAAGCCCTGCCCTTTTCCCGCTGCGTATACGGCTCGGTAAAAGGACTGGACCTCTCTAAAAAGGACGCAAGCCCATGGCGCGGAAAAAAGTGGTAACTCGCAAGATTGGCCGTAACGCAGAAACCGGCCGCTTCACTTCGGTCGAAGCAGCACGCAAGCAGCCCAAGACGCACATTGTCGAAACGCTGCATACCCACCGCAGCTAATGTTGCCGGGCCTCATCGCCGGCAAGCCCGCGCTGAGGCCCGTTTGGCTAACACACCCTTTGAAAAAAACACCATATGATGTGCCTACAAATTTAAACTGGCACAACATATAGGTTGGCGCTACACTCTCCCCCCGTAGACGAACACAGCCATTTCGTGAACGGACGCACGCAAAACCGGTCGAAAAAGTTACCCTCGCCGGCAACACACGCGCCCCGATCGAAGGTGAATTCCGGTATACTTTGCGCCCTCTGAAAAGAGCACCATTCAATTGTCCTGGCCCCTCCCCGAGGCCTGGCCAGGTACAAGCCAGAACACATTTAGATGTTAACGAGAGTCAGCCTCTCCAAGCTGTCCATTCGCCGCTACCGGCCGTGCGTCAGGCATCACATTCTTAAAATCCAACCGGTTGCCCCAGGGCGACCCTCAAGCAGGAGCCAATCACCATGCTGAGCTGGGACGAATTCGACAAGGAAGACGGCGAAGTAGCCGCCAAAGGCAACACCCCTGCGCAGGCCGCTGCCGCCGCCACCCTCGACAAGCTCGACAGCGCCGGTGGTGCCGCCGCCCTGGAAGCCCGTGTAGCCACCGCGTCTGACTCCGAAGCGGTCAAACGTGCCAAGGCCGCCCTCGACGCCCTCGACATCGCCGAAGGCCTGGCCGAGCTGGAAGGTTCCTCTGCCCGCGTTGCGGTAGACGAAAAGCGCATGATCAACTGCCGCGCCGACCTGAACCAGCTGGTACCGTTCAAGTACGACTGGGCCTGGCAGAAGTACCTGGACGGCTGCGCCAACCACTGGATGCCGCAAGAGGTCAACATGACCGCCGACATCGCCCTGTGGAAGAGCCAGGACGGCCTGACCGAAGACGAGCGCCGCATCGTCATGCGCAACCTGGGCTTCTTCTCCACCGCCGACTCGCTGGTTGCCAACAACCTGGCCCTGGCCGTGTACCGCCTGATCACCAACCCGGAGTGCCGCCAGTACATCCTGCGCCAGGCCTTCGAAGAGGCGATCCACACCCACGCCTACCAGTACTGCATCGAGTCGCTGGGCATGGATGAAGGCGAGATCTTCAACATGTACCACGAGATCCCGTCGGTCGCGAAAAAAGCCGCCTGGGGCCTGAAGTACACCCGCGCCATCTCCGACCCGGAATTCAACACCGGCACCGTCGAAACCGACAAAGAGCTGCTGCGCAACCTGATCGCCTACTACTGCGTACTGGAAGGCATCTTCTTCTACTGCGGCTTCACCCAGATCCTGTCCATGGGCCGCCGCAACAAGATGACCGGCGTTGCCGAGCAGTTCCAGTACATCCTGCGTGACGAGTCGATGCACCTGAACTTCGGTATCGACGTGATCAACCAGATCAAGATCGAGAACCCACACCTGTGGGACGCGGCGATGAAGGAAGAAGCGACCCAGATGATCCTGCAAGGGACCCAGCTGGAGATCGAATACGCCCGCGACACCATGCCACGCGGCGTACTGGGCATGAACGCGGCGATGATGGAGGACTACCTCAAGTTCATTGCTAACCGTCGTCTGACCCAGATTGGTTTGAAAGAAGAGTATCCGGGGACTACCAACCCGTTCCCATGGATGAGCGAGATCATGGACTTGAAGAAGGAGAAGAACTTCTTTGAGACGCGGGTGATTGAGTATCAGACGGGTGGGGCGTTGAGCTGGGACTGATTGTCCGGGCTGAGTATCGAGAAGGCTGCCGATTGGCAGCCTTTTTTATTGGCCAACATTTGAGCGGTGTGTGCCCTGCAATTTCAGCATAGGGAATGCCCAATCCCTGAGGTCTATTCAAGCCGCTCAGCAGCCTTTTTGTAAGCTTGGTCCCGTTCACGGCGATCAACAGCAACGACAAAAACCACGATCTCTTGGTCAATGACCTGATAGACCAGCCTGTACCCACTGCTGCGAAGCTTGATTTTGTAGCAATCTGGCAGCGAGTGAAGGCGGTTTGCCTCGACTCGAGGATTGAGCAAGACCTCTGTCAGTTTCTTCTTGAACTGCTCACGCACTGTATCGCCCAGCTTCTTCCACTCTTTCAATGCGCGGCAATCGAAGTCGAGGCTATAGGTCATCCAGCTGAACCCTCACGCGCTGCGGGGAAGCAAGCCTCTCTTGTACAGTGGCAATGAGGTCTTCATCTTCCTCGGTCATCAGGACCGGCCGGAAGGGTAGCTTGCCCCGCTCAGCTACATATTGCAGGGCTTGGCGCATGAGTTCGGAGGGGGTTACACCAAGACGCTCAAGCTCTTTGTAGGCGCGAGCTTTGAGATCGTCGTCGACGCGGATATTGATGGAAGCCATGACCTGGCCCTCACGTAAAGACATTTGTCATTACATTGCACTGATATCGTGGATTCTGCAATGGCGGTTTGTCTGTTGGCAGAAATTCACTTCTGAGCAGCTAGCGCGATTGCTGCAGGAGTGGCCCGGTGTCGCGGAAGGGCTGCGTAGGGCCTTAAACCCTACCACCTGCGCCATTGCCGGGGTCGCGCCCGCTGTTGGAATAGTGCCAGGGACTACCTTAGTCGTAGTATGTCTCTAGAGGGCTCTCGGTAGAGCTTCTGCAGCCAGAATTTTGCCACCTTACCCCTAAATTGCTCAGCCATCAGCCGTTGACAGCCCACCTCCCCTTTGCTAATAATCGCCCACAGTTGTACGACAACACATAACAAAAACAACAATCAGTGGACGAACTCATGTCGACACCCATCCCGCGACACCCACGTCTGTTGCACACCCCTCTTCCCCCGGCCTGCCTGCGTACAACCGCCAGTACCTAGCACCCGGTTACCGCGCATTCACCCCTGGCCCTGACCGGCCCGTTATTTACCCGCCCCTGCCGCAGGCCGCTTGTGCGTGCCCGGTGGACGGGCTGCCACACCCTTCGGGAGCACAACAATAATGAAAATCTGCCAAACCCTGCCCTTCGCCCTGCTTGGCGCCGGGGTCATCGCCGGCCTGCCGGGCACCAGCCTGGCTGCGGGTTTTGTCGAAGACAGCAAGGCCACCCTCGGGCTGCGCAACTTCTACATCAACCGTAACTTCACCAACCCCAGCAACCCGCAAAGCAAGGCCGAGGAATGGACGCAAAGCTTCATTCTCGATGCCCGTTCGGGGTTCACCGAAGGGCCGGTCGGGTTCGGGGTGGATGTGCTGGGGTTGTGGTCGGTCAAGCTCGACGGCGGCGGCGGCACCTATGGCACGGCGTTGCTACCGCGCCACGACGATGGCAAGCCGGCGGATGATTACGGACGTTTGGCAGTCGCCGGCAAGGCGCGTATCTCCAAGACCGAACTGAAGATTGGCGAGTGGATGCCGGTGCTGCCGATTCTGCGTTCGGACGACGGGCGCTCGCTGCCACAGACATTCCGTGGCGGGCAAATCACCTCCAACGAGATTGCCGGGCTGACCCTGTACGGCGGCCAGTTCCGCGGCAACAGCCCGCGCAACGACGCCAGCATGGAGGACATGAGCTACGGCGGTGGCGTGTCGGACCGCTTCAACTTCGTCGGTGGCGAATACAAGTTCAACCAGGACCGTACGCTGGTGGGGCTGTGGAATGCGGTGCTGAAGGATGTGTACCAGCAGCAGTACCTGCAACTGAGCCACAGCCAGCCGGTGGGCGACTGGACCCTGGGCGCCAACCTGGGCTACTTCCATGGCGATGAGGATGGCACCGAACGTGCCGGACAACTGGACAACAAGACCTATTCAGGGATGTTCTCGGCCAAGTACGGCGGCAACACCTTCTGGGTGGGTCTGCAGAAAGTCGATGGTGATACCTGGATGCGGGTCAATGGCACCAGCGGCGGGACCTTGGCCAACGACAGCTACAACTCCAGTTTTGACAATGCCAACGAGCGCTCGTGGCAGGTGAGGCATGACTTCAACTTCGTCACGGTCGGGGTGCCGGGGTTGACCTTGATGAACCGGTATATCAGCGGGCGTGATGTGCATACCGGGTCGGTCACCGATGGCAAGGAGTGGGTGCGCGAGACGGAGCTGGCGTATGTGATTCAGAGCGGGGCGTTCAAGGATTTGAGTGTGAAGTGGCGTAACTCGTCGATTCGGCGGGATTACAGCAATAACGAGTTTGATGAGAACCGGTTGATCTTCAACTATCCGCTATCGCTGCTCTGATCAAGACCTGCGGCTGGATGGCACGGGCTTCGTCCGTGTTCGCGGGTTTACCGCGAAGAGGCCGGCAAAAGAGACGCAGGCCTCATTGACAACACCCGAACCCACCGCCAATAATCACCGAAGTCATACGACAACCTACAACAATCAACAACAAGAGCCGGCCATGACCCCTACTCCCCTCAATCGCCTGCTGCTCACCGGAGCCGCAGGCGGCCTGGGCAAGGTCCTTCGCGAACGCCTGCAAGGCTACGCCGAGGTCCTGCGCCTTTCCGACATCAGCCCCATGGCACCTGCTGCAGGCCCGCATGAAGAAGTGATCACCTGCGACCTGGCCGACAAGGCGGCTGTACATGCCCTGGTCGAAGGCGTTGACGCCATCATCCACTTCGGCGGCGTGTCCACCGAGCATTCCTTCGAAGACATCCTCGGCCCCAACATCTGCGGCGTATTCCATGTCTATGAGGCGGCACGCAAGCATGGGGTGAAGCGCATCATCTTCGCCAGCTCCAACCACACCATCGGTTTCTATCGCCAGGATGAGCGCATCGACGCCCACGCCCCGCGCCGCCCCGACAGCTACTACGGGCTGTCCAAGTGCTACGGCGAAGATGTGGCCAGTTTCTACTTCGACCGCTACGGCATCGAGACCGTCAGCATCCGTATTGGCTCGTCGTTCCCGCAACCCCAAAACCCACGCATGCTCTGCACCTGGCTGAGCTATGACGACCTGATGCAACTGATCGAGCGCGGGCTGTTCACGCCAAACGTTGGCCACACCATCGTCTACGGCGCCTCCGACAACCGCACCGTGTGGTGGGACAACCGCCATGCCGAGCACCTGGGCTATGTGCCCAAGGACAGCTCCGAAGCCTTCCGCGCCGCCGTCGAAGCCCAGCCGGCGCCCGCCGCCGATGACCCGAGCATGGTCTACCAGGGCGGCGCCTTCGCCGTGGCCGGCCCGTTCAACTGACCCCACGCACGCCAGGAGGCACGGCCATGAACTGCGAACTGATCGTCGACGCCCGCAACGGCACTGGCGAAAGCCCCGTGTGGCACGCCGCTGAACAGGCCCTGTACTGGGTCGACATTCCCGCCCGCCAACTGCACCGCTGGCACGCGGCCGATGGCAAGCACCAGGTCTGGCAGGGCGACGAGATGCTGGCCTGCATCGCCCGCAGCAGCCAAGGCTGGGTTGCCGGCATGGAAAGCGGCATCTTCCAGCTTCAGGCCAAGGCCGACGGCAGCCTGGACAGCCGGCTGCTCAGCAGCGTGGCACATGCCCAGGCAGGCATGCGTTTCAACGATGGCCGCTGTGATCGCCAGGGCCGCTTCTGGGCCGGCACCATGCTGCTGGACATGCAGCAAGGTGCCCACGTGGGCGCGCTGTACCGGCATGACGGCGAAGGCCATCTGCACCTGCAGCAGGACGGCATGATCGTGCCCAACGGCCTGGCTTTCAGCCCCGACGGCGCACGCATGTACCTCTCCGACTCGCACCCCAACGTGCAGAAAGTCTGGGCCTTCGACTACGACACCGACAGCGGCACGCCGCGCAACAAGCGGCTGTTCGTCGACATGCGCGGCTACCCCGGCCGCCCCGACGGCGCGGCTATCGACCAGGACGGCTGCTACTGGGTTTGCGGCAACGATGCTGGGCAGATCCACCGTTTCACCCCCGATGGCCGCCTGGACCGCTCACTCAACGTACCGGTGAAAAAGCCGGCGATGTGCGCCTTCGGCGGCGCCAACCTGGACACCCTTTACGTCACCTCGATCCGCCCTGCGGGCATCGACCTCAGCGACCAGCCGCTGGCTGGCGGGGTGTTTGCCCTCAACCCTGGCACCAAAGGCCTGGAGGAGCCTGCCTACCGGGGCTGAAGGCCCCTTGCCGTACCCACACTTGCACGGCCGAAACCAGATAATAAAAACCACGGAGTTTCATCATGACGTTCAAACGCAAGCTGCTTCTTGCCGTACTCCCCTTCGCCTTCAGCGTGGCCATGCCCGCCTCGGCACTGGACATCAAGTTCGCCGAAATCCACCCGGCCGGCTATCCCACCGTGGTGGCCGAGCAGAACATGGGCAAAAAACTTGAAGCAGCCAGCAATGGCGATATCACCTTCAAGATGTTCGCCGGCGGCGTGCTGGGCTCGGAAAAGGAAGTGATCGAACAGGCGCAGATCGGTGCCGTACAAATGACCCGCGTCAGCCTGGGAATCGTCGGCCCGGTAGTGCCGGATGTAAACGTGTTCAACATGCCGTTCGTGTTCCGCGACCATGAGCACATGCGCAAGATCATCGACGGAGACATCGGCCAGGAGATCCTCGACAAGATCACCAACTCCGACTTCAACCTGGTGGCCCTGGCCTGGATGGATGGCGGCTCGCGCAGCATCTACACCAAGAAGCCCGTACGCAGCCTTGAAGACCTCAAGGGCATGAAGATTCGCGTTCAGGGCAACCCGCTGTTCATCGACATGATGAACGCCATGGGCGGCAACGGCATCGCCATGGACACCGGGGAAATCTTCAGCGCCCTGCAAACCGGCGTGATCGATGGCGCCGAGAACAACCCGCCGACCCTGCTCGAACACAACCACTACCAGAACGCCAAGTACTACACCCTGACCGGCCACCTGATCCTGCCGGAGCCGGTGGTGATGTCCAAGACCACCTGGAACAAGCTCACCCCCGAACAGCAGGCGCTGGTGAAGAAGGTCGCGCGTGAGGCGCAGATGGAAGAGCGCGCGCTGTGGGACGCCAAGTCCGCCGCGAGTGAAGAGAAGCTCAAGGCCGCCGGTGTCGAGTTCATCACCGTCGACAAGAAGCCGTTCTACGACGCCACCGCCTCGGTGCGTGAAAAATACGGCGCGCAGTACGCCGACCTGATGAAGCGCATCGACGCCGTCCAGTAACAGCGGCCCCTTTCTGAACGACCTCGGCAGCGCGGCGCCCGTCGCCCTGCCGCTTTGGTGATGCCCATGAAAAACCTTGTCCTGCGTGTGAACGACACGCTGTACCGCAGCTGCATCTGGGTCGCCGGCCTGTCGATCCTGGCGATGTCGCTGATCATCCCTTGGGGCATATTCGCCCGCTACGTGCTCGGCACTGGCGCCAGCTGGCCGGAGCCGGTGGCCATCCTGCTGATGGTGGTGTTCACCTTCGTCGGTGCCGCCGCCAGCTACCGCGCCGGGGCGCACATGGCGGTGGCAATGATTACCGATCGCCTGCCACCGCTGCAGCGCCAGCTGGTCGCGCTGCTGGTGCAGGTGCTGATGATTCTGGTGTGCGTATTCATGACCTACTACGGCACCAAGTTGTGCATCACCACCTGGAACCAGTTTCTGGCGTCGCTGCCGGGTGTACGGGTGGGCATGACGTATGCGCCGATCCCGGTGGGGGGCGTGCTGACCTTGGTCTTCGTGCTGGAAAAACTTCTGCTCGGCGACCAGAGCCATCGCAAGGTGGTGCGTTTCGACCACGTAGAAGAAAGCGAAGGAGTGGCGTAAATGGATGCGTTCATTCTGTTGGGCAGTTTCGTTGCGCTCATCCTGCTGGGCATGCCGGTGGCCTATGCCCTGGGCCTGTCGGCGTTGATCGGTGCCTGGTGGATCGACATCCCGCTGCAGGCGATGATGATCCAGGTGGCCAGTGGGGTTAACAAGTTCTCGCTACTGGCCATTCCGTTCTTCGTGCTGGCCGGTGCGATCATGGCCGAAGGCGGTATGTCACGCCGGCTGGTGGCCTTTGCCGGGGTGCTGGTGGGCTTCGTGCGTGGCGGGCTGTCGCTGGTCAACATCATGGCTTCGACCTTCTTCGGCGCGATTTCGGGCTCGTCGGTGGCCGACACGGCCTCGGTGGGCTCGGTGCTGATCCCGGAGATGGAGCGCAAGGGCTATCCGCGCGAGTTCTCCACCGCCGTGACCGTCAGCGGCTCGGTGCAGGCGCTACTGACCCCACCCAGCCACAACTCGGTCCTGTACTCGCTGGCCGCTGGCGGCTCGGTGTCGATCGCCTCGCTGTTCATGGCCGGGGTGATGCCGGGGCTGCTGCTTAGCGCGGTCATGATGGGCCTGTGCCTGCTGTTCGCGAAAAAGCGCAACTACCCCAAGGGCGAAGTGATCCCGCTGCGCCAGGCGCTGAAAATTGCCGGTGAGGCGCTGTGGGGCCTGATGGCCATGGTGATCATCCTTGGCGGCATCCTGTCGGGCGTGTTCACCGCGACCGAATCGGCAGCCGTGGCGGTGGTGTGGTCGTTCTTCGTGACCATGTTCATCTACCGCGACTACAAGTGGCGCGACCTGCCCAAGCTGATGCACCGCACGGTTCGCACCATCTCCATCGTGATGATCCTGATCGGCTTTGCCGCCAGCTTCGGCTACGTGATGACGCTGATGCAGATCCCGTCGAAGATCACCACGGCGTTCCTGACCCTGTCGGACAACCGCTACGTGATCCTGATGTGCATCAACTTCATGTTGCTGCTGCTGGGCACGGTGATGGACATGGCGCCGCTGATCCTGATCCTCACACCGATCCTGCTGCCGGTCATCACCGGTATCGGCGTGGACCCGGTGCACTTCGGCATGATCATGCTGGTGAACTTAGGGATAGGCTTGATCACCCCGCCGGTGGGGGCGGTGCTGTTCGTGGGCTCGGCCATCGGCAAGGTGAGCATCGAGTCGACGGTGAAGGCGCTGCTGCCGTTCTACCTGGCGCTGTTCCTGGTGCTGATGGCGGTGACCTACATTCCGGCCATTTCCCTTTGGCTGCCTAGCGTGGTGCTTTAACTGAAACCGGGGCCGCCTTGCGGTCCCGGGTTCTCTCTGCAAATGGACCCTGCACATGGCTGTTCCCTCCTCTGCTGCCCCCTTGTTCCCACGCAAACTGGCCATCGCCTTGCTGGCCCTGCTGGCCTGTTCATTCGCCGGCAACCACATCGCCGCTCGCATTGCCTTCGATGACGGCACTGGCGTGCTGCTGGCGATTCTCTGTCGCTCAGGCATCACCTTGCTGGTACTCGCCTGCCTGTTGCTGTGGCAACGCCAGGCGTTAGGCCTGCCTGCGGGCACCCGGCACTGGCAGTTGCTGCTAGGCCTGCTGATCGCCACCCAGAGCCTGTGCCTGTACTCGGCAGTGGCGCGCATCCCGGTGGCCCTGGCGCTGCTGGTGGGTAACACCTTCCCGATGTTGCTGGCATTGCTTACCTGGGCGCTAGGTGGCGCGCGACCTAGCAGCCGCACGGTGCTGTTCATGGGCCTGATTCTGTGCGGTCTGGTACTGGCGCTGGATGTGCCGGCTCGCCTGGCCGACAGTGGCGCAGCCAACCCGCACTGGGCGCTGGGCGTCAGCCTGGCCTTTGGTGCCGCCTGTGCGTTTGCCTGCGCCTTGTGGATCACCGACCACAAACTGGCTGCCGTACGCGGGCCAGTGCGCAGCCTGCTGACCTTGCTGATCGTGTTTTCCAGCATGCTGGTTGCAGGCGCAAGCGGTGTGATGCCGTCGGGCTTGTCACTGCCCGGCAGCAGCGGTGGCTGGATCGCCTTGGGCAGCCTGGTGGTGCTGTACGGCCTGGCCTTCACCTTGCTGTTTGTGTGTGTGCCAAGGTTGAACATGGCGCAGAACGCACCGGTGATGAATGTCGAACCCATCGCGACACTGCTGCTGGGCTGGGCGTTGCTCGATCAGCACCTGAGTACCCCGCAACTGATCGGCGCCGCCGTGGTGGTGTGCGGCATCGTGCTGCTGACCTACCGTCGGGCCCGTTGATTGTTCATTTGAAAGGAGCCTTGAATGGCTGTGACCGAGCTGCACCTGCAAGACAACCTGACCCGCCTGAGCCTGGCCCCGGAACTGGGCGCCAGCCTGGTCAACTGGGAAGTGAAGGCAACCGGGCAGCCGTTGCTACGCCATTCAGACGCGGCCGCGCTGGCCACCGGTACCCCACGACGGCTGGCCTGTTACCCGCTGGCGCCGTGGTCCAATCGCATTTCCGAGGGTGGCTTTTCCCGGCCCGAAGGCTGGCAGGCACTGGCGCCCAATACCACGCACGACGCTTACCCGATTCATGGCAGCGCCTGGCAACAACCCTGGCAGGTGGAGCACCACAGCGAGCGGCGCGCACGCCTGACACTGCACAGTGAAGTACCGTTCGCCTACCAGGCTACGTTGGATGTGCATTTGCACGAGGGGTGCCTGAACCTGGACCTGCATGTCACGCATCTGGATGAGCAGGCTAACTGGTATGGGTTGGGGTTGCATCCCTACTTCCCGCGGTATCCCGATACCAAGCTGCATGCAGCAGCGCGCAAGGTATGGCTGGCCGAGGCGGGTCGATTGCCTTCGTATGAGGCAGAGATACCAGAGCGTTGGCGTTTTAAAACCCTGGGAGGCTTGCCTGACACGGTCGTGGATCACGCGTTCAATGGCTGGCCGGGGGACTGTGTGATTGAACAGCCCGGTGCCGGATATCGCTTGGCGTGCAGTGCCAGTGGGGCTGAGCATTTCTTGCTGTTTTGTCCGCAGGGACAAGGCTTTTTCTGCTTTGAACCGGTTACTCACCCGGTCAATGCGCATCACCTGCCGGGGCGGCCGGGGCTGAGGTTGTTGCAGCGTGGGGAGGCTATGAGCCTGGGGTTCAGGATGCAATATCAAACGCTGTAATCGTGTCGCCTGGAATTGGGGCTGCAAAGCAGCCCCAAAATCTCAAGCCCTACGCAACTGCCTCAACGGGTGTCGCCATCGGCTTTTCAGCCGAGGTACCCCGTACCTCTCGCGCCACCTTCCACACCAACACCGCCGCCACAATATCGAACGCGGCCAGCACCACGAACAACGGGCTGTAGCCAATCTGCGTGACCAGCACGCCGAACACCAAAGTAAACGCCGCCGCCCCCAGATACCCGCACATGCCGCCCATACCGGTCGCCGTGGCCACCTGGTCCTTGCTGAACGAGTCGGAAGTGATCGCGTACAGCGCCCCCGACAGCGTCTGGTGGGCAAACCCGCCAATGCACAGCAACAGGATCGCCGTGTACGGGCTTTCCACCAGGCCAATGCAGGCCGGGCCGATCATGCAGCTGGCGCCGAACACCAGCACCATCTTGCGCGAGGTGAACAGCGACACCTTGAAGTAACGGTGGAACAGCGGGCTGAGATACCCGCCCAGCACACAGCCGATGTCCGCCGCCAGGAACGGCAGCCAGGCGAACATCGCCACTTCCTTGATGTTCATGTGCCGCTCGGTCATCAGGTACAGCGGAATCCAGGCATTGAAGGTTTGCCAGGCTGGCTCCGACAGGATCCGCGCTGACGCGATGGCGTAGAAGTTGCGGGCCTTGAAGATACGCTTCCACGCGCCCTTCTCGCGGGTGTCCTGCTTGAAGTGCGCTTCCTGCCCGGCCAGGATGTAGTCACGCTCCTCGTCACTCAGGCGTTTCTGGTCGCGCGGATGCTTGTACAGCAGCATCCACAACAGGGTCCAGACAATGCCCGAAACGCCAACGATCACGAACGCCAACTGCCAGCCACTGTGCAGGATCGCCCACACCACCAGCGGCGGCGCCAGCAAGGCGCCGAGCGACGAGCCGATGTTGAACCAGCCAATCGCCACAGATCGCTCCTTGGCCGGGAACCACTCGGTGGTGGCCTTGACCCCGGCCGGCAAGCCGGCGGCTTCGGTCATGCCCAGCAACCCACGCATGAACGCCATGCTCTGCCAGCCGGTGGCCAGGGCCGCGCCGGCACAGGCCATTGACCAGGCCATGGCGAACACGGCAAAGCCCAGCTTGGTGCCGATGAAGTCGATGAACCAGCCGGCAATGGGCTGCATGAGGGCATAGCACACCTGCCAGGCAGCGACGATCTTGGCGTATTGCTCGGTACTGATGGAGAGGTCGGTCATCAAGGTGGGGGCAGCCACCGAGAGGGTGTTGCGGGCGAGGTAGTTGACGACGAGCCCAGCCGTGACAAGGCTGACCATCCACCAACGGATGCCTTTCATCTTCATGGTTCACCTGAATTTCTTGTTTTTAGAGTGGCGAGCGTTTGGCGCAAACGCCGGCAGGGCTATTTGCGACAAATTGTTTCAGGCGAAAGAGTGCCACGTCATAGGTCATCGTACAACAATTATTATTTGGAGCAATTCCGAACGATGTTGTACGATCTCAATCAAGTTGTTGTGCTCGCAGTGCCTGCGCCAGCATGTCGATGAATGCCCTGACCTTGGCCGAGCCATATTTGCTCTCCCGGTGCAGCACATGAATTGGCCAGGGCGCCTCTTCGTACTCGGCCAGAATCACCTGCAGTTGCCCGTTGGCCAGTTCATCGGCCACTTGGTACGACAACAACCGGGCAATACCCAGCCCGCCACTGGCAGCCGCGATGGCCCCGTCGTTGCTGGTGACCGTCAGCCTCGGCTTCATGCGTACCATGGTCGGCTCTTCTGTCACCCCAAAGCGCCAGCCGGCACGGGGCGACAGGTTGGTGGTGCCGATTACCGCATGTTCGGTCAGGTCCGAGGGATGTTTCGGCACGCCATGTCGCGCCAGGTAATCGGGGGATGCGCACAACATGCGCCGCACCCTGCCGACCCGCAACGCCTTCAACCCCGAGTCGGGCAACGGGCCGATGCGCACCGCAACATCCATACCCTCCTCGACCATGTTCACCACGCGGTCCAGGAAGTAGGCAGACACATCGACCTCAGGGTACTGCTTCAGGTAGCGGACGATGCACGGCATGACGAACTTCTTGCCGAACAGGATCGGCGCGGTAACCGCCAGGTCGCCCTTGGGGGTGGCGTTGATGCCCGCAGCGGCGGCGTTGGCCTCGTTGATGCTAGCGAGGATATGCCGGGTGTCTTCCAGGTAGCGGCCTCCCGCTTCGGTCAGGCGTACGCTGCGGGTAGTGCGCAGCAGCAGTTTTACCCCAAGCTGGTCTTCCAGGGCGCTGACGGCGCGAGTGACGGCGGCCGGGGAAATATCCAGCCGCCGGGCAGCAGCGGCGAAGCTTTCCAGCTCACCTACGGCGACGAACACCTTCATCAGGTGGATCTGGTCCATGCGGGCTCCTGAGGACATGAGGTGCCGGGATTATTATTCATCTGGGCATTTTGTGCTGCCCGCGAAGAGGGCGGGACTGGTTTGTCAGATGTCCAGCACCAACGCCTGTAACCCCTCCTCCACCTGCGCCGGCACCGCACAACAGATCAACACAGACCCCGCCTCCGGCAGCTCTGCCGGTGGATTCGGATAATGCACCTGGCCACTCACAAGCTTGGTCTTGCAGGTACCACACGAGCCACCCCGACAACTGAACTCCGGCGCCAGCCCGCGCGCCTCGGCCAGCTCCAGCAAGGTACCGCTACCGGGTGCCCAGCGCGCTTCCTTGGCTGACGCCGCAAAGTACACCGGTACTGGCTCGCTGGCGGCGGGCGGCTGTTGCAAGGTAGGCTGGTCGGCGTCCGTGTGCCGCCGCAACGTCGACGGCCCAAAGGCTTCTGCGTGAATCCGCGCATCCGGCACATGCACGCCCCGCAGCCCTTCATACAGGTCCTGGGTAAAGCTGCCTGGCCCACACAGGTAGAAATCGTAGTCGTCCAGCGCCAGCGTGGCCTTGACCTGCTCGATGCCCAGACGCCCGGCAAACTCGTAATCTCGTCCAAGCAGCGCATGTTCTTCCGGCTGGCTCAGGGCGCGATGGACGTGCAGCAGGCCTCCCGCCTGTTGCCGCAAGCTCGCCAGCTCCTGCCCGAACGGCAGGTCGGTCAGGCTACGCGCGCCATGGAACAAGTGGATATGCCGCGTCTGAGCCTTGCTCAACTGCTCGCGCAGCATGGCCAGTAATGGCGTGATACCCACCCCCGCGCCAATCAGCACCAGCGGCCGCGTGCTCTGCACGTCCAGCGTGAAACTGCCCATGGGTGGACGCACGTTAAGCACATCGCCGGGCGCGATGCGCTCATGCAAATGCCGGGAAACCGGGCCCTGGGCTTTGACGCTAATGCGCAAATAGCCGTCGGAAGGTGCACTGGACAAGCTGTAGGTGCGAATCAGCGGCGCTTCACCGTCGCGCTGTACCTGCACCGGAACATGTTGCCCGGGTGCAAACACTACAGCGCCATCGCTGGGCGGCTGAAGGTAGAACGAACGGATATCGCGGCTCTCCTGCTCCACTCGCAGCACGCGCCAGGCTTGCCATTGGCGCTGTTGCCGACGTTGCTGCAAACGCGCATCGGCCTCGGCCCAAATGCCGGTCATCAGGCTGGTCGGTGCGTACTCCTTGAAGGCCCAGCGCAGGGACACCGCAGCCGGCCGCCACACCACCTGCTCGACCTCCAGCGTCCACAACCGCTCTGCACCTTCGAAAGCCTGGATGGCCGGGCTTTCCAGCAGCACCTCGGCACGGCCACACACCTGCAGTACGTTGCCGTTGCTGAAGTCGATGAACAGCAAACCTGCCCTCGGGTTAACCAACACGTTGCCCAAGGTGTTGAAGTGCAGGTTACCGGCGTAGTCGGGAATGGTCAGCGTGTTGCCTTCGACCTTGACGAACCCTGGCCGACCGCCACGGTGGGAAACATCCACCGAGCGCTGGCCGCCTTCATGCTCGACATAGCTGGCGACGAAGAATGTGTCAGCAGACTGGATCATGCTGACGGTCGTGGCATTCAGTGTTGTGGCATCGACGCGTCCTTGTGCCGGTTCGGTGACGCGGGTGTAGTCGCGCAGCTGGATGTACTGCGGGCAGTTGCCGAACGACTGGTCAACCGTCACCTGCAATTGCCCTGCAGCAGCCTGGCGGATCTGCCCGTTGAGGCGGTTGCGCCGGCGGGTGTGCAGTTCGATGCCCAGCAGGCCGATTGCCTGCCCGGCGACCAGCCCCGGGGTGGCTGGGTCATCTGCCGGTAACCTGGTGTCAATCGTCAATTGGCGTGGGTCGGGCGAGCTGACGAAACCTTCCGGCCCTTCCAGCAGCGTCGCCCAAGGCCGCCCCTGAGCGTCAACGCTGGCCGCCACCATGAACGGCAACTGGTGATAGAACGTGCGGTGCTGGTCGGGCATGTAGTCACGAATGACCTTTTGCCCGAACGCCTCCATGCGCTCTGCTACACCGACCTTTTCCTGCAGGGTTTTCTCGCCCGCATGCCAGGGCGAGGGGCGTTGGTCCGGCGTCTGTTGCATGGCGGCGTTCCTCCCGAGGACGCGGTGTCAGGCGCTGGTCTGCAGCCCGATCACGGTACGTGGCATGGGCACGAAGCCCGGCAATGACTCGATCCGTGCCAGCCAGCTACGCACATTGGCATAGGGCTCCAGCGACACATTGCCTTCCGGTGCGTGAGCGATATATGAGTAGTTGGCGATGTCGGCGATAGTGGCTGTGTTGCCAGCCAGGAAGGGCGACTTGGCCAGCTCGGCATCGATCACCTTGAGCAGCGTGTGGGCGCGGGTAATCACTTCGTCGGTGTTGAACGCAGCACCGAACACGGTCACCAGGCGGGCGGCGGCGGGGCCGAAGGCCAGCGGGCCTGCAGCGACCGACAGCCAGCGTTGAACGCGGGCGGCAGCGGCTGGCTCTTCGGGCAGCCAGGTGCCGTTGTCATATTTTTTGGCGAGGTAGACGAGGATGGCATTGGAGTCTGCGATCACCGTGCCGTTGTCATCGATGACCGGTACTTGGCCGAACGGGTTAAGGGCCAGGAAGTCCGGTTGCTTGTGCGCCCCTTTGGCTAGGTCGACGAACACCAGCTCGGTGGGCAGGTTGAGCAGAGACAGCATCAGTTCAATGCGATGGGCGTGGCCAGACTTCGGGAAGTTGTAAAGCTTGATCGGGTTCGACATGGGCTTGGCTCCTGGTCAGCACCGGAGTGGGCTGATGGAGCACATGCTGCACCTGATCGGCGCAGAGCAGAATCCGTGTGATGAGGAAACCATAATTTCGCTGTGCGAAATAATTCGCCAGATCGGTCGTGCCAAACACCAATTGCCACGCCAGCGCGACGCCGCATACCCGAGCAGCCTGGCTGCCACACTGTCGGGGTTCGAGATCCGCCCCAAGCACCTCTGAGCCAACTGTGTGCTGGATCTGCTGGTCTCTTCGCGGTTTACCTGCGAAGAGGCCAGCAGCCTTATTGCATACTCCGAATCAGTGCAGCTTGTTGAAATACCGGTACAGCCCCCGCGCGGCCTCGACCACCTGTGGCACGCACGCCTGGATATCGGCTTCGCTCATCTGGTCCAACAACTCGAAGTTGTCCTCCAGCCCATGCAGCGAAATAGCCTTGAGCAGTTGATCCTGCTCCGGCGGCAACGCCTCCCAACCGGCAACCTGGGTACCGCGCATGTAACCGAAGCACCACTCTTCCATGACGATCACATTGCCTTGCTCACCTTCGTTTTCTTCGAATAGCGGCTCGAAGTGGTCGACGTCATCACCCAGCTCTTCTGCCACCTGGTTGGCATAGCGCAGCATCAACGCGGTGTACGCTTCTTCGTGCGCAGGCTTCTTGAACTTCGGCACCTTGCCACCGGCTACCGCAGGCAGCCATTGCTCGGGGTAGACGGTGACCGGCGAGCTGGCGAGCGCGGTGAAAAAACCATTGAGTTCGGCCAGGTTCAGCACCGAGTAGTCGTTGCCGTAAGTGATCAGCAGGTCTTCGAGGCGGGCGAGTTCTTTTTCGCTGAGAGCGGGGAGCATGGGCGTACATCCTGAGAAGCAAAAGTGTGTGCACCCTAGCACAGCAACGCTTGAAGGGTTGCCCGTGCGTGCCACAGCACGGGCAGATTTTTCAGGAGGGCAGCCAACCCGGCAACTCATGCTGCCGGTCGGTGCCAATCAGCAGCCACAGCAAGATGCGGCACTTGCGCGGGCAGAGCTGCCCGGCCATGTGTACGCCTTTTTTCTGCAAGTCGATCTCGGAGCCGGAAAACCCGTAGGTTGCCCCGGCTGTAGGTCCCTTACCTGTGCGAGTGGCGACAATGACTGGCATGGTTGGCGTCATGTGCTCCAGAACATCAGACCAACTGCCGGAAACATGGCCAGCGCCAAAGCCGGCGATGACCAACCCGTCGTAACCCAATGTGGGCACAGCCTGCAGCAATGCCGTATCAGCGTCCAGGCACGCCTCGAGTAGGGCAACACGCTGGTCAGTACGTCCCGGTAACGGCAGCACTTCCCGCCTGTATGGTGGATGGCGATACGTAGCGACGCCCTCTACAACTTCGCCCAGAGGACCAAAGCCAGGCGACTCGAATGCCGCCATCGCCAGGCTGGCCGTCTTGCGAACCCTTGCCGCGCAATGAACCTGATCATTCATCACCACCAGTACACCACGCCCACTGCTGCCTTGTGCCAATGCAACCTGTGCCGCAGCCAGCAGGTTGGCCGGGCCATCGTTGCCCGGCTGGCTGGCCGAGCGCATGGCACCGGTCATCACCAATGGCGCATCGAATGGCCAGAGCAGGTCAAGGAAATAGGCCGTTTCCTCAAGGCTGTCGGTGCCTTGGGTCAATATCACAGCCCGGGCACCGCGCTCGACCTCGCAGCGAGCCCAGGCCAGCACATCCAGCAGCGCCCTGAAGCTGAGCGATGCACTGGGAACCAGGCACAATGACGTTACGTTTAACTGCGCCATCTCGCGCAACTGTGGGACCTGAAGCAGTTGCTGCTCACAATCCAGAGTGGGCGTTACACCACACCCAACCGCCGCAGCCTGCATACTGACCGTCCCCCCCAAACTGGCGATCGACAGCCTGGGCAGGCCCGAATGCTCAATCATGCTTCTCCCCCCACAAGTAACCCGATCAGCGGTACGATTCCCAACGTGCTGACGGCCATCGACACTACGTTACCGATGTAGCCATGCACATAGGTCGGCAACCGCTGAGTGATCGCCACTGCCAGCGGCGGAGCCACCAGCGCACCCAGCACTGCACTGGCCACGACTACTTGCCAACTGCCTCCATGCGCCAGCACTGCGGCCGGCACGATCGAGACAATCGGAATGTAGGTAGGGTACCACCCACGGGCTTGCCACTGGCCGCGCCAGAATACGACCCCGACCAAAGACGCCAAGGCCTGCCCAGCCACTATGTGCATCACCAACATTGAACCGTATGCGGGGGCCGCCGGGGCCAACAGGTAAGCCAGTAACACGCCCAGTAGTAGACCGAGGCTGGCCAGTTCATTGCCAAAGAATGGCGCTTCGCTGAAGTCGGCCAGCACACGCCGCAAGGTCCAGACCACACCGTAGTCTGGTTGGCTGGCCACAGGTTTCGCAACGTCGGGTTCGTGGCTTTGACGTACCCATGACGGGAAGCGCTTGCACAGCAGGAAAGCGACGACACTTGCCACGGCCATACCACTCACGTTGCCGATGACCACAGGCAACTGCAAGGGATAGCACAGGTAGTTGATCATCAGCAGACTCGCCGGGGTTACCAGTAGTGACCCCAGTAGCGCGCCTGCTATCGTCACTCGCCAGCCCGCACCAAACAGCAGCACCATGGCTGCCGGCAGTGACACAAAGGCCACAAACGTTGGTTGCCAGGTGCCACCGGCCAAGGTCCATCCCCATAAGGCGTGGCTAAGTAAAAGGCCCAGTAGCGAGCTGGTGAATACCCATGGCCATAGTCCGCTTCCATAGCAGATGGCAAAACCCTGCCAGCGATACCCGCGAAGATGGGCCCAATGTGCCAGGCAAGCGCCTAGCAGCAAGCCCAGCGCAGGCAACTCATGCTTGTAGAAAGTCACCTCGCTGATATCGCCCACTATCCAGCGCAAACGGCTCAGCGGTTGGTCCAGTGTCGCCGCCAGTTGCCCGTAGTCTGGCCATTGGCCTGTCGCAAGGCTGGCTACCAGCAGCATTAACAGGCAGGTAAAGATCAACACAGGGGAACGCTGCCGATTGGGCAGCAGTAATGGCTTCATCTGTGGATCCTCAGCGTGGCATAGGCGCATGCAGGCGGTAGCCAAGCGCAGCATCGTAGAGATCGGTTCGGCGATCACGCTGCAGGTCGTTGAGGCTGTTCCAGATCGGCGCTGAACGCGCGCTGCTGAGGTCGACATCGGCATACAGAATGCTTTCCTCCTCCGCACTAGCCACCTCACCAATGGGCCAGCCATTGGTTCCGGCAATCAACGAACAACCGAGAAAGCGCCCCCCTCGCTCACTGCCGATACGGTTTGCGGCGGCGATGTAGACATTGTTTACGTGCGCGGCCGTCATGGTCAGGTACGACGCCATGCAACGCCCTGCGTCATCAAACAGCGGTGGCGGTGTCCACACCCAGTTGTTCAAGCTGCATATGATGTCTGCGCCTTGCGCTGCCATCAGCCGCGGCACTTCAGGGAACCAGATGTCCCAGCAGATCAGCAGGCCGATACGCCCGATTGGCGTCTCGAATACAGGAAAACCGAGATCTCCAGGGGTGAACCAGAGCTTTTCCTGGTTCCACAGGTGGGCCTTGCGATAGTGCCCAAGCAAGCCGTCGGGGCCGAACAATGCGGCGCTGTCGTAAAGCTTCAAGCCATCACGCTCGGCAAATCCTGCTGCCAGGTACACCTGATACTCCCTGGCGAAATCAGCCCAGGCATTCAGGCTGCGGCCTGCCTGCAGCGTTTCGGCATGGGCATAGGCCTCGGCACGGGAGTGAAAGGTATAACCGGTGTTGGCCAGCTCGGGCAGCACGATCAGATTGGCACCTTCACGCGCCGCACGCCGGGCCAGTGCCAGGCCTCTGCTCAGGTTGCCATCGCAGTACTCTAGCCCGACCTGTGGGTCGTACTGGATGACAGCGATACGGACAGGGCTGACGGGGGGGCAATGTTCAGACATGGCGACTTCCTTTTTGTGGTTGTTCTGGAAGGTCGCCAGTAGAGCGGGGTTGCGCTTGGGAGGGACAGTCGGGCAGGTCCTATGGGGGCGAAGGAGAAGCGAGTAAGTGCAGTAGGACGAATCTCACAAAGTCACCCAGACGCCGCTATTTCCCAAGTTGATAATGCGGATAGTGTTCAAGGGTGAAGCCCCCATTGAACGTTGCGGATGTGTTGTTGCAAAGATTAATGACTACATCGAGCGCGGTGCGTAAACACGGCTCGGTCCAGCCGGCGTCAACAGAGAAGGACTCTCCAGCCAGGTATAACCCCGAGCTGGCACTGTAATCGCGGTTGTATTTCATCAGGCCGACCGCGTCGTAGTAGGTACCTGCGCGATACAGCTTCGCGCAGCCGAGCGCATTTTTGTCCGTCGCCCAGCGCTGTATGCGAATGTTTCGGGTATCGATGTAGGGCGATATAGGTTCAGCCACATTGCCGCAGCTCAGGAGGATCCGGTCGAGTTCCTCGACACACTTGTTGGCCAGTTCTTCATCAGTGAATGCTGCTAGCTTGGTTGCATCGTCTTCCCAGGTGTAGCTGAGCAGAATGCAGTCATCGGGGTAACGATCGTTGTACCGATAGGCGTAGACGTCGTGGACAAAGCTATCGGTGACAAGGATCTGGGGTAACGCTGACTTACGGTCCAGATAACTCTTCTTCAGTGGCGCATAGACTTTGCAGCTGGTTTCCCAATGAGCGTGCTTCCACGCGTCCACAATCGACTGCGGCAGTATCTGACGGCTGAAACCGTCGAGGCGCATGTTGGTCTCGATCAACCAGGAAGGGGTGGTCAAGATCACACTGTCGAAGTCATCGTATTGGAGGCTTTGATACGCAGGATCACTGCAGTGCCAGCAATATCCGACCCGGATACGACCCGCTTCAAGCTTTCGCAAGGAACGGACCGAGGTGTCCGTCAACAGCCCGTCATATTGTTGAAGGAGATGATCATAAAGCGAAGTGCCGTTCATCCCTGCATCGAGAAACAACAGGCTTTCATCCATCGCCGCTAGACCGATGTAGGCGGGCCCTTTGAACATCAGCCCTCTACTATCAGGAACATTACTTGCTTCCAGATACGGCGCAGCATAAGGCACTCCATCCTGATCAACACGGCCATGCACCAGTTGCAAATGACTGCTGAAGCCAAAGATTGCAGTACGCAGGGGGTACAGGCAGCAGACGTCGTAAAACGCACCCCAGCTACCATCACCAATGCCGATTGAATAGAAAATGGCCGACTCTTCACTGCTCATGCCCAACCCGCCAAAATCACCAGGGTTTGCGGGATTCCACGCAGTGAGCATGGGCAAATGCACCAGATCCCTGAATGACAACAGGTGATAGCGCTCGACTACAGCCTGCCACGTCGACGCCCAACATTGCGTGCCATATACCATGGCGATGCGCTCGGCAAACTGCCTGGCGAAGCGATGCCATTTTTCATAGACCTTTTGCAGCGTTGCTGTAGGTGGAGGAGTATTCCCTTCTGGATTACGCCAAACCAGCAACTCCGGTTTCCCCTCTTCCTCTAGTTGCCCATCACGAAGATAGATACCGGTTGTGTTCACCCAAGGTGTCCCAGGGTTCGGGAAATCGGAAAGCTTTAACTTGAACAGCTTCGCGTAGTAGGCCATAAGCGAGCACCCATCTTTAGGCGATTCGCCTGTCCTGTTGAACAAAGGCATACGCATGGCCCCCATCTCGAATGGCGTTGAAAGCTGCTTGTAATTGCAATCTTTATTCACCACTGTCAGGTGGCGACCGCCCACGCGCTGAGACTGCTCAATCAAGGTGATGCGGGTAAAACCACAGCGCAACAATTCCCGAGCAGCAGTTAGCCCTGTTACGCCAGCACCAACAATACAGATCCGATGCTCCGGGCGGGCAGCACGTGCAACACCTCCCTGTTGTTCAACCAGACGACGGTAGTCGAAGCAGAGGTCTGGAGGATTCGGAAAACGCGCGGCCCACGGCTGCACGGGCAAGGCTGGCTCAATGGCCAGATCAGCAGGGTGGTTATGGCTGGAACCGATGGTCATGTAATCGTACTCTCCATGAATTGAAGAGCCTGAGCATGATCGACTTGAGATATTTGAAGTGTTGGTTATGTGCCACCAACCAACACCCACAGAATCGTGAGAGACCTGTGGGTGCCAGCGTGCAGTCCCGATGAGGGCGTTAGGCCTTACACCGCCAGCGCCCGCTCACGCAGCTCGCTGTTGAGGATTCGGTCGTTCTCGCTGTAATCGACCGGGCAGTCGATCACATGTACGCCTGGGGTCTTGATGCAGTGCTCCAGCAGCGGCAGCAGGCCTTCGGCGCTTTCCACGCGGTGGCCGTTGGCACCATAGGCTTCGGCGTACTTGACGAAGTCCGGGTTGCCGTAGTCCAGGCCGAAATCGGTGAAGCCCATGTTGGCCTGCTTCCAGCGGATCATGCCGTAGCCGTCATCACGCAGGATCACCACGGTGATGTGCATGCCCAGACGGACTGCAGTTTCCAGCTCCTGGCTGTTCATCATGAAGCCGCCGTCGCCACATACCGAAATCACCGGGCGGTCCGGGTGCACCAGGTGCGCCGCCATGGCCGATGGCAAGCCGGCGCCCATGGTCGCCAGGGCGTTGTCCAGCAGCACGGTGTTTGGCTTGTGCGCCTTGTAGTTACGGGCAAACCAGATCTTGTAGATGCCGTTGTCCAAGGCAACGATGCCTTCGGACGGCAACACGCGACGGATGTCGGCAACCAGGCGCTGCGGGTAGACCGGGAAGCGGTCGTCGTCGGCGCCTTCGGCGATTTGCGCTTCGTTGGCTTCACGGATGGCCATCAGGCGAGTGAAGTCCCAGTGCGAGGTCTCGGTGAGGGCTTCGCTGATCTGCCACACGGCGTTGGCGATATCGCCGATCACTTCGACCTGCGGGAAGTACACGGCATCGACTTCGGCGGAGCGGAAGTTGATGTGGATGACTTCGGTGCCACCACGGACCATGAAGAATGGCGGCTTCTCGATCACGTCGTGGCCGATGTTGACGATCAGGTCGGCGGCCTCGACGGCGCGGTGCACGAAGTCACCGGACGACAAGGCGGCGTTGCCCAGGAAGCGCGGGTGGCGCTCGTCGACCACACCTTTACCCAGTTGAGTGGTGATGAACGGGATGCCAGTCTTGTCGATCAGTTGCTTGAGGACCTTGGCGGTCATCTTGCGGTTGGCGCCGGCACCGATCACCAGGATCGGGTTACGGGCGTTATGCAGTTTCTGCACGGCGGCTTCGATGGCCACATGCTCGGCCAGCGGGCGGCGGTGCAGGCTGCGCGGGATCGGCAGTGCATCGGTCTGCTCGGCGGCGATGTCTTCCGGCAGCTCCAAGTGTACCGCACCCGGCTTTTCTTCTTCGGCCAGGCGGAAGGCTTCGCGCATGCGCGACGGGATGTTGTCGGCCGAGGCAAACTGGTGGGTGTACTTGGTGATGGGGTCCATCATGCCGCACACGTCGATGATCTGGAAGCGGCCCTGCTTGGACTTCTTGATCGGCTTCTGGCCGGTGATCATCATCATCGGCATGCCGCCCAGGTAGGCGTAGGCGCTGGCAGTAACCAGGTTGGTGGCGCCAGGGCCAAGGGTCGACAGGCTGACGCCGGTCTTGCCGGTCAGACGGCCATAGGTGGCAGCCATAAAGCCTGCAGACTGCTCGTGACGGGTCAGTACCAGCTTGATCTTCGACTTGCGCAGGGATTCGAGCAGGTCGAGGTTTTCTTCACCGGGAATGCCGAATACATATTCGACACCTTCGTTTTCCAGGCATTGCACTACAACATCGGCGGCCTTGGCCATCTTGCTTGCTACCTCAAGTGATGGGACGGTGGGAGTCCAGAAATGCGCAGCAAGGTACGCTGGCATCGCCAGGCTCAGGGGCAGGAGTGCCCTGAACCAAAGTCTTGACGTAGGGTGGGCGAGGGAAAGTCACGTTGATGTGACAGCAATGTTGTCGCAGCCTTGAATTTTTGCCTAGA
>NZ_BBIS01000011.1 GCF_000730605.1 Pseudomonas monteilii NBRC 103158 = DSM 14164 | reverse complement strand
AGCCCGGCCATTGGCCGGGCAGGTACACCCAAAGGAGCAACAAACAGGTGTCAGGGTTGGGAATTCGTTGAACCTCAGGCCACGGCCGCCAGTTTGGCCTTGGCCTGGTTGACGCCCTTCTCATGGAACTCGCCGCTCATGTTCAGGCCTTCGGCATGGATGAAATCGACATCGTGAATACCGATGAAGGCCATCACCTGACGCAGGTACGGTTCCTGGTGGTCGCTGCTGGCACCGGCGTGAATGCCGCCACGGGCAGTCAGTACGATGACGCGCTTGCCGGTCAGCAGGCCCTGCGGGCCGGTCGGGGTGTACTTGAAGGTGATGCCGGCGCGCAGTACATGATCCAGCCAGGCCTTGAGGGTGCTGGGGATGGTGAAGTTGTACATCGGCGCGGCCATTACCAGCACATCAGCCGCCAGCACTTCATCGGTCAATTCGTTGGAACGGGCCAGGGCCTCCAGTTCGGCGGCACTGCGCTGCTCTTCGGGCTTCATCCAGCCACCCAGCAGGTTGGCATCCAGGTGCGGCACCGGGTTCACCGCCAGGTCGCGCACCGTGATCTGATCGGCCGGGTGAGCGGCCTGCCATTGCTGGATGAAATCACGGGTCAGCTGACGGGAAACGGAATCCTGCTGGCGGGCGCTGCTTTCGATGATCAGTACGCGGGACATGGGGTGCCTCCATCGGCAAAAAGGGTTGAGATTCGATGGAGGTGAGATTAAGGCTTGACCTATCGATAAAAAAGCGTAAAAAGTGGGTTCAATCAATCGATTAATCAGTTCATTCCGCGCTACAGCTCAAGGCGATACGCAGTTTGATGATCTGCCGGTTGAACTTGGCGGTGACATCGACGCTTTTACCGGCCGGTACATTCACCCGGCGAACTCTGGGTGCTTCAGGGCCATTGCGGAAGGTCACCTTGCAGGCCGCCGGTACCTGCCCATAGTTGTTGAGGGTAATGGCGCCAATGTCGTAGGCCGTGTCATAGGCGGTGTAGTCAAGCTTTACCCCGGTCAGTTCCTTCTCCACATCGATGGGATAGGCCATGGCCCCGAGGGGCAGGCACATCAGTATTGCCGCACAACATTTCTTCATGGGCCGCTCTCCTTGAAAGAGGGCAGCTTAGGACAACAGGAGCGAAAGATGAAAGCGCCGCGCGTAACCCTTGACCAGTGGCGAACCCTGCAAGCAGTGGTCGATCACGGCGGGTTTGCCCAGGCCGCCGAGGCACTGCATCGCTCGCAGTCCTCGGTCAGCTACACCGTGGCCCGCATGCAAGAGCAACTGGGCGTGCCACTGCTGCGTATCGACGGCCGCAAGGCGGTGCTTACCGACGCTGGCAACGTGCTACTACGCCGCTCGCGCCACCTGGTGAAGCAGGCCAGCCAGCTCGAGGACCTCGCCCACCACATGGAACAAGGCTGGGAAGCCGAAGTACGCCTGGTGGTCGATGCCGCCTACCCCAGCGCCCGCCTGGTACGTGCCCTGGCCGCGTTCATGCCGCAAAGCCGTGGCTGCCGGGTGCGCCTGCGTGAAGAAGTGCTGTCTGGCGTGGAAGAAGTCATGCATGAAGGCATCGCCGACCTGGCCATCAGCAGCTACAGCATCGGTGGCTACCTGGGCGCCGAACTGAGTGCAGTGGAGTTCGTCGCCGTCGCCCACCCTGAGCACAGCCTGCACCGCCTGGGCCGCGAGCTGACCTTCCAGGACCTGGAAAGCCAGTTGCAGGTGGTAATCCGCGACTCCGGCCGCGCTCAGCCGCGCGATGTCGGCTGGCTGGGTGCAGAGCAGCGCTGGACCGTCGGCAGCCTGGGCACCGCCGCTACCTTCGTCAGCAGCGGCTTGGGCTTTGCCTGGCTGCCCCGGCACATGATCGAGCGTGAGCTGCGCGAAGGCGTGCTCAAGCCGTTGCCGCTGGATCAGGGTGGCAGCCGCCATCCACTGTTCTACCTTTATTCGAGCAAAGAGAAGACCCTGGGCCCGGCCACGCAGATTCTCATCGACCTGCTGCGCAACTTCGACACCGCGCCACTGGACGTGCCCTTCGCAGCCCCCCCACAAGCTTGAGAGGACCGCGCCCATGGCCTATTTCGAACACGAAGGATGCACACTGCATTACGAGGAATATGGCCAGGGCGAACCACTGGTACTGCTGCACGGTCTGGGCTCCAGTTGCCAGGACTGGGAGCTGCAGGTGCCGGCGCTCAGCCGCCACTACCGGGTGATCCTCATGGACATTCGCGGCCACGGCCGCTCCGACAAACCCCGCGACGGCTACCAGATCGCGACCTTCAGTGCCGACCTGCTCGCCCTGCTCGAACACCTGCACACCGGCCCCGTGCACTTCGTCGGCCTGTCCATGGGCGGCATGGTCGGCTTCCAGTTTGCCGTCGACCACCCGCAATGGCTGCGCAGCCTGTGCATTGTCAACAGCGCCCCCGAGGTCAAGCGCCGCACCCGCAGTGACTGGATATGGTGGCTAAAGCGCTGGGGCCTGGCGCGGCTGCTCAGTGTCGAAACCGTCGGCAAGGGCCTGGCTGAACGCCTGTTCCCCAAACCTCATCAAGCCGAACTGCGACAGAAGATGGCCCAACGCTGGGCGCGTAACGACAAGCGCGCCTACCTCAAGAGCTTCGACGCCATCGTCGACTGGGGCGTGCAGGAACGCATCGGGCAGGTCCACTGTCCTACCCTGATCATTGCCGCCGACCACGATTACACCCCGATACAACTGAAAGAGCGCTATGTCGCGCTGATGCCCAACGCCAGGCTGGTCGTCGTCGACGATTCCCGGCACGCTACGCCCCTCGATCAACCCGAGGTCTTCAACCAGACCCTGCTGCAGTTCCTCGCAGCCGCTTCCACCTCTCAAGGATCTTTGAGCCCATGCTGAAAAAACTCCTGCTCACCGCCTGCTCGGTCGCCTTCGCTACCAGCGTCATGGCCTCCGACAAGACCCCGCACGTTCTGCTGGACACCAGCTTCGGCCAGGTCGAAATCGAGCTGAACGCCGAGAAGGCGCCGGTCAGTACCAAGAATTTCCTGCAGTACGTTGACAGCGGCTTCTACAACAACACCATTTTCCACCGTGTGATCCCGGGGTTCATGGTCCAGGGCGGTGGTTTCACTGACCAGATGGTGCAAAAAAACACCAACGACCCAATCAAGAACGAAGCCAGCAACGGCCTGCTGAACACCCGCGGCACCCTGTCGATGGCGCGCACCTCGGACCCGAACTCGGCCACCAGCCAGTTCTTCATCAATGTGGCCGACAACGACTTCCTCAACCCGGGGCGTGACCGTGGCTATGCCGTGTTCGGCAAGGTGACCAAAGGCATGGAGGTGGTCGACCAGATCGTCAACTCGCCGACCACCATCAAGAAAGGCATGCGTGATGTACCGGCCGATCCGGTCTACATCAAGTCGGCCAAACGCATCGACTGACCGCAGGCTTCACAGGGACGTGAAACCGCCTGAGGGCAGGATGGAACAGGAGTGTCGTTACCCATGCTGTACCGCCGTTTCGAACAACTGATCGATATTTTCCGCGAAGCACCCAGTGAATCGCCGCCGACCACCGTGTGGCCGTTCTACCTGTATTACCTGCGCCAGGTATGGCCCAGTTTTCTTGCCCTGCTGGTGGTCGGCCTGTTCGCCTCGCTGATCGAGGTGGCCATGTTCAGCTACCTCAGCCGCATCATCGACCTTGCCCAGGGCACGCCCAATGCCAACTTCTTCAGCGAACACAGTGGCGAGCTGATCTGGATGCTGGTGGTGATCCTGCTGTTGCGGCCGGTGTTCTTCGGCCTGCATGACCTGCTGGTGCACCAGACCATCAACCCCGGCATGACCAGCCTGATCCGCTGGCAAAACCACACCTACGTGCTCAAGCAGAGCCTGAACTTCTTCCAGAGCGACTTTGCCGGGCGCATCGCCCAGCGCATCATGCAGACCGGCAACTCGCTGCGCGACTCCGCCGTGCAGGCGGTGGACGCGCTATGGCATGTGCTGATCTACGCCATTACCTCGCTGGTGCTGTTCGCCGAGGCCGACTGGCGCCTGATGCTGCCGCTGCTGGTATGGATCGTCGGCTACATCGCCGCGCTCTTCTACTTCGTGCCAAGGGTGAAGGAGCGTTCAGTGATCTCTTCCGACGCCCGTTCCAAGCTCATGGGGCGTATCGTCGATGGCTACACCAACATCGCCACCCTGAAGCTGTTCGCCCACACCGACTACGAGCAGCAGTACGCGCGCGAAGCGATCAGCGAACAGACAGAAAAAACCCAACTGGCAGCGCGCGTGGTCACCAGCATGGACGTGGTCATCACCAGCCTCAACGGCCTGCTGGTGGTCACCACCACGGGCCTGGCGCTGTGGCTGTGGAGCCAGTCGCTGATTACCGTCGGCGCCATTGCCCTGGCCACCGGTCTGGTGATCCGCATCGTCAACATGTCGGGCTGGATCATGTGGGTGGTCAACGGCATTTTCGAGAACATCGGCATGGTCCAGGACGGCCTGCAGACCATTGCCCAGCCGGTCACCGTCACCGACCAGCCCAATGCGCCGGCGCTGAAGGTGAGCCGTGGCGCGGTGCGGTTCGATGACGTGGACTTCCACTACGGCAAGGCTGCCAACGTGATCGAAGGGCTCGACCTGAACATCCGCCCAGGCGAAAAAATCGGTTTGATCGGCCCGTCCGGCGCGGGCAAGTCGACCCTGGTCAACCTGCTGCTGCGGCTGTACGACGTGCAGGGCGGGCGTATCCTTATCGATGGCCAGGACATTGCCGAGGTGAGCCAGGCCAGCCTGCGCGCACAAATCGGCATGATCACCCAGGACACGTCGCTGCTGCACCGCTCGATCCGCGACAACCTGCTGTATGGCCGCCCCGGCGCCAGTGAGGCGGAGTTGCTCGACGCCGTGCGCCGCGCCCGCGCCGACGAGTTTATCCCGCAGCTGTCAGACGCACAGGGGCGCACCGGCTTCGATGCCCATGTGGGTGAACGTGGGGTGAAACTGTCGGGTGGCCAGCGCCAGCGCATCGCCATTGCTCGGGTTCTATTGAAGAATGCGCCGATCCTGATCATGGACGAAGCCACTTCGGCGCTGGACTCGGAGGTGGAAGCAGCCATTCAGGAAAGCCTGGAAACGCTGATGCAGGGCAAGACGGTGATCGCGATCGCCCACCGGTTGTCCACCATTGCGCGGATGGACCGGCTGGTGGTGCTGGACAAGGGACGGATTGTCGAGAGTGGCAGCCACAGTGAGCTGCTGGAACAGCAGGGGTTGTATGCCCGATTGTGGCATCACCAGACCGGGGGGTTTGTCGGGGTGGACTGAAACCTGTGCTGGTCTCTTCGCGGGTGAACCCGCGAAGAGACCAGCACAGGCAATACAAATGGATCAGTCCCGACGATAAGGCAACATCCCCCTCGCCTCCTCGGCATACCCCCTCACCCCTTCCCGCTCCTGCACCAGAAAATCCTCCACCGCCCGCCGCAACCCGGGGTGCAGCAGGTAATGCCACGACCGCGTCAACACCGGCTCGAACCCGCGTATCAGCTTGTGCTCCCCCTGCGCCCCGGCATCGAAACGCTGGTAGCCCTCGGCAATGGCAAAGTCCATCCCCTGATAGAAACACGTTTCGAAATGCAGCCGGTCGAACTCATCCAGGCAGCCCCAGTAACGGCCAAACAGGCTGTCGCCCCCCACCAGGCTCAGCGCCATCGCCACATCGCGCCCCCCCTGCCGCGCCATTACCACCCGCACAGCCTCGGGCATGCGTTCGGCCAGCAGGCTGAAAAACGCGCGAGTCAGATAAGGCGCCCGGCGGCGTACGGCATAGGTGTTGGCGTAACAGAGGAAGACGAAATCCCACTGGGCTTCATCCAGTTCATCGCCTCGGTACCAGCGAAAATCAATGCCCTGCCCCGCCACCTGCTCACGCTCCTTGCGCATCTGCTTGCGCTTGCGCGAACTCAGGCTGTCGAGAAAGTCCTGGAAATCTCGATACCCCCGATTTTGCCAATGGAACTGGCAACCCAAGCGCTCCATCCAGCCCGGCTGGGCTGCCAGTTGTTCGTCCAGCGCCGAGTCGGTGAAATTGATGTGCGCTCCGGATAGCCCACCCTTGGCCAAATACTCAGGCAGGGCCTGCAACATCATCAAACCGTCAGCCGGATCGGCCGCAAAAAGGCGTGGGCCGCTCACAGGGCTGAACGGCACGGCTCCCAACAGCTTGGGATAGTAGGCAATGCCGGCCCGCTCACAGGCATCGGCCCAGCCATGGTCGAACACATACTCGCCATAGGAGTGCCACTTGCGGTACGCCGGCATCAGCGCCCGCACCTGCCCCTCACGCTCCAGGACCAAGTGCTCGGCAGCCCAGCCAGTGTTTCGCTGGACGCTGCCACTGTCTTCCATTGCACTGAGAAAGGCATGGCGCAGGAACGGCTGACCCGCTGGCACCAGGGCATCCCAGGTGGCCGCCGGAAGATCATGCAAGTTGGCAAGGCTGTACAGGCTGGTCACGGTTTCGGCTCGCTGTGAGAAGGCCTTCAGTATCCCCAAGGAAGGCCCGGCACTCAAATGACGAACGCCGGGCTGATCCTTTTATTCTCAATTACTTAACCTCAGTGCCACTAATTAGACATTAATCTGTCATTGGCCCCCGCAATACTTGCGCCTGTTTTCCGGAACCTCAGAACCTGTCTAGTCAGGCCCTTTCCGAAGACATGCCAACGCAGGGGCAGGCGCTTGAGCCTCCCCCATTTTTTTCAGTAGGGAGAACCTTATGCGTCTTGTTTCTACACTTACCGGAGTGAGCCTCACCGGCATGATGCTGGCTCTGAGCGCCCCGGCCAGTGCTGCTGTCGACGCCAAGCTGCTCGAAATGCTCCGCGCCAACGGCTCGATCAATCAGGCGCAGTACAACGAACTGCAGGGCGACCTGGCAAAAGAAACCAAGGAAAGGGCCGACCAGAAAGCTCAGTCTGAACGGATGAGCAACTTCGAACAGAAAGTGGCATGGGCCGCCAAGACCCAGATCAAGGGTGATGTGCGCCTGCGTTACGAAGACGTCAACGTCGACAACCCGATCTCCCGCAGCGGCAACCAGGACCGTGAGCGTGTACGTGCCCGTGTCGGCTTCTACAGCGAGATCAACCCGCAGGTTGACGCTGGCGTGCGTGTGGCCACCGGCAGCAGCGCCGATGCCCGTTCGACCAACCAGAGCCTGGACAACTACTTCGAGAAGAAATCGCTGTGGGTCGACCTGGCCTACCTCGACTGGCACCCGACTGCCGTGCCCAACCTGCACCTGATTGGCGGCAAGATGATGCAGCCATGGGTGAGCATGGGCGACATCATCTGGGACAGCGACATCAACCCGGAAGGCGTGGCAGCTACCTACAAGACCAACCTCGGCCCGGCCGAAGTGTTCGGCAGCATCGGCCACTACAACCTGAAGGACAACGTCGACGGCGACGGCGTGCAGTTCAAGCACGACGCGCAGCTGTACGCGGCCCAGCTGGGTACCAAGTTCAACGCGGCTGACACCGTCAAGGTTACCGTTGGCGGCAGCGTATACGGCTACGACAACGACAAGGCCTCGGCTGCTCTGCGCTCGCTGGGCAACACCACCGACGAGTTCAACCTGGTTGAAGGCTTCGGTCAGGTCGATTTCACCGGTTTCGCCATTCCACTGTCGGCTTACGGCCAGTTCGTCAAGAACACCGAAAGCACCGATGGCAAGGACAAGGCCTGGCTGGCTGGTTTGAAGAGCAAGATCGGTGCCTGGAGCCTGGACTACAACTACCGCGACGTGCAGCGTAACGGTGTAGTGAGCCTGTTCACCGACTCCGACTTCGGTAACGGCTTTACCGGTTCCCGTGGCCACAAGTTCAAAGTGGGCTACGAAATTGACAAGAACTTCGCCCTGGGCGCGGCCTACATGATGGCCAAGACCGACTACTCCAACCTGCCGAACAGCGATGCGGATGTAGACACGCTGCAGGTGGACCTGGAAGCCAAGTTCTAAGCGACACCCTCTTCTGCTTCACCTGAAGCGGGAAATGCCGACCCCATCCGGCGTTTCCCGCTTTTTTTTGCCTGGAAAAATGCACCGGCCTCTTCGCGGGCGAGCCCGCGAAGAGGCCGGTACAGGCTGACTAAGGATCAGCGCTTGCGCAGAATCACGCTACCAATCGAATACCCCGCACCAAACGAGCTCAATACGCCCAACGAACCCTTGGCCAGGTCATCCTGATAGAGGTGGAAGGCAATCACCGACCCCGCCGAACTGGTATTGGCATAGCGGTCCAGAATCACCGGTGCATCTTCCTCGGCCACCTCACGCCCCAGCAACTTCTTGACGATCAGGTGGTTCATGCTGAGGTTGGCCTGGTGCAGCCAGAAACGCTTCACATCGCTCGGTTGCAGGCCATTTTCCTGCAGGTGCTCACCGATCAGCTCGGCCACCTTCGGGCACACCTCACGGAACACCTTGCGGCCTTCCTGGATGAACAGCTTGTCTGCGGCGCCTTCGCCCTCTTCCGCTGCCCGGTTGAGGAAGCCGAAGTTGTTGCGGATGTTGTTGGAGAACTCGGTCCACAGCTTGGTGCTGACGATGTCGAACTGGTGCGCCGAGGTGGCCTTGTCGGCACGCTCGAGCAACACCGCAGTGGCGGCATCACCGAAAATGAAATGGCTGTCGCGGTCACGGAAGTTCAGGTGCCCGGTGCACACCTCGGGGTTGACCATCAGCACCGCGCGCGCCTGGCCCAGGGCCACGCTGTTGGCAGCGGTCTGGATGCCGAAGGTGGCCGACGAGCAGGCCACGTTCATGTCGAAGGCAAAGCCCTGGATGCCCAGCGCCTGTTGCACTTCGATGGCGATGGCCGGGTACGGGCGCTGCAGGTTGGAGCAGGCGACGATCACGCCATCGACATCGGCAGCCGTGCGGCCGGCACGCTCCAGGGCCTGGCGGGCAGCGGCCACGGCCATTTCGCAGAGCACCGAGGGCTCGTCATTGGAACGCTCGGGCAGGCGTGGTTTCATGCGCTGCGGGTCGAGGATGCCGGCCTTGTCCATCACGAAGCGGCTCTTGATGCCCGAGGCCTTTTCGATAAAGGCCGCATCGGACAGCGGCGCTGCTTCAACTTCGCCGCGCTCGATGGCAGCGGCGTTGTCCTGGTTGAACTGCTGCGACCAGGCGTTGAAGGAAGCCACCAGTTCTTCGTTGGAAATGCTCTGGGCCGGGGTGTACAGGCCGGTGCCGCTGATCACGACGTTATGCACGGTCGTTCCTCTGGTCAAAGGCCATCGCCACGGGGCGCTGGCTGGGAATATGACAATTTAGTGGCACTTTAGTACCAAATCAGGAGCGTACGTTACCCCTGTGGGAGCGGGCTCACCCGCGAAGGGCCGCAACGCGGCCCCAAACTCCCTGAAGTTTGCCACAAATTGGGCAGGTTAGCCTTCCACCTGGCTCCACTGTTTGCTCAATCTTTTGTCGGAAATCGGCACCTTGGTGCCCAACTGCTGGGCAAACAGCGACACCCGGTATTCCTCCAGCCACCAGCGGTACAACGTCAGTTGCTCATCGCGCTTGCCTTCCTGGGCATGCTTGTCGGCACGCGCCTTGTACTGTGCCCACAAGTTGGCCAGCTCACCGCTCCATACCCGGTCCTTCTGCACCTGCGAACCCAGCTTCTCCAGGCGCAATTCCACCGCCTTGAGGTAACGCGGCAGCTCCTTGAACCAAACCCCGGGCGTTTCACGCACAAAGCCCGGGTACACAAGGTTGCCCAGCTGTTGCTTGATGTCGTTCAGCGCCACCGCCTGGCTCAGGTCGATCTTGCCCTTGAAGCGCTTCTGCAGCCCATGCCACAGTTTCAGCACCTCCAGCGTCTGGCGCGCCAACCGCTCGGCATGCTCGGCCCAGCTGCCGCGCTTGCGCTCAGCCAGCCCGGCCAAGGCCGCACCATCACGCGGCAACGGCTGTTCACCTTCAAGGATACAGCTGTCCAGGCTGGCCAGCAGGATGTCCTCGACCAGTGCCTCGACCCTGCCCATTTCACGGTACAGCAGGCCAAGCTCGGTCAGGCCCGGCAGCTTGCCGCGCAGGTACTTGGCCGGCTCGGCCAATTGCTGCAACAACAGGCGCTGCAGGGCACGGCGGTGCTGGAACTCGGCTTCGGCCTGGGTCGAGAAGCGCCCTTCGCGCACGCTACCGCCCTCTTCCACCAACGCCGGGTACACGGTCATCGACAGGCCGGCAATCTTCTGTTGGGCGGTCTGCTTCACTTCGCTGAAAGCCTTCGCCTGCACCGGCTGCTCGCTCTTTTCAGTGCGCGGCACCGCCAAGGCAGCCTGGCTGGCGGCAGCAAAGCGCGCGGTCAGCTCGGCCAGGTCGCGGCCTTCGCCAAGGAACTTGCCCTGGCCGTCGACCACTTCGATGTTCATGCGCAGGTGGCCTTCGACCAGCTGGACCGACTCGTCCCAGGCTTCGTCGGACACCCGCGCACCGGTCATGCGCAGCAGCTCCTGGCCCAAGGCCTGCGGCAGTGCGCCCTGACCGAAGGTCATACGCGCCAGCGAAGCCTTGACGAAGTCCGGCACCGGCGCGAAGTTCTTGCGCAAGGCCTTGGGCAGGTTGCGTATCAGCGCCACGCACTTGGCCTCCAGCAAGCCTGGCACCAGCCATTCCAGGCGCTCGCCGGGCAGGCTTGGCAGCAACGGTGCCGGCACCCGCACGGTCACGCCGTCACGCGGGTGGCCGGGTTCGAAGTGATAGCTCAGCGGCAGGCGCAGCTCGCCGACCTGCATGCTGTCAGGGTACTGCGCGGCAGTGACTTCGCTAGCCTCACGGGCCAGCACGTCTTCCTCACGCATGATCAGCAGGTTGGCATCCTTCTGGCTGCCCATGCGGTACCAGCTGTCGAAGGTCGCGGTCTGGTGGATTTCCGCCGGCAGGCGCGCTTCGTAGAAGGCGTACAGCGTTTCTTCGTCAGCCAGAATGTCGCGCCGGCGGGCCTTGGCCTCCAGCTCGTCGAGTTCTTCGAGCAGGCGTTTGTTGGCCGCCAGGCACTTGGCCCGCGACTGTATTTCGCCACCCACCAGGCCCTCGCGTATGAACAGCTCACGCGAAGTGACCGGGTCGATCGGGCCAAAGTGCACAGGGCGGCGGCCGACCAGAATAAGGCCGTACAGGGTGATCTGCTCATAGGCCACCACCTGACCGCGCTTCTTCTCCCAGTGCGGTTCGAAGTGGTTTTTCTTGACCAGGTGGCCAGCCAGCGGCTCGATCCAGTCCGGCTCGATCTTGGCGACCATGCGCGCATACAGCTTGGTGGTCTCGACCAGTTCGGCGGCCATGACCCACTGCGGTCGCTTGCGCCCCAGGCCCGAAGACGGGTGCACCCAGAAGCGCCGTTGACGCGCCCCCTGGTAGTCGCCCTCTTCGGTCTTCTGGCCGATCTGGCTGAGCAGGCCACTGAGGATGGCCTTGTGCATCTTCTGGTAGTCGGACGGTTCTTTGTTCACCGTCAACTGCAGGTCACGGCAGATCAGCGCCAGCTGGCGGTGGGCATCGCGCCACTCGCGCAGGCGCAAGTAGTTCAGGAAATGCTTGCGGCACCAGTTGCGCAGCGGGTTGGCCGTCAGCGCCTGGCGCTGCTCTTCAAAACCGCGCCACAGGTTGACCAGCGCGGCGAAGTCGGAGTCCACGTCCTTCCATTGCGCATGGGCCTGATCAGCCGCCTGCTGACGCTCTGGCGGGCGCTCGCGTGGGTCCTGCACCGACAGTGCGCTGGTAACGATCAGCACTTCCTGCAGGCTGCCCAGTCGGGCGCCTTCGAGTAGCATGCGGCCCAGTCGTGGGTCGATGGGCAGGCGGGCCAGATGGCGGCCAATCGGCGTCAACTGGTTTTCGCGGTTGACCGCCGACAGTTCCTGCAGCAGGTTGAAACCATCGCTGATGGCCTTGCCATCCGGCGGCTCGATGAACGGGAACGCATCGATCGCGCCCAGGCGCAGGTGCAACATCTGCAGGATCACTGCCGCCAGGTTGGTGCGCAGAATCTCCGGGTCGGTAAACGCCGGCCGGCTGTTGAAGTCCTCTTCGCTGTACAGACGTACGCAAATGCCCGGCTCGACCCGGCCGCAACGGCCTTTACGCTGGTTGGCGCTGGCTTGGGACACCGCTTCGATGGGCAGGCGCTGCACTTTGGCGCGGTAGCTGTAGCGGCTGATGCGTGCGGTGCCGGTGTCGATCACGTAGCGGATGCCCGGCACGGTGAGCGAGGTTTCGGCCACGTTGGTGGCCAGCACCACGCGGCGCCCGGTGTGCGGCTGGAAGATGCGCTGTTGCTCGGCCGGCGACAGGCGTGCATACAGCGGCAGGATCTCGGTGTGACGCAACTGCGCCTTGCGCAGGATTTCAGCGGCATCGCGGATTTCCCGCTCGCCGGGCAGGAAGATCAGCACATCGCCCGGGCCTTTGCCTTCGCTGCGTTCGTGGTGCGCCAGCTCATCCAGAGTGGCGAGGATGGCCTGGTCGACGGTGAGGTCGTCCTCGATCTGGTTGCCTTCTTCATCCTGCTCGCTGGTGAGCGGGCGGTACCAGGTTTCCACCGGGAAAGTGCGCCCGGACACCTCGATGATCGGCGCGCCATCGAAGTGTTTGGAAAAGCGTTCCAGGTCGATGGTGGCCGACGTGATGATCAGTTTCAGGTCCGGCCGGCGATGCAGCAGTGTCTTCAGGTAGCCAAGCAGGAAGTCGATGTTCAGGCTGCGTTCGTGGGCTTCGTCGACGATGATCGTGTCGTAGCGCTCAAGAAAGCGGTCGTGCTGGGTTTCGGCCAGCAGGATGCCATCGGTCATCAGTTTGACCAGGGTATTGGCATCGCTTTGGTCTTCGAAACGTACCTGGTAGCCGACCAGCCCGCCCAGCGGCGTGCCCAGTTCTTCGGCAACCCGCGCCGCCACGCTGCGCGCGGCGATCCGGCGTGGCTGGGTGTGGGCGATCAGGCCATGGCTGCCACGGCCCAGTTCCAGGCAAATCTTCGGCAGCTGGGTGGTCTTGCCCGAACCGGTTTCACCGGCGATCACCAGCACCTGGTTTTCGGCCAGGGCCTTTTTGATTTCGTCACGCTTGGCGGCGATCGGCAGGTTGTCGTCGTAGCGCACGGTCGGCACGCTTTGCTGACGTGCAGTGACCTGGGCGCAGGAGGCCTGGACCTTTTCCACCCACTGCGAAAGCTTCGCCTCGTCGGGGCGCTTGCGCAGTTCGTGCAGTTGCCGGCGCAGACGATGGCGGTCTGCAATCATGGCGTGGTCGAGGTTTTGCAGCAGTTTGTCGATGGCGTGGTCAGTCATGGGGCTTTTTAATGATGCAGGTGGCCCTGCTTTTTCATGATCGGCATTCGAAGGATGCGCGATTGTCGCAGATTTGGGCCTACTTTGCTGTCATGGTAGGAGAGCAGCCTTGTGCCGCAGCCCTTCGCGGCACAAGGCCGCTCCTACAGGGATCGTATAGCGGCTGAAAGTTTAGCAAGGGTATATGTAAAGGTTGCCATTCACTGCTTTAATCAACCTTACGCCGCATGTGAGTATCAAAAGCATGACTCCCGTCCAGCCCATCGCCCCACCGTCGTCCCGCCCTTCGTTACCGAAGGCACGGAGCCGTGCCGGGGAAAATCCGCTGGTGCACATCATCCTCGCCTTCTGGGCCTTGTGGCACTGCCGCCACGCACGCCCACCGGACTGCTCGCTCACGCCTTTGTGACCAAACCCGGCCATCGTCTGGCCGTTTGACTCAACTGGACCGCGCGTTTTGCGCGAACATCCTGTGCGCTTGTGAGCGAATACATCATGCACTTTGCACCTGTAGAGCAGGCTACCCGTTTCCTGGCCGACAACCCCGATATCGAGTTGTTCGAGCTGTTCATCCTCGACGCCAACGGCGTACCACGCGGCAAGCTGCTGCACCGTGATGAACTGCTGGCCGTGTACCAGACCGGCCGGCCGCTGCCCAGCACCATCCTTGGCCTGACCCTGAACGGTGACGACGTGGAAAATTCGGGCCTGGTGTGGGACGTGGGCGACATCGACTGCCGCGCCTACCCACTCGAAGGCAGCCTGGTGCGCCTGCCCTGGCGCCGGGTGCCGACCGCCGCCGTGCAGGTCAGCATGCATCCGAGCGAAGGCCTACCAGCCAGCATCGCCGACCCGCGCCACGTGCTGCTGCGCACCATCGACGCCCTGAAAGCCGACGGCTACCACCCCGTAATGGCCTGCGAGCTGGAGTTCTACCTGCTCGACCAGCAACGCGATGCACAGGGCCGCCCGCAACCGGCGCTGGACAATGACGGTGGCCGCCCACGCACCACCCAGGTCTATGGCCTGCGCGAGCTGGAACAGATCGAACCCTTCCTCGCCGACCTGTACGCCGCCTGCAAGGCGCAGGGCATTCCGGCGCGCACTGCGATTTCCGAGTACGCCCCCGGCCAGGTGGAAATCACCCTCGAACACGGCGACGCCCTGCAGGCAATGGATCAGGCCGTGCGTTACAAGCGCCTGGTAAAGGGCGTGGCCCATGCCCACGGCATGCAGGCCTGCTTCATGGCCAAGCCGTTTGCCAACCTGGCCGGCACCGGCATGCACATGCACCTGAGCCTGGCCGACAGCGCGGGCAACAACCTGTTCGCCAGCGAAGACAAGGCCGGCACCCCGCTGCTGCGCCAGGCCGTGGCGGGCATGCTGCGCCACCTGCGCGACTCGCTGCTGCTGTTTTGCCCCAATGCCAACTCGTTCCGTCGCTTCCAGGCCAACAGCTATGCGCCGCTGGCCCCGACCTGGGGCGTGGACAACCGCACCGTGAGCCTGCGCGTGCCCGGCGGCCCGGCCAACAGCCGGCATGTAGAGCATCGCATTTGCGGCGCCGACGCCAACCCTTACCTGGCTGCCGCAGCGATCCTCGCCGCCAGCCATCGCGGCATCCGCGAACAGCTGGACCCAGGCGCACCGGTGGAAGGCAACGGCTATGCCCAGGCCACCGAGCACTTGCCCACCGACTGGCTGACCGCCCTCGATGCCCTGCAGCATTCCCATTGGGCTCGCGAAGCCTTGGGCGACGACTTCCTTGGCGTGTACCTGAAGGTAAAGCGTGCCGAGTACCGCCAGTTCATGGCCGAAGTCAGCGAGCAGGACTGGCGTTGGTACCTGCACCAGGCCTGAGCCCCTACCTAACAAGGAACACCCATGAACGCAGCATTGAACAAAGGCCCGGCGCAGCGTGCGCCGTCCTATTACACCGCCTCCCTCAACGACCACACCGAGTACCCGCAACTCAAGGGCACGGTGCAGGTGGATGTGGCCATCATCGGCGGCGGCTTTACCGGCGTGGCCACTGCGGTGGAGCTGGCCGAGCGTGGCCTGAAAGTGGCCATCGTCGAAACCAACCGCATCGGCTGGGGCGCCAGCGGGCGCAATGGCGGCCAGGTCACCGGCAGCCTATCGGGTGATGAGGCCATGCGCTCGCAGATGCGCAACCACCTGGGTGCCGAAGTCGACGACTTCATCTGGCACTTGCGCTGGCGTGGTCATCAGGTGATTGAGCAGCGCGTGGCGCGCTATGGCATCGACTGCGACCTCAAGCGCGGCCACCTGCATGCGGCAATGAAACCTTCGCACATGGACGAACTGCGTGCCTTCGAGGCCGAGGCCCACCGCCGTGGCATGGGCGAGCAGGTGCAATTGCTGGACCGTGCGGCAGTGGCCGAGCACCTGCAAAGCCCGCTGTACCTGGGCGCACTGAAAAACCTGCGCAACCTGCACCTGCACCCGCTCAACCTGTGCCTGGGTGAAGCCCGTGCGGCCCACAGCCTGGGTGCACTGATCTTCGAGAACTCCGAGGTGCTGGACATCGTTCACGGCCCGCGCCCGGCAGTGGTCACTGCCCATGGCCGGGTCGAAGCGCGCCAGGTAATGCTGGCCGGCGATGTGTATCACAAGCTGGAAAAGCGCCAGCTCAAGGGCAAGATCTTCCCGGCCATGGGCGGCATCGTCACCACCGCGCCGCTGGGTGAGCTGGCCGAGCAGATCAACCCGCAGGACCTCGCGGTATACGACTGTCGCTTCGTGCTCGACTACTACCGCCTGACCGCCGACAAACGCCTGCTGTTTGGTGGCGGCGCCAATTACTCGGGCAAGGACTCACGCGACATCGAAGGCGAGCTGCGCCCGTGCATCGAACGCACCTTCCCGGCGCTCAAGGGCGTGCCGATCGAGTTCCAATGGAGCTGTGCCATGGGCATCGTGGTCAACCGCATTCCGCAGTTGGGCAAGCTGTCGGACAACGTATGGTATTGCCAGGGTTACTCGGGGCATGGCATTGCCACCAGCCACATCATGGGCGAGATCATGGCCGAGGCATTGACCGGGACGCTGGAGAAGTTCGACACCTTCGCGCAATGCAAGCATGTGCGGGTGCCGATGGGGGACTTGCTGGGGAACCCGCTGCTGGCGGCGGGGATGTGGTACTACCAGATGCTTGAAAAGCTGCGCTGATTTCACTGGCCTCTTCGCGGGTAAACCCGCGAAGAGGCCAGTAAGGCCAGCATAGATTCAGAAGGTCAGGCGATCTTCTTCAGGCCCTGCTTCTTCATCTCTTCATCACGCAACTCGCGACGCAGGATCTTGCCCACGTTGGTAGTTGGCAACGAATCACGGAATTCGATCTGGCGCGGTACCTTGTAGCCGGTAACGTTGGCACGCATGTGCTCCATCACCTGCTCCTTGGTCAGGGTCATGCCCGGCTTGACCACGATGAACACCTTGATCACCTCACCCGACTTCTCGTCCGGCACACCAATGGCCGCGCACTGCAACACACCCGGCAAGGCCGCCAGCACATCTTCCAACTCGTTGGGGTACACGTTGAAGCCCGAGACCAGGATCATGTCCTTCTTGCGGTCGACGATGCGCATGTAGCCGTCCGCCTGGATCAGGGCGATGTCACCGGTCTTCAGCCAGCCTTCGCTGTCCAGAATTTCGGCGGTGGCGTCTTCGCGCTGCCAGTAGCCCTTCATCACCTGCGGGCCCTTGACGCACAGCTCGCCCACTTCGCCCAACGGCAGCTCGTTGCCGGCGTCGTCGATGATCTTGCACAGGGTCGAAGGCACCGGAATACCGATGGTACCCACCTGGTTGGCCTCTGCCGGGTTCACTGCCGCCACCGGGCTGGTTTCGGTCATGCCGTAACCTTCGCAGATGGCGCAGCCGGTAACGGCCTTCCAGCGTTCGGCCACGCTCAGTTGCAAAGCCATGCCGCCAGACAGGGTGATTTTCAGCGCCGAAAAGTCCAGGGCGCGGAACGCCTCGTTGTTGCACAGGGCAACGAACAAGGTGTTGAGGCCGACAAAGCCGCTGAACTTCCACTTGCCCAGTTCCTTGACCATGGCCGGCAGGTCACGCGGGTTGCTGATCAGCACGTTGTGGTTGCCGATCAGCATCATCGCCATGCAATGGAAGGTAAAGGCATAGATGTGGTACAGCGGCAGCGGCGTGATAAGGATTTCGCAGCCTTCGTGCAGGTTGGAGCCCATCAGCGCCCGGCACTGCAGCATGTTGGCCACCAGGTTGCGGTGGGTGAGCATTGCCCCCTTCGCCACGCCCGTGGTGCCGCCGGTGTACTGCAGCACCGCCACGTCGTTGGCCTGCGGGTTGGCCTCGGTTACCGGCTGGCCCTTGCCCAATGCCAACGCGTCGTTGAAGCGTATGGCACGCGGCAGGTTGTAGGCCGGTACCATCTTCTTCACGTACTTGATCACGCTGTTGATCAGCAAGCGCTTGAGCGGCGGCAGCAGGTCGGCCACTTCGGTGACGATAACGTGCTTGACCTGGGTCTTGGGCACCACCTTTTCAGCCAGGTGGGCCATGTTGGCCAGACACACCAGGGCCTTGGCGCCGGAGTCGTTGAACTGGTGTTCCATCTCCCGCACGGTGTACAGCGGGTTGGTGTTGACCACGATCAGCCCGGCACGCATGGCACCGAATACCGCGACCGGGTATTGCAGGACATTGGGCAGTTGCACGGCAATGCGGTCACCCGGCTTGAGGTCGGTATGCTGCTGCAGCCAGGCCGCAAACGCCCCCGACAGCGCATACAACTCGCCATAAGTGATAGTCTTGCCCAGGTTGCTAAAGGCCGGTTTGTCGGCAAAGCGTTGGCAGGATTGCTTGAGTACTGCCTGGATATTGGGGAATTCGTCAGGATTGATTTCCGCCGTAATCCCGGCTGGGTACTTATCCTTCCAAAAATGTTCGATCATGGAAGCCCACTCCTTCAGCAACAGCGAAGTTCGATTGGCGCGTCGATGCGCTTATTATTGATATGAGACGGCGGTTCGTTGCAAACCGGATCGTCTGAAAGCGGGCCGAGAGTAACAGCTTTGCCTGGGGTCGCCTAGAGGCCAAAATAGGCCTTGCAGTCACAAAAATGACTCAATGAACAATACAAGTCATTTTTAGAGTTTTTAACCAAAATGTCGCGGATGGCTTGAGTTTTGTAAGGTTTCGCAGATC
>NZ_BBIS01000012.1 GCF_000730605.1 Pseudomonas monteilii NBRC 103158 = DSM 14164 | reverse complement strand
GAAGGGTATAGGCGCAGTGCTGCAGCGGGGCGAAGCCTTGTTCCAGGTTGAAGCCTGAGTCGGCGTAACGGCAGGCGGGTGCGTCAGCGGTGCGCGGCACGATGGCATAGCGGATGGGCAGAATGGGGACGCGTGCGCTGCAGGCAGGGCCGGAAGTGGCGCTGCTGACGGAAGCATCAGTCATGTGAACTCCTTGTTCAGCACTTGCCGTTACAGGTCGTGCACAAGCTGCGCACTACTTTGGCTTCGAGAGGGTTGGAGAATGAAGCTTTCTTGATCAATGAAGTGTGGTGAATGAATCTTCAGTTGATCTTAAAGTGCAGGACATTGCCTTGATTAAGGCAGGAACGTCGAGGCGGGAAGTGTAAGAATATGTTGTCGGATTTTGAGTCTGATAGTTGTGGTGTTTAATGCAGTAAGACAGCTTGTTTATATTTGTAGGAAGTTTCCGTTTTTATTTTTAGTGCATAAACAACTAGTTCTTGCACTTGGCCATCACCACTTGACACGTTCTAGGCGTGCCTCCTGACCGGGTGGCATAGCGCACGCAGTTGTTCAGCGACTTCTGCCGGGCAATGCTCAGGGTATTCCCCCACGCCAAACCACCTTCTCCAGTTGAGGGGACTGCTTTGGCAAAGCAGTTTGAGCCTACGGTAGACGCTGCATAACGTGGCTTGCTGTTTTTGCTGGAGCAGCCAGCAGAGAGCGCCAGGCTGAGGGCGAGCAGGGTAGTCAGCGCCAAGGAGGTGTGGGGGGCCTTCGTGCTACTGCTCATGTTTACTCCGGCTTCATTTGTTGAATACCTTGCAGGATATTTCATTCAAGCGAAGCGGTGAACTGTTGCGGCGCAGTAGCGGGCTCATTCGTATGTGCAGACATCGGCGAAGCTGCAAACAGGCGGGGCGCTGCGCGCCCCTTTCGTGACGGAAGGCCCCGCTCATAAGGGGCATGCAAGGCTTGAGTGTGTTCCGAAGGTCAGAAGCGGTAGTTGAAGCTGGCTTCCAGCGTACGCGGTGCCCCTGGGGTAACCAGGTCTACCGAGCCATGTGCCGAGGCATAGTAATCCCGATCGAACACGTTCTTCAGGCGCAGCGCCGCATCCCACTGCGGCACGCTGTACAGCAGCGCAGCGTCGAAGGTGGTGTAGCCCGGCATCACCACCACGTTGTCGAGCGCGGTGTAGCGTTCGTCCACGTAATTGGCACCTGCGGCCACGCGCCACTCCGGGGTCAGGGTGCGTACCAGCCAGACGTTGGCGCTGTTACGCGGCGTCAGGGTAGGGGTCTGGCCTTCGTTGGCCACGCCGTTGGTCTTGCTGTTGGACTTGGTGATCTCGGCATCCAGGTAGGCGTAGCCGGCGTAGATCTGCCACTTGTCCGTAAGCTGCCCGCTGACGGTGGCCTCGAAGCCGTCGGTGCGTTGTTCGCCGGCCAGCACGGTCAAGTTGGGGTTTGCCGGGTCGGCGGTCTTCATGTTGGTGCGTTCCAGGCGGAACACCGCCGCTGTCAGCGACAGGCGGCTGTCGAGCAGGTCCCACTTGGCCCCGATTTCGTAGTTGGTGGTTTCTTCCGGCTCCAGGTGCTGGTTGGTCGGGCTGACCGCGAACACCTCGCCCGAAGGCTGGTAGCTGCGGCTGACCGACACGTAGTAGGACTGGATGGCGTCTGGCTGGTAGACCAGGCCGGCACGCGGGCTCCAGGTCTTGTCGGTACGGTCGAGGTCGACGTTCTGCACGCGGTCGTCGTCGTACGCCTGGCCAAAGATGTCATAACGCACGCCGACCAGGGCCTTCCAGTGCTCGTTCAGCTCGATCATGTCCTGGGGTGGCGGACAGGGTCTATGCTTGTTGGCGCGCGAGCATTTCGCGCCCCTATCCGGTCTTGATCACATGGAAGCAGGCCTATGAACCCGATCCGCTCACTTGCGCATGCTGTTGCTTTGGCCACGCTGGTATCCGCTACCAGCCTCACCGTGCACGCTGCAGATATCCCGATTGCCAGCGAGGCGCTGGAAAGTCACGTGACCACGCAGGTCACCGCCATCGACCTGGCCAACCGCCAGGTCACGGTGAAGGGCCCAGATAACAAGAAGGATGTGACGTTCCAGCTGACTGAAAAAGCCAAGGCCCTTCCCAACCTCAAGGTGGGGGACCAGGTCGACATCTTCGTGACCCGTGCCGTGGCCTATGTGCTCAACACGGATGTGGGCGGGGCGCCGAAGGCCAGTGAGGAGTCCGGCACCATTCGCGCCACGGCGCAAAACCCCAACCCGGGCGGCGAGGCCTTCCGCCAGGTCAGGGTCACCTCGCAGATCAAGAAGATTGACCTCGCCAAGCATGAAGTAAGCCTGCTGCCGCCAGAGGGCAAGCTGCAGGTGGTCAAGGTCGAGAACCCGGACCTGCAGGCGCGCATGAAAAACCTCAAGGTCGGTCAGACCGTCGACGCGATCTACACCGAAGTGCTGCGCGTCGAAACCTCACGCTGATTTCAGCCGCTGCCGACCTCGGTTGCCTCCGAGGTCGAACGTGGTGGGCGGGCATGTGCTGTGAGCAGCCGGATCAAGGGCGAGGCGATGAAGGTACTGATGATGGCCATGATCACCAGCAGGGTAAAGTACTCCTTGGGAAGTACGCCCAGGTCATAGCCGACATTCAGCACGACCAGCTCCATCAGCGCCCGGGTATTCATGCACACGCCTATCAGCGCCGCATCACGGCGGTTTTCGCCTAGCAGGCGGCTGGCTCCGTAGGCACCGAAAAACTTGCTGGCGAAGGCCACCAGGCAGATCAGCAGGCAATTCCACAGTGCGGTCGTGCCTTCCAGGGCACCCACATCCGTGCGCAGGCCGGTGTAGGCGAAGAATATCGGCAAGAAGAATGCGTTGACCACGCCACTGACCTTGGCATTCCACTGCTGGACGAAGCGGCGTTCAGTGTGCAGGGCAACGCCGAGAATGAAACCGCCGATGATCGAGAAAACGCCGATCAGGTTGGTCACGGTCGCGCTGGCCAGCAGGATGATCAGCATCAGGGATATGCCTTGAGCCGTCAGCGGTCGGCGCTCCAGGTCGCCGAGGATCCAGCGCATGATCAGTGGTCGCACCAGGCCGATCACCAGCACAATGAACAAGCTCAGCGCCAGCACCCGGGCCAACGAAGCCCAAGGGTTGAACTGCGAGGCGATCAGCGATGTAACGCCACCAAGGATGAGCCAGCCGCAGACATCGTCTATTGCCGCCGCACCGATGGTAAGGGTGGCGACTCGCGAGCGCGAAAGGCCCAGTTCCATGAAGATGCGCCCGAGGATGGGCAGAGCGGTAATTGACAGTGCCGTGGCGAAGAACAGCTGGAACGCCAGTAGGGGCGGCCTGTCCCCGCTGATTTGCTGCCAGAAGTATTCGGCAGTGAGCATGCCGCTGGCAAAGGGTACCAGCAGCCCACCCATGCTGATGATGATGACCGAACGCTTGCGGCCCTTGAGGTGTGCACCGAACTCGAACTCCAGGCCGACCTGGAACATCAGCAGGATAAGGCCGATTTGTGCTGTTACCACGAAGGCAGTGGCCGTTTGCGGTACGAACAGCGCAGCCAGTTGCTCAGGAAAAAAGTAGCCGAGCAGGCTTGGGCCTAGCACCAGCCCGGCAAGGATTTCGCCAGCGACTGGCGTTTGGCCCAAGCGGCGGGTACTGAACCAGGCGATCAGCCGCGAAACACTGAAGATCACGATGAGCTGCAGCAGAAACATCAGGGTCAGGTGTTCGGCCTGGGAGCCAACGGCTGACTGTGCCGGCGCCGTTGGCGCGAGCTGCACGGTACTGGCGTGAAGGGTATTGGGCATGATGGTGTCCCGAATGTGTTGGGTCAGAAGGGCGGTGCGATCCAGCCACCGAATGCGAGCTCCAGTGAACGGGCTGCGTCGAGCAGCACAGGCTCCTGGCCAGGGCCGGCCACCAGCTGCAGGGCCACCGGGCAGCCTTGATCGAGGCGCCCCATGGGTACCGTCAGGGCCGGCAGGCCTAGTACGTTGAACAACGCGGTGTAGCCGATATCCCCCGGGTAGCGCAGGGCATGGCCATGCTCGGGCGAGGTGCCGGGCAACGCCGGCAGGGCCAGTACACTGTTGCCATCCAGCCGTTCGGTCAGCGCGTGTAACAGGGCATCGCGTTTGGGTAGCTGCCTTGCAAGGCCGGGGTTACCCAGGCATTCGCCCAGGCTGTCGAGCACGGTTGCCAGCCAAGGTCCGGTGGCATGCTGCGGTTGGCCGAGCAGTGCTTGCCAGGCATGAGCCAAATGCGCCACAGGCTGGCCGTCACCGAGAATGTCGGCCAGGCGCACGCCGGTTTCCTGCTTGAGCACGGCCAACCAGATGGCGAACGCATTGTTCAGTGCGTGGGGTAGCCAGCGCTCGACATGGGTGCCTTGGCTTTGATAGTGGTGGGCCACGTCATCCAGCGCCAGAGCCACGGCCGGCGAAATCCGGCTTCCCCAGCCCAGGCGCTCGGGCTGGCACAGGTACAGGCGTTGCAATGCTGCAGGCGGCGGGCGGTGTACGTAGCTGTCGAGGATATTGCGGTCCAGTTGGTCGGGCCCGGCAATGATCTCCAGGAGCACGGGCAGGTCTTCGGCATGGCGACACAATGGGCCGGCAGCAAAGTGCCTAGCGATGGCCATGGCATTCGGCTGCCCCAGGCCGCGTTCGTCCAAGGGGAGATGCCCGGTCAGTGGCACCAACCCCCGTGACGGCTTGAGGCCGAAAATGCCGTTGCAGGCAGCCGGGATTCGCACCGAACCACCGCCGTCGGTACCCAGCGCGAATGGCACGCAAGCGCTGGCTACCAGCACGGCATCACCGCCACTGCTGCCACCGGCACTCCGGTCGTTCCGGTAGGGGCTGCAGGTGCGGCCGTAGACCGGGTTATCGGTTTCTGGCCATAGCGCCATCTCGGCCTGGTTACCCAGCGCGACCGGAATGGCGCCCGCATCGATCAGGCGTTGCGCGGCGGTGGCGGTAAACCCGGCAACCTTGTGCTGTCGGCGCCGTGAGCCGCACGTTTTGGGCGCATCGGCCAGCCCCAGGCCCTCCTTGAAGCTGAAGGGCACACCATGCAGTCGACCCAGCGGGGCGCCTTGGTCTCGCTGGCGTTCGGCAACTTCGGCGGCCCGCCGCGCCTGGTCGTACAGCGCCACTGCCACCGCGTTGCAGCGCCGTTGCACGGTTTGGCAGCGGCGGATGCTGTGTTCGACCAGTGCTACCGGCGACAGCGTGCCATCACGGACCCCGGCAGCCAGGCGCACACCGCTATGAGCCAGCAGTGCGTCGCTGCCGGCTTCGGCCATGGGCATGTCCATCAGTGGCGCGCCAGGTCGAGGAAGCCGCCGTCGCTGCCGAACGGCGACTTGAGCAGCTCGGGCGCCTCGCCGTACTTGTAGAACAGTGAAGGCATCAGCCGCAGGCTGGTGGCGCGTCCCAAGTCCTGCAGCGTGCCCAGGCTATGCCGCGCCAGCAGTTTCAGGTGGCGAGGCGCCACGCTCCAGCGCACCATGCGCATCAAGCGTAAGCGCAGCAGCGCCGAGCGCAGGAAGTAGCTGGCGGCGTATCGCGGCCGGGCCTGGTTGTCGGCCTTGTACAGGGCGAAGTTGATGGTGCGCGAATACAGGTTGGGGATCATCTGCGGGCTGATGCCCGGATTGGAACGGCGTACTTCACGTAACAGGCAGGCAAAGGGCAGCGGTGATGGCTGCAGTTCCCGCGTGTAGCGTGGCAACAAATCGGCGAATTGCTGGGCCTGATGGCCGTCGAGAAAATCGCCGCTGACATACATGGGCAACACCACATGGAAGTACGCCATGTTGGCGAACAGCAGCGTCCAGCCCATCAGGAACGGGTCGTCCATTACCTCGTACCACTTGCTCCAGGTGTCCTGAAGCGCCAGTTGCGCCTGGATGTGCGATTCCAGGCAATTGACATAGGCGGGAGTCAACGTGCCCTGGATGTCTTTCTCGATCATGGCGGCCACTTGCGGTATCTGCTGGGCTACATAGGCCAGCCCGGCACTGTTGGCCGGGTCGAAGGTGAACGCTGCATCGCCGATCAGGAACCAGCCATCGGTGGAGTAGTACTGGTTGGCCTCGTACATGTAGTTGTACATGGCGTGCTGGTCGATGACTTCGCCCGACGCCATCAGCTCGGTGATCACTGGGTGGTCTGCCATGACCCTTTCCTTGAAGGCTTCCAGCGTGCCAATCCGTTCGTTGATCATGTCCGGGCGGTAGGTGATGCCGATGCTGATCATGTCGGCACCGTCTTCGCTGCGCATGGGTATGAGCCAGATCCAGTAGCCCTTGCCGTAGAAGTGATGGGTGACGTAATACGGGTCGAAACAGTGATGCTTGTCCTTGTGGGTGTTGATGCTGTGCAGGATGTTGCGGTCAAACTGGCGAAGGCGGAACCAGAACGTGCTGCGCTGGTAGGTCGGCTCCTTGTGCAGCTTCAGCTTCTTGGCCATGAAACGGTTGCGGCCGGTGGCGTCGATTACCCAGTCGGCGTCCATTTGCCAGGTTTGCGCTTCGCTGCGCAGGGTCAGGCGGTGACGGGTATGCTCGCCTTCATGCAGGTCGACCGCAGCCACGTCGGCCTCGATCAATTGCACCTGGTGGTCGACCACGATGGCACGCAGGTCTTTGTCGAAGCTGAAGCGGTTGAGGTTGTAGGCGGGCATGCGGATCACCCCAGGTGCCTCATGGACCACGTAGTTACGGCACTCCGGGTTGTTGCGCAGTTTCAGGTAATAGGTCAGGCCGTATTTGTGGTAATGCTTTTCTTCAAGCAGGCTGCCCAGGCCGATACCTTTGAAAAAATGCGTGGTCAGCTCGACCGTCGACTCACCGACGATCGGCCGCTTGCGGTCCGGGCGGCCGATCAGCGTCACTTCTACACCAGGCAAGCGCTTGCGCAGGTACAGGGCAGCCAGGTGGCCGGCCACGCCGGCCCCCATGATAGCGATACGTTTCATGTCATCAGTCCGTGATGGGGTGGGGCACCGGGAAACCCGGTGCCGGGGGTGGCACTCAGTGGCTGGCGGCTTCGATCAGCGCCTGGGGTTCGGCGCGCTCGGAATAGTCGACATTGATGAACGCCCGGCGTATGCGGCCGTCCTGGCCGATGACGAATGCGCTGGCCATCGGCAAACTGAGGTCGTCGCTGGCATTGAGGGCCTTGAGGTCTGCACCGAGTGAGCGGTACACCGCCTCGAGCTCCGGTTCCAGTTCGAAGACGATGCCGTACTGACGTGCCAGCTGGTTGCCGGGGTCGCTCAACAGTTGATAGCGCACCCCCAGGGCTTCGCGGGTTTTTTGGGTGGCGGCAGGGCTCTGGGCGGAGACAGCCACCAAGGTGGCACCGCTGACGGCCAGGTCACCCACCATCTGCTGGTACTCGCCAAGCGCGGCATTGCAGAACGGGCACCACAGGCCGCGATAGAAAACCAGCACCAATGGGCCGCGTGCCAGCAAGGCATGCAGGTCTACCGCCTTGCCATCGGCATCCTCCAATACGGCCAGTGGTGCGCGGTCGCCGGCTTTCAGCGCATGGGCTTCGGGGTGGCGTGCGATCAAGGCCTGTAGCGACGTGCTGAATTTTTCCAGCACGTCGGCGGGCAGTTGGCCCATCTGCTGTTTGATGGCGTCGAGTTTTTCCTTGAGTGACATGCTTCTCTCCTTGTGGTGATTCACTGGGGCAGGCTTCGGGTTGCCCGGGCGTGGATTCGCTGCGAGGCCTTGCAGCCGGGGGGGTAGCGCTGGAACAGCTGGAGTACCCAATCGGGGCGGGTTTTGCTGGCATCGTTAAGCCAGTTGGCGACCGAGTCCTGGGCGTACTTTTCAGCCTCGGCCAAGAGCGGCACCAGCAACGGCTCGGCCACTTCCGGTTGTTCTTTGAGCGCGGCTATGTGCTCACACCAGACGCCACGTGGGCGCAGGATTTCGATACAAAAGCGTCGCACCAGCGGGTCTGCGTCGCCTGCGTAGCGGCTGAGCAACGGCAGGGCGGTGTCCAGCTGCTGTGCCAGGCGTGGGCGCAGGGCAATCCAGGCCCATTCGCGTACACCAAAATGCTCATCGCGGGCGAAGCGCAACTGCGCCAACAGGGCGTCTTGTGCAGGCAGCGTGCGTGAAAGGTGTGCCTGAGCGAAGGCTGCCCAGCTGCGTACGGTGTCGGACGGGTGCGCACAGCATTGCTCGAACACCTCCTGGCGCAGGGGGGCGGGTGCATGTTCCAGCCATTGGCCCAGCGCCAGGCCGATGGCTGCAACCTTCTTTGACAGGCCCAGCGTCTGAACCTGGTCAGCGCAGGCAGCCAGTTGCTCGACCAGCGCCGCAGGTAACCGGGTGGCCAGGGCATTGGCCAGTGTCACCTGATCCACGGCCAGGCATTCGGCCAGGTTGCGGGTTGGCAGTTGGCCAAGGTCGATCAGGGACTTGCGATCATCAGTCATTGCTGAGGCTCCAGGACAGCAGGTTGGCAGTAGGGGGCGGACGCCAACGGGCAATAACGCCCTGGCGCGAGCAGGTGCTCTGGGTCCAGCGCATCCTTGATGCGCTGCCCGAGTTGCCAGGCAGGCGCTTGTGTTTCGCTCAGCAAGCCCATGAAGGCCAGGGGAAGCCGATAGGGCAGTACGCCTTGCTGTTTACCTGTGCGGAACAACTGTCGGTAGCAGTCTTCGGCGCGGCTGCTGGCGGGGGCATCGTTGCGGTCGAACAGTAACGGCACGGTGCAGTCGATTGCGCGGCCTGACAAGGTGGTGAGGGTAACCGGGCAGGGCATGCGATGGGTTTCGCAAGCCTGTTCCATGTGCGAGACGAAGGTGGCTACCTGCTGGCTGCGCAGAGGCAGGATAGGCGCGTACCAGATCAGGCCGCAGTTGTCCCGGGCCGGGTCGAGCAAGGCGCCTTGCTGCGGTTGCGCACCTGCGGCGTAAGCCAGCGGCAGTGCCACCTGGTTCGGCTGGCCTTCCATCAGTTCAACGCCCATGCGCAGTTTGCTCAGGGTCAGTTGCCAACGTCTGGACCAGGCCCCCGGCAGTAGACGCAAGGCGCGCTCAGCCAGCGCCAGCTGGCGTTGGCTGCGGAACAGGTAACGGCTGCAAAACCGCCGCAGTTCGCTGCGGATGATGCCCTTGAGCGAAGCCAGCTGCGCCCGTTCGCAGTAGATCGAACCTACCCCCATCCAGGCGGGCAATGCGAGCGATTGCGCGGCGGCGTTGCGTTCGGCCTGATCCAGTTGGGTAAGGGGCCGGGTGTCGTAGGCCATGCTTAGCAGACGCGTGCTGTTCATCAGGTTGATGCCGCCCACCTGGCTGCCGCAACGTTCCAGAATACGCTTGACGCCATCGAGGGCGGCCGGGAGCTGTGCCGCCGAATCCACCCAGAAATAGAACGGTTGCACGACCTGTGGGCGCTTGACCAAGGCGATCGACATGTGTGTCACCACCCCCAGCCCGCTCTGGCTGAACAGGCCGTCCAGGTAAGGGCCGATGCCCCACTTGAAGCAGGCGGTGGTGCCCGTTGCCCACATCGGCGAGCGATAGCGTTGGCCATCGGGCAGAATGGCTTCAAGGCCCATGACGGCTTGCCAGTGGTCCGTTAACGGTGTGATGCCAAAGCCGCGTTCCAGCGCGTTGGCCAACACACTGCAGGTGGGCCCTGCGCCGGTGACTGGCGTAAGGAATGGCAGGTTGCGACTGGCCAGGTAATCGGCCAGCGCGGCCTGGGTAACGCCTGGTTCAAGGGTGACCACACCCAGAGCCTCGTCGAAGGCAAGGATCTTGTCCATGCGCGACAGGTCAAGTTGCACGCAGCGCTCGTGAAGCGTTGCCACGCCGCCATAGCCCCAGTTGTGGCCTGTGCTTACCGGCTGCACCGCGACACCGTGCAGGTGTGCAATGGCCAGGCAGGCAGCTACCTGCTCGCTGCTGGCTGGCCTGAGCCTGGCACTGGCATGGGCGGGCGAGCGCATGGTGTCCTGGCTCAGCTGGCACAGCGTGCTGGCGTCACTCTGTACATGGGCGTCACCCAGCACCGCGCGCCAGGCTGCCAAGGCGGCTTGCAGCCCCTTCGGCTCAGAACGCACTTGCCAGGCCTCCCATGCCAAGGAACAGGCGCAGTTGGTCGACATCGGCCCGGCGGCTGCGTGGCAAATCGCGGTAGCGTCGCCGAAATTCGCCCTTCATCGCTGCCACACAGCGCCGCTTGGGGGTGCGGATCACCATCATCAGCGGGCTGACCGCCGTGCTGTAAACCTTGGCACAGGGGCCCAGGTAGCTGGCGGCAAGGGTCTGGAACTCTTCCAGAGAGAAAGCAGCCAACAGCGAGTTGCGGTAGTCGAGCAGTGTGGCCTGGTCGGCTCCATCACTGGCGCGGCTGACAAAATAGTCCACCGACTCGACCGACTTGAGCCGGCCAAAGTCGTTCAGGTAGATGGCCCGGTCATTGCGGAGCACGCGTGCGATGTTGCGAAACGTAGCTTCCAGTTGAGCGAGATCGGCCAGGTGATGCAGCGCCATCGAAGAGATCACCACGTCAACGCTACGGTCGGCGATACCGGCCAGGCGAGTCATGTCTTCCTCGCGCAGTTCGACGTTGTCGATGCCTTGCTGGCGAATCGAGGCCTGCCCCACCTCGAGCATGGTGGCCGACAGGTCGGTGCCGATGAATTCGGCCCTCGGGTTCAGGCGGGCCAGTTGCAGCAGCAGGCTGGCTGGGCCACAGCCGATGTCCAGCACGACATCGCCCGGTTTGATCAACGCGCACATCTGGGCGCAGTGGTACAGGTACGTACCGGACAGCGCCTGGCCTTGGCCTGCACTGTCGGCGTAAGCCGAGACACAGGCGTCGTCGGCCATTACCAGATCAGGCTCAGGCGTGCGCACCAGCGGGTGCCTTAGGGTAATTTCCCTGTAGATCGCGCGCAGCAATCCCATGTCCATGAACGTATCCTCCATGAAAGTCGTGTGGTGTGGAGCGCGGTGCGGGCAGCTCAATCCAGTTGCAGAACCCGCCGTACCCGCGGCGTCAGATGGCGCGGCGAGGTGCCGCAACGCGCCATGTGGGTGAGCACTTCGTCAGTGCTCCAGTGGGTTTGAGGCCGCGCGACGGGCAACTGGATGTGCGGGAAATGCCGTGCGCAGAAGAAGTCGAAAAGATCGGTGTGCTGCTGCTCGACGGTAAAGCCCAGCCCTGGGTGCTGGTAGACCTTGGCGAACACCTGGCGTGCCTGGTTCAGGTTCAAGGCCAGGGGTAGCGACAGGGCATTGTTGAGCTTGGTGTAGGTCTGAACGGGGCCAATGGGCGAAAAGAACAGCACGTTGCGGTAGAAGCCGGCGGCGCGAGGGTGCACGGCAATCAGCAGGCTACTTACCCGGCGATGATCCATGGCCCAACGGAACATGGCGTTGTACAGCATGAGGGGCACGCCTTTGCCTTTGTAGTGGCTACAGACCGCCAGGGTGCCGACTTCGGCCAGGCGGCCACCGCCCAGGCGTTGCAACACCGCTTCGTTGACATGCACGTCTTCGAGCGGCAAACCGAGCGGCGAGTCTTCGATCAGTGACACGGTCCCCACCACCTGGTCACCTTTCAGTGCCACGAACGTGGTGGTGCCAGGTAGCAGGTGAAAAGGTGAGAAGCGCATGCCGGCGCGGCACACAGTAGCAATGCCGCGACGGGCATAGCTGTCGTTGACCAGGCGCAGGGCCTGCTCGAGTTCATACAGATTCTGCACCGGTCGAAAGCTGAAGCCTTCAATGGCTAGCGGCTGGCTGCAGAGGCGGCGAATGAACAGCCGCCGGTAGAGTGCTGCTGGCAGGCAGGCTTCAAGCCAGGCCTGGCGCCGCCTTACCTGGTCGCGCTCGCTGTGCACGCGCGGCTTCCTGCCGATTCGTGCCAGTACGCTCTGATTCTGCAACATCATCCACCTCCTTGTGGTTTGACGGGGGTATTGGCTTCAGTCCTTGTCGGGTGGCAATGCCAGGGCAGGGCTCGCCGAAAGTGCCTGTAGCGCGGCGGAAAGGGCTTCCCGTTGTGTGTTGTCCAGCGTGTGCATGATCGTGCCGATCCAGTCGGTGTGTTCGGCGAATACCGCGTCCAGGACAGAAACACCTGCCGGGGTAAGGCTGATGCTCAGTTTGCGACGGTCGTGGGCATCCTTGCGGCGCTTGATGAAGCCGTCGCCTTGCAGGCCGTCGAGCAGACCGGTGACGGTGCCCGAAGTGATCGCCAGACGCGTCGCCAGTTCCAGTGGCGACAAGCGTCCGCCAGCCGCTTGCAACGTCAGCAAGATGGCGAAACGCCCCTCCGACAAGTTATGGCGAGCCAGGCGAACCGCGCACACGCGGTTGATTGCTGCAGCCGCGGACAGCAGTTCGAAACACAGGCGCACGCTTTGCCTGGCGTCGGCAGGGGCCTCTGCCAGTGCGTCGAGCATGATGTGATGCTTGTTCTCAAGAATATTCATAAGGCGCAGTTTATCTTGGTGCCTTAGTAAGTCAACAGTGCTTGCGTTACAGGGCTGCGACAGCTGTTGAATTAGTGCGTTGCATGTCTGGTTTTCATACATGCTACGAATAGTTCATGTGCATGATTTTGATTTCCATCAGCTTGGTGCATTGCACGATGATGGCGGTCATCAACACGTTGAAAAGGCACGGCCATGTTCAGTAAATCCATGCTTCTGTTGGTTCTGCCGCTTGCCCTGGCGTTGTTTGCCGGTGCCGTACTGCCCTTTCAGGCCACCGCTAACGCTGCCGTAGGCCGGGCATTGGGGCACTGGTTATGGGGGGCGTTCACCTCGTTGACGGTGAGTTCGCTGGTGGTGATTCTTGCCCTGCTGGTTCTGAGGGTGCCTGCACCGGACATGGGCAAGGCGCTGCAGGGGCCCTGGTGGCTGTGGGTAGGGGGTGTTCTGGGGGCACTGTATGTGGCCGGTGCTGCTGCACTTACCCCAAGGCTGGGGGCTGCGGGCTTCCTGGTACTGGTCGTGGCAGGGCAGATCATCACCGCAGTGCTGGCCGACCATTTTGGGGTAATGGGGTTGGCTGGCAAGCCACTCAACCTGGCCAGGCTGGCGGGCGTGGTGCTGATTTTATGTGGCGTGCTGCTGGTGCAGGGCACCTGGGCGACGGCGACACCGGCCAGTGCCGCAGCGGTGGTGAAGCAGCCAGAAGGTTGATCAGCACCCCGGTTGGCTGCAGGCCCACACGGTTTCGCGTAGCCAGCGATGCCCGGGGTCGTTGTCCTTGCGGCTGTGCCAGGCTTGCTGGTAGTCGAACGAGGGGATTGCCAGCGGCGGCTCGAACTGGCGTAACGCCGAATGCGGGTGCAGCGAGCCTACGGCGCGGCTGGCCACGGTAAGGATCAGGTCGGTACCGGCCAGTACCTCCACCGCTGCGCTCCAGTGCGGCAAGGCCAGGGCAATTCGACGGCGCAAGCCTTGGGCCGCCAGCGCACGTTCAATCTCATCGAAGGCGTCCGGGCGCATGGCCATCAGTACATGCGGGCGCGCCAGCCAGTCTTCCAGCGCCAAGCCGCCGCTGGCTGGCAGGACCTGGCGGTCGGCGACGCTGATGAAGCTGTCGGCAAACAGCGGCTGGGTAGTGATGCCTTGGGACCGGTCCGGGAAGATGCCCAAGGCCAGGTCCAGTTCGCCATCGAGCAGTTGGGCCAGCATGGTTTCGCGGCTGGCCTGGCTGATGGCCAGGTCTACCCCGGGGGCGACCTGGCGCAGATGGCGCATCAGGGGTGGCAGGATAATGCGCGACGAGTAGTCGGACAGCGACAGCCTGAAGCGGCGCTGGGCCTTGGCTGGGTCGAACTGGGGGGTGGCGAGCAGGCCATTGAGGCTACCCAGCGCATCCTGCAGCGGGGTGGCCAGCGACTGGGCGAGTGTGGTGAGCGCCATGCGGCCGTTCTGGCGAACCAGCAAGGGGTCGTCGAAGTGTTTGCGCAACTGCGCCAGGGCGTGGCTTACCGCCGGTTGGCTGCGGTGCAGGCGCAGGGCGGCGCGGGTCACGTGTTTCTCGCTGAGCAGCGCGTGAAGGGCCAGCAGCAGGTTGAGGTCGATCTTGCGCAGTTCATCCATGGGGTGAATGGCTTTATCACTATTCAAAATGTCTTTATCAGATTAACAAATGCAAGCACCGCCTGGTGCGGGTGTTGCCGCAGTGGCAACTGGATGTGGCAGCGGGCATTCACCTGGTGCGGCCGACCGCGCGCCTGAATACAGCGGCACTTGGGGTATTCAAGGCCTGGCTGGAAGACCGCTTCAAGGCCGGAGCCCCTTGGCGGCCTTGAAGCGGCCTGTCGTTACTCAAGACTGGCTCTAAAGTTTATTGCATAACCATTTGATAAATAACAAATTATCTTCTTGCTACAGCGTGCTGAACGCACTGCTCATAGTAAGTCTGCCTGATTGCCGACGGCTTTAGCCGCGAGCGGCTGTTGTAGGTCTGCTCGGTGATACCGAAGGCGGTCATGCGCATCCAAGGTTTGGGGAATTTGCGTACCTGCAGCTTCTTTCGCGTGGCATACAGCGTTACTCCGGAAAGCTTGGCCTGTTGGGCTTCGGCGGCTATCTGCGCACCCCAGGTGCAGGTGTGGCGATCGTTCTGGCTTGGCGCCCGGGCTTGGGCGCCGAAAGCGAGCGTGGCCAGCAGGCAACCGGCCAACGTTGCTAGAAGTACTCGCATGTTGCTGTCCTAAGCATCTGAAGAGGAAGGAAGTTTGCCTTCGCTTTTCAAGACCGGGGGCCAGCAGTTTGCCGTCAGATCACCGCCATGCGCAGCGGGCTGGAGGCAGGCTTTCGCAGGCTGGCCCAGGCCAGGCCGGCGACCCAGATCAAACGGCGCCGAGTTGGCTCATGGCCTGTTGCAGGTGGTCGTAGCCGGGGTAGGCCTGGGCAGTGAGCCATACACCGGCCAGCAGCCAGAGGGGGATCAGCAGGCCGCTGGCGAGCAGCAGGCGGTCGTGGGCTTTCATGCCGGGTCTTCCTTCCATGGATGAGTGAGCGCAAAGGCGCACAGTACAGGCTTGCACTGGCTTTGGGCCAGCTTTTCCCAAGGTGGGGCGGCAGGGATGTGCAATAAATACCGCACCGGGTGTATGTGATCGTACAACTGCATGCGCTATGATGAGCGCTGTCTTTCAAGGTGAAACACAGGGCAATGACAGAGCAGCAGGTACAGGCAAGGACCCGGCGCAAGCCGCGTAGTCTGGCCCAGGAACTGGTCACGGTGCTGACCGAGCGCATTCGCAGTGGCCAGCTCAAGCGTGGCGACAAGCTTCCGACCGAATCGCAGATCATGGCTGAGGAGGGCGTCAGCCGCACCGTGGTGCGTGAGGCGATCTCGCGCCTACAGGCCGCCGGGCAGGTCGAGACCCGTCATGGCATCGGTACCTTCGTGCTGGACGCGCCGGCCACCGGGGGCTTTCGCATCGACCCGGCCACCGTGGTCACCCTGCGTGAAGTGCTGGCAGTGCTGGAATTGCGCATTGCCCTGGAGATCGAGTCGGCAGGCCTGGCGGCACAGCGGCGCAGCGATGAAGAGCTGGCAGGCATGCGCGCGGCGCTGGACGAACTCAACGAAGGGGCGGCCCATGCCAACGATGCGGTATCGGCAGACTTCCAGTTTCACCTGCGCATTGCACAGGCCAGCGGCAACCATTACTTCGCCGACATCATCAACCACCTGGGTACCAGCATCATCCCGCGTACCCGGCTGAATTCGGCGCGGTTGGCCCATGATGACCAGGCGCATTACATGAGCCGGTTGATGCATGAGCACGAAGCGATCTACGAAGCCATTGCCCGGCGTGACAGCGAAGGGGCGAAGATGGCCATGCGTATGCACCTGAGCAATAGCCGGGAGCGTTTGCGTCAGGTGCATGAAGAGGTTGAGGCGCAAGGGGCCTGACGTTTCTCTTGCCAGCCGACACTGCTAAAAAAAAGCCCCGCCATGCGCGGGGCTTTCTTGTTTCAGGCAATCACTCAGATTGTTCCGTCACTCCACTGACCATTTACCAGGCGGCGCAGACCCAATGGGTTGCCGTCGCGCAAGGCTTCAGGCAGCAACGCCTGCGGGTAGTTCTGGTAGCACACCGGGCGCAGGAAGCGGTCGATAGCCAAGGTGCCAACCGAGGTGCCACGGGCGTCTGAGGTGGCCGGGTAGGGCCCGCCGTGGACCATCGCATCACACACTTCGACACCAGTCGGGTAACCGTTGACCAGAATGCGCCCGACCTTCTCCTCCAGCAGCGGCACCAGCCAGGCAAAGGCCTCGAAGTCCTCCTGCTCACCGATCAGCGTCGCGGTCAGCTGGCCACGCAGGCCGAGCAGGGCGGCGCGCAGCTGGTCGTTGTCCTGCACTTCGACCGCTACGGTGGTTGGGCCGAACACTTCTTCCTGCAGCAGCGGGTCGGCATTCACCAGCAGGCTGGCGTCGGCCTTGAACAGCTGGGCGCGGGCCTGGCTGCCTTCCTGTGGCTGGCCAGCCAGGTGCTCGATACCCGCGTGGGCGTGCAGGTGCTCCAGACCGCCGACGTAGCTGCGCAGGCCGCCGGCGTTGAGCATGGTCTGGCCGGCCTGGGCGTTCAGGTGCTGGCCAAGGTCGGCCAGCAGTTGGCTGAACCGAGGCGATTGCAAGCCGATGACCATGCCCGGGTTGGTGCAGAACTGGCCGGCGCCCATGCACACGGAGCCGGCCAGTTCGCGGGAGATGGCCTCGCCGCGTTTGGCGAGGGCGCCCGGAAGGACGATCACCGGGTTGATGCTGGACATCTCGGCGAACACAGGGATGGGTTGCGGGCGCTCGGCAGCCATGCGGCACAGGGCGTCGCCACCTTTGAGTGAACCGGTGAAGCCGACAGCCTGGATGGCCGGGTGCTTGACCAGCCACTCGCCCACACCGCCACCGAATACCATGTTGAACACGCCCTTGGGCATACCGGTACGCTCGGCGGCACGTACGATGGCGCAGCCGACCAGGTCGGCGGTGGCCATGTGGCCGCTGTGTGCCTTGAACACCACCGGGCAACCGGCAGCCAGGGCGGCGGCGGTGTCGCCACCGGCGGTGGAGAAGGCCAGCGGGAAGTTGCTGGCGCCGAACACGGCGACCGGGCCAACGCCGATGCGCATCTGGCGCAGGTCTACACGCGGCAGTGGCTGGCGCTCGGGCAGGGCCAGGTCGATACGGGCGCCCAGGAAATCACCCCGGCGCAGCACCTGGGCGAACAGGCGCATCTGGCCGCTGGTGCGGCCACGCTCGCCTTGAATGCGGGCGGCGGGCAGGGCGGTTTCGCGGCAGACGATGGCGACGAAGGCGTCGTCCAGTTCGTCCAGTTCCGCAGCGATGGCTTCAAGGAATTCGGCGCGGCGCGCCGGGGCCAGTTGGCGGAATTCGGCGAAGGCAGCGGCGGCGGCTGTGGCGGCCTGGTCCACTTCGGTTTCAGTGGCCTGGGCAAAGCTGTAGGGCAGGGCCTCGCCAGTGCTGGCGTCCAGGCTCTGCAGGCGCTGTTGGCCGGCGGCGCTACGCTGGCCGGCGATGAAGTTGTGGCCGAGGATTTCAGGCATGGAGTACTCCTGTAGGTTGAGAAAACGTCCGATGGATTGCCACCTTGGGCATCAGGTAATCGGTGCCGGGTTGAACAGGGTGATGTCGTTGTGCAACCGGTGCTGTTCGGCCCAGGTCTGCTTGCGGCCGCTGGCCACGTCCAGGTAGTAATGGAACAGCTCCCAACCCAGCTCTTCGATGGTCGAACGGCCTGTGGCGATGCGCCCCGCGTCGATGTCGATCAGGTCGGGCCAGCGCTGCGCCAGTTCGCTGCGGGTGCATACTTTGACCACCGGCGCCATGGCCAGGCCATACGGAGTGCCGCGGCCGGTGGTGAATACGTGCAGGTTCATGCCGGCGGCCAGTTGCAGGGTGCCGCACACGAAGTCGCTGGCCGGGGTGGCGCAGAAGATCAGGCCTTTGCGGTTTACCCGCTCGCCAGGGCCAAGCACGCCCTGGATGGCGCCGCTGCCGGACTTGACGATCGAACCCAGCGACTTCTCGACGATATTGGACAGGCCGCCTTTCTTGTTGCCCGGCGTGGTGTTGGCACTGCGGTCGGCGGCGCCTTGCTGCAAATAGCGGTCGTACCAGTCCATCTCGCGCACCAAGGCTTCGGCGACGTTCTGGTTTTCGGCGCGTGAGGTCAGCATGTAAATGGCGTCGCGTACTTCGGTCACCTCCGAGAACAGCACGGTGGCGCCGGCGCGTACCAGCAGGTCGGACGCGTAGCCCAGTGCTGGGTTGGCGGTAATGCCCGAGAAGGCGTCGCTGCCGCCGCACTGCATGCCAAGGATCAGCTCGCTGGCGGGTACGGTTTCGCGTCGGCGCTGGTCGAGTTTCTTCAGTCGGGTTTCGGCCAGTTCCATGATCTGTTCGATCATTTCCATAAAGCCCAGGCTGGCGTCCTGCAGGCGGTACAGCCACGGGTCGCTGAGGTCCACCGATGGGTCGTTGTCGTGCATCACCTGGCCGGCCTGCAGTTTTTCGCAGCCCAGGCTGATGACCAGCGCCTCGCCGCCCAGGTTGGGGTTGCGCGCCAGGTTGCGCACGGTGCGGATCGGGATGTAGGCGTCGCGTGCGTTGATCGCCACGCCGCAGCCGTAGCTGTGGGTGATGGCCACCACGTCATCGACGTTGGGGTATTTGGGCAGTAGTTCGGTGCGAATGCGCTTCACTGCGTGTTCGAGCACGCCGGTCACGCATTGCACGGTGGTGGTAATGCCGAGGATGTTGCGGGTACCGACGGTGCCGTCTGCGTTGCGGTAGCCTTCGAAGGTGAAGCCCTCAAGGGGGGGCAAAGGCTGTGGGACAGCGTCACAGCGCGGCAGGCTGTCCAGCGCTGGGGCGGCCGGCATGGCCAGCTGGCTTTCCTGCACCCAGCTGCCCTGGCGCAGGTCTTCCAGCGCGTAGCCGATGATTTGCCCATAGCGGCGCACGGGGTCGCCCTTGGCGATGGCCACGGTGGCCACCTTGTGGCTCTGCGGCACGCCTTCGATCAGGGTCAGGCCGTCGGCGAAGCGGGCGCCTTCGCCCAGGCCGCCGTCGTTTACAACCACCACGACGTTATCGTCGTCGTGCAGGCGGACGTAGCGGGGCGATTCGGAATGTTCGATCAACTGCATGTTTTGGCCCTACTTGTCAGGTTCTCAGGCTTTTTGTACATCCGCCCGCACCGGGTAACCCGGCGCGGGCGTGTTCACTCAGTGGCGCGTGCTGGCCAGTTCGCCGTTGGCGGCAGGCTCAGCCTGTGGCTTTGGGGCATCGTCGCGCAGCTCGATACGCTTGATCGGGCCGACGATCACCAGGTAGCTGAACACGGCCACCAGGGCGTTTGCACCCACGTACACCAGCGCCCACTTGAACGAGCCGGTGGCGCTGATGATGTAGCCGATCACGATCGGGGTGGTGATCGAGGCGATGTTGCCGAAGGTGTTGAACAGGCCACCGGAAAGCCCGGCGATCTGCTTGGGCGAGGTGTCTGCCACCACCGCCCAGCCCAGCGCGCCAATGCCCTTGCCGAAGAACGCCAGGGTCATGAAACCGACCACCATCCATTCGGCGTCGACGTAGTTGCAGAACACCATGGTGGTCGACAGCAACAGGCCGCAGACGATCGGCAGTTTGCGCGAGAAGGTCAGCGAGTTGCCTCGGCGCAGCAGCCAGTCCGAGATCACGCCACCCAGCACGCCACCAATGAAGCCGCAGACCGCCGGCAGCGAGGCGATGAAGCCCGCCTTGAGGATGGTCATGCCGCGCTCCTGCACCAGGTACACCGGGAACCAAGTGAGGAAGAAGTAGGTGATGGCGTTGATGCAGTATTGGCCCAGGTACACGCCCAGCAGCATGCGGCTGGTCAGTAGCTGCTTGATGTAGCCCCATTTCGGGCCGTCGTTGCCGCGCTTCTGGTCCATGTCCACCAGGCCGCCGTTCTGCTCGATGTGTTCAAGCTCGCTTTGGCTGATGCGGGGGTGTTGGCGCGGGTTGTGGATGGTCTTCAGCCATACCATGGAGAACACGATGCCCAGTGCGCCCATGACCACGAACACATGCTCCCAGCCGAAGCTGAACACGATCCAGCCCATGATCGGCGCGAACAGTGCAGTGGCGAAGTACTGTGCCGAGTTGAAGATGGCCGAGGCCGTGCCACGTTCCTGTGTGGGGAACCAGGCGGCGACGATGCGCGCGTTACCTGGGAACGACGGGGCTTCGGCGAAACCTACCAGGAAGCGCAGGGTGAAAAGGGTCACTACGGCCCAGGCAACCGGAAGGCCACCGACAAAACCCTGCAACAGGGTGAACAGCGACCAGGTGAAGATGCTGAAGGCGTAGACGTTCTTGGAACCGAAACGATCGAGCAGCCAGCCACCAGGAATCTGGCCAGCCACGTAAGCCCATCCGAAGGCGGAGAAGATATAACCGAGGGTTACGGCGTCAATGCCGAGGTCTTTCTGCAGGCTGGAACCTGCGATTGCAATGGTCGCGCGGTCGGCATAGTTGATCGTGGTCACCAGAAACAGCATGAACAGGATCAGGTAGCGCACATGCGTCTTCTTAGTCGCTTGCATGCTGGTAATACTCCCACTAGTTATTTTTGTGCGGGCTCACGAATTGTAACCGGAGTGGGGCTTCCCACTCCGGGTGCGGCAAGGGCAGGCCGCAGGTGGGCGCTTATTGCGGACCCATCTTGTCCATCAGGGCAGCGAGCATTTCGTACTCTTCGGCAGTCAGGTCGGTCAGCGGGGTGCGCACCGGGCCTGCGTCGTAACCGGCAATTTTGGCGCCGGCCTTGACGATGCTGACGGCGTAGCCGGCTTTGCGGTTACGGATGTCCAGGTATGGCAGGAAGAAATCGTCAATCAGCTTGGCCACGGCGGCGTGGTCGTCACGGGCGATGGCGTTGTAGAAGTCCATGGCGGTCTTCGGCACGAAGTTGAACACGGCGGAGGAGTACACCGGTACGCCCAGGGCCTTGTAGGCAGCAGCATACACTTCGGCGGTCGGCAGGCCACCCAGGTAGCTGAAGCGGTCGCCCAGGCGGCGACGGATCGACACCATCAGCTCGATATCACCCAGGCCGTCTTTGTAACCGATCAGGTTCGGGCAGCGCTCGGCCAGTTTTTCCAGCAGGTCGGCGTTCAGGCGGCAGACGTTGCGGTTGTACACCACCACGCCGATTTTTACCGATTTGCACACCGCTTCTACGTGGGCGGCAACGCCATCCTGGCTGGCTTCGGTCAGGTAGTGCGGCAGCAGCAGCAGGCCTTTGGCACCCAGGCGCTCGGCTTCCTGGGCGTATTCAATGGCCTGGCGGGTGGAGCCACCCACGCCGGCGAGAATCGGTACCGAAGTAGCACAGGTGTCGACGGCGGTCTTGATCACCTGGCTGTATTCGCTGGCAGCCAGGGAGAAGAACTCACCGGTGCCGCCAGCGGCGAACAGGGCACTGGCGCCATACGGGGCCAGCCATTCCAGGCGTTTGATGTAGCCAGCCTGGTTGAAATCGCCCTGGGCGTTGAAGTCGGTGACCGGGAAAGACAGCAGGCCGTGGGAGAGGATGGATTTCAGTTCTTGTGGCGTCATTGTTGTTGGCATCCTGTGGCGCTTGGGTGAAGGGTGTTGTTCTGCGTTGGAGGTAAGTTATCGTACAACTTGTACGATGACTAGTCCCTTTGCGAGATTTTTTTGCGGTGGTGCAGGAGGGAGGGGTTAACCCTGTGCTTGCCTCTTCGCGGGTTATAGAAGAAGGAGCCGAAGACACCGATGGCAGACCAATCACAATCAGTCATCGTATCTCTTGAGGGGGAGGGAAAAACGATCGCGGAGACAGGCACACGCCCGCCGCCCGCTTCCACGGGAAGTGTTCTGGGACCAGCAGAGGGTGACCGGGGAAACGGGGGCGGCCTTGCGCCACCCCGCGATCAAAGCAGAGGAAACGGTAGGTCAGGCAGCGTGCTGGCGCTTGATCTGCGCCTTGCGTACCTGGGCACGGCAAGCATCGCCGAACGCCTGGAAGATCTTGATCGAATCAGGGTTTTTCGCCGCTTGCCATTCCGGGTGCCACTGCACGGCGAACAGGAACGGCGAAATGCTCGGGGCGTGAATGGCCTCGACCAGGCCGTCTTCGGCGTGGGCGATGGCTTCGATGCCAGCGCCGAGCTTGCGCAGGCCTTGGCCATGCAACGAGTTGACGCGAATCTCGTCGGTACCCAGGGTGTCCTGCAGCCAGCTGCCCGGCTGGATTTTTACGCCATGAACCTGAGCGTATTGCACTTCAACCGGGTCTTCCGGGTTTTCCCGGTGGTCGTTGAAGCCCGGCTCGGCGTACACCTTCTGGTAGATGTCGCCGCCCAGGGCGACGTTGATTTCCTGCATGCCACGGCAGATGCCGAAGATTGGCAGGCCACGCTTGATCGCCGCCTTGACCAGCGGGATGTCGAACAGGTCGCGGTTCTGGTCCTGGCCCTTGCCTGGGGTCTGGTTTTCCTGGCCATACAGGGCCGGGTCGATGTTGCTGCCAGCGCCGGTCAGGTACACGCCGTCGGCCATGTCCAGGTAGGTCTCGAGGTCTTCAGTGCCGCAGCAGGTGGGCACCAGTACCGGAACGCAATCGGAGAACTCGACCAGCGGCGTGATGTATTTGTGGGTCATGACCTGATAGTCATGGCCTTTGCGCTCTTGGCTGCCCATGGTCATCAGGACGACGGGTTTGCGCAGGGAAGGTTGCTTGTTGCCAATGTTGCTGTTGGACATATGTCACCTTGGGACAGGTTCAGCCTGTCGTTGTTGTGCAGGCGCACGGCGCGGAGCCTTGGGTGCAGCCTGTAGCCCCGAGCACTGCCGGCTCGTCAGAGGCGACGATTCCGGTCGGGGCATGTAGATAGCTTGCCAGAGCCGTTCGATATGTCAAACGACTGAAGAGGGCTTTAACGCGGGGAATGCACCGGTTTTTGGGGGCTGAAACCGATGCGGGCCTGTGGTGGCGTGGGTTTGGCGGGGATGCCGGTCAATAATATTTAACGATGCAGTTGGGTCTTTGCAGCGGTGCAATAAAGTGTTGCTTGTGCCGGCCTCTTCGCGGGCAACCCCGCGAAGAGGCCTGAGCAGTTTTCAGTGCAGTATCTGCGCCAGAAACGCCTTGGCCCGGTCGGTACGCGGCTGGTTGAAGAACACCTGCGGCGGGCTGTCCTCGATGATTTGCCCACCCTCAAGGAACAGCACCCGCTCGGCCACTTGCCGGGCAAAGCCCATTTCGTGGGTCACGCACAGCATGGTCATGCCCGTGCCGGCCAGCTGCACCAGCACATCCAGCACCTCGGCAACCATTTCTGGGTCCAACGCCGAGGTTGGCTCGTCAAACAGCATGATCCTCGGCTTCATGCACAGCGCCCGGGCGATCGCCACGCGCTGCTGCTGGCCACCGGATAGCTGGCTGGGGTACTTGTGCGCCTGGCTTTCGATACCCACCTTCTTCAGGTACATGCGCGCCCGTTCCTCGGCGTCCTTGCGCGACAGCCCGCGCACGCTGGTAGGGGCCAGCAGGCAGTTGTCCAGTACGCTCATGTGCGGGAACAGGTTGAAATGCTGGAACACCATGCCGATATCGCTGCGCACCTGCGCCGCTTCCCGGGTGGTGGCGGCCAAGTCGATGCCGTCGACCTTTATGCTGCCCTGCTGGGCCACCTCCAGGCGGTTGATGCAGCGGATCAGCGTCGATTTGCCCGAGCCGGAAGGCCCGCACAGCACGATGCGTTCGCCTTCGCGCACCTGCAGGTCGATGTCGTGCAGCACGTGGTACGCGCCGTAGTGCTTGTTCAGGCCTTCGATGCGTATCAGCACCTGGCGTGGGTCGGGCTCGGGGGCAAGGCTGGCAAGGCTCAGTGGTGCGGTCATGTTGTTTTTCTCCCGCGTGGGTTCAGTCGAAACGGGTCGCGCTGTAGGGCGCGGGGTCGGTGAAGGGGTGTTCGCCGGTGATCAGCTCGGCCACCAGCCGACCGCTGACCGGGCCCAGGGTGAGGCCGTGGTGGGCGTGGCCGAAGTTGAACCACAGCCCCGGGTGGCGCGGTGCAGGGCCGATCACCGGGCGCATGTCGGGCAGGCACGGGCGACGGCCCAGCCACGGTGTGTCATCCAGGCGTTCGCCCAAGGCAGGGAACAGCTTGCGCGCCAGGGCCTCGCAGCGGCCCAGCTGGATCTGGTTGCCGGGCGCGCTGGCTGCGTCGAACTCGATGCCGGTCGTCAGTCGCACGCCGCGCGCCATCGGTGCCAGCACGTAGCCGCCCTGGGTATCGCAAATGGAGTGCTCCAGTTGCGCACCGTCACGGGTGCTGTAGTGCATGTGGTAGCCGCGCTTGATCGCCAGCGGGATCTGGTAGCCCAGGCCGCTGAACAGTTCGGCCGACTGTGGGCCTAGGCAGGCCACCACCTCGTCGGCGGTAATCGGGCCGCGGCGGCTCTCGACCCGCCATTGGCCGTTGGCTTGGCGCAGGCTGCGCGCATCACCATGCAGGAACTGCCCGCCGCGCTGCTGAAACAGCGCCGCGTAGCCACGGGTGAGGGCGCCGGGGTTGTTCACGGTCTTCGGGTCGAGCCAGTGGATGCCGCCGACCACGGTGGCGTCCAGCTGGTGCTCGCGGGCCTGCAGTTGCCCGCATTCAAGGATTTCAAATTGCAAGCCATAGCGGCTCAGGCCTTTGGCATCGGCCTTGGCCTGCTCGAACAGGGCCGGGTCGCGGAACACTTCGATCCAGCCTTTGGCCTGCACCAGCCCTTCAAGGCCGGCAGCAGCGATCAGCGCGTCGTGTTCTTCGACGCAGCGCTGCACCAGCGGCAGCATGTCAGCGGCGGCGCCGGCCAGCCGGCCAGGGGCTGAATGACGCCAGTAGCGCCACAGCCACGGCGCGGCCTTGGGCAGGTGCGCCAGGCTGTAGCGCACATCGGGCTGGCGGTTCAGGCCGTAGCGCAGTAATGCGCCCAGTTGCCGGGGAAAGGCATAGGGGATGACGCTGGAGCGCTCGATCAACCCGGCGTTGCCGTGGCTGGTACCGCTGCCCGGTTCGTCGCGGTCGATCAGGATCACCTGGCGTCCGCGGGCCTGCAGGTGCAGCGCGGTGCTGACGCCGACGATGCCGGCGCCGAGGACAAGGGTCTGGCAATGCATGGAACGTATCCTTCGGTCAGTTCAGGTGGCGGCCCAGGCGGGCTTCCAGGTGTTTCAGCAGGCGCCGCACCAGTTCCACGATCACCAGGTAGAGCACAGCGGCCCACAAGTAGATCTGGAAGTCGAAACTGCGCGAGAAGGCCAGTTTGGTCACGCCCATGAGGTCGTAGATGGTCACCAGTGAGGCAATCGCGCTGGCCTTGATCATCAGGATCAGTTCGTTGCCCAGCGGGCCGATGGCCACCAGCAGCGACTGCGGCAGGATCACCTTGAAGAAGGTGGTCGAGCGTTTCAGGTTCAGCGCCCGAGCTGCCTCATGCTGGCCGGGGGCCACGGCCGTCAGGCTGCCGCGGAAGATCTCGGCCTGGTAGGCGGCGGTGTTCAGGGTGAATGCCAGCAAGGTGCAGAACCACGCCTCGCGGAAGAACCACCACAGACCCACGTCCTGCCAGAAGCCCTTGAGCGAGCCCAGGCCGTAATACAGCAGAAACAGTTGGGCCAGCAGCGGCGAGCCACGGAAGAAGTACACATAACCGGCGGCCATACGCTGCAGCACCAGGCTGCGCGACATGCGTGCCAGGGCCAGCAACAGGCCGAGCACGGCGCCAAGGCTGAAGGAAATGGCCACCAGCTTGGCGGTTACCAGCAGGCCATCGAGAAAGCGTGGTCCGTAACGTTCCAGCAGGTCGGGGTCGAGCACCAGTGCCAGCAGTTGTTCGAAGCTCATGCGCGTGCTCCTTGCAGGTGGCGGTTGCTGCGCCGTTCGATGTAGGCGAACACGCGCCCGGAAAGTGCCGCGAACAGCAGGTAACCCAGGCAGGCGACGCCGTAGAAGAACATCGGCTCCTTGGTCACGCTGACCGCCAGGTTGGTCTGGCGCATCAGGTCGACCAGCGAAATGGTCGACACCAGCGAGGTGTCCTTGAGCAGCGACAGCCAGTTGTTCGACAAGCCGGGCAGGGCGATGCGGGTCAGTTGCGGCAACAGCACCTTGAAGAAGCCGGTGCGCTTGCTCAGGCCCAGTGCCGAGCAGGCTTCCAGCTGGCCTTTGGGCAGGGTCTTGAAGGCTGCCAGCCAGATCTCGCTGGAAAACGCGGCGAACACCAGGCTGAAGGCAATCATCGCGGCAAGGAAGGTGTTGATCAGGAACTCACCCTCGTAGCCCATGGCGGCAAGGATCTTCTGCGCGGCAATCTGGCAGCCGTAATAAATGATGAGCAACGTCAGCAGCTCTGGCAGGCCGCGGAACACGGTAGAGAACGTGGTGGCCCAGGCCCGTGGCAGGCGTTTTCGCGAACGTGCGGCCAGGGCGACTACCAGGCCCAGCGGCAGGCCGATGGGCAGGCAGGCCAGGGCGAGGGAAACCGTAACCAGCGCGCCGGCCAGCAGCGCCTGGCCCCAGCCTCCGCTGGCGAAGGACAGCAAGGACAATTGATCGAGCATGACAAACCCCTTGGACGGGTAGTGCGGTCTCTGTGGGAGCGACGCAACGCCGTTACCACAGAGATTTCGCTAGACTTCCTGAAGATCAGTTGTAGATATCGAAAGCGAAGTACTTGCTGGCGATCTTCTGGTAGGTGCCGTTGGCCACGATCTGTTGCAGTGCAACGTTCAGGCGCTGGCGCAGGGCCTCGTCGTCCTTGCGCACGGCAATGGCAGCATCGGCTTTGGTGTTTGCCACGTCGCCGAGGATCTTGCAGCAATCCCCACCGTTCTTGGTCATCCACTCGTGCAGCGGGAATTTGTCGGCAATCACCCCGTCCAGGCGCCCGGCGGCCAAGTCGGCGTTGGCTTCGTCCATGGTCGGGTACAGCTTCACGTCGGCACCGGCTTTGCCATAAACGTCTTCGGCGTAGATGGCCTGGGTGGACGACGACTGGGCGCCAACGGTGTAGCCGACAAAGTCGGTCTGGGCGCTGTCGATCTTGCTGTCCTTGGCGACGGCAACGGTCAGCGGGGTGCGGTAGTAATGGTCGGTGAAGGCGATTTTCTTGCGACGTTCTTCGGTGTCGATCATCGAGGCGACAATAGCGTCGTACTTGCGTGCCATCAGGGCCGGGATGATGCCCTCCCAATCCTGGGCCACCAGCGTGCACTCGACTTTCATCTGTTCGCACAGGGCGTGGGTGATGTCGATGTCGAAGCCGTGCAGTTTGTTATCGGCATCGACATAGTTGAAGGGCGGGTACGCGCCCTCGGTGGCAAAACGCAGGGTTTCGGCACTGGCGGCACCCGTCAGCAGCAGGGCGCACGCACCTACCAAGGCCATGGTCTTGTTCATCTCGCACCTCATTGCACTCTTGCTATTGTTGTTTTCCCGCCGACCACGAGGTGTAGCCGACGAACTCGTTATGTAGAGCGGCAGTTGCTTCCAAGCGTTTTTCAACATCAGGCCCGAGTTTCTTGCAGACCTCGTTGACCATCAGGTGAACCCACGACAGCATCGTCGAGGTGGATTCCCAGAACAGATTGAACTCGGTGGGGATGCGGAACACCTCGTCGGCGTTGGCATCGGCCCAGTCACAGAAAGTGTCGGTCACCAGGGTGACCGCGATGCCCGCCTCGCGCGCCTTCTGGCACAGCATCAAGGCATGGCGGGAATAACGGCGCGCTTCGAACACCACCAGGGCGCTGTCTTCGGCGCGGCCCAGCAACACTTCGCCGAAGTGCCCGGCGCTGATATCGACCAGCTGTACGCCATCGCGCAGGTATTGCAGCAAGTGGCTCATGCACATGGCCACGCCGCGCTCGGTCTGGAAGCCGGCGATGAACACCCGTGGCTTGCTGGCCAGGCGTTGCGCCACGCTGTGCCAGGCCGGGCTCTGGCGGTACTCGTGCACGCGCACCAGGGCGGCGATTTCCAGCTCCAGGCTGCCGGCGTTGTCGCTGGCGTCCTGGTTCTGGCGGTAATCTTGCAGGCGGTCCCCCACCAGCCACGGGCCATCGCCCAGGTCGTTCTGCAGGTCTTGTTTTAATGCCTTGAGGTGGGCATAACCCAATGAACGGCAGAAGCGCCCGACGCTGGATTCGCTGACGCCCAGCTTGGCGGCAATGCTGGCCGAAGTCTGGAACGGCAGTTCGTGCAGGTTGGCGAGCATGTAGGTGGCGATCTTGCGGCCCGAGGCAGCGGCCCCTTCGAGGCTGTTTTCCAGGCGTTGCTTGATCGGTTGGCTCATGCTGCGGCTCCAGGGGTGAGGCGTGGGAAGAAAATGAATGTTTTCTGTCATCAAGTCAACATTTGACAGATTGCTGTCACATGCAGGAAAGTTTTTGTCGTTGCAACGCTGTAGCCATTCCAATACCAACAAGGAGCTTCAGATGTCCGCACCTTCTACCGACACTGTCGTGCGTGTGCCTTTTACCGAGCTGCAGGGCCTGTTGCAGGCCATCTTCCAACGCCATGGCTGCAGCGAGCGCGTGGCTCGGGTGCTGGCTTACAACTGTGCCAGCGCCCAGCGTGATGGCGCGCACAGCCATGGGGTATTCCGCATGCCCGGGTATGTTTCGACCCTGGCCAGTGGCTGGGTCGACGGCCAGGCCATACCTAAGGTCAGTGATGTAGCTGCCGGCTATGTCAGTGTCGATGCAGCCGGCGGCTTCGCCCAGCCGGCGCTGGCTGCGGCCCGCGAGTTGTTGGTGGCCAAAGCGCGCAATGCCGGCATTGCCGTGTTGGCAATCCACAACTCGCACCACTTCGCGGCTCTGTGGCCGGATGTAGAGCCGTTTGCCGAAGAGGGCCTGGTGGCCCTGAGCGTGGTCAACAGCATGACCTGCGTGGTGCCGCATGGCGCTCGCAAGCCACTGTTCGGCACCAACCCCATCGCGTTTGCTGCGCCATGCGCCGAACACGACCCGATCGTCTTCGACATGGCCACCAGCGCCATGGCCCACGGTGACGTGCAGATTGCTGCGCGTGCCGGCCAGCAACTACCAGAAGGCATGGGTGTGGATGCCAATGGCGAGCCGACCACCGACCCGCTGGCGATTCTGGAGGGTGGCGCCTTGCTACCGTTTGGCGGGCACAAGGGCTCGGCGCTGTCGATGATGGTCGAGTTGCTGGCGGCGGCGCTGACCGGTGGGCATTTCTCCTGGGAGTTCGACTGGTCGGGGTACCCAGGGGCGAAAACGCCATGGACCGGGCAACTGATCATCGTCATCGACCCGCACAAGGCCGAGGGCGAGCGCTTTGCCCAGCGCAGCCGCGAGCTGGTGGAACAGATGCAGGCGGTGGGGTTGACGCGCATGCCGGGTGAGCGGCGATACCGCGAGCGTGAGGTGGCTGAGGAGGAGGGGGTGGCGGTGACCGAGCAGGAGTTGCAGGGCCTGAAAGACTTGCTTGGCTGACCCGGCCCTTTCGCGGGCACGCGCGCTCCCACAGGTACGCGCTGAACCTGTGGGAGCGGGCGTGCCGCTAAGAATCCAGCACAAATTCCCAGCCATGCAATGTTGCATAGACAACCTTGCACAATAGTGGATGTTCCTGAACCCGCACTCCGGGTATGCTCAACGCTGACTTTTCGTACTGTCCTGATCCAAGGAGCTGCACGCTGTGTTCAAACATGTCGATGCCTATGCCGGCGACCCGATCCTCTCGTTGATGGAAACCTTCAAGGCCGATCCGCGTGCCGACAAGGTCAACCTGAGTATCGGCCTGTACTACGATGAGGCTGGCGTGGTGCCGCAACTGGCGGCTGTGGATGCGGTGGAAAAACGCATCGCCGGCCAGGACCACGAAGCTTCCCTGTACCTGCCGATGGAAGGCCTGGCCAGCTACCGCCAGGCGATCCAGGCACTGCTGTTCGGTGCCGATCACCCGGCTGTGACCGGCGGCCGCGTGGCCACTGTGCAGACCGTGGGTGGCTCCGGCGCCCTGAAAGTCGGTGCCGACTTCCTCAAGCGCTATTTCCCGCAGTCCGAAGTCTGGGTCAGCAACCCGACCTGGGACAACCACCGCGCCATCTTCGAAGGCGCCGGCTTCAAGGTGCACACCTACCCGTACTTCGACCAGGCCACCCGTGGCGTGGACTTCGACGGCATGCTGGCCACCCTGCAGACCCTGCCGGCCAACAGCGTGGTACTGCTGCACCCCTGCTGCCACAACCCCACCGGCGCCGACCTGGAACAACACCAGTGGCAACAAGTGGTCGAAGTGGTCAAGGCACGCCAGCTGATCCCGTTCCTCGACATCGCCTACCAAGGCTTCGCCGAAGGCCTGGTGGAAGACGCCTACGCCATCCGCGAAATGGCCCGTGCCGGTGTGCCGTGCCTGGTCAGCAACTCGTTCTCGAAAATCTTCTCGCTGTATGGCGAGCGGGTAGGCGGCCTGTCGGTGGTCTGCGACGATGACGCCACCGCCCAGAGCGTGCTTGGCCAGCTCAAGGCCACCGTACGCCGCAACTACTCCAGCCCGCCCAACTTCGGCGCCCAACTGGTCGCTGGCGTGCTGAGTGATGCCGGCCTCAATGCCCAATGGGCCGAAGAAGTGGAAGTGATGCGCAAGCGTATCCTCGACATGCGCCAGGCGCTGGTCGATGCCCTGGCGGTGCTGTTGCCAGGCCAGGACTTCCAGTTCTTCCTGCGCCAGCGTGGCATGTTCAGCTACACCGGCTTCAGCGTCGAGCAAGTGCGCCGCCTGCGTGACGAGTTTGGCGTGTACCTGATCGACAGCGGCCGGGTGTGCATGTCTGGCCTGCGCCCGGCCAACCTGCAACGGGTTGCCGAAGCGTTCGCTGCCGTCCAGAAGTAACACCACCAAGGGGCCTGCGCGGCCCCTTGCATTTCCTGTCGGCACAACCCGCTTGTAAAGACAAGTGCAACCGCCCCTCGGAAAGGGGCTTCGCAAGTGCAACCTTTCCGTGCACAATCGCGCCCCTCTTTTCCGGTTGAGTTGGGCGAAGGCACTATTTCGCCATTCTCAGCCTGTTGCAGTCTTGCGAGTGGAGCTTCACCCGGAATGAATGAGCAGGCCCCAAGCGTTGAACAACGCTTTGCAGAATCGACCCCCGCCACCCTTGGCAGCTGGGCGCGTCACGACACTACCTGGATGCTGGGCCTGTTCGGCACAGCCATCGGCGCCGGAACCCTGTTCCTGCCGATCAACGCTGGCCTTGGCGGTTTCTGGCCGCTGCTGATCCTGGCCATCCTGGCCTTCCCGATGACGTACTTTGCCCACCGTGGTCTGACCCGGTTCGTCCTGTCGGGGCGCAACGGTGGCGACATCACCGAGGTGGTCAAGGAGCACTTCGGCAGCACCGCCGGTGCCTCGATCACCGTGCTGTATTTCTTCGCAATCTTCCCCATCCTGCTTATCTATAGCGTGGCGCTGACCAACACCGTGTCCAGCTTCATGGAGCACCAGCTGCACATGGCGCCGCCACCGCGGGCCATCCTGTCGTTCGTGCTGATCCTCGGCCTGCTGGCCATCGTGCGTTGCGGCGAGCAGGCCACGGTCAAGGTCATGAGCCTGCTGGTGTACCCGTTCATCGTCGCCCTGGCGCTGCTTGGCCTGTACCTGGTGCCGCACTGGACCGGTGGCATCCTCGACAGCGCCACCCAGGTGCCGCCGGCTTCGGCGTTCCTGCACACCCTGTGGCTGGCCATTCCGGTGATGGTGTTCTCGTTCAACCATTCGCCGATCATCTCGGCCTTCGCGGTGGACCAGAAGCGCCGTTACGGCGAGCACGCCGATGAGCGCAGCGGCCAGATCCTGCGCCGTGCTCACTTGCTGATGGTGGTGATGGTGCTGTTCTTCGTGTTCAGTTGCGTGCTCACCCTCAGCAGCGCCCAGCTGGCCGAAGCCAAGGCACAGAACCTGTCGATCCTGTCGTACCTGGCCAACCACTTCAGCAACCCGACTATCGCGTTCGCTGCACCGCTGATCGCCTTCGTGGCTATCGCCAAGTCGTTCCTGGGCCACTACATCGGTGCCAGCGAAGGCCTGAAGGGCATCATCACCAAGGCTGGCGCGCGCCCGGGTGCCAAAACCCTGGACCGCGTGGTTGCTGCACTGATGCTGGTGGTGTGCTGGATCGTTGCCACCCTCAACCCGAGCATCCTCGGCATGATCGAGTCGCTCGGCGGCCCGATCCTGGCGGTGCTGCTGTTCCTGATGCCGATGTATGCCATTCGCCGCGTACCGTCGATGCGCAAGTACAGCGGTGCGGCCTCCAACGTGTTCGTCGTGGTGGTCGGCCTGGTTGCGTTGACTTCGGTGGTGTACGGCCTGCTGGGCTGATTCGCCCCCTGCAATGAGGAATGCCCGGGTTGCTTGTCGCAATCCGGGCATTTTTTTGTCCACAAAAAGTGTCAGGAAATAGAACGATTTCACCTGACCCATAGGCACCCGGCCGGCTTCATGCTTAACTCAGTGTCCTTTTCAAACCCAGCATAAGGATTTCGTCATGGCTCAAGTGACTCTCAAAGGCGGCCCGGTTCAGGTTAACGGCAACCTGCCACAGGTCGGCGCCCAGGCTCCGGCTTTCTCCCTGGTCGGTGAAGGCCTGGCTGACAAGTCGCTGAAAGACTTCGCCGGCAAGCGCAAAGTGCTGAACATTTTCCCGAGCGTCGACACCCCAACCTGCGCTACCTCCGTGCGCAAGTTCAACGCCCAGGCCAACGATGTCGCCAACACTGTCGTGCTGTGCATCTCCGCCGACCTGCCGTTCGCCCAGGCACGCTTCTGCGGTGCTGAAGGCCTGGAAAACGTGAAGAACCTGTCGACCCTGCGTGGCCGCGAGTTCCTCGAAAACTACGGCGTCGCCATCGCCGACGGCCCGCTGGCCGGCCTGGCTGCCCGTGCTGTGGTAGTGCTGGACGAGAACGACAAGGTGCTGCACAGCGAGCTGGTTGGCGAAATCGCTGACGAGCCGAACTACGATGCAGCCCTGGCTGTACTGAAGTAAGGATTGCGTGGGGCAGGGCGGTGGAGTCCTGTGCCGGCGATAGTGCCAGCACACGCAGCGGAACCCTCAAGCCCGCCACCGCTCCAGGCAACACCCTGTAACGGCCCGGAACGCTCTCCGGGCCGTTTTCATTTAAAATTCCGCGTCTTGGCAACGTCAGCCTAAGGTAAACCTCTGGTAAAGGCCCTTTGCTTAAACGATGCCATTGCTTATCGTTCACCCTCCCCAAGTCGCCATTCCGAACAAGGTTCGTTCAACCCATGCAAGCGTCCAATTCCCGTTCCCCCCGTCGCTGGCTCGTCGGCCTGCTGATCCTGCTGCTGGTGGCTGCACTGGCCTGGTGGCTGTGGCCTGCAGCAACGCCTGCGCATAAAGAAGCCAGTGGCGGCGGGCGCGGCGGCAAGGGCATGGGCATGATGGGCGGTCGCCCGGGCTTTGGCGGCTCCAGCGAAGCGGTACCCGTGCGCGTCGAGCCCGTGCGAGTGGGTGATTTCCCGCTGTACTACAAGGCCCTTGGCACGGTCACCGCGACCAACACCGTCAACGTACGCAGCCGCGTGGCTGGCGAACTGGTGAAAATCCACTTCAAGGAAGGCCAGCAGGTCAAGGCCGGCGACTTGCTCGCCGAAATCGACCCGCGCTCGTACCGCATCGCCTTGCAGCAAGCCGAAGGCACCTTGGCGCAGAACCAGGCGCAGTTGAAGAACGCCCAGGTCGACCTGGCCCGTTACAAAGGCCTGTACGCCGAAGACAGCATCGCCAAGCAAACCCTCGACACCGCCGAAGCACAGGTGGCGCAATTCCAGGGGCTGGTCAAGACCAACCAGGCCCAGGTCAACGATGCCCGCCTGAACCTCGACTTCACCCAGATCCGTGCGCCGATCAGCGGCCGTGTCGGCCTGCGTCAGCTTGACCTGGGCAACCTGGTGGCGGCCAACGACACCACCGCACTGGTGGTCATCACCCAGACCGAGCCGATCAACGTCGCCTTCACCCTGCCGGAAACCCAGCTGAGCACCGTGCTGGAGCGTTATCGCAGTGGCGCCAGCCTGCCGGTCGAGGCCTGGGACCGCAGTGACAGCAAATTGCAATCTACCGGCGTGCTGGGCAGCATCGACAACCAGATCGACACCACCACTGGCACCCTCAAATTCAAAGGCCGCTTCGAGAACAAGGACCTGGCCCTGTTCCCCAACCAGTTCGTCAACGTGCGTTTGCTGGCCGATACCCTCAAGCAGGTGGTCATGGCCCCGGCGGCGGCCATCCAGTTCGGCAATGACGGTAGCTTCGCCTACGTGGTCAATGCCGAGAACACCGTTAACGTGCGCAAGGTCAAGGTGGGCGCCAGTGATGGCGAGAACAGCGTCATTCTCGACGGCCTGAAGGCCGGTGACCGGCTGGTGCTGGAAGGTACCGACCGCCTGCGCGAAGGCACCAAGGTTGAAGTGGTCGAAGACAGCTCGCAAGTGCCGACCACCCCGGGCCAGCACCTGCAAGGGCAAGAGGCCAAAGGTTCGGCGCAAACCGGTGAAGCACAACCTGGCAAAGCAGCAGGCAAGGCGGGCGCATGAACCTCTCGCGTCTGTTCATTCTGCGGCCGGTCGCCACCACGCTGAGCATGCTGGCCATCGTCCTGGCCGGCCTGATCGCCTACAAGCTGCTGCCGGTTTCTGCCTTGCCGCAGGTGGATTACCCGACCATCCGCGTCATGACCCTGTACCCCGGCGCCAGCCCGCAGGTCATGACCAGTGCAGTCACCGCACCGCTAGAGCGCCAGTTCGGCCAGATGCCTGGCCTTGAGCAAATGGCCTCGACCAGCTCCGGCGGCGCGTCGGTGCTGACCTTGCGCTTCAACCTCGACATGAACATGGACGTTGCCGAGCAACAGGTGCAGGCCGCGATCAACGCCGCCAGCAACCTGCTGCCCAGCGACCTGCCAGCGCCACCGGTGTACAACAAGGTCAACCCGGCCGACACCCCGGTGCTGACCTTGGCCATCTCCAGCAAGACCATGCCGCTGCCCAAGCTCAACGACCTGGTCGACACCCGCGTGGCGCAAAAGCTCGCCCAGATCAGTGGCGTGGGCATGGTCAGCATTGCCGGCGGCCAGCGCCAGGCAGTGCGCATCAAGGTCAACGTCGATGCCTTGGCCGCCAACGGCCTGAACCTGGATGACGTGCGCACGCTGATTGGCGCGTCCAACGTCAACCAGCCCAAGGGCAACTTCGACGGCCCGACCCGGGTGTCGATGCTCGATGCCAACGACCAGCTGCGTTCCCCCGAGGAATACGCCAACCTGATCCTGGCCTACAACAACGGTGCGCCGCTGCGCTTGAAAGACGTGGCCGAAATTGTCGACGGCGCGGAGAACGAGCGCCTGGCCGCCTGGGCCAACGAAAATCATGCAGTGCTGTTGAATATCCAGCGTCAGCCGGGCGCCAACGTGATCGAAGTGGTCGACCGCATCAAGGACTTGTTGCCTTCGATCACCGACAACCTGCCGGCTGGGCTGGATGTGTCGGTGTTGACCGACCGTACCCAGACCATTCGCGCAGCCGTGAAGGACGTACAGCACGAACTGCTGATCGCCATCGCCCTGGTGGTGATGGTCACCTTCCTCTTTCTGCGCCGCTTCAGTGCCACCATTATCCCTTCGATTGCCGTGCCTTTGTCGCTGATCGGCACCTTCGGCGTCATGTACCTGGCCGGTTTTTCGGTCAACAACCTGACGCTGATGGCGCTGACCATCGCCACCGGCTTCGTGGTCGATGATGCCATCGTGATGCTGGAAAACATCTCGCGGCATATCGAAGAGGGCGAGACGCCCATGCAGGCGGCGCTCAAGGGCGCCCGGCAAATCGGCTTCACCTTGATTTCCCTGACCTTCTCGCTGATCGCGGTACTGATCCCGCTGCTGTTCATGGCTGACGTGGTTGGCCGGCTGTTCCGCGAGTTCGCCATTACCCTGGCGGTGGCCATCCTGATTTCCCTGGTGGTGTCGCTGACCCTGACGCCGATGATGTGCGCCCGGCTGCTCAAGCGCGAGCCCAAGGAAGAAGAGCAGGGGCGCTTCTACCGTGCCAGTGGTGCCTGGATCGACTGGCTGATCAAGCACTACGGCAGTGCCCTGCAATGGGTGCTGAAGCACCAGCCGCTGACCCTGCTGGTCGCCGTGGCCAGCCTGGCGCTGACGGTGCTCTTGTACATGGTGGTGCCCAAGGGCTTCTTCCCGGTGCAGGACACCGGGGTAATCCAGGGCATTTCCGAAGCGCCGCAGTCCACCTCGTTTGCCGCCATGAGCGAGCGCCAGCAGGCCCTGAGCAAGGTCATCCTGCAGGACCCGGCGGTTCAAAGTCTGTCGTCCTATATCGGTGTAGACGGCGACAACGCCACGCTCAACAGTGGCCGCCTGCTGATCAACCTCAAGCCCCATGGCGAACGGGATGTCACCGCCAGCGAGGTCATCAGCCGCCTGCAGCCGCAACTCGACCGGCTGGTGGGTATCCGCCTGTTCATGCAGCCGGTGCAAGACCTGAGTATCGAAGACCGTGTCAGCCGCACCCAGTACCAGTTCAGCCTGTCGTCGCCCGACGCCGACCTGTTGGCCCAATGGAGCAGCAAGCTGGTACAGGCGCTGCAGCAGCGCCCGGAACTGGCCGACGTGGCCAGCGACCTGCAGGACAAAGGCTTGCAGGTCTACCTGGTGATTGACCGTGACATGGCCAGCCGCCTGGGCATCACGGTGTCGCAGATCACCAACGCCCTGTATGACGCCTTTGGCCAACGGCAGATCTCCACCATCTACACCCAGGCCAGCCAGTACCGTGTGGTACTGCAGTCGCAGGACGCGGCACTTATCGGCCCGCGAGCGCTGGAGTCGATTCACGTCAAGGCCACCGATGGCGGCCAGGTGCGCCTGTCGGCGCTGGCGCGTATTGAGCAGCGCCAGGCCCAGTTGGCCATTTCCCACATCGGCCAGTTCCCGGCAGTCACCCTGTCGTTCAACCTGGCCCACGGTGCATCGCTGGGCGAAGCCGTTCAGGTGATCGAGCAGGTACAGAAGGACATCGGCATGCCGCTGGGCGTGCAAACCCGCTTCCAGGGTGCGGCGCAGGCCTTCCAGGCATCGCTGTCGAGCACCCTGCTGCTGATCCTGGCGGCGGTGGTGACCATGTACATCGTGCTGGGGGTGCTGTACGAAAGCTACATTCACCCGGTGACCATCCTCTCGACCTTGCCGTCGGCAGCAGTGGGCGCTTTGCTGGCGCTGCTCATTAGCGGCAACGACCTGGGCATGATCGCCATCATCGGTATCATCCTGCTGATCGGTATCGTCAAGAAGAATGCCATCATGATGATCGACTTCGCCCTGGAGGCCGAGCGTAACCAAGGCATGAGCCCGCGCGATGCCATCTACCAGGCCGCGCTGCTGCGCTTCCGGCCGATCCTGATGACCACCCTGGCCGCGCTGTTCGGTGCCGTGCCGCTGATGCTCGCCACCGGTTCCGGCGCCGAGCTGCGTCAGCCACTGGGCCTGGTGATGGTGGGCGGTTTGCTGGTCAGCCAGGTGCTGACGCTGTTCACCACCCCGGTCATCTACCTCTACTTCGACCGCCTGGCTCGCCGCTGGCGCCCGGCCACTGATGTGAAGCAGGCCGAGGCATGAACCTGTCCGGTCCTTTCATCCGTCGCCCGGTGGCGACCATGCTGTTGAGCCTGGCGATCATGCTGCTGGGTGGGGTCAGCTTCGGCTTGCTGCCGGTGGCGCCGCTGCCGCAGATGGACTTCCCGGTGATCGTGGTGTCGGCCAACCTGTCCGGCGCCAGCCCGGAAGTGATGGCCTCCACTGTGGCCACGCCGCTGGAGCGCAAGCTGGGCAGCATTGCTGGCGTGACCACCCTGACCAGCAGCTCCAACCAAGGCTCCACACGGGTGATCATCGGCTTCGAGATGGGCCGCGACATCGACGGTGCGGCGCGCGAGGTGCAGGCGGCGATCAACGCCACCCGTAACCTGCTGCCCAGCGGCATGCGCAGCATGCCCACCTACAAAAAGATCAACCCGTCCCAGGCGCCGATCATGGTGCTGTCGCTGACCTCGGATGTGCTGCAGAAAGGCCAGCTGTACGACCTGGCCGACACCATCCTGTCGCAGAGCCTGGCCCAGGTGTCGGGGGTAGGGGAGGTGCAGATCGGCGGCAGCTCGCTGCCGGCGGTGCGCATCGCCGTCGAGCCGCAACTGCTCAACCAGTACAACCTGTCGCTGGACGAAGTGCGCACGGCGGTGTCCAACGCCAACCAGCGTAGGCCCATGGGCTTTGTCGAGGACGCCGAGCGCAACTGGCAGGTGCGCGCCAACGACCAGCTGGAAAGCGCCAAGGACTACGAGCCGGTGGTGATCCGCCAGCAAAACGGTACCATCCTGCGCCTGTCCGACGTGGCGACCATCACCGATGGCGTCGAGAACCGGTACAACAGCGGCTTCTTCAATGACCAGGCGGCCGTGCTGCTGGTGGTCAACCGCCAGACCGGCGCCAACATCATCGAAACGGTTGACCAGATCAAGGCACAGCTGCCGGCCCTGCAGTCGTTGCTGCCAGCCAGCGTGCAACTGAACGTGGCCATGGACCGCTCGCCCGTGATCAAGGCCACCCTGAAAGAGGCCGAGCACACCCTGCTGATTGCCGTGGTGCTGGTGATCCTGGTGGTTTACCTGTTCCTCGGCAGCCTGCGCGCCTCGCTGATCCCCAGCCTGGCCGTGCCGGTGTCGCTGGTGGGCACCTTCGCGGTCATGTACCTGTGCGGGTTCTCGCTGAACAACCTGTCGCTAATGGCGCTGATTCTGGCTACCGGCCTGGTGGTGGACGACGCCATCGTGGTGCTGGAAAACATCTCGCGGCACATCGAGGACGGCCAGCCGCCGATGAAGGCGGCCTTCCTCGGCGCCAAGGAAGTAGGCTTCACCTTGCTGTCGATGAACGTGTCGCTGGTGGCGGTATTCGTCTCCATCCTGTTCATGGGTGGCATCGTGCGCAACCTGTTCCAGGAGTTCTCCATCACCTTGGCGGCGGCGATCATCGTGTCGCTGGTGGTGTCGCTGACCCTGACGCCCATGCTCTGCGCCCGCTGGCTCAAACCGCATCAGGCCGAGCAGACACGCCTGCAACGCTGGAGCGACAAACTGCACCAGCGCATGGTCAACGCCTACGACCGCAGCCTGGGCTGGGCCCTGCGCCACAATCGCCTGACGCTGCTCAGCCTGTTGGCCACCATCGGTATCAACATCGCGCTGTACGTAGTGGTGCCCAAGACGTTGATCCCGCAGCAGGATACCGGGCAGCTGATGGGCTTTATCCGCGGCGACGACGGGCTGTCGTTCACCGTGATGCAGCCGAAGATGGAAATCTACCGCCGTGCATTGCTCGCCGACCCGGCAGTGCAGAGCGTTGCAGGTTTCATCGGTGGCAACAGCGGTACCAACAACGCCATGGTGCTGGTGCGGCTGAAACCGATCAGCGAGCGCAAGATCGATGCGCAGAAGGTGATCGAGCGCCTGCGCAAGGAAATGCCCAAAGTGCCTGGCGGGCGCCTGTTCCTGATGGCCGACCAGGACCTGCAACTGGGCGGCGGTGGCCGTGACCAGACGTCGTCGCAGTACCTGTATACCCTGCAGAGTGGCGACCTGGCAGCGCTGCGTGAGTGGTTCCCGAAAGTGGTCGCTGCTGTACGTGCACTGCCGGAACTCACTGCTATCGATGCGCGTGACGGTGCCGGCACCCAGCAGGTGACCCTGGTGGTCGACCGCGACCAAGCCAAGCGCCTGGGCATCGACATGGACATGGTTACCACGGTGTTGAACAACGCCTACAGCCAGCGGCAGATTTCTACCATCTACGACAGCCTCAACCAGTACCAGGTGGTGCTGGAGATCAACCCGAAATACGCCTGGGACCCAAGCACCCTGGAGCAAGTGCAGGTGATCACCGCCGAGGGCGCCCGCGTGCCGCTATCCACCATCGCCCACTACGAAAACAGCCTGGCCAACGACCGCGTCAGCCACGAAGGCCAGTTCGCCTCGGAAGACATCGCCTTCGACGTCGCGGAAGGCTACAGCCCCGACCAGGCCATGGCAGCGCTGGAGCGCGCAGTGGCCAAGTTGGGCTTGCCTGAGGAAGTGATCGCCAAGCTGGGTGGCACTGCCGACGCCTTTGCCAAGACGCAGGAGGGCCAACCGTTCATGATCCTCGGTGCGCTGGTGCTGGTGTACCTGGTGCTGGGCATCTTGTACGAAAGCTACATTCACCCGCTGACCATTCTTTCGACACTGCCTTCAGCCGGTGTCGGGGCCTTGCTCGCGTTGTACGTCACGGGGGGCGAGTTCAGTCTGATCTCGCTGCTGGGGCTGTTCCTGCTGATTGGCGTGGTGAAGAAAAACGCCATCCTGATGATCGACCTGGCCTTGCAACTGGAGCGTCACCAAGGGCTGTCGCCGGAGGAGTCGATTCGCCGGGCGTGCCTGCTGCGCCTGCGGCCGATCCTGATGACCACCCTGGCGGCCATTCTTGGCGCCTTGCCGCTGCTGTTGAGCCATGCAGAAGGTGCAGAAATGCGCCAGCCGCTGGGCCTGACCATCATTGGTGGCCTGGTGTTCAGCCAGATCCTCACCCTTTACACGACGCCGGTGGTCTACCTGTACCTGGACCGCCTGCGCCACCGTTTCAACCGTTGGCGCGGCGTGCGCACCGACGCCGCCCTGGAAAACCCGCTATGACTTTTGCCCAGACCCCACTTCATCGTGCCCTGCAAACGCTGACCCGTGGGCGTGGCTCGCGCCTGCTCGGCGCCGGGTTGTGCGTGGCCCTGCTCAGTGCCTGTACCTTGAGCCCGGACTACCATCGCCCCGAACTTAACAGCTCGGCGGCGCAGTTCAAGCACGCCGAAGGCTGGACCCAGGCCGCCCCATCCGACGCCATCGCCCGCGGCGCCTGGTGGGAAATCTACGGCGATGCCGGGCTCAATGCGCTGGTTGAGGAACTGAACCGTAGCAACCAGACCGTAGCGCAATCAGAAGCCCAGTACCGCCAGGCCCAGGCGCTGGTGCGCAGCAGCCGCGCGGCGTTGTTCCCGAGCCTGGACCTGAGCACCAGCAAGAACCGCTCGGCCCAGGGCACCGGCAGTTCCAGTTCGAGCCTGTCCAACAACAGCAGCGGCATTCGCAACACCTACAACGCGCAGTTGGGTGTGAGCTGGGAAATCGACCTGTGGGGCAAGCTGCGCGAAACCATGAATGCCAACGAGGCCAGTGCCGAAGCCAGCTTCGCCGACCTCGCGTCGATCCGCTTGAGCCAGCAATCCGAGCTGGTGCAGAACTACCTGCAACTGCGGGTAATAGACGAGCAAAAGCGTCTGCTGGAAGCCACTGTGGCGGCCTACGAGCGCTCGTTGCGGATGAACGAAAACCAGTATCGCGCCGGCGTTGCGGGGCCGGATGCGGTGGCCCAGGCGCGCACCCAGCTCAAGAGCACCCAGGCTGACCTGATCGACCTGATCTGGCAGCGTGCGCAGTTCGAAAACGCCATTGCCGTGCTGTTGGGCAAAACCCCGGCCGACTTTGCTCTGGCCGACAGCAAGGACATTCCTGCGCTGCCGCAAATCCCGGTATCCCTGCCTTCGCAGCTGCTGGAGCGGCGCCCGGATATTGCTGCTGCCGAGCGTAACGTGATGGCCGCCAATGCCAACATCGGCGTGTCACGGGCGGCGTATTTCCCCGATCTGAGCCTGAGCATGAGCGGCGGCTATTCCAGCAGCAGCTTCAGCAACTGGATCGAGCTGCCCAACCGCTACTGGTCGGTAGGCCCGCAACTGGCGCTGACCCTGTTCGACGCTGGCAAGCGCAGCGCCGAGGTGGACCGCACGGTGGCCGCGTATGACCAGACCGTGGCGCAATACCGCCAGACCGTGCTCGACGGCTTCAAGGAAGTGGAGAACCTGCTGGTGCAGTTGAAGGTGTACGGCGATGAAGCGGTGGTGCGCCAGGAAGCGCTGGATGCCGCCCGCGAGTCGCTGCGCCTGACCGAGAACCAGTACCGCGCAGGGTTGATCGGCTACCTGGATGTGGTGAACGTGCAGACCACGGCATTGAGCAACGAGCGCAGTGTGTTGAACCTGTTGCAAGGTCGCTTGGTGGCCAGTGTGCAACTGGTGGCTGCGCTGGGTGGCGGCTGGGATGCGGAACAGGCATTTGCCGAGCAGGATTGACCTGCTCTCTGCGTTCCAAAGGGGCTGGACATTCTCCCGCAGAGAGTGCATTGGATCCATTCCCATTCGCAGAAACCCCGTGCGTTTCGCCTAAGCTTGAGTACAATCGTCAGCTTTTGCCGGGCCCCCTGTCCCGTCGCTGGAACTCCAATGCTGACCGGTAGCTACTCCTCTTCGCTGGTGCTGATTTCGCTGTGCGTGGCGATTCTGGCGTCTTATACCGCCCTTGACCTGACCGGCCGCATCGCCACGGCCAAGGGCCGGGCTGCCTACTTGTGGATGGGGGGCGGCGCGTTGGCCATGGGCATCGGCGTGTGGTCGATGCACTTTATCGGCATGCTCGCGTTCAGCCTGCCTATCGACCTGGGTTATGACCTGGCGCTTACCGCGTTCTCGCTGCTGATCGCCGTGCTGTCCTCGGGCTTTGCCCTGTGGCTGGTGAGCCAGCCGAGCCTGCCGTGCCTGCAACTGGGCTTCGGCGCGCTGATCATGGGCGCCGGCATCGCCTGCATGCACTATACCGGCATGGCCGCGCTGCGCATGCTGCCGGGCATCGACTATGACCCGACGCTGTTTGGCGCTTCGCTGCTGATTGCCGTGGGTGCGTCTGCGGCGGCGTTATGGATCGCCTTCCGTCTGCGCAAACACACCCCCTACGTGCGGCAGATCCGCGGGCTGGCGGCAGTGGTCATGGGGTTTGCCATCGTCGGCATGCATTACACCGGCATGGCGGCGGCGAACTTCCCCGAAGGCAGTTTCTGCGGTGCGCTGGCAGGTGGGTTGCAGGGCGACAGCCTGGTTTACCTGGTGTTGATCACTACCTTGGCGGTGTTGGCCGTGGCCTTGCTCACCTCGGTGCTGGACGCGCGCCTGGAGGCGCGCACCGCCGAACTGGCCCGTTCGCTGACCCTGGCCAACCAGGAGCTCACCCAGCTGGCCCTGCACGATACCCTGACCGATCTGCCCAACCGCACGTTGCTGGCCGACCGCATCGAGCAGGCCATTGCCAAGGTGGCGGAGCAGGGCGGCTGTTTTGCCCTGATGTTCATTGATCTGGACGGTTTCAAACCGGTCAACGATGCCTTCGGTCACCACATTGGCGACCTGCTTCTCAAGGCCGTGGCGGGGCGGCTGCGCGGCCACTTGCACAGCCAGGACACGTTGGCGCGCATCGGCGGTGACGAGTTCGTGCTGCTGGTGGAATTGCAGGAGCCGAACGATGCCATGGACGTGGCGGTCAAGCAGGTCAACCTGGTGTCGCGACCATTCCGCGTGGCCGAACACGACCTGCAACTGTCGGCGAGCCTGGGCATTGTCCTGTATCCGGGCAACGGCCAGGACCAGCACGAGCTGTTGCGCAATGCCGACGCTGCCATGTACCACGCCAAGAGCGCCGGCAAGAACGGCTACAGCTTCTTCGACGTGTCGATGAACAGCAACGCCCGCCAGCAACTGCAACTGCTGCAGGACCTGCGCCAGGCGCTGGAGCAGCGCCAGTTCCGGTTGCACTACCAGCCCAAGTTCGACGCCCAGGCCTGTCAGCCGATCGGTGCCGAGGCCTTGCTGCGCTGGGAACACCCGCAGCAAGGGCTACTGCTGCCTGACCGCTTCATTGGCCTGGCAGAGAAAACCGGCCTGATCATTCCTATCGGTGAATGGGTGCTGGACGAAGCCTGCCGGCAGATGCGCCAGTGGCTGGACCAAGGGCATCAAGGTTGGCGCATGGCCGTGAACCTGTCGGCCATCCAGTTCTGCCATGCCGGGCTGGTCGAGAGCGTGGCCCGGGCCCTGCAACAGAACGGCCTGCCGGCCAACTGCCTGACACTGGAAATTACCGAAACCACCGCCATGCGCGATGCCGATGCCAGCCTGACCGTGCTGCAACGCCTGTCCGACATGGGTGTGGACCTGTCCATCGATGATTTTGGCACCGGCTACTCCAGCCTGATGTACCTCAAACGCCTGCCGGCCAACGAGCTGAAGATCGACCGTGGCTTCGTGCGTGACCTGGAACAGGACAGCGATGATGCAGCGATTGTCTCGGCCATCGTCGCACTGGGCCAGGCGCTGGGCCTGCGCATCGTTGCCGAAGGTGTAGAGACCGACAAGCAGCAAGACTTCCTGACCCGACTGGGGTGTGATTCGCTGCAAGGTTACCTGCTGGGGCAGCCGGTACCGGCCGAGCAGTTCATGGACAAGTTACAGGCCTTGCACCAGGAGAAGAGCGCCGTAATCTAGACAGCGTTGCGCAGGGTGAAGGCGGGGATGAAAGCGTCCATTTCCGCTTCGACGGCTTCGATGATGCGCTCTACATCGGCTGCAGCCATGATTGCCGCACACGGGATGCCGGCGATGGCCATCAGGGTTTCGCCGGTGGCGCGGTCGAACAGCCGCGCGATCATGCTGCGGGGCGCATCCATGGTGGCTTCGAAACCCAAAGGGTGGAAATGCCAGCGCATCACCTGGCAGGCGTTGGGGAACGTCATCTTGTTCATGCCTGCCTCCTTTGTCCGCGCCTGGACATGGTGAATGGTCAGCCACACGAATGGCGGCTGCCGGGAATGTAAAGATAGCAGCTGTCACGGGCGATTCTCGGCTGTAAGTACGCAAAATGTACTAATGCATGACGGCGGTCACATCCTTGTCCAGGATGGTTTTCGCAGCTGTTGGTCTAGCAAACGTTTGCCAAGGATGATAGCGGCGTTCAGGCCGATGAGTACGGCTGCTTTAACCCCATTGCTTTTTCGGACAAGTGGTCGTCGTGAGCACTGTGAGTTAGCACGTTGGTTAAAAAGAGTTTCGACGGAGGGCGAGTGCGCTACGTTGAGTGTCTGTCGGTCCATAGATGAGCATGCTGTAGAACTCGTTGGGTGACAAAGGCAGAAAGGAGCCAGTTCTTGCAGCGGCCATCAGGGTTGTAGCTGCAGGAGGAACAACAGCAAAAAAACCGCCGATTATAATTGTTGATCGGACTTGCTCCGGAAGCCTGTTCCACTGCCGTCTAACTGTTCTTCGGGCTGTAGTAAAAGCCCGCACCACGTCATTCGTGGTTTCCGCCAGTATGTGATCGGCAGTCCTAATGGCTGCGTCACCAAGCAAGTTAAGGGCGCGCGGAAGCTGCGGTTCAATTTCTATCATGGTTTGGGGCGGTAAGGAGTTTCGTCTTGATGGTGGCGGTGTCTCAGGAGAAAGCCACCTATTCAGCCTGGCTACGCCCCTTCTCAGCCACTCTAAATACCGTCCAGTTGGATCATGGCGATTGATGGGATCCCCTTCGCAATAGGCGTATGCACTTATTCCTCCTTTGGAAAAGGGTGATAACTCATCACCCTGAATGAAACGCATCAGAGCAGGGGCATAGAACCTATGGCCGTTACCCAGGCCGTAGTATCCGGTGACGCTATCCTGGCATTGGCCGGAATAGCCAAGGGAGGGAGTGTTTGCCTGTGTATGATGAAAACCGTAGGCTGAATATTTACATATTTCATTACCGGGCATGCCTCATCCTCAACATGTAAATGTGTTCTTTATCAAAGGTTGGCCGTGGTCGCAGGCGGAAATACACGCTGCTCTGCGTCGGAAGAATGTAAGTCAGATGTGCCTTTGGATCTACTGATAGAAATACCAGTTTTTTTGCGTGTGGGGCATTGGTGTTTCGGGCTTAACCTAGGAGTCCTGCGGCAATGTTGATGGTGAACCCCAGAATCGCCGTATTGAACACGAAACCCACCAGCGAATGCGCCAGCACCACCCGCCGCAGTTGCCTGCCGGCGACGCCTATGTCCGAAGTTTGCACGGCCACACTTATGGTGAACGAGAAGTAGTGGAAGTCCCAATAGTCCGGGTTGCGCTCGCCGTCGGCGAAACGCAAGGGTGGTTCGTGGTTTTGCCCGGTATAGAACAAACGTGCGTAATGCAGGCTGAAGATGCAACCAATCAGCAGCCAGGAACCGGCCACGGTCAGGCCGGTGTAGAGGTAGTGCAGCGCCAGGTCTAAGCCTTGCAGCCCACGGCTGGACACCAGTTGCAGTGTGACTGCGGCGAGGCTGGCGATGGCGGCGATGCACACGGTGAGCAGGACCAGGCCTGCGTTTTCGTCTTCGACGCGGGCCATCTTGCGGACCTTTTCCGGGCGGGCACCCCAGCTCAGGTGCAGCACCAGCGCCAGGTACAGCCACACGCCCAGGTTCCAGCCAGCGAGGATGTGTTGCACGGCATCACCGGCAGGGATCAGCCAGGCGCCAATCAGGCCTGCCGCTGCGGCGAAGCTCAGGCGGGGGTGGGTACGGGTCAGGCGGTGGAAAGCCATGGGGCCTCATTCACGGTGGGTGTGGTCTCTACTCTAGCTTGTTCTTTGCCGGCACCCATCGCACACCCTTGCAACTCTCAGTACACTGCACGTTCCAACACCAACATCTGTTGAACTCGAGGTTTTTGCATGACGCTCAGTCCTTTGGCAGGCAAGCCGGCTCCGGCCAGCGTGCTGGTCGATATTCCCCGACTGCTCACCGCCTATTACACCGGCCGCCCAGACGCTGCCGTGGCGGCCCAGCGTGTGGCCTTCGGCACCTCGGGGCACCGGGGCACTTCGCTTGAATTGAGTTTCAACGAATACCACGTGCTGGCCATCACCCAGGCCATCTGCCTGTACCGCCAGGAAAAGGGCATCGATGGCCCGCTGTTCATCGGCGCCGACACTCACGCCCTGTCGGCCCCGGCCACGGCCAGCGCGCTGGAAGTGCTGGCGGCCAACGGCGTGCAAGTCAGGTTGTCGAAGGACGACGAATACACGCCCACGCCGGCTGTGTCCCACGCCATCCTCTGCCACAACCGTGGCCGCCAGCAGGGCCTGGCCGACGGCATCGTCATCACCCCGTCGCACAACCCGCCGCAGAGCGGTGGCTTCAAGTACAACCCGCCCAATGGCGGCCCGGCCGACAGCGATGTGACCAAGTGGGTCGAGGCCAAGGCCAACGAACTGCTGGCGGCGAACCTGGCAGGCGTCAAGCGCATGGACCATGCCCAGGCGCTGCAGGCCCCGACCACCCAGCGCCACGATTACGTGAGCAGCTATGTGGCGGACCTGGAAAACGTCATCGACTTCGATGTCATCCGTGGCGCCAAACTGCGCCTGGGCGTCGACCCGCTGGGCGGGGCAGGGGTGCGCTACTGGTCGGCCATTGCCGAACACTACAAGCTGGACCTGGAAGTGGTGAACACCGAGGTAGACCCCACCTTCCGCTTCATGACCGTCGACTGGGACGGCCAGATCCGCATGGACCCGTCCTCGCCATACGCCATGCAGGGCCTGATCGGCCTGCGCGAGCGCTTCGATGTGGCCTTCGCCTGCGATCCGGACCACGACCGCCACGGCATCGTTACCCCGGACGGCCTGCTGCAACCGAACAACTACCTGGCCGTGGCCATCGACTATCTGTACCGCCACCGCCCGCAATGGCGTAGCGATGCTGCCGTTGGCAAAACCGTGGTGTCCAGCGGCCTGATCGACCGCGTTACCCAGCGTCTGGGCCGTGAGCTGTACGAAGTGCCGGTGGGCTTCAAGTTCTTTGCCCAAGGGTTGTTCGACGGCTCGCTGGGCTTTGGCGGCGAAGAGAGTGCCGGTGCGTCGTTCCTGCGCCGCGATGGCTCGGTGTGGGCGACCGACAAAGACGGGCTGATCCCGGCCTTGCTGGCTGCCGAGATGACCGCCCGTACCGGCCGTAACCCGAGCCAGGCCTACGCGGACCTGACCGAAGCCTTGGGCAAACCGTACGCTACCCGGGTCGAAGCCAAGGCCGATGCGCGGCAGAAAGCGCTGCTGAGCAAGCTGGCGCCGGAGCAGGTCAAGTCGACCGAACTGGCCGGTGAGCCTATCGTGCAGATCCTCAGCCACGCGCCGGGCAATGGCCAGGCGATTGGCGGGCTGAAGGTGATGACCGCCAACGGATGGTTCGCCGCACGGCCGTCGGGCACCGAGGACATCTACAAGATCTACGCCGAAAGCTTCATCGACGAGGCGCACCTGCAGCGCCTGGTGCAGGAAGCGCAGGTGCTGGTGGATGCAGCGATTGCCTGACCGGTAACAAACCGCTTGGCCCTGCGCCGCAACGTAAATTAGAATGAATCCTATTTACGCCGCCGCAGGGCCATCCTCATGATCGACGCCGCGCCGCCAACGGAACCTAGCCTGCCTGCCCTGTACCGGGAGCACCGCAGCTGGCTCGAAACCTGGCTACGCCGGCGCCTGGGCAATGCCTGGGATGCCGCCGATCTCAGCCAGGATACTTTTCTGCGGGTACTGACCAGTGCCCAACCATTGGCAGACATACGCGAGCCAAGGGCCTACCTGCTGACAGTCGGCAAGCGCCTGCTGAGCAACTTCCACCAGCGACGGAGCCTGGAACAGGCTTATCTCGATGCTTTGGCCACCTTGCCCGAGCAGCATGTGCCCTCGCCAGAAAAACGCTGGATATTGCTGGAAACCCTTCAAGCACTCGACGAATTGCTCGATGGCCTGAAGGCACCAGTGCGCAAGGCCTTTCTCTGGAGCCAGCTCGAAGGTGTGGGTTACGCCGAAATCGGCAAGCGCCTGGGCGTTTGCGAGCGCTCGGTGAAACGCTACATGGCACAGGCTTACGAACATTGCCTGCTGGCCGAATTGCAATGACCCCCCATTCCCCCGAAATCCGCGAAGCTGTGCGTGCTGCCGCCCGCTGGCTGGCGCTGCTGGATTCTGGCGACGCCAGTGAGGGCGACTTGCTGCGCCTGGCGCAATGGCGGGCCAGCAGCCGCCTGCATGAAGACGCCTGGCAAAAGGCATCATTGTTGCGTCAGCGCTTTACCGCTTTACCCGGCGCCTTGGCCATGGCCACCCTGGACCGCCCGGACGCCGGCCGCCGCGCACTGCTCAAGCAAGCCTTGGCTATCGCCGCGCTGTTGCCGACAGCCTGGCTGGTCAGCCGTGAGCTGCCTCTGGATGCCTGGACTGCCGACATGCACACCTCGGTAGGCGAACGTCGGCAGGTGCTGTTGAGCGATGGCACATTCGTGCAGTTGAACACCGACAGTGCGATGGATATCGACATGAATGCACGCCGCCTGACGTTGCTTCGCGGTGAAGTGGCAGTGAAGGTGCCCGCCAACCTGAACCTGACGTTGCAGGTGCCCTATGGCCAGGTGGTGCTCGGCGGTGGTGAAGTTTGCCTGCGGCTGGTCGATGAGGCCTGCCGGGTATTGGTGGCCGATGGCGTAGCCAGCCTGCAGCCACTGCGCGGCCCGGCACACGTACTGCACGCCGGGCAGCAGGCCAGCTTGCAGGTGGCAGGTGTCGGTCCGGTGACAGGTCTGGATGAATGGCGGCTGGGCTGGCGTGAGGGCGTACTGCGGCTGGATGACCGCCCCTTGGGCGACTTGTTGCACGAGCTGCGCAGGTACCGCCCCGGCGTGCTGCGTTGGGCGCCGGAACTGGAGCGCCTGCGGGTAACTGGCACTTTCCGTCTTGATGATACCGACCGGATTCTTGCCCTGCTCGCCGCCAGCCTGCCGTTGCAGGTACAAACACGCACGCGCTACTGGGTCAGCCTTGCTGCACGAGAAAATCGTGCTTGAGGCTGTCCCCTTTTTTTCACTCGCCGGTCATTACCGGTAGAAGAAAATAAAGGGGAGCCATTTTCAATGTCAGCAGTAATGTCTTGCCGCCTGCGCCCACTGGTGCGCGCAGTGCGCCCGTTGTTCGCCATGAGCTTGTTGTTGTCCGTACCCGCCTGGGCTGATGAGCCGGCGCGCCGTGCCTATCAGGTGCCGGCCGCCAGCCTGGGCGCCGTGCTCAGCCGGTTTGCCGACCAGGCCGGCGTCAGCCTTTCGCTGGACCCGGCACTGGTCCAGGGCCGGCAGAGCAATGGCCTGTCTGGTAGCTACAGTGTCGAAGAAGGTTTCATGCAGCTGCTGCGCGGCAGCGGCTTGCAGTTGCTGCCGGTGGGTGAGGGGGCCTTCACCCTGATGCCGGCACCCGAGGCCGGTGGCGCTTTGGAAATCGCCCCGACCAGCATCGTTGGCGGGCTGGTCGCAAGCAACGAAACGCAGCCCTATGCTGGCGGCCAAGTGGCTCGGCGGGGCGCGCAAGGCCTGCTGGGGTCGCGTGATTTCATGGAAACCCCATTCAGCATCACCAGCTACACCAGCGAACTGGTGAAGAACCAGCAGGCGCGAACCTTGGGCGAACTGATCGCCACCGACCCTTCAGTCCGGGCCACCAATCCGGCAGGCGGGCGTTTCGAGCAGTTCACCATTCGCGGCTTCAGCCTGTTCAACAGCGATGTGGCCTACAACGGCCTGTACGGTATCTTGCCGACTTACTCGATCGACATGGAAATGGCCGACCGGGTCGATATCATCAAAGGCCCCAGCCAGTTGATTAATGGCATTTCGCCGCGTGGTAGCGTGGGCGGCGGTATCAACGTGCAGCCCAAGCGGGCCACAGACAAGCCGATCACCGAGTTTACCGGCAGCTATGCGTCGGCGGGCCAGGCAGGTGGCGCGGTGGATGTTGGCCGGCGTTTTGGCGAAGGCCAGCAGTTCGGCGTGCGTTTGAATGCTGTGAAGCAGGCCGGCGATACCGAATGGGACCACCAGCGTGTCGAGCGTGAAATGGCGGTACTGGGCCTGGATTTTCGCGGCGAGCGCCTGCGCCTGTCGGCAGACCTCGGCCACACCGAGCGTGACACCGATGCACCGCAGGAGCGTGTGCTGATCGGCGCCAACGCCAAGGTGCCGGATGCCAATGATGTTCGCCACAACTATGCCCAGGCCTGGAGCAAGGCGCGCACCAACGACACCTTTGGTGCGTTGCATGCCGAATACGACGTCAGTGAGTCGCTGCTGGCCTATGGCGCGGTCGGTGCGCGTGAAAGCAACCATGATTTCCTGCGGCACAACGTGTCCATCACCAACGATGCCGGCGACTTCACCGTGCAGCCGCGGGACTTCACCCGCGATGAGTCGGTGCGTACCGCCATGGCAGGCCTTCGCAACTGGTTTCACACCGGGCCGGTCAGCCACGAGTTGAACCTGGCCGCCACCTACTTCTACATGGACTTCACCAACGGCGGCGCCCGCTATGCTTCGGCGCCCAGCAACCTCTACAACCCGGTAGCGACCCCGACCCCGGGCACACCCACCCGCATCGATCCCCAGGTCTACACAGAAAACCGCTTCTCCGGTGTGGCCCTGGCCGACACCCTCGGGTTTTTCGACGACCGCCTGCTGCTGACCTTGGGCGCGCGCTGGCAGCGGGTGCAGGTGGATGACTGGAGCGACGGCGTCAAAGGCGAGACCGCCTACGACGAAGAAAAGGTCTCGCCCTCGGGCGGCGTGCTGCTCAAGGTCACTGACCAGCTGTCGTTGTACGCCAACTACATGGAAGGCCTGAGCCAGGGCAAGATCGCGCCGTCGACGTCGATCAACGAAGACCAGATTTTCCCGCCGTTCACCAGCCGCCAGGTTGAGGTAGGGGCCAAGTACGACCTGGGCCAGGTAGCGTTCACGGCCAGCGCATTCCGCATTCGCCAGCCGGCCTACGAGACCAACGCCACCTCGCGGGTGTTCGGGCCTAATGGCAAGCGTGACAACCGTGGTATCGAGTTGAGCGTATTCGGCGAACCCGTGCAAGGCGTGCGGGTGCTGGGTGGGGTCATGTACATCGACAGCGAGCTGACCGACACCGTGGGTGGCGCCTACGATGGCAATCGCGCGCCGGCCACGCCCGAGTACAACGTCAACCTCGGCGCCGAATGGGACGTGCCGGGTGTGAACGGGCTTACCCTGACGGCGCGGGGCATTCATTCCAGCTCGCAGTACCTGGACCAGAACAACAGCAAGCAGATCGATGGCTGGGAGCGTTACGATCTGGGCACGCGCTATGCCTTCAAGGTAGATGCTACCGAGGTTACCTTGCGGGCCAGTGTCGAGAATGTGCTGGATGATCGTTACTGGAGCTCGGCGGGGGCTTCGGATGACAGTGAGCCGGGCTTGACCCTTTCCACGCCGCGTACTTACTTGTTGTCGGCAACCATAGGCTTCTAACCCGTGCGCTCCTGCACGGGATTGCGCCGGGCTGTTGAATCATGCTGGCGCAATCGCCCGGCCCAGTTTCTGCGCCTGCCCCTTCAACACCCGCATCAAATGCATCGCCGCATGCGACGGCGGCTCGAACCGCGAATAGACAAAGCTGATATCAAAGTGAATTTCATCGGCCAGCGGCACCGCCGCCAACCCACTGTCCTGCGCCACGAATTCGTCGATCACACTGATGCCCATGCCTTGCTTCACCAGGGCCACTGCTTCGTTGGCGTTGGTGAACGACAACAGTGATTTCAATTGCAGCCCGCGCCGCTCGATGTGCCCGGCCAGCAGTTTGCCAAACGGCATGTCGGGCCTGAACAGCAACAGCGCATGGCCTTCCAGCTGCTGCAAGGTCAGCGAGCCATGCCCGGCCAAGGCGTGGTCGGGTGGCATCACCACCACCATGCGCCCGCGCATGAAGGCCTGCGAATGCAGGTGATCGTGCACCACGGGCAGGGCGGCAATCGACAGGTCGACCTTTTTCGACAGGATCTGGTTGGGCATTTCGCCCATCAGCGAGGTTTGCCACTCGATGTCCAGCGAAGGCGCCTCGCGCTTGAGCTGCGCCAGGGCAATCGGGATGACCACCGTCGACAGCGAGGCGCTGCAAGAGATACGCAGCTTGCGGTGGCCGCCGGCACCCAATGACAGCGCACATTCATTCACCTCCAGCGCCGCCTGGTACACCCGCTCGACTTCACGGAACAGCACCTGCGCCTCGGCGGTGGGCACCAGGCGGTTGTTGATGCGCTCGAACAAGCGATAGGCCAGGCGCCCCTCGATGTACTGGATCAGCTTGCTCACGGCCGGCTGTGACACGTACAGCAGCTTGGCCGCCGCGCTGATCGAGCCGGTCAGCATCACCGCACGGAACACTTCCATGTGCCGCAGTTTGAACACCATGGGGCTTGCGTCTGCGCCTTCGTTGCCAAGCAGCATGTGTATTACCTTCGGTTATGGTTTTCGCCATCTGGGTATGAGCGTCAAACCCGCCCACGCAGTATCTTGAACACAGCCAAATCGCCTTTGCGGCGCACAATAACAAGATCTGCAGGCAAGCGCAGCGGTGCTTGCCGGGAGTGCTGCGTGAACATCTTTGACGAACCGAAGATCGATTGCCATAACCATTTGTTTGACCCCGCCCGTTTCCCTTACCACCCCGACGCACCCTATGCGCCCTCTGGCCAGGAGGTGGCGACCCAGGAGCAGTTCACCCGGGTGATGGACGCCTACGGTGTACAGCATGCCTTGCTCGTCGGCCCCAACAGCGGCTACCACACCGACAACCGTTGCCTGCTGCACGCCTTGGTCACCGGGCAAGGGCGGTTCAAGGGCGTGGCGGTGGTCGAGGCAAGTATCCCTCTCGATGCGCTGGCTGCGCTGCAGGCGCAAGGGGTGGTCGGTATCGCCTTCAACCCCGCGTTGTACGGGGTGGCCAGCCTCAAGGATGTTAACGGGCTGTTCGGCAAGGTCGCCGAGCTTGACCTGTTCGCCCAGGTGCAGGTGTGCGAAGACCAGTTGCTGGACCTGCATGGCCTGCTGCAAGGCTCCCGAGCGCGTCTGTTGATCGATCACTGTGGCCGCCCGGATGTCGCCGCCGGGGTGCAACAAGCTGGCTTCCAGGCCTTGCTGCGGCTGGCCGACAGTGGCCGGACCAGCGTGAAACTGTCGGGCATGCAGAAATTCGCCGCCGCCGATGCCTTGCTGGAGCAGAGCAGTGCCTACGTCCATGCCCTGCTCGAAGCCTTTGGCCCCGAGGCCTGCGTATGGGGTTCGGACTGGCCGTTCATTCGCCAGCGCTCGCGGGTGGACTACGGCCCGTTGCTGAAACTGGCCGAATGCCTGATGCCGGATGCCCGCATGCGCCGTGCAGTGATGTGGGACACACCCCGCCGTCTGTTCGGGTTCGCCTAGAACCCAGGTTTTGCCATTCCAATAACAAGAGAGCAACCGTCATGAACACTGAACAGAACGCCAGCCTCGGGGTGTTCGACACCCCGGCGCGCGCGCAGCAACGCACCCGCACCCGCTTCACGATCCTGGCGCTGATCTCCGGCGGCACCATGATCAACTACCTCGACCGTAGCGTGATGGGTATTGCGGCGCCCAGCATCAGTGCCGACCTGGGCTTGAACGCAGCGATGATGGGGGTGATCTTTTCCGCCTTTTCGTGGACTTACGCCGCCGCGCAGATCCCGGGTGGCATCCTCATCGACCGGTTGGGCACCAAACTCACCTACTGGCTGGCGCTGACGCTGTGGTCGCTGTTCACCGGCCTGCAAGGGCTGGCGCAGGGCTTTCTGTCTTTGCTGGGCATGCGCTTTCTGGTGGGAGTAACCGAAGCACCGTGCTTCCCTACCAACAGCCGGGTAGTGGCCACTTGGTTCCCGCAGAGCGAGCGGGCCAGGGCAACGGGTATCTACACCTTTGCCGAATACACCGGCCTGGCGTTCCTGACGCCGTTGCTATTCTGGGTGCTGCATGCCTATGGCTGGCGCTTTCTGCTGATGGCCGTGGGCCTGATGGGCATCCTCTATGGCCTGGTGTGGTGGCGCAAATACCATGAGCCGCACCAGTCCACCACGGCCAACCAGGCCGAGCTGGACTACATCGCCGCGGGTGGCGGGGTAGTCGATGGCGGGCAGAAAGCCACAGTGTTCCGCTGGTCGCAGATTCCGGCGCTGCTCAAGCACCGCAACATGCTGGGCATCTGCCTGGGGCAGTTCGCCTGCAACTCCACCAACGTGTTTTTCCTCACCTGGTTCCCCACTTACCTGGTGACCGAGCGGCACATGCCCTGGCTCAAGGTCGGCTGGGTAGCGGTGCTGCCGTTCATTGCCGCCTCGCTGGGCACGCTGGTCGGCGGCTGGCTGTCCGACGCCTTGCTGCGCCGTGGCTATTCGCTGAATGTGGCGCGCAAGCTGCCGGTGATCGCCGGGCTGCTCACCGCGTCGGTGATCGTGTTGGCCAACTACGTCGAGTCGGATGCACTGGTGATCACCATTCTGTGCATCGCCTACTTCGCCCAAGGGATGTCTGCGCTGGCCTGGATGATCGTTTCCGATATCGCCCCGAAAGGCCTGCTGGGCCTCAGTGGTGGCTTGTTCAACTTGTTCGCCAACGCGGCGGGCATCGTTACGCCCCTGACCATCGGCATCATCGTTTCGCTCACCGGCTCGTTCGTCTGGGCTTTGGCGTTCGTGTCGTCGATCACCGTGCTGGGGGCGCTGTGCTACCTGTTCATGGTCAGCGACCTGCGTCGCTTGCCGGATATTCCAACTGTCGAAAATGGAGCAAAACAATGAGCCAGTACCTGCAAGGCCAGACCGCAATCGTCACCGGCGGCATGCGTGGCATCGGCCTGGCGATCGCCCAGCGCTTGCATGCAGCGGGCGCCCAGGTGGTGATCTGGGACCTCGCTGTCGATGGCTGGAACAGCCTTGAAAAGGGCTTTGAGCCGGTGCTGCGCCAGGCGGTGGATGTGTCATCGCTGGCCTCGGTAGAGGCAGCGTTCGCCGAGACGCTGGCACGCTTGGGGCAGGTGCAGATTCTGGTCAACAATGCCGGCATCAACGGCCCGGTGGTGGCGTCATGGGAGTACCCGCCAGAGGCCTGGGACAAAGTCATCGCCATCGACCTGAACGGCGTGTTCTATTGCTGCCGCACCGCCATCGCGCACATGCGTGAAAACCGCTACGGACGCATCGTCAACATTGCCTCCATGGCCGGGAAGGATGGCGTGCAGTACATCTCGGCCTATTCGGCAGCCAAGGCCGGGGTCATCGCCTTCACCAAGGCGGCGGCCAAGGAGCTGGCGCAGGACGGCGTACTGCTCAACTGTGTGGCACCGGCCATGGTCGAGACACCACTGATGGCCGAAATGACAGCGGAGCACATTGCCGCGAGCAAGGCCAAAATCCCCATGGGGCGCTTCCTCAAGGCCGAGGAGATTGCCAACATGGTCAGCTGGATCGCCGGCCCCGAATGCAGCTTTACCACCGGCTTCGTGTTCGACCTCAGTGGTGGGAGGGCGACCTATTGAATGGCCTGGGCGTGGCGCACCTGACGGCGCTGGAGCTGGCGCCAGTGAGTTTGGTGCGCGAGGCGCGGCGCGCTGGCTTCAGTGCCGTGGGCCTGCGCCTGCACCCGGTGATGCCGGGGGCGCAGGCTTATCCGGTTGCGGCCGGTAGCCAGGCCATGCGCGAACTGCGGGCAGTGATGGCAGGGGAAGGCGTGCGTGTGACGGACATCGAGTTCGTCTCGCTGACGGCGCAAACCCGGGTTGCCGATTACCAGGCGCTGTTGGCCTCCGGTGCCGAACTGGGGGCGACGAGCCTGACGGTGTCGGGGGACGACCGGGATGTTGCACGCCTGACCGGCAACTTTGCAGCGCTGTGCCAACTGGCGCGTGACCACGGGCTGCGGGTGGACCTGGAGTTCATGCGCTGGCGGCCGGTGGCGACCTTGCAACAGGCGTGCGCGGTGGTGATGGGGGCGGGGCAGGACAACGGAGGCGTGCTGGTCGATGCCTTGCACCTGTTCCGCTCGGGTGGCCAGGTGGCTGACATCATGCGGGTCAACCCACACCTGCTGCGGGCCGTGCAATTGTGCGATGCACCGCTGCTGGGGCCTGCGGACGATCTGATCATTCAGGAAGCGCGTGAGGGCCGCCTGTTGCCGGGGGAGGGGCAACTGCCGCTGGCGCAGTTGCTTGCGGCGTTGCCCGGCGACCTGTGTATCAGCGTGGAGGTGCCGTCCGCCGGCTTGCCCGCAACACAGCGGCTGCAAGCGGCGGCACAGGTAACCCACGCCTGGTTGCATGACAGGCGTGGGTTACCTGCCGTGCAGGTTGCCGGTCACGCCTGATCCGGCACCACGGCGATCACATCGATTTCCATCAGCCACTCGGCCTGGGCCAACCCGGCCACCACCAGCCCGGTGGAAATCGGGAACACCCCCTTGAGCCACTTGCCCACTTCCTTGTACACCGGCTCGCGGAAGCGCGGGTCGGTGATGTAAGTGGTGGTCTTGACGATATGCGACAGGTCCGAGCCGGCTTCTTCAAGCAGTTGCTTGACGTTTTTCATCGCCTGCTCGGTCTGCGCCCGAGGGTCGCCCAGGCCCACCAGCTTGCCTTCGAAGTCGGTACCGACCTGGCCGCGCACATAAATGGTGTTACCGGCCCGCACGGCCTGGCACAGGTCGTTGTCCAGGGTCTGGTTGGGGTAGGTTTCCTTGGTGTTGAACATGCGGATGCGGGTATGAGTAGGCATCAGTGGGCTCCGAGGGTGCTGACGTTGCTGATGGTGTTGTCTTGCTGCTCATCCGCGTCGCGCTGTTCGCGGTCGCGGTAGGCCAGGTAGGTGCGTTGCGTGGCGATGTGGCCGGCGACGTGCTTGGCGTCGTGCCACACGCCCCAGATGAACGACGAGCCACGGCGCGACAGCCACGGCAGGCCCAGGAAGTACACGCCGGGCTCACGGGCTACGCCGCGCTGGTGCTGGGGTTTGCCGTTGGCGTCGAAGGTGTCTACCTGCAGCCAGCTGAAATCCACACCGTAACCGGTGGCCCAGATGATGCTGCTGACACCGGCCTTGGCCAGGTCCAGCTGCTGCAGCGGGTTGACCATGCATTCCGGGTCGGCCAGGCGCTGGCGGGCTTCGGGCTCTTGCGGCAGGTCCAGGCCGTTGCGTTCGATGTAGGCATCGGCGGCATCCAGCAGGGCCAGGTAGTTTTCGTCGCCACGGTTGATGTTCTCGACCAGGTTGTCCTGGAAGCGTGCCACGCCGTTTTCGAACGACTGGGTCAGGCCGACCAGGGTCATGCCTTGATGGGCGAGGGCGCGGAAGTCTACGGTGTGGCCGCCACGGGCGCCGCTGACGGCAATGGTCACGTGCTCGCGGCCGGGCTTGGCGATTTCTGCGTCCCACTCACCCAGCACGCCCAGCCACCAGCAGAAGTCGCGGTTTCGGTAGGCACGCGGTGGGCGGTCGTGGGCACCGACCGACAGGTACACCTGACGGCCCGCACGCATCAGCTCTTCGGCGATTTGCACGCCAGAGGAGCCGGCCCCTACCACCAGCACTGCGCCTTCTGGCAGTTGCTGAGGGTTGTAGTAGGCGGCGGAATGGATCTGGTGCAGGTTGCTGTCCTTTGGCGCAATGGCGGGGATCACCGGCTTCTGGAACGGGCCGGTTGCAGCAACCACACGGTTGGCGCGAATCACGCCTTCATTGGTTTCGATGGTAAAGCCAGGGCGGTCGCTGTTGCGCACCACGCGCTTTACTTCAATACCGGTGCGCACAGGCAGGTTGTACTTGCGTACGTACTGCTCGAAGTAGTCAGCCACCTGGTCCTTGCCGGCGAAGGCGTCAGCGTCGAGGTTGAATTCAAGGCCCGGGAAGCGGTCGTGCCAGACCGGGCCGTTGGCGACCAGCGAGTCCCAGCGGCCAGTGCGCCACGCTTCGGCGATGCGGTTACGCTCCAGCACCAGGTGCGGCACGCCAAGCTTGTTCAGGTGTTCGCTCATGGCCACGCCGGCCTGGCCGGCGCCGACGACGAGGGTGTCGATTTCGAGGTTGTTCAGTGTCATGTCCGAGCCCTTGTTCAGGCGGTTTTTGTCAGGTCGGTTTGGAGGACCGCCGTTGCCTGGGGCCAGACTAGGGATGCGATGCAAATGGCGAAAATAGTATTTAGCTGGTGCTTGCCGATAAAACGGCGAAGGCCCCGAGTTCTGTGGCCTCGCACAGGAGAAACTGGCCCGAAACAAACGTAGGAGCGAGCGCAGCTCGCGATGCGCCGCGCGGGCGGCGCTCGATCTCTGCCTCAGCCAAGTTTTTTCCTGCCTAACCCCTCGGAAAAAGTTGGTTTCGCCTACCGGAAGGTTCCACCCAGAATGCCCTGCATCGCACAGGACAACAGGAGCATCACCATGACCTTCTCCATCATTGGCCGCTGCCAGGAAACCGGCCAGGTCGGCATCGCCATCAGTTCTTCGAGCATTGCCGTGGGTGCCCGTTGCCCTTGGGTGCGTGCCGGTGTTGGCGCCGTTTCCACCCAGAACATCACCTTGCCGGCACTGGGCCCGCAGATTCTCGATGCCCTTGAACAGGGCCAGTTGCCACCCGCCGCCGCGCTGGACCGGGTGCTCAGCGCCAATGGCTGGAGCGAGTACCGCCAGGTCACCGTGATCGACAGCCAAGGGCAGGTGGCGCTGTTTACCGGGCGAGAGGCATTGGGCACGTACAACGCCGTTGCCGGTGAACAGTGCGCGGCGGCGGGTAACCTGCTGTCCTCGACCCAGGTGATCGAAGCAATGGTCGTGGCGTTCGAGCAGGCTGGCGGCCACCTGGCAGACCGCTTGCTGGCAGCCATGCACGCGGCGATGGCTGCGGGTGGAGAAGCTGGGCCGGTGCACTCGGCGGCGTTGAAAATTGCCGGCGAGTTGACCTGGCCATTGGTGGACCTGCGCGTGGACTGGGCTGATACCGACCCGATCGGCGTGCTCGACGGCCTTTGGCAGGCCTATCGCCCACAGATGCAGGATTACGTCACCCGTGCCCTTAACCCGACCGCTGCACCCAGCTATGGGGTGCCGGGCGATGAGTGAATTTGCCAGCCGCGCGCTACTGGCCCGGCTGATCGGCTTTGCTACGGTCAGCCGGGACTCCAACCTTGAGTTGATCGGCTTCATCCGCGATTACCTGGCCGAGCTGGGGGTGGAGTGCGAGCTGTTTCACAACCCGGAGGGCACCAAGGCCAACCTGTTCGCCACCATCGGCCCCCAAAACGTTGGCGGCGTGGTGTTGTCGGGGCACACCGATGTGGTACCGGTGGATGGGCAGGCCTGGACCGTCGAGCCGTTTGCCCTGAGCGAACGTGACGGGCGCCTGTATGGCCGTGGCACGGCCGACATGAAAGGCTTCATCGCTTCGGTGCTGGCCGCCGTGCCCGCGTTCCTCGCCCAGCCTCTGCGCATGCCGGTGCACCTGGCATTCTCCTATGACGAGGAAGTGGGCTGCCTGGGGGTACGCTCGATGCTGGCCGCGTTGGCGCAGCGCCCGCACACCCCACGGCTGTGCCTGATTGGCGAACCCACCGAGCTCAAGCCGGTACTGGGGCACAAGGGCAAGTTGGCGATGCGCTGCCAAGTCCATGGCGCGGCCTGCCACTCGGCCTATGCGCCCTATGGCGTGAATGCCATCGAGTATGCGGCGAAGCTGATTGGCAAACTGGCTGACATCGGTGACGCCCTGGCCTTGCCGCAGCATCGCGACGAGCGCTTCGACCCGCCTTTCTCGACGGTGCAGACCGGGGTGATCAAAGGGGGCAGGGCACTGAACATCGTGCCGGCGGAGTGCGAGTTCGACTTCGAAGTGCGGGCCTTGCCGGGGTTCGAGGCGCAGGCAGTGGCCGACCAGTTGCAGTCTTATGCAGAAGCCGAGTTGCTGCCACGTATGCGCAAGGTCAATGCGGCCAGTGATATTCGCCTGGCGCCGCTGAGCGCCTATCCGGGGCTGGCGACACCTGCCGACAGTGAGGCGGCGCAGCTGGTGGCGTTGCTCAGTGGTACCGATGAATTCGGTACGGTGGCGTTTGGTACCGAAGGCGGGTTGTTCAACCAGGCAGGTATCCCGACCGTGGTGTGCGGGCCTGGCAGCATGGACCAGGGGCACAAGCCGGATGAGTTTGTCAGTGTCGAGCAGTTGCAGGGCTGTGATGCCATGCTGCTGAGGTTGGTGGATTACCTCAGGCAGCATTGACCGAAAATGGGCCGCAACGCGGCCCTTTTCAAGTTAGAAACTGGCCTTGACCTGCAGGCCAACCACCAACGCGTTGTCGATGTCCTTCCCGGAAAACGCCCCAGGCTCGATGATGTATTGCACATCCGGGCGCAGGTTCAGCCAAGGTGTGGCCTGGTAGCCGTAGCTCAGTTCGATCAGTTGCTCGGCGCTGTCGATGTCGGGGAACTGCTGGCCGGCATTGAAGGCGGCATCCTCCAGCACATCGCGGCTGCGCGGGTTGGGCACGGCACGGCCATAACCCAGCGCCAGGGTGTCTTTCGGGCGGCCTTCGAACGGCTTGTACAGCACCACGCCGGCGCCATACCACTTGGTGAACGGCGAGGCAGCCTTGCTCGACGCCGAGTACTGGCCGAAGGCATGCAGGCTGCGCCCTGGCGAGCCTTGGTCGTTCCACACCGCCTGGTCAACCAGCAGGTAATGGCCGCCACGGCCGGACACTTCATCATCGCTGCCGATGCGTTTCACGTCGGAGCTGTCGTAGTAGTAGCCCAGCTTGTACTCGCCCGGCAGTTCACCCTGCAGCTTGTACACCAGCTCCACCGGCACCACGGTGCCCGTGGTGTGCTTGGGGCCAAGGTGCCAGGCACGGCTGGAGTTGCCATTGCTCTCGGGGTCGACGTTGAACGCTGCCACGCGCAGTTGCCAGGCAGGCGAGAGGTCATACTTCACCCGCACGCCCAGGTGGGCATTGGGGTAGTTGGTCCAGCCACTGCCACCCGACATGTTCAGCGGGTGGCCGCAGAAGCCGGCGTTCATGAAGTTGCACAGGATACCGCTGTCCAGGCCGCCCAGGTCGTTACCCATGGCCATGTAGCCCAGTTTGACGTTGAGTGCCGGGGTGAACAGGGTGCGCTCGTAACTCAGCTCGGTCAGGCGGGTATACAGGCCACCGAAGTTTTCCTGGATTGGCAGGCGGTTGCCGACCAGGTCTTCCGAGGCGCTGTTGCCGCGACGGTCGTTGATGGTCAGCTGGACCTTGCCACCGTTGTCCAGGCCATACAATTTGGACAGGTCAAACTGCACACCCAGCTTCAGGTTCTGCGAGTAACGCGCCGAGCGGTGCAGGCCACCGTGAGCGTTGTAGGCGGTTTCGCCGCTGTAGTCGCCGGTGAACTTGACGCCGTCGTCTTCCAGCTGATGGCGCAGGCCACCCCAGTCACCGGTCAGGGTGCTGCGGGTCATGAGGTCGCCGTCGGCCAGGGCGGTGGTGCTGGCCAGGGCCAGCAGCAGGGTGGGGGTGATGCGGATTGCGGATGGCATTGCTAAATCTCGGTTGTTATTCAGGGCCTCATCGCCGGCAAGCCAGCTCCCACAGGTCCCCACCCTATTTGCAGGTGGCGCGATCCTGTGGGAGCTGGCTTGCCGGCGATGCAGGCGACGCGGTCTTACGGCAGTGCGTAAGAAATCACGTAGTCGCCACGGTCAGTCGACTGGCGCGCACCGCCAGCAGTGATCACCACGTACTGCTTGCCGGTCTTCGGCGAGACGTAGGTCATCGGGCCGCCCTGGCTGCCCACTGGCAGGCGGGCCTTCCAGATTTCGTTACCGTTGCTGCTGTCGTAGGCGCGCAGGTAGAAGTCCTGGGTGCCGGCGATGAACACCAGGCCGCCTTGGGTCGACAGGGTGCCGCCCAGGGTTGGCAGGCCGATCTTGATCGGCAGGTGCATGCGGATGCCGAGCGGGCCGGTGTCTTCAACAGTGCCCACCGGAACCTGCCAGGCCACCTGACGGGTCTTCATGTCGATAGCGGTCAGGGTGCCGAACGGCGGGGCCTGGCACGGAATGCCGGCGACCGACAGGAAGCGGTTCTTGTTCACCGCATACGGGGTGCCCTTGAGCGGTACAGCGCCCATGCCAGTGTTCAGTGCTTCGCCACCGGACGCCGCGCCGCCCTTGTTCTGCGATGGGATCATCTGGATCCACAGGCCCAGGCGCATGTCGTTGACGAAGATGAAGCCATGCACCGGGTCGGTGGAGATGCTGCCCCAGTTCATGCCACCCAGCGAACCCGGGAAACTCAGCGACAGGTCGGTGCCTGGCGCGGTGTACAGGCCGTCGTAGCGCATTTTTTTGAAGTCGATGCGGCACAGCAGCTGGTCATACGGGGTGGCGCCCCACATGTCCGACTCGGTCAGGGTTTGTGCGCCGATCTGCGGCATACCCACCGATTTTGGCTGGGTCGGGGAGTACGGCTCGTTCGGAATGTTGCTTGGCTTGACCGGTACTTCGTCGACCTGGGTCAGCGGCTTGCCGGTGGCGCGGTCGAGCACGTAGATCTGCCCGGCCTTGGTGCCGATCACCACCGCAGGTACCGACTGGCCGTCGTCCTTGGTGAAGTCGATCAAGCTCGGCTGCATGGGCAGGTCGAAGTCCCACAGGTCGTTGTGAACGGTCTGGAATACCCACTTCTGGTTGCCGGTGGTGGCGTCCAGGGCCAGCACCGAAGCGCCGTAGGTGTGGTCCAGTTTGCTGCGTTCAACGCCATAGATGTCGGTGGACGACGAGCCCATCGGCAGGAACACGGTGTTCATCGCCGGGTCGTAGGACATCGGTGCCCAACTGTTCGGGGTGCTGCGCACGTAGGTGCTGTCGCCCTGGGGTGCCTGGCGATCTTCCGGGTTGCCCGGGTCGAAGGCCCAGCGCATTTCACCCGTGATTACGTCGAAACCACGGATCACGCCGCCTGGCATGTCCGTCTGGACGTTGTCGGCTACACGGCCGCCGACCACCACGGTAGTGCCGGCCATCAGCGGTGCCGAGGACAGCTGGTAGTAAGAGTCCGGTACGTTGCCCAGGCCCGCTTTCAGGTCCACCTGGCCGTTGTTGCCGAAGCCTTGGCAGAACTCGCCGTTGTCGGCGTCGACAGCAATCAGTCGGCCGTCGATGGTGTTGGTCAGCAGGCGACGCTGGCAGTTGGCACCGGCCGGCACGCTTGCCACCGTGATCGGCGAGCTGTTCGGCTGGGTCGGCTGGGCGATGGCGACCGTAGCATCGAAGTACGCCATGCCACGGCAACGCTGCCAGACCTTGGACTGAGCGTTGATTGCGTTCTTCCACAGCTCTTTGCCGGTGTCGGCATCCAGGGCGATCAGGTTGTTGTGCGGGGTGCAGATGAACACCTTGTTGCCGATCTGCAGCGGGGTCAGCTGGTCTTCGGCACCGTTGCCGTCACTGATGGCCACGTCACCGGTGTGGTAGGTCCAGGCCACTTTCAGCTTGTTGACGTTGTCGCGGTTGATCTGGTCCAGCGCGGCGAAGCGGCTGCCACCTTCGGTGTTGCCGTAGTGGGCCCAGTCTTTCTGCTGCTTGCCATCTTCGACCGGGGTCATGCCCGGGCCGTTGCCAGTGGGGGCAACGCTTGGGTGGGCAACGAACATGTTGCCGGCGGCGATCACCAGCACCACGGCCATCACCCCGGCAACGCCGTAGGCACCACGGCCGGCGCTGGCGCCGTTGGCACGCGCCAGCAGCGGGTAGACCAACGCCACGACCATGCCGATTGCGCCGAACATGAACAGGCGCGAGAACAGCGGCCAGAACACCAGGCCGGCGTCGATCAGCGCCCAGGCGGCGGTACCCACCAGGAATGCCGCGTACAGCCAGGCACCGGCCTGCTTGCGCCGGGCAATCAGCACACCGGCGATGGCCATGGCCAGGCCGCCGATCAGGAAGTACCAGGAACCGCCCAGGCCGGCCAGCTTGACGCCGCCAGCAGCAAGGAGGAGGCCGAGCAGGGCGATGATTACGCCCAGGCCAACCAAGAGGATATTTGTAGCGCCAGAGGCGCGCGGTGTTTCGTTCATGCCAGGGATCTCAGCAGGTGGAATGCGCGCAGTCTAAGCCCTTAGCTTGCTAATTAACAAGTTGGTACATAATTTTGTGAGGCTGATTGTCGCAGGGCTGAACTTGCGAAGATGTGGCTAAAAGTCTAGAACATGTGCTTAAAAATGCATTAAACGATATGTTCAGGTTGGCTAATAATTTTGCATTCATACGTTGGTCGAGTTGGCGTTTGGCCGTAGTCACACCGGCCAAGGCGCGCCGCTGCTGTAAAAAACGGCGAGCCAGACAGTCGCCATTCCGGGTGTAGTCCACTCCACGCGGTGGCGGTAGTGCGGCGGGATGTCCAGGCAATCGCCCGGCTTCAGCAGGCGGGTGTGCTGCTCATGTTCGAAACGCAGGCCGGCAGCACCACTGAGCAGCACGAGCCACTCGCCTTCGGCCTGGTCGTACCAGAACCCGGGCGGGCTGGCCTGGCCGCTGGAGACGATACGCTCCACGCGCAGGCCTGGGCGGCTGAGCAGTTCATCGATACATTCGGCGCTGGTAGGGTCGCACGGTGGCAGGGCAGTCAGCAGGTTGCTGGGTGTCATGGGAAGCCTCGCTTGAATGGGAGTGGTTCCACTATGGACGCAATCGCCGCGTAGCGCGCTTCTTGACCCGCCCTGCGGTTTGTAAGAACTTTCTGAGTTTTGGAAGACGTGCAGCAGATGGACAAACTCCTGGCGATGAAAATGTTCGTAGCTACCGTCGATGCTCAGGGCTTTTCTGCGGCTGCACGCAGACTTGGGTTGGCGACGTCGTCGGTAACCCGCCTGGTTGATGCCCTGGAAACGGCCGTGGGTGCTTCGTTGCTCAATCGCTCGACGCGCCAGGTCAGCCTGACCGAGGCCGGAGCCCGGTACTATGAGCGGGCTCGCAGCATTTTCGAGGCGCTGGACGAGGCCGATGCCAGTGTTGCCGACCGTGGCGAGGGGCCTGTCGGTGTCTTGAGGCTGTGCCTGCCGGTGGAGTTCGGCAGGCGGGTCATCGCCCCGCACCTGGGGCCGTTTCTGGCGCGGCACCCGGCGTTGGAGCTGGATATCGACCTCAGCGACCGGCTGGATGACCTGCTGGACGGCCGTTATGACCTGTCGATTCGCCTGGGCGACCCCTCGCCCAATGACGAACTGGTGTGTCGCCAACTTGGCCGCTTCGAGCGGTGGCTGGTGGCCAGCCCGGCATACCTGGCCGGGCGTGACCCGCTGCATCACCCCCGGCAACTGTTGGAGCACGCCTGCCTGCGCTTCCGTTATGGGCAAAAGGCACGGCCCTGGCGCTTGGCGCGCGGGCAGGACAGCCTGGAGCTGAACGTAACTGGGCCTTTGCGCAGCGCCAATGCCGACATGTTGCGTGAAACCGCGCTGGCGGGCAGCGGCATCGCACTGCTGGCCGATTGGCTGGTACACGAGGATGTGCAGGCCGGGCGTTTGCAGCGGGTGTTGCCCGACTGGCAGGTCAGCCCAGGCATGGCCAACAACAGCATCAATGCCCTGTACCTGCCCAACCACCGTGGCTCGCGGCGGGTGAATGCGTTCATCGACTTTTGCGCAGCGTTGATGGAGCGGTAGGCGCGGCATTGCGCGGTGTGCAAAGCCGCGTTGCGCCAGCAGCGGATTCTCTGCACTGAGACGTCTGGGTAAGGTAGCCGGCATACTCCACTCCTTGCCGAGGAACCTCGCATGAATCCCTCCCTTGCCGCCGCGCAGCCCGCAGCCACCGGCCTGAGCCGGGCCCTGGTCGTGCTGGTGGCGTTCTGCTGTGGCGCAATCGTTGCCAACATCTATTACGCCCAGCCCATTGTCGGCTTGATCGCACCGGACCTTGGGCTGTCCACCGAACATGCCAGCCTGATCGTGTCTCTCACCCAGTTGGGTTACGCCCTGGGCCTGCTGTTGCTGGTGCCGCTGGCCGACCTCTTGGAAAACCGCCGGTTGATGGTCGGCACCGCTGTGCTGGCTTGCGTCAGCCTGCTGTTGGCGGGCACCAGCAGCAGCGGCCAGGGCCAGCTGTTCCTGGGCTATGCGCTGTTGATCGGGTTCAGCTCAGTGGCGGTGCAGATGCTCATTCCACTGGCAGCGCACTTGGCGCCAGAGGCGCAGCGTGGCCGGGTAGTGGGCAACATCATGGGCGGCCTGTTGCTGGGTATCCTGCTGGCGCGGCCGTTGTCCAGCCTGGTGGCCGACCACTTCGGCTGGCGCGCCGTGTTCATTGGCGCCGCCGGGGTGATGCTGGCGATCATCCTGCTGCTGGCGCTGACCCTGCCGCAGCGTCGGCCTGCGCACAAGGCCAGCTATGCCGGGCTGATGCTATCGCTGCTTACCCTGCTGCGCCGTTATCCGCTGCTGCGCCAACGCTCGTTGTACCAGGCACTGATGTTTGCAGCGTTCAGCCTGTACTGGACAGCCGTGCCGATGGCGTTGGCGGGTGAGCATGGCCTGTCGCAGAGCCAGATTGCCGTGTTTGCCCTGGTGGGGGCGGTGGGGGCCGTTGCCGCGCCCTTGGCTGGCCGCCTGGCCGATGCCGGGCACGCTCGGGCCGGCTCGCTGCTGGCCCTGCTGCTGGCTCCGGCGGCCTTGTTGCTGGGGCTGACGGCGCCGGGTTACAGCGTGATTGGCCTGGGGCTTACCGGTGTGCTGCTGGATTTTGCGGTGCAGATGAACATGGTCATTGGCCAGCGCGAAGTGTATGCCCTGGACCCGGCCAGCCGGGGGCGATTGAACGCGGTGTACATGACCAGCATCTTCCTGGGCGGGGCACTGGGTTCGGCGGTAGCCAGTGCGCTGTTCAGCCAGCTCGGCTGGCAGGGGGTGGCACTGGTGGGCGCAGGCTTGCCCTGCCTCGCATTGCTGGTGTTCCTGTTCAAGGCCCGGGGCAACTGACAAGGGGCGTCATCGGCCAAGCGGCAGCGCCACACCGATCAGGGCAAACAGGCTGCCGCAGCAACGGTTGAAACCCTTCCCCCCCTTGGCCAGCCAAGGCCGAATACGAAATGCCAACCGCGCCAGCAGGTACTCGACCAGGAACTCGACGCTGGCGAAGGTCGTTGCCATCACCACGAACTGCAGCATCAAGCCGCGTTGCGGGTCGATGAACTGCGGCAGAAAGGCCCCATAGAACAGCAGCACCTTGGGGTTGGCCATGGCCGACAACAGGCCTTGGCGGAACAGGCCGGCATTGCCAAGCCGAGCGCTGCGCTCGTTCAGTTCCAGGTGCAGCCCCGGGCTGCGCCACAGCTGGATACCCAACCAGACCAGATAAGCACCCCCCACCCATTTCAACACGCTCAGCACCGAGGCCGAGGTTTGCAGCAAGGCACTGAGGCCGAACATCGCCAGGGCGATGAGGGCGCTGAAGCCGAACACCCCGCCAACGATCGTGAACAACGTTCGCCGGGCGCCGTACAGGGCACCATGGGTCAGGGCCAGCAAGCTGTTGGGGCCTGGGGTCAGTGACAGGCCAATGCTGGCCAGCAGGTAGATCAGCCAGGTGTCGAGTGCCATTTGCGCAAGTGCCTTGTTGGTGTGGAGGGGGCCAGTTTATGGCGCGAACTGCACCCATGAAGGGTAGTATCTGGACATTGAACAGTCGTTTCTGGACGCAACACCATGCTGCCTGATATCCGTTTGCTGATCCTGCCGTTACCGGATTTTGCCCTGTTGCCGTTCGGCGCCTTTCTCGACAAGTTGCGCTTCAGCGCCGATGACGAAGACTACAGTCAGCAGCGCTACTGCAGCTGGACCGTGGCAGGGCTCAGCCTCGACCCGGTGCCATCGAGCAGTGGCGCGGTGGTGCAGGTCGAGGCCGATGCCGGCCAGGTCGATCTGACCCGTTTCGACTATCTGGTCGTGTTCGGCGGGCGCAATGCCATGGCCACTGCCGCGTTGGCGCCGCGCTACCAGGCCTTGCTCAAGCGGGCCGGCAAAGCCGGGGTCAAGCTGGTAGGGGTCGACAACGGCGCCTTCCTGCTGGCTGCCTGCGGGCTGTTGCAAGGGCACAAGGTGGTGGTGCACTGGCGCCACGAAGCCGAGTTTCGTGCAGCATTCCCGCAGTTGCAGGTGCTGCGTGAGCAGCTGTATTGCATCGACGGCAGCCGTATCACCTGCGCAGGTGGTACGGCGGCTATCGACCTGGCGGTGGCATTGTTGTCACAGGCCTGCGGGCGAACCCGGGCGCTCAAAGGGCTGGCCGACATGCTGGTGGACGAAACCCGCGACAGCCGCCATGCGCTACGCTCGCTTGAGCTGGCCGCCGGGCAGGGGCGGCAGGTGCAGCGGGCACAGGCGTTGATGCGCCATCACCTGGCTACGCCGCTGGCATTGGAGCAATTGGCGGCTGAACTGGGCATCAGCCGGCGCCAGCTCGACCGGCAATTTCAGGCCAGCCATGGCATGAGCGCCAAGGCCTGGTGGCTGGAGATGCGCTTGCAGCAGGCGCGCTGGCGCTTGCTCAATTCCAGCCACAGCCTGGCGCAGATTGCCGATGAAGTAGGGCTGGGCGATGCCAGTTACCTGGGGAAATGCGTACGACGGCGGTTTGGGTGTACTGCCCTTGAGTTACGCGCAGGTAACCTCCAGGGCTGAAGCCTGGCGCAGATTTCAGTGGGAGCGGGCAAGTCGTTGCAAAGTTACTGCGGCGTCCCGAACAACCCCGTCCAGTAGATCCCTGCGTCACTCTTTGGGTCCACCGCATAAGCCGCACCCATTTCACGGAAGTCCGGGTTCATCAGCGTGGCGCAATGACCAGGGCTCTCCAGCCAGCCTTCGACTACCTTTTGCGCGGTATCACGCCCGGCCGCAATGTTCTCTCCAATCTGCTGGTACAGGTAACCCGCCAGTTCCGCCCGGTCACCCGGGGTACGGCCTTCCTTGTCGATGTGGTCGAAGAAGTTCTGGTTGGCCATGGCACGCGTGTGGTTGGCGGCTACGCCGGCCAGTGCGGTGCTCCAGCTCAGGGCGGGGGCGGCGGCGAAGGGTTGGCCACCGCATTGGCGCGGCACTTTGCGCGCGGCGTTGATTTCCTGCAGCACCTTCTGCCCTTCGACCTGCCAGTCACCCAGGCGGCCGCTGAGCAGTGGGCGGGCCAGCACGATGCGCCAGTCGCGGCCTTCCTGGCTGACGCCGATATCGACGAACTGCGGGTCGAGCACCACCTGGCAAAAGCTTTCTTCGATGGCGTGCATGGCAGCGCGCGCATCGCGTGGCCCCGACAGGCTGATGGCCTGAACGTTGACCATGGGGTAGGCGGCGCGAGTCATGGCCTGCTGCAGGTCACGGGTGCCTTCTGGCGACAGCGCCAGGCGGGTGTCGCTGTTGAGCGGCGGCAGCTCCAGCGACGCCTCGCCACCGCAGGGCTGGGCCTGGCTGCGGTAGACATTGATCGAATCGATCAGTTGCGCCTCTTCGCCGGTGACAGCCAGTGCCCCGGTCGAGACGACCAGGCCCAGTGACAAGGCGGCAACGGATGACAGGACGCGCATGTGGATCTCCCTATGACTGGCAGCGTCGTGGTATGCGCTGCTCATCCTACACAAGCCCGGGGCTTTTGGCCCCTGGCGGGTGCAAAGCAATGAAACCGCCGGCAATCGTTGCGGGCGGCAAAAGAGGGAGTAGACCACTGGTCGGCACAAAAGTGCGATTACTTGGTAATCATTCGTAACATCGGCCAGAAACAATACTCAAACGCCAACTGTTCCCAACCTTCCAGGTAGCGCAGGGTGACCCACGGCTGGTCAAGTTTTCAGGTAGCATCGGTTTCTGATTGGTCGGTACCGCATCAACGGGCCAACGCCTGATTCGGCTTATAGAACAGGAAATGCGTGGTCTGCGCCGTCTTGCGGTAGGTTTTGGCCCAGTCAGGGTGCACGGTGCGGTCGTGGAAGTACAGGGCGCCGCCGGTGGGGTCTTTCAACTGTTGGTTGAGCGCCTTGCGCGCGATTTCCTTGGCCACATCGTAGCGTTGCGCTTCCTCGACCTGGTCCGGGCGCCCGTCGCACCACCAGGAAAACTGGCACGCCTTGGTTTCCACGCCCTGTTTGACCACGCCGCAGATGGTATCGGGGAAGCCATCGTGGCCCAGGCGGTTGAGCACCACACTGGCCACAGCCGACATGTCTTCGGCGTCGGCGCCCTTGGCTTCCCAGTAGATGGTGCGGGCCAGGCAGGTGATGCTGTCGTCCAGCGGTGCCTGGCCGGCGGGATCGACCGCCTGGGCTTCACCTGGGGTCAGTTTTTCTGCTTTCTTGGGAGGAGGGGCGTCTTCCACCACCTTTTCTTCAAGCACTTCGGCTTTGTCTTCAGCCACTGCGGCCTTGGCAGTGTCGGCTGCTTGCAAGGGGCCTGCGAGCAGGGCCGAGGTCAAGCCGATCAGGATCCAGGCAAGGCGCATGGGCAAGCTTCCGAAAGAGGGCTGATACCAGTCTAGCCAAGCGTAAGCATTAGTACCAAAGGCAGGGTGGCTGCGGCGGCCACGGTCTGCAGGGCAATGATGGTGGCCATCAGCGGGGCGTTGCCACCCATTTGCCGTGCCATCACGTAGGACGAAGAGGCGGTAGGCAGGGCCTGGAACAGCACCGCCACGACCGCTGCTTGGCCACTCAGGCCAACCAGGCGACACAAGCCCCAGGTGGTCAGCGGCATGATCAGAAACTTGAACGCCGAGGCCGCCATCAACGGTCGCACCTGCTGGCCCAGGCTGGCGCCACCCAGTGCCGCGCCAACGCACAGCAGACCCATCGGCAGGGCGGCCTGGCCCAGCGCCTTGATCGTGGGTTCGATGCCGGGCGGCAGGCCCAGCCCCGTCACCCGCAGCAGTAAGCCGCCCGCGCAACCGACGATCAAAGGGTTGGCGAAAATCGCCCTCAGCACCGTGGCCGGTGAACTGTGGCGGGCGCTGAAGCGGGCGAACACCAGCACGCACAGCAGGTTGACCAAGGGCACGATGGCGGCATTGGCCACTGCGGCCAGGGCGATGCCGGCGCTGCCGTAGATGCCGGCGGCCAGTGTGGCGCCAATGTAGTTGTTGAAGCGGATACCGCCCTGGAAGACCGACGTGAAATCGGCGCCATCGTGGCTCACAGCGCCTTGGTACAGCACCAGTAGCAGCGCCCCGGTCAGGGTCGACAGCATCAGCACACCGACCATCCCCAGCACTGGCACGCCGTCGAGGTTGGCCGTGGCCAGGCCGTGCAGGAACAACGAGGGAAGCAATACGTAGTAGCTCAGGCGTTCGGCACCCGGCCAGAAGCTTTCGACCAAAAAGCCGCGAAGGCGCAGGAAGGTGCCCAGGGCAATCAGCAGGATGATCGGTAGCAGGGTGGTCAGCAGCAACGGGAGCATGTTCGACGTTCCGTGGTCGGGTACGCGCACAGACTACGGGTGAGAAAGGGTTTGTAAAAACGTTGTTTTCTGCACTGACTGTTGAGAAAAAATGCATTGTTGAGGCGACGGCGCCCGTTGGCGCTCACGCTTCCAAGGCCGTCTTCAACACCGCACTTAAATGCCGCCGCTGGCTTTTCTCATGCTCCAGCAACACCACCCGCCGGGTCAGTTGCGGTTCGCCAAACGGCAGGCAGGTGGCGGGTGGCAGGCGTTGCAGGTCGTCATCCGCCATGGGGATGATCGCCACGCCCAGGCCCATCACGGCCATGCGCGCCAGGGCCTCCTGGCTGTCCAGCTCCATTTGCTCGCTCACCTGCAGATGCTGGCGGCGCAGTTCCTGCTCGATCTGCCGCCCGGCCCAGGCGCGTTTGTCGAAGCGCAGGAACGGTTGGCTGGCCAGCAACTCGGCTACACCGTGCCCGGCCAGTTCCGGGCTGGCGATGGCCCAGAAGCGGTCCTCGAACAACGGTGTGAAGTCCAGGCTTTGCGGGTAGGGGCTGACCGGCTCGGTGGTGATCGCTGCATCGAGTTCGCCGTCCTCCACGCGCCGCGCCAGTTCCGCCGACATCCCCGACGCCACGCTGATATGCAATTGCGGATGGTGGGTCTTGATCCAGACCAGCGCCTTGGGCAGACGCCGCGCCAGCACCGTGTGGATGGCCCCCAGGCGCAGGCGGCCACGCAGGCCAGGGCCACTGGCCAGGGCGTCGGCCAGTTCGTCATAGGCGCCCAGGATGGTTTCGGCACGCGCCACGGCCAACTGGCCGGCCTCGGTCAGTACCACCTGCCGACGGCTGCGGTCGAACAAGGTCACCTGCAATTCGTCTTCAAGGGTTTTGATGTGCAGGCTCACTGCCGAAGGTGTGAGGCTGAGCAGGTCGGCGGCGCGGGCAAAGGTGCCATGGCGGGCGATGGTTACCAGGGTGCGCAGGGCTTTGAGGGACATGCGGATGAGGTCCGGTTTCAAGCTGACAGAGCTGCATTGTCAGGCCCGGCCCTATCGCCGGCAACACTGTTCAGTGCCCGTTGCGCCCGTACGCCTGGCTGATCCGGTCAATCACCATGGCCAACGCGACAATTGCCAGCCCGGCCTCCACACCTTGCCCCACATTCAGCGTCTGGATCCCCATCAGTACATCCTCACCCAACCCGCGGGCGCCGATCATCGAAGCCATCACCACCATTGACAGGGCCATCATTACCGACTGGTTCAGCCCGGCCATGATGCTCGGCAGCGCCAGCGGAAGGGCAATGCGCCGCAAGCGTTGCCAGCGGCTGGCCCCCAGACCGTGCGCGGCCTGTAGCAGCGAGGGGTCGATCTGGCTCAGGCCCAGTTCGGTCAATCGCACCAACGGCGGCAGGGCGTAGATCAGTGTGGCAAACACGGCGGGCACCTTGCCCAGGCCGAACAGCATCAGCACCGGGATCAGGTAAACGAAAGCAGGCAGCGTCTGCATCACATCCAGCACTGGCAACAACAGCCGCTTCGCCAGTGGCCGGGCAGCCAGCAGAATGCCCAGCGGCACGCCCACCAGCACGCACAGGCCGGTACTCACCAGCACCAAGGCCAAGGTTTGCAGCAGTTTGTCCCACAGCCCGAGCATGCCGATCAGGGCCAGCAGCGACACCAGTACCGCACTGCGCAGCAGGCTTCGGCTGGCGTGCCAGGCCAGCACGCCTACCAGCAGCAACAACAGCCACCACGGCAACAGGCGCAGCAGGTTTTCCAGGGCTACCAGCAGTTGCAGCAACTGGTCGGAAACGCTACGCAAATGATCGCCGTAGTTCAGTACCAGCCAATCGACCAACCGGTTGACGCTGTCGGCAAAGGAAAACTGCAAGGCTTGCGGGAAGCCGTTGCTCACAGGCTGCCCTCGACCCTGGCGGCGACTTCACTGGGTAGCCAGGCCTTCCAGACGGCACGGTTGTCACGCAGGAAGGCGAGGGCGGCATCGCGCGGCGGCGTGCGTTTTTCGCTCATGTCGGCCAGCGCCTTGTTGAGCCGGTCGATCGGCAAGTCGACCTGTTCGAACACCGTCACCAGGTCCGGGTAGCCTTCACGGAAGGCTTTGGACACACCAATCGACAACTTTGCCGGCAGCGAACGGCTGCCCTGCGGGTTGGGGTTGCTGGCATCGGTGAGGGTGGCCCAGGCCTGGGCATCGAACGGTGGTTCTTCAAGCCGTATGAGCTTGTAGCGCCCCATCAATGGGGTCGGGTTCCAGTAGTAGAACAACACCGGCTGGCCACGGCGGAAGGCTGAGCCGATTTCGGCATCCATCGCAGCACCGGAGCCACTGCGGAAGTTGGTGTACAGGTTGTCCAGGCCGTATGCCTTGAGCTTCTGGCTGTTGACCGTTTCCGATGTCCAGCCAGTGGGGCTGTTCAGGAAGCGACCTTTGTCGGGCGACTCGGGGTCACGAAATACCTGCGGGTAACGCTTGAGGTCGTCGACATGGCGCAATTCGGGCGCCATGGGCTTCAGTTTGCGAGCGGCGTCGCCCTCGATCACATACGCAGGCACCCACCAGCCTTCTTCGGCGTTCTTCACCGTATCACCCAGTGCGAATACCTGGCCTGCCTGCTCGGCTTTGACCCAGGCCGGGCTGCGTCCGGCCCACTCTTCGGCGATCACTTGCAGGTCGTTGCGGGCCAGGGCCACCTCCATGCTGACCGTGCTGCCGGGCAGGGTGTCTGTAGGGTAGCCATAACCGCGCTCCACGATCAGCCGCAGGATTTCGGTAGTGAGGGCGCCGCTTTCCCAGCCGATGGCACCAAAATGGATGGGTGGGCGTTGTTCTGCCGAAGCGGCACTGTCAGTGCTTGCCAGGCCTACGGCCAGCAGCAGGCCCGCCAGCAGTGTTGAAAGCTTCTTCATCCAGACCTCGTCGTTTGCCGCGCCTTGGGTGCAGGCAAGTGTAGACGACGAGGTTTGAGCGGTATTCAGGGCCGCACGAGGCGGCCCAGCCTGCCTCAGACGCGGAACTGGTCCATCAGCGCCTGCTGCTGGTTGGCCAGGCTGTTCAGCGACTGGCTGACCCGCGCCGACTCGTTGGCCTGGCCCGACAGCGACTCCGTGACGTCGCGGATCGTCGCCACGTTGCTGTTGATTTCTTCAGCCACCGCGCTTTGCTCTTCGGCGGCGGAGGCGATCTGCAGGTTCATGTCGGTAATCACGGTCACCGCCTGGCCGATACGCTGCAACGCCGTCACGGCCTGGCCAACCTGCTCGACGCCGCCCTGGGCCTGGCGATGGCTGTTGTCCATGGCGTCGACCACCTCGCGGGTGCCTGCCTGCAAGGCTTCTATCACCTGGCGGGTTTCTTCCACCGACTCCTGGGTACGCCGGGCCAGGTTGCGCACTTCATCGGCCACCACGGCAAAGCCACGGCCGGCTTCACCGGCGCGGGCAGCCTCGATGGCCGCGTTGAGGGCCAGCAGGTTGGTCTGCTCGGCAATCGAGCGGATCACCTCCAGCACCGAGCCGATCTTCTCGCTGTTTTGCGCCAGGCCCTGGACCTCGGCCATGGCGTCGCTCATGTTGGCGGCCAGGGCATCGATGCTGGTGGTGGTGTGGTCGATCACCGCCAGGCCTTCACGGGTGGCCTGATCGGCATCACGGGCAGCCTGCGCGGCCTGGGCCGCGCTGCGGGCCACGTCCTGGGCGGTGGCGCTCATTTCGTGCGAGGCGGTGACCACCTGGTCGACCTGGCGGTACTGCTGTTCCATGCCGGCGCTGGTTTCACTGGCAATGGCCGAGGACTGGTCGGCGGTACCTCGGGCGGCCTGCACCGAGCGTTTGACCTCGGCGATGGTCGGCTGCAGCTTGTCGAGGAAGCGGTTGAACCAGCCGGCCAGTTCGCCCAGTTCGTCCTGTTTCTGGTAGGCCAGGCGGCGGGTCAGGTCGCCCTCACCACTGGCAATGTCCTTGAGCATGGCGGCCACGCCAAGGATGGGCCGGGTAACGCCACGGGCCATCAGCCACACCATCAGCAGGCCGGCAATGGCTGCAGCCAGGCCCAGGCCCAGTTCAAGCAGGGTGCCGCTGGTGTTCAGCGTGTCCAGTTCCTGCTTCAGCTTTTCGGCAGGCCCTGTCAGAGCGTTTTCCGGCACATCCAGCAGCACGCCCCAAGGTTGGGCGTCGGGGATCGGCCGGAACGCGGCCAGCACTTTCAGGCGCTGTTGGTCGTGCAGGATGGTCATCTTGCCATCGGCCAGCTTGCGCACCAGTTCGGCGCCGTTGGTAGGGTCCACCTGATCGAAGCGCTGGGCCAGCTTGCTGGCATCGGCGCTGTAGCCGGCCAGCAGGCCGACCGGGCTGAGGATGCCGACCGTGGTGCGGCCTTCGTACAGGCTGCGGCTGGCGTCCTGGCTCAGGGCCTGCAGGCTGTTGAGGTTGATGTCGATGGACAGGGTGGCAATGATCTTGCCGTTGACCGCCAGCGGGAAGACGATGCTGGTCATCAGCACCTGCTGGCCATCGATGTCGTAAAAGTACGGCTCCACCACGCACACCTTGCCGGTGGTGCGCGGGCACACCCACCAGGTGTTGGCCGGCTGGCCGCTGGGGCCGATCTCGGTGTTGGCCATGTCATGCTCGGGCAGCGCCATGGCGGTCAGCTGGCCGGCGCGCGGTTGCGACCAGTACAGGGCAAAACGCCCGGTTTCGTTGCTGCCCAGCTCCGCCTTGCCGGCAAACAGGCTGTCCTTGTTGTCCAGTGCGTTGGGTTCGAACACCAGCGAGAGGCCAAGCAGGTCGGGGTTGGCCTGCAGTGCGGCGCGCACTTGGCGGGTCATGTCCTCGCGCAGGTCGAAGGCATCTAGATAGCGTTTTTCCGCCTGCTCACGCAGGAACAGCACCTGGCGGGCGAAGCCTGCACCGTACTGATAGGCGTCCATGAACTGGCGGCGGATATTCAGGGCTTGCACCTCACCCTGCGACTCGATGCGCGATTGCGCCGCCTCGGTCAGCATCTGCATGCTGCTGGCTTTGACCAGGTCCGAGCTGTGGTCCATGCGGTACAGCGACAGGCCAACGAGCAAGGTGACGATGCCGGCCAGGCAGAGACCGGCGAGCAGGGTGATTTTCCACTGGATGGAAAGTTGTCGCAAAGGCATGGGGTCGAATCCCTTGTAATAAGAGTGTGGCTAGCGACTGTGTCGGCGGGCGCCGTTTTTTCTTTATTCAAACGTTCAATTTAATTGTTGAGGTCGCTTGCGACCCCCTGTGGGAGCGTGATCCTTTAGGAGTTGCTAATGCGCCGCAACATGGCGCTTTTGACATCTGCCGCCCACTGCTTCAGAGTTCGCGCTTTTTTCTGTCGTAATGAGGTAAGCCAACCATGAATGCAGTGATCGCCGCGGTCGGCATCATGCTGATACTCAGCCTGTCCCGCGTGCATGTGGTCATCGCCCTGATCATTGGCGCCCTGGTCGGTGGGCTGGTGGGCGGCCTGGGCGTCGAAGGCACGCTCAAGGCCTTCAACGGCGGCCTGGGCGGGGGTGCCACGGTGGCCTTGTCCTATGCACTGTTGGGCGCTTTTGCCGTGGCCATCGCCAAGTCCGGCCTGGCCCATGCCTTGGCTGACCGTGCACTGGCCATGATCGATCGCCAGGGCCACGCCAATGGCGGCAAGGTCAAATGGCTGATGATTGGCCTGATGCTGGTGGTGGCGGTGTCGTCGCAGAATATCCTGCCCATCCACATTGCCTTCATCCCGCTGCTGGTGCCGCCGCTTTTGTATGTGCTGACCCGTTTGCGCATCGACCGTCGGCTGATCGCCTGCGTCATCACCTTCGGTCTGATTACCCCGTACATGTTCCTGCCGGTGGGGTTTGGCAACATCTTCCTCAACGAAATCCTGCTGGCCAACGTTGCCCGTGCCGGTGTCGATGTGAGTGGCGTCAATGTGACCCAGGCCATGGCCATCCCGGCGGCAGGCATGCTCGCAGGCCTGTTGCTGGCCGTCTTCATCAGCTACCGAAAGAAGCGTGACTACGACCTGGCCCGCATCGAGCAGGTGGAACAGGTGAGCGTGCAGTACAACCCGCTGACACTGCTGGTGGCCGGGCTGGCAATTGCCGCAGCGTTCATCGTCCAGTTGTTGCTGGACTCGATGATCATCGGGGCCATGGTCGGCTTCCTGATTTTCTCGCTGTCGGGCATCGTCAAATGGAAGGACACCGATGACCTGTTCACCGAGGGCATGAAGATGATGGCCATGATCGGCTTCATCATGATTGCCGCCTCGGGGTTTGCCGATGTGATGAAGGCTACCGGTGAGGTGAAAAGCCTGGTGGAAACCTCGGCCCAGTGGATCGACCACAGCAAGGGCATCGGCGCCTTGCTGATGCTGCTGGTGGGCCTGCTGGTGACCATGGGTATCGGCTCGTCGTTCTCCACTGTGCCGATCCTGGCCGCGATCTTCGTGCCGCTGTGCGTGCAACTGGGCTTCGACCCGGTAGCCACGGTGTGCATCGTTGGTACTGCCGGTGCCTTGGGAGATGCGGGCTCGCCGGCTTCGGACTCGACCCTGGGCCCAACCTCGGGCCTGAACGTCGACGGCCAGCATCACCATATCTGGGACACCGTGGTGCCGACCTTCATCCACTACAACCTGCCGCTGCTGGCGTTCGGCTGGTTGGCTGCGATGACCTTGTAAGGCGGGGAGGGCGTCAGCCCTTGTCGGGCGGCGGCGAGATGCGGTTGAGCACGGTGCTGCCGTCCTTGCTGCGGGTCAGGTAGACCGGCAGCACCTTGGGCAGGTTGTTGACCAGGCGGCCCACTTCACGGGTGTTGTAAATGCCGCTGATGCGGATGCGACCGGTGCTGGCATCGGCCAGCAGCAGCGGCGCGTCGAGGTAGCGGTTGATCACCGGCAGCGCCTGTTCCAGGCTCAGGTTGTCGAGCACCAGCTTGCCGCTGCGCCAGGCCAGGCTGTTGCCGTAGTCGTCGCTCTGCTCCAGTTGGGGCTCGAAATCGCCCTGGTGGTAGCTGGCCTGCATGCCTGGCCCAAGGCGATAACCGCCGGTGCTGCCATCGCTGGACACCAGTACCGAGCCTTCCACCAGGGTGACCTTGACCTGGTCCTGGTACTTCCACACGTTGAACTGGGTGCCGGTGACCCGTGTCTGGCCGCGACCGGCGCGCACGATGAACGGGTGGTTGCTGTCGTGCTGAACCTTGAAGAACGCCTCGCCGCGCTTGAGCATGACCTGGCGCTGGTCCTTGTAGTTGAGGTAGGTGAGCTCGGTATTGAGGTTGAGCTGCACCGTGCTGCCGTCGCTCAGCTCCACGGTCTGCATGCGGTCACTGGCTTCGAAGTGCTGGTAGTGGTTGGGCAGCCAACCTTGTTCCCAGCCCACCCAACCGGCCAGCGGCAGTACCGCCAGGGCGATGGCTGCGGCAGACGCCAGCGGGCGCCAGCTGCGTGGACGCGCAGGGTGTCGGGCAGGCGGGTTGAACTCGACGACAGTGGCGGTGCGTGGCAACAGGTCGGCGGTTTGCCAGATTTCCAGCATTGCCTCGTATTCCTCGGCATGCCGCGGATCTGCCGCAAGCCAGCGGGCGAAAGCCTCGCGCTCGCCAGCCGTGCAGTCTTCGGCGTGCAGGCGCATGCACCAATGCGCGGCGGCGTCGGTCATGGCATCGTCTGGGCTGGGATTGAGGCGGTCGTGGTTCATTGCGGCTCCGGGTTTTGCGCATTCTACCCTTGCTAGAGGGCTCCCGAGAACCGATGTAATGGCGAATGACTATCAGTTGTGCCGTTTTTTCGTCGGATTTGCAACGGTTTTTCAGCGTTTGAGAACCCTTCGCGCAAGTAAATGCAGGCTGAGATCCTTGGGGCTGCTGCGCAGCCCATCGCGACACAAGGGGCGCAAAGCGCCCCCAACGTCCTATCAGAATTGCGCCGCCTCCAGCCCATAAAGGCTGTCACTACCGGCCCGAATACTGGCCTCAAGCCCCAACCCACGCGGCAAAATACGTTGGAAGAAGAACGCCGCACACGCCAGCTTGGCACCGTAAAAGTCAGCGTCCTCGTCCTGCTTGGCCACCGCCGCCGCGGCCATCCGCGCCCACATGTAGGCATATGCCGTCAGCCCGAACAGCTGCAGGTACTCTACCGCCACCGAGCTGACCAGATTGGCATCCTCGCCGACACGTGCCCGCAGCCACGCACTGGTCGCCTCCAACCGCGCCAGGCTTGCCTGCAGGGCTTCGCGGTGCAACGGGGCATCCACGCTGAAACTCCGCACTTCGGCGGCAAAGCTGGCCAGCGCGTGGCCGCCGTCGGCCAGTACCTTGCGGCCGAGCAGGTCCAGAGCCTGAATACCGTTGGTACCTTCATAAATCTGCGCAATGCGCACGTCACGCACCCGCTGCTCTTGCCCCCACTCGCGGATATACCCATGGCCGCCATACACCTGCTGGCCAAGCACGCAGCTTTCCAGGCCGTTGTCGGTGAAGAACGCCTTGGCCACTGGCGTCAACAGTGCCACCAGGCGCTGGGCATGTTCGCGTTCGCCGGTGTCTTCAGCGTAACGGGCCAGGTCCAGCTGCTGGCCAACGTAGGCGGCAAACGCCCGGCCACCTTCGGTGAGGGTGCGCATGGTCAGCAGCATGCGCCGAACATCGCCGTGGTGGATGATGGGGTCGGCCGCCTTGTCCTGCGCCTGCGGGCCGCTGGCGGCGCGGCTTTGCAGGCGCTCGTTGGCGTAACGGGCGGCGCTTTGATAAGAGGCTTCGGCGCAGCCGATGCCCTGGATACCGATGGACAGGCGCTCGTAGTTCATCATGGTGAACATGGCTGCCAGGCCCTTGTTCGGCTCGCCCACCAGGTAACCGATGGCGCCATCGAAGTTCATCACACAGGTGGCCGATGCCTTGATGCCCATCTTGTGCTCGATCGAGCCGCAATGGGCGGCGTTGCGTGCGCCCAGGCTGCCGTCGGCCTCGACCAGGTACTTGGGCACCAGAAACAGCGAGATGCCTTTGGCGCCAGCAGGTGCATCCGGCAGCTTGGCCAGGACCAGGTGGACGATGTTCTCGGTCAGGTCCTGCTCGCCACCGGTAATGAAAATCTTGCTGCCACTGATGTGATAGCTGCCATCGGCCTGGGGTTCGGCACGCGTGCGGATCAGCCCCAGATCGGTGCCGGCATGGGGTTCGGTGAGGCACATGGTGCCCGCCCAGCGGCCTTCGTACAGGGGCGGCAAGTAAGTGGCCTTGAGCGTTTCGCTGGCGTGGGCATCGATGGCCAGGCAGCTGCCAGCACTCAAGGCCGAATACAGGCTGAAGCTGCAATCGGCGGCGTAGAGCATTTCTTCGAACAGCACGCCCAGCATTTTCGGCATGCCCATGCCGCCATACGCCGGGTTGCCGCCCAAGCCGACCCAGCCGCCTTCGCGGTAGGTGTGCCAGGCTTTGCGGAAACCGTCTGGTGTGGTGACCTGGCCTGCTTCGAAGTGCACGCCTTGTTCGTCGCCGTTGCGGCTGAGCGGAGCGATCAGCTGGCCGGTGACTTTGGCGGCTTCTTCGAGGATGGCGTCGGCGGTGTCGGCGTCGATGCGCTCGGCCAGGGCGGGCAGGCGGGCCCACAGGGCCGGGGCGTTGAATACGTCATGCAGGACGAAGCGCATGTCGCGCAGTGGGGCTGAATAGGTAGTCATCGTTGGCTCTTGAAGGGGAGAAATCAGGTGCGGCCTCTTCGCGGGCATGCCCGCGAAGAGGCCGCTACGGGATCAGAGGGCTTTGGCCCGGTCGCGCAGCACGTACTTCTGGATCTTGCCGGTGGAGGTTTTGGGCAGCTCGCCAAACACCACGGTCTTGGGCACCTTGAACCCGGCCAGGTGCTCGCGGCACCAGCTGGTGATGTCGGCTTCGCGGGTGTCTTCCCTGCCAGGCTTCAGGGCTACGAAGGCGCATGGGGTTTCTCCCCATTTTTCATCCGGGCGCGCCACCACGGCGGCCTCGAGCACCGCCGGGTGTTTGTACAGGGCGTCCTCGACCTCGATGGTGGAAATGTTCTCGCCACCGGAAATGATGATGTCCTTGAGCCGGTCCTTGATCTCCACATAACCGTCCGCATGCCACACGGCCAGGTCGCCGGTGTGGAACCAGCCGCCACGGAAGGCTTCGGCGGTGGCCTCGGGGTTCTTCAGGTAGCCCTTCATCACCGTGTTGCCGCGCATGAAAATCTCGCCCAGCGTGTTGCCATCGCGCGGCACCGGCTCGAGGGTTTGCGGGTCGGCGACCATCAGGCCGTCGAGGGTCGGGTAACGCACACCTTGGCGTGACTTGATGCGCGCGCGTTCTTCCAGCGTCAGTTCGTCCCACGCGTCATGCCAGGCACACACGGTCACCGGGCCGTAGACTTCGGTCAGGCCGTAGGTGTGGGTGACCTGGATACCCATTTCTTCCACGGCACCGATCACCTTGGCCGGTGGTGCGGCGCCGGCCACCATGGCCTGTACCGGGTGCTCGATGGCGGCCTTGGCGGCTTCCGGCATGTTGACCAAGGCGTTGAGCACGATCGGTGCGCCGCACAGGTGGCTGACCCGGTGTTCGCGGATAAGGTTAAGGATCTTCTGCGGGTCGACCCGGCGCAGGAAAACATGCGTACCGGCCAGGGCGGTGATGGTCCAGGGGTAGCACCAGCCGTTGCAGTGGAACATCGGCAAGGTCCACAGGTACACCGGGCGATGCCCCATGGCCCAGGTCATCTGGTTACCCAAGGCGTTCAGGTAGGCGCCGCGGTGGTGGTAGACCACACCTTTTGGGTTGCCGGTGGTGCCGGAGGTGTAGTTGAGCGAAATGGCCTGCCACTCGTCATCCGGCCACTCCCAGGCATATTCTGGGTCGCCCTCGGCGAGCAGGGCCTCGTAGTCCAGCTCGCTGACCGCACGGCCTTCGCCGTACTCGGGGTCATCCACGTCCACTACCAATGGCGGATGTTCGAGCAGCGCCAGGGCGGCTTCAATCACCGCATGGAACTCGCGGTCGGTAATCAGCACCTTGGCTTCGCCGTGCTGCAGCATGAAGGCGATGGCCTCGGCGTCCAGGCGTACGTTCAGGGTATTGAGCACGGCACCGGTCATGGGCACGCCAAAGTGGGCTTCGAGCATGGCGGGGGTGTTGGGCAGCATCACTGCCACGGTGTCGCCACGGCCGATGCCGCGGCCCGCCAGGGCACTGGCCAGGCGGCGGCAGCGTTGGTAGGTGTCTTGCCAGTTACGGCGGATGGCGCCGTGAATCACGGCTGGATACTGGCCGTACACGGCAGCGGTGCGTTCGATGAAACTCAGCGGGGTGAGGGCGACATGGTTGACGGCAGCGGGCATCAGGCCCTGGGCATAGATCGACATGCGGTAATCCTGTAAGGGAGGCAGGCGCAGCCTGTGCGCTTGGCCCCCGGTGGCTGATTGTTAGCTCTGTTCAGGGTGCGGGGAGGCGTACGGTAGGTCGCCTTCCTCTGTCGCAGTTTTACGCGAACCGATATGGTAGTAGGAATATCGACTATAGCAATATAGTAAAACTACTATAACAACGAGCCGCCTACCGTGGACAAGACCGCTTATCCCTTGCTCGACAAGGACCCTCAACCCAGCCTGCTGCTGGCCGATGACGCCAGGCCGCTGGCGCTCAACCCCGCGCTGCAAGCCTGGGTAGATGAAGGCCCGGGGTTGGCCAGCTGGCTGCCGGCCAACTGCGCCGCGCTGGTACGTGCCTGCCTGCGCCAGCATCGGGCGATTGCCGATGTCGAGGTGCAGGTGGGTGAGCGCATCGTGCTGTGGACGTTCATTCCTGATGACCAGGGGCAGCAGGTGCTAGGGCGCTGCCGTGACGCCAGCGAAGAGCGCCAGGGGGCGCGAGAGGCCAGCCGCGCACGGCGCTTGTATCGGCTGATCATCGAGAACACCACCGACCTGATCTCCCGGCACAGCCCCGATGGCCGCTTTCTCGATGCTTCTCCGGCCGCATTCCGCCTGCTCGGGTTGTGGCCCGAGCAACTGCGCGGCATGCCCGTGCACAGCTTGCTGCACCCGCGCGAGCGGCGCCAGGTGCTGCGCCAGGCGGCAGCGGCGCTGGACCAGGATGGCTACCACACCATGACCTGCCGGGTACGCCAGGCTGCGGGCGGTTACCGTTGGTTCGAAATCGCCAGCCGGGCCATCCGCGAAACCTACACCGGCACGGTGGTGGAGGTGGTCAGCGTGTCCCGCGACATCACCTTGCGCATCGAAGCCCAGGAAAGCCTGGCGCACAGTGCCCGGCTGGCCACCCTCGGCGAACTGGCCTCGGGCATTGCCCACGAGATCAACCAGCCGTTGGCTGCGGTGGTCAATTACGCCAACGCCAGCTTGCGCTACCTGTCGAGCATCGAGCGCGACCCGCAGGCCCGTGAGCGTGTAGGGCAGGGGTTGCAACGCATCAGCGAACAGGCCACCCACGCCGCTGAAGTGATCCGCCGCTTGCGCGCTTTCCTGCGCAAGGGGCCACGAAACCTGCAGGCGCTGGACGTGACCGAGGTCGCCGAGGAGGCCATGCGCTTGTGCGCTTGGGAGGCCGCGCGCGACCACGTGACGGTGGAGCTGCGCATGAGTACGCAACTGCCCTTGGTGTACGCCGACCGGGTGTTGCTGGAACAGGTCCTGCTCAACCTGTTGCGCAATGCCATCGATGCCAACCGCGAGCAGCAGGGCGAGCGGCCGTCACGTATCCTGCTCGGCGCTGTGCGTGATGGCGACGGCGTGCTGGTGGAGGTGGCTGACCAGGGCCCGGGTGTGGACCCCGAGCGCCTGGACGAAATCTTCACGCCGTTCACCACCAGCAAGGCCGACGGCCTGGGCCTGGGTTTGAGCATGAGCCGCAGCCTGATCGAAGGCTTTGGCGGCAGCCTGTGGGCGCGGGCGGGTGACAACGGCGGTCTGGTATTGTGCTGCCGCCTGGCGGTCAGCAGGGGATAAGGGGGAGTTGAGGGTGCAAGCGAAGGTGTATGTGGTCGATGACGACCAAGGGATGCGCGACTCGACGGTGTGGCTGCTGGAGTCGGTGGGTTTGCAGGCGTTGCCGTTTGCCAGTGGGCAGGCATTTCTCGATGCCTGCGTCGACGATAGGCCTGCCTGTGTGCTGCTGGATGTGCGCATGCCGGGGCTGGGCGGGCTTGCGGTACAGCAGGCGATGCGCGAGCGCGGCCTGGCGCTGCCGGTGATCTTCGTCAGTGGCCATGCCGATGTACCGATCGTGGTGCGCGCGTTCAAGGCTGGCGCCTGCGACTTCATCGAAAAGCCTTACAACGACCAGTTGCTGCTCGACAGCGTGCAGGCCGCGCTGGAGCATGCCACGCGTGCGCGGCAGGGCGATCAGGCATTGGCCCAGGTGCAGGCGCGTATCGACGGCCTGACGCCGCGTGAGCGTGATGTGTTCGTGCCGCTGGCCCAGGGGTTGAACAACCGAGAGATTGCCGAGCAACTGGGCATCAGCGTAAAGACCGTGGACCTGTACCGGGGGCGGGTGATGAAGCGTTTGCAGGCGGGCAGCCTGGCAGAACTGGTGGGCATGGCGATTGCCTGTGGGGCTGTGGAGGCATTGGGCTTGCGAGCGCGCTAGCCGCCTTGGCGCCCCACCCCTAACAGAAGCGGCATTTCAGCCAGAAATATGAAATTTTGCATAGCTACCTAATCAAGGCTTTGACATTCACTGCCTAGGCAGTAATATTTTCACACAATTACCCGAGCAATCCCCGATGGCCCATTTTTCCCCCGAAAACTTCCAGACCTGCGCCATCGGCATGTTGCTCGGCCGCGCAGCGATCCTGAAGGACCGCATTCTCGACTGGCACCTTGAATCAGAGGGCGTCACCGCCGCGCAGTTCAAGGTGCTGATCATCGTCACTCAGTACCAGGTAGACACCCCGGCCGAGCTGTGCCGCTACCTGGGCCTGGACAGCGGTTCGATGACCCGCATGCTCGACCGCCTCGAACAGAAGGACCTGATCGTGCGCAACCGCTGCGCCGACGACCGCCGCCAGGTGCGCCTGGCGCTCACCGCCGACGGCCAGCGCCTGGCCGACCGCCTGCCGGAAATTGGCGCCGCCGCCATGAACGAGTTGTGCGGCGTGCTGGCACCTGACGAGCTCAAGGCCCTGGAAGGCCTGCTGGCCAAGGTGCTGCTCAGTGCTGGCGACCCGTTGACGATCCGCCGTTTTGGCGACCGTTGAACCCTGTCACGAATTATCCAAGGTATTGTCATGGCCACTCCCGCAGACACCCCGACTCCCTCCGCCGCGCCCGAGCCGTCGCGCAAGCGCAAGGCCTGGCTGCTTGGCCTGGTGTTGTTGCTGATCCTTGCCGGTATCGGCACCTGGGCCTGGTACAGCCTGGTCGGGCGCTGGCACGAAAGCACCGACGATGCCTACGTCAACGGCAACGTGGTGGAGATCACCCCGCTGGTCACCGGCACCGTCACCAGCATTGGTGCCGATGACGGCGACCTGGTCCACGCCGGCCAGGTGTTGCTGCAATTCGACCCGGCCGACAGCGAGGTGGCCTTGCAGTCCGCCGAGGCCAAGCTGGCGCGCAGTGTGCGGCAGGTACGCGGGCTGTACAGCAACGTCGACTCGCTCAAGGCTCAGCTGGAAACCCGCCAGGCCGAATTGCGCAAGGCACAGCAGGACTTCAACCGGCGCAAGGTGCTCGCCGACAGCGGTGCCATTGCCGCAGAAGAGCTGTCTCATGCCCGCGACGACCTGAGTGTGGCCCAGGCTGCTGTCAACAGTGCCCGCCAGCAACTCAGCACCAGCAGCGCGCTGGTCGATGACACCGTGGTGTCTTCGCATCCCGAGGTGATGGCTGCTGCTGCCGACCTGCGTCAGGCCTACCTCGATCATGCCCGTACCACCTTGGTGGCACCGGTAACCGGCTACGTTGCCAAGCGCACCGTGCAATTGGGCCAGCGCCTGCAACCGGGCACTGCGACCATGGCGGTGATCCCGCTGGACCAGGTGTGGATCGATGCCAACTTCAAGGAAACCCAGCTGCGTGACATGCGCATCGGCCAGCCGGTGCAGATCAGCGCCGACCTGTACGGCGGCGAGGTCAAGTACAGCGGCACGGTGGACAGCCTGGGGGCCGGTACCGGTAGCGCATTCGCGTTGTTGCCTGCACAAAACGCCACTGGCAACTGGATCAAGATCGTGCAGCGGGTGCCGGTGCGTATTCACCTCAGCCCTGACCAGCTCAAGGACCACCCGTTGCGCATCGGCCTTTCCACGGTGGTGGAAGTCGACCTGCACGACCAGAGTGGCCCGGCCCTGGCCCAGCAGCCGCCGCAGCAGGCCAGCTACACCACCCAGGTGTACGACCGCCAACTGGTCGAGGCAGACGACCTGATTGCCCGGCTGATTCACGAAAACAGCGCAACCGGCAAGACGGCCCAGCGATGAGCAACAACGCCGCTGCCCAGTTCACGCCGCCGAGCCTGCTGCTGACCACCATCGGCCTGTCGCTGGCGACGTTCATGCAGGTGCTCGACACCACCATCGCCAACGTGGCGTTGCCGACCATTTCCGGCAACCTGGGGGTGAGTTACGAGCAGGGCACCTGGGTCATCACGTCGTTCGCGGTGAGCAACGCCATCGCCTTGCCGCTGACCGGCTGGCTGAGCCGGCGGTTTGGTGAAGTGAAACTGTTCATCTGGGCCACGCTGCTGTTCGTGCTGGCCTCGTTCCTGTGCGGTATCGCCCAGTCGATGCCGGAGCTGGTCGGCTTTCGCGTGTTGCAAGGGGTGGTTGCCGGGCCGTTGTACCCGATGACCCAGACCTTGCTGATTGCCGTGTACCCCCCGGCCAAGCGGGGGATGGCGTTGGCGCTGCTGGCGATGGTCACGGTGGTGGCGCCGATTGCCGGGCCGATTCTGGGGGGCTGGATTACCGACAGCTACAGTTGGCCATGGATCTTCTTCATCAACGTGCCCATCGGCCTGTTCGCCGCCGCCGTCGTGCGTCAGCAGATGCGTTCGCGGCCTGTGGTCACCAGCCGCCAGCCGATGGATTACATCGGTTTGCTCACGTTGATCATCGGTGTCGGCGCGTTGCAGGTGGTGCTGGACAAAGGCAATGACCTGGATTGGTTCGAGTCTTCGTTCATCATCGTCGGTAGCCTGATTTCGGTGGTGTTTCTGGCCGTGTTCGTGATCTGGGAACTGACCGACCGCCACCCTGTGGTGAACTTGCGCCTGTTCGTGCACCGCAACTTCCGGGTTGGCACCCTTGTGCTGGTCGGGGGGTATGCGGGGTTCTTCGGCATCAACCTGATCCTGCCGCAATGGTTGCAGACGCAGATGGGCTACACCGCGACCTGGGCGGGCCTGGCGGTGGCGCCAATCGGCTTGCTGCCGGTGATCATGTCGCCGTTCGTGGGCAAGTATGCGCACCGGTTCGACCTGCGGGTGCTGGCGGGGCTGGCGTTCCTGGCGATCGGTACCAGCTGCTATATGCGTGCGGGCTTCACCAGTGAGGTGGACTTCCAGCATGTGGCCCTGGTGCAGTTGTTCATGGGTATTGGTGTGGCGCTGTTCTTCATGCCGACCTTGAGCATCCTGCTGTCTGACCTGCCGCCGCACCAGATCGCCGACGGGTCGGGGCTGGCGACCTTCCTGCGTACGCTGGGGGGGAGTTTTGCCGCGTCGTTGACGACCTGGATCTGGATTCGTCGGGCGGATCAGCACCATGCTTACCTGAGCGAGAATATCAGCCAGTTCGACCCGGCTACGCGGCATACGCTTGAGCAACTGGGTGGGGCTAACCCGCAGAGCTATGCGCAACTTGAGCAGATACTCAATGGGCAGGCGTACATGATGTCGACGGTGGATTACTTCACCTTGATGACCTGGGTGTTTGCCGGGTTGATCTTGCTGGTGTGGTTTGCCAAGCCACCGTTCATCGCCAAGGCGGGACCGGCTTCGGCAGGGCATTGAAGCCGCAGTATCACGGCCACAACCCTGGGTTACCCCCAGTGCTGTGGCCGTGTCAGGCCTACTTTTAAAGCCAAGCCTTGATTTGAGCGCTGACTGCTTGCGTTGAGATGCCATAGCGGTCGTGCAAAGTCGGCAAAGCGCCGGCATCCAGGAAGGCATCTGGCAGCGCGATCTGGCGGAATGTCGGCGTTACGCTATTGCGCATCAACAACCCGGCCACAGCTTCACCCAAGCCGCCAATGATCGAAGCGTTTTCTGCCGTGACCACCAGGCGTCCGGGTTTGCGCGCTTCAGCCAGAATCGTTTGCTCGTCCAGCGGCTTGACGGTCGGTACGTGCAGCACCGCAACGTCGACACCATCCGCCTTCAGTTTCTCGGCAGCTTCGAGGGCGCGCATGGTCATCAGGCCTGTGGAAATGATCAGTACATCGTTGCCCGTGCGCAGGTTCTTGGCTTTGCCGATTTCAAACTTGTAGCCGTATTCGTCAAGCACTACTGGCACATTGCCCCGGAGCAGGCGCATGTACACTGGCCCTTGGTGCGCTGCAATCGCTGGAACGGCTTGTTCGATTTCCAGCGCATCGCAGGGGTCTACGATCATCAGATTTGGCATGGCGCGGAAGATCGCAAGGTCGTCCGTCGCCTGGTGGCTCGGGCCGTAGCCGGTAGTCAGCCCTGGCAGGCCGCATACGATCTTGACGTTGAGGTTTTCCTCTGCAATCGCCATGCAGATGAAGTCGTACGCGCGGCGTGAGGCGAATACCGCATAGGTGGTCGCGAACGGCGTGAAGCCTTCCCGGGCCATACCGGCAGCTGCGCTCATCAGCAACTGTTCGGCCATGCCCATCTGATAGAAACGATCCGGGTGGGCCTTGGCGAAGATGTGCAGGTCTGTGTACTTCGAGAGGTCTGCAGACAGCCCGACGATGTCCTGACGTTGCTCGGCCAGTGTCGCCAGTGCATGCCCAAACGGCGCAGGGCGTGTCGTCTGACCTTCAGAAGCGATCGAGGCAATCATCGCCGAAGTGGTCAAACGTTTTTTGCCCGTTGCCGGGTTATTTACACTACTCATTTGCTGCTCCCGAGCTGAAGGTTTTCAAGCGCCAGATCCCATTCGTGTTCATCAACGCGGATGAAGTGAGTTTTCTCGCGACCCTCCAGGAAGTCCACGCCCTTGCCCATCTTGGTGTCGCAGATGATCACTCTTGGTTGCTCCCCTTGGTGTTGTCGGGCAGCGTCGAATGCGGTGACCAGCGCTTGCAGATCATTGCCGTCTACACGCTGCGTGAACCAGCCGAAGGCCTGCCAGCGATCCACGATGGGTTCAAAAGCCAGTACTTCGCTTGAGTGGCCGTCAGCCTGTTGGTTGTTGACGTCGATGATTGCGATCAGGTTGTCGAGCTTCCAGTGCGAGGCCGACATCGCTGCCTCCCAGGTCGAACCCTCGTTCAACTCTCCGTCGGACAACAGGTTGTAGACGAATGAATCCGACTTCTTGCGCTTGAGGCCCAGGCAAGCGCCGACCGCGATGCCCAGCCCGTGGCCCAAAGAGCCGCCGGTGATTTCCATTCCCGGTGTGTAGGCCGCCATGCCCGACATCGGCAAGCGGCTGTCGTCGGAGCCGTAGGTTTCCAGCTCTTCGAGCGGGATAACTTCGGCTTCGATCAACGCCGCGTACAAGGCTATCGCGTAGTGACCAATGGACAGATAGAAGCGATCACGCTGTTCCCATTCCGGGTTATGAGGCTGGTAGCGCAGTGCGTGAAAGTAAGACACCGCAAGCAGATCGGCCGCGCCTAGCGCCTGGCCGACATAGCCCTGGCCCTGAACCTGGCCCATGCGCAGGGCATGGTGACGAATGTTGTAGGCGCGCTCTGTCAGCGCCGCCAGTGTGGTGGGTGAGGGTTGAGCAGTCATTCGGGAAACTCCAATTAACTCAGCGATTGACCGAAGCGGCAGGGATGCGCAACACCAGGCAGGCACCTACCAGCAGTACGGCGGTGATGAGGTACATGCCGATGGCACTGGACCCGGTTGTGGTCGTAATCCAGCCGATCAGGTAAGGCGAGCAGAACCCGGCGAGGTTGGCGAAGCTGTTGATTCCGGCAATACCGGCCGCCGCCGACACGCCGCCCAGCAGCGTGGTGGGCAGCATCCAGAACAGCGAGGAAGCCGACAGCACGCCTGAAGCCGCCAGGCACAGGCTCAGTATCGAAAGCAACAGGTTGCCGCCCATCAGTGTTGCCAGCGTCAGGCCGATTGCACCGGCGATCATCGGTACGACGAGGTGCCAGCGGCGCTCGCGGTGTTTGTCGCCACTGCGGCCCATGAGCAACATGGCAGCAATTGCACAGATGTACGGCAGGCTGGTCAGAAGGCCGATGTGCAAGGGGTCGGATACGCCTGCGTTGCGCACCAGTGTCGGCAGCCAGAAGGTGATAGCGTACTGGCCCATCACGACACAGAAGTAGATGCACGCCAGCAGCCACAAGCGGCGATCCCGGATGAACTCACGAGGTGAGGCGTGGGTGACCTTGCAGCTGTTGTCTTCGGCCAACTCTTTGTTGACCAGCGCCTTTTCATCATCCGTGAGCCAGGTTGCCTGATGCACGCCGTCCTTCAGATAGGCCAGCACCAACAGGCCAACGATGACAGTCGGAATGGCTTCGAGAACGAACATCCACTGCCAGCCGGCCCAGCCATGGAAGCCTGCAAAGCTGTTCATGATCCAGCCGGAGATCGGCCCCCCAACCATGCCCGACAGGGGGATCGCCACGAACCACAGCACCGTCATTCTTGCGCGGCGGTAGGAGGGAAACCAGTAGGTCAGGTACAGCAACAGCCCTGGTGCCAAGCCCGCTTCGGCAATGCCGAGCAAAAAGCGCAACGCATAGAACTGCCAGGCCGTTTCGACGAAGGCGAACAGGGCAGAGATGATGCCCCAGGAAATCATGATACGAGCGATCCAACGCCGAGCGCCAACCCGATGCAGGATCAGGTTGCTGGGCACCTCGCAGAGAAAATAACCCAGGAAGAACATGCCCGCACCAAGGCCGTAGACGGCCTCGCTCAATGACAGGTCGTTCATCATTTGCAGCTTGGCGAAGCCAACGTTGACGCGGTCCAGATAAGCACACAGGTAGCACAGCATCAGGAACGGCATCAATCGCCAGGCAGTTTTGCGATACGCGTTGGCGCGGACGCTGACGACCGCCTCCAGAGACAGGGTTGTCATGATGGTCTGATCTCTTGTTTTTATTGACAGCTAACGGCTGTAACGTCGATTCAGAACAGCGCCAGCCGACAGGCCAGCGCAACTACATCCGGCCGGTCATCAGTGGATCAACATGCCGCCGTTCACATCCAGGGTAATGCCTGTCAGGTAGGAGGACAGGTCGCTGGCCAGAAACAGCGCAGCGTTGGCAACGTCCTGTGCTTCACCCAGGCGACCCAGCGGGATGCCATCGATGATCGCGTGGCGGCGCTCGTCCTGCATGAGGCCGCCTGTGATGTCGGTGTGGATCAGGCCGGGTGCAATCGAGTTTACCCGCACGTTGTCAGGGCCCAGCTCACGGGCCATGGCTTTACCCAGCCCCAGCACGCCGGCTTTCGCTGCGCTGTAGTGTGGGCCACCGAAGATGCCACCGCCGCGCTGCGCCGATACCGACGACATGCAAATGATGCTGCCGGATTGCTGTTGGCGCATGTGCGGGATCACTGCCTGCGACATCAGCAATGTGCCGCGCAGGCTTACGTCCAGCACTTTGTCATAGTCGCTGTGCTTGATGTCCAGAATCTTCAACGGTTGGGTGATGCCTGCGTTGTTGACCAGCACGTCGATGCGGCCGAAGTGCTCAATGATTTGCGCTACGGCATGCTGCACTTGAGCTTCGTCGGCGACGTTGGCAGCGAGCCCCAGATGCCCTTCGCCAAGCGCGGCGGCAGCGTCGCGAGCGGCGGATTCATCCAGGTCCAGGATAACCACGCGGGCACCCTGTTGTGCGAACGTGGTGGCAGTGGCTCGTCCGATACCACGTGCCGATGCTGCGCCTGTGATGATGGCGACTTTTCCTTGAAGAAGCATGAGTGAAACCTCTGATTATTTTTATGGGTTCGATTCACCTGAATCGATAGGCGCAGCTTGTTCTTCAGGTACAGGCCGAGCAATAAGGTAAAAATCACTCGTTGCTGAAGAAAATTCATGGCTCGCATTGCGCGATGGCCAATGATTGAATGCGTCTTCCAAGCAAGGTCAATATCTACAGCGGAAGCCGATGCATGAAAGTCACTGCCGATGCGATACCCGTCATTCCACCGTTGAGGGCAATTCAGTGCTTTGAACAGACTGCACGTTTCGGCAATGTAGCGCGGGCTGCCGAGACACTCGACTTGACGCCTTCAGCTGTCAGCCATCAACTCGCCAATCTAGAGGGAATGATCGGTCGCCAGTTGTTCATTCGAGAGGCTCGCGGTGTGAGGCTTACACCGGTAGGCGAGCAGTACTTGAAAGAAATTTCGGGTGTGCTCCATAGCCTGGCAATTGCCACCGAGCGTGCAGCGAGCGACGTCAGCCTTGATTGCCTGCGGCTGCACTCGTCACCCAGTTTTGGTCTTTTGTGGATCATGCCGAGGCTGGAGGCGTTTCGACTGGCGCATCCTGATATCCAGATCAACCTCTCCTGTTCGTACGAGTCCTTGCATTTCAGCCGGGACAAGATTGATGTTGATATCCGCCACGGCACACCGAACTGGCCAAGTTATGAAGTCCGCACGATACGCGATGAGACGTTCACTGTTCTGGCGTCACCGGGCCTGCTTGCCAAGCGTGCTGTCTCACATCCACGCGACCTGCTGAGCCAAGACCTTATTCTGTCTGAGGCCACCCTGCTCAAATGGCCGCAATGGTTCGCTCAACATGGGTTGGAGCGCCCTGAGAAACCTTATGCATTGAGTTTTGACCGCTCTTACATGACCTTGGAGGCCGCGAGCCACGGCCTTGGTTTCGCGCTCGAAAGTTCAATTCTCGCTCACAAGTATCTTCTCTCTGGCGCGCTGGTCGAAGTCGCACCCGATGCGTTGCGAGTCCCTGTGGCAGCGCACCATCTCGTTTTCCCAAGGGCTCATTCCAGCTTCCCGCGAGTGCGGCGGTTTCTGGAGTGGATGGAGAGCGAGTTGGGGCAGGGCTTCGCTTTCTAGTGCTTGGTGCCGAAGACGGCTGCGAACATAGGAGTGGGTTGACCTGACCTTGGTCATTCCCACGCACAGCTATTTCGCCTATTGTCGGCTCTCCCTCCCCGGAACGAATGGCAGATCCATGGAAAAAGTCATCGTCATCACCGGCGGCAGCCGTGGCATCGGCGCCGCCACGGCGTTGCTGGCCGCCCGTCAGGGCTACCGCATCTGCATCAACTACCACACCGACGAGCAGGCCGCCGAAGGTATCCTGGGCCAGGTCCGCGCCTTGGGCGCCGAGGCCATTGCCGTGCGCGCCGACGTCAGCGTCGAGGATGAAATCATCCAGCTGTTCCAGCGCGTTGATGATGAACTCGGCCCGGTCACCGCATTGGTCAACAACGCCGGCACCATCGGCCAGCAAAGCCGGGTGGAGGATATGTCCGAGTTTCGCCTGCTCAAGGTCATGAAAACCAATGTCGTCGGCCCCATGCTCTGCGCCAAGCACGCCCTGCTGCGCATGGCACGTCGGCATGGCGGGCAGGGCGGGGCCATCGTCAACGTGTCATCGGTGGCTGCACGCCTGGGTTCGCCCAACGAATATGTCGACTATGCCGCCTCCAAGGGCGCACTCGATACCTTCACCATTGGTCTGTCCAAAGAGGTGGCTGGCGAGGGCGTGCGGGTCAATGGCGTTCGCCCAGGCTACATTCACACTGGCTTCCATGCGCTGTCCGGTGATCCGGACCGCGTCAGCAAGCTGGAACCCGGCTTGCCCATGGGCCGGGGCGGGCGCCCTGAAGAAGTGGCCGAGGCCATTCTCTGGTTGCTGTCTGACAAGGCATCCTACTCCACGGGCAGCTTCATCGACCTGGGCGGCGGGCGCTGAGCGCGCCCCTCAATCCTCAAGCAGGGTACTGACCCGCTCGGCCAGCGCCTCCAGTTCAAACGGCTTGGTCAGCACCAGCGTGCCTTGTAGCAACTGGCCGTCACTGAGCGCCGCGCTTTCATCGTAGCCGGTGATGAACAGCACTTTGAGGTCCGGGTAGCGCTCGCGGCAGCGCTCAGCCACCTGGCGGCCATTCAGGCCGCCGGGCAAGCCGATATCGCTCAGTAACAGGTCTGGCCGTTCGCCGTTTTGCAGGTAGGCCAAGGCAGTTGGGCCGTCCTCGAATGCATCAACCCGGTAACCCAGCTCTTCCAGCACTTCGCAAACCACCAGGCGCAAGGCCGTCTGGTCTTCGATCAACAGGATACGCCGCGCCACTGCACTGTCTTTTTCCAGTACCTTGCGCTGCGGTTTGGGGGCAGGCGGCTTGGGTTGCTCATAGTGGCGGGGCAAAAGCAGCTCGATGCGCGTGCCTTCACCCAGCGTCGAAAGTACGCGCAGTTGCCCACCCGATTGGCGCACGAACCCGTAAGTCATCGACAAACCCAGGCCAGTGCCCTGGCCCATGGGCTTGGTGGTGAAGAAAGGGTCTACGGCACGCTTGGCCACCTCCGCCGACATGCCCTTGCCGTTGTCGATGATGCTCAGCCGCACGTATTCGCCGGCGGGCAGTTCCAGCGCCTGGGCCTGTACCGCGTCAAGCAGCAGGTTGTCGCCGACGATATCGATAACGCCGCCCCCTGGCATGGCGTCGCGCGCGTTGATGCACACGTTGAGCAGGGCGCTTTCCAGTTGGGGTGGGTCGATGAACGTTGGCCATAGCTCGCAGGCAAACCGGCTGCTCAGGGTGATGGCCGGGCCAATGGTGCGGCGTAACAGCTCTTCCATGCCAGCCACCAATGTTGCCACTTGCGTTGAGCAGGGCTGCAGGGTCTGCTGGCGTGAGAACGCCAGCAAACGGTGCACCAGCGAAGAAGCCCGTTGAGCCGAGCCGCTGGAGAGCTCCAGCAATGGCTCGATGGCGTCGAAGCGTGACTGGTTCAGGCGTTGGCGCATCAGCTCTTGCGCGCCCAGAATACCGCCCAGCAGGTTGTTGAAATCGTGGGCGATGCCACCACTGAGCTGGCCCACGGCTTCCATCTTCTGCGCCTGGCGCAGGGCTTCCTCGGCTTTGGCCAGGCGCTTCTGCTCCTGTACGCGCTCGCTGATGTCATAGGCAAACAGAAAAGCGCCTTGTATTTCGCCATCATGGTCGCGCAAGGCATTGAAACGCAGTTCGTAATGGTATTGCTCGGGCGCCTTGCCGAATGTACCGATCTCGACGAATTGCTCGCCTGCCAAGGCACGCTGCCACATGGACAAGCTTAATGTCCGAACGTTTGGCTCATCGTCGATCAGGTCTGGCAAGTAATCGCCAATTTCAGGCGTACGCCCGAACAACCGTTGAAAGTCATGTTTCGCCTGGCGATTGATGGCCAGCCAACGCATGTCTTTGTCGACCACATGCACATTGACCACGCTGTGGTCGACCAGCTCGGCGAACAGCTGTCGCTCTGCCAGTGCAGCGCTTACCCGTTGCTCCAGTTCTTCGTTCAGGCGTTGCAGGGCCTGCTCTGCCCGACGGCGTTCGGTAACGTCCTTGAACAACACCGCTACCTGGCGTTTCTCGGCAGGCTCCACGCGGAAAGTGGTAACAGACAGCACATGGCCGGTGGCGACCAGTTCCTGCTCGAAATGCAGGGGTTCGCCAGTGCGCAGCACTGCGCCATAGCGGGCTACCCAGTCATCGGCTTCATCGGGCACCATCTCGCGCAGCTTTTGCCCGACCACGTTGGGGATGCCGGCGTGCTTGGCGTAGGCCGCGTTGGCCAGTACATGCACGTAATCACTGAGCGGGCCGTGCGGGCCGTCGAAGAACTCGATGATGCAGAAGCCTTCGTCCATGGTGTCGAACAACGAACGGTAGAAGTTCTGATCGTGGTCCTGGAGGCTGGCAAGCTGGGATTCCAGTTGCGCGTTCTGCCGCTGAAGGGCTTCGACGTGTTGGCGCAGTGAGCGCAGGTCGCGGGAGGGCATGCCGACGTCCGACAAAAGGGGAGGCTCTGACTTTAGCGTGTTCATCTGCATGCGAATAGCGGGTCAGCACAGTTGGCGGGCGATGCCCGGCAGCCGTCGTTCGGCCGCCGAGTGTTCGATGGTCAGAAGGAGCGGATGATCCGCCCGAGGGTTTCCATGGCCCGTTCGGCGCCGTCATGCCAGGGGCTTCCGTAGTTCAGGCGGATGCAATTGCCGAAGCGCCGGGTGGGCGAGAAGATCGGCCCGGGGGCGATGCTGATGCCTTGCGCCAGGGCCATGTGGAACAGCTTGAGGGCGTCCATTTGTTCGGGCAGTTCCAGCCACAGGAAGTAGCCACCGGAAGGCTGGCTGACCCGCGTCTGCGCCGGAAAGTGGCGAGCGATGGCCGCCAGCATGTTGGCCTGCTGGCCTTCCAGCGCGTAGCGTAGCTTGCGCAGGTGGCGGTCGTAGCCGCCGTGCTGCAGGTAGTCGGCAATTGCCGCCTGGGCCGGCATCGAGGCACACAGCGAGGTCATCAGTTTCAGCCGTTCGATCTTCTGCGCAAAGCGCCCGGCGGCGACCCAGCCGATGCGGTAGCCCGGTGCCAGGCTTTTGGCGAACGAGCCGCAGTGCATCACCAGGCCCTGGGTGTCGAAGGCCTTGGCCGGTTTGGGCGCCTGTTGCGAGTAGTACAGCTCGGCGTACACGTCGTCTTCGATCAACGGCACCTCATGGCGCGCCAGCAACTCCACCAGGGCCTGTTTCTTGGCTTCCGGCATGCTGGCGCCCACCGGGTTCTGGAAGTTGGTCATGCACCACACGGCCTTGACCGGGTGCTTCTCCAGGGTTTGTGCCAGCACGCCCAGGTCCATGCCTTCGCGCGGGTGCACCGGGATTTCCACCGCCTTGAGCTTGAGCCGCTCCAGTACCTGCAGGCAGGCATAGAAGGCCGGGGCCTCGATGGCTACCAGGTCGCCGGGCTGAGTCACTGCCTGCAGGCACAGGTTCAGGGCCTCCAGTGCGCCGTTGGTGATCAGCAGTTCTTCCATGGGCAGCATCAACCCGCCAACCATGTAGCGCAGGGCAATCTGCCGGCGCAGTTGCGGGTTGCCGGGCGACAGGTCGGTGACCACCATGCGCGGGTCCATGCTGCGGCTGGCGCTGGCCAGCGAGCGCGACAGGCGTTGCAGCGGGAACAGTTCGGGGCTGGGGAAGGCCGAACCGAACGGTATGGTGTTGGGGTCCTTGATCGAGTCGAGGATCGAAAACACCAAGGCGCTGACGTCGACATCGGTAGACTCGCTGACCGGCTGCAGCGCTTGAGGTTCGCTGAACTGGCGTGGGGCGTGGGCGTTGACAAAATACCCCGAGCGCGGCCGGGCGCGGATCAGCCCGCGCCGCTCCAGCAGGTAATAGGCCTGGAAAACGGTAGAAGGGCTGACCCCGTGGGTCTGGCTGGCGTAGCGCACCGAGGGCACGCGCTGGCCGGGGCCCAGTACCCCGGAGCGGATCAGTTCGGCAATGTCGTCGGCAAAGCGTTCGTAGCGTTTCATTCTGGCCTTCTGTCGAAGCCTGGCAGGCAAGGTGGCGTCAGTGTAAGGGATCAACGGTTCATGGGGGCGACGAAGCGGCTGTGGGCCACGCTGCGGATGGCGGGGTCGTCACGCTCGCTGATTTCGAAGCTGAGTGTTTGCGAGCTGCTGGTCGGGCGCTCGGCGAGCATCGCCACCGACACCGGCAGTTCACTCATTTCGCCCGCCGGGATGACCAATGCGGTGTTGCCCTGCAAGGTGAAGCCGTCGGCGTCCAGCAGGCGCAACGCATAGTGCTGGGTGCGCTCGGTCTTGTTGATGACCTTGAGCAGGTAGATGTTCTCGATCTGGCCCAAGGCATTTTCACGGAACAGGCCACGGTCCTTGATCACATCCAGCGACACCATCGGGCGCAGTTGCAAGGCCACCACCAGCGCCGCGATCATCACCACCAGCGCAGCGGCATAGCCGAGCAGGCGTGGGCGCAGCCAGTGAGTAGTACCGCCCTGCAGGCTGTGTTCGGACTTGTAGCCAATCAGCCCGCGAGCGTAACCCATCTTGTCCATCACCCCGTCGCAGGCGTCGATGCACGCTGCGCAACCGATGCAGGCCATTTGCAAGCCATCGCGGATATCAATGCCGGTGGGGCACACCTGCACACACAGCGTGCAGTCGATGCAGTCGCCCAGGCCTTGGGCCTGGACGTCGCTGCCCTTCTTGCGCGGGCCACGGGCCTCACCGCGCCGTGGGTCATAGGCGACGGCCAGGGTGTCCTTGTCGAACATCACACTCTGGAAGCGCGCATACGGGCACATGTGCAGGCACACCGCTTCACGCAGCAGGCCGGCATTGATGTAAGTGGCGGCGGTGAAGAACAGCACCCAGAACAGCGCCACGCCGCCCAGTTGCAAGGTGAACAGTTCTGCGGCCAGTGGGCGAATCGGTGTGAAATAGCCGACGAAGGTCAGCCCGGTGAGGATACCGATGACCAGCCACAGGCTGTGTTTCAGGGTGCGGCGCCCCAGTTTGTTCAGGCTCCAGGGCGCGGCGGCCAGTTTGATGCGCTGGTTGCGGTCACCTTCGGTGACCTTTTCGCACCACATGAACAGCCACGTCCAGGTGCTCTGCGGGCAGCTGTAGCCACACCACACGCGGCCGGCGTACACGGTGATGGCGAACAGACCGAAGGCGCAAATGATCAGCAGCGCTGACAACAGGATGAAGTCCTGTGGCCAGAAGGTCGCGCCAAAGATGTGGAATTTGCTGTTGGCCAGGTCCCACAACACGGCCTGGCGTCCGTTCCAGTTCAGCCAAGCGGTGCCGAAGAACAGCACGAACAGGGCACCGGCAAAGCCGATGCGCAGGTTGCGGTACAGCCCGCTGAAGCTGCGGGTGTGAATGCCGCTGTCGGTGTGTCGCGGTCGGGGGCTGGCTGGGGTGGGGGCGATCTCTGTGAAAGGGATTCTATTGTTCATGGCTCGGTGCTCATCAGGCCTCGATCAGGCATGAGCACTATGGCCCTGAGGCTGTTATCAGCACAGGCTCAGATTTTGCGATAAAAACCATATCAGATTACCCGGCTTCGACCGCCAGGCCTTAAATTACCGAGCCTGGCACGCTGGCCTTCAGATGCCTGCGGCTATCCACCGCACCCGCTACGGTCAACGCATCGGCCTCGGCTTCGGTAATGGGGACGCGCTGGCCTGCCAGCAGGGCCACTGACATGCGCAGGTGTTCGTCGGTGACGATTTCGATAGCAGGGCCATCGCCTTCGATGCGCAGGTTCTCGCCGATCAGGGTGCAGCGGCGGGTGGTTTCGTCGATTTCAACGGGCATGGCGTTGTCCTCCTTGTAGGGTTACAGGGTGGACCACAATGCAAGGCGGGTTGCTGCATCAGGGGGCTGAAAGGAGAAGAAAGGAGGAGGGCGGGAAGCACTGAGGGGAGCCGAAGCTCCCCTCAAAGCGTTGTTGCTTGCTCTTTTTTTATTATTGGGACCGGCCTTTTGTTGTTTTTGTCAGCCTGTCCTGGTGTTGCGGGCGACCCCCATGCGGGGTCAAGAGCAAACGTATTTTTTTGAGCGCTGACCTGCTTTCATCATGGCTGATCCGAACCTGGCTGCCGCTACCTTGAGGTAGTTTTATTGTTCTGTGCCAGACCGCGGGGCGTACCCCTGAAAAGCGTGTCTACTCCAAAAAAATCTGCTTGCTACGCCTCTGCCGTGTTGTTCTTGTTATGTCAGAGCCGTTACCTGTTGTTTTTATTGGGTGTCACATTTTTTTTGTTCTTGTACCAAAGATATAGCAGGGTGCGTGCCAACTTTTGAAAGTCTTTTAAAATCAGTGGCTTAGCGGTTTTCGTCAAAAGTGCTTGGCCTGAGATTCTGCCGATTTGTTTCCCTGTTACCCGATTTTTTGCTGTGAAATGTGGGGTCGGTAACACTTCACCCACACCTGTGTGACACCCGTATGACTTACTGCGCGCTGCGCGCCCGCGCTACCCGCGACCCATTGCCGCGGCCCAGCACGCTACTGATGCGTTGGCCGGCGGCGATCAGCCGGTCGAGGTCGATGCCGGTTTCAATGCCCAGCCCTTGCAGCAGGTACACCACATCTTCGCTGGCGATGTTGCCGGTAGCCCCTTTGGCGTAAGGGCAGCCGCCCAGCCCGGCCACCGAGCTGTCGAATACGCTGATGCCTTCGAGCAGGCTGGCATAGACGTTGGCCAGGGCCTGGCCATAGGTGTCGTGGAAGTGCCCGGCCAGTTGCTCGCGCGGCACCTGGGCAGAGACCACCTCGAACAGGCGCCGGGTATCGCCGGCAGTGCCGGTGCCGATGGTGTCACCCAGCGATACTTCGTAGCAGCCCATGTCGTGCAGTGCGCGGGCCACCGGGGCCACCTGTTCGGCGCTGACCTTGCCTTCATAAGGGCAGCCGAGTACGCACGATACGTAGCCGCGCACACGTACACCGTGGTTGCGCGCAGCTTCCATGATCGGCTCGAAGCGCTTGAGGCTGTCGCTGATAGAGCAGTTGATGTTGCGCTGCGAAAACGCTTCGGAGGCGGCCGCGAACACTGCCACTTCCTTCACCCCGGCAGCCAGCGCGTCCTCGAAACCGCGCAGGTTGGGTGCCAGCGCTGCATAAGTAACACCGGGGCGCTGGTCGATACCGGCGAACACCTCGGCAGAGCCGGCCATTTGCGGCACCCACTTGGGCGAGACGAAGCTGCCCACTTCTATATAGGCAAGGCCCGCTTCGGTAAGGTCGTTGACCAGGCGCACCTTGTCGGCAACGCTGATGGGCTGGGCTTCGTTCTGCAGGCCGTCGCGGGGGCCGACTTCGACCAGGCGGACGTGTTTGGGCAAGGACATGGCGGGATTCCTGTGGGGTTCAGCGGTTGTCTTTGTTGTTCAGGGTGGCGGCCAGGGCTTGTTCGCAACGCTCCTGGGCGGTGTCCAGTTCCAGTTGCATCTGGTGGATATCGAGCATCTGCTGCTCCAGCTGGGCGCGGCGCTCGGCGATTTTTGCCAGCATGCTGTTGAGCTGCTTGAGGTTGCCGCTGGTGGGGTCGTACAGCTCGATCAGCTCGCGGCACTCGGCCAGTGAAAAGCCGATGCGCTTGCCGCGCAGGATGAGCTTGAGGCTGACCTTGTCGCGGGCCGAATAGATTCGCTCCAGGCCACGGCGTTCGGGGCTCAGCAGGCCCTGCTCTTCATAGAAGCGGATGGCCCGGGTGGTGATGTCCAGCTCGCGGGACAGGTCGGAGATGCTGTAGGTCTGGTTGCTCATGCTGGGGCTCGGCGTGGGGTATGCGGGTATCCTGAAGGCAGGTTGACGTTTACGTCAAGCAGCCTGCCGCAATCAGTCCGGCTGCGCAGCGCGTCGGTACCCGTTAGGGGTCTCCCCGGTCAACCGCTTGAACCACCGGGCAAAGTACGTCGGGTCGGTGAATCCCAGGCTATCCGACAACTGCCCGATACTCATCCGCGTATAAATCAGGTTACGCCGCGCCTCCAGCAGCAACCGTTGGTGTACCACCTGCAACGCAGTCTGCCCGCTCAAAGCCCTGCACAGCTGGTTCAGTTGCAGGCTTGGAACGTTCAGCCGTGCGGCAAAAGCTTCTACTGACAGATGCTCGCGGTAATGCGCCTCGACCAGCCGCAGGTACTGCCCCAGTAACTGCCGGTCGCGTTCATCGCGGTTACGCGGTGCCTGCCCCAGTTGCTGGCGGCGGTTGATCCACACCATCAGCGCGGTCACCAGCGCTTCAAGCATGGCCGCGCGCGCCGGGGCATTGCCTTGGTACTCCTGCTGCAAGGTGTCGATCAGGCTGCGCAGATGCACACGGTCATGCCCAAGCGGGTAGCACGCAGGTTGCGCCAGCACCGCCAGCGGCATGCCCAGGCGCTGCTCCAGGTTCGCCACCAGCGCGGTGCCGAAGGTGAGCACATAGCCCTGGATATCGGCGCTGAAGCGAAAGCCATGCACGGTCATCGGCGGCACCACCTGGATCGCCGCTTCGCCGATGGCGCTGCGCAACCCTTCGATCTCCACCTGAGCCTGGCCGCGCTGTACATACAGCAACTGGAACAGCTCGGCATGCTGGTGTGGCTTGATCTCCCAGTGGTGCAGGCGGCTGCGCGCAGGGATCGATTCGCAGTGCAGCAGGTCGGTGCCGGGCCAGGCCTGGTTTTCGCCATACAGCTTGAACAACGGAACGCCGGGGAGGGTGGATTTCATCAGGGGTAGCCTGTCCGTTAATCGAACGTTTTTTATAAAAGTGCAGGTTTTAGATGGAATAGCACACTTCGGTAGCTTTTTTTGCCAGTAAAAATGCAAGGGCAAACCCTAACAGCAGATGCCGCCCCACTGCCAGTCCAGGGCCGGCATCGTCCGAACAGAGACAACAACAATGAAAACTCAGGTTGCAATTATTGGTGCAGGTCCGTCTGGCCTGCTGCTTGGCCAACTGCTGCACAAGGCCGGCATCGATAACGTCATCGTCGAGCGCCAGACGCCTGAATACGTACTTGGCCGCATCCGTGCCGGGGTGCTGGAGCAAGGCACTGTCGACCTGCTGCGCGAAGCCGGTGTGGCCGAGCGCATGGACCGTGAGGGCCTGGTGCACGAAGGGGTCGAGTTGCTGGTCGGCGGGCGCCGCCAACGCCTGGACCTGAAAGCCCTGACCGGCGGCAAGACCGTCATGGTATACGGCCAGACCGAAGTCACCCGTGACTTGATGCAGGCCCGTGAAGCCAGTGGCGCGCCGATCATCTATTCCGCCAGCAATGTTCAGCCACATGAGCTGAAGGGCGAGAAGCCCTACCTCACGTTTGAGAAGGACGGCCAGTCGCACCGGGTGGATTGCGACTACATCGCCGGGTGTGACGGCTTCCACGGTGTATCGCGCCAGAGCATTCCCGAAGGTGTGTTGAAGCAGTACGAGCGGGTCTATCCGTTTGGCTGGCTGGGCCTGCTTTCGGACACGCCGCCGGTCAATCACGAGTTGATCTATGCCCACCACGAGCGTGGTTTCGCGTTGTGTAGCCAGCGCTCGCAAACACGCAGCCGCTACTACCTGCAGGTACCCTTGCAGGACCGGGTCGAAGCGTGGTCGGACGAGCGATTCTGGAACGAGCTGAAAGCCCGTTTGCCCGCCGACGTAGCGGCTGACCTGGTCACAGGCCCGGCTTTGGAAAAAAGCATCGCCCCGCTGCGCAGCCTGGTGGTAGAACCGATGCAGTATGGTCACCTGTTCCTGGTGGGTGACGCGGCGCACATCGTCCCGCCTACCGGTGCCAAGGGCCTGAACCTGGCAGCGTCGGACGTGAATTACCTGTATCGCATTCTGGTCAAGGTTTACCGCGAAGGGCGCACCGACCTGCTGCAGCAATACTCCCCGCTGGCCCTGCGCCGGGTGTGGAAAGGCGAGCGCTTCAGCTGGTTCATGACCCAGTTGTTGCACGACTTCGGCAGCCACAAAGACGCCTGGGACCAGAAGATGCAAGAGGCCGACCGCGAGTACTTCCTGACGTCGCCAGCCGGGCTGGTGAACATTGCCGAGAACTACGTGGGCTTGCCGTTCGAGGAAGTGGTTTAGTTTTTTTCAGGGGTACGACAGGGTATCTTCGGGGCTTTTGAAGTTCGCAGGAAGCATGCCGATGTACTTCTTTCCACCCCTGATCAGCGCCCTTTGCCTGGTAGCCGCCAGTGGCCTGGCCTGTGCCGACCAGGTGCTGCCCGCACCTCCCGAGCTGGCCTCTGGCTACCGCACAGGCTTGCGGCCCGTGCAGGCCAGCCGCCATATGGTTGCTGCAGCCAACCCGTTGGCCAGCGAAGCGGGGCGGGCAATGTTGCGTGCCGGTGGCAGCGCCATCGATGCGGCCATTGCGATGCAGATGGTGCTGACCTTGGTCGAGCCGCAATCCAGCGGTATTGGCGGCGGGGCATTCATCCTCTATTGGGACGGGAAGCGCGTGCAGGCGTTCGATGGCCGCGAGGCCGCACCGGCGGCTGTGACGCAAACGCTGTTTCTGCAAGCCGACGGCACACCGATGCCATTCAGGGCGGCGCAGATTGGCGGGCGCTCGGTTGGCGTGCCGGGTGTTCTGCGTGCTTTGAAACTGGCCCACGATCAGCACGGCAAGCTGCCCTGGCGCGATCTGTTCGCGCCGGCCATCGCGCTGGCACGCAACGGTTTCCCGGTGTCCGAGCGCCTTCACACCCTGCTGGCCGGAGACCCGTTCATTGCCCGGTCACCGGCCATGGCCCGCTACTTCCTGGATGAGCAGGGCAGGCCGCTGGCGGTGGGAACGATCCTGCGCAACCCCGAGCTTGCGCAGGCTTTCGATCAGATTGCCGCGCAAGGCCCTGACGCGTTCTATACCGGCGAGATTGCCGAAGCCATCGTGGTCACGGTGCGCAGCCATGCCAATGCCGGTTACCTCTCGTTGCAGGACTTGCAGCAGTACCAGGCCAAAGAGCGCGAGCCCGTGTGCGGCCCCTATAAGGCCTGGCGCATCTGCGGCATGCCGCCGCCGTCTTCGGGCGGGGTGACGGTGTTGCAGACCCTGGGCATTCTCGAAGCCGTACAGCGCGCCACGCCGCAGCGCGATCTGGCAGTGTTGCGCCCGCTTGCGAATGCATCCCCGGCTGGCCTGGAGGCATTACCACTGGCCGTGCACCTGATCGCCGAGGCTGAGCGTTTGGCCTATGCCGACCGCGCACAATACCTGGCCGACAGCGATTACGTGCCGGTCCCGGTCAAGGCGCTTACCGACGCCAACTACCTGGCCAGCCGTGCAGCGCAGATTGGCGAACACAGCATGAAACGGGCTCGCCCGGGCCAACCCCAGGGCGCCGACTTGGCCCTGGCCCCGGATCGCTCGCCATTGCGCATTTCCACCTCGCACCTCAGCGCGGTGGATGACAGCGGCCAGGCCCTGGCCATGACCACCTCGGTGGAGGCGGCGTTCGGCTCGCACCTGATGGTCAAGGGCTTCCTGCTCAACAACCACCTCACTGACTTCTCGTTCATTGCGCAGGAGCATGGCAAACCCGTGGCCAACCGGGTACAGCCGGGCAAGCGGCCGCTGTCGGCCATGGCACCCACGCTGGTGTTCTCGCGAGCCTCGGGCGATCTGGTGGCCAGCCTGGGGTCACCGGGCGGCTCGCAGATCATCGGCTATGTGAACAAGGCGTTGGTTGGCTTGCTGGATTGGCAGCTCGACCCGCAACAGGCCGCAGGCTTGCCCAACTTTGGCAGCCGCAATGCTGGCACCGAGGTGGAAGCGGGGCTGAGCAGCCCGGCGCTGATCCGGCAGTTGGCAGCCTGGGGGCACGAGGTAACGCCCATGACCATGACCAGCGGTATGCAGATCATCCAGCGCAGTGGCGAGGGTTGGTCGGGCGGGGCTGACCCGCGGCGTGAAGGTGTGGCCCTTGGCGACTAGCCGTGATAGAACGCAGTCTTGCCATTCAGTAGTTGAATACCCAGATGTCCATTAGCGTGAAATCGAATAGGGCGCTGTTCGACCTCGACCTGCTACGCGCCATTGTGGTGGTGGCCGATTGCGGCAGCTTCACCACCGCTGCCGCTCGCCTGCACTCGACACAGTCGACCATCAGCCAGAAGGTACGCCGCCTGGAAGACATGGTCGGCCACCGTTTGCTGGTGCGGGGCAACCGCGATGTGCTGCCCACCGATGCCGGGCAAACCTTGCTCGGCTACGCCCGGCACATGCTGGCCTTGAACGACCAGATGCTCGAAGCCCTGGCCGGGGCGATGGTGGGCACCACCGTGCGCCTTGGTGTGCCCGAAGACTTCGTTGGCGGGCGCACCACCAATGCGCTGTCGGCCTTCAGCCGCCTGCACCCGCAGGTGAAGCTGGAAGTGACCAGTGGTCTGTGCCGCGACCTCAGCCAGGCCTACGACAACGGTGAGCTCGACCTGGTGTTGCTCAAGCAGCGGCGCAACACCCGCGAGGGCGTGGCCTGCTGGCCCGAGCGCCTGCAATGGATCGACAGTGCGCGCACCCCCGCCTTCGAGCTGGACCCGATCCCTTTGGTGACCTTCCCGCCGCGTGGGCTGTACCGCGAGGACATGATCAACGCCATCGAAGGCATGGGGCGGCGCTGGCGCATCAGTTTCACCAGTTCCAGCCTCAGCGGTATCCAGGCGGCAGTGGCCGATGGCATGGGCGTCAGCCTGCTACCGCCAAGGGCGGCCACTGGCGAGCATCGGGTGCTGGGGTTGGGGCAGGGGCTGCCGGAGGTCGACAGTTATGAAATCGTCATCGTGCATCGGCCGACGGCGGATATGATGGTCAAGGCGTTGGCCGAGGTGATGACGCAACTGCTGGCGGGCGGTGGGATATAGCGTGTCTGACGACATGGCGCTCCTACACCGACCGCGTCAGTGGTCAGGCCGCAGCCTTCTCGCCGACAGGTGAATGCCCGCGATCGTCCTGTCGACGGCCTTGCGTGATAGCGCCAGAATACGCCCGTCACGCCCGGACAGCTCGATGGCGTTACCGGCAGACTGACAGATCTGCTGAGTAAATCACGATGTGCCCCCCGGGGTGGGTGGAGAACCCGTTGTTGGGGAATACCGAGTTTGGGTTAGGCAACGCGTCGGATGCGGTTTTTGCCAGCGCGGCCACGGGTGTGGCTGAACAGGTCTTTCGGGTCGTTTTCCACCCACGGCACCAGGTCGATCTTCGAGCCCATGCCGCGTTTTTCAGCTTGCTGTAGTACGTAACGTAGTACGGTGTAATCTTCCAGGGCGAAGCCCACCGAATCGAACACGGTGACCTGGCTGTCACTCTGGCGCCCCTCGGTTTCGCCGCGCAGTACACGCCACAGGTCGACGACAGGGAAGTCCGCCGGCAGTTGCTGGATGTCGCCTTCAACACGGGTTTGTGGTTCGTACTCGACGAACACGCGGGCGTTGCGCAGTACATCAGCGTGCAGCTCGGTCTTGCCCGGGCAGTCGCCGCCCACGGCATTCAGGTGCATGCCGGGTTCGAGCATGTCGGGGGTGATGATGGTGGCGTAGGCCTTGTCGGCGGTAACAGTGGTGATGATATCCGCGCCTTTCACGGCTTCGGCTACCGAGCCGGCCCGGCGGATCGTGAGGCCGCTGTATTCCTTGAGGTTGGCAATCAGCTTGGCGGTGGCCAGCGGGTCGGTGTCGTACGCAACGATTTCTTCGATGCCCAAGTGCTTATGGAAGGCAAGCGCCTGGAATTCGCTTTGTGCGCCGTTGCCTATCAGCGCCATCTTGCGCGCGTTCGGCCGCGCCAGTGCCTGCGCGGCCATCAACGAGGTGGCGGCGGTGCGCAAGGCGGTGGCGATGGTCAGTTCGGACAGCAGCACTGGGTAGCCGGTGTCGACATCGGCCAGCACGCCAAAGGCCATTACCGTATGCAGGTCACGGGCAGTATTGGCCGGGTGGCCGTTAACGTATTTGAAGGCATAGCGGCTGTTGTCGGCAACCGGCATCAATTCGATAACACCCACTTCCGAATGGCTGGCAACACGCGCAGACTTATCAAACTCTTGCCAGCGTTTGAAGTCTTCACGCATGGCCTCAGCCAGTTCACCTATGAACGGCGCTACGCCAATGTCATGTACCAAGTCCGACATGGTTGGAACATCAATGAAATACGTCATGCTCTTGCACCTTGTTATTGTGCGGTCGCCCCGGTCACGGCAGGCGGCACGCTTAAATTGTTGAAGTGGCATGAACATTTTGATGAAAGGTTGCGTCAATCGGAAGAATGCAGGTTGCCAGTTTCATCAACTTTCTAGACAATCTGCTACCCCAAAGTAGCAATCTGACTATTGGCAGGCGTTATGGATACGATCGATCGGGAACTGATTGCGCTGTTGCGGGACAATGCACGTACTCCTGTGTTGACCCTGGCGAAGAAGCTCAAGGTGGCCAGGGCAACCGTGCAAAACCGCATTACCCGGCTCGAAGAGCAGGGCGTGATCATTGGCTACACGGTACGCCTGCGCTCCGACGTGCTGGAGCAGGGCGTGCGGGCAATCACCAGCATCGGCATCAGCGGCCACCACGCCGCAGAGGTCAAGCACGCGCTGCGCGGGCACCCCAACGTGGTGGCCATCCATACCACCAATGGCCGCTGGGACCTGATGGCAGAGCTGCGCGCCGACACCCTCGAAGCCTTCGACCGGGCGCTCAACACCATTCGGTCAATCCCGCACATCGAGAATACCGAGACCAGCATCCTGCTCTCGAGCTACAAGATGTGACCGCTGGGTCAGGCCTTTTGACAGGCGCACTGCGCAAACTGTCACCCAAGCTTTTCACTCTGCAAAAAATCCCTTTGCCGGTGTGCATTCTGTAGCGTTTCGCTTGACCTGGGCCGCTGGCAGAATGAAACGGCTTTCGCGGGATGGTTTCAGGCGCACGTTCTGAAGGTGCGTTCAAACAATAAGAAAGTCCGCTGCGAAGTTGCATCGGGCGTTAGTTTGATTTTTTGTTATTGCCTGCGCTCTCATCATTTAAATGCCATCAAACCTGCACCTTGGCACCCACTTGTTGGTGCGCTGCGGGGTGTGGAAGTTTTACAAAAAAAGAATAAGAGATTGACGATTCATCAAACGTGCAACGCGTAAAGCACTGCGCCGGAAGAGGGCCGAGTGCTCAAGCGTTAACGCGCTCCTACAAGGGCTCGCTCAGGCCCGGTGACATCTCAGGGCTGGCGCTCAGCAACAGCCCGCAACGTACGCAACGTCACCACCGGCGCATCCACCACGAACCGATTGGCAAGCCAGCCCGGCACATCTCCGGCCGGGTCGGCTTGCAACTGGTACGTCACTTCGGTCAACCGCTCACCCAACGGTTTCATTCGCCATTCACCACTCAGGCGCTGCACACGGATCAACCCGTCAACCTTGGGAATCCTGTCGGGCTCAGCGCTCAGGTGCCGCAACAGCGTACCGTCATCCAGGCGTTCGCTGCTCACCTTCAACACAATGTCCCGTGGCATCGTCGGCCAGGGCAGGTTGGTGGTCAGGTACACCCAGGTATTGGCACCGTCCACGTCCAGCAGGCGCATCTGGTCACAGGCATACAGCCACTTGCAGGCCACCCGCAGGTTCTCCTGCAGGTCGGTGAGTGTGCGCACGCTGGCTTTCATGGTGCTCACACCGCGAAACTGCTGGTAGGGCGAGTCGGGCACGCCACTGAGGTACACGCGGATGCCTTCGCGGTCGTAGGCGAGGTTCCAGGCATCGGCGGCCAGGGCAGGGGGGCAGAGCAACAGGAGGGTAAGCAGCAGGCCGCGGGGCATAGCCGGTACCGTGCGGGGGATGGGTGTTTCAGTATGCGCGGCAAACAGAAAGCCCGCCAGATTGGCGGGCTTAGGGCATCAGCCTGATGCTTAGCGCTTAGGATTCAGCGTCAAATGCACATGACGGTTCACGTCCTTGTACAGCAGGTAGCTGAACTTGCCTGGGCCGCCGGCGTAGCAGGCTTGCGGGCAGAAGGCGCGCAGCCACATGAAGTCGCCGGCTTCGACTTCGACCCAGTCCTGGTTCAGGCGGTACACCGCCTTGCCTTCCAGCACGTACAGGCCGTGTTCCATCACGTGGGTTTCCGCGAACGGGATGACGCCGCCCGGCTGGAAGGTGACGATGTTCACGTGCATGTCGTGGCGCATGTCGGCCATGTCGACGAAGCGGGTAGTGACCCAGCGGCCTTCGGTGCCCGGCATTTCGATGACGGTGGCGTTGTCGCGGTGGGTAACGAACGACTCAGGTACGTCCAGGCCTTCAACCTTCTGGTAGTGCTTGCGCAGCCAGTGGAAGGTGACGTTGGACTTGCTGTTGTTGCGCAGGCTCCACTCGGCGCCCGGGGCCAGGAAGGCGTAGCCGCCCGGTACCAGGGTGTGATGCTTGCCTTCGACGGTGATGTCCAGCTCGCCTTCGACGATGAACACCACGGCTTCGGCGTTCGGGTCCAGCTCTGGGCGCTCGCTGCCGCCTTCCGGGGCCACTTCGACGATGTACTGGGAGAAGGTTTCGGCAAAACCGGTCAGTGGGCGGGCAATGACCCACATGCGCATCTTGTCCCAGAACGGCAGGTGGCTGGTGACGATGTCACGCATCACGCCTTTAGGGATAACGGCATAGGCTTCGGTGAACATGGCACGGTCAGTCAGCAGCTCGGTTTGAGCCGGGTGCCCACCGTGGGGGGCGAAGTACGAATGGTTCGACATGGACGGTCTCGACTTGTTGTTCTCTCCCCATGCCGTGAACCGCACCGGCCGGTGCGGCGCAGGGGATGTGGCGACAGAATAGGGTCGAGCGCGTGGCATCCACAAATTAAATGTTGGAATACCCGGTATTTGATATCTGAATGTCAACCTGACGCCCAACGTGCTGTGCCGGCAGCTGGTCGCCTTGGCCGAACAGCTTGTGGCGCAAGGTGCCCTCGGTGTAGCGCGAAGGGTAGCGGCCACGGCGTTGCAGTTCGGGCACCAGCAAATCGACGACATGGGTAAGGTCGTCCGGCTGCACGGCATAGGTCAGGTTGAAGCCGTCGATGCCGGTCTGGTCCAGCCAGTTTTCCAACTGGTCGGCGACCTCGCTGGCTGAGCCGACCAGCACCGGCCCGCGACCACCCAGGCCAACGAATTCGGCGGCCTCGCGCACGGTCCAGCGGCGCTTGGGGTCGGCGGCGGTGAACGCGGCCAGCGCGGCGCGACCGGCATCGTTTTCGACATACTCGATCGGCGCGTCGGGGTCGAGGCCGGCAAAGTCGATGCCGGTCCAGCCCGACAGCAGTGCCAGGGCAGCGTCCAGGTCGACGTAGCGACGATATTCGGCGAAGCGGGCCTCGGCTTCTTCCCGGGTGGGGGCGACGATCAACAGCGCCTGGGCGTAGATCAGCACCTCATCACGATCCCGCCCGGCGGCCTCGCTCGCCTGGCGGATGCCGTCGGCGTAGCGGCGCAATACCGTGGGCGTCGGGCCGCTGATGAACACGCATTCGGCATGTCGCGCGGCAAACTGCTGGCCACGTGCCGAAGCACCGGCCTGGAACAGCACCGGCGTGCGTTGTGGCGAGGGCTGGCACAGGTGCATGCCGGGCACCTGGAAGTGCTCGCCCACATGGTTGATAGGGTGCACCCGCGAAGGTTCGATATAGCGCCCACTGTCACGCTCCAGCAGCACGGCGTCGTCGTCCCAGCTTTTTTCCCATAGCTTGTACAGCACCTGCAGGTACTCTTCGGCAAGGTCGTAGCGCTGGTCGTGGCCCAGCTGGCGCGCCAGGCCGAGGTTGCGTGCGGCGCTGTCGAGGTAGCCGGTGACGATGTTCCAGCCAACCCGGCCATTGCTCAGGTGGTCGAGCGTGGACATACGCCGGGCAAAGGGGTAGGGGTGTTCGTAGGTCAGCGAAAAGGTAACGCCGAAACCGAGGTGCTCGGTGACCCCGGCCATGGCCGGTACCAGCAGCAGTGGGTCGTTGACCGGCACCTGCACACCGCCGCGCAAGGCGGCGTCGGGCCCGCCTTGGTAGACATCGTAGATGCCCAGCACATCGGCGATGAACACGGCGTCGAACAGGCCGCGCTCCAGCAGGCGAGCCAGGTCGGTCCAGTAGCTCAGGCGGTTGAATGCCACGCTGGTGTTGCGCGGGTGGCGCCACAGGCCGGGGGACTGGTGGCTGGCGGCGTTCATGCTGAAGGCGTTGAAGCGGATCGGGCGGGGCATGGTGGCTGCGCTCCGCTCAAGGCAACACGGAAGCCGGGTAGACCGCGTCGGCCACCTGGAGCTTGCGTGGAATCAGGCCCAGGCCTTGGAAGGTATCGGCCAGTTTCTGTTGTTCGGCAATGATCTGCGGGGTGATGGCCACGGCATTGTAGTTACGCCGTTCGCTGGCCACTTCCAGCACGTTGGCGCTGATGCCCAGTTGCGGCGCCAGCAGCGCGGCAACCTCGGCAGGCTTGGCGTTGGCCCACTGGCTGACCTTGCCCAGTTCGCTGAAGAAGGTTTTCAGCAGCGCACGGTGCTGATCGGCATAGCTGGCGGTGGACAGGTAGAACGTCCGGTTGTTGGACAGGCCGCTGCCGTCACGCAGGTTCTTCAGGCCAGGCTGGCTTTCTGCTGCGGCGAGGAACGGGTCCCACAGGGTGACGGCCTGGACACTGCCGGACTGCAGGGCAGCCACGGCGTCGGCGGCGTTGTTGACGTAGGCGGGGGTGATGTCCTTGTAGGTAAGGCCAGCTTGCTCCAGCGCTACGGCCAGCAGGTACTGGGCGTTCCAGCCGCGGCCGGTGGCCACGCGCTTGCCTTTCAGGTCTTGCACGCTGGCCAGGTGGTCCTGCTCGCGCACCACCAGGCCGATGCCGCGCGGGTAGGGTTGTTCGGCGGCCAGGTACACCACCGGCTTACCGGCGGCCTGGGCGAACACAGACGGCGCATCGGCGGCATGACCCAGGTCGATGGCGCCCGTGCTCAGGGCTTCGAGCAACTGCGGGCCGGCGGCAAATTCGTGCCAGCTTACGGTTACACCTTGCGGTGCCAGCGCTTTTTCCAGGGCGCGGCTGCCTTTGAGGATGTTGATGCTGTTGAACTTCTGGTAGCCGATGCGCAGGGTCTTGGCATCGTCGGCCAGAACTTCGGACCAAGGCAGCAGGGCGCTGGCGACACTGGCCAGCAGGCCGCCGATCAGCAGCCGGCGCAGGGGAGAGAAAGCACGGGTTGGCATGGGTTTGCTCCTTGAAACAGAGTGGGAAACGATGTACCCAGCCTAAGGAGGTGGCGTTTGGCTTTCAATTTTTATATTCCTGTTTGTTAGAATGTTTAGTTATTTTTATATCCTTTTGTTTTTGTAATGCTCTGCAATCTTCGACATTTTTTTCACATTCGCTTGCTAGCATCGCGGCAATCCCGAGGAGCCCCTACATGCCGCACATCCTGCGCAGGCGCAGCACCCGCATCGCCCTGACTGCCACCACCGGCCTGCTTACCGCCACCTTGGGCTTTTTCGCCTGGCAGAGTTTCTACCCGGTTCAGGCTGCCTCAGGCTGGGATGTCGAGGTACTGCTCCGCGATGTGACCAAAGCCGCCTCGCTGCTGCCGCAAGCCGATGGCAGCCTGCTGGTCAGCCGCGAGCTGGATGATGGCCGTGGCAGCATCCTCAAGATCACCGCGACTGGCGACCGGGTCGTGGTGATCGACAACCTGTCCAAGCCCGACGGCATGGCGGCGGCTCACGGGGGGTGGGTGTTCAGTCAGGAAGGCGGCCGGGCACCTGTCAGCCTGGCCCGCGATGGCCAGGTGACCCCCCTGTTCGACGGCGATAGCGTGCAAGGCTTGTGGAATGACGGCGACCACCTGTATGCCATCGAAGACCGCAAAGGCAATGGTCGCTTGATGCGTTACGACTGGAACAGCGGCCAGCTCGATGTGCTGCGCTCCGGCCTGACCGAAACCGAAGGGCTCACCCGCTGCGCGGGCCGTTTGCTGTACACCGAAAAGGCCAATGGCAAGGTCCGCGCCGTGTCCGACGATGGCAGCGACCCGGTGGTGGTCGAAGGCCTGCGCAACCCGACGTTCCTGTACTGTGACCAGCGCGGCCTGTGGATCAGCGAAGACAACACCCACCGTGCCCGGCTGCTGCGTGTTGACGCCGATGGCGTTCAGCACACCGTGCTGACCTTCCTCAAGGCGCCACAGTCGATCGTGGCGGATGGCAAAGGCGGTTACTTGCTGGCCGAAGGCGGGCGCAACCGCGTGCTGCACCTGACCCCGCCGCTGGAGCGCAATACTGCCCAGCGGGAGTGATGCCAGCGGCTTGCCGTGAATGATTTCACGGCCAGCCACCCGTGAGGCTTTATGGCTACCCGACCAACAGCGCGCTTCCCTGCATGGCCGCGCTCACGGATAATCCCCCTCATTCCAATAAATAGCCTGTGAGTGGGTATGAGTGATTCCGTAGTTGGCCTCGGCCAGCCTGAAACCGAAGGGGGGCGCAGAACGCGCAAGAACAACCCCGAGAAAACGCGCGAGGATATCCTCCAGGCGGCCATCAACGAGTTCGTCCAGCAAGGGCTGGCCGGCGCCCGCGTCGACGCCATCGCCGAACGCACTGCCACCTCCAAGCGCATGATCTACTACTACTTCGGCAGCAAGGAGCAGTTGTACTGCGAGTGCCTGATCAAGCTGTATGGCGACATCCGCAAGACCGAGCAAAGCCTGGACCTGGAGTCGCTGCCGGCCGAGCAGGCGATTCGTCGTCTGGTGGAGTTCACCTTCGATCACCACGATCGCAACGTCGATTTCGTGCGCATCATCTGCACTGAAAACATCCACTATGGCGAGTACGTCAAGCAGTCGCCGGCCATTCGTGAAATGAGCAGCCTGGTGCTCGAAGCGTTGGGCAACACCCTGCGCCGTGGTGTGCAGGAAGGGGTTTTCCGTGGCGGCATCGAAGTGATCGACCTGCACATGCTGATGAGCTCGTTCTGCTTCTACCGGGTGTCGAACCGCCACACCTTTGGCGAGATCTTCCAGATCGACCTGTCCGATGACGAGATCAAGCTGCGCCACAAAGCCATGATCTGCGACGCCGTGCTGCGTTACATACGCGCCTGAACGGCGCTCACTCGCCCAGCCGCTGCTCCCGCGAAGGCGGGTAGCCGAAGTAAGCCGCATAGCACTTGCTGAAATGCGACACCGAAACAAACCCGCAGGCCACTGCCACTTCCATCACCGACAGGTCGGAGTACTGCAGCAGGCGGCGGCTTTTGGTGATGCGCAGCTCCATGTAGTAGCGCCGCGGCGATGTGCCCAGCTGGGCCTGGAACAGCCGGTCGATCTGCCGTCGCGAGCGCCCGCTGTAGGCGGCCAGTTGGTCGAGGCTGAGGGTTTCCTCCAGGTTGTTTTCCATCAGTTCGACGATGGTGCGCAGGTGCAGGCTCATGGACTTCTTCGCCCCCGGCCCAACCTGACGGTAACGCGCTCCGGAGAATGACAGGATTTCCTCCACGCCTTCGGCCAGGCCATCTCCATACAGCCGGCGCACCAGGCCCAGCATCAGCTCCATGGCGCCATTGGGGCTGGCGGCGCTGAGGCGGTCGCGGTCGAGGGTAAAGCTGGCCGGGGTGATGCGCGTTTGCGGGCTGCGTTCGGACAGGCTGGCGCGCTGTTCGGGGTGGATGCTGCAACCGTAGTCGTCCAGCACCCCGGCGCGGCCAAGGAACCAGGCGCCGTTCCACAGGCCACCCAGGGCCATGCCGTGGGCAGCGCAGTCGTCCAGTAGGCGGTCGAGTTCCGGGTACTTCAGGGGCGTGCGCAGGCCGCCGCAGATCACCAGCAAGTCCAGATCCTTCAGCGCCTCGGCGGACAGCTCGGTGGCCACCAGCTCCAGCCCCAGGTCGCTGAGCACTCGGTCGCCATCCATCGACAGCGGGGTGAACCGGAAGCTGTCCGCGCGCAGCAGGTTGGCGGTGACCAACACATCCATGGCGACGGTAAAGCTGGCCATCGAGAAATGTTCAAGCAGAACGAAGTCGACCCTGTACGGGGCCTGGGCATTGGCGCTCGTGGATTTCAGCCGCAGCATGTTGCTGGTACTGGTCTTCTTGCTGAACTGACGTGGCGTGGGCACTCTGGTCTCCGCTTCCTGGCTGGCCCGCAGAGTGTGGCGGCTGGCCGGGGGAAAGACAATCTCCCGGGTGGGTGTGTCGTATTTCAGGTCGCGTTCAGGCAACCTACCTGGCTTGGCCCTTCGGCCATGCCGCGCCCTGTTACCGAGGATATTCTTGATGAAGTACGTCATTGCCCTGTTGTGCAGTCTGTTGCCGTTGCTGGCCAATGCCCTGGAGCCGGGCGACAAGCTGGCACCGTTCACGCTGCTTGACCAGTATGACCACGCCTACAGGCTTGATGCTGGCACGCAGATCCTGCTGGTGGCGCGCGACATGGACGGCGCAAAGATGGTAAAGGCTGCGCTGGCCGAGCAGCCCAAGGGCTACCTCGAGGCGCGTCATGCTGTGTTTGTTGCCGACATCCAGCGCATGCCGGCGATCATCAGCAAGCTGTTCGCCATCCCCGCCATGCGCGCATACAACTACCGCGTGCTGCTTGACCGTGAAGGGCGCGTTGCCAGCCGCTATTCCGGGCAGGATGGCCAGGTACAGTGGTTGCAACTGGAGCAGGGAGTGCTGGTGGGCCAGCGGGCGTTTACCGATGCGGCGGCGCTGAAGTCGGCGCTGGAAAAAGCACCGCACTGAATGGGCTGCCCTGGCGCCAGACAAAACAATCTGAACCCTCGGCGCTTGCTGAAACCCAACCCATTACATGCCAAATGGGAGAGCGCTCATGGAAATCGGAACGATCTGGATCATCATCGCGGCCTTCGTCATCCTGCTGGAGGTCTGGGCGATCTGGCACATCATCGGCAGTGAGCGGCGCGCCGAACGCAAGATGCTGTGGGTCGTCTTCGTGGTGTACGCGCCATTCCCCGGGTTGCTGTTCTGGGCATGGCGCGGGCCCAGGGCGGTGAAGGGCAGGGCGGTATTGCAGGAAAAGTGACGGTGGCGGGCATCAGGCGCGGGGGCGCCTGATGCCGGCGAGGCTCACTTGGGCAGGATGTCGAAGCGTATGGCGGGGCCTAGCCCGTTCACCATCAGGCAGCCGTAGAACCTTACGGTCGACAGCACACGCAGCTGCTTGAGCGCTTTATGAATGTATTCATGAATCAGTTTCTCAGCCTCGAGCTTGCGCTCTGCGAGGGTGGAACCCTTGAGTTCGACCGTACCAAGCAAGGTGGTTTCAATGTGCTCAACGGTGCCCAGGCCGAGATTTTCCCGCAGATGCACCCGTGCCTGGGCGGCATCGGCGTCATCGCGTGCGGTGTGCGGCTTGATGGTATAGGCCAGCTGGAAATCAAAATTACTCATGCGCTTTTCCTTGTTGGATTCAGGCCTCCGTGCCGGGTTTGGCAATCTAGCGCGTGATGGCCGCCGCGCAAACAGACGCGTGGTTCACATCAGTTTGCCTTCTGTGCGAAACATCCTACGCTGCGCTTGACCTCGAGTTAACTTAAGGTCCGATACTCCGCCACTCTTCCATCCGATCGAGGGCATGTCGTGACCCATCCAGCCGTGTTCCAGTTGAGCAACCCTGAGGGCCTGTACGATCCCAGTGGCAATGCCTATTCCCACGTCGCCGAGGTACGCGCCGACAGCCGGCTGTTGTTCATCGCCGGTCAGGGCGCAGAGGACAGTGATGGCCAGCTGTCGCCCCTGTTTGCCGAACAGGCCCGCCAAGCGCTGGCCAACCTGGAGTTGGCGTTGGCATCGAAAGGCGCCAGCCTGGCCCAGGTGTTCAAGCTGACCTTGCTGATAGTCGAACATTCCGACGCGCGCCTGCGCCAATGGGTAGCGGAGGCTGACAGGGCATGGGGGCCGCATATGAAACCGACCTGCACCCTGATCCCGGTGCCACGGCTGGCACTGGACGGCATGCTGGTGGAAATCGAGGCTGTGGCAGCACTGCAATGACGCGCCAGCAGGCGCTGCGCGAACATTGGGCTGCAACCTTGCAACTCAGTGTGCCCGTGATTGCCGCTCTGGGCGGTGTTGCTCTGATTGGTGAGCCGTTGACGCTGCGCTTGCTGATTGCGTGCGTGGTGGTGCTGGGCGGCTAGTCTTGGCGCTGGCGCCACGGCGCTAGAAGAAACTGCGCTGTGCCTTGAGCGTGACCACGCTGTCGCAATAGGTGTTCATGCCCGAATACGCATCGCAACCGCCGCCACTGAGGTTGGAGTTGCTGTAGACCAGGTTCAGGTCGATGCCAAGCCAAGGCCGCGACAGCTCCAGCGACCAATCGGAAAAAGCAGTCACCTGGCCGCCGTCGCCAATGGTGAACGGCGTACCCAGTTGGTGGTGGGCAAGCTTTACGGTCAGGTCGACATCGAACAGCGGCAATTGGCCAAAATCGGCGAACAGCGTGCCGGTGCGGTTGTCGGGGTTATCGCGCAACGCGCCGCCGAAGCGGCTGCCGAACACCGAGATGCCACCGTACAGGGCATAACTGTCGGGCCCTGCGATATTCGGCTGACTATAATGAATCAACCCCATCTCGTAGCCCAAGGTGCTGTCGAAATGGTGCTTGTAGCCCAGGTAGCTGTCCAGGCGCAGGGTCGAGTTGGGGGCAACGCCCATGCTGGGCGCGTACTGGCCCAGGTACCAGCCATTGGGGTGGCTTAAGTCCAGCCCACCATGGAAGGCGCCGACGGCACTGGGTGAGATAAGGCCTTGGGCCATGGTGCGCGAGGGCGTGGTGCCGAGTGTGAAGTCGAAGCTGCCCAGTTCGCGTTTGATCTGCTGTGCCAGTAGAACAGGGCTAAACAGCAGTAAAGCGCTCAGCAACAGAAGGGGCCTGGTCATGGTCTCCGTCCTGGAAGGCTTGCGGTTGAGCGGTAGAGCATACCTGCGCGTGTGGGCACAGGGAACCGCAGCCTTCACGACTCAGCCTTTGGTCGAACGGTCTGCATCGGCGGCTTCGGTGACCACTGGCAGGTTGCCAGCACGCTGGATCACCCGAAGTTGCTGCTCGTAGTCGTCCAGGGAAAGGCCACGGCGTTGCAACGATTCCAACTGCAGTTGGCGAGTTTCTTCTGCTGTATACGGGCGCAATTCAGGGTGGCTGGCACAGCCGCTGATGACAGCGATGGATAAAACGGCAAACGTGGCGGTCAGCAGGCGAGCCAAGGTGTTCATTGGGGTAGCTCCAGGGGCCAGGGTCGTGGGCGGCGAGTCGATGGAGCAAGGTTATTCGGCCACGGTGCCTGGTAGAAATTGCCATTCTCGATAGTGACTATCGACGGAGGAGAGGGCGTGATGGGCCGAGATGAGCAACCGCGTAAATGGGGCGTTCTGGAGCCGATCGACCGCATTACTGAAGTCATCTTCGGCTTGTTGATGGCCATGACCTTCATTGGCTCGCTGAGTGTGGCTACGGCAGGGCGCGAAGATGCCCGGCTGATGTTGGTTGCCGCGTTCGGTTGCAACCTGGCCTGGGGCCTGGCCGATGCGGTCATCTACCTGTTACGCACCTGGACCGAGCGCACCCGCAGCCGTACCTTGCTGACCCGCCTGCAGGCTGCGCCAAGCAGCCTGGGGCGCAAATTGATTAGCGATGCGCTGCCCGAACGCGTCAGCCTGGCACTGGATGAAGACGGGCTGGAGATGCTGCGTGACCGCATGCTGCGCGATGTCGCCCGGCCGATGCCGCCACGCCTGGGCCTGGATGATTTCAAAGCCGCCTTGGCCACGTTCCTGCTGGTGGTGCTGGCGACGTTCCCGATGGTCATCCCGTTCCTGCTGATCGACACCACCGCCACAGCGATCCGTGTGTCGCACCTTGTCGCCCTGGCCATGCTTTACCTGGCGGGCTGGCTGCTGGCGCGCTACTCCGGTGGCCGCACCCAATTGACCGGTGTGGTACTGGCGGGCGTCGGGGCGTTGTTGATCCTGGCGATCATTGCTTTAGGGGGGTGAGCAGCCCCTCACCGCCCAGGTTGTGCTATAGAGCCAGAAGTAGCAGCTCATCCTCCTTGGAGTGCGAAAAGTTTGCGCGCCACTTCTGGTCAAAAGCATCGTCATTGCTACCCTTAACCCACGCGGTCTGACCTCATGGGGAAAAGCGATGCGTATGCCATTGTTTGCTTTGCTGTCGGTGCTTCTGTGCCTGCTCGCGGCAACCGGCCCGGCGCTGGCGCAAGACGTACCCGCGCCTGACCCAGCCCCGCAAGCTGACACGGTCACGGCCAAGGACCCGGTGTTCACCCAGGAGCAACTGGACCAGATGCTGGCGCCGGTTGCCTTGTACCCCGATGCGCTGCTGGCCCAGGTATTGATGGCGGCCACTTACCCAGGGCAGGTGAGTGAAGCCGTGACCTGGTCCAAGGCCAACCCCAAAGCCTCGGGTGACGACGCGGTCAAACAAGTGGCGAAGCAGCCCTGGGACCCGAGTGTGCAAGCGCTGGTGGCTTTCCCGCAGCTGCTGGCGACCCTCGGCCAGGACCCGGTGTGGGTGCAGCGCCTGGGTGACGCCTTCCTGGCGCAGCCCGACGATGTCATGGGCGCCGTGCAGCGCTTGCGACACCAGGCACAGGCTGCCGGCAACCTGCAAAGCAACCAGTACCAGAACGTGACCGTGCAGGCCGCCCCGTCGACACAGGCGGCCAGCAGCGCGCCGTCCACCATCGTCATCCAGCCGGCCGACCCGCAGGTGGTGTACGTGCCCAGCTACAACCCGACCACGGTGTATGGCACCTGGGCCTATCCGGCCTCGCCGCCGGTGTACTACCCGCCACCGCCGATGTACTACCCCGGCTCCGCGTTGGTGGCGGGCCTGGCCTTCGGTACCGGCGTGGCAATTGTGGCTTCGCTCTGGGGTGACTGTGACTGGGGCAACAATGACATCGATATCGACGTCAACCGTTACAACAACATCAACGCCAACAACCGCATCACCAACAACCAGAACAAATGGCAGCACAACGCGGCCAACCGCGATGGCGTGCCTTACCGTGATGCCCGCAGCCGTCAGCAGTATGGCCGCCAGCTGGACGGCGCCACCCAGCGCACGGCCTTCCGTGGCGACGACGTACAGCGTGCCCAGGCACGGGACAAGGCCAGGGCCTCGATGGACCGGGCCGGTATCGAACGGCCCGCCACCAGCAATCGCCAGGCGCGTCAGCAAATGCGCGAGGCGCAGACGGGCAACGCGGTGGGTAACCGTATGCAATCGCGTGCCGACAACCCGAGGGTCGCCGAGCGTCGGCAGGAACCTCGCACAGCCCAAGGCCGGCAAGTGGCCCAGAACCGACCCGCCAATACCGCCGGCCGGGCACGTAACAATGCGTTTGACGGCGTACGCTCGCCTTCGCGTACCAACCTGCAGGCTAACCGTGGTCGCACCAGCCAGTCCTTCGCTCAGCGCCCGAACACCTCACGTGCCGCCGGACACCCGATCTCCCGACCCAGTGCGCCCATGCGTCGCGGCGGAGGTGGCCGTCGATGAACCGTCCAGCATTTGCAGGGTTCCTGTTCATTGTGAGCCTGGCCTGGTCCTGCCTGGCGGCTGCTCAAGAAACCTTTCCAACGCCGGAGAAGGCTGTGGAGTCCTTCGTTACGGCATTGGGCGCGGAGAAACCGGATGAAGCCCGCCTGGCCCAATTGCTGGGCGATGACTGGCGTATGTACATACCGCGCGGCGGTGTGCAACGTAGCGACGTGGACACCTTCCTGGCGCAGTACCGTGCGCAGCACACCATCGACATGACGGGCGAGGGCAAGGCCATTCTGGCGGTGGGCAGTGATCACTGGACCTTGCCCATTCCTTTGACCAAAAGCAGCCAGGGTTGGCGGTTCGACCTCAAGGCCGGCAGCGCCGAAATCCGCGCCCGGCGCATCGGCCGCAACGAACTGGGGGTGTTGCAGTCGTTGCTGGCTTATCACGACGCGCAAATGGACTACGCCACCGAGGACCACAACGGTAACGGTGCGCTGGAGTACGCGCGGAAAATCTTCAGCGAGCCCGGCAAACATGACGGGCTGTACTGGGACGAGGATGGCGACGGCGAGGTAAGCCCGTTGGGCCCGTTGTTCGGCCAGGATGTGGTCGGTGATGACTGGTACGGCTACCACTTCCGCATCCTCGATGCACAAGGCCCCTCCGCCCCTGGCGGCGCCTACAGCTACCTGATAGGCAACCAGATGAGCCGTGGTTTCGCCATGGTCGCCTGGCCGGCCAGGTACGACGATACCGGTGTGATGAGCTTCATGATCAGCCATGACGGCCAGGTGTTCGAAAAAGACCTCGGGCCACAGGGCGACAGGCTGGCCAAGGCGATGAAACGCTTCGATCCGGATGACAGTTGGCAGGTGGTGGACGTGGCGGCCGAAGACTGATCCCGGTCGCGCAGTGATCGCCGTTTGCACCGTTCAGTGCGTACGCGCAGCCCTGACCTCCCGTGCCGTGCACCCATATTGCTGGCGAAACGCGCGGGTGAACTGTGCCTGATCGGCAAAGCCCCAGCGAAACGCCAGTTCGCCAATGGTCAGGTGGCAATACGGGTCGCGCAGTTGCCGGTGCACAGCCTCCAGGCGTTGCAGGCGCACCCACTCGCCAAGGGTATAGGGCGTGATCGCGAACAGCTTGTGCAGGTAACGCAACGACAGCCCGCAGGCGCTGGCGATGGTTCGTGGCGTGAGTTCGGGGTCGCCCAGATGTTGCAGCACGTACTGCTCCACCCGTGTCAGGTGCAGCGTGCTGAGGTTGCTGCCTTCACTGCCCAGTACGCGTTCGTCCTGTTGCAGGGCCAGCAACAGGGTGGCCGAGGCCTGCTCCAGCAGCAAATGTCGGGCAGCCACGGGGCTGGCATCGAAATGGCGGGCGCACAGGTCCAGTTGTTCGACGAAGATGCGCCCCAGGCCTTGGCTGGCATCGAAGCAATGCCGGGTATAGCGTTTGTGCCCCAGCAAGTTGGCTTTGAGAGCCTGCTCAGGCAGTTTGAGCACCCACAGGTCGTTCTGTGTACCGTAATGGAAGCGGTAGGGGGCGTCGCCGCGCTCGACGATGAAACCACCCGGGCGACAACTGATCGGGTGACCGTCCTGTTCGAAGTACACCTCGCTGCTGTGCGGCACGGTCACCAGGTAGAACGCTTCATGGTCCTGGCCGATGTGCGCCTTGCTGCGCGAGTAGCCCAGCGGGCTGGAGCGCAGGCGCGACAGGCTGAGCGGCGTGCTGGGCGTGCTCCAGCGCTGCAGGTGGCCATTGAACGGCTGTTCGGCGGCAAACTGCAGGCTCAATGGGAAATAGGTGTCACTGATGGCTTCGGCCCAGCGCGCCTGGCGCTCCGGCTGAGCCCAGCCGTGGGTCGAGAGTTCTGTGGGCATGGTGGGTCCTTTTTCAAAGAGGGCAGCATTGAAAAAAGGAACTGCAGGCAAGCTACTCAAGCAGCTCTTGTTATTGTGCAAACCGCCCGGCAGCGCAAGGCTGCCAGGCGGCTTTCAGGCCCATGATCGGCGCACGCCGACCGTTTGATCAAGCCCCGCGTGTCACCCGGTAGGTGGCCGAAGGCTCAAGGCGCGCCTGCCAGCCCGGCGGCAAGACGATGTTGGTGGTGTCTTCCTCGATCACGCAGGGCCCCTGCACGGTCTGCCCCGGCAATAGGCGATTGCCGTTGAACACGGGCGTGGGTTGCCACGCGCCGTCGGCGCTGAACAGCATCGGCCGGACGCTTTGCGGGGTAGCTGCCGGCGGTTCGGCCGGGCCCTGCAACTCAGGTTGCGGTGGGCGTGGCAGGTGGCCGATCACCGAGCACTCCAGGTTCACCAGTTCTACCGGGCTGTCGGGTTCGCTGTACGAGTACAGGGTCTGGTGGCGGCTGTGGAATCGGCTGATCAGCGCGGCCAGGCCTGCTTCATCCAGGTCATGCTGCGCCAGCTCCACGCTGCATTCATGAATCTGCCCCTGGTAGCGCATTTCCAGGGTGTAGTGGCAACTGCTGGCCTGGTCGCCAAAGCCGTCTTCGCGCAAGTTGGCCAGGCCTTGCTGGCGCAGTTCGGCCAGGGCCTGGTTGAGCTGCTCCAGGTTCACGTGCCCGGCGTCCAGGCGCATCGACAGGCTGGTGAGCTGGTCGTAACGTACATCGGACAGGATCTGGCCGAACGCACACAAGCCCGAGGCCACCTTGGGGATCAGCACGGTCTGCATGCCGATTTCCTCGGCCAGGCGCACCACGTGCATGCCCGCCGCACCGCCTGCGCCAATCAGGGCGAAGTCGCGCGGGTCATGGCCGCGTTCGATGGACACGCGGCGAATACCGTTGACCATGTTCAGGTTGACTAATGTGGTGATGCCGAACGCCGCCCGCTCCACGCTGATGCCCAGTGGCTCGGCGATCTTGCTGCGAATGGCATCCAGCGCGGCCTGGCGGTTCAGGCGGATGCTGCCGCCCAACAATGCACCATCCGGGAGGTAACCCAGCGCCAGGTTGGCGTCGGTTACCGTGGGCTCACTGCCGCCTTTGCCGTAGCACACGGGCCCCGGCATGGCACCGGCGCTGCGCGGGCCGACCTGCAGCATACCGAACTCGTCCAGGTGGGCGATGGAGCCGCCGCCAGCACCCAGCGTCTCAACCTGGATCATCGGCACGCCAATGCGCTGGCGCAGGAAGTCCACATCCTTGCTGAAGTTGGTGCGCCCGGCGTTGGTCAGGGTGATGTCGAACGAAGTGCCCCCCATGTCCACGGTAATGACGTTGTCGATACCGAACGGCCGTGCCACCGCCAGCCCGGCCTGGGGCGCCGAGGCGGGGCCGGAGTTGATGGCATTGACCGCGCGCTCACGCATCAGGTGCCCGGGCGCCAGGCCACCGTTGGACTGGAAGTAACGCACCGGTTGTTGCACGCCAAGCTCGTGGAACAGGCTGTCGATGCGCGCCACATAGCGCGCCATCACCGGGCTGAGGTAGGCGTTGACCACCGTGGTGGAGGTGCGGGTGTACTCGCGAATCTGCGGAAACACCTCGCAGCCTGTGCAGACGAATACCCCGGGCAGGGCTGCCCGCACCAGCTCGGCGGCACGCTGCTCGTGGCTGGGGTTGCGCACCGACCACAGGAAGGAAATGGCCACGGCCTCTACGCCTTCGGCGCGGAAGTAGTCGATGGCGGCGTGGATGGCGCGTTCGTCCAGCGGGCTGTATTCACGGCCATCGCCGAGGATGCGGCCACCAATCGGACGGCGCAGGTGGCGGGGGGCGAGCATGTGCGCTGGCGGGTAGTGGGCGTCGTAGCGGTGGCCTTCTTCCTTGTGCCCCAGGCGGATTTCCAGGCTGTCTTCGTGGCCCTCGGTGCACAGCAGGCCCACCTTGACCCCGGTACGCTCGATCAGCGCGTTGAGCGCTACGGTGGTGCCGTTGATGCACAGGTCACAGTTGGCGATCAGCTCGGCCGGGGTGCGGCCGGTGGCGTCGGCGATCTGCGCCAGCCCGGCACGAATGGCCAGGGTGCCGTCCTGCGGCGTGGACGGGGCCTTGAACAGCTGCACGCCGCCGTCGCGGTCGGCCAGGATGAAATCGGTGAAGGTGCCGCCGGCGTCGATGCCCAGGCGATATTGGTTGCGCATGATGGGTCTCCGGTCAGTGCGGGGCGCGGGCAAGGCGGGTTGCGGGTTCATCCAGCTGGCCATCGGCATCGACGACCACTCCGTATTCCAGGGCTGCGCCCTGGGGCGAGACCAGGCCGTTGCGCAGGTCTTGCAGGACTGCGGCAATCGGTCGGCGAAGCGGGTCGCCGTAGCCACCGCCACCGGGGTTGATGTTGATGATTCGCTCGCCGGGCTGCAGGGTGAGCATCGGGTTTTGCGTGTAGTGGTCTTCGCTGCCATCGGCGTGGCGGTGGATCAGCCGGCCCAGCTTGGGCTCCAGCAACGCATTGCGTGCCCCGGCGGCACCGGCGGTGGGCAGTTGCCGGCCTTCGCCGAAGCCGACCACGGTCATGGCGTGGTCCAGCGGCTCGATCTCCAGCCGGGTGCCCGAACCACCGCGAAACTCGCCAGCGCCGCCACTGTCGGCCATCAGGCTGTAACGGTGGATGAGCACCGGGTAGGCATGTTCCAGCAGCTCGATGTCGCCACTCATCAGCGCGCCGAAACAGCACAGCGGGCCGCACGCGTGCCAGCCATCCATCACCTTGTTGGCACCGGCACCGGCAATGATCGAGGCCAGCACCATGGTCACGTACTCGCTGTTGCCGTTGCGCGGGTCATGGCCGGCGATGTTGATACCGCTGGTATGCCCCCAGGAGGCCGTAACCCGTTGTGGCGAGGCTTGCTCCAGCGCAGTACGCACGGCATCGGCCAGGGTTTCCATCGGCGTGGTGGTGCAGTTGACGTGGGGCGCCGGTTCTTCGGCGTTGCACAGGGTACCCTTGGGCCCGACATCGACCGTGACGCAGCGGTACAGGCCTTCGTTGTAGGGCGGCGCTACCTGAGCGAACATCATCAGCCCCAGGTACACGCCTGACACCGAGTTGCCCTCGTAGGAGTTGATGAAGTAGGGCACTTGTGGCGGGCTGTCGATGCGCACATGGGCCTGGTCACCGCGGATCTGCACATGGGCGGTGATGGCCAGCTCGCCCAGGCCGTGGCCGGCATCTTCGAGCACGGCGGTGCCGCTGTAATCACCGTCCGGCACGTCGCGCAACAGCGCGCGCATGTGCCGGTCGGCCATGTTCTTCAGCTCGGCGATGCAGGCACGCACCTGGGCCACGCCGTACTTGTCGAGCAGCTCCAGCAAGTGCCGCTCGCCCACTTTGCAGGCGCCGTACTGGGCATTGAGGTCGCCTTCCTGGTAGGGGCGTGCGCGCATGTTGGTGAGCATGAAGTTGATCACGTCTTCGCGGCGCTTGCCTTTTTCCCACAGCTTGACGGGTGGAATGCGCAGGCCCTCGGCGTAGATCTCCTTGGCATCGGGGTTGTAGCCGGCGGGCACCGGGCCGCCGATGTCGGTCAGGTGGCCCTTGCACACGGTCCAGAACACCAGCTCGCCCTGGTAGTACACCGGTTTGTACATGCAGCAGTCGAGAATATGGCTGCCCTTGTAGGCCGGGTCGTTGTGGTAGATCACATCGCCTTCGGCGATGTCGTCGCCAAAGAATTCGGCCACGCACTTCATGGCTGGGATCAGCGAGCCCAGGTGAATGGGGATGTCCTGGCCCTGCAGGATCATTTCCGGCAGGTGGTCGAACAGCGAGTTGGAATAGTCGTGGGCCAGGTTGAACACACTGGACCGGCCGGTCTTTTCCAGGGTCAGGGTCATTTCGCGTTGCGCTGTTTCCAGCGCACCCCGGACAACCGCAAGGGTGATCGGATCAACTGTCTGCATAGGTCACCAACGTTTGTTCTTGTGCTTTGGGTGCGTGCCGCAGCGGGGCGGCGCGTGGTGACAGGCTACGGGGGAGGGTGGGGGGAAGGCTTGTCGCTGGGTGTACTGGATCTTGCGTTCTGATGCACAAGGGGCGCGAAGGAGAGCTACTACCCCCTGGCATTTTTAACAGTTGCTCAAATTGCCCTGGCACGAAAGCATTAAAGCCTCACAGACTGGAGCCAGCGCATGAACGACTCGAAGAACACCACGTGCTTTTTCTTACAGCGGGATAGGGTGCATACAGCCTTGACGGGCAGCGCTGCGGTGGTTTGCATGAGAGCGCAATCAGGTGTTTTGGCAGAAACCAGGGTAACGGAAGAAACAAACTGGTCAGCATTACTGGCTGCAGACAGCGGGGATTCGGTATTGCGAGTCAAGTCTCAGGCACTACCTGAGTCGGTTGCTTACAATGCATATGGCTTACATAGCCCAAATGATATTCCTGCTCAGCGCCCTGCATTCAATGGGCACTTGCTGGTGAGTCATCTTTATCTGCTGGGTAATGGCTATCGTGGTTATAACCCTGTATTGATGCGCTTCCATAGCCCGGACAGCCTCAGCCCATTTGCTGCGGGTGGTTTGAACTGTTATGCCTATTGTGCGGGTGATCCGATTAATTTCAGTGACCCCAGTGGGCATATGCTCAGAGCGAGATCGAGGTCACCTGTCACAGTTGGAAGTAGGTCACCTTCGCCCTTTACTCGCCAATTGGAAGAAATGAACGCGGGTCAAGGATGGAAAGTTATTGGTGCAGGTGGAAGAAGCAGGTCACCGTCTCCCGCGACCATGATTGCAGAGGCAATGGAAGGTGTTCCGGATTTGAATCCGGTTGCCACCCCAGGGCAAGTCGGTCAGCAGCGTACTCTGACATTAAACGCTGCTCAAGCACAGCCTGTACCCGCTACGAGTGCTGCCGGCCCTGAAGCGCGATTACCTGCACCGACAGCATCAGCAGGGGGAAGGGTATGGGGGGCGTTGAGAAAAGTTCGCAAAAATGTAAACGACGAGGAGTTCAACTTACTTGTGCGTGCTAATGCTGGAAACAATTTCGAACTGCTCGGTCGGAGTGTGGCTGATTCTAGGGAGATTCGCCAAGTCGCAATCGATGCTTTGCGTATTGGGCAGGACCTAAAATTAGCGTTTGGAGATAGTCGGTTTAAACTTACGGGTCCTCAAATAAGGCGTGTTAAAACTAGCCTCAATGGAATGCTTGCTTATTGGCGGGGTGCATAATGCTTGCTTATTTGGTTTGAGCTTGTCTCATGAGCGTGAGGGCGTTTGTGAGTTGGGGCTCTATTGTCATCATAGGGGCGTACTGATTTATAGCTTGTTAAGCCCATGACTGCGTTAGTAATTCGTGTTACCCGCTCACCGTTTGATTAGACGAAGCCTACTGCTCCAGCATCTGCCGCACCAGCCATTGCCCCGCCGGCCCCAACGCCCGCCGGCTAGACCAGGCCACATCCATATCGACACGGCGCGGGTAACCCGCTATCTGCAACTCCACCAACTCAGCGCCAAACCTTGCCACCAGCGCCCTGGGCAGCTCGGCCCAGCCAAACCCGCGCACGGCGAACTCCAGCAACGTGAGGTAATCCGGTGCCGACCAAGCCTGACCACGGCCGTGATGCAGGCTGGGGGCGTAGGTCTTGATGTACAGCTGCCGCGCGTTTTCGAGGTATTGCGTTTGCACCTTCCCAAGGCCCGCCAGCGGGTGCCCGCTGGCCACGTACACACCAAACTCCGCCTGTTCGGGCAAGCGGGCAACGGCAACGTCGGCGGGGTAGCCGGGTTGCGTGGCAAGGATGCCGACATGCGCCAGGCCCTGCTGGATCATGTCGATCACATCAGCGTCCTCCGCCGGGCCGCAACGCAGCTCGGTATGCGGGTACTGCTGGGCGAAGCGGGCCATTACCGCGCCCTGGAAGGTGACGCTGTAGCTGTCCGACATCACCACCGACACCAGCGGCTCCACGTTTTCCGCCAGCCGCACCGCCAAGGCATCGAGCTGGGCGCTGGCATCAAGAATGGCCTCCACATGGCTCAGCACCTGTCGGCCCGCCTCATTCAGCATGGGGTGGCGGCCACCCCGGTCGAACAGCGGGCAGCCGATATCCGCCTCGAAATTGGCAATGGCAATGCTGACGGTGGACTGGCTTTTGCGCAGTTTGCGCGCCGCAGCGGAGAACGAACCGAGCGATGCGGCTTCGACAAAGGCAACCAGAGCTTCGGGTGAGTAGCGCATGGTATTGATAAAACCGATGGTAGCTATGTCGCGAGTATCAGTTTTACCAAAGAAAATGGAAAGCACGACTTACGCAATGGATGGATTTTGCAATGAAAAACGTGTCTTTCACCGAGCGCCTGGTTCACGCCGTGGGTTACGAAGTGTTCGCGGTATTGTTGTGTGCGCCGCTGTTGTCCTGGGTAATGGGCAAATCGCTGGCGACCGCGGGGGCCTTGGCGGTCACCCTGTCGGTGATCGCCATGCTGTGGAACATGGTCTACAACGCGCTGGTCGATCGCTGGGTACAAACCGAGCGTATCCACTGGAAGGCCAGTGCGCGTTTTGTACACGGTCTGGGCTTCGAGGCCGGGCTGGTGGTGTGGTGCTTGCCGGTGGCGGCGTGGATGCTGGATATCTCGCTGCTGCAGGCGTTCATGGTGGAACTGGGCTTCTTCGTGATCATCCTGCCCTACACCGTGCTGTACAACTGGACCTTCGACAAAGCCCGGCATTTGCTCATGCAGCGTCGCCTTGCATGAGTTACCCGTGCGAGCGTTAGCCAATAAAAACGGGGCATGCCATTGCTGGCATGCCCCGTTTTTCATACTGCTTAAGCGCCTCAGGCGACTTTGACGATCCAGCCTGCCGGGGCTTCAACGTCACCGTTCTGGATACCGGTCAGCTCGTTGTAGAGCTTCTGGGTAACCGGGCCGACCTTTTCCAGGTCGTGGAACACGTGCAGCTTGCCGTTGTACTCGATACCGCCGATCGGGGTGATCACCGCCGCGGTACCGCAAGCGCCGGCTTCAATGAAGCGGTCCAGCTTGTTGATTTCGACATCACCTTCGATCACGGTCAGGCCCAGGCGCGATTGTGCCAGTTCCATCAGCGACAGGCGGGTGATGCCTGGCAGCACCGAGGCCGATTTCGGGGTCACGAACTCGTTGTTGGCGGTGATGCCGAAGAAGTTGGCCGAACCGACTTCTTCGATCTTGGTGTGGGTCAGTGGGTCGAGGTAGATGGCGTCGGCGAAGTTGGCCTTCTTGGCTTCAGCGCCCGGCTGCAGGCTGGCGGCGTAGTTGCCACCGACCTTGGCCGCACCGGTGCCTTGTGGGGCGGCGCGGTCGAAGCTGGAGATCTGGAAGTTGTGCGGCTTCATGCCGCCCTTGAAGTACGAGCCAACCGGGATGGCGAATACCGAGAAGATGAACTCGGGGGCGGTGCGCACGCCAATGTTGTCACCGGTGCCGATCACGAACGGGCGCAGGTAGAGGGCGCCTTTGCCGTGCGGTGGCACGAACTTTTCGTTGGCCTTGACCACTTGCTTGCACGCTTCGATGAACACATCGGTGGGCACGTGCGGCATCAGCAGGCGGGCGCAGCTGCGCTGCATGCGGGCGGCGTTCTGGTCCGGGCGGAACAGGTTGATCGAGCCGTCCTTGCAGCGGTAGGCCTTCAGGCCTTCGAAGCATTGCTGGCCATAGTGCAGGGCAGTGGAGCCTTCACTGATGTGCAGTACGTTGTCTTCGGTCAGGGTGCCTTTGTCCCACTCGCCATTGCGCCATACGGACAGGTAGCGTTTGTCGGTCTTGATGTAGTCGAAACCCAGCTTGTCCCAATTAATGCTTTCGTTGCTCATGACACCCTCATTGTCTTGCAAGTGCCCGATCGCTCGGGCTGCTGTTATATGCGCACCACGCCACCATAATACATCCGTGGCAGATCGGGAACGGCCAGTCACGAATTGATAGCCTGCGATGTATCTTTTGAAGGCGCCATTCAGCGAAATAACCTCAGCGCTGCTTATGCAAGCGCTTTGCCCAGTCGCCGCCGTGGCTCTTGACGCAAGCTTCTTCACTGTCGAAACGCACATGCCAAGCCGGGTGGTCTAGCTGGATACCGGCCTGCTCCAACGCCTGGCTGGTCAATGTCAGCATGCGCACCTTCGCCTGGCCTGCCACGGCAGCGGTTTTGTCGGCCTCTTGCTCGAACACCCAGGTAACGCGCAGGCTGCCCGGAACATCCTCGGGATCGAGCCGGTGGGTAAGCCAGCTGAAACCGACAATTTCCGCCTTGGCGGTTTCGCAGGCTTCGGTCAGGCACACCACCAGTTCCCGCTCCAGCCTGGCCATTTCGCGCTTGCTCAACGCTTTCAAGGGTTGGCCTCGTCATCGACCTGCTGGCAAAGGCGCAGGCGGTTGCCAAACGGGTCATACACCTGCATCTGCAGGCTCCGGTCCACGCTGAAACCGAGGAAATCAAGGTAGAACTCCTTGGCCTTGTCGACCGAGAAGATGCGCAGTACCGGTATGGCGGGGGCGAGGTGCATGGGGCGTCCTTGACCGTGGGTGAAGGCGCCACTGTAACGCAGTTGGGTGCCTTGTGGTCAGCCAGCGCTGCGCAACGGTTGACCACCCGCCAGCCACTGCGTAGCCTTGCCACTTCGAGGTTCTTCGGCCAGGCCGAAGCTAAGACGGGAACGCGGTACAAGCCGCGGCTGCCCCCGCAACTGTAAGCACCGATAACGGATCGACACAGCCACTGCGCCCGCGCGCGGGAAGGCGTCATCCCGCCACCGCCTGCTGTTTGCCAGGCCTATGGAACGGTGCGAGCCAGGAGACCTGCCTCGTCACGTTTTCGACTTTAAACCGGGCGGGGTGATCCGGTGGCGAACAAGCCCGGCCGGCCTGGCCCTTGGCTGTCGTCCTGCATGCCCGCGCCACACTGCCAAGGGCACTGCGACATGAAAACACTGGCCAAGCTCCCCGTCACCATCGTCACCGGCTTCCTCGGCTCGGGCAAGACCACCTTGCTGCGCCACATGCTCGACAACGCCCAGGGCCGTCGCATTGCGGTCATCGTCAACGAATTCGGCGAACTGGGCATCGACGGCGAGATCCTCAAGCAGTGCAGCATCGGCTGCACCGAAGAAGAAGCCAGTGGCCGTGTCTACGAGTTGGCCAACGGCTGCCTGTGCTGCACCGTGCAGGAAGAATTCTTCCCGGTGATGCGCGAGCTGGTGGCACGCCGTGGCGACCTGGACCACATCCTGATCGAAACCAGCGGCCTGGCCCTGCCCAAACCGCTGGTGCAAGCCTTCCAGTGGCCGGAAATCCGCAATGCCTGCACCGTCGATGCGGTCATCACCGTAGTCGACAGCCCGGCCGTGGCGGCCGGTACTTTCGCTGCCTACCCGGACCAGGTCGATGCCCAGCGCAAGCTCGACCCTAACCTGGACCACGAATCGCCCCTGCACGAACTGTTCGCCGACCAGCTGGCCAGCGCCGACCTGGTGGTACTGAACAAGGCTGACCTGATCGACGCCGAAGGCCTGGCCAAGGTCCGTGCCGAAGTGGCTGAAGAGCTGCCGCCAGCCGTCAAGGTGATCGAAGCCAGCAGCGGTAAGCTGCCGCTGGAGGTGCTGCTGGGCGTGGGCGCCGAGTCCGAGGCGCACATCGATGGCCGCCGTACCCACCATGACTCGCACCACGACGGTGACGACCATGATGATCATGACCACGATGCCTTCGACTCTATCTCCATCGACCTGCCAGAAGCCGACGAAAGCCTGCTGCTCGATGCCCTGACCCAACTGGTGGTGGAGTTCGGCATCCTGCGCGCCAAAGGCTTCGCCGCCATCCCGGGCAAGCCGATGCGCCTGCTGGTGCAAGGCGTGGGTACCCGTTTCGACAAACACTTCGACCGCGCCTGGCGTGCTGACGAGCCGCGCATTACCCGCCTGGTGCTGATTGGCCAGGACCTTGACGCTGCCCAGCTGGAAGCGCGCCTGCGCCAGGCCCTGGGCGCCTGAGCCATGCACCTGCTGCGGACCCAGCCCGGCGGCTTCGTGCCGGATGACAGCATTGCCGACCTCGGCCAGACACCCGCCGAGCTGGTGATTCTCTGCAGCGGCGATTCACACCTGGCACTGCTCGCCGATACCGCCGAGCAATTGCCAGACGACTTCCCCAGCCTGCGTTTGGCCAACCCGATGCAGGTGCAAAACCACGCGTCGGTCGACCTGTATGTCGACCAGGTGCTGCGCCATGCCAAAGTCATCCTGGTGTCGCTGCACGGCGGCGTCGGTTACTGGCGCTATGGCGTCGAGCAACTGGTCGAGCTGGCCGCCCGTGGCGTGCAGCTGATTCTGGTGCCCGGCGATGACCGCCCGGACCCGGAGCTGACCTCCCTGGGCACTGTCGGTGGCGAGCAGGCCGAGCGCCTCTGGCACTACTTGCGCCAAGGCGGCAAGGCCAACGCCATCAACCTGTTCAACTGCCTGGCCAGCCAGTGGCTGGGCCGTGACTATGCCTGGGAGGAGCCGCAGCCCTTGCCGCGCACGGCGGTGTATCACCCGGCCAAGGGCAGCACCACGCTGGAAGACTGGTACCCGCATTGGCACCCCGAGCACCCGGTAGCGCCGCTGCTGTTTTATCGCTCGCACTTGCAAGCGGCTAACACCGCATTCATCGACGTGTTCTGCCAGCGCCTGCAGGCTGCCGGGCTGAACCCGTTACCGATCGCGGTGGCCAGCCTCAAGGAAAGCGCCTGCCTGGAGCAGGTCGAAGCCTGGCTGGACGAGGTCGGCGCCGAAGTGCTGGTCAATACCACAGGCTTTGCCCTGTCCAGCCCCGAGCGCCCCAACCTGCGCCCGTTCCGCCGCGACATCCCGGTATTGCAGGCCATTTGCGCACAGGACAACCAGCCGGGTTGGGAAGCCAGCGAGCAGGGCCTGGGCGCGCGCGACCTGGCCATGCACATTGCCTTGCCTGAGCTGGACGGGCGCATTATCACCCGGCCGGTCAGTTTCAAGGACATGGCCTGGCGCAGCGAGCGCAGCCAGTCCGACGTGGTGTGCTACCGCGCCCACCCCGAACGCATGGACTTCGTTGCCGAGCTGGCCCGGCGCTGGGTTGAGCTGGCGCGCCTGCCTAATGCGCAGAAGCGCGTGGCCCTGGTGCTGGCCAACTACCCAACCCGCGATGGCCGCATTGGCAATGGCGTCGGCCTGGACACCCCTGCCGCTGCCTTGAACATTCTCAAGGCACTGCAGGCCGAGGGCTATCCGCTGGCCGAATTGCCGGACAGCGGCACACAACTGATCCACCAACTGCTTGGCGGGGTAACCAACGACCTCGACCACCTCGACGTGCGCCCCTGCGCTCAGAGCCTGAGCCTGGCCGACTACCAGACCGCCTTCGACCGCCTGCCCGAGGCCAACCGCCAGGCCGTGCTGGAACGCTGGGGGCCGCCCGAGCAAGACCCGATGTACCGCAGCGGACGGTTGATGGTGGCCGGCCTGCGTTATGGCCTGACCTTTGTCGGCATTCAGCCGGCCCGGGGCTACCAGGTAGACCCGAGCGCGGTCTACCACGACCCCGACCTGGTGCCGCCGCATGGCTACCTGGCGTTTCACTTCTGGCTACGCCATGCCTTTGCGGCCGATGCAGTGATCCACGTCGGCAAGCACGGTAACCTCGAATGGCTGCCCGGCAAGGGCGTCGGCTTGTCGGCGCAGTGCTGGCCAGACGCCTTGCTCGGCCCGTTGCCGAACATCTACCCGTTCATCGTCAATGACCCTGGCGAGGGCGCCCAGGCCAAACGCCGTACCCAGGCAGTGATCATCGACCACCTGATGCCGCCGCTGACCCGCGCCGAGACCTATGGCCCGTTGCGCCACCTGGAACAGCTGGCCGACGAGTTCTATGAAGCGCAGATGCTCGACCCACGGCGTGCCCGCGAGTTGCAGCGCGACATCCTGGAGTTGGTCAAGGCCAACCACATCGACCGCGAGCTGCAGCTGGAAGGGCAGCTGGACGATGCCGCCATATGGCTGCCGCGCCTGGACACCTACCTGTGCGACCTGAAGGAATCGCAGATTCGCGACGGCCTGCACGTGTTCGGCCAGTCGCCCGAAGGCCGCTTGCGGCTGGATACCTTGCTGGCGCTGTTGCGGGTTGAGCGGGGCGACGGGCGCGGCGGCAATGCCAGCCTGTTGCGTGCCCTGGCCAAAGCCCTGGTGCCGGGCTTCGATCCGCTCGATTGCGAGCTTGGGCAGCCGTGGCAGGGCGCACGCCCAGCGCAATTGCAGGCCATGAGCAGCGAACCGTGGCGCACCTGCGGAGACACCCGCGAGCGCCTTGAACTGTTGGCACTTCAGGTGATCGGTCAGGCCTTGGCTGGCACGGTACCGCTACCCGAGCAGAACGAATGGCAGCCTGTACACGACGTGGTGCAGGCGTTGCGCGAAGCGGTAGCCCCTAGCCTGGACGCGTGCGGCGCAGCCGAAATGAATGGCCTGCTGGCAGCGCTGGCCGGGCGCTTCGTGCCCGCAGGCCCCAGCGGTGCGCCGAGCCGTGGGCGCCTCGACGTGCTGCCCACCGGCCGCAACTTCTACACCGTGGACGTGCGCAACCTGCCCACTACCACGGCCTGGCGCCTGGGCTTCGCCTCGGCGAACCTTATCCTTGAGCGGCACCTGCAGGACCACGGCGACCACCTGCGCCAGCTCGGCCTGTCGGTGTGGGGCACGGCGACCATGCGTACGGGCGGCGACGACATCGCCCAGGCCATGGCATTGATGGGCGTGCGGCCGGTGTGGGCCACTGGCAGCCAGCGTGTCGACGACTTCGAAATCCTGCCGTTGAGCCTGCTCGACCGCCCTCGGGTGGATGTGACCTTGCGCGTTTCGGGCTTTTTCCGTGACGCATTCGGCAACCTTATTCGCCTATTCGATGCAGCCGTGCAGGCCGTAGCCGCATTGGATGAACCCGACGACCTCAACCCCCTGGCCGCTAGGGTGCGCACCGAGCGCGCGGCGCTGCAAGCGCAAGGTGTGGATGCCGAGCAGGCTGCCCGCCAGGCCGGCTGGCGGGTGTTTGGGGCAAAGCCTGGGGCCTACGGCGCCGGGGTGCAGAACGCCATCGACGGGCGTCTGTGGCATAGCCGCGACGACCTGGCCGAGGTGTACCTCAACCACGGCGGTTACGCTTACGGCGCCCGTGACGACGGCACCCCGGCCCGCGCCCAGTTCGCCCAGCGCCTGGCCAAGGTGCAGGCGGTGCTGCAGAACCAGGACAACCACGAGCACGACCTGCTCGACTCCAACGATTACTACCAGTTCCAGGGCGGTATGCTGGCCGCGTCGGAAACCCTGTCCGGTGCCACCGTGGCCAGCTACCACGGCGACCACAGCCAGGCCGACCGGCCGCGCATCCGTACCCTCAAGGAAGAGTTGAACCGGGTTATCCGCGCCCGTGCGCTGAACCCCAAGTGGATCGACGGGGTGAAGCGCCACGGTTACAAAGGCGCCTTCGAGATGGCGGCGACGGTCGACAACCTGTTCGCCTTCGACGCCACCACGCACCTGATCGACGACCATCATTACCAGGGGCTCGCCGATGCCTACGTGCTCGATCCGGCGACCCGCGACTTCATGCGCGAGCACAACCCCGAGGCCCTGCGCGACCTGACCGAGCGCCTGCTGGAGGCCCAGCAGCGCGGGCTGTGGCAGGCGCCAGGCGACTACCGAGAGGCCCTTGAGGCGCAATTGCTCGACGGCGAGGAACAGGCTTGAAATGAGTGAACCCGTACAATTCCCGCTGGCCGCGGTGGTTGGTGCCGACGACCTGAAGCTGGCGCTGTGCCTGACGGCCATCGACCCGAAAATCGGCGGTGTGCTGATCGAAGGGCCGCGCGGCATGGCCAAGAGTACGCTGGCCCGTGGCCTGGCCGACCTGCTAGGCGAGGGGCCATTCGTCACCTTGCCGCTGGGTGCCAGCGAGGAGCGGCTGGTCGGCACCCTGGACCTGGGCGCCGCGCTTGGGCAGGGCAAGGCGCAGTTCTCCCCGGGCGTGCTGGCCCAGGCTGACGGTGGCGTGCTGTATGTCGATGAGGTCAACCTGCTGCCCGACACCCTGGTCGACCTGTTGCTCGACGTGGCGGCCAGTGGCACCAACCGTATCGAGCGTGACGGCATCTCGCACCGGCACAGTGCCCGTTTCGTACTGATCGGCACCATGAACCCGGAAGAAGGCGAGCTGCGCCCGCAACTGCTCGACCGTTTTGGCCTGAACGTGGCCCTGGAAGGTTCGCCCGAGCCTGAGGCGCGTCAGCAGATCATTCGGCGTCGTCTGGCCTTCGACAGCGACCCGCACGCCTTCTGTGCCCACTGGGATGCGGCCCAGGCGCAGTTGCGCGAACGCTGCCAGGCGGCGCGCCGGGCCTTGACCAGCATAGCGCTGGACGACCAGGCGCTGTCGTGGATCACCGAGCGCTGCTATGCCGCTGGCGTCGACGGCCTGCGCGCCGACCTGGTGTGGCTGCGCGCTGCACGCGCCCACTGCGCCTGGCGCGGGGGGGCGGCTATTGAAGAAGCAGATGTCGACGCGGTGGCCGAGTTTGCCTTGCGCCATCGTCGCCAAGTGGCGCCCCAGGCCCCTGCGCCGTCGGCACCGCCGCAGCCCGATCAGCAGGGTGCCAGTCACCCTGGCGAACAGGGCGGGCAGGGTGACTGGGGGGCGTTGCCGGCGCAGCCGGTGGCCAGCGGTGCCCGCCGCGAGGTGCCGAACTGGGCAAAAAAGCCCTGAGCATTCGCCAGCCACCTGCCAAAGGGGCGGATGCCAGACCTGGCGCGGGCAAGCAGGGCGGGGCCAGCCGTGGCCGGGCACGCAGTGCGGCGACCGGTCGGGTGGCCTGGCTGCCAACTTTGCTCAAGGGGCGGCCACGGTTGCCCCAGGACCTGTGCTGGCAGCAGCGCCAGGCCAGGCCCGCAGAGCTGTGGCTGGTGATTGTCGATGCCTCGGCCTCCACCCGTCGCCATCAGGCGCTGGCGCAAACCAAAGGGCTGCTGGCAGCCCTGTTCGACCAGGCTTACCGCCAGCGCGCCCGGTTGGCCCTGCTCACCGCCAGCGGGCAAACGCCACAATGGCAACGCCACGGCCTGAAAGCCTCGGCGGCCTTGCAGCCCTGGCTGCAGGCCTTGGGGGCCGGTGGCGGTACGCCCCTGATCGCCGCGTTGGAACAGGCTCGGCACTGGCTTCTGGCGCGCCAGCGCGCCCATCCGACTGAAGCCATGCGCTGCCTGGTCTTTACCGACGGTCGCCTGCAGCACTGCAACGCCGTGCAGCCCATGCCTTGTGCAACGTTATTGGTGGATATGGAACTTGCCCCCGTTCGTCTTGGGCGCGCACAGCGTCTGGCTGAGCAATTGCAGGCCGATTACCAGCACTTGCAGCACTTCAAAATCTTGGACTGATTGGCGCGACACTATGTCGCCATAGAAAAAGTTGCCAGAACAGCAACTTTGCATGCAATCAAGTGCGTGACGTTGCACGCACTTGCATTGCCGGGCGTTATTACTTCGGCATCGACCACGGTTGCAGGTCGTACCCTTTTTCGCACAGTTCGGCGCGCACTTCCTCGATCAGGCTGGCCCATTGGGCCGGGTCGGAATAGATGCGCGAAGACACTTGTTTGCTGCCGATGCGGGTGCTGGTCCGGTCGATCACTGCCAGGCTCAGTTCACCAGTACCGTTGGGTGCATCCCAGGCTACGCACTGGAAAGGTTCGAAGGCGTGGTCGGCAATCAGCAGTGCTTCGTTGACACGGAGCGGGGCATTCATGGTTCGGTCTCTCTATGGTCCCAAACAGCGAAGTTAAGTCCGCGTTGCTTCAAAGTCGCCTCAATCATCGCGAAGTGCAGCGCGGGGTTATGTGTACTGATGCTCGTTGTCCGGGGGCAAGTCACACAATGGATGTAAAATTTTTTGTCAGGGCCGAATCCGTTCTTGCCTGCGCCGCCATGTGATGTCGATAAAACGCGAAAATTCCCATGACGCTTTGTAAAAAAATGCGTCGGCAGACAGACGGTACTGGGAACCGTCAACTTCGTTGCTACTGTTAAACGGGCGCCACAACTTGCTGTTTTACTTCATAAAACCAAAAACTGGCGCCAAGGATCGGTCATGCAACAGCTTGCCGCCCAACGCCGTTTGCTTATCGTCGACCCCTGCGACGACTGCCACCGATTGTTACCTGGCCTGCGCAGCGCAGGCTGGGATGTAGACAGCTGCGTGCTCGGCGGGGCGCTGGATCACCCTTGTGATGTAGGCCTGCTGCGCTTGCAGGCTTCGCACCTCAGGCACCCTGATGCGGTCAAGGACATGATCAAACGCAGCAATACCGAATGGATTGCCGTGCTCAGTGCCGAACAACTGCGCATGCCGGCCGTCGGCGATTTTGTCTGCGAATGGTTCTTCGACTTCCACACCCTGCCATTCGACGTCTCCCGCGTACAGGTCACCCTTGGCCGGGCGTTCGGCATGGCGCGCTTGCGTGGCAAAGGGGCGGTGAAGGTGGATGAAGCCACCCACGAACTGCTCGGTGAAAGCCGGCCCATCCGTGAGTTGCGCAAGTTGCTGGGCAAACTGGCGCCCACCGAGTCGCCGGTGCTGATCCGAGGCGAAAGCGGTACCGGCAAGGAGCTGGTGGCGCGCACCCTGCACCGCCAGTCGCAACGCAGCGAGCAGCCCTTCGTTGCCATCAACTGCGGGGCTATTCCCGAGCACCTGATCCAGTCCGAACTGTTCGGCCATGAGAAGGGCGCCTTCACCGGTGCGCACCAGCGCAAGGCCGGGCGCATCGAAGCGGCCCATGGGGGCACCTTGTTTCTTGATGAAATCGGTGACTTGCCGTTGGAGTTGCAGGCCAACCTGCTGCGCTTTCTGCAGGAAAAGCACATTGAGCGGGTGGGCGGTAGCCAGCCAATCCCGGTGGATGTGCGCGTGCTGGCGGCCACCCACGTGGACCTGGAACGGGCCATCGAGCAAGGGCGCTTTCGTGAAGACCTGTATTACCGCCTGAACGTGTTGCAGGTGGTGACCGCGCCGTTGCGCGACCGGCATGGCGACCTCTCGATGCTGGCCAACCACTTTGCTCATTTCTACAGCCTGGAAACCGGCCGCCGGCCGCGCTCGTTCAGCGACCATGCCTTGGCGGCGATGGGTCGGCATGACTGGCCGGGCAATGTGCGCGAGCTGGCCAACCGCGTGCGCCGTGGCCTGGTGCTAGCCGAAGGGCGGCAGATCGAGGCGCAGGACCTGGGGCTGCAGCTGCTCGACCAGGAGCAACAGCCGCTGGGTACGCTGGAAGAGTACAAGCACCGGGCCGAGCACCAAGCACTGTGCGACGTGCTGAACCGGCACAGTGACAACCTGAGTGTGGCGGCCAAGGTGCTGGGGATTTCACGGCCGACGTTTTACCGGCTGCTGCACAAGCATCAGATTCGCTGACTGGAACCGAGGATTTTGTTGGCTGGCACCGGCTAAGCCGGTGTTCGCGGCTTAAGCCGCTCCTACAGGGATTTTCACCGCTTCGAATGCTGTGATTTCCCTGTGGGAGCGGCTTAAGCCGCGAAGAGGCCCGTACAGATTGAAGATCAATGCGGCCCGCGCGGGATGGTTTTCAGCAGGTCTTCCGGGCTGATGTGCCCCACCACCTGGGCCACCGCGCTGCCTGGGGTAGGCAGGTCGATGATGTGGCTCTTCATCTTGCCGATCACATGCATTTCGCACGGTTTGCAGTCGAACTTCAGGGTCAGCACTTCGTCACCCTGGATCAGCTGCATCGGTGCGACCTTGGTGCGCACGCCGGTTACGCCCTTGGCCTGCTTGGGGCACAGGTTGAAGGAGAAGCGCAGGCAATGCTTGGTGATCATCACCGGCACTTCGCCATGCTCTTCATGGGCCTCGTAGGCTGCGTCGATCAGTTGCACGCCGTGGCGGTGGTAGAAGTCGCGGGCCTTCTGGTTGTACACGTTGGCCAGGAACGACAGGTGCGACTCGGGGTACACCGGTGGCGGCGTGGTCTCGGCCTTGCGCGCGCCACGCGGGTGCGCCTTGATACGCGCTTCGGTCAGTGCCTCGATGGCTTCGCGGCGCAGGGCCTTGAGCTGCGAGTTAGGGATGAAGTACGCCTGCGGGGCGTCCAGCTGGATGCTGTCGGCGTGGTACATCGTGGTACCCAGCTGGCCGAGCAGGTCATGCAACTGGTCCAGCGCCTGCTGCGGTTTGTTGGCCGCGCCGAACGGGCCATCCAGGGCCACCTGCACGCTCACGCCTTCTTCGCTGCTCAGGGTCAGCATCAGGCGCTGCTCGCGCAGTACCGCGTGCCACTCCACGCCGACCCGGCGCTCGGACGAGGTGCGTTGCAGGGCCTGCTGCCAGTTGTGGTCGAGGTTGCGCGACAGCGGGTGGTTGGGCCGCAGCTTGTAGAGGCCCTCTGGCATTTCGTTGGGCTCGACACGGTAGCGGTAGCGCGTGTGGCCGTCTTCCACGAATTCGCCGCGCGGCTCGGCGATGTTGGCACGGAAGCCCACCACTTCGCGCTTGACCAGCACGTTTAGGCCGTCGCCGTTGGTCAGCGGTACGTCGGTAACCACTTGCATGTCACGCTTGCCCACCTTTTCCACCACGCCCACCGGCAGGCCGGTGAAGGTTGGCGAGTCGAAGGCGCCGATGTCGACTTTGCGGTCGGTGACGAAGTAGTCGGTACTGCCACGGTGGAAGGTCTTGTCCGGGTCGGGCAGGAAGAAGTGCTCGGTGCGGCCGCTGGATGCACGGGCATAGGCCGGGCGGCCTTCGAGGATGGCGTCGAGCTCTTTGCGGTAGTGGGCCGTGATGTTCTTCACATAACCCATGTCCTTGTAGCGGCCCTCGATCTTGAACGAGCGCACGCCGGCATCGACCAGGTCGGCCAGGTTGGCAGTCTGGTTGTTGTCCTTCATCGACAGCAGGTGTTTTTCGAACGCCACCACGCGGCCTTGGTCATCTTTCAGGGTGTACGGCAGGCGGCAGGCCTGTGAGCAATCGCCCCGGTTGGCGCTGCGGCCGGTTTGCGCGTGGGAAATGTTGCACTGGCCGGAGAAGGCCACGCACAGCGCGCCGTGGATGAAGAACTCGATGGCGGCGTCGGTTTCGGCGGCAATGGCGCGGATTTGCTGCAGGTTCAGCTCACGGGCCAGTACCAGTTGCGAAAAACCGGCCTGGTCGAGAAACTTGGCCCGCTCCAGGGTACGGATGTCGGTCTGCGTACTGGCGTGCAGCTCGATCGGCGGAATGTCCAGCTCCATCACCCCCAGGTCCTGCACGATCAGTGCGTCGACACCGGCGTCGTACAGCTGGTGGATCAGCTTGCGCGCCGGCTCCAGCTCGTTGTCGTGGAGGATGGTGTTGATGGTGGTGAACACGCGTGCGTGGTAGCGATGGGCGAACTCGACCAGTTCGGCGATATCGCTGACTTCGTTGCAGGCGTTATGGCGCGCGCCAAAGCTCGGGCCGCCGATGTAGATGGCATCAGCGCCGTGCAGGATCGCTTCACGGGCGATGGCCACGTCACGGGCAGGGCTGAGCAGTTCCAGGTGATTCTTTGGAAGGGACATGTCGTTATATTTTCGGGCTGTCACGGTAGGCGGGCATTGTAGCGGCGAAACGGGCTGGCGGCATCATCGGGGTGCTGGGAGGTGCAAGGTGGGAGCGCAGGCCGCTCCCACAAAGAGCAGGTCAGCGCTTGGCGGCCATCGCTGTCACTTCAACGCGCATACCTTCGAACGCCAGGGATGCGACACCCACGGCCGCACGCACTGGCCAGGGCTTGCAGAAGAAACGCTGATACACCTCGTTGAATGCGGCCCGGTCGGCCATGTCGGTCAGGTAGATGGTCAGGTGCAGCACGCGGTCCATGCCGCTGCCGGCTTTTTCCAGCGCCACTTTCAGCGCCTGCAGGGTGCATTCGCTTTGTTCGACGATGCCGCCCAGTTCCAGGCTGCCATCGGCGTGGGTCGGGATCTGGGTGGTGACCAGCACGCCGTTGTATTCGGCGACGTCGGACGAAATCGACTCGGCGTCCGGGTCCGGGATGTAGATGATGTCTGCGTTTGCCATGGTGTGTCTTGCCTTGCAACGGAAGGAAAGCGGCAAGCCTACGCGAGCGGGGCTGGCGGGTCGAGGGTGCCCAGGTGTTTGAAATGCGCGGCGTTCACCGTCAGAATCGCGCCCCATTGCAAAACCGGGGGTTTACGGTGAACGAACAGACTTTGTCCAGGCGCCTGGAGCGCGTGGCCGCCCATGTACCACAGGGCGCGCGCCTGGCCGACATTGGCTCGGACCACGGCTACCTGCCGGTGGCCTTGATGCTGCGGGGTGTGATCGAGGCCGGGGTAGCGGGGGAGGTGGCCCAGACGCCGTTCGCCTCGGCCCAGCGCAATGTACGCAGGAACGGCCTGGAAGACTGCATCACCGTGCGCCTGGCCGATGGCCTGGCCGCAGTGGAGGCAAACGACCGTATTTCGGTGATCTGCATCTGCGGCATGGGGGGCGACACCATGTGCGACATTCTGCAGGCCGGCAAGCAGCGCCTTGCTGGCGTCATGCGCCTGGTGTTGCAGCCCAATGGCGCTGAGCGCGAGCTGCGCGAGTGGCTGGCGGGTAACGGTTACCGCATCGTCAACGAAGAACTGCTGCGCGAAAACCGCTTCGACTACGAAATCATCGTTGCCGAGCCCGGCGAGGCTGCGTACACCGCTGAACAGCTGTACTTCGGCCCGGTGCTGTTGCAGGAGAAAAGCGAGGCGTTTCGGGTGAAGTGGCGGCGTATGCTGAAACAGAAGCAGCAAACCCTGGCCAACTTCGAACGTGCCCGCGATGCGGTGCCTCAGGTAAAGATCGACGACTTCAATCGGCAGGTGGGCTGGATCACCCAGGTGCTGGCCTGACTCACTGCTGCGAGCAGTTGCCCATTTCGCGGTAGTCCACTTCGTGTTTCTGGCCTTGATGGTCGACGTACACCATGTGCGCCGTGCCAACCTGGCAGTCGGCGGCATTGCTGGCCGGGGTGATGGAGATCACTTTGGCCACATCCAGCGGCATGCCGTACTCGTAATTGCTGCTCACAGGCTGGTTTTTGGCGCTATCGGCGAAGGCACCGAACGTGCTGAGGGCAGCGGCAACGGCAATGACAGCGATCGAACGTTTCATGACAGGCTCCTTGTGTTCAATGTATGGCTAATGATGTATTCATTGGTGATACACAATAAATGGGCTAAGTCGTGATAGATTCCTGCCTGTAACGCAAGAATAAGACTGAACAAGGAGCACATTGTCATGGACATGCTGCATGCCATGCGTACCTTCGCCCGTGTGGTGGAATGCGGCAGCTTCGCTGCAGCCGCCAATGCCCTGGACATCTCTGCGGCGCAGGTTTCGCGCATTGTTGCCGAGCTGGAAAACCAGCTGCAGACCCGCCTGCTGCACCGCACCACCCGGCGCCTGCGCATGAGCGAGGCCGGCGAGCGGTTTCTGGAGCGGGCGCGGCAGATCATGCTGCTGACCGAAGAAGCGGTGGGTGAGGCGCGTGGCGCGCACCTCACGCCTCGCGGCCACCTGCGTTTGCATTGCCCGCACGGCCTTGGGCTGTTGCTGATGCCGCTGGTGGCCGGCTACAACGCGTTGTGCCCGGAAGTGGTGATCGAGCTGACGCTGTCCCAGCGCAACCCTGACCCGTTGGCCGAAGGCCATGACGTGGTGATCACCGTGGACGGTGCGCTGCCGGACTCACAGCTGATCGCTGTACCGCTTGGCGATATCTTCAGTATCCCCTGCGCAGCACCCAGCTACCTGGAGCGACATGGCGTGCCTGAACGCCCCGAGGACCTGCATGCGCATCGCTGCCTGCGCATGGCTTATCCCATGTATGAAGGCGACTGGGTATTCCCCCAGGGTGTGGATCAGTGCGTGATCGCACCGCGTGACAATTTTTCCACCAACGTGGCCGATGCCATGCTGGTGGCCAGTGAGCTGGGCATGGGGATCGGCCTGCTGCCGTTCTATACCGCCAGCCAGGCCATCGAGCAGGGGCGCTTGTGCCGGCTGCTGGCGCCGTACCGCCTGCGCGAAAGTGCGCTGTATGCGATGTACCCGTCACGGCATTACCTGGATGCCAAGGTGCGGACCTGGATCGACTACCTCAAGGAGCAACTGCCGGCGCTGTTCGAGGGGCATGCGAAGGTGGTGGATGATGCGCGGTATTGGCGGTAGGCGACTGACGCTTTCTTAAGCCACTTGCCAATCCTGTGGGAGCGGGCGTGCCCGCGAACACCGGCGAAGCCGGTGCCATCCACCGCATCGCCTGCTTCGCGGGCACGCCCGCTCCCACAAAGGGCCTGTTGCAGTTCAATTACAGGGGATAGTGCTTCAACTCCCGCGCAATCAGCATGCGCTGAATCTCGCTCGACCCTTCATAGATCTGCGTAATCCGCGCATCCCGGTAGTAGCGCTCCACCGGGTAGTCCTCCAGGTAGCCATACCCGCCATGCACCTGGATCGCCATCGAGCACACCCGCTCGGCCATTTCCGAAGCGAACAGCTTGGCCTGTGACGCCTCCGACAGGCACGGCTTGCCGGCGCTGCGCAGGCGGGCGGCATGCAGGATCAGCAAGCGTGCGGCGTTCACCTGCACCTGCATGTCGGCCAGCAGGTTGGCGATGCTCTGGTGTTCGTTGATCGGCTTGCCGAACTGCACGCGGTCACGTGAGTACACCAGTGCCGCTTCGAACGCGGCGCGGGCGATGCCCAAGGCCTGGGCGGCGATACCGATACGGCCGCCTTCCAGGTTGGACAGGGCGATGGCCAGGCCCTTGCCACGCTCGCCCAGGATATTGGCGGCAGGAATGCGGCAGTTGTCGAAGGTAACTGCGCAGGTATCCGAGGCACGGATGCCCATCTTGTGCTCGCTGCGGTCAACCTTGAACCCCGGGTTGTCGGTGGGCACCAGGAACGCCGACAGCCCTTTCTTGCCCAGCTCCGGGTCGGTGACTGCGAAGACGATGGCCAGGCCGGCGCGGCGGGCATTACTGACGAACTGTTTGGCGCCATTGATGACCCACTCGCCATCGACCAGCTCGGCGCGGGTGCGCAGGTTGTGTGCCTCGGAACCTGCTTGCGGTTCGGTCAGGCAGAAGCAGCCGATCACTTCGCCACTGGCCAGGCGCGGCAGCCATTGCTGTTGCTGGTCGCCAGTACCGTAAGCCAGCAGCGGGCCGCAGCCTACCGAGTTGTGAATGCTCATCATCGCCCCGGTGGCGCCGCAGGCTGCGGCAATTTCTTCCACGGCCAGGGCGTAGGCCACGTAGTCGGTGTAGCTGCCACCGAAGTCCTCTGGCACCACCATGCCCAGCAGGCCCAGTTCGCCCATTTTGCGCACCACGCCATCATCGATCCAGCCGGCTTTTTCCCAAGCCTGGGCATGCGGGGCGATTTCGCCACGGGCAAAGTCCCGGGCCATGTCGCGGATCATGATTTGTTCTTCGCTCAGTTCCAGGTCTTGCATCTGTGTACTCCCGGGCTCACAGGCCTTCGAAGAATTGGTCGACCCGCTGTTGCTGCAGCGCGGCCAGGGTCGGCGGGTTCCAGCGGGGCTGCTTGTCTTTGTCGATGATCAGCGCGCGCACGCCTTCGATGATGTCGCCGTGCCGGAACCACTGGCGGTCCAGGTGCAGTTCCATGGCGAAGCAGTCGTCCAGGCCCAGGTGGCGGCCACGGCGCAGCATCTCCAGCGTAACCGCCATGGCCAGCGGCGAGCGGCTTTCCAGCTGGTCGGCAGTGGCGACGGCCCAGGCATGGCTGTCGCCGATGCTGACGGCACGCAGCTGCTCGACGATGGCCTGCACGGTAGGCTGGGCGAAGAAGTGGTCGATGGCCGGGCGCAGTTTTTCCAGTGGCGCATCGTCCAGCACCTGCATGCCCAGCTTGGCCAGCAGGTTTTGCAGGTTTTTGAGCGGGTTGTCGCCAAAGCTCAACTGGTCCAGGCCTTGGTCAAGGGCGGCGAGTTGGTCGCTGGCCAGGTACCAGTCGGCCAGGCCGCAGTACAACGCGTCGGCCGCCTGGATTTGTGCGCCGCTGACGCCCAGGTAGATGCCCAGCTCGCCAGGGATACGCGACAGGAAGTAGCTGCCACCCACATCCGGGAAATAACCGATGCCGACTTCGGGCATGCCGAGGCGGCTGCGCTCGGTAACCACGCGCAGGTCGCAGCCCTGGGCCAGGCCCATGCCACCACCCAGGGTAAAGCCGTCCATCAGCACCAGCACCGGCTTGCGGTAGCGGTGGATGACCAGATCGAGGGCGTATTCTTCGACGAAGAAGGTTTCATGCAGCGTGTCGCCAGCTTTGAAGCTGTCGTGCAGCGAGCGGATGTCACCACCGGCACAGAAGCCCTTTGGGCCTTCGCCGCGCAGTACCACCGCGCGCACATGCGGGTCTTCGGCCCACTGGTCCAGGTGCTGGCGCAGGCTGCGGACCATATTCAGGGTCAGGGCATTGAGGCCGGCGGGGCGGTTCAGGGTCAGGTGGCCGATCTGGTTGCGGACCTCGGCCAGTACATGCTCGGTTACCGAGGCTTGAGCGTGCGCAGTCATTGCGTTCTCCCTGCTTTGTTATTGATTTTCCAAGTGAAGTCTGGAGTTCGCTGGAGGATCGCAGGATCCTGTCATGCGAATTTGCCTTGCACAATCGACAATTATGCAGGGGCATCGTGCATTTTTGCTGTTAGCCAGTCGCCCAGCCAGGGAAATCATTAATCTGAGCGTAACGAACCCACCGGTAGCTTGATTGATCCGTCAGGCAGCACGGCCCTAAGGTGACCCCACGACAGCGAACCCGTGGAGTCACCATGACAATAACGCAGAATCCACCGCCGCAATGGTCGCGGCGGCGTGCCGAAAAGCAGCGCCGCCTTGATCGGGTACGCCACCTCGCCGACGGCGTGGTGCTGCCCACCGCACGTATGGTCGAAGCCCTGGAACTGTTGCTGGCCCCTGGCGACCGGGTAGTGCTGGAAGGCAACAACCAGAAGCAGGCAGACTTCCTCTCACGCTCGCTGGCCAAGGTCGACCCCGGGCGCCTGCACGACCTGCACATGATCATGCCCAGCGTTAGCCGCGCCGAGCACCTGGACCTGTTCGAACGCGGCATCGCCCGCAAGCTCGACTTTTCCTTTGCCGGCCCGCAGAGCCTGCGCATCGGCCAACTGCTGGAAGATGGCCTGCTCGAAGTCGGCGCCATCCACACCTACATCGAGCTTTACTCGCGGCTGCTGGTCGACCTGATCCCCAACGTCACCCTGGTGGCCGGCTTCATGGCCGACCGTGACGGTAACCTGTACACCGGCCCCAGCACTGAAGACACGCCGGCACTGGTAGAGCCGGCCGCCTTCAGCGACGGCATCGTCATTGCCCAGGTCAACCAGCTGGTGGACCGCGTGGACGACCTGCCACGGGTGGACATCCCGGCCTCCTGGGTCGATTTCGTGGTGGTCGCCGACCAGCCCTTCTACATAGAACCGCTTTTCACCCGCGACCCGCGCCATATCAAGCCGGTGCATGTGCTGATGGCGATGATGGCGATCCGTGGCATTTACGAAAAACACCAGGTGCAGTCGCTGAACCATGGCATTGGCTTCAACACCGCCGCCATTGAACTGATCCTGCCCACCTACGGCGAGTCGCTGGGCCTGAAGGGCAAGATCTGCCGCAACTGGACGCTCAACCCGCACCCAACCTTGATTCCGGCTATCGAGACCGGCTGGGTCCAAAGCGTGCATTGCTTCGGCACCGAGCTGGGCATGGAGGATTACATCGCCCAACGCCCGGACGTGTTCTTCACAGGCCGCGATGGCTCGATGCGCTCCAACCGCATGATGTGCCAGCTGGCGGGGCAGTACGCTGTCGACCTGTTCATCGGCGCCACCTTGCAGGTGGATGGCGATGGCCATTCCTCCACCGTCACCCGCGGCCGCCTGGCCGGTTTTGGCGGTGCACCGAACATGGGCCACGACCCGCGCGGCCGACGCCACGCTACCCCGGCCTGGCTCGACATGACGGTGCCGGACACCATGCTCGAACGCGGCCGCAAGCTGGTGGTGCAAATGGTCGAGACCTATCAGGAAGGCGGCAAGCCTACCTTCGTGGAAACCCTCGATGCCGTGGAAGTGGCCAAGAAGGCGGGGATGCCGTTGGCACCGGTAATGATCTATGGCGACGACGTCACCCACTTGCTGACCGAGGAGGGCATTGCCTACCTGTACAAGGCCCGCAGCCTGCAAGAACGCCAGCAGATGATCGCCGCCGTGGCCGGGGTCACCGCCATCGGCCTGCGGCATGACCCGAAAGATACCTTGCGCATGCGCCAACAGGGCCTGATCGCCTTGCCCGAAGACCTCGGCATCCGTCGCACCGACGCCAGCCGCGAACTGCTGGCCGCGCGCAGCATCGCCGACCTGGTCGAGTGGTCCGGCGGCCTCTACAACCCGCCTGCACGGTTCAGGAGCTGGTGATGAACGCACACAACCTGAGCCCCGAAGCTGGCGCGGTCCCTGTAGGAGCGAGCTTGCTCGCGATGAGGCCCGCCCAGCCAACCAAAATCTCCCTGGCCGACCACCTGGCCGACCTAGCCGTAGAAGCCCTGATCGACGAAGCCGACCTGTCCCCCAAACCCGGCCTGGTGGACCGCCGCAGCAACGGCGCCCACCCCGACATGTCGCTGCCTCTGATGCACGCTTCGGCGCTGTCACTGTGGCCCTGCCTGCGCCAAATGGCCGAAGCCGCGCAATCCTTCGGTGAAATCTGCCAACCCCTGCGTGCCTCGCTCGGTCAGCTCGGTCGTGAAGGCGAGGCCGCCATGCTCGCCACCACCGGGGGGGTAAACACCCATCGCGGCGCAATCTGGGCCCTCGGCCTGCTGGTAGCGGTCACGGCCCTCGATCCCCTTGCGAACGCCAACACCCTTGCCGTCCGCGCCGGGCGCCTCGCCTTGCTGGACGACCCGGCCATGGTCCCGCAAGACAGCCACGGCCAGCAGGTCCGCCGCCGCTACGGCACCGGCGGAGCCCGCGAGCAGGCGCAACAAGGCTTCCCCGCCGTCATCGGCCACGGCCTGCCACAACTGCAACGTAGCCGCGCCGCCGGTGCCAGTGAGCAGCACGCCCGGCTCGACGCGCTGCTGGCGATCATGGCCGTACTCAGCGACACCTGCGTGCTCTGGCGCAGCGGCCCCTCCGGCCTGGCCACCGTGCAGCAAGGTGCGCTGGCCGTACTGGCCGAAGGCGGCAGCGCCACTCTGGCCGGGCGCCGGCAACTGCGCCAGCTGGACCAGCACCTGCTGTACCTGAACGCCTCACCGGGCGGCGCCGCCGATTTGCTGGCCGCCTGCCTGTTCCTCGATAAAGCCGGGAGCGTGTGACATGGAGACCCTGAATTTTCAATTCCCCGCCGCTGAACCGGGCCGTGGCCGCACGCTGGTGGGCTGCGTCAGCTCCGGCGATCTGGAGGTGCTGATCGAACCTGGCACTGCCGGCAGCCTGCAGATCCAGGTGGTCACCTCGGTCAACGGCAGCGCTGCCCGCTGGGCGCAACTGTTCCAGCGCCTGTTCGAGGGCCGCGCCTGGCCGGCTGTGAACATCGACATCCATGACTTTGGCGCCACCCCTGGTGTGGTGCGCCTACGCCTTGAGCAAGGCTTCGAGGAGATTGCCCATGACTGACACCGAACGCTTGCTGCAGAGCCGCAGCTTTGTCGAACTGGGCGCCCGCCAACGTGCGCGCGCCATGCTCGATCCGGGCAGCTTCCGTGAACTGCTGGGGCCGTTCGACCGGCTGATGTCACCCTGGCTGCCGCGCCAAGGCATCGTGCCCCAGGCTGATGATGGCGTGGTGATCGCCAAAGGTCGGCTGAACGGGCGCAATGCTGTGGTTGCTGCCATCGAAGGTGGCTTCCAGGGCGGCAGCATGGGTGAGGTGGGCGGTGCAAAGATCGCCGGTGCGCTGGAGCTGGCCATCGAAGACAACCGCAACGGCATCCCCACGTGCGCCGTGTTGCTACTGGAAACGGGCGGGGTGCGCCTGCAAGAGGCCAACCTGGGCCTGGCAGCCATTGCCGAGATTCAGGCCGCCATTGTCGAACTCCGTACCTGGCAACCTGTGGTGGGTCTGATTGCGGGTTCGGTCGGTTGCTTTGGTGGCATGTCCATCGCCGCAGGCCTGTGCAGTCACTTGCTGGTCACCCGCGAAGCCCGCTTGGGCCTAAACGGCCCGCAAGTGATCGAGCAGGAGGCCGGCATCGGCGAGTACGACGCCAAGGACCGCCCCTTCATCTGGAGCCTGAGCGGTGGCGAGCAGCGCCATGCCAGCGGATTGGTGGACGGCTATGTGGCCGACGACATCGATGCACTGCGCGAACGCTTGCTGCAATTGCTGGACGCACCTTCCAGAGATCGCGCCAGCCAGCATGCCTGGTTCCTGGACAGGCTGGCCCGGCTAGGCGATGACTGCCCGCAACTGGATGCCGCTGCCGTACGCGCCCTTTATCAAGGAGAAGCCCAATGAACCGTGCCTTGAACTGGCTGTCGGGCCTGGCCGGCGGGCAAGCCTTGCCGGGCTATCCCGCATCGTTGCTGGTGATCGACGGCGAACTGGACAACCGCCTGGTGCGCTTCATCGCCGTGGTGCCTGATGCTGAAAACCCGTTCCCCCGCGCACGCTCGGGCGAGGTCGGTTTGCTGGAAGGCTGGGGCCTGGCCAAGGCCGTGAGCGAGGCGGTGGCGGCTGACCGCAACGGACAGAAGCGGGCCATTGTCGCGGTGATCGATGTACCCAGCCAGGCCTATGGCCGCCGTGAGGAGGCCTTGGGTATCCACCAGGCCTTGGCCGGTGCCGTGCAGGCCTATGCCCAGGCGCGGCTGGCCGGGCACCCGGTGATCGGTTTGCTGGTTGGCAAGGCCATGTCCGGTGCCTTCCTGGCTCATGGCTATCAGGCCCAGCGTCTGATCGCTCTGGACGATGCCGGGGTGATGGTGCACGCCATGGGCAAGGCAGCGGCGGCGCGGATTACCCTGCGCAGCGTCGAGCAACTGGAGGCCCTGGCCGCCGAAGTGCCGCCCATGGCCTACGACCTGGATAATTACGCCTCGCTGGGCCTGCTGTGGCGCCGCTTGACCGTGGACAACGCCGAAGCCCCGAGCAGCGCCGACATTGCCCAAGTACGTGCCTGCCTGACCGAAGCCGTGCGCGACATTGGCAGTTCGACCGACCTGTCGTCGCGGCTGGCGGGTGAAAACCGCAGTGCCTCGCGTCAAGTACGTGAACAGCTGCGCCGCCAGTGGCAGGGCGCTTGAGATGAACGCGCCAAGGCCGCACGACCTGCTGTGGGGGATGCCCGTGTCGGTTTTGCCCACGGACGCGCCTCAGTGGGCGCTGGAGGTGTTGGCAAGCGGTCAGCCGGTGGTGGTGCGCCGTGCCACCTGCGAAGCGGGCTGGGTGGCGGTGGGGCTTCGCGGTCACGACCGGGCGCAGCGGTTGGGTGCCTTGATGCGCCTGACCGATATCCAGCGTCAGCAAGGCCCTGAAGCCCTGCGCGTGCATGAGCAAAGCCCATGGCCTGCATTGCAGGCACTGGCTTCGGTCACCCCGGTATTGCAGGCCCGTGGCTTGGCCTGGGGGCCGACGGGTGGGGTGGGGTACCAGCTTGCGACCGGGATTGAAGTGGTACACGCCGACAGTGACCTGGACCTGCAGCTGCGCACGCCACGACGGCTGGCCCGCGCCCAGGCGCGGGAGCTGCTGGATATTCTCGACTGCGCGCCGTGCCGTATCGATGTGCAACTGGAAACCCCGGCGGGTGCGGTTGCCCTGCGCGAGTGGGCCAGCTTTGCCCCCCGCGTGCTGCTCAAGTCGCCCTATGGCCCGCGTCTGGTCAGCGACCCTTGGGCCGTGATGGAGCGTGCCGCATGAGCAGCCTGTTCGCCTTCCCCGGCCAAGGTGCCCAGCAGGTGGGCATGCTGCAACGCCTGCCTGAAGGTTGCGGGCAACTGCTGGAAGAGGCCAGCGATGTCCTCGGCCAGCAGGTGCTTGAGATGGACAGCCAGCAAGCCCTGCAAAACACCCGCGCCGTGCAGCTGTGCCTGCTGCTGAGCGGCGTGGCCTGGGCGCGCTGGCTGATGCAACGCAGCCCGGCACCGGATTATGTGGCGGGCTTGTCGATTGGTGCTTATCCGGCAGCGGTCGTGGCGGGCGCCTTGGGCTTTGCCGATGCCGTGCGCCTGGTCGCCTTGCGTGGCGAGCTGATGCAAGGTGCTTATCCGCAAGGTTACGGCATGACCGCGCTAAGTGGCCTGGACCTGGCCAGTGTCGAGCGCCTGCTGATTGAGGTGGGCGGTGAGGTATACGTCGCCAACCTCAACAGTGATAACCAGATTGTGATTGCCGGTAGCGATACGGCGATGGCTGAGGTGGCGGCCAGGGCTCGTCGCCTGGGCCAAGGTGTGGCAAGGCGCTTGGCGGTCAGCGTGCCGTCGCATTGCCGGTTGCTCGACGGCCCGGCTGCGCAATTGGCCAGTGCATTCGCGTCGGTCGAGCTTCAGCGGCCACGCATTACCTACCTCAGCGGCAGCAGCGCACGACCGGTGTTCGACCCGCAGCACCTGCGCGACGACCTGGCCGGCAACATGGCAAGGGTGGTCGACTGGCGTGCTACGTTGCGCAACGCCTATGAACGCGGCGTGCGCCTGCACCTTGAGATGCCACCCGGCAGCGTGCTCAGCGGGCTGGCCCGGCCAGTGTTCGAACAGGGCAGGGTGGTGGCGGTGGAGGGCACCCGTTGGGACACCCTGGATGCGCTGTTGCGCCAGGAGGTGGCCGGCGACCGATGATGGCGGGTTTGCGGATGGCGAAGAACAACAACAAGCAACTTCGACACTACCTGAGGACAACAACAATGATCATCTATGGTGTGGCACTGCTGGCGGTCTGCACGCTGGCCGGCGTTATCGTCGGCGACTTCCTGGGCGTGCTGCTGGGCGTCAAATCCAATGTGGGCGGGGTCGGCATTGCCATGATCCTGCTGATCTGTGCGCGGCTGTACATGCACCGCAACGGCGGCATGAGCAAGGAATGTGAATTCGGGGTGGGCTTCTGGGGTGCGATGTACATCCCGGTCGTGGTGGCCATGGCTGCCCAGCAGAACGTGGTCACCGCCCTGCACGGTGGGCCGGTTGCGCTGCTGGCCGCGGTAGGTGCGGTATTGGTGTGCGGCTTGACCATCGCCCTGATCAGCCGCAGCCACCGGGGTGAGCCACTGCCCGCGCTTGAGCCCAGCCCCGAAACCCAGGCGCAGGTTGCCCCTGCAGGAGGTCGTTGAACATGTGGCCGATCATTGAAAATGCCCTCGAACACAACGGCCTGATCACCGCTTTTGCCGTGGTGGGCGCCATCATGTGGTTGTCGGTGTTGCTGTCTAAATACCTCACCTTCGGCCGGGTGCATGGCTCGGCCATCGCCATCGTCATCGGCCTGGTGCTGGCCTGGGTAGGCGGTACCGTGACGGGCGGGCAGAAAGGCCTGGCCGACATGGCGCTGTTCTCTGGCATCGGCCTGATGGGTGGGGCCATGCTGCGCGACTTCGCCATCGTTGCCACGGCCTTCGAGGTGCAGGCCACCGAAGCGCGCAAAGCCGGCATGATTGGCGCAGTCGCGCTGCTGTTGGGCACAGTGCTGCCATTCATTGTCGGCGCGGCGGTGGCCTATGCCTTCGGCTACCGCGATGCCGTGAGCATGACCACCATCGGTGCGGGCGCGGTGACTTACATCGTCGGGCCGGTGACCGGGGCGGCGCTCGGTGCGAGCTCGGATGTGATGGCGCTTTCGATCGCTACCGGGCTGATCAAGGCGATCCTGGTGATGGTGTTCACACCGGTGTCGGCGCGCCTGTTGGCGCTGGACAACCCGCGTTCGGCGATGGTGTTTGGTGGTTTGGCCGGGACCGTGTCGGGGGTGACGGCGGGGCTGGCGGCGACGGATCGGCGGTTGGTGCCGTATGGGGCGTTGACGGCCACCTTCAATACGGGGTTGGGGTGCCTGATGGGGCCTTCGATCCTGTACTTCTGCATACGCGGTCTGGTCGGCTGAAGGAAGCTGGCGCGATCGCTTGGGAAGCGGGTACGACCCTCCCACAGCGATCGCGCCAGCTTACAGGTTTTGTGCAAGACAGTTGCTCCCAAAGGGGGTGTAACTTGCTGACGGCCACTGCACGAGGCCAGTATTTATCAATTGCCCAGGAAATGTCTGGTAATTTTTCGAAGAGACAGATCCTACAGCTGTTTAGGAAGCCCAAGACTCCTTGAAGAATTGATTCCCCGATAGTGTTCGTGTCTTCAGCCTGCTGGAGGACAAGGACCACTTCATGCCCGGCCCAACCAATACCTCTCCGTTGCTTGCTCTCTATTTCGAGGCGAACTGGGGCTGCCTGATCGATTCCCTTCGAAAAATCGGGAGGCGCTCATGACCCTTAGTCAACGTATCGCCAAGGCCTGCCGATCCTGCCCCTGCGTCGCGCCCTGGTGCCGGACACACGCCCACAGGGCCTCAGCACCGTGGCCGGCAGCCTGCATGTCTCGGCGAAGCTAGGGGTGCGCACCTTACGCATGGGCTACCTGTACGTGCTGCTCGACCAGCAGGTCTGGCATGCCTACCCTGCGTCAGGGCGAGGCCTACTGGGCCATTACCCGTCTGTTCATGCAACAAGGCCCTGAAGCCCTGCTCAAATTCGTGCACCCACCCCGCGACTGGAACGACGACGATGGCCTGAGCCACATGCATTGCCTGGCACCAAAGGTTGAATGGCCAGCGGACATCGACCGTGAATCCCGTACTGCACCGTCTGACGCAGAGGCCCAATGAGCGGGGACTACCTGTGGCGCAGAGATAGAGAGCGGGTTAAGCATCTCCTGGTCGAAGGTGCGGCGGTTTGGGAATTCGGGCATGCCCGTTCCCACAGTGATCACGTCGTCTTCAAGAAATCCAGCGAGGTACCCCCACTTCGGGGGAATGCTGCCGGGTGATCCTCCCCAATCTGTTTCGGTTGCTACCGTAACTAACTGAAAAGAATATAAATATTCTTCTGGCACACACCTTGCTCCACACCTCCGCAGAGTCCCCGTGTCCCGGAGGTGCAGCATGCCCACGCCACGCAAAGGCCCCCTTCTGTCATCACTCGTTCTGGCCCTGCTCGGCTGGCAAACGACCAGCGAGGCGGCCGTGCAGTGCCAGCGCACCTTGGTTGCCAACGTGGTGGCGCTGGACCAGCCACTGATGTTCAACCGCCTTGGCGCGCAAAACGCCAACGGCATGATGTTCGCCCTTCGTGAAGATGTGGTGGACGACAAGCAGGTCCCCCTTAGCAAGGGCGGGGCCGCTGTCCCGGGCAAGGTCACCTTGCGCCCGGACAAGCGCCCAAGGCCGATCGTGCTGCGGGTGGCCGCTGGTGACTGCCTCACGGTCAACCTGACCAACCTGCTGGCGTACCAGGCCAACCCCAACAAACACGGTATCGACCCCGAAGAAAATGAGGTCGAAGGCGAGGAGGAAGGCCCGGAAACCGAGGTCGAAAACGAAGGTGGTGAACATTTCGTTGCCGACGAGCAAGTCAATGACCGGCATGTCGGCTTCCAGGTGAACGGCATGCAGGCGGTCAACAGCATTGGCGACATCGCCGCCAACACGGGCCGCAATGGCAACTTCCTGGTGTCGCCCGGCAACACCCGCAGCTACACCCTGTACGCCGAGCGCGAGGGGGCCTTTGCGGCCACCAGCCAGGGTGCGACCTTTGGTGGCCAGGGCGGGGCGGGTAACGTTGCCAACGGCCTGTTCGGCCAGGTGGTGGTTGTACCCAAAGGTGGGCGAACCTACCGCAACACCCTGACCGAAGAAGAAATGCGCCTGGCTACCACCGGCCGTACCGCCACCGGCCAGCCGGTGATCGATTACCAGGCCCGCTACCCGCAGGCCGAACCGTGGCTCACCGAGGGCAAGGCCGGCAAGCCGATCATTGCCATGGTCGACGGCAATGAAATTCTCAACAGTGAAACCGACGCCATCGTCATGGGGCCGAACCCCGATGGCAGCTTCCCGCGTTCGACCTACCCGCTGGAAAGCGTCAACAAACGCAACCCCGCCTTGCCCAACCGTCTGGAAGCGTTCCGCGATTTCGCTTCGCAGTTTGCCGATGAGGTGGCTGCCACCCAGGCCTTCCCGGGCTACTGGGCGGACCCGGTGATGGGCCATGTGCTGGAACCAACCCGCGATTCGTTCATGATCAACTACGGCTCTGGCGGTATGGGCGCCGAAGTGGTTGCCAACCGCCTGGGTGTGGGGCCGATGCATGACTGCCTTTCGTGCGCCTACGAGGAATTCTTCCTCAGCGCGCACACCGTGGGTGATATCGGCACCCTGGTGGACGTGCCAGCCAACGTCGGCCTGGAAAACATTCGCCCAGGCGAAACGCCGCCGGCCAGCGCCGTGGGGGTCAAGGCCAACATGGCCCTGTACCCGGCAGAACCTGCCAACGTGCACCACAGCTACATTGGCGACTTCACCAAGTTCCGCAACACTCACAATGGCCACGAACAGCACATCTTCCACCTGCATGGCCACCAGTGGCTGTTCAACCCCAACGACGACAACTCCGACTACATCGACGCCCAAGGCATCGGCCCTGGCATCGGCTACACCTACGAAATCGCCAACGGTGGCTCGGGCAACCGCAACCGCGTGGCGGGCGATGCGATTTACCACTGCCACTTCTACCCGCACTTCGCCCAAGGCATGTGGGCCATGTGGCGGGTACATGACGTGTTCGAAGAAGGCACCCGGCTGGAAGTGAGCGGGCAGGGCGAAAATGGCTTCCACAGCACGCCGTTCGCCCTGCGCAGCGGCAAGCCAGCCGTTGGTGCTCGGGCATTGCCTGATGGCGAGATCGTTGCCGGTACGCCGATTCCTGCCATCGTGCCGCTGCCTGGCAAGGCCATGGCGCCGATGCCGGGCAAGGTGGTGGTGGTGCCCAAGCTGTCCGAAGAACTGGTCGCTGCCAATGACGATGACGACGAAGAAGAGGACGACGACGATCACGCCAACGAAACGCCAGCGCGCAAGGCAGTTGGTTCGCTGGCACTGGTCGACCGCACCGATGCCAACCGCAACGCCGATGGCACCCTGAAAAACCCAGGCTACCCGTTCTGGATCGGCGGCATGGAAAGCAGCGTGGGCAACCGCCCGCCAACCCCGCCACTGGACATGCTCGACCCGGCCCTGGCCCGGCAACTGAAAGACAGCGGCAAAGCCCTTTGGGCAAACCTGGACCCCAACCAGGTCGATGGCTGGGATGGCGGCCTGGGCCGGCACGCGCTAGACGGCGTGTCTGCAGGCGGCGAAGCGGTGACCACCACCACCAAGCTGGACTTCTCCAAGGTGGTGCGTAAGGCCAAGCCCATCTACCTGCCTGAAGAAGGCACCGATGTCGAGCAGGCCGCCATGCAGTTCCACGCCAAGGCCGAGCACCCAAGCTTTGCCCTGGTGCCCGGCAGCCAACCCGTTGCCAAGGCGTTCCGCACCAACGGTGCCTTGCCCACGGCCGGTGCGCCGTTCTACGAGCCTTGCATGGATGACCGCGGCAAGCGCCTGACCCAAACCTCGGGGGTAGGCGAGTACGTCAGCGGCGAGAGCCTCACCGGCATGAACTTCCGGGGTTCGTCCACCTTCACCGCCGACCGCCCGCGCATCTACAAAGGCGCCAACATCCAGTTCGACGCGGTGTACAACAAGGTTGGCTACCACTTCCCGCAGGCGCGCATTCTGGCGCTGTGGGAAGACGCCTGGCCGGTGATCACCAAGCAGCGCCCGCCAGAGCCGCTGGTGATGCGCATGAACACGTTTGACTGCACCATGTACACCCACACCAACCTGATCCCGTCGTACTACGAAATGGACGACTACCAGGTGCGTACTCCCACCGACGTGATCGGCCAGCACATTCACCTGCCCAAGTGGGACCTGACCGCCGCTGACGGCTCGGCGAACGGCTGGAACTACGAAGACGGCATTCTCTCGCCCGGCAGCGTGGTAGAACGTGTGCATGCCATTCGTGCCTACAACGGCTGCACCGAAGGCGACAGCCGCGACGGCACTGCTGCCTGCCCGAAAGCCAAGCAGCACCCGTACTTCGGCCGCTTTGGCCGGGCTGACTGGCTGGGCGCGCGCACGGCCATGCAGCGCTGGTTTGCCGACCCGCTGGTAAACGTGAACAACGTCGACCGTGGCCTGGGCACCATCTTTACCCACGACCACCTCGGCCCATCGACCCACCAGCAGCTCGGGCTGTACGCCACCGTGTTGGCCGAGCCTGCTGGTTCCACTTGGTATCATGCCGAAACCGGCGAACAACTGTACAACCCGGCCACACGCCAGGACGGCGGGCCGACTTCGTGGCAGGCGGTGATCAAGACCGGCGACCACGACGGCGACGGCAAGAACGACAGCTACCGTGAGTTCTTCCTGGAGTACAGCGACTTCCAGCATGCCTATGAAGCCGGTGTGTATGTGGGCGCAGGCCCGGACGGCATCCCCAATGGCCAGTCCTACCCGGCCACGGCCGACAGCTTCCGCTATGCCATCAACCCGCCAGTCCGGCAGAAGGCATCCAACCTGCTGGAGTCGGTGGTCGAATCGCGCGGTGGCCTGGCCCCTGGTTGCCCTAGCCGGCCTTGCCCACAGGCGATTTCGGTGGATGACCCGGGCATGTTCGTCGTCAACTACCGCAACGAGCCGCTGGCCCTGCGCGTGTTCGACCCTAACAAGGTCGGCCCCGACGGCAAACGCGGCATGCAGGCGGATGGCCTGGCCGGCGACCTGAGCTACGCCTTGCAAAGCCGTACCGACCGTGCGATCCCGGCCATGAACATGGCGCCGTCGGCGATCACCTCGGCCGTTGGCCCAACCGGCGGGACCACGCTGTTCCCACCGAACATCAACAAGGCCGGCAGCGAGCCGGGCGACCCGTTCACGCCCATGCTGCGCACCTACTCTGGCGACAACGTGCGCCTGCGCCTGCACGCCGGTGGCCATGAAGAGGAGCACAACGTCACCCTGCACGGCGTGAAGTGGCTGCAGAATGGCTCGGGCTTCGGTAACAGTTCCAACTCGGGCTGGAAGGCCTCGCAGATGATCGGTATCTCCGAACAGATGGGCTTCATGGCACCGGTGTCGATGATTTCCAGTTCCGCCGCTACCAATGGTGATTACCTGTACTCCATGGACGCCGCCCTGGAAGGCTACTGGAACGGTATCTGGGGGGTGATGCGCAACTACACCGCTCAACGCGCCGACCTGTTCCCGCTGCCGAACAACACCCAGCCGGTGGCCATGCGCAATACCGTGAACTTTGACGGCATTTGCCCGAAAACCACAGCCAACCCCAACGGCATCGGTACCCGCACCACGGTCAAACGCAGCTACGAGATTGTCGCGGCGCTGGCCAACGACATTCTCGAAAACCGCAACGGTGTCAGCATCAACGACCCGGCCGGCGCGGGCCAGCATGTCGGCGGGCCACTGAAGGCCAATGGCGGCACCCTGGTGTTCAACAGCCGCATGGCCAGCATCCCGCAGGTCACGGTGGTGGACGAAGAGGACGGCACCACCTTCACCGTCGGCGGCCACAGCGCACCGCTGCATGACCCGACCGCCGTGCTGTACGTGCGCAAGGCTGACCTGGACGCCACCACCGGCAAGCTCAAGGCTGGTGTGCCGGTGGAGCCGCTGGTGCTGCGCGCCAATGCCGGGGACTGCATCAGCATTACCCTGGAGAACCGCCTGCCGTCGGTCATGCCAGACCTGCCCAGTACTGCCGTGATGCAGAACGTGGTCAAGCGTGACCGCTTCGACAGCGAAGGCTCCACCGCCTTTAACAACAACCTGATGCGGCCGTCCAGCCATGTGGGCCTGCATGCCCAGTTGCTGGCCTACGACATCACCAAGTCCGACGGTACCAACGTGGGCGCCAACCCGGTGCAAACCGTGCCACCCCGGGCGGGCAACAGTGGGGCCTACCCAAGCCGGGTGTACCAGTACTACGCCGGGCACCTGGAGCGCGAAGGCAAGCCGGTGCTGCAACTGGGCCGCACGGTAGACAACATCAACACCACCGCCATCGAGTTCGGTGGCCTGAACCTGGCGCCGTCAGACTTCATCAAGCAGCCGCAGAAAGGCCTGGTGGGCGCCATGAGTATCTTGCCGCAAACCGCAACCTGGACCGAGGACACCGCCAGCCGGGCCCAGGCCACGGTCAAGGTCACCGGCCAGCCCGACTACCGCGACCTGGTCACGGTGTGGCAGCGTTCGATGAACATGCGTTGGGCTGACGGCCGTCCGGTCGAAGGTATCGCCACCGAAGGCAATGGCGTGCCGGGCGACCCGAAAGACAACGGCAACATGGCCATGAACTACAAGACCGAACCGCTGTGGCTGCGCTTTGGCCTGGCACCGGATGCACCCTTCGGCCATGCCGACGGCTTCGGCTTTGCCGATGTGCCCAACGCGCACATGGCCTACAGCAACGCCCTGGTCGGCGGTGACCCGCAAACCCCGGTGCTGTATGCCAAGCCCGGCCAGCCTGTGCGCAGCCATGTGCTGATGCCCAGCGGTGGCAGCCGCGGCATCACCTACCAGCTCGATGGGCACCTGTGGCCGCTGCACAACTACCAGGCCGAGAAGAGCGACGCGGAGGGCTACCCGATGAGCCTGCCCGGCATCGGCTCGGTGCGCTTCGGCTACAACCCGATGGCCATGTACATCGGCGCCCAGGAAAGCGTACTGCCAGCGGCACACTTCAGCTTCATGCTGCCCAGTGCCGGCGGTGCCAACGCGGTGGCGGGTGATTACCTGTTCCGCGACTACGCCGCCTACGGCAACCTCTCGGGGTTGTGGGGGATTTTGCGGGTGACCAACGAAGCGCCGCCGGCAACGGCCCCGGCGCAGTGACGGAAGGGGAGCGCGAGCATGAACAAGAAGACTCGCCCTGCTTACTTGGGGGTAGTGCTGGGCGTGGCGCTGATCGGCCTGGGTGTGGCGTATGAAAAGCTCTGGTGCGATCCCCGCGAGCTGTTGCAGGAGACTGCCGAACCGCAGGCCCCGCACCGGCTCATTCGAGATGGCGTAACCGTGGAGTTCGAGGCCCGGCCGCTGGCCGGGGGCGAGCTGAAGGAAGGCGGCTTCGCCAACATCCGCTTCAAACTCAGCGACCAGACCAGTGGCCAGCCGCTATCGGGTATGGCGCCGGGGGCGTGGATCGACCCGGCGCAGTCGGCCCCGGTGGGCGACCGTGACCAGAGCTGCAAAGCGCGGGTTGCGTTGTTTCTCAAGAGCAGCATCGGTGCCCGACCGCTGCTCGACCTGAACAGCTACTTCCTGTTGATGCTGAACAACGACGCCAGCCTGACGGTGATCGACCCCACCGTCTCGGTAGGCGGCGTGACCAGCACCATGGCGCGCATCGACCTGCCCGGGCGGCCCATGGACTGGGCGGCCACCAGCGACGATAAGCAGGTATTCGTGTCGATCCCCGAGCGCGGCAAGGTGGCGGTGATCGATACCGAGACCTTTACCCGCGTGGCCGACCTGGACGCTGGCGACCAGCCGTTGCGTGTGGCCCTGCAACCCGATCAGCACCGGCTGTGGGTGGGCAACAACAGCCGTGACCCGGCCAAGGGTGGGGTTACGGTGATCGACGTACCGGGGCGCACCACCCTGAAAAGCTTCAACACCGGCACCGGGCACCATGAAATCGCCTTCAGCGCCGACTCGCGCTTTGCCTATGTCAGCAACCGTGACAGTGGCACCCTGAGCGTGATCGATATCCCGCAAATGCGCCTGGCTACAACCATCAAGGTGGGCCCGCACCCGCTGTCGGTCAGCTATTCGGCGCTGTCCCAGGCGGTGTACGTGGTCGATGGCAAAGAGGGCAGCGTGCGGGTGTTCGATGCCCGGAGCCACCAGCTGCGCCATACGGTCAAGGCCGAGCAGGGCCTGGGCCCCATGCGCTTCAGCAGCGATGGCCGCTACGGCATCGTGCTCAACACCCTGGAAAACCAGGCGCTGGTGATCGACGCCAGTACCGACAAGCTGATCCACCACATCCCGGTGGCGGCCGAACCGTACCAGCTCACCTTCACCAAGGGCTATGCCTACGTCCGTGGCCTGGCTTCGCCTAAGGTGACCATGATCAACCTGTCCAGCCTCGGTGAGGGGCGCTCGCCCATTGTCCAGGGCTTCGAGGCCGGCCCGGCGGCGCCGCGCCAGGCCGGTGACCTGCCGCTGGCCCAGGGGTTGTCGGTATCGCGTGACGACAATTCGGTGTTCGTGGTCAACCCGGTGGACAACACCACCTACTTCTACGCCGAAGGCATGAACGCGCCGATGTCCGGTTACAACAACCGTGGCCACCAGGCCCGCGCCGCCCTCGTCGTCGACCGCAGCCTGCGTGAGGTGGCGCCTGGGGTGTACGGCTCGACGGTGAAGTTGCCCGCCGCCGGCAAGTTCGACGTGGCCTTCCTGCTCAACCAGCCGCAAATCATCCACTGCTTCAGTACCGACGTGGCCGAAGCCCCCAATACCCGCAAGCGCAAGGGCGCGCACGCCGAGTTCATTGGCCTGGACCAGCCGATGTCGCAGCACAGCGCCATTAACGCGCGCGTGCGCATCGTCGGCGACGACGGCCAGCCACGCTTGGGCCTGAACGACCTGAGCTTGCGCTACTTCCTGGCACCGTCGTCGATGCCACGCAACCTGCAACTGCAGGAGGTGGGCGAGGGCGTGTACCAGGCGGCCCTGAACCTGCCCGAGGCTGGCGCTTGGTACCTGCATGTGCAGTCGCCCTCGCTGGGGCGCAAGTTTGCCGAAGAAAACTACACCAGCCTGCGCGTCCTGCCGGCTGCAGCGACCAACGCTTCCCAGACTGATGTGAGGAATGTGCGATGAACAACCAGCATGCTTTCACACTGTTGGCCCTGAGCCTGGCACTGGCCAGCAACCTGGCCCTGGCCCACGCCGGACACGATCACAAAGGCCATGCCGAGCAGCCTCCGGCGGCGAGCCAGGAAAAGACCAGCGTGCGCTTTGCCGACGTTTCGCTGCTGAACCAGGACGGCATGCCGGTACGGCTGGAGAAAGACCTGGTAGGCGACCACCTGGTGGTCATGGGCTTCATCTACACCAGCTGCACCACGGTGTGCCCGGTGGTGTCGTCGATCATGGGCAAGGTCCAGCAACAACTGGGTGGCCGTGTAGGCGAGGAAATCCACATGGTGTCGATCAGTGTGGACCCGCAGCGTGACGACGCCAAGCGCCTGCAAGATTACGCCAAGGCCTTCCAGAAGGGGCCGGGCTGGAGCTGGCTGACCGGCACCCCGTACGCCATCACCGAAACCCTCAAGGGCCTAGGCAGCTTCAGCGCCGACCTCAGCCAGCATCCGCCGCTGATTCTGGTCGGTGACGGGCGTAGCGGGCACTGGACGCGTTATTACGGCTTCACCGACCCGGCGGTACTGATCGAAGAAATCAACCGCCTCAGCGCCCGCCGGGTGCATGCCAAGAGCACGGCCATCGCCGACCATCACGAGGTGCAACCATGAGCACTGTCACTTCCCGTCGCGCTGGCATGCGCGCGTTCGACTGGCTGGTACTGGGCGGCTGCCTGTGGATCCTCGCCTCGGTGGCGTTCGCCCACGAGGGCCATGCGCCGCAAGCGCCAGCGCCACAGCTGGCGCCCCAGGCGATGACCAGCGGCGGCGGCACCCGCGATGCCCAGGCCTGGTTCACCGACACCGTGCTGAAGGACCAGAACGGCCGCGAACTGCGCTTTTACAGCGATGTGCTCAAGGACAAGGTGGTGATGCTCAACGTGATCTTCACCCACTGCACCGACGCGTGCCCGCTGATCACCCGCAAACTGCGTGAAGTGCGCGAAGCCATGGGGCCGCAGCTGGCCAGCCAGGCGACCTTCGTCTCGATCAGCAGCGACCCGCTGAACGATACCCCGCAGGCGCTCAAGGCGTTTGCCGAGAAACAGGGGGTGGATGGGCCGAACTGGTTGTTCCTGACCGGTGACAAGGCCAATGTCGACCTGGTGCTCGGGCGTATCGGCCAGTTTCTGCCCAGCCCCGAGCAGCATTCGACGCAGTTGATTGCCGGTGATGTGGCGGGCAAACGCTGGAGCAAGATCCGCCCGGATGCGCCAGCCATGGCCATTGCCCAGCGCATCCAACTGCTGACCCAGCCACTGGCAGGCCGGTGAGCATCATGCATAACTGGGCGGTTTTGCTTATTGGTTTGGCATGCGGTACTTCGGCCTTTGCGCTGGACCTGACCGACCACGAGCGAGCCGGCAAACGCCTCTACCGCGAAGGCGTCTCCAGCAGTGACGCCCAACTGCAAGCCCGGGTTGGTGCCAGCGACATGACGGTGCCCGCCAGCGTGTTGCCCTGTGCCAGTTGCCACGGCAACGACGGCCGTGGTCGCGCGGAAGGTGGGGTGCGCCCGCCCAGCCTCGACTGGCAACGCCTGGCACTCGGCCAAGGCACGCGCGAGGCCAATGGCCGCAGCTACCCGGCTTATACCGACAGCAGCCTGGCCCGGGCCATTCAGCATGGCGTGGACCCGGCCGGCAACCGCCTGGACCCGGCCATGCCACGCTTCGAGCTGACCCTGGCCGACCAGCGCAACCTCGCCGCCTACCTCAAGCGCCTGGCCGAGGAACGCGACCCCGGTGTAGAGGAGGGCGTATTGCGCTTGGGCACCTTGCTGCCCGCGAGCGGCCCCTTGGCCGAAGCCGGGCAGGTGGTGCGTGCGGTGCTGGAAGACGGCATGGCACAACTCAACCAGCAAGGCGGCATACACGGGCGCCGCCTGGAGCTGGTCGTGCTTGATCCGGGCTTAGACCCCGCCAGCGCCGAGCAAGCCTTGCAGCAGTTGCTGCAGCAGGCGCGCGTGTTCGCGTTGATCTCGCCCCTGGCACCCATGCTCGACCAACGCCTGGCAACCTTGCTGGCGCCACAGAATGTGCCCCTGATCGGCAGCACGCCACGTAGCGGCGGCAGCCCACAGATCTTCGACCCGCTGCCCGGCCTGCCCGTGCAATTGCTTAGCCTGGCCGCCCATGCCCGTGCTGCGCTCGGCCTGGCCTCGGGTGACTTGCGTGTGGTGTATGCCGGCAACGAGCAGGCCGCATTGGCTGAACAGGTCCGCGAGCGCCTGCAGCAGCAAGGCTGGGCGCCTGCCATCCAGGCCTTCGACGGCCAGGCCGTGGACGGGCAGGGCATCGTCTTCCTTGGCCGTGCCCAGGCCTTTGCCGAATTGGCCGCCGCGTTGCAGGCGGCAGGCCGTCAGCCCTACCTGTTCGCCGCCTCCAACCAGGTGGCCGGTGCGGTGGCGCGCTTGCCCGAGCAGTGGTCGCAACGGGTGTTCCTGGCGTATCCCTATGTGCCGGAAGACTGGACAGAGCAGGGGTTGGCGACCTTGGCCGGCCTGCAGCAGCGCCAGGGCCTCGACCCACGCCAGGCATCGTTGCAGGTCAACACCCTGTGCGCGCTACGGTTGCTGAGCGAAGCGCTGAAGCAGATAGGCCGTGACGCCAGCCGCGAGCAACTGATTGCCGCGCTGGAAGGCCTGCACGATGTGGCCACCGGCCTGACCCCGGCCTTGGGCTTTGGCCCAGGCCGCCGCCAGGGCATGGCGGGCGCCCATGTGGTAGCAGTGGCGCTACCTGGGCCGCGTTTCACCTCGGTTACCCCGTACCGGCCGGTGCCGGATACCCCTTGAGCGGAGGCTGCCATGCGTATCGTGTTGCTGTGCCTGCTGTTGGTGCTGGCCAAGGCGAGCTGGGCCGATGTGCCTGCGGCGCGGGTCAATGGCGTGGAAATCGGCGTGACGCGCCTGGAGCGTTACTTCAGCGAATACCTGAGCGCCCAGGGCCGTGCGTTGACCAGCATTCGCAACCCGGGCCTGTACAAGCGCCTGCGCGATCAAGCGCTGGACGAGCTGATCGACAAAGAGCTGCTATGGCAGGAAGCTCGGCGCCAAGGCATCGCCATCAGTGACGCGCAGGTGTCGGCGCATGTGGACGAGGTCGAAGCGGCGTTCGGCAGCCCGGCAATTTTCGAGCGGCGTCTGGCGGAGGCGGGTTTCGATAGGGCACAGTACACTGAGTACACCCGGCAAGACATGGCGGCCCAGCAGGTGTATGCCCAGCTCAGTGCAGTCGACGCGCCGAGCCAGGTCGAAGTGGAGGCTTTCTATGCTGCCAACCGGGAAACACTGCAAGGAGCGCAGAACCAAAGTGATAACCCTTCGGTCATACGTGAACAGGGCCTGGTCTTGGCCAGGGCGGCGCTTATCGGCAAGCGAGAGGCCGATGCGCGCAGGTCCGTGCGCCAACGTTTGCGCGACGCCGCTAACGTGGAGGTTGCAGACTGAGGCCCCTGATGGCGTTTCCCCCAATGCTGGGGAATTAAGGTTTGGCAATGTGCTATCAGTTCCCCCGCATGTGGGGAACCGGGCGGGTGTGCCTGCCCGGCGCGTTTCGGGTGTTGGCCGGCACCCTTGGCAAATCAGACACTTACAGCGGTGCAACATGACTATTCACGCCTGGCACGAAGCCTGCTCAAGCCTGTACAAGGGCGCACTTCGCAGACCGGGTAACCGGGCAGTACTTGGGAGTCGACCTTGGTGAACAGAGTATTGGTAGTCGATGACGAACAGACCCTTGCGCAAAACCTGCAAGCGTACCTGCAGGCGCAAGGCCTGGAAGCTCATGTTGCCCACGACGGTGCCAGTGGTATCCAACAGGCTGCAAGCCTGGCACCGCAAGTGATCGTGCTGGATTACCGCTTGCCCGATATGGAGGGTTTTCAGGTTCTGGAGGCCGTACGCAAGAACAGGCAGTGCCACTTCGTGCTGATCACCGCCCACCCCACTGTCGAAGTGCGTGAGCGGGCCGCCGAACTCGGTGTGAGCCATGTCCTGTTCAAGCCGTTCCCATTGGTGGAACTGGCCCGTGCGATCTTCGACCTGATGGGCATCGAGCGCCGGCGCAGGGCCACGGACAACCCGGCTGAAGGGTTCGTCGAACGACGCCAGAACAGGAACGAATCGTTCCCCCTGCAGTTGTACGATGGAAGCTGGGTGTTGGCCGACCGCCGCCGTAATGGCGCCAAGCCCCCAGGGCCCGACGACGAACAACTGCTCGCAGGGGAATAGCGGCGCCCGCACCCCTGGCCGAGCCAGCCTGCGACGCGCCCCTGAGCGGAGTCGCAGGCCATGCCGCAAGCACGTGATGCAACAGTCTCAGCCTACCCCCGCGACCTGCTGGCCCAGGCCCGCCTGCAAGCCAGCGACGAGCGCCTGCTCAACTGCCTGGAACGCCTGGCCTGCGACACCCCGGCCACCTTCACCCAGCGCCTCGGCCTGACCCTGCACTACCCGGTGCTGGACAGCCACAGCCTGCTGGCCAGCACCCCGCGCTTCGACAAGGTGGCCCTGGCCCAGTGCCTGAAACGCGAATTCGTGCTGATCGAGCAGGGCGGCCAGCTGCTGGGCGTGTTCGCCGACCCCTTCGACCCCGCCCGCCTGGCCTGGATCGACGATGTGCTGCAAGGCGCGCCATTGTACCTGGCCCACGCCGCCGAACTGGCCACCTTCCTGGCCCGCCACGAAGAAAGCTTCCACGCCGTCGATGCCCTCGACCATGACGCCGAGGCCGGCAGCGAAGGCGACCCGCTGCAACGCCTGTCGCTGGCCAGCATCAGTGAAGATCAGAGCCGCGTGGTCAAGCTGGTCAACTCCACCCTGTACGACGCCCTCAAGCTGCACGCCAGCGACATCCACCTGAGCATGACCGGCCAGGGCCTGACCATCAAGTACCGCATCGACGGTGTGCTCAACGGCGCTGGCAAGGCCAGTGGCAGCGCGTTTGCCGACCAGGTGATCTCGCGCATCAAGGTCATGGCCGAACTGGACATCGGTGAAAAGCGCGTCCCACAGGACGGCCGCTTCAAGGTCGCCGTGGGTGACCGGCAAATCGACTTCCGCGTATCGATCATGCCCAGCATCTTTGGCGAAGACGCCGTGCTGCGGGTGCTCGACAAGCAGGACTTGTCCGACCGGGTCAGCGGCGTGCAGTTGCAGGCCCTGGGCTTTGCCGACGAGACCCTGCGCGCCCTGCGCCGGCTGGCCGCCGAACCCTACGGCATGATCCTGGTCACCGGCCCCACCGGCAGCGGCAAGACCACCACCCTGTACGCCATGATCAGCGAGATCAACCACGGCGTGGACAAGATCATCACCATCGAAGACCCGGTCGAGTACCAGTTGCCCGGCGTGTTGCAGATTCCGGTGAACGAGAAGAAGGGCCTGACCTTCGCCCGTGGCCTGCGCTCGATTTTGCGCCACGACCCGGACAAGATCCTGGTGGGTGAAATCCGCGACCCGGACACTGCCCAGATCGCTGTGCAGTCGGCACTCACCGGCCACCTGGTGTTCACCACCATCCATGCCAACAACGTGTTCGATGTGATTGGCCGCTTCAGCCAGATGCAGGTCGACCCCTACAGCTTCGTTTCCGCGCTGAACGCCGTGCTGGCCCAGCGCCTGATCCGTCTGGCCTGCCCGCACTGCGCCACGCCCTGCGAACACGATGACGACACGCTGTATGGCTCGGGCCTGACCCGCGAGGGCGTTGCCGGCTGGAAGTTTGTCCGCGTGCAGGGCTGCGGCCAGTGCCGTGGCAGTGGCTACCGCGGCCGCAGCGCCATCGCCGAACTGCTGCACCTGGACGACGACCTGCGCCAGATGATCGTCGAGCGCCGCCCCCTGTCGCAAATCAAGACACTCGCCTGCCAGCGCGGCCTGCGCCTGCTGCGCACTTCGGCCCTGGACCTGGTCCGTGATGGCCGCACCACCCTCGAGGAGATCAACCGTGTCACATTCATCTGATCGTTTCTGCGCTGTACTCGGCGCCGAGGGTGTCGGCTTGGGTTGCTGGCACAAACACCAACACCAGTGGCTGGGCAGCCGCGAGTTCAGCTGCGACGCCGTCCAACCGGCCTGGGAAGCTGCCGTTGACGCATTGGCCGCGCTCCTGGCCGAGCATGCTGTACGTGGTGCTCAACTGCGGGTGCTGCTGTCGGCCCGCTACAGCCGCTTCTGCCTGGTGCCCTGGAGTGATGCCATCGGCCACCCGCGCGAGCTGGACGCCTACGCCCGGGCCTGCTTCGAAAACCTCTACGGGCAGCCGCTGGACGACTGGCGCATCGTGTTGTCGCCCGAGCCTGCCGGTGCCGCCCGCATCGCCACGGCGCTGCCTGATGCCCTGCTGCAACGGTTGCAGGGGCTGGGCCGGGAAAGCCGCCTGAGCCTGCGCTCGGTGCAACCGTACCTGATGGCCGCCTACAACCGCTGCTCGTCACAACTGGCGCAGGGTGACTTCCTGTTCGTGCTGGCCGAGCCGCGCCGCAGCGTGCTGCTGCTGGCTGCGGGTGGCGCCTGGCAGCAAGTGCTGGCGCAAGGTTGCGCTGACAGTGACCAAGCCCTGCAAGCGCTGATTGAGCGCACCTGCGAGCTGTATGGCGAGCACCTGCCCCGGGTGTACCTGCATGCCCCAGGCCGGGGCGACGTGCCGCAACTGGCGGCGGTGCAGCTGTGCCAGCCGGCCAGCGAAGCCGACCCGTTGTGCGCCATGTGGCGGGCGGTGGCCTGACATGCGCCGCCTCGAACTTGAATTCCAACCCCGGCGCAGCGGCCCGTTGGCCTGGTCGCTGCTGGCCTTGGGCAGTGCCGTGGTCGCAGGCCTGGTATTGCTTCAGTACACCTTGCAGAACGAGCAGGTCGAGCTGGAAGACAGCGTGCACAGCCTGGAGCTGCAACTGGGACGCCGCCCGGCCACTGCCGCCGCGCCAAGCACGGCTGCCAGCCGTGAGCAGGCCGAGCGCCTGGCGCAGATGCGCAGTGTGTCGCAGCAATTGCAACGCCCGTGGCAGCAGTTGTTCGCCATGCTCGAAGCCATGCCGCAGGACGATGTCGCACTGCTGGGCCTGACTCCGGACGCGCGCAAGGGCCAGGTCCGCATTTCCGCCGAGGCACGCAACCTGGAGGCGATGCTGCAGTACCACCAGCGCCTGGAAGCCAGCGACGAGCTCAGCGATGTGTCGCTGCTCAACCACGAGGTGCTGGCCGCGCAGCCTGAACAGCCGGTGCGCTTCACCCTCACCGCCACCTGGGAGACCGGCCATGCGCGCCCTTGAGCTGAACAGCCTGATCCTCCAGGAGCGCCTGCGTCGCGTTGGCCCGGTTGGTCTGGCGGCGGTGGCGGTTGGCCTGCTGGCCGTGGGCGTGGTGTGCGCCGGGGTGCTGCCGCAGTGGCAGAACGTGCGCGAGCTGCGTGCAACCGAGGCGGATGCCAGCGTACAGGTGGAGCGGGTCAAGCGTGGCGAGCTGAAAATCGCCGTCAAGCCCGAGCAGCAGGCGCTCGACAGCCTGCGCCAGCAGTTGCCGGGCCAGCCCCAGGCCAGCGAACTGATCGAGCGCCTTTACCACCTGGCCAATGCCGAGCACATCAGCCTGGCCCGTGGCGAGTATGCCCTGGGCATCGACCCCAAGACCCAGCTGGCGCGCTACCAGATCGTGCTGCCGGTGCGTGGTAGCTACCCCCAGATTCGCGGCTTCCTCAAGGGCCTGCTCAAGCAACTGCCGACCCTGGTGCTGGAAGACCTTGAGCTGCAACGCAAACGCATCGGCGATAGCGAGCTGAATGCCCGCCTGCGCATGACCCTTTACTTGTCGAGGTCGTGATGAACACACAACGTGCAGTCATCTGGGCCGGCTTCCTCGGGGTGAGCGCGGCGTTGGCCTGGGCACCGGGACACTGGTTTGGCCAGGACGACGGCGTCGCGGCCTTATCGGGTAAACCCGTTCTTACAGGGACTGTGGGCGCCGCCGAACCGGTGGTAGCGGCTTTAGCCGCGAAAGGGCCGGAACAGGCCTCCAGAGACCTGTTCCCCAAGCAGCAGTGGAGCAAACCCCAGGCCCTGGCCACCGTCACCGAACAACCCGTGGTAGCCGCGCCGGTCGCGGCGGCAGCCCCGACCGCTCCTGAGCTGCCGTTCCAGTTCATTGGCCGCATGGGGACCAACGACGACCTGCAAATCTTTTTGCAGAGCGGCGAAAAACTCTACGTCGTGCGCCAGGGCGACGTGATCGAAGACACCTATCGCCTCGATCGGGTATCGGCCGAAGAGCTGAGCCTGGTCTACCTGCCTTTGCATCAGTCGCAGACTTTGTCTGTAGGGAGCGCACCATGAAGTCGTCAAAGCTGTGCAAGCCTGCTCCGTTCCTGCTTTTGGCGTTGTGCGTGGCCATAGCCGGTTGCGGTTCCAGTGCGGTACGCAAGGACAGCGACCAGTTGATGAAGGAGGGCCAGTACGAAGCCGGCATCGCCCGGCTGGAAGAGGCCTTGCGCGACGACCCGCGCGATACCGAGCTGAACATCGCCCTGGCCCATAGCCGTCAGGCCGCAGTCGAGGCGCTGATCACCCAGGCCGATGCCGACCGTATCCGCCATGACTTCGCCAATGCCCGCATGGGCTACGGTCGGGTGCTGACCCTGGAGCCGAACAACCGCCGCGCCCAGGAAGGCATCCGCCAACTGGAGCTGATTCGCACCCTCGACGAGCGTGTAGCGCTGGGCCAGGCCGCACTGCGCCAGGGCGACCTGTTCGGCGCCGAGCGCTACATGCGCGAAGTGCTGCGCCTGGACCCGCAAAACCAGAAGGGCATGACCCTGCGCAGCGACATCGAAAACGTCCAGGCGCGCACCGCTCAGCCCTACCCACAGCTGCGCAGCAAGCTGGAGCGGCCGGTCACCCTGGAATTTCGCGATGCCAACCTGAAGACCATCTTCGAAGTGCTGTCCCAGGTCGCCGGCATCAACTTCATCTTCGACAAGGACATGCGCCCGGACATGAAGGCCACCATCTTCGTGCGTGAGGTGCGCATCGAGGACGCCGTAGCGCTGCTGCTGGAGCAGAACCAGCTGCGCCAGAAGATCGTCAACGACAACACCGTGATGGTGTACCCCGACTCGCCGCAGAAGACCAAGGACTACCAGGAACTGGTCATGCGCACCTTCTACCTGACCAGTATCGATGCCAACACCGCGCTGAACATGGTCAAGACCATGCTCAAGACCCGCGACGTGTTCGTTGACGAGCGCCTCAACACCCTGACCATGCGCGACACCCCGGACGCCGTGCGCATGGCCGAGAAGCTGCTGCAGTCGCAGGACCAGTCCAACCCCGAGGTGGTGCTGGAAGTGGAGGTGATGGAAGTGGCCACCTCGCGCATCCTCGACCTCGGCCTGCAATGGCCCAATACCTTCGGCGTGTTGAGCAACGATGGCAAACCGGTGAGCGTGCTCGACCAGTTGCGTGGCATCGATTCCAGCCGCATCAGCATTTCGCCGGCGCCGCAGGCCAAGATCAACGCCCAGGACAAGGACATCAACACCCTGGCCAGCCCGGTGATCCGCGTCAGCAACCGCGAGCAGGCACGTATCCACATTGGCCAGCGCGTACCGATCATCAGCGCCACCTCGGTACCGTCCACTCAGGGCCCGGTGATCACCGAAAGCGTCACCTACCTGGACGTCGGTCTGAAGCTCGAAGTACAGCCCACCGTGCACCTGAACAACGAGGTGGCGATCAAGGTGGCGCTGGAAGTGAGCAACGCTACCCCGCTGGAGGCCACCCGCCAAGGCACCATCCCGGTCCAGGTCGACACCCGTAACGCCCAGACCAGCCTGCGCCTGCACGATGGCGAGACCCAGGTACTGGCCGGCCTGGTGCGCAACGACCACAACGCCAGCGGCAACAAGATCCCGGGGCTCGGCGATATCCCGGGCCTGGGCCGGCTGTTCGGCAGCAACAAGGACGACATGAGCAAAAGCGAGCTGGTGCTGGCGATTACCCCCCGCATCGTGCGCAACCTGCCGTACCAGAGCCCGTCGGACATGGAGTTTTCCACCGGTACCGAGTCGGCCATGCAGGTACGCCAGATGGCACCGCTGCCACCCATGGATGTACCCGGCAATGCGCCGACCACCGACGCGCCAGTGGTGGACAGCCAAATGGCGGTCGTCCCGGCCAACGGGAGCCCACGCCCATGAAAGCGCAGCGCCGCATGCAGGGTTTCAGCCTGATCGAGGTGGTGCTGACCCTAGCACTGCTAGGGCTGCTGGCCAGCATGGCAGCGCCGCTGACCGAAACCGTGGTGCGCCGCGGCAAGGAGCAGCAACTGCGTGAAGCGCTGTACCAGATTCGCGATGCCATAGACGCCTACAAGCGGGCTTTTGACGCCGGCTACATCGAGAAGCGCCTGGACGCCAGCGGTTACCCGCCAAACCTGCAGGTGCTGGTTGACGGCGTGCGTGACGTGCGCAGTGCCAAGGGCGCGAAGTTCTACTTCCTGCGGCGCATCCCGCACGACCCACTGGTGGCGGCCAAGGACAGGGACGAAGGCGCTTGGGGGCTGCGCGCATACGACAGCAGCCCCGACAACCCGCGCGAAGGCGAAGACGTGTTCGATGTGTACTCCAAGGCCCGCGGCAAAGGCCTCAACAACATCCCTTACGGGCAATGGTGACAGCCATGAAACGCAGCAAAGGCTTCACCCTGATCGAGCTGCTGGTGGTGATGGCAATCATCGCCACGCTGCTGACCATCGCCATGCCGCGCTACTTCAACAGCCTGGAAAGCTCCCGCGAGGCCACCCTGCGCCAGAGCCTGGCGGTGCTGCGCGAGGCGCTGGACCACTACTACGGCGACACAGGCCATTACCCGGATTCGCTGGAGCAGTTGGTAGAACAGCGCTACCTGCGCAACACCCCGGTCGACCCGATCACCGAGCGCAGCGACGCCTGGCAGCTGGTGCCACCGCCTGAAGGCGTGGCTGGCGGCGTGGCGGATATCAAGAGCGGTGCCACAGGGAGGGCGCGTGATGGCAGCCTCTTTGCTGAATGGTAAGGCCAACGGCGGCTTCACCTACCTGGGCGTGCTGCTGCTGATTGCCGTCAGCAGCGTGGCGCTGGCCGCCACCGGTACGCTCTGGGCCAGCGCCGCCCAGCGCGACCGCGAACGCCAACTGCTGTGGGTGGGCAGCCAGTACGCCCAGGCCCTGCGCAGCTACTACCGCGCCTCGCCGGGCCTGGCCCAGTACCCGCAAGACCTGGTCGACTTGCTGCAGGACAACCGCTTTCCGCAGGCCAAGCGGCACATTCGCAGGCTGTACCCCGACCCCATTACCAACAGCGACGAGTGGGGCCTGCTGCGCTCGATCGACGGCCGCATCACGGGTGTGCACAGCCGCTCGGACGCCACCCCGTTCAAGCGCAGTGGCTTCAGCGCCGAGTGGACCGGTTTCGAAGGGCTGGAACACTACAGCGACTGGCAGTTCGTCGCCGAGCAGGCCTTCAGCGAAGGCGCCGACGGCGTGCAAACCCACAGCGGCCCGGGAGACACGCCATGAATACCCTGGCCGCACTCTGCCTGAGCATGCTGCTGGTGTTGGCCACTTCGGCCAAGGCCTCGAGCGAGGACGAGATGCAGGGCTTCATCGTCGACAACACCATCTCGCACATCGGCCACGACTTTTACTACTACTTCGCCGACCGCCTGCGGGCCACCAGCCGCCTGGACTTCAACCTGGTGGTACGCGAACGCCCGGATGCGCGCTGGGGCAGCCTGGTCACCGTGGAGTTCGAACGTGAGGTCATGTACCGCCGCTTCCTGCCCCCGAACACCACCGAGCTCAAAGACGAGGCCGTTGCAGCCGCCGACCTGGTCAAGCAGCAGATCATTCAACGCAAGCTGCAACGCCTGCTACAGGACACCACCGACTTGGAGAGGGACGAGCTATGAACCACCGCATACCCCGCTGCATCGCCGCCTGCCTGCTGGCCAGCGCCTGTGCTGCCCAGGCCACCGAGCTGGTGTACACCCCAGTCAACCCGGCCTTTGGCGGTAACCCGCTCAACGGCACCTGGCTGCTGAACAACGCCCAGGCGCAGAACGACTACGACGACCCCGACCTCAAGGACCGTGCCTCGGCCTTTACCGGCACCACGGCCCTGGAGCGTTTCAGCAACCAGCTGGAGTCGCGGATGTTGTCGCAGTTGCTGGACAACATCAGCAATGGCAGCACCGGCAGCATGGCGACCGATGCGTTTCTCATCGACGTCATCGACGATTCCGGGGCCTTGAGTATCAAGGTCACCGATCGCGTCACAGGAGAAATTTCGATCATTGAGGTCAGCGGCCTGAACCCCTGAGAGGGAAGGGCTTTTATGTTGGGGAGAGAACACCATGAAACGTCTGCTGAGCACGCTGCTGATCCTCACCGCCCTGGGCCTGCAAAGTGGTTGCAGCCTGCGAGAACCCATGTCGGCTGAACAGGACTCGGAAACCCCGACCCTGACCCCGCGCGCCTCGACCTACTACGACCTGATCAACATGCCACGGCCCAAAGGCCGGCTGATGGCCGTGGTGTACGGCTTCCGCGACCAGACCGGCCAGTACAAGCCCACCCCGGCCAGCTCGTTCTCCACCAGTGTCACCCAGGGCGCAGCCAGCATGCTGATGGACGCCCTGAGCGCCAGCGGCTGGTTTGTGGTGCTGGAGCGTGAAGGGCTGCAGAACCTGCTGACCGAGCGCAAGATCATCCGTGCTTCGCAGAAAAAACCGGATGTACCGGAAAACATCATGGGCGAGCTGCCACCGCTGCAGGCCGCCAACCTGATGCTGGAGGGCGGCATCATCGCCTACGACACAAACGTACGCAGCGGCGGGGAGGGCGCCCGCTACCTGGGGATAGACATCTCACGCGAGTACCGGGTGGACCAGGTGACCGTGAACCTGCGAGCGGTAGACGTGCGCACCGGACAGGTGCTGGCCAACGTGATGACCAGCAAGACCATCTACTCGGTTGGCCGCAGTGCCGGGGTGTTCAAGTTCATCGAGTTCAAGAAGCTGCTGGAAGCCGAGGTGGGGTACACCACCAACGAACCGGCGCAGCTGTGCGTGCTGTCGGCTATCGAGGCGGCGGTGGGGCATTTGCTGGCGCAGGGGATTGAGCGGCGGTTGTGGCAGGTGGCGGGGGATGCGGGGGAGGGCAAGGGGACGGTGGACAAGTACCTGAGCCAGAATCAGCAGCCGTGATTCACCTTGAGGGCCTCTTCGCGGGCTTGCCCGCGAAGAGGCCGGTACGGGCTATATAATGTCCATCTCCCCCCCACCCCTCCTGTCCCTTTACGTTAACGTCACCATATGCCACCTTCTACCCCAGCCTGATGACGGCCAGGAATTTCTCCCGCACACTGCGGAAAATTCCCAAGCCCGTTCCCCGCCACCTTCGCGGGGCACAGCCGGAGTAGAAAATGGCGCGACAACTCATAACAAACGCCCACGACCCGCTGCACGAATCCCGCCAGGCCCGCCTCAAGCTGGCCAGCGAGGGCGAGCTGCCGCTGGGCATGCTGCGCGACGAAATCGATGCCTCCTGGCGCCGCAGCCTGGGCCATGGCCTGGATTGCCTGCAAGGCGAGCAAGTCGGCCTGGGCCTGGAGCAGGGCCACGACTTGCGCATGCTGCTGGAGCGCAACCGGCTGCTGGTCGACGCCGTTACCCCCGAACTGGACTACCTGGTCGCACGCCAGGGTAAAGCTGGTATCGTCATCCTCGGTGACGCCCAGGCCAACGTGCTGGCCATCGAAGGCCAGACCCACGTGCTCAGCCGCGAGGGCCTGCGTGATCTGCACCCGGGCAGTTGCTGGAGCGAATCGCTGCGTGGCACCAATGCCATCGGCACCGCCGTGGTGGAAGGCCGGCCGACATTGATCAACTGCGGTGAACATTACCTCGACCGCCTCAGCCCGTTTTCCTGCACATCGGTGCCCCTGCGCGACCCGCGTGGCGAGGTGATCGGTGTGCTGGACATCACCCGCGAAGGAGTGATGGCGCAGCCACAAGACAGCCTCTCGACGCTGATGCTGGCGGCCGGCAACATCGAAAGCCGAATGTTCGGCCTGTGCCACCCGGAGCAACTGGTGCTGGCCTTCCACAGCCGACCGCAATACCTCAACAGCGCATGGCACGGCCTGCTGGCGTTGAGCCTGGACGGTGAAGTGCTGGCCGCCAACGACAGTGCCTGCCAACTGCTTCAGGTGCCGCGCCATCAGCTGATTGGCCGGCGCAGCACAGACCTGCTTGGGGAACGTTCACCTGCGTTTATTGCACGCCTGTGGCAGGGCGGGGTGAGTAGCGTTCAAACGGCCAAGGGCGAGTTCTACTTCCGCGCATTGCAGTTGCCGCGCCATGGCCGGGTAAATGGTGGTACGCCAGGCAGCAAACCGACGCTCGGCAAGCCGTCGCCCGCGCTCGATGCATTGGCCGGCGGCGATCCACGCCTGGCGCGCAACCTGCGCATGGCCCGTCAAGGGCTGGGCAATGGCCTGCCAGTGCTGCTGCTGGGCGAGACCGGTACCGGTAAGGAAGTGGTCGCCCGGGCCTTGCACCAGGCCAGCCCGCGTGCCGACAAACCGTTCGTGGCCGTCAACTGCGCAGCCATCCCTGAAGGCTTGATCGAGTCAGAACTGTTCGGCTACCGCGAGGGCGCCTTCACAGGTTCCCGCCGGGGCGGCATGGTCGGGCGGTTGATGCAGGCCCATGGCGGCACGCTGTTCCTGGACGAAATCGGCGACATGCCGCTGGCCTTGCAAGCGCGCCTGTTGCGGGTATTGCAGGAGCGCCGTGTAGCACCGCTGGGCGCGGGTGACGAGCAGGACATCGATGTGGCGCTGATCTGCGCCACTCACCGTGATCTCAAGCGCCTGGTACAAGAGCAACACTTCCGCGAAGACCTGTACTACCGGGTTAACGGCGTGTCGCTGCGCTTGCCGGCCCTGCGCGAGCGGGATGACCTGGCCGCGATCATTCAGGGGTTGCTGGACAAGTCCGATGCCCGTGGCGTTACGCTGGACCCGGCATTGGCCGCCTTGCTGGAAGGCTTCGACTGGCCGGGCAACATTCGCCAGCTGGAGATGGTGGTGCGCACGGCGCTTGCCATGCGCGAGGACGGCGAGCAGGTGCTGACTCTGGACCACCTTACAGACTGCTTGCTGGAAGAACTGGCCAGTGGCACGGCGCCTTCCGGCAGCCTCAAGGACAACGAACTGGAATTGATTCGCGGTGCGCTGGCGCGCCACCAGGGTAACGTGTCGGCCGCCGCCGAGGCCCTGGGCATCAGCCGGGCAACGTTGTACCGCAAGCTCAAACAGTTGCGCGGCTGAACCATGGGCCCCCTGTTCGCAAGGCTGGTGGAGTCCAGCGACCCTGTACTCATGCGCCAGGCATTGGCCTGGCTGTATGGTTTCGTGCGCCCGCACCGGCGCGCCATCGGCCTGTTGCTGGGCCTGTCACTGGGCGCATCGCTGCTGGCGTTGGCGCAGCCCTGGCTGGTCAAGACGCTGATCGACGAGGGGCTGCTGGCCAAGGATTACCAGACCCTCTGGCATATGGCGGCGATCATGATCGGCGCAGGCCTGCTGGGCACGGTGCTGGCCGGGGTCAACCGTTACCTGCACACGCGCCTGTCGGGGCGCATCCTCTTCGCCCTGCGCGATGACCTTTATCGCCACCTGCAACAATTGTCGCCAACGTTCTACGGGCGGCGGCGCATGGGCGACATCCTTTCGCGGCTGGACGGCGACGTGGCGGAGATCCAGCGCTTTGCCGTGGATTCACTGTTCTCGGCGGTGTCGGCGGTAATCGGCCTGGTGGGCGCGGTGGCGCTGATGCTGATGCTGTCGTGGCAACTGTCGTTGCTGTTGGCGCTGTTGGTACCGATCGAAGTGCTGTGGCTGCGCTGGATGCGGCGCAAGGTAGAGCGCGAAGTGCGCAACCTGCGTGAGTGTTCGGCGGATGTGTCGTCGTTCCTGGTCGAGACCTTGCCGGCGATGAAGTTCATTCAGGCGTCCGGGCAGCAAGGCCGCGAGGCAGGGCGCCTGGACCAGCTTGGGCAAGGCTACATGCGCCAGTTGCTGAAAGTGCAGGTGACCGAGTTCTTCACCCAGGCCATCCCCGGCACGCTCACCTCCTGGTGCCGCGCTTGTGCGTTCCTGGTCGGCGGCTGGTGGGTGATCCAGGGCACTTGGCAGTTGGGCGCGCTGATCGCTTTTTCCACCTACATGGGCATGGCAGTAGGCCCGGTGCAGAGCTTGCTGGGCCTGTACGTAGCGGTACAGCGCATGGCCGTGAGCCTGGGGCGGGTGATGGAGCTGAAGCAGGAGGTTGTGGCCGTGCGCCCGGCGAGCAACCCGAAGCCGATACCCGATGGCCCCGGTGAGCTGCGCCTTGAAGGCCTGAGTTTTGCCCATGAAGGGCGCGAAGGTGCCGTACTGACCAACGTGCAGGTGTGTGTGCCGGGTGGCCTGAAGGTGGCCATCAGCGGTGCCTCGGGGGTGGGCAAGTCTACCCTGATCGACCTGTTACAGCGCTTCTACGACCCTGACGCCGGGCGCATTCTGCTGGATGGCACCGACCTGCGTGACCTGGACCTGGCCGCGCTGCGCCGGCGCATTGCGGTGGTCAGCCAGGACATCGTGCTGTTCCGTGGCACCTTGGCGCAGAACCTGGCCTACGGTGTACCTGAAGCCAGCCGTGCAGAGCTGGAACGGGTCGTGCGCCTGGCGCGGCTGGACAGCCTGGTCGAAAGCCTGCCACTGGGCTTGGACGGCCTGCTGGGCGAACGTGGCCAGCAGTTGTCCGGCGGGCAGAAACAACGCATCGCCATCGCTAGGGCAGTGTTGCAGGCCCCGGCGATATTGGTACTGGACGAAGCAACATCCGCAGTGGACGAAGCCACCGAGCGCGAAGTGATCGCGGCCATCGACCAGCTTTTCGCTGGCCGCACGCGCATCCTGATCAGCCACCGAGCTTCGACACTGGCCGATGCCGACCTGCACTTGCAACTGCATGATGGCCAGTTGCAGGTGCTGGCGCAGGAGGCAATCAAACATGGGCACTGACGTGCGTGTTGGCATCATCGACAGCGGCTGCTCGCCGGAGCAGGCCAACGGTTTGCTGGCTGCGCGCCGTTTCTGGCTGGAAGACGGCCAGTTGCGTGAAGGAGAGGTGCTGCCCGACCAGCTGGGGCATGGCAGCGCGGTGCTTGCCGGTGTGCAGCGTGAGGCTGGGCCGGTGCCGCTGTTGGTGGCCCAGGTGTTCAGTGCTCAGGCCAGTACCAGCGCCTTGCAGGTGGCTGCCGCGCTGCTGTGGCTGGTGGAGGCGGGGGTTACCTTGGTCAACCTTAGCCTTGGCCTGCAGCAGGACCGCCCTGTGCTGCACCAGGCTTGCGCCGAAGCGTTGGCAGCGGGTGTGCTGTTGTGCGCATCCAGCCCGGCACAAGGCGGGGCGGTGTACCCGGCCAGCTACAGCGGGGTGATTCGGGTGACCGGCGATGCCCGCTGCGCTCCGGGCGAGTGGTCGTGGCTGGGTACGCGGCAGGCGGACTTTGGCGGTTACGTGGGCACGGGCGGCAGGGCGGGCGCTAGCCTGGGCTGCGCGGCCTTGAGCGGAAGGATTGCAGCGTTGTTGCGCGACGAACCGGGCATGGATCGCCAGCAGGTTTATGACTGGCTGCGCAGCAATGCGGCGTATACCGGCCCCGAGCGACGAGGTGTTGGCCATGCCTGAACCACGCATTGTGGTGCTGGGTGCTGGCCCAGCGGGTGCTGCCACGGCCATAGGCCTGCGCCGGCTGGGCTACTCAGTGGCGGTGGTGTCGGAGTGGCGCCGTTTCGCGGCAGTTGAAGGGGTTTCTCAGCGGGTGCTGGAGGGCTTGCGACATGCAGGCCTTGGTGGGGCCTTGAGCCAGGCGGCCATGCCGGCTACCCGGCAGGTGCACTGGAACGGCCAGCACCTGCAAATGAACCAGGAGTTCTTGCTGGATCGACAGCGTTTTGACCGGGTGCTGCGCGACGATCTTCAGCGTGCTGGCGTGAGTGTGGTCGAGGGGCGGGTGCGCGAGGTTATGCACGAGGGCGGTCATCACGTGCGCCTGGACGATGGGCAGGTGCTGATGGCTGACTTCCTCGTCGAAGCCCGAGGCCGTCAGGCACCACTGGCGCCGGACCGGCTGCGCGGACCGGAAACGGTCAGCCTGCTCAATGTGTGGCAGGGTAGCCCGGGGGCGCCTGCGTCGGCGGTGGAAAGCCTGGAGGATGGCTGGGCGTGGATGGCGCGGTTGGAGGATGGCCGCTGTTACTGGCAAGTCACCCTTGACGCGGCGGGGCTACCGGGCAAGGCCGGGTTGGCGGAATACTGCGTGGCGCGGCGAGCCTACAGCGCGCTGGTTGCCGAGTTGTTTGATGGCCAGGCGCTGGTTCCGGCACAGGTGCATGCACGCAGCAGCACTGCAATTCTGGCCGGCGAATGTGTCGGGCAGGACTGGATTCGGGTCGGCGATGCGGCGATGGCCGTTGACCCGCTGTCGGGGAACGGGATTTTCCAGTCACTGTCTTCAGCGTTGCAGGCGCCGGTGGTTATCAATACGTTGTTGCGCAAGCCCGAGCGCGCAGGGCTGGCGCGGCAGTTTCACCAGCAGCGGGTCGAGCAGCTGTTCTTGCGCTTTGCCCGGATCGGGCGGGATTTCTATGGGCAGGAGCAGGGGCGCGCAGGGCAGCCGTTTTGGGCGCGGCGGCAAGGTTGGCCGGATGCGCAGCCGTTGCATGTGCCTGCGGATTGGAGCGCAGTGCGGGTCGAGCGGCGGCCAGTACTGCGTGATGGGTGGGTGGATGAGGCTGAGGTGGTGGTGACGGCGGATCAGCCGTTGGGGGTTTGGCATTTGCAGGGGGTGGAGTTGGCGCCTATCGTGCAGAGGCTACATGGCGGGCAAGCACTTGAGGTAGTGTTGCCAGGTCTTCTGGATGAACAGCAAGTGATGGTGCGGCACTGGCTGCGAGAGCAAGGTTTCGCGTGAGATCGCCGGCCCTATCGCAGGCAAGCCAGCTACCACAGGTACTGCACAAGGCTCAGGCTTTGTGCAGTACCTGTGGTAGCTGGCTTGCCTGCGATAGGGCCTTGAGTCAGAAGAAGGTGCCGACAATCAGTTGCATATAGGCGCCGGTATCCCGGCTACCCAGCTGCGTGCCGCCATTGTCCGCACTGCGCTCCGGCTTGTAGAACCCCACCAGTGGGCTGATCAGCAGGTGGTCGTTGACCATCCATTCCACATACAGGTCCAGCTCCCGCCCGCCGAGGTTGCCCTGGTCGGTGTCCTGCGTGTCGAAGTCGAAGTACAGCGCGCCCACGGTCAGGTTATCCCGTGGCTTGCCTTTGAGCGCCACGTGGTGCACCTGGCTGTTCTTGTTGAACGGTCCGGCATAGTTGGCCGCCACTTCACCCTGGAACCAGGTGCCATAACCCCGGCTCAGTCCATAGAACAGTGGGTCGAAACCTTCGGAAAAGCGGCTGTAGCGGTAGGTGGCGGTAGGCGACCAGGGGCGCTCGGAGAACGTCCAGTTGCCCTCCAGGTACCAGGCATTCTCGCGCCCGCCGGTCTTGTCCTGGGTCACGTATTCGGCGGCCAGTTCCAGGTCTTTCACGCCCAGGTTACCGCGCCCGCGCAGGCTGGCGGTGTCCATGCCGTCGCGGTGCTCCAGGCCCATGATCTGCGCGTAGCGCTGGTCAACGTCCAGCCCGCGTATCCAACTGAGGCCCACGGTGCCGGCGTCGGCGACGTGTTCCAGGTTGGCTACTGCCAGCGACGTGTCGGCCTGGTAGTGGTTGTCGGACTTCAGCCACATCAGGTCGCTACGCCAGCCTTGTTTGCCGCCCAGGCGCAGGACTGCGGTGCGGTCGAAGGCTTTACGGGCGGCCAGGTAGTAAGCGCCGCCACGGTCGAAGTTGGCGCCCAGGTCGACCTTGCCCAGGTTCACCGGGTCGCCCTGAATGAGGAAGCCGTCACCCAGTGTCACCACCTGGCGGCCGCCAGAAATGTCTACGCCATCTTCGCCCAAAGCCGGGAACAGGTTGGCCGAGCGCCAGCCCAGGTAAAGGTCTTCGATGGCGGTGCGGCGTTCGTCGCCCAGGGTCAGGCCGGCGGCGTCGCCGTCGCCCCAGGTGGCGGAGCTGAGCAGGTTGAACGCGCCGTAGAATGCGCCTGCATCGGGCAGGGCCTGGCTGCCGCTGAGGCCGTATTTGACGTAGCCCTCTTGCCAGGCGGTGCTGCCGGGCTGGCGGTTGCCGGCCTGGTTGAAGCTTTCGTCGCTGTGGAACACGCCAAACAGGGCTTCGAGGTCGGCGTTGAGGGTGGTGCCGTTGTGGTTGTACAGCTCGTGGGCCTGGGTGAGGGGGGCGGTGATCAGCAGGGTCAGCGTGCAGGCGAGAGTGTGCCTCATGGTGTGCTCCATGGTTTTTTTTTTGTTGTTTTGGGGCTGCCTGTGCCGGCCCTTTCGCGGGTGAACCCGAAGGGCCGGCACAGGCAGGAGGTCAGAGCTTGATCAACACCGATTTGAGCTCGGTGTAATGTTCGATGGCCGCTGCGCCCATCTCACGGCCGACGCCAGACATCTTGTAGCCACCAAATGGCAATGCCGGGTCCAGCGCGCTGTGGCAGTTGACCCAGACCGACCCCGACTTGATACGCGGGATTATCCGATGCACCGCTGCCAGGTCGTTGGACCAGATGCTAGCGCCCAGGCCATAGGGGTTGTCGTTGGCCATGCCGATCACTTCGTCGATGTCATCGAACGGCATCGCCACCAGCACCGGCCCGAAGATTTCTTCCTGCACCAGGCGGTGGCGCTGGTCGACATCGACAATCACCGTCGGCTTGACGAAGTAGCCCGGGCCGAAGCTTTCGCCACCGCAGGCGATGGTCGCGCCCAGCTCGCGACCCAGCTCGATGTAGCCGGTGACGCGGTCTTGCTGTTTGGCCGAAATCAGCGGCCCCATTTGCACGGCCGGGTCCAGGCCGCTACCCAGTTTCATGCCATTGGCGATGCCGGCGATGTCGGCCACCACGTTGTCGAAGTGCTTGCGGTGTACATACAGGCGCGAGCCTGCGCAGCACACCTGGCCCTGGTTGAAGAAGATTGCCGTGGCCGCACCCGCAGCCGCGTCCTGCAGGTTGGCGTCGGGCATGACGATGGTTGGCGATTTGCCGCCGAGCTCCAGGGTGACGCGGGTCATGTTGTCCATGGCCGCCTTGCCGATCAGTTTGCCGACTTCGGTAGAGCCGGTGAAGGTCAGCTTGTCCACGCCGGGGTGGCGGCTGAGTGCGGCACCGGCATTAAGGCCGGTACCGGTGATCACGTTGAACACGCCCGCCGGGTAACCGGCTTCGTCGACCAGTTCGGCCAGCTTGAGTACGCTCAGTGGGGTTTCATCTGCTGGCTTGAGCACCACGGTGCAGCCGGTGGCCAGGGCCGGGCCGAGCTTCCAGCAGGCCAGCAGCAGCGGGAAGTTCCACGCGACGATGGCGCCAACCACGCCGACGGCCTCACGGCGCACGAAGCCGTGGAACTGGTCGTTGGGCATCAACGGCATGGAGGCTTCGACAGTGCTACCCTCGATCTTGGTGGCCCAGCCGGCCATGTAACGCAGGAAATCGATGGCCAACTGCACGTCCATCACCTGAGCCACGGCGGCGCTCTTGCCATTGTTCAGGCATTCCAGCTCGGCCAGCTGGCGGGCGTCGCGCTCCATCAGGTCGGCCAGGCGCCACAGCAGGTTTTGCCGTTCACGCGGGCGCAGGCGGCTCCATGGCGAGTCGTCGAAGGCCTGGCGTGCGGCGCGCACGGCGCGGTCGACGTCTTCGGCCTCGGCGGCGGGCACTTCACCCAGCACTTCGCCAGTGGCCGGGTTACGGAACGACAGGGTGCGACCGCTGGCGGCCTCCTGCCAGTCGGCGCCGATGCGCATCTTCAGCTTGCGTTCGAGAAAGGCGCGGGTGGCGGGCAGGATGGGCAGTTCAGAAAGCATGGGGCTGTGCCTCTTGTCATTGGGTGTGACGGGCACAGGCGCAATGGCCGTGCCAAGGTGGGCAATTGGTCGCAAGGTGTTGAAGGCATTGGGTTTTGCCTGGGTGCAAGGCTGTGATTGCAGGTGTGCGCTGTTGCACATTGAGACGCTGTGAGACGGTGGTGAAACAGTGGCTGTACTCAGGCATTTCGCAATTGCTGTGGGAGCGGGCGAGCCCGCGAAGGCCTGTGCAGCAGGCCCTGTCTCAGGATGAAACACCCTGTCGCGAAATGGCACGCTGCAATTAGCCATCCTGGATGCTGGCCAAGACCAGAAAACGGCCTAAAAGCCTGAAAGACAACGCTTTTGCAGCATATGGCACAGTTCCTGTATCACAACTGCCACATGCACACCTGCTGTACCAAAGCGTGCGAAAAACGATAAGAACAACAACCGTGGAGGTCTGACCTTGAAGACGACTCGACTCCGGCGGCATGCGGGCAAACTGGCGCTGGTCGCCGCCGCGCTGCTGAGCACCCAGGCCATGGCGGCCGAGCAGGGCCCGAGCCTGTTGCAGAACAAGTGTATGGGGTGCCATATCCCCGAAGGTAACGATAACTACAGCCGCATCAGCCACCAGCGAAAAACGCCGGAAGGCTGGCTGATGAGCATCGCCCGCATGCAGGTGATGCACGGCCTGCAGATCAGCGACGACGACCGTCGCACGCTGGTCAAGTACCTGGCCGACAAGCAGGGTCTGGCGCCCAGCGAAACCGATGGTGTGCGCTACGCCATGGAACGCCGGCTGAACACCGTCGAGCACTTCGATACCCAGCTCAGCGAAACCTGTGGCCGTTGTCACTCCGGTGCCCGCGTGGCCTTGCAGCGCCGCCCGGCCAAGGAATGGGAGCACCTGGTCAACTTCCACCTCGGCCAATGGCCGTCCCTCGAATACCAGGCCCAGGCGCGTGACCGCGACTGGCTGCCGATTGCCCTGCAACAGGTGGTACCGGAACTTGCCAAGCGTTACCCGCTGGACAACCCGGCCTGGGCCGAGTGGCAGAAGGCCAAGCCGAGCGCCGATGTGCTGCCGGGGCAATGGGCCTTCAGCGGGCACATGCTGGCCAAGGGCGATGTGCGCGGGGTGATGAGCGTCACCGCCGACCAGGGCGATACCTTCAAGGTGGAGGTCAAGGGCGCTTATGCCGATGGCACGCCGTTCAACGGCAGCGGCACGGCAATCCTGTACAACGGCTATGAATGGCGCGGCAACGTCAAGGTGGGCGACGCCAACCTGCGTCAGGTGTTCGCGGCACTGGATGGCGAAATGAAAGGCCGCATGTTCGAGGCCGAGCACGATGAACGTGGCCTGGACTTCACTGCGGTGAAGGAAGGCAAGGCACGCCTGCTTGCCGTACAGCCGGCATTTATCAAGGCGGGCGGCGAAAGCGAGATCACCCTGGTAGGCAGCGGCCTGGACGGCAAGCCCGACCTGGGTGCCGGGGTGGAGGTGACCGAAGTGCTGGAGCAAACCCCGACCCTGGTGCGGGTCAAGGCCCGCGCAGCCGCCGATGCCAAGCCTGGCCAGCGCGAGGTGGCAGTGGGCGCGCTCAAAGGTGCAAACCTGGCGGTATACGACAAGGTCGAGGAAGTGAAGGTCGTGCCGGCATTCTCCATTGCCCGCATTGGCGAGAACGGTGCTTCGGTACCGAAAGTGCAGGGCCGTTTCGAAGCCGAGGCCTGGGGTAAAGACGCCAGCGGCCAGCCACTGCGCATCGGCTACCTGCCAGCCACCTGGAAAGTCGAGCCGTTCAACGAACGTGCGGTCGAGGATGAGGACGTGAAGTTCGCTGGCAGGATGCAGGCCGATGGCGTGTTCGTGCCAGGCGGTGCCGGCCCCAACCCTGAGCGCAAGATGATGACCAACAACGCCGGTAACCTGAAGGTCATCGCCACCCTGGCCGACGGTGGCCAGACTGGCGAAGGGCACATGATCGTCACCGTTCAGCGCTGGAACAACCCGCCGCTGCCGTAACGGCACGGCGCAACGGTTTTCCAACGGATCGATTATCGGGAGGTCGCCATGGGCGCACTACTGAACCTGGTCGAACGCAACCTGCATGAAGTGCAGGTCGATGCCGACCGCATGCTGTTCCATATTCCCAGCAGCTCGCTGTTTGCCACAGATGCCGTGACCGGTAGCATCATCGACGCCTTGCGCCAGCAAGGTTGTTCGGCCGAGGAGCTGATGCAGCGCCTGGGCCAGCAGTTTGCCGGCGACGATATCCAGGACACCCTGCGCGAGCTGATCGCGCTGGAGCTGGTCAGCGACGGCTCGCCGCTGACCCCGGCAATCGCCCTCAGGCAGGTTGAGCGCACTGCGCTGAATACCGTGGTGCTCAACGTCAACACCGGCTGCAACCTTAGCTGCACCTATTGCTACAAGGAAGACCTGGATAAACCGTCCGCCGGCAAGAAGATGAGCACCGCCACCGCCGAAGCCTCGGTGGAGATGCTGCTCAAGGAATCGCCCAACGAGGAGCGCTACAGCGTGGTGTTCTTCGGTGGCGAACCGCTGTCCAACCGGCCGTTGATCGAGCACATGGTGGCTTACTGCGAGCGGCGTTTCGCCGAGGCGGGCAAGGCGGTGGAGTTCATCATGACCACCAACGCCACGTTGCTGACCGAAGAAATCATCGACTGGCTCAATGCCCACCGCTTTGGCCTGTCTATCAGCATCGACGGCCCGAAGACCGTGCACGACCGCAACCGCATCACCGTGGGCGGGCAGGGCACCTATGACGTGGTGCGGCGCAAGGCCGACCTGCTGCTGTCGCGCTACACCAGCCGCCCGGTAGGGGCGCGGGTGACCTTGACCCGCGGCATCACCGATGTCGAAACCATCTGGAACCACCTGTTCAACGAAATGGGTTTTGCCGAGGTTGGGTTTGCCCCGGTCACCTCCGGCGATATGGCGGACTTCAACCTCACCGGCGACGAACTGATCGAGGTGTTCGCCAATATGAAGGCGCTGGGCCGCCGTTACCTGGAAGCCGCGCTGGAGCACCGCAACATCGGGTTCTCCAACCTGCACCAGCTGATCACCGACATCCACGAAGGCCACAAGAAGGCGCTGCCGTGCGGCGCCGGGTTGAAGATGCTGGCGGTGGACCACGAAGGCGAGCTGAACCTGTGCCACCGCTTCACCGGCTCTAGCCTGCCGACCTTCGGCAACGTGCACCAGGGCGTGAAGCAGGCGCAGCTCAACGACTTCCTGTCGCAGCGCCTGGACCGCAGCAACACCGGCTGCGAGAGCTGCCGTATCCGCAACCTGTGCTCTGGCGGCTGCTACCACGAAAGCTATGCGCGCTACGGCGACCCGCAGCACCCGACGTATCACTACTGCGAACTGATGCGCGACTGGGTCGACTTCGGCATCGAAGTCTACAGTCGCATCATGGCCGCCAACCCGGCCTTCATCGATCGCTACATCACTCCGCGGAAGGCGCACTGACATGAAGCACTTGAAGCCCCTGAACAACAAGGCGCGCATCCTCGAACAGGCCGCTGCCGAAGACCGCGTCGAAGAAGTCATGGCCATGAGTGCAGTGGCCGGCTGTACGGCCACCACCGACCCGGGTTGGGAAGTGGACGCCTTTGGTGGCGTGAGCTCGCTTTGCCAGCCGATGGAAGCCGACCTGTATGGCTGCTCCGACCCTTGCTGGTGGCCGGCCCAGGTGCCGGACATGATGAGCACCTATCAGAACTGGAACGCCCAGGCCACCAACTCGGCGGATGACTGGCGCAACCTCGGCACTGTGTTCCCGAAAGACAAGTGACCGGCCCAACAAGAATGACAAGGGGAAACCGCATGAAAGCTGGACGCTGCGCGTCACTCGCGCTCACCATCGCCGCCATGGCGTGTACCGGCCTGGCACAGGCCGACGATACCGGGCCGGCACTGAAGGCTGGCCACGAATACATGATCGTGACCAACTACCCGAACAACCTGCATGTGGTCGATGTGGCCACTGATACGGTGTACAAGAGCTGCGTCATGCCCGACAAGTTCGGCCCCGGCACCGCAATGATGGCGCCGGACAACCGCACTGCCTATGTGTTGAACAACCACTACGGTGACATCTACGGCATCGACCTGGACACCTGCAAGAACACCTTCCACGCCAACCTGTCCAGCGTGGCAGGCGAAGTGGGCCGGTCGATCTACTCGTTCGCCATCAGCCCCGACGGCAAGGAAGTGTACGCCACGGTCAACCCGACCCAGATGCTGAACGACCACTACGTGGTCAAGCCACCACGGCTTGAGGTGTTCAGTACCGGCGATGGCCTGCAGGCCAAGCCGATACGTACCTTCCCGATGCCGCGCCAGGTATACCTGATGCGCACCGCCGACGATGGCACCCTGTATTTTGCCGGGCCGGATATCTACAAGATGGACGTAAAGACCGGCAAGTACACGGTGGCCTTGCCGCTGCGCAACTGGAACCGCAAAGGCTACAGTGCCCCGGACGTGCTGTACTTCTGGCCGCACCAGAACCCGCGCCACGAGTTCTCGATGTTGTACACCATTGCCAAGTTCAAGGATGCCAAGCAGGACCCGAACGAGGCTGAGCTGTTGTACGGCTACCTGAGCGTCGACCTGAAGACCGGCAAGACCCATACCCAGGAGTTCGCCGACCTGACCGAGCTGTACTTCACCGGCCTGCGCTCGCCCAAGGACCCGAACCAGATCTACGGCGTGCTCAACCGCCTGGCCAAATACGACATCAAGCAGCGCAAGCTGATCAAGGCGGCTAATCTGGAGCACACCTATTACTGCGTCACGTTCGACAAGAAGGGCGACAAACTGTACCTGGGCGGCACCTTCAACGACCTGGCGGTGTTCAACCCGGATACGCTGGAGAAAGTGAAGAACATCAAGTTGCCGGGTGGTGACATGTCGACTACGACGCCGCAGGTGTTCATCAGGTAGTTCAGTGCTGGATCCTTCGCGGGGCAAGCCCGCTCCCACAAGACTGCACCGCATTCGGATCTTGTGGGTTCTTTGTGGGAGCGGGCTTGTCCCGCGAAGAGGCCAGTCAAAACAATACAAGAACAACAAGAGAGCGCCCATGCCCCAGCCAAGCTACTCCCAGGGCAACCCCGACAAAGCCCTGCTCAGCCAATGCATCGGCGATGCCTTCGACACCACCGTCGCTCGCTTCCCCGATCGCGAAGCCTTGGTAGTCCGCCACCAAGCCCTGCGCTACACCTGGCGCCAACTGGCCGCTGCAGTCGACCAGCACGCCCGCGCCCTAATGGCCTTGGGCGTGCAACCCGGCGACCGCCTGGGCATCTGGGCACCCAACTGCGCCGAGTGGTGCATCACCCAGTTCGCCAGTGCCAAGGTTGGCGCGATCCTGGTCAACATCAACCCGGCCTACCGCTCCAGCGAGCTGGACTACGCCCTGGGCCAGTCGGGCTGCCGCTGGGTGATCTGCGCCGACGCGTTCAAGACCTCCGACTACCACGCCATGCTGCTGGGCCTGGTACCGGGCCTGAGTACAGGCCAGCCGGGGGAGCTGATCTGCGAGCGCTTTCCGGAGCTGCGCGGCGTGGTCAGCCTGGCGGCCGCACCACCATCAGGTTTTCTGGCCTGGCATGAATTGCAGGCCCGTGCCGACGCAATCAGACGTGAGGCCCTGACCGAGCGCCAGGCGCAACTGTGCTGCGACGACCCGATCAACATCCAGTACACCTCGGGTACCACCGGTTTCCCCAAGGGCGCGACCCTCAGCCACAGCAACATCCTCAACAACGGCTACATGGTCGGCGAAAGCCTGGGCCTGACCGAGCACGACCGGCTGGTGGTGCCGGTGCCGCTGTACCACTGCTTTGGCATGGTCATGGCCAACCTTGGCTGCATGACCCACGGCAGCACCCTGATCTACCCCAACGATGCCTTCGACCCACTGGCCACGCTACGCGCTGTGGCAGAGGAAAAGGCGACCGCGCTGTATGGCGTGCCGACCATGTTCATCGCCGAACTGGACCACCCGCAACGCGCGGAATTCGACCTGTCGAGCCTGCGCACCGGGATCATGGCCGGTGCCACCTGCCCGATTGAGGTGATGCGCCGGGTGATTGGCGAAATGCACATGGCCGAGGTGCAGATTGCCTACGGCATGACCGAGACCAGCCCGGTGTCATTGCAGACCGGGCCGGACGATGACCTGGAGCGCCGTGTGACCAGTGTCGGCCGTACCCAGCCACGGCTGGAGAACAAGGTGGTCGACGTTGACGGCAACACCGTACCGCGTGGCGAGATAGGCGAGCTGTGTACCCGTGGCTACAGCGTGATGCTCGGTTACTGGAACAACCCCAAGGCCACCGCAGAAAGCATTGATGGTGAAGGCTGGATGCACACCGGCGACTTGGCGGTGATGGACGAGCAGGGCTATGTGCGCATTGTCGGGCGCAGCAAGGACATGATCATTCGTGGCGGGGAAAACATCTACCCGCGCGAGCTGGAAGAGTTCTTCTTCACCCACCCGGCGGTGGCCGATGTGCAGGTGATTGGCGTGCCGTGCAGCAAGTATGGTGAGGAGATCGTGGCCTGGGTGCGGCTGCACCCGGGGCATACCGCCACTGAGGATGAACTGCGTGAGTGGGCGAGGGCGCGGATTGCGCACTTCAAGGTGCCCCGGTACTTCCGCTTTGTCGACGAGTTTCCGATGACGGTGACTGGCAAGGTACAGAAGTTCAGGATGCGAGAGATCAGTGTCGAGGAATTGTCTGCCGGATGACTTACTGCCTGTTCCGGCCTCTTCGCGGGCAAGCCCGCAAAGAGGCCGGAACAGGCGGGAGATGCCTTCAGCCTTTCAGCAACTCCGGGCTATTGAAGTTGCTCAACCGGGAATCATTTTCGGTACATTCCAACCCCTGAACCGACTCGCGCAGCAAGGCCCTCTGCAAACTCCGCTCACCCTGTGCCCAAGCCTGCTCCAGCCTCGGCAGCACCCGCCGTGGCAGCACGCTGAACATCGGCTGCCAATACCCACCCTGGCGCACCATCGCCGCACTGTCATTCGCCACTGCCAACCGCAGCAGATCCTCGATCAACACCCGGTCAACCAGCGGCGCATCGCATGCCAGCAGCACAACCCACTCATACCGCGCCACCTTGAGCCCGGCAATCACCCCCGCCAGCGGACCGGGGAAGTCCGCCTCGGCATCGCCGACCAATTGGTCGGCATACGCCCGGTAGGCCTCCTGGTTGCGGTTGCAGGAAATCACCAAGTCATCGCTCAGTGGCCGCACCACCCGCTGCACATGCGCCACCAGCGGTTCGCCCTTCCATTCGATCAGCCCCTTGTCACGGCCGCCCATGCGCTGGCCACGGCCACCGGCAAGGATGAGGGTGGAGCAGGGGGGGAGTGAGCGATAGCCACGATACAACGCTTGTACCCCTGGGTCGTCCAGGCTTTCATGCCTGATGTTCTCTTTATCCAGTCCATCCAGCCCATTGATAGCGCCCAGAACGTCTGGCCATTGCTTTCTGTTAGAGAGCTTCACCAAAAACGGTTTCAGATACTGATCAAGATGGCCCTTCGAGGGCTGATTGATTTCAGTACTCAGGGCTGCGAGGTAGTCGTCCTTGGTGGTACGAGACCAATCGATGGCAAAGCCGGCCCGATGACATAGCTCCATGAAAACCAGCAGTATCGTTCGGCCGTTACCATCCAGAAAGGGGTGAGCATCTGCCAGCAACCCAAGTACCTCACCTGGGTGCTGCTTGAGCCTTTGCTGGTCTTGGCCCAATATCAGTGCGTGGGATGTCCAGTGCCGGATCTGGTCGGGTGGACAGAAAACAGTATGGCGAGGATCGCTATCCGTTCCCTTGAATACCGCAAGCCTCGGTGCCAGCTCGGCGCGGTCCTTACCAGCCCAGGGGTAGAAATCCGCAAACAGGAGATGATGCAGCTCAAGCAGGGTTTGGTAGGTAATGTGCCGACAGCTCGACAGCAGGGAAATGGCGTCTTCCAGGCTGGATTCAAACGCCAGATGCTCCATTTTCTTGATTTGCGCGGGGTCTTTCAGCTTGAAGACATTGCGCAAGTAGCCTGCGGTTTCAAAATCGTCGAATGGATCGAACATCATGCGCTGATCTTTTGCCCATCGTCATGGCCAGACAACTCGTTCAGATAGCATGCTTCCAGCTCAAGTATCTGTCGCTTGGTGAGAATGCCTTTCTTCTTGAGCGCTACCAGCATTCTCTCGATGTCATCAAGGTTGACGACATCACCCGACAGGTTGGTAATGGTCGTTGCCAGATCACTGAAACGGTCCTTCTCGCTGGTAACACCCTGCTGTTTGGCAAGTTCCAGGACCTGGCATTTGATGCTGGCATCGCGGGCTTGTGTCATTTCAGCTCCTCCACCGATGCCAGCAATATTAACATACCCACTTTTACCCGTGCGGCTGCTCGGCCTGGCCGACGCTCACCACGCCTTCATGCTCAATAGCAGCTTTGCCACGCCCCGCCAGCCGCATCACCACCACGAAGAACACCGGCACAAACACTACCGCCAAGGTGGCGCTGAGCATGCCGCCGATCACCCCGGTACCGATGGCCTGCTGGCTGGCCGAGCTGGCGCCGCTGGCAATGGCCAGCGGTACCACGCCGAGGATGAATGCCAGCGAGGTCATCACGATGGGGCGCAGGCGCAGGCGGGCGGCCTGCACCGCAGCGTCGACGGCATCCACGCCCTGGTCGACCAGGTGCTTGGCGAACTCGATGATCAGGATGGCGTTTTTTGCCGACAGACCGATCAGGGTAATCAGCCCAACCTTGAAGAACACGTCGTTGGGCATGCCGCGCAGGGTCACGGCCAGCACCGCACCCAGTACGCCTAGGGGCACTACCAGCAGCACGGCGGTGGGAATCGACCAGCTTTCGTACAGCGCCGCCAGGCACAGGAACACCACCAGCAACGACAGCGCCATCAGCATCGGTGCCTGGCTGCCGGACAAGCGTTCCTGCAGCGACAGCCCCGTCCATTCCAGGCCGGCGCCAGGCGGCAGTTGGGCGACCAGGCGCTCGACTTCCGCCATCGCCTCGCCCGAGCTGTAGCCTGCTGCCGGTTCGCCGGAAATCGACACCGCCGGGTAGCCGTTGTAACGGGTCAGCTGCACTGGCCCGCTGACCCACTTGGCCTGGACGAACGCGCCCAGTGGCACCATCTTGCCGCTGCTATTACGCACGTGGATTTTCAGCAAGTCTTCGACCTGGCTACGCTGGTCGCCTTCGGCCTGCACCACCACCCGCTGCATGCGGCCCTGGTTGGGGAAGTCGTTGACATAGCTGGAGCCCACCGCCACGTCCAGCACCGAGCCGATATCGGCAAACGAAACGCCCAGGGCATTGGCCTGGCGGCGGTCGATTTCCAGTTGCACCTGCGGGCTTTCGGCCAGCGATGCTTCACGCACGTTGGTCAATACCTTGCTTTTGCCGGCACTGGCCAGCAGCGTGTCGCGGGCAGCCATCAACGCGGCGTGCCCCATGCCGCCACGGTCCTGCAGGCGGAATTCGAAGCCGGTGGACTCGCCCAGGCCGTCGATAGGCGGCGGCAGCACGGTATAGGCCACGGCATCCTTGAGCTGAGTGAAGGCCATGGTCGCGCGGTCGGCAATCGACTGGGCGCTGTCGTCGGCACCACGCTCGGACCAGTCCTTGAGCGTGGTGAATGCCAGTGCTGCGTTCTGCCCGCTACCCGAGAAGCTGAAACCCAGGATCAGCGTGGTGTTGCCTACGCCCGCTTCCTCGGCGTTATGCGCCTCGATCTGCGCGGCCACCTGTTCGGTGCGCATGCGGCTGGCGCCGGGTGGCAGCTGAATGTCGGTAATGGTGTAGCCTTGGTCTTCGGTGGGCAGGAACGCTGTGGGCAACTGACTGAAACCGTAGCCCAGCACCGCCAGCAGCACCGCGTACACCAGCAGGTAGCGGCCGCTGCGCTTGAGCGCCTGCATCACCCAGCCCTGGTAGCCATTGCTTAGGCTTTCGAAGCGGCGGTTGAACCAGCCGAAGAAGCCCTTGCGTTCATGCAGCTCACCCTTGGCGACCGGTTTGAGCAAGGTGGCGCACAGCGCCGGGGTCAGGCTGAGAGCCAGGAATGCCGAGAACAGGATCGATACCGCCATCGACACCGAGAACTGCTGGTAGATCACCCCCACCGAACCTTGCATGAAAGCCATGGGCAGGAACACCGCCACCAGCACCAGGGTGATGCCGACGATCGCGCCGCTGATCTGGCCCATGGCCTTGCGCGTGGCCTCTTTGGGCGGCAGGCCCTCTTCGGCCATGATGCGTTCGACGTTTTCCACCACCACGATCGCATCGTCGACCAGGATACCGATGGCCAGCACCATGCCGAACAGGGTCAGCACGTTGACCGAAAAGCCCATCGCCAGCATGACCGCGAAGGTGCCCATCAGGGCCACTGGCACCACCAGGGTCGGGATCAGGGTGTAGCGCAGGTTCTGCAGGAACAGGAACATCACTGCGAACACCAGCAGCATGGCTTCGAACAGGGTGTTGATGACCTGCTCGATCGACACCTTGACGAACGGCGAAGTGTCGTAGGGGATGTCGTACGTGACGCCTTCCGGGAAGTAGCGCGCCAGGTCCTGCATTTTCGCCCGCACCAGGGTGGCGGTTTCCATGGCGTTGGCCCCCGGCGACAGCTGCACACTGAACGCGGTGGCCGGCTTGCCGTTCAGGCGGGTGCCGTACTGGTATTCCTGGGCGCCGATCTCGACCCTGGCAACGTCACCGATAGTGACCGTGGAACCGTCCGGGTTGGCCCGCAGGACGATGGCGGCGAACTCTTCGGGCGTGCTCAGTTGACCCTTGACCACCACGTTAGCGGTGATTTCCTGGGTGCCACGGCTGGGCAGGTCGCCAATGCTGCCGGGCGCGACCTGGGCGTTCTGCGCGGCAATGGCCTCGGCCACATCGTTGGGCGTGAGGTTGAAGCCGATCAGCTTGCGCGGGTCGATCCAGATGCGCATGGCGCGTTCCGAACCGTACAGCTGGGCTTTACCGACGCCCTTGAGGCGGCGGATTTCGTCCATCACATTGCGCGCGAGAATGTCCGACAGCGCGGTTTCGTCGAGTTTGCCATCTTCAGAGGTGAGGGTGGCCAGCAGCAGGAACCCGGTAGACACCTTTTCTACCTGCAGACCCTGCTGGGTGACCGGGCGCGGCAGGCGCGACTCGACCACCTTCAGGCGGTTCTGCACGTCAACCTGGGCCAGGTCCGGGTTGGTGCCCGGGGCGAAGGTGGCGGTGATGGTGGCGCTGCCTAGGCTGCTTTGCGACTCGAAGTACAGCAGGTTGTCGGCGCCGTTGAGCTCCTGCTCGATCAGGCTGACCACGCTTTCGTCCATGGTCGCGGCGGAGGCGCCTGGGTATACGGCGTAGATTTCCACCTGCGGCGGGGCCACGTTCGGGTACTGGGCTACCGGCAGCTGCGGGATGGCCAGCGCGCCGGCCAACAGGATGAACAGTGCGACCACCCAGGCGAACACCGGGCGGTCGATGAAGAATTGCGGCATGAATCAGGCCCTCACTGGCCGGTGTGCTGTGCGATGGGCGCTGTGCCCGTTGCGTTGTCGACCTGCACCTGGTCACCGGCCTTGACGTGTTGCAGGCCTTCGACCACCACCTGCTCGCCTGGCGTCAGGCCTTCGCTGACGACCCAGCGATCACCCTGGGCGCTGCCCAGTACCACCTGGCGGTCGCTGACCCGGGCCTGTGCGTCGACCACCAGCACCTTGGGCACGCCAGCACTGTCGCGCAGGATGGCCCGCTGCGGCACGCTCAGGCCTTTGGGCTGTACGGCTTGCTCCAGGCGCACACGCACATAGCTGCCGGGCAGCAGGTCGAGGTCCGGGTTGGGGAACTCGCTGCGCAGGGTGATCTGGTTGGTGCTGGGGTCGACGCTGATGTCGGAGAACAGCAGCTTGCCTGGCAGCGGGTAGGCACTGCCATCGTCCTGGATCAGCGTGGCGCGGGCCTGGCCGTCGCCCACCTGCTGCAGCTCGCCTGCGCGCAAGGCGCGGCGCAAGGCGTTGAGCTCGCGGGTGGACTGGGTGACGTCGGCGTGGATCGGGTCCAGCTGCTGGATGGTCGCCAGCGCCGTGCTTTCGTTTTGCCCGACCAGGGCGCCTTCGGTGACCTGGGCGCGGCCGATACGGCCGGAAATCGGCGCGGTTACCGTGGCGTAGCCGAGGTTCAGGCGGGTGCGCTCCAGGGCGGCCTTGGCGGCGGCCACGTCGGCGTTGGCCTGCAGGAAGCTCGCTTTGGCGTTGTCGTATTCCTGGCGGCTGACGGCCTTGTCGTCGACCAGCTCGCGGTAGCGCTGCTCTTGCAGGCGTGCCTGGTACAGGGTGGCCTCGGCCTTGGCCAAGGTGGCGCGGGCACTGTCATGGTCGGCCTTGAATGGCGCCGGGTCGATCAGGAACAGCACATCGCCTTGCTTGACGTCACTGCCTTCGCGGTACACGCGTTTGAGTACCACGCCCGCGACCCGTGCGCGCACTTCGGCGGTGCGCGGGGCGAGAATGCGGCCACTGAGCTCGCTGCTTATCGCCAAGGGCTGCAATTGCAGGGTTTCCACCCGCACCTGCGGGGTAGGGGCCTTTTCGTCTTGCTCGGCGCTGTCGCCACAGCCAGCCAGGGACAAGCTCATAAACGCCAGAAGCGCCACTGGGCGCAGGCGAGGGGGGAAGGTAGTAGGCATGCGGATCTTCCGATGATGACCGGGTATATGCTACGGCAGCTGTTGCACTGGCGGCTGTTAATACCTGTAGGGTGAGTGTGAAAAAGTGTGAAGATCAATCCTCTGGGCCGGTAGGGTTATATATTCTGCGTACACCTGCACCCGGATTCTCTAGCACCTATGCCGAATATTTTCCTGGTCGAAGACGACAGCGCCCTGTCCGAACTGATCGCCAGCTACCTGCAACGCAACGACTTTCATGTCCAGGTGATCGCCCGGGGAGACCATGTGCTGGACGAGTTCCGCCGGCAAAAACCGGACCTGGTCATCCTCGACCTGATGCTGCCGGGCATCGACGGCTTGCAACTGTGCCGCCTGTTGCGCCAGGAGTCGCAGAGCCTGCCCATCCTGATGCTGACTGCGCGTGATGACAGCCATGACCAGGTACTGGGCCTGGAAATGGGGGCCGATGATTACGTGACCAAACCCTGTGAACCACGCGTGCTGCTGGCCCGGGTGCGTACGCTGCTGCGTCGTAGCAGCATCAATGAGCCGCGCCTGGACAACGACCTGATCCTGATCGGGGGGTTGCGCATCGACCTGGCCGAGCGCACGGTCAGTTGGCGTGGCGAAGAAGTGGAGCTGTCCAGTGGTGAGTACAACCTGCTGGTGGTGCTGGCACGCAATGCGGGCGAGGTGATGAACCGCGACCGAATCCTGCAACAACTGCGGGGTATCGAGTTCAATGGCACCGATCGTTCCGTGGACGTGGCCATCTCCAAACTGAGGCGCAAGTTCGACGACAACGCCGGCGAAGCGCGCAAGATCAAGACCGTGTGGGGCAAGGGTTACCTGTTCAGCCGCGTCGAGTGGGAGTGCTGATCGGCCATGCTCAAGATCCTGGTGCGGCTGTACCTGGTGATCATCGTTGCCTACGCCGGTGCGTTGCTGTTCATCCCCGACACCATTGTCGGCCTGTTCCGCGACCGCTTCATGGCCTACAACCTGGACCAGGCCAAGGGCGTGCAGGCGTTGATCGTGCGCCAGTTCCGCCAGGCCCCGCGCGAGCAGTGGCCAGCCGTGGCGCAAGAACTGGCCAGCGATTTCGCGCCGCTGGAATTGCAACTGCTGCGCATGGACCAAGCCGGCCTGAGCGATGAGGAACAGGCGCGCCTGGAGCATGGTTTGTACGCGGTGCGCATTGCCGAGTGGGGCTACTACGAAACGGTGCTGGCACCGCTGGACAAGGAATGGCTGGTGCGCCTGCACTCACCGCCAGACCCGCTGGACATCAACGTGTTGTCGTGGGGGGTGACCGTACTGATCGGTGCGGCCATGCTGGGGTGCCTGCTGCTGTGGGTATGGCCGCACTGGCGCGACCTGGAGCGCCTGAAGGAAACCGCCCGGCGCCTGGGTCAGGGGCAGATGGCCGAACGTACGCACATTTCACCGCATTCCAACATTGGTGAGCTGGCCGGCGTGTTCGACACCATGGCCAGCGACCTGGAGCGCCACGTCAACCAGCAGCGCGAGCTGCTGAATGCAGTGTCGCACGAATTGCGCACACCCCTGACCCGGCTGGATTTCGGCTTGGTATTGCTGTTCGACGAAGTACCGCCGGCCAGCCGCAAACGTCTGCTGGAACTGGTGGGGCATGTGCGTGAGCTGGATGAACTGGTGCTGGAACTGCTGTCCTACAGCCGGCTGTACAATGCCGACCAGGCCCGCGAGCGGGTTGAAGTATCGTTGCTGGAGCTGGTCGACAGCGTGCTCGGTGGTTTTGCCGAGGAACTCGATGGCCGGGGTATTCGTTGGGAAGTGCAGGCCGAGGGTAATCTGCCCCGGTTCGTGCTGGACCCGCGCTTGACGGCGCGTGCGGTGCAGAACCTGGTGCGCAATGCCATGCGTTATTGCGATGAAAGCCTGTTGCTGCGCCTGCGGCTGGAGGGCGATGGTGCCTGCCTGCTGACAGTGGAGGATGACGGCATTGGCATACCGGTTGAGGAGCGCGAGCGGATTTTCCAACCGTTCTACCGCCTGGACCGCAGCCGCGATCGCAACACCGGCGGGTTTGGCCTTGGGTTGGCGATCAGCCGGCGAGCGATCGAGGGGCAGGGCGGGACCTTGACGGTCGCGCAATCGGCACTGGGCGGTGCGCAGTTCAGGATTCGGCTGCCAGCCGGGTAGTCCACAACACAAACCGGTCTTTGCCCGTGTGCTTGGCTTCATACAGCGCCTGGTCAGCCTTGATCGGCGCCATGGTCAACGTATCGCCTGGGGACAGCTGCGCCAGGCCGATACTGATGGTTACCGGGTGTGTGCCTGCATCTTCACGCACTCTGCGTACCAATGCCTCCACCTGGTGACTCAATTCTGTGGCAACACGCCTCGGGCCCAGGGCCGGTAGCGCAAGGCAAACACCGCCTCGGCATGGCACCCACTACCCAGCTTCGGTTCGGCAGGCTCAGCCCTGAATGCCTGCCCTGGCCCGCTCACCTGGCGGAACGCCTCGCGCACCACGCCCACCCGGCACGGCAAAGCCTATTCGTAGCCTTGGCGCACCAACGCGGACAAACGCCCGGTCCCGGCGCCATCCTGCCACCAGACAGTCAAGCCCAACCCGGCCAGTTGCTCCAGCCACGCAGCGTTGATTCCTGGCGACAATTTGCCCGCGCTGAACGCACTGATATGCAACGGTTTGTCCAGCTGGCGGTTGAAGGCCTGCAACTGGATGTACAGCGCATCGCGCCGTTCAGCCTCGCGAAAATGCTGGTCGTCCAGCTCCATGGGGAGGTACCAGCCATCCACCGGCAACTGCCAGGCGTTGCGCAGTTGCTGGTATTGGCTGAGCGAGCGGCCCAACTGCGCTTTCCAGTAGCTGTTCTGACCTTCGCCGTCCAACGCTTCAAGGCGTTGGTAATAGGCCGGGTCCATGTACAACCCCAAGACCAGTTGCAGCCCTTGGGCATGCGCCGAGCGCAGGCTGTTTGCCAGCCAGCCCTGGGCACCGCCAAAATCGCTGTCACCATACGCGCTCCACTGCACGATCAAGGTCTTGCCACCCTACGCCACGGTGGCGTGCCACAGCTGTTGCCACTGGGCAGGGGTGATACTGGCATCGCGGTTCAGGGGTTGGTAGAACAGGCGCTGGTCAGCTGTGGCCGGCAGGCACAGGGCAAGCAGGCAGAAGGCGAGGATCTTCGGCCTTGCTGGTGGGGCCGGGGCGGGCGCACACCACCTTGTGCGCGTTGGGGTAGTGCAGGCACACCGCGTCGACGTCGGCCTGGGTTTGCGGGTCGTTCGGGTAGGTGCCGACAAAGATCTGGTAGTTCTCGTAGTCGATGGTGGAGGCCGCCAGGTGCGCCATTTCACCGACCACGCCCACTACATTCCAGGCCGGGACCATGATGGCCAAAGGTTTTTCCGGGACTTCGTACAGGCGTTTCTCGTCGGCTTTCTCAAACTTGTCGTAGATGCGAAAACGCCGGATCAGCTTTCGCCCCCAGTAGCACAGGTCGATGAACAGGTCGTCCAGGCCCAGCAGGAACATCAACAAGGCGAGGGTGATCGCCAGGATCTTCAGGCCGAACAGCACATAGGTGAGAAAATCGATGAATGCCAGGCTCATGTGGCAGTCACCGGCAGGGTGGAGTAGGCCATCGTCTGTATCCTCGCTCGGTTCCCTCGACGAAGTTGTACGACATGTCGCCGTTTGTACGGGATAGATACAAGCAGCCGAATACGAGGTTGTCCAAAATTCGGGCTTTTTCTTGTGGGCCACATCTTGTAGTTTTACAGGTCGTTTACCCAGGGAGCTGAACATGCAAGGCAAGGCGCGCAAGATCGTCCAGGCCATTCTTTACGAGGCCATCGCTGTGGCCTGCGTGGCGCCTGCACTGGAGCTGGCGTTCGGTGCCGGCATGGCGCAGTCGACCGTGCTGTCGGTGCTGATGTCGGGCATCGCGATGAGCTGGAACATGGGCTACAACTGGGTGTTCGAGCGTTGGGAAGCGCGCCAGCATCAGCGTGAGCGCACCTTCATGCGGCGCTTGCTGCATGCGCTGGGTTTCGAGGGTGGTCTGGTGGTGATTTTGCTGCCGCTGGTGGCGTACTGGCTGGACGTCAGCCTGTGGGCGGCGCTGCTGACCAACCTGGCGTTGTTCGTGTTCTTCTTCGTTTACGCCTTTGTCTTCCAGTGGGGGTTCGACAAGGTGTTCGATGTGCCGCTTTCGGCGCAGCAAGCCAAGTGTTGACTTTGTGCTGCGCTACCGGCTAAGTTCCTACCCCATGAATACATTCCCGCACGTGAGCGCCATTATTATTACCGCCATTATCAGCTTGGCGGGCTAGCGCGTACGTGCACCGAACCCGCCCTGGAGGCGGGTTTCTTCTCTCTGACTCCTGGGCACACTGAAAACAGCCAAGGAGTCATCGATGACCAGCTTCAGCGTCCCGCGTACTGCAGTCACCCCCCAGCAACTGCTGTCGGAACAGGTGCGGCGCATTCTTGCCGCCCCGGTGTACGACCTGGCCATCGAAACGCCCCTGCAAGCCGCGCCTGCCTTGTCTGCCAGCCTGGGTAACCAGGTATTGCTCAAGCGCGAAGACCTGCAGCCGACCTTCTCGTTCAAGATCCGTGGTGCCTACACCCGGCTGTCGCGCCTGACCCGTGCGCAGCGTGAGCGCGGGGTCATTACCGCTTCGGCCGGCAACCATGCCCAAGGCGTGGCCATGGCAGCCTCGCACCTGGGCATGAAGGCCACCATCGTCATGCCAACCACCACGCCATCGCTGAAGGTAGAGGGGGTGCGTTCGCGTGGCGGCCATGTGGTGCTGCACGGTGAAAGCTTTCCGCACGCCTTGGCGCACGCGTTGAAGCTGGCCGACAGTGAAGGGGCCACCTTCGTGCCACCGTTCGATGACCCGGACGTGATCGCCGGGCAGGGCACGGTGGCCATGGAAATCCTGCGCCAGCGCCCGGGGGCGCTGGATGCCATCTTCGTACCGGTCGGTGGTGGCGGCTTGATCGCTGGCATTGCTGCCTATGTGAAGTACCTGCGCCCGGAGGTGAAGGTGATCGGCGTGGAGCCGGAAGACTCCAACTGCCTGCAGGCTGCCATGGCTGCTGGTGAGCGGGTGATCCTGCCGCAGGTCGGTACGTTCGCCGATGGTGTAGCGGTGGCGCAGATCGGCGCCCATTGCTTCGAGCTGTGCCGGCACTTCGTCGACGAGGTGGTGACCGTGAGCAGCGATGAGCTGTGTGCGGCGATCAAGGACATCTACGACGATACCCGTTCGATCACCGAGCCGTCCGGCGCCTTGGCGGTGGCCGGGATCAAAAAGTACGTGGCACGCGACGGCGTACAGGGGCAGACGCTGGTGGCCATCGATTCCGGGGCGAACGTCAACTTCGACCGCCTGCGCCATGTGGCCGAGCGGGCCGAGCTGGGGGAACAGCGCGAGGCGATCATCGCTGTGACCATTCCGGAACAGCCGGGCAGCTTCCGCGCGTTTTGCCAGGCGCTGGGCAAGCGGCAGATCACCGAGTTCAACTATCGCTATTACCCGGGTAAGGAAGCTCGCCTGTTTGTGGGTGTGCAGACCCATCCGCTGCACGACCCGCGCGAGCAGTTGCTGGCCAACCTGCGCGAGCAGGGTTACAGCGTGCTGGACCTGACCGAAAACGAGCTGGCCAAGCTGCATGTGCGTCATACCGTGGGTGGCCACGCCGCGCCGGGTGCGGATGAGCGGGTCATGCGTTTCGAGTTCCCCGAGCGGCCCGGGGCATTGTTGGGCTTTTTGGAGCGGCTGGGCAAGCGCTGGAACATCAGCCTGTTCCACTACCGCAACCATGGGGCGGCGGAGGCCCGGGTATTCGCGGCGTTGGAGGTGCCGGGGGACGAGGTAGCGGGGTTGCCGTTGGCGCTGGATGAGATGGGGTATCGGTATTGGGATGAGACGGATAACCCGGCTTACAAGCTGTTCCTAGGGTGACCTGAAAGCTTGGGGCTGCCTGTACTGAGTACTGCGTAGCTATTCAGCATTGCGCGGTCCCTGTGGGAGCTGGCTTGCCGGCGCTGGGCCGCGAAGCGGCCCTAGGATTTCAGCGTTCACGCATGAAAAAGCCGGCAACGAACTTGCGGAAGGTTTCCAGGCTCTTGAAGTCGGCATAGCGCTTGAAGTTCTCGGCATCTGGCTCGGGCCCGATCGGCTGCTCCAGCAATGACACCGACAGCACGCGGTCCTGGTCCGAGGTCAGCACCAGTTCATCCATGACCTGCCCGCCGATGACCGGCCGGCGCATTTGCACTTTCACACCTTTGCTGGCCATCCAGTCAATCAACGACACCAACGCCTTGAGCGGCTCACGCTCTTCATCGCGATACACAGGGAACAAGTGGGCACGGGACAGCACCGGTACGCTGGCCACATGGATCAGCTCATAGAAATGGCTACCGGCGCTGGTGGGTGAGTAGATCATCAGCGCCAGTAATGGCCCGGTGGTACGGCTACCGCCCCAATACAGGTGGTGCCCCTGGAAGTCGAAACCATCTTCACTGCGGTTGTTGAACAGCTTGCGCCCTTTGATCTGGTCGACACAGTCCAGCAGCAAGCCGTGGCGGCGGTGGTTACCGAACACCGTGGCTTCGCGAAGTCGGGACTTGAGCATCATCATGTGCTTCATGTCCAGGCGGGTTTCCAGGTAATTGCTGGCGGGCACCCGCTCCAGCAGCGGGTAGCGGCTGGCCACGCTGCGCAATTCAGCAAACTGGGTGGTCAGGTCCTTTTTCAGGTGGGTGGCGTAAAGATTGAGGCCGCTGGTTTCGATCCAGGTCAGCAGCAGTGACAGCAGGCGCTGTTGTTCGCGGCGGTCGTTGCTATCGCCGCTGGCACTGCTGGTGGCGCTGCGAAAGTCGCCGATCAGGCGCAGTGGCGTGTCGGGCGGCAGCCAGGCTGCAGGGGGGGCAGGGTCGTTTTCACGCTCGTCGGCCTCACGCTCGTCCTTGGTGAACGGGCAGCCGGGTGTGTGTTCTGCCGTGCCCGGGTTGTTTTTGAGAAACAGCGTGCCGGTGCTGCCGTTGAGGGTGACATTGAGCACCGGCAAGGCGTCGCTGCGGCAGTCACAGGCCAGCCACTGGTTTGCATTGCGCACTTTCATCAGCAGCTGGTTGGCCTGCAGCAGGCGTGGGCCGCCGAGGCTGCCGGTGGCAAAGCCGACCAGCAGCTCTTCTTCGGCGGGGGTCAGGCTGCGCACCTGTGCGGCGGATTTGTCGATGATTCGCATGAAGCAGCTCCGAGCTACGAGCCTCAAGCTTCAAGCAAAGTCGCGCCGCTTTCAACTTGCCGCTCAGTTGCCGCCAAACATCTTCGCGGCGCGGGCACGAATTTCGTCCGGGGTGAGGTCCTCCTTGTGGGTGGAGACGAACCAGATATTGCCGAACGGGTCTTTCAGGGTGCCGCTGCGGTCGCCGTAGAACTGGTCCGTCAACGGATGCAACTGGGTGCCGCCGGCCGCCAATGCTTGGGCGTAGACCTTGTCGCAGTCCTCGACATACAGGTGCAGGCCCACGCCTGCGCCGCTGAGTTTCTGGCTGGCGGTAAGGCCGCCCTCCATGTCGCAGGGGTCGCCCAGCATCAGCGAGGAATCACCGATTTTCAGCTCGGCATGGCCCACACGGCCACCTGGGGCATCGAGGCGGAACATTTCGACTGCACCAAAGGCCTGCTTGTAGAACTCGATGGCCTTGGCGGCATCGTTGATGGCCAGGTACGGGGTAAGGCTGTGCTGGCCTTCGGGGATGGGTTTGGCTGCCATGTTCGACTCTCCTTCGCAGTGGGCGCCGGAGGGCGCCCTGTCGCTTAGAGTCGTTTGCACAGAGGGAAAATCGACATTGGCGCTAGATCAATTTCCTATAAGCGCGGCCGTCAGAAGATATAGTCGGTGGTCAGGAAGCTCGACTGGCGGTTGCGGATGATTTCGCTGATCAGCGCCTTGTTGGCCTCCTGGAAGCGGGTGGCGACCAGTGTGCGGATGGAGAACACACGCAAGGCGTCATGCACCGACAGGGTGCCTTCGGCGCTGTTCTTGCGGCCGTTGAACGGGTAGGTGTCCGGGCCACGTTGGCACTGCGCATTGATGTTGATGCGCCCGACCTGGTTGGCGAAGGTGTCGACCAGGCTGCCAATGGTTGCCGGGTCGTTGCCGAACAGGCTCAGTTGCTGGCCGTAATCGGAGTCCAGCACGTAGTCGATCACGGTTTGCAGGTCGCGGTAGGGTACTACAGGCACCAGGGGGCCGAATTGCTCTTCATGGTATACGCGCATTTCGTGGTTAACCGGGTACAGCAAGGCCGGGTAGAAGAATGAGCCGCGGCTCTGCCCGCCACCTTCGTTGAACACGCGTGCGCCCTTGGCCGTGGCATCGGCAACCAGGCCGTCGAGGTAGTCGACCTTGCCAGGCTCGGGCAGCGGTGTCAGTGCTACACCCGGCTCCCACGGCATGCCAGGTTTGAGCGCGGCCAGTTTGCGCTGGAACTTGTCGAGGAAGGCGTCGACCACATCCTCGTGGACAAACAGGATTTTCAGTGCCGTGCAGCGCTGGCCGTTGAACGACAGTGCACCGGTGACCGCTTCTTCTACGGCGTTGTCGAGGTCGACCTGGGGCAGCACGATACCCGGGTTCTTGGCATCCAGCCCCAGCGCGGCGCGCAGGCGGTGAGGGCGTGGGTGCAACTTTTTCAGGTCGCTGGCGGCCTTGTGGGTACCGATGAAGGCGAACACATCGACGTTGCCGCTGGCCATCAGCGCGCTCACGGTTTCCCGGCCTCGACCATAGATGACGTTGATCACCCCGGGCGGGAAGCTGTCACGGAAGGCTTCGAGCAGCGGGCGGATCAACAGCACACCGAACTTGGCGGGCTTGAATACCACGGTATTGCCCATGATCAGCGCGGGGATCAGCGTGGTGAAGGTTTCATTGAGCGGGTAGTTGTAGGGGCCCATGCACAGGGCGACACCCAGCGGCGCCCGGCGGATCTGGCCCAGCGTGCCTTGTTCAAGCTCGAAGCGGCTGGAGCGGCGGTCGAGATCCTTGAGGGCGTTGATGGTGTCGACGATGTAGTCGCAGGTGCGGTCGAATTCCTTTTCCGAGTCCTTGAGGTTTTTGCCAATCTCCCACATCAGCAACTTGACCACGGCCTGGCGCTGCTCGTGCATGCGTGCCAGGAAGGTTTCGACGTGCTGGATACGCTCGGCCACACGCATGTTCGGCCAGGCACCACGGCCCTTGTCGTAGGCCTGAACCGCAGCGTCGAGCGCGGTAAGGGCGGTGTCGGCATCAAGCAGTGGGGTGCTGCCCAGCACCACTTGGCGTTCTTCGCCGCCTTCTTTGAGCCAGACCGGGCTGCGTACCGTGGCCAGGGCGCCGTCCCAGCGCCTGAGCTCGCCGTTCACCAGGTAATCACGTTGTTCCAGGGGGGCTTCCAGGCGCCAGATTTGCGGGATGCTTTCGGCGTTGGGGAAGAGTGAATCGAGCAGACGGTCCATGGGTACTGCACCTCACTTGGCAGGGCGGTTTTCAAGCCGGGTGAATCGCTTCAGCTGCGAGCATGCACCGGCTGCCGAAAAAACACCAGTCTGGCTCAACGTGGCCCCTCGTGCTTGTCGACAGGTCACCTTAGGGTTCAAGGACTGTTATGCAAAGACGGCATCAAGGGTTATCGATTGATAGCGAAGTGATAATTGCAGCGGCGCGCGCCGGGCACGGTTATAGCAAAGTGCTTGTTGGGCATGCACTTCATGCAGGAATTTTGACGCCATTAAACTTGATCTAAAGTTAGCGGGGAACCGCTTGCCAAAGCGTTTGCAGGCATCTTAAATTGTTACTGAATGTGATAAAGAAGTTTGAGTTCATACTATAAAAATCAAGACGTTAGGTGTTTTTGCTGATTTTTTCTCTTTTTCCGATAGACCATAGAGCACTTCAAAGGGCGTCGAAGAAGAAATGAAAGAGACCTTGACGGCTGTGGCGCGAAAATTCCTGTCGCCCTCCATGCGCTACGAAATGAGGCTGCTGGCCAGCAAGGTGCGTGAAGTGTTGGCGCGTGCCTGTTTCTGGCGTTGGGAAGTTGCCAGGTTCCGGATGCAGCAGGAAAGCCCGTACGAAATCCTCTACATAGGGCGCAAGCAGCAACGGGAAATGGCCAAACTGCTGATTGGCGGCAAGGGTCAGGGCAGCGCATCGGTCGTGGAGGGTGCAAGCGCGACTGCGGCGGCCAACCATGTTGTGGTGATTAGCGAAATGCCCACGACGGGCGCGTTGTCGGTGCCGCATTACCTGAGTGCCGTGGTTCCGCTGGGGCGGCCGCTGGAAGACATCACGGCCCGCTACGACAGCGAACTGCGCCGCAGCATCCGCAAGAACCGCCCGCTTTACCAGATGCGTAAAACCCTCTCGGACGACGAGATCGCCATGGCTGACCGGGACCTGCTGCGCCCCTATGCCACGGCCAGGCAAGGCATACATGCGGCACAGTTCCCCACGGACGAAGTGTTCCGGATTGCCAAGAGCGTTGGCCGGCTCGACCTGATTACCTTGGGCGATGAGGTAATCGGCTGCCACTTGGGGTGCGAAGTGGTGCGCGGCGGCAAGCGCTACTGGAGCACCTTGCGCTTTGGCTATTGCGAAGCGGTGTTTTCCGATGCCAAGAAGTTGCGCGAAGTGAACTCCATCACCACGTTCATGGCCCTTGAGTGGGCGCTGGAACAGGGCTTCGATTATTACGACATTGGCCTGTGCCTGGCGCGGCCAGATGACGGGCTGTTGAAGTGGAAGCGCCGGCGTGGCGGCGATATCGACTCGTTGGGCAACCATGCCTACCTGTTCGTTCGCTTGCCCAAGGCCGGCACGGCGAAGTTTTTGTGGGACACGCCGATGTTCGCGGTCGAAGGCGACAAGCTCACGTTGCACCTGGGGTTGCCCGAGGGGCCGAGTGAAGAAGAATTTGCCAGCCGCTACCATGAAATGGTGTTTGGCGGGCTGCACAAGATTTACCTGTATGGCGGCAACGGCGCAGGCGAACCGTTCGTGGAAGCGCTGCGCAGCCGGTATGCCAACCTGCAATCCCCTCCCGCGATGGAAAGGGTGATGTCCAACTGAGTGTTAGCCAGGGATGCGTAGAGAGGGCGCGATGCGCCCGGTTTCTGATTTCGTTACCAAGGGAGGACGCTTCATGGGAAGCGACATCTCGCAGTTCATTGCATCGCTTGCAGCCAGGCAGCACACCTGGACACTGGCTGCCTACCGCTACATGGCACGCAAGCGCCTAGGCAAGAACACGGCCATCGACCTCAAGAGTGTGGCCACCAAGAGCTGGGACATTGCGCCGGGCGAGACCACGGTGTCGCCACCGGCCATCTACCTGCCCGGCCAGCTGGAGCGGGTGACGGGCTGGGAGGGCAAGCGTTTTTACCCCTACGTACACCCTGCGCGCACCATGGAGGGCGGCATCAGTACGGTACAAGGGCCAACCCGGGGCTACCTGATCAAGAATGTGTGGTTGGTCGATGGTGCGTTGTACAAGGGCAAGGCCAGCCATTGGTTGTCACTGAAACCCAGCACCTTTCCGGGCATCATCGTGGACAACGAAATTGATCGTGCAGCTATTTATTGCACGCAAAACGGCAATTCCTGGTTTGGCACCTGGCTGATGGAAGATTGCCCGACCTATGCGCTGGCCTGTAATGAAGGCATCCCCGTGACCACCGCCCCCTCGGCCAAGTACCCGCTGTTTACCCAGGCCCCCGCCTATGAAGACTGGCTGGACATGAAGCCGCTGCGCCTGCGCAGTGCGTTTTTCCGTGAGCTGGTGCTGTTCGACGATCAGAGCAACAACCGTAGCCGTCACGCCCGCTACAGGGCCATGGGGGACAAGCTGCTGTCGCATGTGTCGCACGCCCCACACCCAGGCGTGTTCCTGCTGCGGGGCGGCGACGGCGACCTGCGCCTGCTGCGCAATGAGCTGGAGCTTGCCGAGCATTTGCGGGTTACCCGTGGGTTTCGCGTGGTCAACCCGCTGAAGTCTGATGTACCGAGTATTGTCGCAGCCTGTGCCGGGGCAAACGTGGTCATTGGCGTAGAGGGTAGCCAACTGGTGCATGGTGTGAATGTGTTGCAGCCTGGCGGTAGCCTGCTGACCTTGCAGCCGCCTAACCGGTTTGTCAGTTACTACAAATACCTGACGGACCGCGACCACCAGCAGTTCGGCTTTGTGGTGGGGATACCGGAGGGCGATGGTTTCAGGATCGATATTGGTGAAGTGGAACGCACGCTTGATCTGTTTGCGCGATAACCGTGTAGTATCGGGGCATCTGAGCAACGTGTGGGCGAGGGGATGATCGAGGTATCACGGTTCTGGCGTGACCCTGCTTTGCCCTTTGTCGAAGCCCGGCGGGTAGGGGACGGGCGGCAGGTGTGTTATGCCGCACATTCCCACGAGAGCTTTTCCATCGGTGTGATCACCGGTGGGCGCAGCACTTACCTGAACGGGGGCCTGCGCATTGAGGTGGGGGCCGGCACCACGGTGCTGATGAACCCGGGCGTGGTGCATACCTGCAATCCCATCGATGGCGAGCCTTGGTCCTACCTGATGCTGTTCGTCGACTTGCCCTGGCTACAGGCGCTGGGTTTCACCTTGCCGACGCAAACCTGGAGTAGCTCGCCTGCGTTGTACCAACGTTTGATGCAGGCCTTTGCCGACCTGTTCGACGCCAGCGTGCCTGACAGGGAGGCGCGCCTGGCGACCCTGTTTAGTGCATTGCCGGGCTTTCTCTCGGGTGAAACTGGCGCGGGTGAAGCAGGTAACCCACGGCTGGACGCGGCGGCAGCCTTCATACGTGCCCATCGTAGCGATCCGCTGAGCCTGGAAGACATCTGCACCGCCTGCGGCCTGTCACGTTCCTACCTGATTCGTGCATTTGGCCAACGCTTCGGGCTGACGCCGCATGGCTACCTGCTCGACCAGCGCGTACAGCTGGCCAGGGCGCAGCTGCGCCAAGGCCGCGCGATTGCCGAGGTTGCGCAGGAGGCCGGGTTTGCCGACCAGGCGCACCTGCAGCGGGCATTCAAGCAGCACCTGGCGGCGACACCGGGGCATTACCGCAATGCCGCTGGCGTCAGATAACCAGGTAGCCCGCACTGCCCACCAGCAATACCGCCAACCCTCGATTGAGCAAGCGCACGTGCCGTGGGTTGCCCAGATACTGGCGAATCATGCTCCCGGCCCATGCCCAGCACGCGACCGAAACAAAACAGATCGGGCCATATATCCAGGCAAAGAGCCACAGCAGGTGCTGCTCACCCCCCGTGTAAGCGCCGACCCCGGCCACTGCTGCCAGCCAAGCCTTGGGGTTTAACCATTGCATCGCCACGCCGTGCCAGGCTGAAGGCGCTGTTGTCGAGTGTGTGTTGGTCAGCCGGCCGTTATCGCTGGCCAGCTTCCACGCCATGTACAGCAGAAATGCGACCCCGCCCCAGTGCAACAGCATGCCCAGTAGCGGCCAGCGCAGCAGCAGTTGATGCAGGCCCAGCCCGACCAGCACCAGCAACAGGCAGAAGCCCAGCGTGGCGCCGGCCACATGCGCCAGGCTGGCGCGTAAGCCATGGTTGGCGCCGCTGCTCAGGGCAATGATGTTGACCGGGCCGGGGGAAATCGACGCCGCCAGTGCGAAGGCGGCCATGGACAGGGACAGGCTCATGAGAAAGATCCGGTGGCTGGAAGAAACCGTGATTTTCAGCCGTTGGCTGTCGAGGGTATTGAAGAAAAGTACCCCCCAAATGCCACCTCACACCTGATACAGGTTTTGTAATAGTTTTGCGCTATCAGAGAAACCAGTGCTGCTTGTAGGATCATTTTCCCAATTTGTTAACAAGGTCTATATGAGCACCTTCGCGGAGCCCCCCAGTTTTCGGCCGTTCTGGCCATCCTTCCCCCGTCCTCGTGACGCTTCCCCGTTGAGTACCCGCTAATGGAATGGCTAGCCGATCCCACGGCCTGGCTAGGCCTGTTGACGCTTATCGTCCTTGAGCTGGTGCTGGGTATCGACAACCTGGTGTTCATCGCCATCCTGGCAGACAAACTGCCGCCGCATCAGCGTGACCGCGCGCGGGTGATTGGCCTGAGCCTGGCCTTGATCATGCGACTGGGCTTGTTGGCGAGCATCTCGTGGATGGTCACCCTCACCGCGCCACTGTTCGAAGTGTTCGAAAAGAGCTTCTCTGGCCGTGACCTGATCATGCTGTTTGGTGGTGTGTTCCTGCTGTTCAAGGCCACCATGGAACTGCATGAACGCCTTGAGGGCCATGTAACCCAGGCCAGTGGCGCGGTACGTCATGCGGCGTTCTGGCCGATCGTTGCGCAGATCGTGGTGCTTGACGCGGTGTTTTCGCTGGACGCTGTGATCACGGCGGTGGGCATGGTCGAGCATCTGTCGGTAATGATGATCGCAGTGATCTTCTCGATCGGTATCATGATCGTTGCCAGCAAACCGCTGACCCGCTTCGTCAACGCCCACCCCACGGTAATCATGCTGTGCCTGGGCTTCCTGATGATGATCGGTTTCAGCCTGACCGCCGAAGGTTTGGGCTTCCATATCCCGAAGGGCTACCTGTACGCGGCCATCGGCTTCTCGATCCTTATCGAGCTGTTCAACCAGCTGGCCCGTGCCCGCCGCAAGCGCAGCTTGCAGCAGCACCGGCCGTTGCGTGAGCGCACTGCCCATGCCGTGCTACGCCTGCTGGGTGGCCGCCGTGTCGAGGCTGACGAAGTGGGTGAGGAAATCGCCGACTTGGTCGAGGGTGGTGAGGAGCAGGTGCTGTTCGACCGCCGTGAGCGGGTGATGATCAGTGGCGTGCTGAACCTGGCCGAGCGGCCTATCCGTACGGTGATGACCGCCCGCACCGAGGTCGACATGATCGACCTGGCGCAACCGGCCGACGCCATTACCCAGGCCCTGGCCAACTCGCCGTACTCGCGCCTGCCGTTGATCCGCAATGGCCGTGTCGACGAGCCTCTGGGCTTCGTGCACAAGAAGGAACTGCTCAAGGAGCTGCTGTCGGGCAGCCAGCCGGACCTGGAAGGCATGGCGCGTGTGCCGCTGAATTTGCTGGAGAGCTTCAGCATTCGCAACGCCCTGGAGCAGATGCGTGGCCAGTCGACTCACATCGCCTTCGTGGTCAACGAGTTCGGTGACTTCACCGGCCTGCTGACCATGACCGACATCCTTGAGTCGATTGCCGGTGAACTGCCGGATGCGAGCGAGGTTGAAGGCCCCGGCATCGTCCAGGAGGGCGAGGGCTTCGTGGTCAGTGGTGCACTGAACCTGAGCCAGGTCCAGGCGCGTACCGGCTTCAGTGCCCGTGCTACCGAGGATTACCAGACCCTCGCGGGCCTGGTGATGAGCTTGCTCGACCGCCTGCCGATTGTGGGTGACCGCCTGGCCTGGAATGGCTGGATGCTGACCGTGGAGGCGGTGGAAGAGCGGCGGGTGCGCCAGGTTCGGCTTACACCGAACGGCGACGTTGACGCAGCAGGTGCTTGAAACCCTCGAGCACCAGCACCAGCACCGCGGCCCAGATCGGCAGGTAGGTCAGCCACTGATCCGGGCCGATGGTTTCGCCCAGCAGCAACGCCACGCCCACCAGCAGCACGGGCTCGACGTAGCTGAGCAGGCCGAACAGGCTGAATGGCAGCATTCGGCTGGCCAGCACGTAGGCGATCAGGGCCGAGGCGCTGATCGCCCCAAGGATCGGGATCAACGCATACAGCCCTGGGTGGGCTTGCAGGTCAGCGCTGGAAAGCGGGCCCTGGATAACGAAGTACAACGCCCACGGTAGCAGCAGGCACATGTCGCACCACAGGCCGCCCAGGTGGTCGGTGCGGCAGCGTCGGCGCAGCACGAAATAGATCGGGTAGCCGATCGTCACCAACAGGGTTTCCCAGGCAAAACTGCCGTTTTGGTACAGCTCGTGGCCCACGCCCAGTGCGGCACAGGCCACGGCCACCTTTTGCAGGCGTGACAGGCGTTCGCCGTACACCAGCCGCCCGGTCAGGACCATGGCCAATGGCAGCAGGAAATAGCCCATCGACACTTCCAGGCTGCGCCCATGCAAGGGGGCCCAGAGGAACAGCCACAACTGTACGCCCATCAGCCACGACGTGCCGACCATGCCCAGCAACAGCACAGGCGTGCGCTTTACCCGGGCCAGCAGCTCGCCCACCCGCTTCCAGTCTTTCGAGACCAGCATGAACAAGGTGAGGCAGGGCAGCGTCAGCAGGGTGCGCCAGCCAAAGATCTCTTCGCCATCCAGTGGCTTGAGCAGCGAGGTATAGAAGTACATCACAGCGAACAGACAGGACGCCATGACCGATGAAACGATGCCTTTTGACACGAGTGCCTCGAATAGGGGAGTTGAGCGGGTGGATCAGCCGCGCATGATCTCAGGGGCCGCGCCTTGCGGCAACTGCGCAGCGCCCGGGCGTGTGGCCAGTGCCTCCAGGAACTGGGCGGCCGGCATGGGCCTGGCAAACAGGTAGCCCTGCTGGAAGTCCACCCCATGGCAGGCCAGGTAGTCGCGCTGGGTGTTCGTTTCCACACCTTCGGCCACGATACCCAGGCCCAGCTTGGCCGACAGGTCGATGATGCTTTCCAGAATGTGCACGGACAGCGCATCGCCGCCGATCATGGCGACAAAGCTCTGGTCGATCTTCAGGTAGTCGACCTGGAACTGGCGCAGGTAGTTGAGGCTCGACTGGCCGGTGCCGAAGTCGTCGAGGGCAATCATCACGCCCATGGCGTGGAGCTTTTCGAACAGTTCCAGGGTCACCGGGGTAGGCTCGATGAGTTTGCGCTCGGTCAGTTCCAGGGTCAGCACCACCCGGCCCGGCGGAAAGTGCTGCAGGAAGGTGCGGCAGTCGTCCAGCAGGCTGAGGTCGCGGCAATGATCGGCGGTGATGTTGACACCGATATGGAACCCGTCCTCCAGCAGCCCGGCATAGGGTGCCAGGCTTTGCGCGGTATTCATCATCAGCGCCCGGGTCATGGCGACGATCTGCCCGCTGTGCTCGGCATAAGGGATGAACAGGTCGGGCCTTACCAGGCCCTCGCGCGGGTGGCTCCAGCGCATCAGCACTTCGGCACCGGCCCAGCGGTAGTCGCCCTTGCGTACCACAGGCTGGAAATACGGCAGAAACTCGTCCGCCTGCAGCGCCCGGTCCAGCTCGGCCCGGGGTGAGGTGGCACGGCGAATCTGCCAGCGGCATACCAGCGCCGCCACGGCACCCAGCACCAGCAGCAAGCTGATAAGGGCAGGGTAGTGGCTGCGTAACAGCTGGCCCTGTTTGCCGGTGCTGTAGCCGCCCTGCACGCTGAATGGGTAACGAGTCGAACCCAGCAGTACGTTGGCGCTGGCGGCGGCAGGTGGTACGCCTTTGTGCACGACACCGTCCTTGCCCATCCAGGCATCGCCCACGCGGATTTGCAAGTCTTCGTCAGGGCCGATCAGGCGCAGTGCCGTTAGCAGGTGGTCGCCATCCACCGTGGTGATTGCCCCTTTGTCGCCCTCGCTGGCACGGTACACCAGCAGCGCGTGCCCCGGGGTGACCGAGTTGCCGTCCATCAGCCACAGTTTGCCGTCGGTATAGTCGCTGGCGTTGACCGGTTCGTCGAACTCGCCGAACAGCGAGGTGCAATACAGGTTGTTGTGCCTGAACAGGTTGGTCGAGCGTACGAAGGCGTTGCGGGTCACCTGGGCACGCAGCGTAAGCTGGGCCTGGTCGCAGGGGCTGCCTGCCAAGGGCAGCAGCGCATTGGCAGCACTGGAGAGGTTGTCGAGGATGCGCTCGACGTGCTCCACCGCCTGGCGGGTGGTGGCCTGGCTGCTGGCCTGCATCTCGCGCTCGACCTGCCAGTTCATGATGGCCAGGCCGCACACCACTGGCAGCACACCGACGCCCCAGGGCAACAGGGTACGCCAGCTGAATGCGGCGCGGCGTTTTACGGTAAGGGGCATGCTGATCTGGCTACGATGAGTGATACCGAGAGAATAGCCGTTTGTCGGCGCTCACGACCAACTAAAACGCGACAAACCATTTTACGCAATGTAGAATCCGTTTACGAATACAACAATAAGGTCCTTCAACTCCGAAGGATCAAGCCCGCCGAGAATGGGTCCATATGACATACCATGGGTTCAAGCTGATCATAGGTGACTTCCTCGCCCGCAGCGTGCGGGGCATCCCGTGCTCACCGCCGTTTCTGTTCCACATCCCACGCAATCAATAATTTTTCGCTGCAGATGAGGACACGAACATGGCTGATATCTTCGACAATCCAATGGGCCTGATGGGCTTCGAGTTCATTGAGCTGGCTTCGCCTACGCCTGGCGTACTCGAGCCGGTCTTCCAGATACTCGGTTTCACCAAGGTGGCTACCCACCGCTCCAAGGATGTGCACCTGTATCGCCAGGGTGGCATCAACCTGATCCTGAACAACGAACCCAAGAGCATCGCCTCGTACTTCGCGGCGGAACACGGCCCTTCGGTGTGCGGCATGGCGTTCCGCGTGCGCAATGCCCATGAAGCCTATGCCCGTGCCCTGGAACTGGGTGCCCAGCCGGTAGAAATCGAAACCGGCCCGATGGAGTTGCGCCTGCCGGCAATCAAAGGCATTGGCGGTGCGCCGTTGTACCTGATCGACCGTTTCGACGAAGGCAGTTCGATCTACGACATCGACTTCAACTTTATCGAAGGCGTGGATCGCAACCCGGTAGGTGCCGGCCTGAAAATCATCGACCACCTCACCCATAACGTTTACCGCGGGCGCATGGCTTACTGGGCCGGCTTCTACGAGAAACTGTTCAACTTCCGTGAGATCCGCTACTTCGATATCAAGGGTGAGTACACCGGCCTGACGTCCAAGGCCATGACTGCGCCCGATGGCATGATCCGCATCCCGCTCAACGAAGAGTCGTCCAAGGGTGCCGGGCAGATCGAAGAGTTCCTGATGCAGTTCAACGGTGAAGGCATCCAGCACGTAGCCTTCCTCACCGACGACTTGCTCAAGACCTGGGACGCCCTGAAGGGCTTCGGCATGCGCTTCATGACGGCGCCACCGCAGACCTATTACGAAATGCTCGAAGAGCGCCTGCCTGGCCACGGCGAGCCGGTGGATCAGTTGCAAGCGCGTGGCATCCTGCTCGATGGCGCTTCGCAGCCTGAAGACAAGCGCCTGCTGCTGCAGATCTTCTCGGAAACCCTGCTTGGCCCGGTGTTCTTCGAGTTCATCCAGCGCAAGGGTGATGATGGCTTTGGTGAAGGCAACTTCAAGGCGTTGTTCGAATCCATCGAACGTGACCAGGTACGCCGTGGTGTGCTGAGCACCGATTGATGCGGCCTGGACGCCGCCGCCGTCATGCACGCGCGGCGGCGTTTTCACGCCCGTGGGAGCGTGCCCTGAGCAAAGCCAGATAAACGATCGATGCCGTCACGATCCCTACCAGCACCAGCGACGGCAGGATTTGCAGTATGGACTGGCGGATTTCCTGAGCGGTGAAACCCTGCGCATATCCGCCTTTAACCCGGTACCCGTACCTGGCCGAGAAGGCATGTGCCAGGAACTCTGACTGCGATGGGCGTTGTGCGTCACGGCTATCGCCATTGCTCCAGATATAGCGGTCATCGAACTCCAGCAGCAGTGTCAGCCCATCCTGGAAACCATCCAGTTCGTTGCGCAACTGAATGGCATACGCAGTCACGATTACACCGACCCCTTTGCCTTGCAGGTAGAAGTTGACCAGCAGTTTGGGGCGGCTATCGGGTTGTCCATGAGACAGTTCGACCTGTTGGCCCGACAACGCGAAAGATGACAAGTACTCCAGAGAGTCCGAGGCGCTGCTGCAGTAGGCTTCGCTGCCCTCTACCAAGGTCAACGACCTGAGCATGGAGCGGCTCACAACCTGGTCCTGTAGAACGTCTTTGACATTTTCGCAGGGTTTGCCTGCAAGCGGCATAGCGCGTTGGGCAGCCTCATGGATTCGGTTCAGCGCCTGATCGACACTGAAAACCGCTTCCTGCACTGAGATGTTTGCGTTTTCCGCGAGTTTCATTTCCAGTTGAACAACCATTACCAGCAAACCGGAAATCACAGGCACGAGGCACACCGTGCAGAGCAGCAGCAGCTCTCGCGGGCGGTGTCCTGAGTTCAGGATTTTCAACATAGGGCAATCGCTCTCCGGGCCGAAGCTGTTCGGGGTGAACAACTGAACCCTGAGCCTATGCACTCAATGACCGGTCGGCTGTAGTCCTTGTGCAGCGTGCGGTAGAGGAAAACTACAAGGCTGATGTCAGGCTTTAGCTCGCCTTGAGTTTTGCCAGCACGTGTTCGGCGAGCAGGGCGGTCGAGGCCGGGTTCTGCCCAGTGATCAATCGACCATCCTCGACCACGTGTGGCATCCACGGATCATCATGCTTGCTGTACTCGCCGCCGCGGCCACCCAGTTCGTTTTCCGTCAGGAAAGGCACCACGGTGTCCAGCTCAACCAGTTTTTCCTCGATATTGGAAAAGCCGGTCACTTTACGGCCTTTGAGCAACAGGCAGTTGTCGCTGAGTTTGATGTTCAGCAGGCCAACCACGCCGTGGCAGACCGCCGCTACAATGCCGCCTTTTTCGTAGACCTCGCGTGCCAGCTCCTGCAGTGGCGGGTTATCGACAAAGTCGTACATCACACCATGGCCACCGGTGTAGTAGATGACGCCGTAGTCGTCGGCCTTTACCTGACCAGGGCTCAAGGTGGTGCCCAGGCGCGTCATGAAGCGCTTGTCGTCATACCATTGCCAGTCCAGGTCCGGCGCCATCTGCAGGCTGTGCGGGTCGATGGGGACGTAGCCGCCCTGTGGGCTGACATAATCGACTCTGTAGCCGGCCTTTTCGACTTTCTCGACAAAGTGCACGGCCTCTCCCAGCCACAACCCGGTCGCCCGCTTGAGGGCTGGGTACTTAGCTGTATTGGTCAGCACTACCAGCATTTTCTTGCTCATGACCGTGCTCCTGTCGGCAACCTGGATAGGCCGATGCTCCCTGGCCCAAGGGAAAACCTAATCAGCATAGCTGCCCCCTGCAGGTGCGCCATGGTACGTGGTGCGTACTGTGCTAACTTGAACACATTCCACGAGTGACCCTGTCTGTTCAGGTAGCACTGTGGCCAACCCGTAACATTGCTGGAGTCACGATATTGGTCGCAAACAGTACGCCACGCGGGCCTTCGCAGCCGGTCATGCTGCAGCCGTCTGTTTCGCAGCCGGTCGAGTTGATGGCGCAACGGATTGCACGGTTCGACTGGGGGCGTACTTCGCTCGGGCCATTGCCGCGCTGGCCGGCTTCCTTGCGTATTGCCGTCGACATGATGCATTTGTCACCGTTCCCTTGTGCCGTGGTCTGGGGGGCTGACCTTTTTGTGGTGCACAACGAAGGCTACAGGGCGCTGCGGGCAGTGCCGGATGCCTTGGGTACAGCGTTCGATAGGCTTTGGCACGATGTCTGGCCGGCAGTGGGACCCCGTGTGTTCCAGGCATTGGAGGGGCGCTCGAGTTTTGTCGAGGATCCCCCCCTGAGTGTTCCCGGCGTCGAGGACGAAGAGCCGATATGGTGCGCGTTCGGTTTTGCACCGTTGCATGATGAGCTTGGCAATGTGGCGGGTTTTCTGCATACGGTGATCGAAACGACGGCCAGTGTCGAGGCGCACCGCCATTGGCGCGCGCAGGCGCTGGGGTTTGAGCAGCAGATCGAACGCCATGTGGCTGAACGCGAACAGTTCTGGCAACTGTCGCGCGACGCGATGATGACGGTGACTGCGGAACTGAAACTGCATGCCGTCAACCCGGCCTGGTACCGCATTCTGGGCTGGACCCAAGAGCAGGTGCAGGATATGCCGGTAATGGAACTGGTGCACCCGGCCGATCGCGCGGACGTGCAGGTGGCAGTGTCCGGGCTGTTGCAAGACAGCAACACGGAACAGATCGAGACCCGCCTGCGGCACCGTGATGGTCACTACCACTGGTTTCGCTGGAGCGCGCGGTTTGATGGCAGCCTGCTGACGGCGGTTGGCCGGGACATTACCGAAGACCGCGAGGAGGCTGCACGTCAGTCCAGGGCGCTGATGCGCAACAGCGAGCGTATGCAGGTGGTAGGCCAGTTGGCGGGGGGCATGGGCCACGAAATGAATAACCTGCTGTCCGGCGTTGGCGGCAGCCTTGAGTTGTTGCAACGACGCCTACGAGAGGGGCGGCTGGAGCGCGTGGAGGCCTACGCGGAAGTAGCCCGCGAGTCGGTGCAACGCGCCATGGAACTGACCCATCGCCTGCTGGCGCTCTCGCGCCTTCAACCCTTGGCCACCCGGCCGCTGGACTTTAATCGGCAATTACGCCTTTGCGAGCCACTGCTGCTGAAGACGTTGGGCGCGGAGGTTGGCTTGCACTGGCAGCTGGATGTCGTGCCGTGGGCGGTAAAACTGGACGTTCGTGAGCTTGAAAATGCCTTGATCAGCCTTTGCACCAATGCCCGGGAAGCGTGCCTGACGCAGGGCAGTGTCACGTTGCGTACCGTCAACAAGCGCTTGACCAGTGCTTTTCCGGATGCGCGAGGCCTGCCACCTGGCGACTACGTAGCCTTGTATGTCGAGGATGACGGCCATGGCATGTCGGCAGCGGACATAGCCAGGGCCTTTGAACCGTTCTTCACCACCAAACCCGTCGGGCGTGGGGCCGGGCTGGGGTTGTCAATGGTGTATGGTTTCGTCAGCCAATCGGGCGGGTATGTCTGGATCGAGTCTGTCCCGGAGCAGGGCACGACGGTTTCCATGCTTTTCCCAAGGTGCCATGAGCGGGTCCTTGAAGAGCCCAAACCCTTACCGCCACCGCAGCGCGTGGCCCGGGGCGAACGCCTGCTGCTGGTGGATGACGAGGTGAATTTGCGCGCGGTCATGCATGAGTACCTGGCCGAGCGTGGTTTCGACGTGACGGTAGCAGGCGATGCGAATACTGCCCTGGAACGCTTCCGCCATGATGGCCCCTTCGACCTGGTGATCACCGACATCGGCTTGCCGGGTGGCTTCAGTGGCCGGCAAGTGGCCAGGGCCATGCGCATGCAGATTGCGCAACAGAAAATCCTGTTCATCACCGGTTATGGGGACCAGCCCATCGAAGCGCAATTGCTTGATCAAGCGGGCACCGCGTTGATGAACAAGCCGTTCCTGCTGGCAGAGCTTGCTGACCAGGCACTGCGCATGCTTGATGCATAGTGCCCATTACGGTTTGCCAAGAATCTGCGTCACTTGTGCTTGCAGCTGCTTCAGCTCGAATGGCTTGCAGATCAAGTGCATGCCTGCCCCCAGAAAGTCGGCTCGGGCCATGGCCGTTTCGGCGTACCCGGTGATGAACAGCACCGGCAGCTGTGGGCGCAGGGTGCGGGCTATCTCGGCCAGTTGCCGGCCGTTCATACCGGGTAAGCCGACATCGCTGATCAGTAAATTTACCCTTTGCGCCGAGCGCAGCACCTTCAGCCCCTCGTTGCCGTTAGCGGCACTGTGGCAGGTGAAGCCGTCGTCGCGCAGCGCTTGGCACAGCAAGTGGCGCACATGCGGGTCGTCCTCGACGACCAGTACATGTCGGCCGCCGTCAGGGTACGCAGGTTGCGCCGGCTGGCACGATTGCCTGGCCGGGCCGGTATGACGCGGCAGGTAAAGGTCTACCCGGGTACCCTGGCCGATCTGGCTGTGCAGGGTCACATGCCCATGTGACTGCTTGCTGAAACCGTACACCATCGATAGGCCAAGACCGATGCCTTGGCCTATCGCTTTGGTGCTGAAAAATGGCTCGAATGCATGTTCCAGTGTGCTTTGCGCCATGCCTTGGCCGTCGTCGATGATACGCAGCCGCACGTAATCGCCATTGGCCAGGGCGCCGCTGGCGAGCTGGCCAGAGGTGACGTGCAGGTTACTTGCTTCGATGCGCAAAAGGCCGCCGCTGGGCATGGCCTCGCAGGCATTGGCCGTCAGGTTGTCCAGGGCTTCGTGCAGCTGCTGGTCATCAGCCTGCACGGCCCAGAGGCCTTTGGCCATGTGTACCTGAAGGGATACCGCCGGGTTAAGGCAGGCTTTCAGGCGTTTGGCCTGTAGCAGGGTATGCAGGTCTATGCGTTGGCTGTGCAGCGATTGCCGCGACGAGAAAGCCAGCAGGCGGTGGGTCAGGCGCGCGGCCCGTGATACGGCCTCGTGGCCCATGCGCAGCACCCCGTCCAGACCGTCGCTACGGCCCTGTCGCAGGCGTCGGTCGATCAGTTCAAAGCTGCCGCCAATGCTGGTGAGCAGGTTGTTGAAGTCGTGAGCAACGCCGCCGGCCAGTTGGCCGATGGCTTCCATCTTGCGTGCCTGGTAGCGGGCGAACTCGCCGCGTTCCGGTTCGTCGTCTGGTGGCGAACGTCGGGTGTCCAGGCGTTGCTGCAGGCCGTGCAACTGGTCGCGTGTGAGGTACTGCCTGCGCCGATTGCGCAGGGCGGACTGGGTCATGTGCAACAGCTGGGCATTTTCAAAGGGGGCCACCAGCAATGCCAGGTTGCCCAATGGATGGTTGCTAACGCCACTGGCCGACCAGGCGCCCTCGGTAACCAGTACGATAGGCAAATCCGACCAGCTCGGTTGTTGGTCGATGAAGGCCTGCAGCGATGCGCTCGGGCCTTGACTGAACGCTTGTTCGGCGATGATCGCCAACCCTGCACCTTCGGCCAGGCGCGCCTGCAGGTTGGCCAGGTCGACTGCGCACAGGCTATCGATGCCGGCGGAGGCGAGTAGACGCGAGGTATCCGCCGCCAGCGTCGGGGGTGCCAGGATCAAGGCACGTTCGTCCAGCGCCAATGAATTGGCCAACACGACTCTCCTGTAGGGTGACCTGATATTCACTGGACACTGGGCACAGACTCAGGGTTCAACAAAAGTCAGTCGTTACCTACATGCCCTGTTGCAGCACGGGGTCGTCAGGGTTTTGCCGCTCCAGCTCGGCCAGCAGCACCTGCACGTTCTGCAGCTGGCCGGACTCTTTCCAGTACTGAATCAGCAGCACCCGCGCCCGGCGGTTGGCAGGCTGGCGATTGAGCACGGTTTCCAGTTGCTTCTGTGCGGCGTCGAGTTGGCCCAGCTCGTGCAGGGTAACTGCCAGGGTATAGCGGTAGTCGGCGTTGTCCGGCTCCAGCTCGACGGCGCGGGACAGGGCCAGCAAGGCATATTCGCGCTGTTCGTGGCGGTTCAGCCAAAGCCCTAGCTCGTACTGCAGAAAGGACGAGTCGGGGCTTAGCGCCAAGGCTTGGCCCAGCACCTGGCGCGAGGCATCGTGATGCCCCTGGCGCTCGAGCAGGCGTACCTGAGTAGCCAGGGCGTCAAGGTTGCCAGGGGCGACCGCCAGCGCTCGTTGCAGGGCTGTGGCGGCCTGGGTGTAGTCGTTTTCATGCAGATAAAGACGTGCCAGGTGCACTTGGGCATCGGCATCCTCGGGCTGTTGCTCCAGCGCTTGCTGGTATTGCTCGAGGGCTGCTTGCAGCGGGCCGAAATACAGGCCAATGGCGTCGGGGTCGAGGCCCAGCAGGGCATCCACGGCGGCAAAACGCACGCTTTGCTCGTCGTCGTCCAGCAGCGGGCCGAGCACCAGGCTACGCTGCGCCGCCGGTAACAGGCGGCGGATACCGGCAATGGCCGCTCGGCGCACCAGTGGGTCGGCATGCTCCAGGTCCTGGCGGGCGAGCTTCAATGCCAGTGGCGAGGGGTAGTTGGGCAACTCGGCGTACAGTGCCGCACGCCGGATGGCGGGCAAGTCGTTACGTTGCAATTGCTGGTACAGCACCCGTGCCGCACCGGGCTGGCCGTCGTGGGCCTGGCGCAGTGCCTTGGCGTAGCTGTGCGCCGGCAAGGTCGGTGCGGCTGGTGGGGTGTCGCGCCACAGGTAGCCGAACAGGGCCGATACCAGGATCAACAACAGCAAGGCGATCAGGTAGCGGTTGCGTCTGGGCATCGGACGATCCGTGGCGGCGAAGGGGCAGAGCTTGGGCCAGACGGGGGGTAAATGCAACCACGCCCTTGTAGTTTGGCGGCAAAACGGCGCCAATGCTTATCCACAATAAAAAAGCCCCGCAGACCAGGGCCAGCGGGGCAAACGGTTGGGGGAGGAGCCAACCAAAGGAGTCGTTGAAACAGGGGGTATCAGTGTGCGCTGGCCACGGTTTCCGGTTGCCAGCCGCCGCCCAGGGCCTTGTAGATCGAGACAATGCCGCGGTACAGCTCGACTTCGCCCTGAGCCTGCGCATCTTCTGCGCTCAACCGCTCACGCTCGGCATCGAGCAGCACCAGGTAGTCGACCGTCCCTTCGCGATAGCGGATCGAGGCCAGCTCTGCCGCCTTGCGGCTGGCATCGCTCTGGCGCATCAGCGACAGCAGCCGCTGCTGGGTCTTGTCGTAATCGCTGAAGGCATTGGCCGACTCTTCCAGAGCCAGCAATACCTGCTGCTCGTAATTGGCCAGCGCCCCTTCGGCATCGGCCTTGGCGCCGCGCAGGCGGGCCCGCACGCTGCCCAGGTCGAAGGCCGCCCAGGTAATGCTTGGGCCCAGTGCCCAGGCATTGGCAGCCGAGGAGCCTATCTGCGAGCCACGCGCGGCGGTAAAGCCCAGGAAGCCGCTGAGGCTGACGCGGGGGAACAGGTCTGCCGTGGCTACGCCTACGTTGGCGGTGGCGGCCGCCAGTTGGCGTTCGGCGCTGCGGATATCCGGGCGGCGGCGCAGCAGTTCCCCCGGATCGCCTACCGGCAACGCCTTGGCGATGGCCGGCAGGGCCTTGGGCGACAGGTCTACGCTGAGTGCCTCTGGGCGCTGGCCGAGCAGGGTGGCAATGCGATGACGCGCCCGAGCCTGTTCAGCTTGCAGTTGCGGCACAGTGGCCTCGACCCCGGCCAGGCGTGCATCGGCACGCACCACGTCGAGGTCGTTGCCCACACCGGCATCGCGCAGGGTTTCGGTAATGGTCCGCGATTCTTGCTGGGTCTTGAGGTTGGCCAGGGCGATCTTCTCGCGCAACTGGGCACCGCGTAGCTGCCCGTAGGCATCGACCAGCTCGGCGATCAGGCTCACCTGCAACTGCTGCAGGTCGGCGGCGGCCGCCGCTTCCTGGGCTTCGCTGGCCTCGATCTGGCGCTGGATGCGGCCGAACAGGTCAAGCTCCCAGGCCATGTCCAGGCCCAGGTCATAGCGCTCGCTGTTCACCCGCTGCGTGGTCTGGCCAGGGATCTGGCCCTTGCCAATGTCGCTGCTGGCGCGGCTGGTGACCACCGGGAACTGATCGTTCTCGGCGTCTTCACGGATCGAACGCGCCGATCTCAAACGGGCGAAGGCCACGCGCAAATCACGGTTGCCGTCGAGCGAGGCCTGCACCAGCTGGTTCAGCACCGGGTCATCGAACTGCTTCCACCACAGGCTTTCGAAGCGGCTACGGTCGTAGGCCTTGGCCTGCACGTCGCTGTTCAGTTGCGCAGGTTCGGTGGCCGGGGCCTGGTAGTCCGGGCCTACCGCACAGGCCGCGAGGGCCAGTGCCAGCAGGCTTGGGGTCAGGGGTTTGAGCAGGTTCATGCATGGTTCTCCAGCACTTGAACGTGTTCGGCCTTGCGGGCCTGGCGACGCTCGACGAAACGGCGAATCAGGAAGAAGAACACCGGGGTCAGGAACAGGCCGAACACGGTCACGCCGATCATCCCCGAGAACACTGCCACACCCATGGCATGGCGCATTTCGGAACCTGCACCGGAGCTGAACACCAGTGGCACCACACCCATGATGAAGGCGATCGAGGTCATCAGGATCGGCCGCAGACGCAGGCGGCAGGCTTCCAGCACCGCAGCCAGCGGGTCGAGGCCTTTGGCCTGTTCATCCTTGGCGAACTCGACGATCAGGATCGCGTTCTTGCACGCCAGGCCCACCAGTACGATCAAACCGATCTGGGTGAAGATGTTGTTGTCGCCACCCGACACGATCACACCGGTTATGGCCGACAGCAGGGTCATCGGCACGATCAGGATCACCGCCAGTGGCAGGCTCCAGCTTTCGTACTGGGCAGCCAGTACCAGGAACGCCAGCAGTACGCACAGCGGGAATACCAGCAGTGCGGTATTGCCCGAGAGGATCTGCTGGTAGGTCAGGTCGGTCCACTCGAAGGTCATGCCGTTGGGCAGTTCCTCTTTCAGCAGTTTCTCGATCGCAGCTTCGGCTTGGCCAGAGCTGTAGCCCGGGGCGGCGGCACCGTTGATTTCTGCGGTAATGAAGCCGTTGTAGTGCATGACCCGGTCTGGCCCGGAGGTGTCGCTGACCTTGAGGAAGGTCGCCAGCGGGATCATCTCGCCCAGGTTGTTACGCACCTTCAACTGGCCGATCTGCTCGGCATCGAGGCGGAACTGCTGCTCGGCCTGGACGTTGACCTGGTAGGTGCGGCCAAAGCGGTTGAAGTCGTTGGTGTACAGCGAACCCAGGTAAACCTGCAGGGTGTCGAAGATGTCGGTGATCGCCACGCCATGGGTCTTGGCCTTTTCCCGGTCGATGGCGGCATCGACTTGCGGCACGTTGACCTGGTAGCTGGTGAACAGGCCTGCCAGCTCTGGCACGTTGTGGCTTTTGGCGATGATGTTCTGGGTTTCCTTGTACAGCGCTTCGTAACCCAGGTTGCCACGGTCTTCGATTTGCAGGCGGAAGCCACCAATGGTACCCAGGCCCTGTACCGGCGGCGGTGGGAAGATGGCGATGTAGGCATCCTGAATGTCGGCAAACTGTGCATTCAGTGCAGCCGCGATGGCTGCCGCCGATTGGCTCGGGTCTTTGCGCTCATCGAACGGCTTGAGCGGGGTGAATACGATGCCGCTGTTCGGGCTGTTGGTGAAACCGTTGATCGACAGGCCCGGGAAGGCTACCGAGTCGGCAACACCGGGTTGTTTCAGGGCAATTTCGCTCATGCGCTTGATCACCGCCTCGGTGCGGTCAAGGCTGGCGGCGTCAGGCAGTTGGGCGAAGGCCACCAGGTACTGCTTGTCCTGCGCCGGCACGAAACCGGTCGGGGTGGACGAGAAGCCCAGGTAGGTCAGGCCCATCAGGCCGGCGTACACGAACAGCGCGATGCCGCTGGAGCGGATGACCCGGCGTACGCCACCGACGTAGCGGTTCGAGGCACGGTCGAAGAAGCGGTTGAACGGCGCGAACAGCCAGCTGCCCAGCAGTTTTTCCAGGATGCGCGAGAAACGGTCCTTGGGTGCGTGGTGGTCCTTGAGCAGCACCGCAGCCAGGGCCGGCGACAGGGTCAGCGAGTTGAAGGCCGAAATCACCGTGGAAATGGCAATGGTCAGGGCGAATTGCTTGTAGAACTGCCCGGTAAGGCCGGAAATGAACGCGGCCGGCACGAACACGGCGCACAGCACCAGCGCCGTGGCGATGATCGGCCCGGTCACTTCGCTCATGGCCTTTTGCGTGGCTTCCAGCGGTTTCAGGCCCAGCCCGATATTACGTTCGACGTTTTCCACCACGACGATGGCGTCGTCCACCACGATCCCGATGGCCAGCACCAGGCCGAATAACGACAAGGCGTTGAGCGAGAAGCCGAACAGGTGCATGACTGCAAAGGTACCGATCAACGACACCGGCACAGCCAGCAGCGGGATGATCGAGGCACGCCAGGTTTGCAGGAACAGGATCACCACCAGCACCACCAGCACCAGTGCTTCGAACAGGGTATGTACCACCGCTTCGATGGAACCGCGCACGAAGATGGTCGGGTCATAGACGATGCTGTAGTCCATCCCTTCCGGGAAGTCCTTCTTCAGCTCGGCCATTTTCGCCCGCACTTCGTCGGAGATCTCGATAGCGTTGGAGCCTGGGCGCTGGAAGATCGGGATGGCCACGGCCGGCTGGTTGTTCAGCAGCGAACGCAGGGCATACTGGCTGGAGCCGAGTTCGACCCGGGCGATGTCCTTCAGGCGGGTGATTTCGCCATTGGCACCGGCACGGATGATGATGTTTTCGAACTCTTCCTCGTTGACCAGTCGGCCCTGGGTGTTGATCGACAGCTGGAAGCTGGTGGAGCCGGGGGCGGGCGGTGCGCCCAGCTGGCCTGCTGCCACCTGGCGGTTCTGCTCGCGGATTGCAGCGACCACATCACTGGCGGTGAGGTTGCGCGAAGCGGTCTTGTTCGGGTCCAGCCACACGCGCAGCGAGTAGTCGCCCATGCCGAACAGTTGCACGTCGCCTACGCCGCCCAGGCGCGCCAGTTCGTCCTTGATGTTGAGGATGGCGTAGTTGGACAGGTAGAGCATGTCGTAGCGGTTGTCCGGCGAGGTCAGGTGCACGACCATGGTTAGGTCGGGCGAGGCCTTGTCGACGGTAATACCGATGCGGGTCACTTCCTCGGGCAGCTTGGGCTGGGTGCGGGTGACGCGGTTCTGCACCTGTACCTGGGCGTTGTCCAGGTCGGTGCCTAGGGCGAAGGTAATGGTCAGCGTCAGCTTGCCGTCAGCGGTGGACTGGGAGGACATGTACAGCATGTTCTCCACACCGGTAATTGCCTGCTCCAGCGGCGCGGCGACGGTTTCGCCGATGACCTTGGGGTTGGCACCGGGGAAGTTGGCGCGCACCACCACGGTTGGCGGGACCACTTCGGGGTATTCGCTGATTGGCAGCTGGAACAGCGAGATGGAGCCCGCGATCAGCAGCACCAGCGACAGCACCGCGGCGAAGATTGGCCGGGTAATGAAGAATTTCGAGAAGTTCATCGGTGTGGTCCCTTAACCGCGTGGCGCCTGGGCGCTGGCGACTTTCACGTTATTGCCCGCCACCTTCGGCGCCGGGTTGCTGGCCTCCAGGGCCTGGCGCTGCTGGGCGAGGGCGGCGAGGGTCTGTTCGCTGGCCATCTGGGTATCGATCGGGGTGACCGGCGAGCCAGGACGCACGCGCTGCAGGCCCTTGACCACGATGCGGTCATCCTTGCCCAGGCCGCTGCGCACGATGCGCAAGCCTTCCAGCTTCGGCCCTAACTCCACGGCGCGGTAGGCAGCCTTGTTGTCCTTGTCCATGACCAGCACGAACTTCTTGCCAAGGTCGGTGCCCACGGCTTCGTCGTTGATCAGCACGGCGTCGTACTGGGCGCTGCCCACCAGCTTCAGGCGTGCATATAGGCCTGGGGTGAACTGGCCGTCGCTGTTGTCGAACACCGCACGGCCACGGATGGTGCCGGTGCGCGGGTTGACCTGGTTGTCGACGAAGTTCATCTGGCCCAGGTGCGGATTGCCGCTTTCGTTGGTCAAGCCCAGGTACACCGGGGTGCTCTGGCCACGCTGGCCCTCGCGTGCCAGCTGGGTGTACTTGAGGTACACGCGCTCGTCGGCGTCGAAGTAGGCGTAGACCTTGTCGGTGGACACCACGCTGGTCAGCGGGGTGACATCGGCGCTGACGATGTTGCCGGCGGTGAACGCGGCGCGGCTGACACGGCCGCTGATAGGCGCGGTGACGCGGGTGAAGCTGAGGTTAAGGCGTGCCAGGTCAAGCTGGGCCTGAATGGCATCGACCCCGGCACGGGCTTCGGCGGCAGCGCTGCTGCGCGATTCGGCCAGCTCGGCGGAGATGGCGTTGCTGTCACGCAGGCGTTCGCCACGGCGGGCTTCGTTGGCACTGCGAATGGCAGTGGCCTTGGCCTGTTGCAGTTGGGCTTCAAGGCGGCGGACTTCAGCCTGGAACGGGCGAGGGTCGATCTGGAACAGCAGGTCGCCTTTCTTGACCTGGGCGCCTTCGGTGAAGGCCACCTGGTCGATCTGGCCGGAAACCCGTGGGCGTACTTCGACGGTTTCCGGGGCTTCTAGGCGGCCGGTGAACTCGTCCCATTCGTTGATCGGTTGCTCGATCACCTTGGCCACACTGACCTTCGGCGCGGCGGGAGCCTGCACGGCGTCTGGGGTTCGACCGCAAGCGCTGATCACCACCACTGCCAGGGCAGCGAGGGGAAAGCGCAAGTGTTTGAGTGATTGTTCCATGGAGAACTCCGCCAATGTATTAGTAGTGGGCGGAGTGTGAGTGTGTTGCGCGTGAGGCACGAATCGAACGGGGCGAAGGTTATTATCACGCTGAATGATATGTGCGGGTCATTCATAGATGTCGGGCATGATTGGGGTTGAGCTGTACCCCGTTCGTGCCGGGGGCGTCAAACTATGCGCATGCGGTCACGGTCACCAGGGAAGGCACGTGCCGCGAAGGAAGCGCAACGCGCCAGCCGGCCGCATTTTTCAGCCGTTAGTCGGGTCAGAACCAGGGCTTTGCCCTCGTTCTTTCGCGCTACAGGCGCACCTCTCCCGCAGCGCTTATAACTGCCTATGCACAATCCACAGATTCGACAGCGCAAACAGCGTGGTCAGTTGCGCCATATTCTTGGCCAGCCACGAAAGCGAGTCGTCATATAAACGAACTGGCGCTTGATCACCCGGAATGGGTGCTCCACTTCGAAATCGGAGAAGCTCATCTGACTCATGGGCAAGGCTTGCGTTCGGAGAATCCCTAGCATTTTTGCTAGTTGCCTTGTGCAAGGCTACTCGGCAGAGTGGAGGCGCAAGCAGCGGACAAGCGGGTTCCGCATGAAGCTGAAATATACGCGATCTTTTAGATGTATTTATTGTTACTGATTCTCCTGGTTTTGTGTTAGGAACGGTGTCCCGTTATGTTCATGCGCTCCGTAGCCACTGAGGGCAGCCTTTAGTGGGGTAAATGCCAATGCTGAATTATACGGCGCATATAGAGTTCTGAGATATTGTTAAGTGGAATGCATGGGGCGCAAATTTTCTTCATTTATTTTCGTTCTTTTGTATTGGCTGTGGGCATAACGTCTATTTGCGCTAAGCAGAAAATTGCAGAAGAGGGATATTATGATGAACGAGATTGCTTCGTGTGGTGTTGGACTAAGGAGGTTTGAGTCGTTCATGCTTCTTCTCCGAGAAGCTCGTTGGAGTGGAGGTGCTCCTGTATATCTGGTGCGTTGGTTGTTAGCGCTGCTCATAATGTTGTTGAGTGGTCTCGTGTCGGCGCAGCAGTCTAGTATCAGTAACGCCCAGCCAGGTGCGGTAGTGGACAAATCACGACCCTTCAGTGACTATCAATGGGTGATGTCCCATAATTCATTTGTCACCAACACCTGGACGGGCACCCCTAACCAAGACCTGTCGATTTCAGAGCAACTAGCCCGTGGAGTGAGAGGGCTTATGCTGGACACCTATAATAATCCGGTTCAGCTGTGTCATCCCAAGTCTGATTGTCAAACTACCTTGGTTGCAGCGCTGAATACGGTGGCTGCGTTTCTGGCAGCAAATGCAGATGCCGTAATAACTATTCATTTTGAGGATTACGCTAACAGAACAGCCATGCAGAATGCTTTCAATGCTGTACCGACTTTAAAAAACTTTGTTTTCAATCCGGTTGGGCGGTGGGGCGGGCGCTCTCAGTGGCCAACGTTGCAAGAGATGGTTAACGCTAATCAGCGGCTCATCCTCATCACGCAAAAACCAGAAAATGCGGGTGTTTATGCAAGTAATGTTTATATGTTTGAGGATGAGGATATTACCGTCGAAAACTACTGGTCTTTGGGTGATACTGCTTTTGATCACGATTTAAGTTGCAAGACGCGTTGGGCTAGTATTCCCTTGAATACAAGGCAAGCCAGTCACCCTGACTTCAACGGCTGGTCGCGGCTTTTTGTTATGAACCACTACCATGGTGTTCCCTTAAGTCAGCATAGTGGCGACGACAATGAAATGGGTGGTCGCGTGGGGCTGGTAGACAGGATCAATGGACAGTGCAAGCCAGCCGCTGGGCGAGATCCCAATTTTATTGCGGTCGATTTTGTTGATCAAGGCGATGTCTTGGAGTATGTCGAGGCCCATAATAATGGGGGCATTGTTGCCTATGAGGGGAATAATGTAAGCCAATCTCTTGTTTGTACGTTCTCCACTGCGTTTGATCGGACCGTTAGTTTGCAGGGGAGCGATCAGGCTCGGCTCGGATGCGAAAATGACGAAATGCGATCATTTTCTATGTCAGGGATAAAAAAGGGGACGCAAATTACATTTTATGACAGTCCCGATGGTAACATGCAAGACGATTACGCAGTTGTCGACATCAAGCGCGATATTGGCCGTGACAAAGTGGTGAAGGTTAATACCTTCGAGCAGTCATTCTATAGCAATGATGATTATCAGATTGTTTGGGTCAAAAATAATGGGCTCGACGGGAAGGTAAGTCGAGTCAAGGTGGAAAACGATATGTCGTTCGACTATTCAGGTGCGTCAATTGCTTTGTATGAGAGCACGGGTGGTGGTCAGAACAATCTTTGTACCATTAAGCTGGATGGTAACTATTCATTCAATTTTCCTAGCAGTCGGGGGTGCGATAATGATGAGGCTGTTTCCGCTCGCTTGCTCAAGGCAAGGAAGAATACGGTCATCCAGTTTTATGGTAATTGGAACTCAAATACCTGTGATCAGGGCTGTTCAACCATAACGGTCAAGGAGGATGTAACCACGCCTGTCACAATCCCCAGGTTTGAATACAATTGGACCAGCCCTGATCGCAAGGTCCAAGTTGTTCGTTCGGGCGGAACACAGAAACTCGATGGCAAAATATCCTCGGCTCGGGTATCAATGGATCCCTTTGCTGGTCAGAACGTCGTACCCAAGACAGCATCATCGGCTTCAGACGGATTTTGGGGGGGGTGGGGGCCGCTCCGGAAATGTCAGGCCGGAAAATTCATTTGGGGCTTCAGGCTGAAGAATGAACCTTACTTGGGGAAAGGAGACGACTCGGCTTTGAATGCCATCGAGATGTACTGTTCTAGAGACACTTCATTGCCAATTAAAAGTAAGGAAGGGCCCTGGGGTTCACAGGTTACCGGCCCGGTCTTTTGTCAGCAAAGTGACGGGCCAGTGACCGGATTCAAGATTCGCATCGAACAGTATCAAGGCAATGGTGATGATACTGCCGCCGGCAATGTGCGACTGATCTGCAGAAACGGGAAAGAGTTGGCGCTGGAACCGCGCTCTCAATGGGGTGTATGGAGTCAGCTCTTCTCTTGCCCGACAGGTCAATCTGCAAATGGCTTTGTAACCCGTGTCGAGGATCCTTTTGATGGGGACGATACGGCGCTCAATGGTATGCGATTGCACTGCGAGCTAAATGAGACACCATAGTCGAGATGACAAGAGGGTGTTCGGGTCATGTCCTTCCGGATACAGATTACGGTGATCACACTGCTTCCTGCTCCATAGCTATTGGCGACCGGTAGTTGTTGCGGCGCTGGAGCCAGATGGGGTTGTATCGCATGAAGAAGCTGGTCATATCCTGCCTGGCTTCTTCAATTTCCTTGTCACCCTTGCTGGGAACCCACTTTTGCCAATCTGAGCTACTGAATTGGCTCCCTTAGTCTGAATGAATCATCACTTGCTGCTGTGGCTTGCGGCGCCACACGACCATCACCAATGCGTCGATCGCCACGTCGCTGCACATCCACGCTTGAGCTCAGCGCGAAGCTGACGCAGCTCGGCTTGCTGGTCATCGTCTTGCTGACGATGCTCTTGGGGCTTGGCGTAGCGCTCGATCCAGGCGTAGAGGCTGTGAGCGGACATGCCCAGGCGCCGGGCAACATCGGTGACAGGCGTGCCTTTCTCGGTCGTTGGCCCGTTCGTCGTTATCATCCACCAGCACACCGCCTAGGAAGGCACCACGTCTCGCCGAAGCCTGGGCCTGGCGCCTCAGTGAATGCTTGAAGCCAGTTCGAAGATCGGCATGTACATCAGGATCACGATCAGGCCGATCAGCAGGCCGATGAACGTCATCAGCAGCGGTTCGAACAGTTTGACGAACCATTCCACCCAGCGGCCGATTTCCTGGTCGTGGAAGTCGGCGCAGCGCTCCAGCATCTCGCCGAGGTTGCCGGACTGCTCGCCGGCCTGCAGCAGACGCAGCGACACGGGTGTAACCAGGTGCCCGGCCTTCAGCGCATCGGACAGCGGCAGCCCTTCGCCCACGCGCTGGCTGGCCTGTGCCAGGCCTTGACCTGCGGCACTGCCGAGCAGGCCGCGGGCCATGCCCATGGCGGTGAGGATGGGAATGCCACCTTGCAGCAGGATACCCAACGAGCGATAGAAGCGCGCCAGTTCGTACATCATCAAACGTTGATGCAGCGCTGGCAGCCGGCGCAATTGACAGGATGCCCAGCGGCGTACCCGGGGATGGCGGCGCAGCAGCCACAGCGCCGTGACGCCACCTGCAGTGCCCAGCGCCAGAGGCAGTTGCTGCGCGTGCAAAAACAGACCGATCTGCATCAACACCCGTGACAGCCAGGGCAACTCGGTGCCCATGCCTTCGAACACCTGGCTGAAACGCGGCACCACGTAGCCGAGCAGGAACAGCACCACGCCGCCGCCTACCAGCAACAGCAGCAAGGGGTACACCGATGCGCCCACCAGCTTCTGCCGGACCAGGTCCAGGCGCTGGCGATAGCTGATGTAACGGGCCAGTGCGTCGCCCAGCGCACCGGTGCGTTCGCTGGACTGCACCAGCGCCACATACAGCGGCGGGAACACCCGGGGTTGCTGGCCCAGTGCCTGGGACAGCGAGCGGCCTTCGTACAGCTGGCGCACCAGCTCGCCCAGCACCTTGCGTGTGGCCGCAGCGGGGGCCTTTTCGGCCAGGCTTTCCAGTGCGTCGATCAACGGCAGGCCGGCATTGAGCAGGGTCGACAGTTCCTGGCTGAACAGCACCAGATCAAACGCCGCCTCGCGGCGCCAGACCGTGCCGCGCAAGGCGCCGCCGTTGCTGCGCAGGCTGAGCACACGCAGGCCTTGGTCCTCGGCCTGGCGACGGGCCTGGTCGGCGTCCTCGGCGTCGATCTGCAACTGCACCACACCCTGTCTGCCCAGGGCCTTGAGGCTGTAGCGCATGGCCGCTCTCCTTACTGCCAGCTGGTAATTTCCGCGTTTTCCCCATCACCACCCGGCTGGCCGTCCTTGCCCATCGACAGCAGGTCGTATTCACCGCCGTTCTCGCCGGGCTGCCGGTAGATGTACGGGCGGCCCCATGGGTCTTGCGGCACGGCCTTCTGCAGATACGGGCCGGTCCAGCGAGCCTCGCCACTGGGGGCGACCACCAGCGCCTGCAAGCCTTGCTCACTGTTGGGGTAGCGGCCGACTTCCAGGCGGTACAGGTCCAGAGCCTTGCTCAGCCCCTCGATCTGCGCCCGGGCCACCTTGGCCTCGGAGCGGCCGAGCTGGCTGAAGTACTTGGGCGCGACGATGCCGGCCAACAGGCCGAGCACCACCAGTACCACCAGGAGTTCAAGCAGGGTGAAGCCACGTTGCGGGTTGGTTCTGCGCTGCATGGTGAAGCCCTCCACTGCATGGGAACACGCGTTGACAGGCACCATGCAACAGCCATGCACGTCTGCCTCGGGGCCTTGCGCCATGCGGCACTGGAAGCGGCACAGTGCTTGCGTCGTGGTCATCGACCTCGGGTTTTCCGGGGCATTTCCCCCACATCGGGGGCCACGACGAAGAGGCGACCGACATGCGTGGACTCATCCTCGGTTTGATCTGGCTGACGGCAGGGGCTGCCCAGGCTGATGTGTACATCTCAATCGATGCCAAGGGGGGCTACGTACTGACCAACGTCCATCGGCCCGGACGACATTATGAAAAGGTGATCAACGAACCGCTCGCCCAGGCTGGCCCGGCCAATGCGCAGATGATCACTGGCCGCCCCTATGCCGAGGTGGTCGCCACAGCGGCACGCATCCACAATGTGCCCCCGGCGTTGTTGCACGCGCTGATCAAGGCAGAGTCCGGCTATAACCCCAAAGCCCGTTCGCCGGCGGGTGCGGTGGGGTTGATGCAACTGATGCCCGATACCGCTCGCGAGATGGGCGTGGAAGACCGCCTGGACCCGGAAGACAACGTGCAGGGTGGGGCACGCTACCTGAAGCGCATGCTGACTCTGTTTGATAACGACATCACCTTGGCCGTGGCGGCTTACAACGCGGGGCCGGATGCCGTGTTGCGGCGCGGAGCGGTGCCCCCATATGCCGAAACTCGCCGTTATGTACCTGCTGTGCTGCGCGAATACCGCAAATTGCAGGGGTTGGCAGACGATGGCGCTCTCTGAGGGGGGCGGGTACGGCTGCCGTTTCTGCAGTGACCGGCTGTACGAAGTGAAAAAAACGTTACCCTTCGGCGGATGCCATCAATTTAATACTATGGTTTCCCCAACTCTGGGCTATAACCTTCTGAAGGTGCCCAGATGTGGAGTCCGCCATGGACATCGCCCCTCGTTCCGAGACCATCGAAGTGCCTGTCGGTAACGAGTTGGCTGCCCCGCGCAAGCCCTTCAACCTTTTGCGTTGGTATGCCTGGGTCAGCCTGGCCATCATCCTGTCGGTGGCTGCCGGGCTGGGGCTGATTTCCAGCCGTTTCATCATCGATGAGAGCGTGGAGCGCGATGCCTTGCTCACCGCGCAATTCATCACCTCCATCGCCGACGCCGAAGTACGCCACGTGTCGATCCCCAACGTGCGCACCATGGGCGAGCTGATAGACCCGCGTACCGACCGCAGCAACCTGCCCGATGTCGACCCGGATGCCCGACGCAAGGCGCGCGGTGAGTTTCTCGACCATATCGCCCACCTGCCCGACATGCTGCTGGCCAATATCTATGCGCCGGACCGTACGGTGATCTGGTCCAGCAACCCGGCGCTGATCGGTAAGCTGATCAATGGCGACGACGACCTGGAGCGGGCCTTCGAGTACAAGATGCGGGTCTCGGCCAGCTACCATAACTTCGAACAGGCCCGCGCCGAGCAGAAATTCGTTACCCCGCCCGAGCAGCTGTTCATCGAAAACTACATTCCGCTGTTCGATGCCGATGGCGAGAACGTCACGGCAATGGTCGAAATCTATAAAGAGCCCCATGATCTGATCGTGCGCATCGAGCATGGCCTGATCCTGATCTGGCTGGCTATCACCGTGGGGGCCGCGCTGGTCTATATCGGCCTGTACGGCATCATGCACCGTGCCGCGCGGTTGCTGGCGGTGCAGCAGAAGCGGCTGATTAACAACGAGACCTACGTTGCACTGGGCGAGGTGTCGTCGGCGGTGGCCCACAGCCTGCGCAACCCGCTGGCGAGTATCCGCTCGAGTGCCGAACTGGCCCAGGCGTTCGACGACGGCCCGGCGCAACGTCAAGTCAACGATATCATCAGCCAGGTCGATCGCATGTCGCAGTGGATCCGCCAGATGCTGCAGTCACTGCGCCCGCTCAACGACGAGGCCGTGGCGGTGGACTTGCCACAGGCGTTGCAGGAAAGCTTGCAGACCTATGCCGTGCCGTTGGCACGCAGTGGGGTAAGCCTTGACCTGCAACCGTTACCGGCAGTGCAGGTATTGGGGCACCCGGCGTTACTGCGGCAGGTGTTCAGCAGCCTGGTTGCCAATGCCCTGGAGTCGATGGAGCAGGGCGGGCGTCTGCGTATCGAGGTGGTGCGCCAGAAACGGCGCTGCTTGACACTGCGCCTGTCCGACAATGGCAAGGGCATGAGCGAAGAGCAGCAGCGCATGGCCTTCCGGCCGTTCTTCACCACCAAACAGGGTGGGCTAGGGGTGGGCCTGGTGCTGGTGAAACGCATCATGGAGCGCTTCGGCGGTTCGGTTCGGCTCAGCAGCAGCGAGGGCCATGGTACGCGGGTATCTTTGACGTTCCGCTTGGTATCCGGCTTATAGAAAACATTAATTAATCTATTTAAGCTATTGATATTTAAAGATTTTGTAGGGTTTGGGTGATAGTTACCCAAATGTGGGGATTTTTCCTCATGCTGTATTTAGAAAAGCTTTATAAGGTACTGAATTATAATGTTTTATTGCTGGCTGGCTGAGTTCTTGCTACGTGATGTGCAGAGCGCAACACGCAACACAAGGCAGCTATCAGGCTGCCCAGGCGGGGTGCTTTCAATTGGCTGTTGGCCTTGAGGCATTTCTGAACGGACGCCCTGTGCGGGAACCACGCGATGCAGATGCTGGAAAACGAAGTTCGCGACAAGCCCGGTGCGACCGCCAGCGGTCTGGCTGTGCCATTGCGTGAGTTCAACCTGCTGCGGTGGTTTTCGGTCATCAGCCTGTTGATCATCACCGCCGTGGCGGGCGGGTTGGGTTATGTGTCAACGCGGTTCGTGGTTCGCGACAGCGTGCAGCGCGATGCCATGCTTACCGCGCAGTTCATTCAGGCCATGGCCCAGGCTGAGGTACGCCATTCGCAGTTGCCGCCAGGCACCACCATGGGTGAGCTGCTTGACCCGCGTCTGGACCTGCAGCACCTGCAGTTCATCCCCGCACTGGCCGAGTCGACCCGGGTCGAGTTCCTGGACCATGTCGAGCACTTGCCAGATACCTTGCTGGCCAACGTCTACGCCCGCGACCGCACCATCGTCTGGTCCACCAACGTCGAGCTGATTGGCAAGCGAATAGAAGCCGACGGCGACCTCGATCGTGCCTTCCGGTCGCGCAAGGCGGTGTCTGCCAGCTACCACAAGGCCGAGGAAGATCGCGAAGAACAGAAGTTTCAGCGTGAACCGCGCTACCTGTTCATCGAAAACTACATTCCGCTGTTCGACAGCCAGGGCGAGCAGGTATTGGCCATGGTGGAAATCTACAAAGAGCCACAGGACCTGGTGCGGCGCATCCAGCGGGGTTATGTGCTGATCTGGGCTTCGACACTGGTGGGCGGGGCACTCATCTATTTCGGGCTGTTCTGGATCGTGCGCCGGGCGGCGCAGATGCTGCACCTGCAACAGGACCGGCTGGTGGCCAGCGAAACCTACGTGGCGCTGGGCGAGATGTCGTCGGCGGTAGCCCACAGCTTGCGCAACCCGCTGGCCAACATCCGCTCAAGCGCCGAGCTGGCTCAGGAAACCGCCAACGCTGCTGCGCAGAAGAACATCACCGATATCATCGGCCAGGTCGACCGTATGTCGCGCTGGGTACGTGACCTGCTGGTGTCGTTGCGCCCGACCAGCGACGAACCTGAAGCCGTGGACCTGGTGGCCGCCATCGAAGACACCCACCTGGCCTTCGCCCAGCAGATCGAACGAAACGGCGTGCGCTTCCATTTCGAGGGGCCTGACGTGCAGTGGGTGGTCAGCCAGCCGTTGCAGCTGACGCAAATTCTCAACAGCCTGTTTTCCAATGCCCTGGAGGCCATGCCCTGCGGCGGTATGTTGAATGCCCAGGTCAATGTGCAGGGTGGCCTGCGTGCCGAACTCGTGCTCACCGACACGGGCAAGGGCATGAGCCAACAGCAGGAACGGATGGTGTTCAAGCCGTTCTTCACGACCAAACAGGGTGGCCTCGGTGTAGGCCTGGCCCTGGTCAAACGCATCATGGAACGTTTTGGCGGCTCGGTCAGCCTGAGCAGCCGCGAAGAGGAAGGAACCCGCGTCAGCCTTACATTCAATATCGCAGCGGGAGGGGACCATGGAGCACAGCATCCTGGTAGTCGAGGATGATGAAATTCTCGCCGACAACATTCGCACCTACCTCAGCCTCAAGGGCTACGAGGTCACCGTATGCCATAGCGCGGAGCTGGCGCTGGAGCAGATCAAACGGGCCCGGCCCGACGCGGTGCTGACCGACAACTCGCTGCCTGGCATGAGCGGGCACGACCTGCTGCGGAGCTTGGTGGCACAGGTGCCGGACCTGAAAGTGATCATGATGACCGGCTACGGCAATGTTGAAGATGCCGTGCAGGCGATGAAGGAGGGCGCCTTCCATTACCTGAGCAAGCCCGTGGTACTGGCCGAACTCAAGCTGACCCTGGACAAGGCCCTGGCTGCCGAGCGCATGGAGCGCACGCTGTCGTTCTACCAAGAGCGAGAGGCGCAGAAGTCCGGGTTGCAGGCGTTGATCGGCGAGTCGCCAACGATGCTGACCCTCAAGCACACCCTGCGCCAGGTGCTGGATGCCGAACGGCGTATGGCCAGTGACGATCTGCCACCGGTGCTGGTCGAAGGCGAAACCGGCACCGGCAAGGAACTGGTGGCTCGCGCCCTGCATTTCGATGGCACGCGCAGCAAGGGGCCGTTCATCGAGTTCAACTGCGCCTCGATCCCGGCCAACCTGCTGGAGGCCGAACTGTTCGGCCACGAGAAGGGTGCATTCACCGACGCCAAGGAGCGCCGGGTAGGCCTGGTGGAGGCGGCCGATGGCGGCACCTTGTTCCTCGACGAAATTGGCGAGATGGACCTGGTGCTGCAGGCCAAGCTGCTCAAGCTGCTGGAAGACCGCTGCATCCGCCGGATTGGTGCGGTGAAGGAGCGCAAGGTTGACTTGCGGGTGATCAGTGCCACCAACTGCAACCTGGAGCAGATGGTGCAGCAGGGCAAGTTCCGCCGCGACCTGTTCTTCCGCCTGCGCATCATTGCCCTGAAGGTGCCGCGCCTGTATGCCCGTGGGCAGGACATTCTGCTGTTGGCCCGGCATTTCCTGGCCCACCATGGCCGGCGTTATGGCAAGCCGAACCTGCGTTTTTCCACCGAAGCCGAGAGCCTGATGCTGGGCTACAGCTGGCCAGGCAATGTGCGCGAACTGCGTAATATGCTGGAGCAGACCGTGCTGCTGGCACCGAACGAGGTGGTGCAGGCGCACCAGCTGAACCTGTGCATGACGTTGATCGACGAGCCATTGGCAGCCCAGCAGGCGCCGGCAATGTTCGAAATGCCACGGCACGAGCCGGAGCCGGGCACCAGCCTGCCCGACATGGAGCGCGACCTGGTGTGCAAGACCCTGGACCGTACCGACTGGAACGTGACCAAGTCGGCGCGGATGCTGGGGCTGTCGCGGGACATGCTGCGGTACCGGATCGAGAAACTGGGGCTGACCCGGCCAGACAAGCGTCAGTGGTAGGGCAGGCGTCTAGTGCTGACTATCGTCAGTTGCGCCACTTTGCCGGCGAGTGCCCTCCTGGCCACTGCCACCCATTCCCGGCAGGTCACGGTTGTCATTCTGCTCTGCCGGCGGGCTGTCCGGGTCGTTGCCCTTGATGCGCGGGTCGGTATCCCGCGGCATGGGCTTCTCGATCGGGTTGAGGGTGCTGTCCACGCCTGGCCTTGGCGCAGTACTGTGCGGGTCGTCAGGGTAGGTCGGGCCGGTGCCGGCGGCCAAGGCCAGCGGCGAACCAAGCAGGGTGATCAGCAGAATGCTTGTGCGGGTCATGGCAGACTCCATTGCGTTGGGTAGGGCTCATACTTTTCTTCGGCCCTACCCGACGCATCCAGGTGCCATTGCCCCGATCAACGGTTACACCACCAGCGACAACAACATGATGAAGATGATGCCGACCACCGAGAGAATGGTCTCCATCATGCTCCAGGTCTTGAAGGTTTCTGCCACGGTCATGTTGAAGTATTGCTTCACCAGCCAGAAGCCGGCGTCGTTCACATGCGACAGAATCAGCGAGCCGGCACCGGTGGCCAGTACCAACAGCTCACGGTTTACACCCGGCACCAGGTCGATCACCGGAGCAACGATGCCCGCACCGGTAATGGTGGCGACCGTGGCGGAGCCGGTAGCGATGCGGATCACTGCCGCCACCAGCCAGGCCAGCATGATGGGTGAAATTTCCGCCTGCACGGCCATCTGCCCGATCACGTTGCCCACGCCAGTGTCCACCAGCATCTGCTTGAAGCCACCGCCAGCACCGACGATCAGCACGATGGCAGCAGTGGGGGCCAGGCTCTGGTCGAGCATCTTCATGATCTGCTGGCGGTTGAAGCCGCGAGCCGAACCAAAGGTGTAGAAGGCCAGCAGCAGGGCGGCGAGCAGGGCGGTGATCGGGTGGCCGATCAGGTCCATCCACTGGCGCACGATGTGCTCGGCCGGCAGCACCACGTCGGCAAAGGTTTTCAGCAGCATCAACGCGACTGGCAGCAGCACGGTGATGAGAGTGATGCTGAAACTTGGCAGGTTGCCCTGGTCGGACTCCTTGGCGATCTGGTCCATCAGTTCCTGCGACGGGTTGCCCGGGATGTAGCGGGAAATGAAGTTACCGAACAGCGGGCCAGCGATGATCGCGGTGGGCAGTGCGACGATCAGGCCATAGAAGATGGTCTTGCCGATGTCGGCGTGGAAAATACCGATCGCCAGCAGCGGGCCCGGGTGTGGCGGGACCAGGCCGTGCACCACGGAAAGGCCAGCCAGCAACGGAATGCCGATCTTCACCAGCGACACCCCAGAGCGGCGGGCGACGATGAACACCAGCGGAATCAGCAACACGAAGCCGATTTCGAAGAACAGCGGTATGCCCACCAGGAACGCGGCGAACATCATTGCCCAGTGCACGTTCTTCTTGCCGAAGGCGCGGATGAGGGTTTGCGCGATCTGGTCGGCGCCCCCGGAGTCGGCCATCAGCTTGCCGAGCATGGTGCCCAGGGCAAGGACGATGCCGACAAAGCCCAGCACGCCGCCAAAACCGTCCTGGAACGATTTCATGACTTTGGCCACCGGCATGCCGGAGGTCAGGCCCAGGAAGCCGGCCGCGAGGGTAAGGGCGACGAAGGGGTGCACTTTGAAGTGGGTGATCAGCAGGATCAGCCCGACGATGGTAACCAGCGCGTCGAGCAGCAGGAAGGTATCAGTAGCCAGTCCGAACATGGTTTGAAGGCCTCGGTCTTATCGTTGTTTTGGGCGTAGCTTTTTGGAACTTTTCCCGCGTTTGCGGGATGGGGTAGCGCTGTCTTTGGTGAGCCGGAAAACCGCCGGGGTCAGGCGGTTTGCGCCAGCCCCAGCTCACCGCAGGCCTTTAGCCAGCGGTCCACCGCTTCGGCCAGTGCTTCGACGGGTTGGGTCGCATCCAGTGGCAGGGTCAGTGGCTCGCCGCGTGGCGATTCCAGGGCAGCGAACTGGCTGTCGATCAGGCTGGCCGGCATGAAGTGACCGGGGCGGGCACGCACGCGTTTTTCCGCTTCGGCAGGTGACAGTTCAAGGAACACGAACACCAGCCCGGGCATGGCATCGCGCAGGGTGTCGCGGTAGCGGCGCTTGAGTGCCGAGCAGGTCAGGATCGGGCGCTCCCCAGCCTGGGTGGTGGCCTGCAACTCCTGACCAAGGCGTACCAGCCAGCCGGCGCGGTCGCCATCGTCCAGCGGGATGCCAGCGCTCATCTTGCGGATGTTTTCGGCAGGGTGGAAAGCGTCGCCTTCGATCAGGCGGCCGCCGCTTCTGGCAGCGATGGCGGCGCCGATGCAGCTTTTGCCGCAACCGGCCACGCCCATCACCACGATGGCGGACAGGGGAGAATTCATCAGTACCTCCTGCGGGGTGAGATAGCGCTGTCTCGTCATTGACGAACAACGACCTCCCCGGTGTTATTGGTCTTGTCCTTACGCAGTATGGACGCCTGGTGGCGAGCGCGTGATGGCTGCTACCAAAGATTACATTGCCTGCGTCCTGAGACAGCGCTACCTTAGTGGCCGTTCCCTCTCCTTGCAAGTAGTAAAATTACAACATCCATGTCCCGCACCGGCTCCCGTACTACAGGTCGTCCCACCCTGGCAGAAGTTGCCAGGCTTTCCGGGGTTTCCCCGATTACCGCTTCGCGCGCCTTGCGCGGAGTCAGCACGGTTGCGCCGGAGCTGGTGGAAAAGGTTTTCGCCGCAGCGGCAAACCTTGGCTATGTCGCCAACCCGGCGGCCCGGGCGCTGGCCTCGGCGCGTAGCCAGTCGGTGGTGGTGTTGATCCCGTCACTGTCCAACCAGCTGTTCATCGATACCCTGGAGGCCATCCACGAGGTCATGCGCCCGCGTGGGCTCGAGGTGTTGATCGGCAACTATCACTATGACCTTGCTGAAGAAGAGAACCTGATCCGCAACTACCTGGCCTATCAGCCCTGCGGCATGCTGCTGACCGGCTTCGAGCGCAGCGATGCGGCCCGCCAGATGCTGGCTGCCAGTGGTGTGCCTTGTGTGCACATGATGGAGCTCAATGGCGAGCCTGGGGCATTGTCGGTCGGGTTTTCGCAGCAGCAGGCCGGGCGTGCCGCTGCCCGGCACCTGATCGAGCGCGGGCGCAAGCGCCTGGCATTCATTGCCGCGCAGCTCGACCCACGGGTGATGCAGCGAGCCGAAGGTTTCCGCCAGGCGCTGGCCGAGGCCGGTTTGCAGGCGACCGAGCTGGAGGTACTGGCGCCGGAGCCGTCATCGATTGCACTGGGCAGTGCACTGTTCAGCCAACTGATGCAGCAGGCGCCGGATGTCGACGGCATTTTCTTCTGTAACGACGACCTTGCCCAGGGCGCGGTGCTGCAGGCCTTGCGCCAGGGGGTGGAGGTACCACGCCAGGTGGCAATGGTCGGGTTCAACGATTTGCCGGCCTCGGCGCACATGGTGCCCCGGCTGACCTCGATTCGCACGCCCCGGGCTGCTGTGGGGCGTGGGGCGGCGCAGGCGCTGCTGGCGCTGCTCGATGGCAAGCGAGTGCCGAACGCACAGCAGGACTTGGGCTTTGAGTTGATGGTGCGGGAGAGCTCCTGAGTTTCACGCCTGGGCAGTAAGCGTGTCAGGACGCTTGGTAATGAAAATGCACTAATTACAAAGTGATAGCATTGTGCTTGCATGCTAATGATGGCGATCTATGCTCATGAAACCGCGCATAAAGGAGCCCGGCGTCATGTTCGATTTCCACCGCAAGTCCGATTTGGTCGAGATCCAGCGCAGCCACCAGGCTTTGGCCACCGCGCAGGCCAAACTCGCCGCTATCAGCCGCTCCATGGCGATGATCGAATTCGCTCCCGATGGCACCATTCTCGATGCCAACGAGCGTTTCTGTCAGGCCATGGGTTACAGCGTTGACGAATTGCGTGGCAAGCACCACCGGTTGTTTTGCGAGTCAGACTACGCAAAAAGTGCCGAATACCAACAGCTGTGGCGAGAACTGGGGCAGGGCAAGGCTATCAGCGGTACCTTCGAGCGCCTCGACAAGGCCGGTCGCGAGGTATGGCTGGAGGCCAGCTACATGCCGGTGCTGGACGAGCAGCGTCAGGTCACCAGCGTGATCAAGGTGGCCGCCGACATCACACAGCGGGTGGTGCAGGAGCATGAAAGTGAAAACCTGCTCAAGGCCATCAGCCGCTCCATGGCGGTGATCGAATTCACCCCCCAGGGCCGGGTGATCAAAGCCAACCAGAATTTCCTCGACACCATGGGCTATCGCCTCGACGAGGTGGTTGGCCGGCATCATGGCCTGTTCTGCCTGCCGCATGAACGCGAGTCGGTCGAGTACCGCGAGTTCTGGGCGTCGCTTAACCGTGGCGAATACCATTCGCACCGTTTCGAGCGTATCAACAAGCAGGGCCAGATGGTCTATCTGGAAGCCTCCTACAACCCCATTTTCGACAGCAAGGGGCGCTTGAACAAGGTCGTGAAGTTCGCCAGTGACATTACCCGCCAGGTCTGCACCCAGCAGAACGCCGCCGAAGCCGCCCATGCCAGTTCCATGCAGACCGACGCCTGCGCGCGCAAGGGCACAGAAGTGGTGCAGCAGGCGGTGCAGGTAATCGAACAGATTTCCCAGGAGCTAAACGACGCTGCACGCAGCATCGATGCGGTCAGCAAGCAATCGGATGTAATCGGGCAGATCGTGCTGACCATTCGTGGCATCGCCGACCAGACCAACCTGCTGGCCCTGAATGCCGCGATCGAAGCCGCCCGTGCCGGCGAGCACGGGCGAGGCTTTGCGGTGGTGGCCGATGAGGTGCGTAACCTGGCGGCGCGCACCAGCAAGGCCACCCTGGAGATTGTCGATGTGGTGCGGCAAAACCATGACCTGTCGCTACTGGCGGTAGCCAGCATGCAGTCGAGCCTGAACCGCACCGGTCACGGTGTGGCGCTGGCAAACGAGGCCGGTACGGTGATCATGGAAATCCAGCAAGGCTCACGGCACGTGGTGGATGCCATCAGCCAGATCAGCTCGACGCTGCAATTGCATTGAGCGCATCGCGCATTTCGTCAAGCAGGGCTTGCAGGCTGGTTTGCAGCAGCGCGCGCTGCTCGACCGTCGGCAGCCCCTGTGCGTGGGCGAGCTCGATGGCTTCGCAGTCCTTGACCACGGTGCGCACCCTGATCATCTTGGCGCCACCCTTGATGCGATGGGCCAGGGCCCGCACGGCTTCGTCGGCGGCGTCTGGTGCCAGGGCACGCAAGGCGGCTAGGTCTTCGGCGACGCTTACCGAAAGTTGTTCGAGCAAATGCCGCGTCAGCTGTTCGTCGTCCTGGGTCAGGTGGCGCAGTTCAGCCAAGTCGAACCCGCTATGGCGTGTTGTCGGTGTTTTTTGTTGCTGAGGGCGGACCTGGGGTAGATGGGCCTTTAACGAACGTAGGCCAATCGGTTTGAACAGGCATTCGTCCATGCCGCTGGCCAGGCAGCGGGCGCGTTCCTCAGCCTGGGCATTGGCTGTAACGCCGAGAATCCTGCACGCTGGCAGGCCGCACTCACCCTCCAGGCTGCGAATGCGCCGGGTCAGTTCGTGGCCATCCATGACCGGCATGCTGCAATCGGTAATCACCAGGTCGAAGCGCGCGGCCTGCCAGTGCGCCAAGGCGATTTCGCCATTGTCGGCCAGGGTCACGCGATGCCCCAAGGTATGCAGTTGCCGCTCCAGCAACAGCAGGTTGGCGGGGTAGTCGTCGACCACCAGAATGTTGAGTGGGCTGCTAGTGCTTTCATGTGCTGGCGGGTCCTGCTCGGCCTGTACCGGTGCTGCACATGTGGGCAGTTGCAGGCAGACTTGCACCCGGGTGCCGACGCCTTCCACGCTCTGCAGGCTCAAGGCGCCGCCCATCAATTCGGCGAGGGTACGGCTGATGACCAACCCCAGGCCTGCACCTTGGCGGGCCCTTGGGCCATCGGCCTGAACAAATGCATTGAAAAGGCGGGCCTGGTCGGCAGGGCCGATGCCGATACCGGTGTCGCGCACATTCAGCTCGATTGCCAGAATGCCCTGACCGGCAACCTTGGGCAGCAGCAGGCTCGCCTGCACTTCGCCACGGTCGGTGAACTTGATGGCGTTACTGACCAGGTTGGACAGAATTTGCTTGCATCGTAGCGGGTCAGCCAGCACCCAGACCGGTTTTGCCGGCAGTTCGCCGTGCAGGTGCAGGCCTTTGGCCCGTGCATTGCCCTCGAATACCCGCAGTGTGGCGCGCACCAGCTCTACCAGGTCGATGGGCACTGGCTGCAGGCTGAGGTGGCCGGATTCGATGCGGGAAATGTCGAGAATGTCGCCAATCAGTTCAAGCAGGCCAATTGCTGAGTCGTAAGCGGTCTGCAAGGTCTGGGTGTCGCAGCGGCCGCCACGGCTGTCCTCCAGTGCCAGTTCCAGCAGGCCGATCACGGCATTCATCGGGGTACGGATTTCGTGGCTCATGGTGGCCAGGAACGTGCTTTTGGTCTGGCTGGCCTGTTCGGCGTCGTCCTTGGCCTGGCGCAATTGCTCAAGCAGCCCGCGGCTCAGCGCCAACTGTGCCTGCAGCGCGTGCTGGGCCTCTGTACGCTGGTTGATCAGCTTGCGCAGGTAACTGTTCCAGAATATGACGCCGGCCAGCAGCAGGGCCGACAGCACCAGCACCTGCAAGGCCAAGGTGCGGTAGTCGCGCCAGGGGCTGTCGCTGACCAGGGTGCTGGTACGCCAGCGATTGATCAGTTGATCGAGCTCTTCAGGCGGAATGCTCAGCAGCGCCTTGTCGAGAATGGCCTGCAGCTGGGGCTGGTCGGCGGCGACGGCGAAGGCGGCAACGGCCGGTTCGTCGTCGAGGACGCTGGCGATGCGCAAGCGGTCCTTGAAAACATGGCTGATGTAGTAGGCAGCATTGATATGGCTGCTAAGGGCAACGTCGGCGGTACCGTTGGCCACGGCCTCCATCTGGCCGAGCGGGTTGTCCACTTCGACTATCTTGGCCTGCGGGTAGCGCTGTTGCAGTATGGCCCGTTGCGGTGAACCACGCACCAGGGCGATGCGCTTGCCGTTCATGGCCTTGGCTTGTGCGGGAGATTCGACGTCGCTGCGGGTGACGAGCACGCGTGGGCTGACCAGATAGGGGCGGGTGAAGCGCAACTGCTTCAAACGGTCAGCACCATAGCCCAGCGCCCCGATCATTTGCGCCTCGCCTCGGGCCAGGCGGTCCACCATGGCCTGTGCTGAAGCACTGTCGACGGGTGTGAACTGCAGCCCCGTGCGCAGCGAGATCTGCTTGAGCAGGTCGAGGGTTATGCCACTGGGGCGATGCTGAGCGTCGTTGAAGGTCAAGGGGGCCAGCGAGGTATTGACCAGCACACGGATGGTGGGGTTGGCGGCGATCCAGGCCTCTTCTTCTGCGCTCAAGGCAGAGAGATGGCGCTGCAGCAGCAGGCTAGTGTTACCGCTGCTCCAGCGGCGCAGGATGTTCAGGCGTTCGCTTTCACTGATGCGCGCCAGCGCCTTGTCGACCAGACGGTGCATGCGTGGGTTGTCATCGGCCAGGGCAAAGGCAAAAGCCCCGGGGGCCACCTGGCAGAAGTGATCGATTTTGAGCGTGCCCTGGTAACTCCTGCCAATCAGAAAGTCGGTGCTGATGGCATCGCCCAGGTACGCATCCGCCTCGCCCAGTTCGACGGCCGCCAGCCCGGCTTGGGTCGAGCGGTACAGGCTCAGTTGCGCTTTGGGGTACAGCGTTCGAACGGCAGCGGCGGGCAGATAATGATCGACCATGGCCAGGCGCAGGCCGGCGAGGTCAGGTGTGTCCTTCAGGCTGTGCCCCTTGCGGGTGACGATGACCGGGAGGTCGTCAGCATAGGGGGTGCTGAGGCTAAGTTGAGCGTCAGCCGCCTCGAAGGCATTGGAGCTGCCCAGCAGGTCGATGCTGCCCTCACGCAAGGCTGTAATCGCTTCGTGGCGGCTGTCGTAGCGCCGTACCTCGACGGGAATGCCCAATTGCTCGGCGATAATCCCGGCGTAATCGGCGCTAAGGCCTTCGTATTCGTGCTGACTGACGTTGATTTCAAACGGTGGATAGTCGGGCCGAGAGCTGCCCAGTACCAGGTGCTGGCGGCGCTGCAGCCACTGCCGGTCTTCGCTGGACAACGACAGGGGGGCGGCGGCACTGGCCGACCGGGCCAGCAACTGGCGGGGTTCGCTGCTGGCCAGCAGATCGGCCGAGGCGAGTAAGCCGGTAGCCAGAAAGACGCTCGCCAGCAGGCGCTTCATGGTGTGCAAACGCTCAATAAACGCTGTTGCGTTTGGCCAGGTCGACCATTTCTACCAGTGATTCAGTCTTGAGTTTTTCCATGATGCGTCCCCGGTAGGTACTGATGGTCTTGGCGCTGAGGTTCATGCAAGTGCCGATATTCTTGTTGTTCTCGCCGCGCGCCAGGCGCCGCAGTACTTCCATCTCCCGGTTGGAGAGGCTGGCCAGGCGCACGGGCTCGCTTTCCAGCGAATTGCTGTTTACCGACATCTGCGGAAAGGTCGAATAACCTTTGATCAGGGCCTTGAGGGCAAACAGCAGTGCTTCGTGGTCTTCTTCCTTGGTGACGAAAGCGCCGATACCAGCATCCAGGCAGCGTCGCACGTACAGGTCGGTGGCCTGGCCGGTCAATACCATGATCTTCGGCACCGGCTCCAGGCACTGCAGGCGCTTGATGACTTCCATGCCGTCCAGCCCAGGCAAGCCGATATCGAGAATGACGACGTCCGGGCGCAGTTCGCGGGCCACCTGCGCCACTTCACTGCCATTGCCAACTTCGCCGACGACATGGAAGCGCTCGCGTTCAAGCAATATCCGCAAGGACACCCGGACGATAGGGTGGTCATCGACGATCAGCACGGTTGTCATGGGGAAAACTCCTGTCAGGATGTGGTCCGCTTCCTGGATCACTCAGGAATACGTCTGCAAGTGGGTTAATCGGAAGCGCTGCAAGATACGACCAATCCCGAAGTTTGGTAATGCCGAGTATAGAAGTGTTGAAATCACCCGCACTTGTTGTTGAAAAATCCTACAAAAAGCGGGAAAGATATCACCCTGTCAAAGCGGTGATGCCGGTTTTCCTCCGGTCGGTCAGACGCAGGCCGCATGCGGTTTGTTTACGCGCTGGGCTGAGGCGGGGTTGTTGGCCAACGCCCGGTCGACCCGCGTCGGGCGGGCCACCAGTTGGCCGGAGCAGTTCGGGCAACGGCCCTGGAAGCGGCTTTCGGCGCAGGTGCGGCAGAAGGTGCATTCGAAGGAGCAGATCAGCGCGTCGGGGCTGTCGCCCGGCAGGTCGGTATCGCAGCACTCGCAGTTGGGGCGTAATTCCAGCATGGGCGTAACTCCTGTTCGCAGGCGGGAACCCGGAGTCTGCTACGCCCGTGGCAAGCCTGGCAATGCTCAGTCGGCAGGGCGATACAAGTGGGCATGGCCGGCACGGTATAAGGCCGACTCGGCGAATGGCGTGTCCCCTAGCACATGGCCAACCAGGATCAGTGCCGTACGCCGGAAATCTTTGGCCGCCACGCGTTCGACGATATTGCCGAGGTTGCCACGCACCCAGTCCTGGTCGGGCCAGGTGGCACGATGCACCACCGCTACCGGGCAGTGCGTGCCGTAGTGTGGCAGCAGTTCTTCGACAATGCGCGAGAGGTGCTTGACCCCCAGGTGAATTGCCAGGGTGCTGCCATGGCGCGCCAGGTCACCCAGCTGTTCGCCCGGCGGCATGGGCGAGCTGTCGCCATAGCGGGTGAGGATCACCGTTTGCGCCACCTGCGGCAGGGTCAGTTCGCAGCCGAGCAGGGCGGCGCTGGCTGCCGTGGCGGTGACCCCGGGGATGATCTGGTAATCGATGTCCAGCGCCTGCAGGTGGCGGATCTGCTCGCCGATGGCGCCGTACAGGCTAGGGTCGCCGCTGTGTACACGGGCCACATCCTTACCCTGTTCGTGGGCGGTGCGCATGGCGCTGACAATCTGTTCCAGATGCAGTTCGGCGCTGTTGATCACGGTCTCGGCCTGATGGCCTTCGAGCACGGCGGCGGGTACCAGTGAGCCGGCATAGATAATCACCGGGCACTGGCGAATCAGCCGTTGGCCCTTGACCGTGATCAGTTCCGGGTCGCCGGGACCGGCGCCGATGAAATAGACCGTCATGGAAAGTCCTTGCAGGAAAGAAGGGGAAGCGCTCAGCCTGCCAAGGCGAGGGTCGCCGGGCCAAGCACCTGGCGGGCCAGCAGCAACCTGGCCGTGCCAAGGTGCTGGCTGGCCAGGGCCAGTGCCGCGCTCTCGGCCACACCCCAGCAGCCACTGTGGGCATGGGCGGCGGCGGAGCGGTGGCTGAGCAGGGGTTCGTAAGGTTGCAGTTGCACGCTATGGTACAGCACCAAGGGCAAACCGAGGCGATCAGCCAGCTGTAGCAAGCCAGGTTCTTCGGCCTTCAGGCTGATGCTGGCGATACCGCGCAGGTCGGCCAATGCCAGGCCCTGGTTGTCCAGGGCCTGGTCCAGCAAGCGTTGCAGGGTATCCGCCGGGCAACCCCGGCGGCAGCCGAAGCCGGCGTAGAGGAGCGGCATCAGGCCCGGCTGGAACGGCGGAACAGCCATGCGCTGAGCAGGCCCAAGGCCAGCCAGAAGGCGGCGTTGGTCAGCCAGGAGGCCACTTTGAACTGTGTTTCCAGTGCATCGGGGGCCAGGCTTTCATGCACTTCGGGTTGTGGTGCGCCAATCACATGGGGGATTACCAGCAGCACGGCGCCCAGTGCTTTCAGCAGCCAGTGGCGAGCGAACACCAGCAAGGCCAGGCCCAGTGCGGTGGCACTGGCTGTGCCGATCCACCAGGCCTGGCGTTGCCCCAGGTCGGCGGCTGCCGTACCGGGCAGTTCGGGTGGCAGGCCCAAGGTCGGGGCAAGACAGAACACGGCGAAGCCGGCCAGGCCCCACCATGCACCCGTGCCGGCGCGCGTCGGTTCACGCAGGCTGTACAGGGCGGCGAGGATCAGGGCGAAGCCGACCGCAACCACCAGGTTGCCGCCCGTAGTGGACAGCACACGCTGCCAGCCGTCTTCCGGCGACCAGGCTTCGGCGCTGTGCTCATGGGCGGGCACCTCGCTGCCATGCTCGTGGTGGGCGACAGGGGCCGAGGACTCGTAGGTTTCCGCCTCAAGAATCAGCGGGGCGACCCAGAAGCTTTGCAGCAAGGTCAGCAACAGGGCCGCAAGCAGCCCGCTGAAGCCCGAGGTACGGGCAATGCGCGTGATCATCAGGCGTACTCAGTGGCAGGGGAAGGCGGCGCTGTGGCGGGTGTCGTGGGCGGCGTTGTGCACGGCCTCGATGTGCGAGAAACCGGCAAAGTACACCAGGCACAGGCCCAGCAGGCTGGCGCCGACGGCGATGACGATGCGCTGGCTGAGGGTGACAGGCGTGGCAAGGCTGTGTTGCTTGGCGCTGGTGACGGGCATGACGCGTTCCTCTGCTTTTTGTGGGCAATGGGCAAGCGCGGCAGCCCCGAGCGTAGTCGCCCAGGGGAATGCAACAGCGCCCGCCCACCGCGGAGTGTTCATGAACGCCAGGCCGGTCTCCGGGCTTGCGAGGAGGAGCAGGGCTCCTGGAAAGCGTCACCTTCCCATGCCGCATTACAAGGGCACAGTGGTACAGACGCTTCGCTCGCTTACCGTTGCGGGGGCAGCACCGGAATTGTCCGGCCCTGTTGGAGGGCCTGCGACGCACCGGTTTCCCGTTTCACCCCCAAGGGGGCACCTGAACGTGAGGCATAAGGAGAGCATGAGGCGAGCGTTGCGTCAATTGCCAGGCTTTATTTACAGGGTGTTTCAGGGGGAAGCCGCTGCCCAGCGTGCCGCCACCGTTTCGCTCACCTAATCGCTTGATTTGGTTGCGGGTAGTAAGTCTTTAGTCGGTAAACATCTTCAGATGAGTCGTCAGGTAAGCGCCTGATTCGCATAGAAATCTTAGTAAGGTAGCCATCTTCCTGGGGTATCCATATGGTCGTATCAATCGTGCCGCTGGCAGCCCTGACGACAACCGTGTTGTCGTTAGCAAATATTTGCGGAAAAGCGGTCTTCCCTAAGTTGCAGGCAAGAAAGGTGATTTTTCGGTAATCCTGTGGGTTTATATTATGTGCTAGCATCCAGTCTCTAAGTTGTGCTGGTTTTTTATTGGTTCCATCTATGGATATGGTTTCCCCTTGCCCATGTGTAAAAAACACTGCCTTGGGTTTGCGGAATAGATTGTTAGTCGTTTTATAAAGTCCGTCACCATCCTCTCCCCAACCGTAGATTTTCTTTAGCCCTTGGTACGAATTATTTTTCCTGCCAAAAAAACGCGCAAGGCTAGCGTTGCCGCCGGGGTCGGATCGATTAATCGGATCATTGAGTGCATAGACGTATGCGTTGACTCCCCCTATACCAAACGGACTTACCCTGTCAGGGCTCGTGAATCTCATCAATGTTGAAAGCCAGCGATAGCCTGCCCCTAAGGCGTACAGCTTGCTTACTTCATACCAGAGATATCCATTGAACCCCAGCGGTAGGTTTTTCACTCCACTGCCAAAGCCATAAGCTGTGTATGCTATCGGTTGATTATCTCTGGAGTTCATCACTCGCAGAGGCGAGTGCATACTATCAATAGCGATCAGGTCGGAACGAACTGCGCCACCATGCTGTAGGGCAAGCAATTGGCGATCCTGCGCCATTATACGAGGGGCTTTGGTGGAGTACATTAAGGTCGTGGGGAATGTAGACTGGTAAAAAAGTAGCATTCGGTGAACTCCCGTATTTCACAATACTCTCCTAGCCTCTCTGTAAGCTTGCAACTGGTAAAAATATCAGGTCGCGGGAATGGTATTGAGGCGGGCGCAATGCAGGCGCATGTCGTTTCTGTGTGATTTGTGCTCCGTAGGGGGCTCTTGCCGACAGCACATGTGCCCCTCACGCGCTCTCGCGGGCAATCAACTCGCACGCCAACAGGTTCAGCCGCTGTACCTCACCGTCACACGCCAGCACACCCAGGTGCTGCAGCACCCGCAGCGCCGCCACTTCGCCAATCTCCCGGGAGGGCGGGCGCAGGGTGGTGAGGCTGGGCAGCAGCATGTTGGCAAAGGGGTAGTCGCCAAAGCCGACAATGGCCATGTCTTCAGGCAGGCGCAAGCCGGCGCGCTGGCCTGCCAACAGGGCGCCGGCCGCCAGGTTGTCATTGGCGAAGATGATCGCCTCGGGCCGTGGATTACGGCGGATCAACGCTTCCATCGCCTGCTTGCCCGCCTCGAACGGCGCGCAGTCTGCCGAGGGCACGAACACCCAAGGCTCCAGCCCGGCTTCACCCAGTGCCTCGACATAGCCGTCGCGCCGCTCCAGCGCACTTAGGTCGCCGGCTGCACTGTTTTGCACGAACGCGATGCGCCGATGGCCCTTCTCCAGCAGGTATCGGCAGGCCTGTACACCCACTTGGTGATGAAGGAAGCCCACCTGCAGGGGCGCCCGCTCCGGGCGGTAATCCCAGATTTCCACCACAGGCACATCTGCGTCGGCCAGCATCTTTTCCGTGGCCGGGCTGTGGAAATGGCTGGTCACCACCAACGCCGCCGGTGACCAGCCAAGAAACGCCCGCACCGCGCTTTCTTCCTGCGCTTCGCTGAAGTAGCTGGACGCCAACAGCAACTGGTAACCATGCCGGCTGAGGGTATCGCTGAAGGCCTGGATGGTCTGGGCGAAGATCGGCCCGGAAATGTTCGGGATCACCATGCCCACGATGCGTCCGCGCGCCGAGGCCAACCCCCCGGCGACCAGATTAGGGACATAGCCCAGCGCTTGTACAGCAGCCTCGATACGTTCACGCAGCGGCGGTGAAACCTGGTCTGGCTGGTTGAAGTAGCGCGACACGCTGATGGCTGAAACCTCAGCAGCCCGCGCCACCTCGGCGAGGGTGACACGGCCTGCGCCGCGTCGCTTGCGGGGGGGATCCTTGGCCTGGCTCACCGGGCTGCCTCCTGTGGAAATGGCCCGATGGTAGCGCTAACGGATCAGCGATTGGCAAATAGCTTTATTGCATATAAATCTGACTTTTAAGTATTTGACGTGCTAAACGATGGCCACAGATACTTGCTCATGTTAGCGCTAACAAGCGCTGCTGTTGGCAAGCGCCTGCCACTCGCACGAGCGAGACCAGACAACCACAGCAACTTCGTGTCGGCCCCGTCAATGGGGGCCTGGTCTGGTTTCCCGAGGCAGTGAGCACCATGCAGAAAAACCGTACACCTTTTCCCGCTACGCAACGCCGGCCGTTGGCCGCAGCCATCCTGCTGGCCGTTTTCGGGCAGGGCGCCCAAGCAGCCGAGCCTGCTGAAACGGGGGCTGCGCAGGCCACTGCGCTGGGTGCGGTTACCGTGACAGCCACACGCCGCGAAGCCACATTGCAGGAAGTGCCGGTGGCAGTGTCGGTGATTGATGGCGAGCAGTTGGAGCGAGACAACCGCAACAACGTGGCCAGCATCGTCCAGCAGGTGCCTACCCTCAATTACCGCGCCGGGGCCTCGAACAAGGACACCTCGTTGTTCATTCGTGGCGTGGGCACCATTTCCACCTCGCCGGGCGTAGAGCCTACCGTGGCCACGGTGGTCGATGGCGTGGTATTCGGCCGCCCGGGCCAGTCGACCTTAGACCTGCTCGACCTGGAACGTATCGAGGTGCTGCGCGGGCCGCAGGGCACACTGTTTGGCAAAAATGCCTCGGCCGGCGTGCTGAATGTGGTCAGCAAGGCCATCCCTGAACAGACCCAAGGTTATGTAGATTATTCGCACTTTGGTGGTGGCGACGAAAACCGCCTGCGTTTCGGTATTGGCGGGCGCCTGAGCGAGCAGTTCAAGGGGTCGTTAAGCACCCTGTGGGGCGACTATGACGGCAATGTCGAGAACGTTGCCAATGGTCACGACGTCAATGGCTACGAGCGCAAAGGCGCCCGCGGCAAGCTGGAGTTCGAGCCCAACGAAGACCTGCGCCTGACTCTGATCGCCGACTACATGAAAGGCGAAGACACCTTGCCCAGCGGTGTGATCACCAGCGCCAGCGCCGCCTTCGCCAACCAGTTGCGTCCGGTGACGCCAAGCGCCCACAACCGCGACATCAACAGCGACTTCAAGACCCACGTCGAGGACGAGAACCAGGGGCTGTCGGCGCAACTGGACTGGCAGTTGGGCGACTACACCCTGACGTCGATCAGCGCCTGGCGCGGCTGGGACAACACCCAGTACCAGGACGGAGACCGCCGCGCCTTGCTGCCACTGACCGCGTCCCACGACAAAGGCACGGTGGACTATGACCAGTACAGCCAGGAGTTTCGTCTGACCTCGCCCAAAGGGCAGTTCAACGAATATGTGCTGGGAGCCTTCTACATGCATGGCACGTCCAGAGAGACCTACCAGCGCCTGTCGGTCAACGGCGGTGTTGCCAACAGTGGCCGTGCCGATTATTCCACCACCAACGACAGTGTCGCGCTGTTCGGCGAGAACACGTTCAATTTCACTGACGACTTGCGTGCCATTTTCGGCCTGCGCTGGACCCACGACGACCTCGAATACGATCACCGCCGCGTCTCCACCTCGGCCACTTCTGTAACCGGCATTCAGCCCTCTACCGCCAGCTCGGGGTCGGTGGATGAGGACGGCTGGAGTGGGCGGACCGGCTTGCAATACGACTTCAGCGACAACCTGACCGGTTACGTCACCTATTCGCGCGGCTACAAAGGCCCGGCCTACAACGTATTCTTCAACATGCAGCCGCGCGACACCGAAGCGCTCAAACCCGAGACCTCCGATGCCTATGAAATCGGTTTGAAAAGCACGGCGCTGGACAATCGCCTGACCGCCAACCTGGCCGTATTCCACACCGACTACGACAACTATCAGGCCAACTTCTACGACACCGTGGCCAACCAGGTGGTGACCCGCCTGGTCAACGCGGGCAAGGTCAAGACTCAGGGTGTGGAGCTGGATGCCAGCTTCCAGGCCACCTCGCGCCTGAAGCTGTCGACCGCCGTGGCCTACACCAAGGCTCGCGTCGATCACTTCAACTGCCCGGCGGGTGCAGCCGCCAGCTGCAACATCGATGGCGGCCGCTTGCCGTTCACGCCGGACTGGAAGACCTACCTGCGCGCCGATTACGTGATCCCGCTGGACAACGGCCTGGATGTGGAACTGAGCAGCGATTACAGCTGGCAGGACGCGGTGCAGTTCAGCCTCGACCAGAACCCGAACACCGTGCAGGGCGCCTACGGCATCTGGAACGCCAGCATCGCCCTGGCCGACTACAACGACGGCTGGCGCGTGGCGCTGCTGGGCAAGAACCTGGGCGACAAGTCGTATGCGCAGATGCTGGCCAGTGGCGGTGACTACATCTACCGCTCGGTACCACGCGATGACGGGCGCTACTTCGGCGTGCAGCTGCGCAAGGATTTCTGAATCTGTGGCTTTTCGGACCAAGGAGAACACTATGCCCCGCCAAATGAACCTGGGTGCCTTTCTCATGGGCACCGGTCACCATGTGGCTGCCTGGCGCCACCCGGACGTACCCGCCGACCCGCTGGATTTCGCCACCTACAAGCGCACCGCACACATCGCCGAAGCCGCGTGCTTCGATGCTTTGTTCGTCGCCGACAGCGTGGCTGCGCCCAGTGACGCACTCGCCAGCCACAGCGCCCGCTCGGTGTACTTCGAGCCACTGACGCTGCTGTCGGCACTCAGTGCTGTTACCGATCGCATCGGCCTGATCGCCACTGCCACCACCAGCTACAACGAGCCGTACCATGTGGCACGCAAGTTCGCTTCCCTGGACCACCTGTCCGCAGGCCGTGCTGGTTGGAACCTGGTCACCTCCGATGCTGCCGCCGAGGCCGGTAACTTCGGCCGCCAGGCGCATATTCCACATGCCGAACGCTATGCCCGTGCCCGGGAATTCCAGCAAGTGGTGCAAGGCCTGTGGGACAGCTGGGCCGATGACGCGTTCGTGCGTGACAAGGTCAGTGGCCTGTTCCACGACCCGCAAGCCGTGCGGGCCATCGACCATGTCGGCGAACACTTTCGTGTTAAAGGCCCTCTCAATGTCGCCCGCTCGCCACAGGGGCGACCGGTGCTGGTGCAGGCCGGTTCGTCCGAAACCGGCCGCGAACTGGCGGCCCAAAGCGCCGAAGTGGTGTTCACCGCCCAGCCCAGCCTGGCACGCGCACAGGCCTTTTACGCCGACCTCAAGGGCCGCCTGGCCCGCCATGGGCGGGATGAGCAATCGCTGAAGATCATGCCCGGCGTGTTCGTGGTAGTGGGGCAAAGCCAGGCGCAGGCCGAGGACAAGTACGAACAGTTCCAGAAACTGGTCGACCCGCGTGTCGGGGTTGGCCTGCTTGGGCGCATGCTCGGCAACTTCGACCTTTCCGGCTACCCGCTGGATGGCCCGTTGCCCGAGTTGCCGCCGACCGAAGACGGCCAGCGCAGCCGCCAGCAGTTGCTCACCGAACTGGCCGGCAACGAGCAGCTGACCCTGGCCCAACTGGGGCGGCGCATTGCCGGTGGGCGAGGGCACTACAGCCTGGTCGGTACCCCGGTGCAGATTGCCGATGAGCTGCAAGCCTGGTTCGAAGGCAACGCCGCCGATGGCTTCAACGTGCTCGTGCCGCACCTGCCCCTGGGCCTGGAAGACTTCGCCCGCTATGTAGTGCCCGAGTTGCAGCAGCGTGGGCTGTTCCGCCGCCAGTATCAGGGCCACACCCTGCGCGAACACCTGGGCTTGCAGCGCCCAGCCAACCCTTACTTTGCCGAACGAGGCCAACCATGAGCTACACCGCCAACCCCGAGCGCTATGCGCGCATGCCTTACCGACGTGTAGGCCGCAGCGGCCTGGTGCTGCCGGCCCTGTCCCTGGGCTTGTGGCACAACTTTGGCGATGCCACGCCCATCACCGCGCAGCGTGCCTTGTTGCACACCGCCTTCGATGCCGGCATCAACCATTTCGACCTGGCCAACAACTATGGCCCGCCCTATGGCAGCGCCGAGACCAACTTCGGCCGGCTGCTGCGTGAAGACCTGCGCAGCTACCGCGACGAGCTGATCATTTCCAGCAAGGCTGGCTGGGACATGTGGCCGGGGCCATACGGGCAGGGCGGCAGCTCGCGCAAATACCTGATGTCCAGCCTGGACCAGAGCCTGGCAAGGCTGGGTCTGGATTACGTCGACATCTTCTATTCGCACCGCTTCGATGCCGACACGCCGCTGGAAGAAACGGCGATCGCGCTAGCCGACATCGTGCGCCAGGGCAAGGCGCTGTACATCGGCATCTCGTCCTATTCCGCCGGCAAAACCGCAGAAATTGCGGCATTGCTCGATGAGCTGAAGGTGCCGCTGCTGATCCACCAGCCGTCGTACAACTTGTTCAACCGCTGGATCGAGCGCGACCTGCTCGATACCACGGATGCCTTGGGTGCCGGGGTGATCGTATTCACAGCGCTGGCGCAGGGCTTGCTCAGCGACAAATACCTGAATGGCATCCCGGCCGACGCCCGGGTGAACCGCGCGGGCGGGGGTTCTTTGCTACCCCAGCACTTGTCGGAAGCCAACATCGCCCGTGCACGCGCCCTGAACGACATCGCCCGTCAGCGTGGCCAGAGCCTGGCCCAACTGGCGCTGGCCTGGACACTGCGTGACCCACGGGTGACCTCTGCCTTGATAGGTGCCAGCCGGCCCGAGCAGGTCATCGAGAACGTTGCAGCGCTCGACAACCTGGTGTTCAGCGCCGAAGAGTTGGCTGCCATCGACCAGTACGCCGTGGAAGGCGGGATCAATCTGTGGGAAAAACCCTCGACCGACTGGAAGGAGTGATCGATGCGCGTGCTACGCCTTGCCATGCTGTTGTGGGTGGCCCTGGCCGGAGCGGCCCAGGCTGCAGACCCGGCTACCTTGCGTATTGGCTATCAGAAGGGCTCGATCAGCCTGGTGCTGGCAAAGCAGCATCGTCTGCTGGAGCAGCGATTTGCCAATACCCGCGTTGAGTGGATCGAGTTCCCGGCCGGCCCTCAGATGCTGGAGGCGTTGAACATCGGCAGCCTCGATATCGGCTCGACCGGTGATATCCCGCCGATCTTCGCCCAGGCTGCCGGTGCCGACCTGTTGTACATCGGTGCCGAGCCGGCCAAGCCCCGGGCCGAGGTGATTCTGGTGCCGAAAGACAGCCCGATCAGCGCAGTGGGCGAGCTCAAGGGCAAGCGCATTGCCCTGCAGAAGGGGTCCAGCGCGCACAACCTGCTGCTGCGTGCCTTGGCCAAGGCGGGGCTTGGAGTTCGCGATGTTCAGCCGGTGTACCTGGCACCCGCCGATGCCCGGGCGGCGTTCGAGCGGGGCAGTGTGGATGCCTGGGCGATTTGGGACCCGTTCTACTCGGCCATCGACCTGGAGGGTAAGGCGCGGCTGTTGGCGGACGGCCAAGGGTTGGGGCTGATCGGGCCGTTTATGCTGGGCTCACGGACCTACGTCGAAGCCCATGGCGCCTTTGTCGGCCAGTTGCTCGATGAAATCAGCCGGGCCGAGGCGCTGACCCGCAGCGATGAGGCTGGGAGCATCCGCTTGCTGGCGCAGTTCATGGGCTTGCCGGAGGCGGTGGTGCAGCGCAGTTTCAGCCACCGGCCGGCATCACCGGTGCTGCCGGTGAGTGATGAAATCGTGGCGGCGCAGCAGCGCACGGCGGCGTTGTTTTTTGACAACAAGATCCTGCCAAAACGGGTCGACATTGCCGGAGCGGTGTGGCGGCGGGAATGAGATAGCTGCTAGACACTGGGGGCTGCAAAGCAGCCCCCAGTCCGTTCACCCTTGGGCAAACGCCGTCAGCTTCTCGCCATCCAGCCGGTAGCGCACCCACTCATCCTGCGCCTCGGCACCGAGCTTCTCATAGAAGCCGATCGCCGGCTCGTTCCAGTCCAGCACGCTCCATTCCAGGCGGCCACACTTGTTTGCCACCGCTTCGCGGGCAATGTGTCGTAGCAGTTGCCGCCCGGCACCGTCGCCTCGCTGTTCGGGAGTCACGTACAGGTCTTCCAGGTAAATGCCGTTGCGCCCGAGCCACGTCGAGTAGCTGTAGAAGTACACGGCAAAGCCGACTGCCCGGCCATCGCGCTCGCACATCAGGCTGTGCACCGTGCTTCCCTCGCCAAACAGGCTGTGCTCGATGTCGGCAAGGGTGGCGACTACCTCGTGGCGGGCGCGTTCGTATTCGGCCAGCTCGGTGATAAACGCGAGGATCTGCCCGGCATCGGAACGAACGGCAGGGCGAATGGTGAGGCTCATGGTGACGGCTTCCTTGATCCAGGTTTGCAGTACAGTGATGTGTATTCACAAAATTTAATGCAACTGTACAGGTCGCAGGGAAGGGCGACTCCGATAGTGTGACAGCACCTATAACGAAAGTGGAATGCCCGCCATGCTTGCCTCTGCCGACCTGCTGACCGCCTTCGTGCTGTTTGCCTTCGTGTCTTCCATCACCCCTGGCCCCAACAACACCATGCTGCTGGCCTCGGGGGTGAATTTTGGTGTGCGCCGCTCAATCCCTCACGCCCTGGGCATAAGCGTCGGCTTCATGGTGATGGTGCTGGCCGTCGGCCTGGGCCTGGGTGAAGTGTTCAAGGCCTGGCCGCCGCTTTACACCGTGTTGCGCTACACCGGCGCCGTCTACCTGCTTTACCTCGCCTGGAAGATCGCCACCTCCGGGCCGGTCGGCACGGCCTCGTCCAGCACCCGAAAACCGCTGGGTTTCTGGGGGGCGGCGGCGTTCCAGTGGGTCAACCCCAAGGCCTGGGTAATGGCAGTGGGGGCGATCACCACCTACACACCCGCGCAAGGCTATGTAACGAACGTGATTGTGATCGCGGCCTTGTTCGCCTTGGTCAACCTGCCCAGCGTCGGCGTGTGGGTGATGTTTGGCAGCGCCTTGCGCAATCTGTTGCAGAACCCCCGCTGGCTGATGCTGTTCAATGTCCTGATGGCCTTGTTGCTGGTGATTTCACTGTACCCGCTGCTGTTTGTAGAATCAGCGTTTTCCTAGCCCCGCGAGTACAGCAAACCGATGCAGTTGATTCCCTGGTCCCACGAATGCGCCGAAGGTTTCACCCTGCGTGGCTGGCGAACCCCGGCCAGTGGCAAGCCGCTGCTGCATTTCTTGCACGGCAACGGTTTCTGTTGCCTGGCCTACCAGCCATTGCTGATGGGCCTTGGCGAGCATTTTGACCTGTGGCTTTGCGACGTTCAGGGGCATGGTGACAGCGATCACGGCGGTGTGTTTCGGGGGTGGAACCGTACAGCCGAGCTGGCAGTGGAAGCTTTTCAGGCCGGGCGTGGCGAGTATGGCGATGTTCCCCGGTTTGCCGTGGGCCACAGTTTTGGTGGCGTGCTCACCGGGCTGATCCTGGCCAGTGAGCCGCAACTGTTTGCCCGTGCGGTGCTGCTTGACCCGGTACTGTTCAGCCGGCGCATGATCGGTGTGATGGGGGCGGCTGCTCTGGTTGGCCTGCACCAACGCCATGCTCTGGCGCGCAAGGCTGCCAGCCGCCGCAGCCACTGGCCCGATCGCGAGGCAGCCCTGGCATCGCTGAAAGGGCGGGGCATTTTCAAGGGCTGGGCCGATGCGGCGCTGCGGGCCTATGTTGAACATGCCATCGGTGATTGCGGTGATGCCGTGGTACTTAAGTGCCGGCCCAGCCGGGAAGTGGAAATTTTCAGTTCATTCCCCAAGCGCATGTGGGCAAACCTGGCCGCAATCACTACGCCCACGCGCGTGTTGTATGGCGAGCATACTTATCCCTTCGTGCCGCACTCAGTGAACCGTCTGGCGGCGCTCAACCGCACCGTGACTGCACAGCAAGTTGCGGGTGGGCATTGTTTCATGCAGGAAGACCCGGCTGCGGCGGTCCAGCAGGTGCTCGCCTTCTTGCAGGGCTAACTGTTCCATGTATGGAACGATGCATGCCAATTCCGCTGGCTACCGCCAGATTGCCATCATTGATAAGGTTAACTCAGCCAAGAGAGGAGCCTTCTCATGAAACAGATCCTGGGTATCCACCGCAGCCCGCACGCCCATTGGGTGGGTGACGGCTTCCCGGTGCGCAGCCTGTTCACCTACGACAACCTGGCCAGCCGAATCAGTCCATTCCTGCTGCTGGACTACGCCGGGCCCCATGACTTCACCCCCACCAACGCACGGCGTGGCGTTGGCCAGCACCCGCACCGCGGCTTCGAGACGGTCACCATCGTCTACCAAGGGGAGCTGGAGCACCGTGACTCCACGGGCGCTGGCGGCCTGATCGGCCCTGGCGACGTGCAGTGGATGACCGCAGCCAACGGCATCATTCATGAAGAGTTCCATTCCCCGGCCTTTGCCCGCAGTGGCGGTACGCTGGAGATGGTGCAGCTGTGGGTCAACCTGCCGGCGCGAGACAAGCGTGCAGCGGCCGGGTATCAGACGTTGCTGGCGCAGGACATCCCTGAAGTCACGCTGGACGGCGAGGGCGGTAGCTTGCGGGTAATTGCCGGTAGCTACCGTGGGCATACCGGCCCTGCGCGGACGTTTACCCGCTTGGATGTATGGGACCTGCGACTGAACGCCGGTGTGGCCCTACAACTGCCGCTGGCCGCCGGGCGCAACGCGGCGCTGGTGGTGTTGCGCGGTAGCGTGCAGGTCAACGGTGAACGCGAAGCCGGGCCATCGAGCCTGGTGCTGCTGGACCGAGGTGGCGAGGATGTAACTGTCGAAGCGCTGGAAGGTGCCAGCGTGCTGTTGCTCAGTGGCGAGCCTATCGATGAGCCGATCGTCGGTTATGGCCCGTTCGTGATGAACAGCCAGGCGGAAATTGCCGAGTCGTTCGACGACTTCCATGCCGGGCGGTTTGGGCACATGCAGGACGAACGTGGTAGTGCGGCGCACTGAGCGGTAGCCCGCCCTCATGAACGCTGCCAATACCACCCGTCGCCAAGTGTGCGATTGCGACCGAACACACGGCCCGTGCTGGCAATCATCCACTAAGGTGCTAAAGGATTCCCAGCATCATCATTGCCCGGGCGCATGGATGCCTGCCCGGGCATGCGCAATATCAATTGGCGCCTCGCCTCACAAGGGCGTAAATCCACACAACAGGCCATCCCACAGAGAGGGTCGTACCATGTCGTTGATTGGAGTTTCGATGCTAGAGATGCGGCAGTTGATCGAGCAGGCCTGCTTGCCTGATCGCTGTGAAGTCAGCTGCCTGGATGGCACCAACCTGACCATCCGCCTGGGTCAGGGTCAGAGTCTCGACGAGGGCGTGACCCTGAGTGGGGTCCCGCTGCAAAACCTCAACAGCTGCCGTGACCTGGTCCACCTGGTGGAGCAGCTGCACGCGCTGCGTGACAGCCCCCCGGTGCCACTCAAGGCCATTGCCTGAGTGATCCGGTGTACACCTGGCCGGCTTGAGCTGGCCGGGTGTATTTGCGTTATCCGCCTTACTGCAGCTCCAGCAACAGGTTCAAACCACCATCCCCGCACTTGCCTTGGTCACGTACGACCCCGTGATAACTGCGCCCGTCCCAAACGAACGCCACGCTGTGGGCCCGGTCGACCTTGTCGGGCAGTGGCGGACAAATGTGCAAACGCAACGCTGGCCGGCCCTGCAGGTTGAGGGCGGCGAGTTGGCACTGGCACTCCACGCTTTGCGCCACCGGGCCAAACAGGGTGTCGCGCACGTAATCGAGTTGCAGCGAGGCATTGGGTGCACGACCGGGCATTTTCATGAGCGTGCGGCCGGTGAGTCGTGCGGGGGCATCGGGCAAGGCAAGTACGGCATGGCAGGCTCCTGAGTGTGAGAACGCGGCTTATCCTTTGAAGCTTGCCAAACCAAGATGTTCAACGTGTTTCATGCACGTTCATCGTGTTTGTGTCAGCCACCGGCCTTGCGCAAGGTGAGGTTGATCCGCCGCTCGCCCATGCGCGGATGGATGCCGGGCTTGATGGGCTGCACGCCGTGAAAGCGCAAGCGGTCTTCGCCGCCCCAGATCAACACATCGCCATGGCTCAGGGGTACGCGCTGGGTCTTGTCGGCGCGCTGCAGGCCCCCAAGCAGGAACACGGCCGGTAACCCCAGCGACACCGACACGATCGGCTGGCCGAAGTCCTGCTCGTTACGGTCCTGGTGCAGGCTCAGGCGGGTGCCGGGCAGATAATGGTTGACCAGGCAGGCGTCGGGGACAAAACCCTCGAAACCGGCTATTGCCGCAGCGCGGGCGGCCAGGCTCAGTATCACCGGGGGCAAGGCGGGCCAGGGCTTGCCGCTGAGCGGGTCGGTGGCGCTGTAGCGATAGCCGTGTTCATCACTCACCCAACCCAGCGTGCCGCAATTGGTCAAGGCTACGGCCATGTGCAGGCCTCCCGGTGTGCGCATGTGCCGGAACGGCGCGGCGCGCAGTACCGGGCGCAAAGCGTCCAGCAGGGGTTCGATTTCGCCCAGCGCGAAGCCGGGCAGCAGCACGGTATGGCTGGCCAGGCGTTGTGGCTGAGGGCCGAACAGGTCGAGGTCGGACTGGATCATGGCACTGCACATGTTCAAGGGTTACGGCATTGTATCCCGGCATGTGCAATCGAGAAAAAGGAACCGCGGCACCAGGGAGAGGAGCACCGCGGTTCAAGGGGGGAGTCGTTTACTTCTGGGTCACGGTGGCCAGGTTCGCGCTGCCCAGCTGGGTGATGGTGGCGGTTTGGGCGATACCGCTCTGGTCGACGTACGCCTTGTTGCCCTGGCCTCCCTGGGTCACATAGGCGACGTTGATGCTGTCAGTCTGCTTGATGGTGGCTTCGTTGCCGCTACCGTACAGCTGGTTGGTGTAGCTCTGGTTGTTGTAACCGGACTGGTCCAGCGTGATGGTGTTGCCAGTCCCCTGGCTGTTGCCGTAGGCGTAGTTGTCGGTACCGCGCTGGTCGGCGATCAGGATGTTGTCCGTACCGTTCTGCTCGAAATACAGCTCGTTGTTGCTGTCGGCCTGCTTGGTTTGCATCTGGTTGCCTTTACCTGTCTGGGTCAGCGTGGCCAGCTGGTCAGATCCGTTCTGGGTCAGGTTGACGCCGTTGCCGTTACCGTTCTGGTTGATGGTGGCGTTCTGATTGGTGCCGAACTGGCCGCCCATCTTGGCGCCTTTCCAGTTGCTGGCGGTGATACTGTTGCCATTGCCTTTGGTATTGATGGTCAGGTTGAGGTTTTCACCATTCTGATAGGTGAAATGCAGGTTGTTGTTGCCCGTCTGGGTGATGGTGGTGGTCGAGTTGTTGGTCTCGAACTGGTCCGACCAACTGGCGTTAGCGTTGCCTTGCTGCAACAGGCTGACCTTGTTGTTCATGCCAAAGCTCTGGTCGATATAGCCTTCGTTGGACTGGCCGGTCTGGACCACGGAAGCCTGGCTGCCAATCTGGGTGTCCTGCCACACTTCAACCGAGTTGCCGCCACCGTACTGGCCAATGCCAATGGTGCCACCGGTGCCTTCGCGCTGGTCGCCGTAAGCCCAGTTGTCGTGGCCATCCTGGTAGACCTGGATGTCGCCGTCGACATGGTTCAGGTGCTCGGCGGCGGCATAGTTGTCCTGGCCGGTCTGGTTGACGGTACTGCGGTTGTTGCTGCCTCCGAAGGTCTGTTCGATGAAAGCCTCGTTGCGCTGGCCGGATTGCCAAGTGGTGGCTTTGCTGCCTTCCTGGCTGTCCTGCCACACGGTGGATTTGTTACCGACACCTTGTTGGGTTTGCAGCGATTCGTTGTTCAGCCCCACCGACTGGCTGGCGAAAGCATCGTTGTAGCTGCCTGCGGCTTGCTGTTTGATCTGGCTGCCATTTTCGAACAACTGCTCGGCATAGCCCGCGTTGTACTGGCCGGTGGCACTCTGCTGGATATCGCTGGTACTTTCGGTTTGCACGGCCAGGTGATTGTGGCCCTTGCCGGTCTGGTTCTGGGTGGCCGAAGCGAAGGACGCCTGGGTCTGGCTGACTTCGGCGATGTTTTGCTTGCCGTCCTGGGTCTGGGACGAGGTGCTGTCAGCAGCCATGGCCTGACCAGCGAGGGCCAGGACGATAGCGGCACTTAACGGAGCGAGCTTGTACATGGTGGTGCCTCCAGGTCTATCGGTATTGGGTGATCTGCACATGCTGGCCATTGCCGGTCTGGGTCACGGAGCTGTTGAGGCCCGAGCCGGACTGCACGATGCTGGCGCTGTTGTCGTTGCCGATCTGCTCGATGGCTGCACTGTTGCCGCTGCCGCTCTGGCGGATCGATGCGCTGTTGCCATTTCCCTGTTGGCTGATGCTGGCCATCAGGTCACTGCCTTCCTGCAAGATGTACGCTTCCTGCGCACCGCCGGCCTGGACGATGCGGCCCAGCAGGGCCTGGCCGTTCTGGTCGAGGGCGGCGCGGTTGCCCGCCCCTTGCTGCTCGATCACCGCAGCCTGACCGGCACCGACCGGTAGCAGGCGGATGATCACCGGGTCGCCGAGGTCGTTGCCGGGCGCAAGGTCGGCATTGTCCATCAGGTCGTCGGCCCAGCTGGCCTGGCCCACGAGGGCCAGGCTGAGCAGCAGTGGATACAGGCGTTTCATGGCGTTTCCCCGCCTTTACTGCACAACCACGTTGACGGTGCGGGTAGTACCCGGGCTGGTGGTGATGGTCGCCGTCGGCGCGGCGGTTGGGATTATCGTGGTGCTGTTGCTGACGGCCAGGCGCCAGCGGCCGGTAACCGGCACTGTGGCGGTACCCAGCGTCTGCACCCCGGTGGTAGTGGTGACCCGTACCGTGACAATGTTGCCCGTGGTAACCGATGAGGTACCGCTGATATCCCAGTTGTAACGGTTGTTGGAGCGTGCCGTGACGGTGGCTGCCGTGACCGTGAAGGTTTCGGCGGCTGGCCTTGGCGACACGTTGACGGTGACCGTACCCGGGGTGGACAGCGCTCCCAGCGAGTCACGTGCCTGATAGGTGAAGGTGGTGGTGAAGGCTGCGGTTACCGTGGCCGGTGGGGTGTAGGTCACCGTGGTGCCATCGGTGCTGACGGTGCCTCGGCCTGCCGCCGGTTGGGTGACGACCGCAACAGCCAACGGCACGTTGCCTTCCGGATCGGTGTCGTTGGCCAGCACGTTGATGGTCAAAGGCACGCTCAGGGTGGCGACGGTTTCCGGGTTGGCGGTTGGAGCCTGGTTGGGTGCAACGTTGATGGTGACTGTTGCCGGTTCCGACTTCAGGCCCTTGGCGTCCACCGCCCGGTAGCTGAAGGTGGCCACCAGTGGTTGCGTAGCCCCGGCTGGCGGGGTGTAGGTGACCGAGGTGGTACCGTTGAGCACCACGCCGCCAAGGCCGGTGCCTGGTTGGGTGAGGTCACTGATGGTCAACGGCACGTTACCGTCCGGGTCGCTGTCGTTTTGCAGCAGGTTGAGGGTGATTGGCACACCGACACTGGTGCTACCGACATCGGCCTGGGCCAGCGGTGGTTGGTTGGCCGCCTCGACCGGTGCGTTGCCGACCACGATCACCGGTTCTACATCGCTGCCCCCGTGGGCAGACTTGACCGTAACGGTGGCTGGCGGTTGTGCCACGTCGTTGACCGTGATGCTTTGCAGCGTGCCCGCTTTCGACATGCGGCCGTAGCCTTGGGCGAGCATGTCGGGGATGACGACCTCATCACTGGACATGGCCTCGATCAGCAGGCGTTTGTTGGCCCAGTCATAGCGTGCAGTGCTGACCTTGACCACGTCGGTCAACTTGCTCGACAGCGCGGTCGGCTGGGTGCCGCCAGCACTGTTGCTGGCGGTGACCACCACCACCGCAGGCGGTACGGCTTGGCTAAGTTGCTGGCTGAAGAACAGGCCGTTGTTGTCCGCCGTCAGGTTGAACTGGCAAGGCGAAGGGGGCGTGCCGATCAAGGCCACGCCATTGCGCATGCATAAGCTGGCCTCTTTCGGTGCCTTGGCGAACACCTCTACACGGGTGCCGTTGCCATTGCGCGAATAGGTGGCGCGTTCCAGGGTTACCGGGGTTTGCGCGCGTTGGTCCAGTACCTTGCCCGAAACCGTAAAAGCATTGGTCTGGATCGTGCCAGCGGGCCCTTCAATGCGCACGAAGTTGGTATTGAATGGGCTTCCGGTCACTGCTTCGGTGATATTGGGGTCGCCAATGTAGGTTTCGGTGGCGCCCGTGTCAGGGTTGACCTCGGTATACGGCCCACCCACACCTCGCAGCCAAGGACCCAGGGCGCCATTGAGCGCGCCGGTGAAGTTACCTGGTGCACCGATGCCGATATCGCGGGTGATATTGATCGCCCTGCGCCCCGGCGTGGTGACGTTGACTGTTTCAACGCCGTAAGGGTGGGTGATTGTGTAGGTACCTGCGCGGGGCACCGAGACACGTATACGGATGCGCGCGAAGCTTTGCTGGTCGCCGTCGACCGGGTTTTCAGCTGCAAATGCAGCTTCGAGGCCAGCAACGTACACTTCAAGTTCGTAACCGCTATTGCCGACCTGCGGAATAGTGGTTTCTGCCAGGAACCAGAACATTTCCGGTGGCCAGTTGTCCGGGAACACCAAGGGCAGAGCGTCATCGTACACCCCTGGCTCAGGCAGCAGGGTGCACATGTAGGCCGGTGCCCCCGGCGCCCCCGGGGCACGTGTGCTCGTTGCACGTGACTGGCAAAGCTCCAGGGACTGATTGAGGCCGTCCTTGTACCACATCGGGTAGCCGCCCGTGGCGAAGGTGTAGGGCCCTGGGTCGACTTCAGACAGCGCGGCAAAGGCGGCGCTGGTAACGGTAAGGGAAAAACCGGCGGCGAACAGCGCACGGCGCGACCAAGTGTTCATGCGGCCTCCTTGAAGGCTGAGCCTTTGTCTGTTCATGGCACCAGCACCACGTCTTCGGTGTCGCTACCGCCATTGGCACTGGTGACCTGCACCTTGGCCGGCGGGATGGGCGAGAGGGTCATGCTCAACGTTTTCACGGCGCCGGTGCCGCCAAGGTTGCCGATTAACGTGCCGTTGCCGGTGTGTGCGGTAAGCACTGGTGGGGTCGTTTCGTCGCTGGTACTGGCCACCAGGGTCAGCTCGCCCGTGGACAGGCGGTATTGGGCCTGGGTAATGGTCACCAGGTCGGTTAATGGCACCTCGCGGGTGGTCAGGCTGCTGGTCGGGATCGCCACGCTGTTGTCGGCGGTCAGTGTCAGGATGCTGCCTGCCGCCGGGTTGAGGGCCGACTGTGCATACCAGGCACCGGTGCCGTTGGCCTCGGTGAGGTTCAGGCTGGGTGTTTGACTGGTCAGGGTGACGCTGGCCGGTGGTGGCGGGGCCATCACGAAGATGTCTTGCTGGGCGCGCAGGTTGCCGTTTTCGGTGTGCCGCGAATAGGTACTGCGCTGTGGCATCAGCGGGGTTGGCAGGGCGACGGTCGAAAGCTTGCCAGATATCGAGAACAGCTCGGTACGCAAGTCGATGCCACCAGGGCCTTCGATGCGTACGAAGTTGGTATTGAACGGGCTGCCGGTTACCCGTTCATCCAGGTTCGGGTCACCGATGAAGCGTTCGCTGCCTTCGGTGTAGGGGCCGTTGACACTGCGCAGGAACGGCCCGACATCGCCCTTGAGCGCGCCGGTGAAGTCGCCTGCGCCGGCAATGCCGATATCGCGGGTCATATTGATCGCCCGGCGCCCGGCGGCGGGCACGTCGAATACTTCGACGCCGTAGGGGTGGGTGACCACGTAGGTGCCAGCGGTAGGTACATCGACCCGGATGCGCACCCGGGCGAAGCTGACCTGGTCACCCTCGACCGGTTCTTCGGCGGCGAATGCCGCCTCGATCGCGGTACCGTAGCTGAGGTCGATGCCGCGGGCGGCGTCGACGATGGCGGCATCTGCAGTGAACCAGAACGCTTCGTCAGGGAAGTTGGTGGGGAAGACAATAGGTTGCGTATCGTCGAACACGCCCGGCGTGGGCAGCAGCGTACACATGTACGCCGGTGCGCCGGGCGCGCCGGCAACCCTGGAGCTGACCGCCTTGGTCAGGCACAGGTCGAGGGTACGACCGTGACTGTCCTGGTACCAAGCAGGGAAGCCGCCGTTGGCGGGGACGTAGGCGCCTGGATCGACAGCGTTCAGGGCAGCCTGCGCCGGGAGCTGGAGCATGCCGGCGAAAATCGCCACTGCCAGCGGGTGGGGTATCGGTCGGTGCATGAGTCTATTCCTCCTGCAAACGGGCCCATGGACTTGGGGCGTCTGGGAGGAGATCGGCAAGAGCTGTGCCAAAAGCTGGAAAGTGCCTTGAAGGCCTTGCGGCGCAAGGGATCCAGTTTTTAAACGGGGCATTCCACACGGTGTCGACGGTGGGCAGCCTTCCCCCAGGATTGGGGATTGGGGGGAGGCCTTTGCGACCCGACAGGCGGCTGCAGTCCCAACTTTGCTACAGTGCATCGGCCTTCCACCTCCCCACGCCGAGCGATGTAATGCAGCCCCTCGATCACTTGCCCCTGAACCTGTTCATCGTCGTTTGCGAAGAGGGCACCATCGCCCGCGCCGGCGAGCGTGCTTTCATGGCGCCGTCCGCCGTCAGCAAACGCATTTCGGACATCGAAGCGCGCTTTGGCACCGTCTTTACGCCGAAGGTGCACGAGGCCATGTGCGGGTACTGGCGAACGGGTCGTCGATCATGGAGTTCCTGCCCGAAGAACTCTCGGCGTTCATGCTGGAAAACCCGCTGATCCAGGCCGATATCGAAGAGCGCTTCAGCCCGGACGTGGTGCGCGGTGTGGCGGAGGGCAATGCGGACCTGGGGATTTGCCGCAAGCCCATGGCGGTGGGCGACCTGGAGTTCGTGCCTTACCGACAGACCACCTGGGGGCAGGGGATGTCTTCACCGAGTGGCGCTGGTTCAATGCTCGCCAGCAGGGCCGGGCATTGCTGGGTGAAGTCGACAAACAGACCCTCAGCACCAACGTCGGCTACAGCATTCAGGGCCACACGTTCAGTGGTGGCTATCAGAAGGTGAGCGGTGACACGGCGTACGCCTATTCGACGCACGCGGTTTGCGTGGTTTTTTCTCCGGACGCTTGCCAGGCTTGAGCTGCCAGCGATCGGCGTTGGTGAGCAGGCGTTCTTGAATGGCCGGCGGGTAGTCGCTGAGGGTCGTCACCGGTGGAACGGGTTTGCCAGGCATACCCGCCTCGCGGATAACCTTTGGCCACCGTGGTCGCCAGCACAGCAGCAGACTGAGCCAATGGCCGGTACCTACGATGACGAAGGCGGGCCAGATCATGAGCAGGACGACTTTGAACAGCCAACTGCTTTTGCGGAAGAAGCGACCAAGGCCTTCGAACTGGGCGCTGAAGGCCTGGATGGGTGAGGGCAGTTGGGTGCTCAGGCGAGGGCGGGGGACGGCGTGCGGGCCTTCTTCCATGTAGCGGCGAATGAACTCCCACTCGTCGCGGAGTTCACTGCCGCCTTGGCCTTGTTTGCCGATCTGGGCTATCTCCATGTGCGAGAGACCGGTACGGCTCGGGTGCCAAATTAGGGCAAGTCGTATTCCCGTGCTGAGCCAATCATCTTCTGGACTGATGCCTGTGCTCCACGTTGCTTTCCATGGGAGTGTTAAGATGCCGCCGCAATATTTTGGTCGATGGAGGTGGACCTGTTGAGTTATTCGATTAAACCGAATGAGCAGATAGCGGCTGGTGAGCATTTCCAGTCGGGTTAAATGAATTCCATACTTTGAGTAAAGGTAGAGTATGGCTGACGTAACAGAGAGCATTATAACTGTGGTGAGAAGCGTGACTGCGGATCGTCCCTCAGGATCCGTAATATCCATCCATAGAAAGTCAGTGGTTGTGATGAGTGCGGCAGCGATGGCGGGGACAATAGCACCGAGCGTTGCGAGTGTGATAAGGCCGCGCTTTTCTTCTGAACCACCGCAGCGCATTTCTAAAAATGTGTCGTTAAAAGCAAAAACAGGTCCTCTAGAGGTTGGTTTGTCACTGACGGATCGGAAGTGCATTTCTTCTTCTATCTCGTTTTCATATATTTCCTGGCTATCGCGCTTTTCTTGGGGTGTCAGTTCCGCTTCGTACGCTTTACGTGCGGCCACCGACTCAGTGGCCATTTTCCAGAACCCCCATTCGACCAAGTACATTACAGGACCTCGTTGAAAGCTGAGTAAAGTTCTGCCAGTTCTTCTTCGTCCGAATAGGGCTTCGAGCTTTTTGTTAAGCGGTAAGTGCTGCGTTTGCACCATTCTTCCAGTGCGTCGTCTTCGAAAATGTAGATTATTATTGTCAAGGCCAGTCCTACCCAAAATGCTCCTAATACTAAGCGCGCAAGCAATAGGCGAGCGGCTTGCGTTCCAAGGTTTTTTGCTAAAATACTCATGGACTTGGAAAGCACGCGCACGGCTTTTGTTTTTGCGTTCTGAGACAGATAGTCGAACAGAGGCTTTGCAATCGCAATGGCCGTTCCTAACTCAGCCAACGAAAGTGTTATTGTCGCCATCCCTCTTACAAGGTACGTAGTGGCTAAAATCCTGGATCTTTTTTGAGTCTGTTTGTTGCGTCCAACGTGACTGTTGTTGAGATGTTCATACCAATCAGTGAAATCCCACCACGCGAGCAGTGAGCCTCCGATGCCAGCCAGTCCAGCGCCCCACAGTTTCAACCTTCCCAAAGTCGCTGCTGCCCCTTTCCCGGTCACACTCTTAGTGCCGTATCGGGCTACCACCTGGTCCACATAGCTGGCTCCGATTTCAAAGCCCGCCGCTGCCGTGGTCATCGCAGCCGCCAGGAGTTCGGTCTTCACTCGCGCATCACTGTCGGGCAGCTCCCGCGCCTTGAACGCCATCAGCATGCCTTCCAGCAGGCAGACCAAGCTGGCGGCACGCACCTTGTAGAAGTCACTTTTCTTGCCGTCTGCCTGCATCAGGCTTTCAGCCCAGGCCTGGTCCAGAAAGCGTGCAATCTGGCCACCGCTGCGTTGAGAGCTGAGCGATTGTCCATTTCGAGCGGCTTCGCTCAGACGAATGTCGAGCGCGGTCTCATGCACCGACGCAAACAACGTCAGTCGCAGGCCATGGTGCAGCGCCCGGTCTGCACTGTTGGGGGCTCCGCTACGCAGCACCTGTCGCCCAAGCGCGACGAACCAGGCATGCAGGCCGATGCTGGCGGTGTTGTTCCGCTTTTGCAGTTCCTCGTACAGCGAGTTGATACGTCCAAAGGCATTCGCTGCCGCGTGTGCTCGCTTGGCAAGGCCTTCGGCCAGCGTGTAGTTGAATTCCGAGGGCGGTTCGCCCTTGGCGGCCTCAGTCAGCGCCGCCAGCTCTTCCCGGATGTCGTCCTGGTTGTAGCTGATGCCGCGCATCGCCAGGTTGACCCGGTCCGCCACGTCACTGCGCCACCAATGGTCCAGCACTTTCGTGCCCCAGTCGCTCAGCTCCATGCCGATCCCCGCTGTGAGGCTGCTGGGCAGCCTCTATATCCTCAAGCAGAATTGGCTTTTTCATGGCGGGCACAGGCTTGTCAGTGCCGTCGGACTGTCTGGACATCCATAATCCTCGTCAGTTAACAGATCAGGCTCACGCGCGCACTTTCCATGCGGTCGCGCACAAGTATCTTGCGAAATCCTGAAGACTAACGAGGAATCAATAGGCAGGGGAGATTGAAACTTCCTAAAGCGCTGTAGGAAGTTTCGCTAAGGTTTATTTTAAAAGTATTATTAGCAACTAAGTGGATGGCAGGTGCCTGTCAGATTCCACTATGCCCCTTGCTGAGAGACAAGGCTGCTCTACAAGGGCTGTGCCATGGCAGCGTCATGAATGACCGGGCTGTGTTCTGGCGCCTGCAACGCGATGCGGCCATAGAAGAACAACGCCGTTACCCAGGTTGTCAGCCAGACAAAAATCCCCGCCCAGAATGTATGGGACATATAGTGCCAGCCCTGCAGTACCCGTGTTGTGCCGTACACGAACCCGATCAGCAGAATGACCGCCAGTAACTTACGCGCATGTGCCCAGCGATGACGCAATGCCACGAAGTACAGCGCCAACAAGGTAAATCCGCTGGAGGCATGGCCACCCGGCCAGCAGCGGCCAGCGCCGGCCTTGTTCCACCAGGAGAAGTTTTCGAACCATTCAACGCGGGCCTGCGTACCGCTATACAGTGTGGTTTCGACAGGGCAATACACACTGGTGTGGCTTTTCAGGTAATGAATCACGGTTGTGCTCAGTGCAAACGCCACGACCACGAACAGTAAGTCGCGGCGGTGTTGGGTGGTGAAGCGCAGCACGGGTGCGATACGGGCTTTTTCCAGCGCCCGGGTCAGGCCCAGTTGGGGGCGGTTGGCCAGGCGCGGCCAGATGAACGACAACAAGCTGCCGATGACTGCCAGTTCACCTGTCCAGTCCGGCAGGATGCGCGGCCACTTGTGGGTGACCTTCTCGAACCATTGGTTGTGCAGCAGCGGGAACTGACCGGTGGCGGGGTCGAGCAGCAGGTTGCTGATCCAGCGATCGAACTCGGTGAGGTCGAATGCCACGAACACGATGGCGGCCAGCAACAGCGGTAGTAGCAGGTTGTTGCGGTAGAAAGCGGCGCGGGAGGGCATGTTCACAGCTCCTTGGCATCAACGAGTTTGCGCCATTCACTGGCAGCCATCTGGCCCAGCAGCGTCGTCTTGCCATCGCTGCCCTGGGTGATGAACAGGGCACTGGCATAGCTGTTCGACGTCGCGCTGACGGGTACCTGAAGCGCTTGCTCCAGCTGTTCCATGCAACCGCTGTGGCTGACCAGCACGAGGTTGTGGCCGGCCCGCTTGTGGCTAAAGGCGTTATCGGCAAAGTGCCCATCACACTGGTTAAGCCAGCCTTGCGTGGCAACGGTTTTACCAAACATGGCTTGTGCGGTTTGTCGGGTGCGCACCTGCGGGCTGGTCCACACGTCGGATGACGCCAGGCCAAGGTGTTGCAGGCCTTGGCCTACAGCGGCGGCCACCTGGCTGCCCGCAACCGTAATGCCGCTGGGGTCACCCAGGCAGGCACCTCTGGACCGGTCGCAGCGTTCGGCATGGCGCAGTACCACAATCACTGAGCCTTTTGCCCAAGCGGCCTCCAGCCCACTGCGTTGCAGGTGGTGCGGGTTGCCCAGGTTGGGGACGGCCGTGCGGGCATGCGCGCAGGCTGCTGCCACGCCCAGGAGGAACAGCAGGCACAAGACTGCGAATAGCGCTGTGCCCCAAGGAAACCGGTAAACCTGCACACGGCGTGAGGCGAGGGATTTGTCGATAACGCCTTGCAGCATGTTTGCCACTCCAGTCAGCTCGCTCCATTACGAGAGCGTCGGCACTGTAGGTAGCGGGATGTCGGTAGAGAGTGAGGCAGATGTGAAAAAAGCCTTGGCCCGACAGCGCTCTGGCCTTGCGGCAAAGACGAGAAGTCAACCATGAAACCGGTTTCAAAACATTTCTGAACGCGCTAGATTATTCGGCTGTCTTCTTGATGGCCTATCAAGATCACCTCTCCATTGAAAATCAGATGGCGCTTATCAAGGCCGCCCCAGAGCCGATGAGGATTCCCAATGCCTGAGCATGCCCCAGACAACCCGCGCAGGGATTTTCTGCGCAAGACCTTGACCCTGATCCCTGTCGTTACCGTGGCCAGCACAGGGCTGGGCGTGGGTGCCAGCCAACTGCTTGCGGCCCCGCAACAGCAGCAACAGCCACCGAAAGTGCCGGCCACGCCACCGGCGGGTAACTATCAGCCGACATTTTTCAGCGCCGAAGAGTGGGCGTTTCTGCAAGCCGCCGTGTCCCGCATCATTCCGGCCGATGAGCTTGGCCCCGGCGCGCTTGAAGCCGGCGCTGCCGAATTCATCGACCGGCAGATGAACACGCCGTACGCCACTGGCGCACAGTGGTACATGCAAGGCCCTTTCAACGCCGACGCAGCGCCCGAGCTGGGTTATCAGTTGCAGCTCAGCCCGCAGCAAATCTACCGCCTGGGCATCGCTGCCGTGGACGGCTGGTGCAAGGCCAATTCCGGGCAGGTTTTTGCTGTACAAGATAGCGCTACCCGGGACCGTATTCTCAGCAAGATCGAGGCCGGAGAGCTGGTTTTCGACACCGTGCCGGCCAAGGTGTTTTTCAGCTTGCTGGTGCAGAACACCCGCGAAGGGTTTTTCTGCGACCCGATCCATGGGGGCAACAAAGGCATGGTCGGCTGGACCCAGATCGGCTTCCCCGGCGCCCGCGCCGACTTCATGGACTGGGTCGAGCGCAACGAGCCTTACCCGTTCCCGGCTGTATCGATCCGCGGCGAGAGGGCCTGAGGCATGGCGACTGTGTTGAACAAAGTGGATGCGGTGATCGTCGGCTTCGGCTGGGCCGGTGCGATCATGGCCAAGGAGCTGACCGAGGCCGGGCTGCAGGTGGTGGCGCTGGAACGTGGGCCGATGCAGGACACCTACCCGGAAGGCAGCTACCCGCAGGTGATCGACGAGTTGACCTACAGCGTGCGCAAGAAGCTGTTCGTCGACGTGTCTAAAGAAACCGTCACTGTCCGCCACGGCATGAACGATGTGGCTCTGCCCAATCGCCAGCTTGGCGCTTTCTTGCCGGGCAAAGGCGTGGGCGGCGCGGGCTTGCACTGGTCGGGTGTGCACTTTCGGGTAGACCCGGTCGAGTTGCGCATGCGCAGCCACTACGAAGAGCGATACGGGCGAAAGTTCATCCCCGACGACATGACCATCCAGGACTTTGGCGTCACTTACGAGGAGCTGGAGCCGTATTTCGACTTCGCTGAAAAGGTGTTCGGCACCTCTGGCCAGGCCTGGACCGTCAACGGCCAGGTCGTGGGCGAAGGGAAGGGCGGCAACCCCTATGCGCCGGACCGCTCCAGCCCGTTCCCGCTGCCTGCTCAGAAGAACGTGGTGTCGGCCAGGTTGTTCGAAAAGGCCGCCACCAGCTTGGGCTACAAGCCTTACAACCTGCCATCGGCCAACACCTCCGGGCCATACACCAACCCTTACGGGGCACAGATGGGGCCGTGCAACTTCTGTGGTTTCTGCAGCGGGTACGTGTGCTACATGTACTCCAAGGCCTCGCCCAACGTGAATATTCTGCCGGCGCTGCGGCAAGTGCCTAACTTCGAGCTGCGGCCCAATGCCCATGTGCTGCGGGTGAACCTGGACGACAGCAAGCGCAAGGCCACCGGCGTCACCTACATCGATGCCCAAGGGCGCGAGGTAGAACAGCCGGCGGAGTTGGTGATCCTGGCGGCGTTCCAGTTCAATAACGTGCGCTTGATGCTGCTTTCCGGCATTGGCAAGCCTTACGACCCGGTGAAGAACGAAGGCGTGGTGGGGCGTAACTTTGCCTATCAGAACATGGGCACGGTCAAGGCGTTCTTCGACAAGGACACCTACACCAACAACTTCATCGGCGCGGGTGGCAACGGTATTGCCATCGACGATTTCAACGCCGACAACTTCGACCATGGCCCGCACGGCTTCGTCGGCGGCTCACCGATGTGGGTGAACCAGGCTGGCAGCCGGCCGATTGCCGGCACCGCTAACCCGCCGGGCACGCCAGCCTGGGGCAGCGCCTGGAAGAAAGCCACAGCCGACTACTACACCCATCAGGTATCGATGGACGCCCATGGCGCCCACCAGTCGTACCGTGGCAATTACCTGGACCTGGACCCGACTTATCGCGACGCCTATGGCCAACCGCTGCTGCGCATGACCTTCGACTGGCAGGAAAACGACATCAGGATGAACCAGTTCATGGTCGACAAGCTGAGCAAGATCGCCCAGGCGATGAACCCCAAGTCCATTGCGGTACTGGGCAAGAAGGTCAAGGACCACTTCAACACCGCCAGCTACCAGACCACCCACCTGAACGGCGGCGCGATCATGGGCTCCGACCCCAAGACCAGCGCACTGAACCGTTACCTGCAAAGCTGGGACGTGCATAACGTGTTTGTCCCGGGCGCTTCGGCGTTCCCTCAGGGCCTGGGGTACAACCCGACCGGGCTGGTGGCCGCGTTGACCTACTGGTCGGCCCGCGCCATCCGCGAGCAGTACCTGAAAAACCCAGGTCCGCTGGTCCAGGCTTGAGGAGCGATGAGCATGAAGACAATGTTGATCGCAACCCTGCTGCTGGCGGCCACGACGGCTGTACAAGCCACCACGAATGATGATGCTCAGGTGCGCCAGGGCGAGTACCTGGCCCGCGCCGGTGACTGTGTGGCCTGCCATACCGCCAGGAACGGCCAGCCCTTTGCCGGTGGGCTGCCGATGGAAACGCCGATCGGCACGGTGTACTCCACCAACATCACCCCGGCTGCCAGCGGCATTGGCCAGTACAGCTTCGAAGACTTCGACCAGGCCGTGCGCAAGGGCATCCGCAAGGACGGCAGCACCCTGTACCCAGCTATGCCATACCCGTCTTACGCGCGCGTCAGCGAGCAGGACATGCAGGCGCTGTACGCCTACTTCATGAAGGGCGTGGCGCCCGTCGAACAGGCGAACAAGGCCAGCGACATCCCCTGGCCGCTGAGCATGCGTTGGCCGCTGGCTGTCTGGCGCGGCCTTTTCGCGCCCTAGGCCAAGCCTTGGCAGGCAACGGCTGCTGCCGACCCGGTGGTAAACCGTGGTGCGTACCTGGTCGAGGGCCTTGGCCATTGTGGTGCCTGCCATACGCCGCGGGCGCTGACCATGCAGGAAAAGGCGCTTAGCCCGGCAGAGGGTGAGCAATTTCTGGCCGGCAGCGCTCCGCTGGAAGGCTGGATTGCCAAGAACCTGCGTGGCGACCACAAGGACGGCCTGGGCAGCTGGAGCGAAGCACAGCTGGTGCAGTTTCTCAAGACTGGGCGCAGTGATCGCAGCGCCGTGTTCGGTGGCATGAGCGACGTGGTCGAGCACAGCATGCAGCACCTGAGTGATGCCGACCTGACCGCGATCGCCCGTTACCTGAAGACCCTGCCGCCGAGCAACCCTGAAGACCGGCCACACGTCTACGACAAGCAGGTGGCGGATGCGCTGTGGAAGGGCGATGACAGCAAGCCAGGGGCGGCGGTGTACATCGACAATTGCGCGGCCTGCCACCGTACCGACGGCCAGGGTTACACCCGCGCGTTCCCGGCTTTGGCCGGCAACCCGGTGGTGCAGACGGCGGATGCCACGTCGCTGATCCATGTGGTGCTGGCAGGGGGCACGGTACCGGCGACGCACACGGCGCCTTCGAATTTCACCATGCCGGCGTTTGGATGGCGCCTGAGCGACCAGGAGGTTGCCGAGGTGGTGAACTTCGTCAGGAGCAGCTGGGGCAACCAGGGAAGCGCCGTCACGGCCGGTGATGTGAAGTCGCTTCGCTGACTTCTCCAGCTGCACCCTGATCCTCTGTGGGAGCGGGTTTACCCGCGAATGCGATGTCGAATCTACCGCCGCATTCGCGGGTGAACCCGCTCCCACAGTTTTTTGGTTGAAATTGTATTTGCATCAATCATTTAATTTGCTTATCTAACCTCGAATATCATGTTTATTTCCACATTGCCGACCAGTGGAAGGTTGACGAACTGCCGCAGTTTTGCTGTATTGAAACCGGTTTCATCGCAATCACAACAATCATAAGGACTGCCCATGACCGACGCGCCTGCCCATGCCCGCGAACGGGTCACCATCAGCGAAGTAGCGCGTGTCGCTGGCGTTTCCAAAGCCACCGTTTCCCGTTACATCGGTGGTGATCGCCAGTTGCTGGCCGAAGCCACGGCCAAGCGCCTGGAAGAAGTCATCGAGCGGCTTGGCTACCGCCCCAACCAGATGGCCCGCGGGCTCAAGCGCGGCCAGACGCGGCTGATCGGCATGCTGGTAGCCGATATTCTCAACCCCTACTCAGTGGCCGTGATGCATGGCGTGGAAACCGCCTGCCGTCAGCACGGTTACAGCCTGGTGGTGTGCAACACCAACCGCGACGACGAGCAGGAGCGTCATCACCTGGTGGCCCTGCAGAGCTACAACGTCGAAGGGCTGATCGTGAACACCCTTGGCCATCACCCCGGCGAGCTGCTCAACCTGCAGCGTGACATCCCCATGGTGCTGGTCGATCGCCAATTGCCCGAGCTGAATGTCGACCTGGTTGGCCTAGACAATGCCGATGCGGTCGAGCAGGCCCTCGACCACCTGCAGGCACAGGGCTACCGCGATATCCTGGCGGTCAGCGAACCCCTCGATGGCACCAGTTCACGCCTGGAGCGGGTGCAGGCATTCGGCACGTCGGTCAGCCGTCGGGCCGGCATGCGCCAGCAGGTGCTGGAAATCGGCACCGGGCTGGAGGGGCAGCTGGCGTCATTCCTGGCCAGCCGTGGCCATGGCCCGCAAGCCATCTTCACCTTCAACGGCGTTGCAACCTTGGCGGTGACCCGGGCCTTGCACGAAGCCGGGCGCAACCTGTTTGCAGACGTCGGGCTGATCGCCCTCGACGACCTTGACTGGTACCCCTTGGTCGGTAATGGCATCACTGCACTGGCGCAGCCCACCGAGCGTATCGGTGTGGCGGCTTTCGAAAGCCTGCTTGGCCGCCTACGCGGCGACAGCGGGGCGGCCCGGCGCATCGACTTCAAGGCCGAGCTGATCATCCGAGGCTCAACCCAACCCCAATAAGCAACGGCAGGCTGACGCCTGCTGCTGTCGACTAAAAATGAAACCGGTTTCATAAGGACAAGAACAATGCACACGAACCCCGTTTCCATCAGCCTCTCCAGCTACGGCGCCGACTTCGTGCGGCAACGTGGTCAGGAGCAGTTCCTTGACCTGCTGGCCGCCGCTGGCGTTAGTCGTGTGGAGTTGCGCGAAGAACTGTTTGCCAGTGCGCCGGACGCGACAGCGCTGGGTGCTGTCATTGCCGCATTGCGCCTGGAATGCCTGTACTCGACTCCTTTGGAGTTGTGGACCGCGCAAGGCGTACCCGACCCACTTGTGGTGCAGAAGCTGGAGCTCGCCCGCGCGTTTGGCGCGGTAGCGCTCAAGGTGTCCTTGGGGCACTTCAACGAGCGTTGCGATGTCGCCGCCCTGGCAGCGCTACTGCCCGCACAGGGGCCGCTGTTGCTGGTGGAAAACGACCAGACTGAACACGGTGGCAGGATCGAACCGCTGCTGCAGTTCTTCCGGCACGCCGACCCGCTTGGGCTGCGCCTGGGCATGACCTTCGATATTGGCAACTGGCAATGGCAAGACGAGTCTGCCAGGCAAGCCGCGCGTCAACTGGGCCGCTGGGTGCGCTATGTGCATTGCAAGGCTGTGGAGCGCCGGGCCGATGGCCGACGGGTTGCCATACCGCCGCAAGCAGCTGACCTGCACGCATGGGCAACACTGATGACCGAGTTCGCCCCCGGCGTGGTGCGCGCTGTCGAGTACCCCCTGGTGGGCGACGACCTGCTGGCGCTGACCCGTGCCCAGGTGCGTAGCCTGTCTGCGCTGGGGGAGGAGGTGGCCCATGCATGAGCATGACGTGCTGTGTTTTGGTGAAACCATGGCCATGTTCGTTGCCGAGCAAACCGGCGACCTGGCCAGTGTCGGCCAGTTTGGCAAGCGCATTGCCGGCGCCGACAGCAATGTGGCGATCGGCCTGGCGCGGCTGGGGTTCAAGGTGCGCTGGTTGAGCCGGGTCGGTGACGATTCACTGGGCCGTTTCGTGCTCGACAGCCTGCAACGCGAAGGCCTGGACTGCTCTGGTGTCGAAGTGGATACCCACTGCCCCACGGGCTTTCAGCTCAAGGCCCGCTGCGATGACGGCAGCGACCCGGCTGTGGAGTACTTCCGCCGTGGTTCGGCGGCCAGCAAGTTGTCACCCCAACTGCTGCGTGCAGACCTGTTGCAAGCGCGGCACCTGCACGCCACTGGCATTCCGCTGGCGCTGTCGGATAGCTGCCGGGCCCTGTCCCACACTTTGGTCGACGCCATGCGTGCAGCCGGTCGCAGCATCTCGTTCGACCCCAACCTGCGCCCCTCGTTATGGCCTGATCAAAACAGCATGGTGCGCGAAATCAATGCCCTGGCGGTCAAGGCCGACTGGGTTTTACCGGGCCTGGAAGAGGGCCGGTTGCTGACCGGCCGGCACACCCCGGCAGACATCGCCGCGTTCTACCTCGACCGAGGGGTTGAGTTGGTGGTGATCAAGCTGGGTGACGCCGGTGCCTACTTGCGCAGTGCCAATGGGGAAGGCCAGGTAGCAGCCGTGCCCGTCAGCCGTGTCGTGGACACCGTCGGCGCCGGTGATGCCTTCGCCGTCGGCGTGCTCAGCGCGTTGCTGGAGGGCCGTGCAGTGGCCGAGGCGGTGGCGCGCGGCAACTGGTGCGGCAGCCGTGCCGTGCAGTCACGAGGCGACATGGAAGGGCTGCCGCTGCGCCACGAGCTGGAGGCCTTCGACCTGCGCAGAAGCGCGTGACCCCTTGACCCCGAATCACCTGTTGCAACAAAAACAACAAGCTCAGGAGAAACAAACCATGCAAAGCCAAAGCCTGGCACCTCGCCGCTGGTGGTACATCATCCCGATTGTGTTCGTCACTTACAGCCTGGCGTATCTGGACCGCGCCAATTACGGTTTCGCTGCAGCGTCCGGCATGGCCGAAGACCTGCATATCACCCCGGTGCTGTCTTCGCTGCTGGGCGCACTGTTCTTCCTCGGCTACTTCTTCTTCCAGGTGCCTGGCGCCATCTACGCCGAAAAGCGCAGCGTGAAGAAGCTGATTTTCGTCTGCCTGATCCTCTGGGGTGGCCTTGCCACACTCACGGGCATGGTCAGCAACGTCTACATGCTGATTGGCATCCGCTTCCTGCTCGGGGTGGTGGAGGCCGCCGTCATGCCGGCGATGCTGGTGTACCTGTGCCATTGGTTCACCCGTGCCGAGCGTTCGCGTGCCAATACCTTCCTGATGCTGGGCAACCCGGTGACCATTTTGTGGATGTCGGTGGTGTCGGGTTACCTCATCAAGCATTACGACTGGCGCTGGATGTTCATCATCGAAGGCCTGCCAGCCGTCATCTGGGCGTTCCTCTGGTGGCGCTTGGTAGACGACCGCCCGGCCCAGGTGAACTGGCTGAGCGAGCAGGAAAAAGAAGCCCTGCAGCAGGCGCTGGCTGCCGAGCAGCAGGGCATCAAGCCTGTGAAGAACTACCGCGAGGCGTTCCGTTCGCCGCAGGTGATCATCCTGGCGCTGCAGTACTTCTGCTGGAGCATCGGCGTCTATGGCTTCGTGCTGTGGCTGCCGTCGATCCTCAAGCAGGCGGCCAATGTCGATATCGTGCAGGCCGGCTGGCTGGCCTCGGTGCCTTACCTGGCGGCGGTACTGGCGATGGTGGGCGTGTCCTGGGCCTCCGACCGCCTGCAAAAGCGCAAGCGCTTCGTCTGGCCGCCGCTGCTGGTGGCCGCAGTGGCGTTCTATGGCTCGTACGCCTTGGGCAGCGAGCATTTCTGGTTGTCGTACGCGCTGCTGGTGCTGGCCGGCGCCTGCATGTATGCACCCTATGGCCCGTTCTTCGCGATCGTGCCCGAGATCCTGCCGGCCAACGTCGCAGGCGGGGCCATGGCGCTGATCAACAGCATGGGCGCGCTGGGTTCGTTCGGCGGTTCGTGGCTGGTGGGCTACCTCAATGGCGCCACTGGCGGGCCGGGCGCTTCTTACCTGTTCATGTGCGGCGCGTTGCTGACCGCCGTGGCGCTTACCGCCGCACTCAATACGTCACAGACATCTGGCCGGGCCAAGCGCAACAGCACGCGGCTGGCCATGAACCCTTAGGAAACCTGCAATGAAGAAGCGAATCGTCCTGTATAAACGCCTGTCTGACGACTTGATGACCCGCCTGCAAGACCGCGTCGAGGTCACCTGGGTGGATACCGCCCGGCCCGATGGCCTGGCCCGCCTGCGCGACGCGTTGCCGGGCGCCCATGGCTTGCTGGGTGCCAGCCTGCGCCTGGATGCCAGCCTGCTCGACCTGGCGCCACAGCTGGAAGTGGTGTCCAGCGTTTCGGTCGGCGTGGACAACTATGACATTGCCGAGCTCAGCCAACGCGGCGTGATGCTGACCAACACGCCCGACGTGCTGACCGAAACCACTGCCGACACGGGTTTTGCCTTGATCCTGGCCACTGCCAGGCGGGTAGTGGAATTGGCGAACTGGGTACGCGACGGGCACTGGCAGGCCAACCTGGGCCCGGCGCATTTTGGCTGTGACGTGCATGGCAAGACGCTGGGCATCGTCGGCATGGGCCGCATCGGCGAGGCCTTGGCCCGGCGAGCGGCTGCCGGCTTCGGGATGCGCGTGCTTTACCACAGCCAGCGGCCCAAGCCCGAGGTGGAGGCGCGCTACGCCGCGCGCCAGTGCAGCCTGGATGAGTTGTTGCAGCAGGCGGATTTCGTGTGCCTGACCGTGCCGCTGAGTGCCAGCACCGAAGGCCTGATTGGCGCACGGGAGCTGGCGCTGATGAAACCTGAGGCGATCCTAGTGAACATCTCGCGTGGGCGCGTGGTGGATGAGCCTGCGCTGGTCGATGCGCTGCGGGCCAAGCGCATACGGGGTGCGGGGCTGGATGTATTCGTGCAGGAGCCGCTGTCCACAGACTCGCCGCTGCTGCAGCTGGATAACGTGGTAGCGACCCCCCACATCGGCTCGGCAACCCAGGAGACACGCCAGGCCATGGCGCGTTGCGCGGTGGACAACCTGCTCAGCGCGCTGGCCGGCGAACGGCCGGCGAATCTGGTGAATGAGGTGTGCAGGTCGTGAGAGCAAGGGGCCGCCATACGGCCCCTTTGCTGTGCAGCTGAGCGGGCACTTATCGGCAGTTACCGGCTTTGCGATAGCCCGCAGCCTGCGCCTCACCCTCGGTGGCGAAGGTCACCTGGTTCTTCGCCGCTACCTGGTTGTAGCCCGGGCAGCCAACAGACAGGTGATAAACATGGCTGTTGCGGTTGCCAAGCACAGCCCCGACCGACGCGGCGCTGGCCAGGCTCGGTTTGGCCTGCGCTTTGGTCGCTTTCACCGACACCGCTTGCACCACACCACTGCCAGCCGGCTTGTAGTCGGCAGTCCATTTGCGTTCGCCACTCACGAACGGGTTGGCATGGCCCATGATCGCGGCAATACGGCGGTCGCGTTCTTTTTCCCAGGCCGACACCGGGTGCTGCTTGTCCCACGCCATCAACAGCTGTTGCTGCTGGCGCGACATGCTCAGTTGGTAGCGGTCGAACATGTAGAACGTGGTACGCGCCACCAGGCCTTTCACTTCATCACGCGGCTCTGCAGCGCGCTGGATGAAATCGACCTTGGTGGTGCACTGGCCATATTCGCCGGCATTGCCGGCAACCATGCCGTAGTTGAAGTTGCTGCGGTCACCATTCACCTCGCCCACTGCCGGGTACAGGTTGAACAGGTCGGCTTCCATGGCACGGAACACCGGGTCGTTGTCCACGCAGTGCTCGCGGCCGCCATTTTTCCAGCACTGACGCTGGTTGCCGAAGGTGTAGGCGGGCACGATGTGTTCCCACTCGGTACGCTCGGCGCGGTTCTGCTGCTTGCGGGTCTGGTACCCACACGAGGCCGCATCGATGCGCCCACCGGACTTGCCCACCCAGGTCCACTTGCAACCGCAGTACAGGTCGCCCATGGCGCTGCTGGCCTGGTCCAGGTACACCTTCTGCTTGGCCACCACCTTGGCTTCGGTGAAGGTTGCCGGCGGGTTGGCCAAGGCAGGCAGGGTAAAGGAAAACAGTAAGGTTACGGCGTAAAGCAGTGATTTCATGAGAAAAACATATTTCAGGATGGGTCGCGCATTGTAATGGTTTCCCCGGGGCTGGCCAGCTCGCGGAGCCACACCAAGGGTCGGCCTGGGTCGTCGCTGGCCATATGGTTGAACGTGGCTGAGTCGAGCATGTCCCTGACCTGGGTGCCCATGCGCAGCAGGCGCTCGATGAAACCGGCGCCGACGTCGCCATAGTCTTCCAGTGAAACGCCGCTCTGGTTGTGCTGGATGGCCAGGTGGTAGTGGCTGACCCCGGCACCGTTGCCACTGCCGCCCAGGACCACCGTGAAACGCGGGCCGAGCAGGTTGGCCAGGCGCTGCTGGACCAGATCGAGTAGCGCGAGCGGGACTTCATCGTGTCGCAATGCGTTGGGCAAGCAAGGTGTGAAAGGTGGCATGGGCGTGTCCTGCTGGGCGGCGTTCGAATGCCGCCCAGCTTAGGCAAGGTGACTGTCAACTTGGGTTAAGCAGGGGTAAAAGCAGGTAATGTCGGTGCTCAGAAGGTCTGCCCCAGCGAGAACTGGAAGATCTGCGTTTCTGCGTTGTCCGGTTTTTTCAGCGGTGCCGCCAGGCTGAAGCTCAGCGGCCCCATCGGGCTGTACCAGGTCACGCCAACCCCCAGCGACACGGCCATCTGCGCCAGGTCCACGCTGCCGCAGCCCTGGGTGGTCGACAGATAGCAGGTGTCGGCATACACGTTGCCTGCATCGACGAACACCGAACTGCGCAGCTGGCTCTGGTCCTTCACGAACGGCAACGGGAAGATGTACTCGGCGCCACCGGTAATCAGGATATTGCCCCCTAGCACATCGGTATCGCGGTCGGAGTAATAGGCTTGGCCGGCGCTGGCATAGGTGCCGGTGGCCGGCGTGTTGCGCGGGCCGAGGCCACCGTCCTTGAAGCCGCGCACCGAACCCAGCCCACCTGCGGTGTAGCTTTCGTAGAACGGCAGGCCATCGGTGGAGCCGTAACCGTTGCCGTAGCCCAGGCTGGTGTGCAGGCGCAGCGCGGTTTTGGCGGTCACCGGCAGGTAGGTCTGGCCGTTATAGTCCAGTTTGTAGAACGACAGGTCGCTACCAGGGGTGGTGGCCATCAGCGTCAGGCTTTGCGAGTGGCCACGGGTGGCCAGCACGCCTTTGTTGAGGGTGGATTCAGACCAGCCGATCGACGCTTTGAGGTTGTTGAAGCTCTTGCCTTCCCGGGCGATGAAGTCGTAGATCTCGTCGGCGCTGTAGGTGCCGGGCGAGATGTCGTCGTGTTGCAGGGTCAGTCCATAGGTCAGGCGCGATGTTTCGTTGATCGGGTAGCCAAAGCTGACCCCGGCGCCGTAGCTGTTGATTGCATAGTAAGAAACACCATCGTCGTAGTAATCGCTGTAGTCGGTGCTGCTGTAGAAGGCGTTGTAGCCCAGGCTCACGCCGTCGGCGGTGAAGTAGGGGTCGGTGAAGCCGAAATTGTACTTGGTCTGGTATTCGCTG
>NZ_BBIS01000013.1 GCF_000730605.1 Pseudomonas monteilii NBRC 103158 = DSM 14164 | reverse complement strand
GCTAACAATGGCCAGCCATGCACCTGGCTGCCCTGACACCCCACAGAGCCGAAACCCTGCGGGGATGTCTACACAGTCAGGCCGAAGCCGCAACCTGCGCCGGGCGCTTGACCTGTGGCTGCGAGGCATTGGCCGCCGCACCCTCTTCGATCGCCTGCTGAATCGCCTTGCGACGACGCTCTTCGGCCTGGCGGCTGAAGTACCAGACAAAGAAGGTCACCAGCGACACCGACAGTAGAATCAAGCTGGCCACGGCGTTGATCTCGGGCTTCACGCCCAGGCGCACCGCCGAGAACACTTCCATCGGCAAGGTGGTCGAACCCGGGCCGGACACGAAGCTGGCCAGCACCAGGTCATCCAGCGACAGCGCGAACGACATCATGCCGCCCGCCGCCAGCGATGGCGCGATCATCGGGATGGTGATCAGGAAGAACACCTTCCACGGCTTGGCACCCAGGTCCATTGCCGCTTCTTCGATCGACAGGTCCAGCTCACGCAGGCGTGCCGACACCACCACCGCCACGTACGCCGCACAGAACGTGGTGTGGGCGATCCAGATGGTGACGATGCCACGCTCCTGGGGCCAGCCGATCATCTGCGCCATGGCCACGAACAGCAGCAACAGCGACAGACCCGTGATCACCTCGGGCATTACCAGCGGCGCGGTGACCAGGCCACCGAACAGCGTGCGACCCTTGAAGCGGGTGACGCGGGTCAGCACGAAGGCCGCCAGGGTACCCAGTGCCACCGCGGCCACCGCCGTGTAGCAGGCGATTTCCAGCGAGCGCATCACCGAACCCATCAGCTGGGTGTTGTCGAGCAAGCCGACGTACCACTTGATCGACCAGCCACCCCACACCGTCACCAGCTTGGAGGCGTTGAACGAGTAGATCACCAGGATCAGCATCGGCAGGTAGATGAACAGCAAGCCCAGCACCAGCATCAGCTTGGAGAAACTGAAGCGTTTCATGCGCGGCCCTCCATTTCTTTAGCCTGGCTGCGGTTGAACAGCAGGATCGGCACGATCAGGATCGCCAGCATCACTACCGCCAGGGCAGAGGCCACCGGCCAGTCACGGTTGTTGAAGAACTCTTGCCACAGCACCTTACCGATCATCAGGGTTTCCGGGCCGCCGAGCAGTTCAGGGATCACGAACTCACCCACCACCGGGATGAACACCAGCATGCAGCCGGCGATGATGCCGTTTTTCGACAGCGGTACGGTGATTTTCCAGAAGCTGTTGAAGGTGCTCGAACCCAGGTCCGAAGCGGCCTCCAGCAACGAAGGGTCATGCTTCACCAGGTTGGCGAACAGCGGCAGGATCATGAACGGCAGGTACGAATAGACCACGCCGATGTACACCGCCAGGTTGGTGTTGAGGATTTGCAGCGGCTGGTCGATCAACCCGGTCCACAGCAAGAAGCCGTTGAGCAGGCCGTTGTTGCTGAGAATGCCCATCCAGGCATAGACGCGGATCAGGATCGCGGTCCAGGTCGGCATCATGATCAGCAGCAGCAATACGGTCTGCGTCTCCTTCTTGGCGTTGGCAATGGCGTAGGCCATTGGGAAGCCGATCAGCAGGCACAGCAGGGTGCTGAAGAACGCCATCTTCAGCGAGCCCAGGTAGGCCGAGAGGTACAGCTCATCCTCGGTCAGCAGGCCGTAGTTGGCCAGGTTCAGCACCAACTGGATCTTGTCTTCGACGTAGCTATAGATCTCGGTATACGGCGGGATCGCCACGTCGGCTTCGGCAAAGCTGATCTTCAACACGATGAAGAACGGCAGCATGAAGAACAGGAACAGCCAGATGAACGGCACGCCGATCACCACATGCCGCCCCTGCGGGGTCAGGCGCTGGAAGGCTCGCTTGAGCTTGCGCAGTTTCATGACCGCAGTACCACGCCGCTGTCATCTTCCCACCATACGTACACTTCATCGCCCCAGGTCGGGCGGGTGCCCTGGCGCTCGGCGTTAGCGACGAACGACTGGACGATCTTGCCGCTCGGCAGCTCCACGTAGAACACCGAATGGCCACCCAGGTAGGCGATGTCGTGTACCTTGCCGCGCGACCAGTTGTGCTCGCAGGTCGGCTGCTGGGTAGTAACCAGCATCTTTTCCGGGCGCAAGGCGTAGGTGATGTGCTTGTCTTCCACCGAGGTGGTGATGCCGTGGCCCACGTAGATCTTGCGCTCAAGCTCCGGGCTGGCAATGATCGCGTGGCCTTCGGCGTCGTCGACCACTTCGCCTTCGAACAGGTTGACGTTACCGATGAACTCGCACACCAGGCGGCTGGTCGGGGTCTCGTAGATGTCCACCGGCGAGCCGATCTGGGCGATCCAGCCCAGGTGCATGATGGCAATGCGCTGGGCCATGGTCATGGCCTCTTCCTGGTCGTGGGTCACCATCACGCAGGTCACACCCACGCGCTCGATGATCTCTACCAGTTCCAGCTGCATCTGCGAACGCAGTTTCTTGTCCAGCGCGCCCATCGGCTCGTCGAGCAGCAGCAGCTTGGGGCGCTTGGCCAGCGAGCGTGCCAGGGCCACACGTTGACGCTGGCCACCCGACAGCTGGTGCGGCTTGCGCTTGGCGTACTGGGTCATGTGTACCAGCTTGAGCATCTCGGCCACGCGGGCGTCGATCTCGGCCTTGGGCATCTTGTCCTGCTGCAGGCCGAAGGCGATATTCTGCGCCACGGTCATGTGTGGGAACAGCGCATAGGACTGGAACATCATGTTGATTGGCCGCTCGTAAGGCGGCATGTCGGTGATGTCGACGCCATCGAGGAAAATCCGCCCTTCAGTCGGGCGCTCGAAGCCGGCCAGCATGCGCAGCAAGGTGGACTTGCCCGAGCCGGAGCCACCCAGCAGGGCGAAGATCTCGCCCTTGCGGATTTCCAGGGACACATCGTCCACGGCTACGGTTTCGTCGAATTTTTTCGTAACCCGGTCGATCTTGACCAGCACCTGCTTGGGTTGCTGGCCACCCTCGAGGGCTTTTTTATAGGCACCGGAGGCAACTGCCATGAGTGAAACTCCCAACAAGATTTTTGTGCCCGCGCGGCCTGGTCTGCAGGTGCGCTGCGGGTCTGGATAATTACTTGCCCGACTTGACCTTGGTCCAGCTACGGGTCATCAGCCGTTGCACCTTGGGTGGCAACTCTGAGTTCACGAACATCTTGTCCAGCACTTCCTGCGGTGGGTAAACCGCGGCGTCAGTCCTCACGGCCTGGTCCATCAGGTCGCCAGCCTTGGGGTTCGGGTTGGCGTAACCGACGTAATCACTGACCTGGGCGATAACCTCAGGTTTCAGCAAATAGTTGATGAAGGCATGCGCCTCTTTGACGTTCTTGGCGTCCTTGGGGATCGCCAGCACATCGAACCAGAGGTTGCCGCCTTCCTTGGGAATGGCGTAGGCCAGGTTCACGCCCTTCTTCGCTTCTTCAGCGCGGGCCTTGGCCTGGAACACATCACCCGAGAAGCCTGCCGCGACGCAGATGTCGCCGTTGGCCAGGTCGGTGATGTACTTGGACGAGTGGAAGTAGGTCACGTACGGGCGTACGGCCAGCAGCTTCTGCTCGGCTTTTGCGTAATCCTTGGGGTCGGTGCTGTTGGGGTTGAGCCCCATGTAGTTGAGCACCGCCGGGAGCATTTCATCCGCCGAGTCGAGGAAAGCAACACCGCACTTGGAGAGTTTCTTCATGTTCTCGGGCTCGAACAAGACGGCCCAAGAGTCGATGGTGTCCACGCCCAACGCGGCCTTCACCTTGTCGACGTTGTAACCAATGCCGTTGGTGCCCCAGAGGTAGGGAACGGCGTACTGGTTGCCCGGGTCGTTCTTTTCCAGGCGCTTCATCAACGCCGGGTCGAGGTTGGAATAATTGGGCAGCAGTTTCTTGTCGAGCTTCTGGAACGCGCCCGCCTTGATCTGCTTGCCAAGGAAATGGTTGGACGGCACCACCACGTCATAGCCGGTATTGCCGGCCAGCAGCTTGCCTTCCAGGGTTTCGTTGGAGTCGAACACGTCCTGCACTGGCTTGATGCCCGTGGCTTTCTCGAAGTCCGCGAGTGTGGTCGGGCCGATGTAGTCGGACCAGTTGTAGAAGTGCACCGTAGGCGCCGCTTGGACGCTGCATGCCAGCGTCAGGCCCGCACCAGCCATCAAGGCCTTGCGGATTACAGAAATAGACAAGTGGGTGCTCCTCACAATCAGTGCCTGGGTAGCGACAATGCTGCCGCACACGCAAAACCGGCGCGCAACTTACCTTCGCAGCTTCGATGCCGCAATCATCAATTGCCTTTCACTGGCTCTGGGCCGGGAAACCCCGACCCAGAGGTGCCGCATCGGGGTTATTTGCCCGACTTGATCTTGGTCCAGCTTCGGGTGATCACACGCTGGGCAGAAGCTTCAGGCGCAGCGATTGCGTACAGCTGCTTCTTCACTTCGGCTGGCGGGTAGATGCTCGGGTCGCTGGTGATGTCTTTGTCCACGAACGGGGTAGCGGCAGCGTTGCCATTCGGGAAGCGCACGGCGTTGGTGATTTCAGCCATGATTTCCGGCTGCATCAGGAAGTCCATGAACTGGTAGGCAGCGTCTTTATGCTCGGCATCTTTCGGGATGGCGACCATGTCGTAGAAGGTGCCGGCACCTTCTTTCGGAATCACGTAGTCCACTTTGACCTTGTCGCCAGCTTCGTGTGCGCGGGCCTTGGACTGCTCCAGGTCACCCGAGTAACCGACGGCCACGCAGATGTTGCCGTTGGCCATGTCGCCGATGTACTTGGACGAGTGGAAGTAGGTGATCGAAGGACGGATCTTGAGGAACAGGTCCTCGGCGGCCTTCAGGTCTTCTTTCTTGGTGCTGTCGGTCGGCAGGCCCAGGTAGTGCAGCGCGGCTGGCAGCATTTCGGTCGGGGCGTCGAGGAAGCTCACGCCGCAGCTCTTGAGCTTGGCGATGTTCTCAGGCTTGAACACCACGTCCCACGAGTCGATCTTGTCCACGCCCAGCGCGGCCTTGACCTTCTCCGGGTTGTAGCCGATGCCGATCGAACCCCACATGTACGGGAAGGCGTGCTTGTTGTCCTTGTCGCTGGCGTCGCCAACGGCTTTGAGCAGGTCGGTGTCGAGGTTCTTCCAGTTCGGCAGCTTGGAGCGGTCCAGTTCTTCGTACACACCGGCCTTGATCTGCTTGGCCAGGAAGTTGTTGGACGGCACCACGATGTCGTAGCCCGACTTGCCGGCCAGCAGCTTGGCTTCGAGGGTTTCGTTGCTGTCGAAGACGTCGTACTTGACCTTGATACCGGTCTGCTTCTCGAACTTGGCGATGGTGTCTGGTGCGATGTAGTCCGACCAGTTGTAGACGTTCAACACCTTGTCTTCAGCCTGAACAGCGGTAGCCATGGCACCCATCAGGGCGGCGGCCAGCAACGTCTTGCCCATTTTATTCATGCGTAATGCTCCAGAATTTTTTAATTAGCCATCTGTTCAGCAGCCAGGACCTACGGTGCAGAGCGCGCGGCGACTGAAACAGCCGCTAGTCTGGCAAGTTACAAGGCTCTGTATCAAGGAAAGCAGGGCCTTGTAACGACTTAATGTCACATCGCTAGCCTAGCAAACTGTCAACGAATCGCTTCGAGCGTCAGGTCCAGGCATTTGCGTGCCTTTTCCACCAGTTCGTCGATCTCTGCATGGCTGATCACCAGCGGCGGCGCAATGATCATGGTGTCACCCACCGCGCGCATGATCAGGCCGTTTTCGAAGCAGAAGGTGCGGCAGATCATGCCCACGCCCTTGCCTTCGTAACGGCTGCGGGTGGCCTTGTCCTTGACCAGCTCAATCGCGCCGAGCAGGCCCAGGCCGCGTACCTCGCCCACCAGAGGGTGGTCCTGCAGTTCACGCAAACGCTTTTGCAAATACGGTGCCGTTTCGCTGCGCGCCTTCTCGACGATTTTCTCGTCACGCAGGATGCGCAGGTTTTCCAGGCCCACGGCGGCCGCTACCGGGTGGCCGGAGTAGGTGAAGCCGTGGTTGAAGTCGCCGCCTTCGCTGAGTACCTGGGCCACGGTGTCACGCACGATCACACCGCCCATTGGGATGTAACCGGAAGTCAGGCCCTTGGCGATTGTCATCAGGTCAGGCTTGAGGTCGTAGTAGTCGGAGCCGAACCACTCGCCGGTACGGCCGAAACCGCAGATCACTTCGTCGGCGACGAACAGGATGTCGTACTTGGCGAGGATCTCCTTCACCTTCGGCCAGTAGGTTTCCGGCGGGATGATCACGCCGCCGGCGCCCTGGATCGGCTCGGCGATGAAGGCGGCGACATTGTCTACGCCGACTTCGAGGATTTTCTGCTCCAGCTGCTCGGCCGCCCACACCCCGAACTCATCCGGGGTCATGTCGCCGCCTTCGCCAAACCAGTAAGGCTGCGGGATATGCACGATGCCCGGGATCGGCAGGCCGCCCTGCTCGTGCATGCCGCTCATGCCGCCCAGGCTGGCACCAGCCACGGTGGAGCCGTGGTAGCCGTTGATGCGGCCGATGATGGTCTGCTTCTGTGGCTTACCTTTCAGCGCCCAGTAATGGCGGACCATGCGCAGCACGGTGTCGTTGCCTTCGGAGCCGGAGCCGGTGAAGAACACATGGGTCATGCCTTGCGGCGCCACGTCGGAGATTGCCTTGGCCAGTTCCAGCGCAGGCGGATGGGCAGTCTGGAAGAACAGGTTGTAGTACGGCAGCTCGCGCATCTGCTTTTCTGCCGCCTGCACCAGTTCTTCACGGCCATAACCCACTGCCACGCACCACAGGCCAGCCATGCCGTCGAGGATCTTGTGCCCCTCGCTATCCCACAAATGCACACCCTGGGCCTTGGTGATGATGCGCGGCCCCTTCTCCTTCAGCTGCTTGTAGTCGCTGAAGGGCGCGAGGTGATGCTCCCCGCTCAGGGTTTGCCATTCACGGGTTTGCGGGTTGTTGACGCTCATGTGCTTCTCCGTTGTTCGACAGCCGCATCCTGCGGCACCAAGTTGATCAGACAGCAAACAGCAGGAACTCACGCTCCCAGGAACTGATGACTCGCTTGAAGTTCTCGTGCTCGGCGCGCTTGGTGGCGACGTAGCCGGTGATGAACTTCTTGCCCAGGTACTGCACCAGCGCGCGGCTGTTTTCCATGCGTTCCAGGGCGTCTTCGATGGTCAGCGGCAGGCGCAGGTTGCGGCGTTCGTAGCCACGGCCCTGTACCGGCGCACTGGCCTCGATGCCTTCGACCATGCCGATGTAGCCACACAGCAGGCTCGCGGCGATGGCCAGGTACGGGTTGGCGTCGGCGCCCGGCAGGCGGTTCTCGACGCGGCGGCTTTGCGGGCCGGCATCCGGTACGCGCAGGCCGACGGTGCGGTTTTCTTCGCCCCACTCCACGTTTACCGGCGCCGAGGTATCAGGCAGGAAGCGGCGGAACGAGTTGACGTTAGGGGCGAACAGCGGCAGCGCCTCGGGGATGAACTTCTGCAGGCCACCAATGTGGTTGAGGAACAGCGCGCTCATGCTGCCATCTTCGTTGCTGAAGATGTTCTTGCCGGTGGCCACGTCGACCACGCTCTGGTGCAGGTGCATGGCACTGCCCGGCTCGCCGGTCATCGGCTTGGCCATGAAAGTAGCGGCCACGTTGTGCTTGAGCGCCGCTTCGCGCATGGTGCGCTTGAACACCAGGATCTGGTCGGCCAGATGCAGCGCGTCGCCGTGACGGAAGTTGATTTCCATCTGCGCCGTGCCGTCTTCGTGAATCAGCGTATCCAGGTCCAGCTGTTGCAGTTCGCACCAGTCGTAGACGTCTTCGAACAGCGGGTCGAATTCGTTGGCGGCTTCGATCGAGAACGACTGACGTCCGGTTTCCGGGCGGCCCGAACGGCCAACCGGTGGCTGCAGCGGGAAGTCCGGGTCTTCGCTGCGCTTGGTCAGGTAGAACTCCATCTCGGGCGCGACGATCGGCTGCCAGCCCTTGTCGGCGTAGAGCTTGAGCACTTTTTTCAGCACGTTGCGCGGCGACAGTTCGACCGGGTTGCCCTTCTTGTCGTAGGTGTCGTGGATCACCTGCGCGGTCGGCTCGATGGCCCACGGCACCAGAAACACGGCCTTCTCGTCAGGGCGGCAGATCATGTCGATATCTGCCGGATCGAGCAGTTCGTAATAGATGTCGTCGTCGACGTAGTCGCCGGTCACGGTCTGCAGCAGCACGCTCTCGGGCAGGCGCATGCCTTTTTCGGCGATGAATTTGTTGGTAGGCGAAATCTTGCCGCGCGTGATGCCGGTCAGGTCACTGATCATGCATTCGACTTCGGTAATCTTGTGCTCTTTCAACCAATCGGTGAGCTGGTCGAGGTTGTTACTCATAAATACCTCAGGAGGTAAGGTGGTCCACGCTCTGATTCTGGATGGAGTACATTGCTAAAGCAAAAACCCCCGCGCAGAGCCACAGTGGATACACTGAAAACAGCTGTGTCCGTAATGAGTTCGAAAGGCAGGAAGACGAAGCGAAGAGCGGCAAGCCGCTACGAGGGCGGGCCCGGGAGCGCCAAACGTCAATTATTGCGGCCAGGGCGGCCACGCCATTGACGAAGCTTGCAAAAACGGCGGATGTACCCGACGGCACTGCGCAGGCAGTGCTTTCAGGTCGCGGCAAGCGGACCATGTGACCCTCGTATTATTGTGTTTTGGGTTGAGACCGAGCTTAGCCTTGTTCATTTTTTTACACAACACCTCCGTAAAAAATAAAACACGGCGTGTCGGAGATAGCCCTTTACGCGGGAAATAGCGGATAATGGCTTGCCCCGATATGCAGCAAATCTGCCGTAGATGTGCCATTTCAGGGCATCATGGGGTTGGCTTGACATCAGTATGGCTTTTCGATTGACTGGTCCTGCAAGCCCCCCTTGATTGATATTTTTAACAACAAAGGTGTTGCATCATGTCGGTACCCCCGCGTGCCGTTCAGCTTAACGAAGCGAACGCGTTCCTTAAGGAACATCCTGAGGTTCTCTACGTTGACCTTCTGATTGCAGATATGAATGGTGTGGTGCGTGGCAAGCGCATAGAGCGCACCAGCCTCCACAAGGTTTACGAGAAAGGCATCAACCTGCCTGCCTCCCTCTTCGCCCTGGACATCAACGGTTCCACCGTCGAAAGCACCGGGCTGGGCCTGGACATCGGCGATGCTGACCGCATCTGCTACCCGATCCCTGGCACCCTCTCCAACGAACCCTGGCAAAAACGCCCGACTGCCCAGCTGCTGATGACCATGCACGAGCTGGAAGGCGAGCCGTTCTTCGCCGACCCGCGTGAAGTGCTGCGCCAGGTGGTGAGCAAGTTCACCGAAATGGGCCTGACCATCTGTGCCGCGTTCGAGCTGGAGTTCTACCTGATCGACCAGGAGAACGTGAACGGCCGCCCGCAGCCGCCGCGCTCGCCAATTTCGGGAAAACGCCCGCAGTCGACCCAGGTGTACCTGATCGACGACCTCGACGAATATGCCGACTGCCTGCAGGACATCCTCGAAGGCGCGAAAGAGCAAGGCATCCCGGCCGACGCCATCGTCAAGGAAAGCGCCCCGGCGCAGTTCGAAGTCAACCTGCACCACGTGGCCGACCCGCTCAAGGCCTGCGACTACGCGGTACTGCTCAAGCGGTTGATCAAGAACATCGCCTACGACCATGAAATGGACACCACCTTCATGGCCAAGCCCTACCCGGGCCAGGCAGGCAACGGCCTGCATGTACACATTTCCGTGCTGGACAAAGATGGCAACAACATCTTCACCAGCGAGGATCCCGAGCAGAACGCCGCGCTACGTCACGCTGTCGGCGGTGTGCTCGAGACCCTGCCCGCGTCCATGGCGTTCCTCTGCCCGAACGTGAACTCGTACCGCCGCTTTGGCGCACAGTTCTACGTACCGAACGCGCCGAGCTGGGGCCTGGACAACCGCACCGTGGCCTTGCGCGTGCCGACCGGCTCGCCGGACGCCGTGCGCATCGAGCACCGCGTGGCCGGTGCCGACGCCAACCCGTACCTGATGATGGCTGCCGTGCTGGCCGGTGTGCACCATGGCCTGACCAACAAGATCGAGCCGGGTGAGCCGATTGAAGGCAACTCGTACGAACAACTGGAGCAGAGCCTGCCGAACAACCTGCGCGATGCCCTGCGCGAGCTGGACGACAGCGAGATCCTGAACAAGTACATCGATCCGAAGTACATCGACATCTTTGTCGCGTGCAAGGAGAGCGAGCTGGAGGAGTTCGAGCACTCCATCTCCGACCTTGAGTACAACTGGTACCTGCACACCGTGTAAACCAAAACGCCGCCCACAAGGGCGGCGTTTTTCATTCCGGACCGCGTCGCCTGCTTCGCGGGTATACCCGCGAAGAGGCCGGCACAGGCTTACAGAGCCTTCTCGAAAATCTTCGAATTACGCTGGTAGTTGTACAACGAAGCCCGCGCCGCCGGCAGCCGCTCAACCCCACTAGGCGCAAACCCGCGCTCACGGAACCAGTGCGCCGTGCGCGTCGTCAGCACGAACAAGGTATTCAACCCCATCTGCCGCGCCCGACTCTCGATACGCTCCAGCAATTCATCCCCACGCCCGCCATGGCGGTACTCCGGGTTCACCGCCAGGCACGCCAGCTCCCCTGCCTCGGAGTCAGCAATCGGGTACAGCGCCGCACAGGCGATAATCATGCCCTCGCGCTCCACCACACTGAACTGCTCGATTTCCCGTTCCAGCACTTCACGCGACCGGCGCACCAGAATGCCCTGCTCTTCCAGCGGGCTGATCAGCTCCAACAAGCCACCCACGTCCTCGATGGTCGCCTCGCGCACCACCTCGAACTGCTCCTGCGACACCAACGTACCGCCACCGCCACGGGTGAACAGCTCGGTCAGCAACGCGCCGTCTTCGGCATAACTGACAATATGGCTACGCGCCACACCGCCCTTGCAGGCCTCGGCGGCGGCATCCAGCAGCTCGCCCTGGTAATCACTGCCCAAACGCTGAAGATGTGGCGCAACCTGCTGTGGGCGCAGCTCGCGCACCAGCTTGCCATCTGCATCCAGCAGCCCCGGCTCTGCGCCGAACAGCAGCAGCTTGTCGGCGCCCAGCTCGATGGCAGCGCGGGTGGCCACGTCTTCGCAGGCCAGGTTGAAGATTTCGCCGGTGGGCGAGTAACCCAGCGGCGACAGCAGCACGATGGAGCGCTCGTCGAGCAGGCGGCTGATGCCCTTGCGGTCGACCCGGCGCACTTCGCCGGTGTGGTGGTAGTCCACGCCTTCGAGCACGCCTATCGGCCGCGCCGTGACCAGGTTGCCGGACGCCACGCGCAAGCGCGAGCCCTGCATGGGCGAAGCGGCGATGTCCATCGACAAGCGTGCCTCGATGGCCAGGCGCAGGGCGCCGACGGCATCGATCACGCAATCCAGGGTGGCGGCATCGGTGATGCGCAGGCCACGGTGGTAGTGCGGGGTCAGGCCGCGATCAGCCAGGCGGCTTTCGATCTGCGGGCGCGAGCCATGCACCAGCACCAGGCGCACGCCAAGACTGTGCAGCAGCACCAGGTCGTGGACGATGTTGCCAAAATTAGGGTGTTCCACCCCATCGCCTGGGAGCATGACCACGAAGGTGCAGTCGCGATGGGCATTGATGTACGGGGAGGCATGACGCAGCCAGTTGACGTAGTCGGGCATGACAGGGCCTGTGGATAAGTGGACGGAGAACGGCGGTACAGGGGCGTTCAGGATCATCGTCGAAACAGGCTTGCGGTCACGCGCGGTCTCCTCTAGGCAGGAACGAATCAGGTCAATGGACGTTTAGTTCAGGCAATAGTGCCGGATCAGGTCACGCAATAGACGCACGGTAGGCTCGATTCGTGACATTTCAAGGTATTCGCCGGGCTGGTGGGCACAGGCGATGTCGCCAGGGCCCAGCACGAGAGTCTGGCAGCCCAGCTGCTGAAGATAAGGCGCTTCGGTGCCGAACGCCACCGCTTCGGCGCGGTGGCCGGTCAGGCGCTCCGCCACTTGCACCAGCTCGGCATCGGCGGCCTGCTCGAACGGCGGTACCTCCGGGAACAGCGGCGCGTAGTCGATGCGCACATCATGGCGCTCGGCCACCGGCACCAGCTTCTCGCGAATGGCGGCGCGCAGTTGCTCCACGTCCATGCCCGGCAACGGCCGCAGGTCGAATTCCAGGGCGCACTGGCCACAGATGCGATTGGGGTTGTCACCCCCGTGGATACAGCCGAAGTTCAGGGTCGGCGTCGGCACGGTGAACTGCGGGTTGCGGTAGGTTTGCTGCCATTGCTGGCGCAAGCCCATCAGTTCGCCCATTACCGCGTGCATGGCCTCCATGGCGCTGCGGCCCAGGCTTGGGTCCGACGAATGGCCGCTGCGTCCGAGGATGTCGATGCGGTCCATGAGGATGCCCTTGTGCATGCGGATCGGCCGTAGCCCGGTCGGCTCGCCGATTACCGCCGCGCGGCCCAGCGGCCGGCCGGCCTCGGCCAGGGCGCGGGCACCGGACATGGAGCTTTCTTCGTCGCAAGTGGCCAGAATCAGCAATGGCTGCTTGAAGTCGTGCTCCAGCAGCGGGATGACGGCTTCAATGACCAGGGCAAAGAAGCCCTTCATGTCGCAGCTGCCCAGGCCGACCCAACGGCCATCGACCTCGGTCAGCTTCAGCGGGTCACTGGCCCACAGTTGTTCGTCGTAAGGTACGGTGTCGCTGTGCCCGGCCAGCACCAGGCCGCCCGGGCCGTTGCCACGACTGGCCAGCAGGTTGAACTTGCCGGGGCTGACCTGCTGGATGTCGCACTTGAAACCCAGGTCGCCAAGCCAGCCGGCCAACAGGTCGATGACCTGGCGGTTGGACTGGTCCAGCGCGGGCTGGGTGCAACTGACCGAAGGCGCGGCGATCAAGGCGGCAAACTGGTCTTTCAGCGTCGGCAACGGCATGCGCATACTCCTCGGAAGCGTTACCCATCATAGGACTATCCGCTGTCTGGAATAAACCGTTGGCGGCGGACTGCTGTAGACTCTGCGTCAACCACGCCCCCCTTCGAGTCTGTGATGCACAAAGAAACCGAACTGAAGCTCCGCGCCAGCCGCGAGACCCTTGCCGCCCTGCGCGAGCACCCTCTGCTGAAAAAGCGCAACAAGTCCGGCTGGCAGACCCGCGAACTGCTCAACCAGTACTTCGACACCCCCGAGCGTGAGCTGTCCGCCGCCCGTGTTGCCCTGCGCCTGCGCCGCGACGGCGACGCGGTCATCCAGACCCTCAAGTGCCGCGGCACCAGCGTGGCAGGCCTGTCCGAGCGCAACGAGTACGAGTGGAACCTGGACAAGGTCAAGCTCGACCTGAAAAAGCTGGACGCCACCTGCTGGCCCGAGCAACTGGCCAACCTGGACAAGAAAACCATCAAGCCACTGTTCACCACCGACTTCAGCCGTGAATACGCCGAAATCGCCTGGGGCCGTGGCAAGAGCAAAGTCGTGATCGAGGCTGCGTTGGACCAAGGCTTCGTGATCGCCGGCAAGCGCAAGGAAGAAATCTGCGAGCTGGAGCTGGAACTGCGCGAAGGCGAACCACAAGCCCTGCTGGAGCTGGCCGCCGAGCTGGCCGCCAGCCTGCCCCTGATGCCTTGCGACATCAGCAAGGCCGAGCGTGGCTACCGCCTGCTTGAGCCGGACAGTTACGAGCTGAGCCTGCCGCACACCGAGCTGGACGCCGAAATGGCCGTGGACGATGCCTACGCCGCCCTGGCCTGGCAACTGCTGGGCAGCAGCCAGCGTCTGGCCGAGCAATACCGCCACAACGGCCACTGGCGCCTGCTGCAGGACTGGGTCGAGTGCCTGAGCGAGCTGCGCGCCATCACCGCCAGCCTGGGCCAGGCCGCGCCGCGCGCCACTACCCGCGACCTGCGCAGTAGCCTGGACGCCCTGCTGGAAGACTGGCGCCCGCTGGTGCAGGCCGGCAACGATGACGAAGACATTCGCCGCGCCGCGCCCGAGCAGTTCGCCGAAGAGTTGGAAGACGTGCGCTGGGGCCAGTTCTCGCTGGAAACTTCGCGCTGGCTGCTGGCCCGCGCCTGGACCGCCGAGCGCAAGGGCCGTGGCGAGCGTCAGGGCAAGGCGCAGCTGGCCAGCTGGCTGGGGCACCTGCTGGGCGAAGAAGGCCGCGCGTTGAAGCTGCCGCTGTACACCCAGCGCCCGGAAGACCTGGCCGAGCAATTGCCACGAATCGAACAGCTGCTGGCCTGGCTGCACCATGCCCGCCAGGTGCTCGAAGCGCCGCAGATGGACCGCCTGTATGGCGACCTGAAGAAGCTGCATGAGCTGGCGGTACAACCAATCAGCGATGAACGGGCGGAGCAATCGATCACCGCTGAGTTGCTGGAAGCACGTATCGAGCAAGCTCGGGCGGTGGATCAGAGCCGCGGCTGGAAGCATCTGCTCAAGGCGTGATACCGCGTCGCCTTCTTCGCGGGCTCGCCCGCTCCCACAGGTACAGCGCAGGCCTCAGGCTTGGCGCAATACCTGTGGGAGCGGGCATGCCCGTGAATGCTTCAACGCGACAGTGGCAGGCTGGTGGTGGATTTGATCTCAGACAACGCCACAATCGAATTCACTTCCTGAATACCCGGCACGTTCGACAGTTTTTCGAAGAAGAAGCGCTCGTAAGCCTCGATGTCCGATGTGACGATCCGCAGCAGAAAGTCCACCGACCCCATCAGCACATAACACTCCAGCACCTCCGCAAACCCGCGAATCGCCTCGGTGAATTCGGTGAAGTTGGAGCGCCCGTGCGCATTGAGCTTCACCTCGGCGAAAATCTGCGTGTTCAGGCCGACCTTCTTGCGGTCCAGCAAGGTCACCTGCCCACGAATCACCCCCTCCTCCTTCAACCGCTGAATGCGCCGCCAGCACGGCGATTGCGACAGCCCCACACGCTCGGCGATCTGCGCGCTGGACAGCGAAGCGTCTTCCTGTAGCAACTCAAGAATACGACGGTCGTAGGCATCCAGCTCACTGTGCATCGATGATTCTCCAAATAAGCAATTTTCGAATAGATCTATTCGACTAGTCCCAAAAACAGCCAAATCATAGCGAAAAAATACCGCCCTCAACGTGCAAGAATTTCTCCAACATTCGCGGAGACCAGCATGAACGCACAGCCCCGTACCGACACCTGGGCCGCCAGCAACGCCCACAGCACCGTGCACTACCGCCTGCAAGCGGAAGCCGAGCCCGACAGCCTGTGCCGGGTGCTCAACCTGTTTGCCCTGCAGTTCCTGACGCCGCACAGCGTGCAGGTCAGCCAGCAGGACGACTGGTTGAATATCGAAGTCGGCATTGGCGGGCTGAGCTGGCACCGGGCCGAGGTGATTGCGCAGAAACTGCGTAACCTGGTGTGTGTGGGTGAAGTGAGCCTGACCAACCAGCAACGGGTGGAGCTGGCGGTGGTCTGATAGCCACAGCAAAATCCCGAAACCCTTCAGCTTCGGTGCACCTCCCCCACCCGTCTAGCCTTGGTCAGGACTCCCTCATCAGGCACGGACGCCAACATGCACACTCCCGACAACCCGGCACTCGACCTCAAGCGCGTGCTCGAAGCCCTGCTCGCCGACCAGCACCTGCACGCCAACGACACCCTGCAAGTCCTCGAACACGCCGCCGCCCACCCTGCAAGCCACCCGCTGGAACTGATCGCCGCCTGCGGACGGCAAGACCGCCAACACCCCGGCCAGCTTTTGGACCTGGACCGCCTCTGCCAATGGCTGGCCGGCAAGGTCGGCCAGCCCTACCTGCGCATTGACCCCATGCAGCTCGACCTGCCCCAGGTCGCCGGCCTGATCTCCCCAGCCTTCGCCCAGCGCCACGGCATCCTCATTGTCGCCGCCGACGCGTCCAGCATCACCGTCGCCAGCGCCCAGCCCTACCAGGATGACTGGCAGGCAGACCTGGCCCGCAGCCTAGGCCGGCCAATCCGCCGCGTGCTGGCCAGCCCGGCGCAGATCCGCCAGTCAGGGCAGTCGTTCCAGCGCTTGGCCCAGTCGGTGAAAGGCGCGCAACACCAGCAGTCGGCCAGCCTAGGCGAGCTCGAACAGCTAATGGAGCTGGGCAAGCGTCAATCCGAGGCCAGCGCGGACGACGCGCACATCGTGCATATCGTCGACTGGCTGCTGCAGTACGCCATCGAGCAACGCGCCAGCGATATCCACCTGGAACCTCGCCGCGAACAGGGCCAACTGCGCTACCGCATCGATGGCCTGCTGCATACCGTTTATACCTTTCCCGCCAACGTGACCCTGGCGATGGTCAGCCGCCTGAAACACCTGGGCCGCATGGATGTTGCAGAAAAGCGCCGGCCACAGGACGGTCGCCTGCAAAGCCGGCTGCCGGGTGGCGGCGAGGTGGAGCTGCGGCTTTCTACCCTGCCGACCCCGTTCGGCGAAAAACTGGTACTGCGCCTGTTCGACCCGCACCAGCTGCACGAGGGCTTCGACCGCCTCGGCCTGGCAGGGCCGCAACTGGCCCAGTGGCAAAGCCTGCTGCGCCAGCGCCAGGGCATCATTCTGGTCACCGGCCCCACGGGTTCCGGCAAGACCAGCACGCTGTACGCCAGCCTCAAGCTGCTGGCCACGCCACAGGTCAACCTGTGCACCATCGAAGACCCAATCGAACGCCTGGAACCCGCCTTCAACCAGCTGCAGGTGCAGCCTGCACTGGACCTGGGTTTTGCCAACGGGGTGCGGGCCATGCTGCGCCAGGACCCGGACATCATCATGATCGGCGAAATCCGCGACCGCGAAACCGCGCTGGTGGCAGTGCAGGCAGCGCTGACCGGGCACTTGGTGTTGTCGACCCTGCATACCAACGATGCCTGTTCGGCCATCACCCGCCTGCAAGAGCTGGGTGTAGCCGACTACCTGATCAAGGCGACCCTGGCCGGGGTCATGGCTCAGCGCTTGGTGCGTACGGTGTGCACAGACTGCCAGGCCCATGCATCAGCAACCTGCCGAACTTGCCGTGGCACTGGCTTCCACGGGCGCACAGGGTTGTTCGAACTGCTGCAACCCAGCGAGAAGCTGCGCGCCCTGATTGGACCGAACGCCGACCTGACCCATCTGCGGCGCCAGGCGCTGGCCGATGGACTGATTGACCTGCGCCGTTGCGGGGAGGCCAAAGTGGCTAGCGGGCAAACCCGCCCAGAGGAAGTGCTACTCGTCTGCAACTGACGAAAAGTCCTTTGTATTCAAGGAACTTGCCTCACCGGAAAAGATCCAACGGCGCATCTTCAACCCTCACCCTTCGAGGTGTTTCAACATGCGTCTCAAAACCGCCATCGCCGCCGCTGCCTTGCTTTCTCTGCCTATTGGCTCGGCCATGGCCGATACCTTTTGGCGTAACGTGATGACTTCCGGTGCGACCACGGCATCGAGCTACCTGACCTCGCACGATCACAAGCTGGTAGTAGCGGCACAGGATGATGCCGGCAGCTTCGTGGCCAGCGAAGGCGCCATTCGCGGGCCGTTTCTGGAGGCGGCGTTGAAGCAGGTGCGGGCGGAGAACCCGGGGATGCAGGCTTCTGACATGGAGCTGGCGAATGCCATCCTGGCCAAGAATGCGGTAGCCGAATAACCGCGTCGCTCGCCCCCACAAGGATCGCGCGAGGTTTGAGCCCTGTGCAATTCCTGTGGGAGCGGGCATGCCCGCGAAGAATCCAACACCGAGTTTAGCGATACGCCTCCACCGGCACACACGCACAAAACAGATTCCTGTCCCCATACACGTTGTCGACCCGGTTCACCGCTGGCCAGTACTTGTGCTGGCGCACATGCGCACTGGGCGCCACCGCCTGCGCCAGGGTATAGGGCCGATCCCACACCCCCAACACATCTTCCAATGTATGCGGCGCATGCTTGAGCGGGTTGTTTTCCGCCGGCCAGTTGCCCTCCTGCACCTCGGCAATCTCTGCACGAATCGCCAGCATCGCCTCGACAAACCGGTCCAGCTCGGCCTTCGACTCACTCTCGGTCGGCTCCACCATCAGCGTGCCCGGCACCGGGAATGACATGGTCGGGGCATGGAAGCCATAGTCCATCAGGCGCTTGGCCACATCCTCTTCACTGATGCCGGTCTGCGCTTTCAGCGGCCGCAGGTCGAGGATGCACTCGTGCGCCACGCGCTGGTTGCGCCCGCGATAGAGCACCGGGAAGGCACCGCCCAGCTGGCTGGCCAGGTAATTGGCCGAGAGAATGGCCACCTCGCTGGCATCAGCCAACTGCGGCCCCATCATGGCGATGTACATCCAGCTGATCGGCAGGATGCTCGCGCTGCCCCAAGGGGCGGCGCTGACCGCGCTGTTGTTCGGGTCCAGGCCAGGCACCGGCACCACCGGGTGGCTGGCGACAAACGGCTTGAGGTGCGCGCGAATGCCGATCGGCCCCATGCCCGGGCCACCACCGCCGTGGGGGATGCAGAAGGTTTTGTGCAGGTTCATGTGCGAAACATCGGCCCCAATATCCGCCGGGCGCGCCAAGCCTACCTGGGCATTGAGGTTGGCGCCGTCCATGTACACCTGGCCGCCGTGCTGATGCACCACCTCGCAGATTTCCCGAATGCCTTCTTCGTACACGCCGTGAGTCGATGGGTAAGTGATCATCAGGCACGACAAGCGCTCGCCAGCTGCGTGGGCCTTGGCTTTGAGGTCGGCCAGGTCGACGTTGCCATGGTCGTCGCAATCGACGATCACCACCTCCATGCCGGCCATCTGCGCCGAAGCCGGGTTGGTGCCGTGGGCTGACGAGGGAATCAGGCACAGTGTGCGCTGTGGCTGATGGCGGCTGCGGTGATAGCGGGTAATGGCCATCAGCCCGGCGTATTCACCCTGGGCTCCGGAGTTAGGCTGCATGCAGATGGCATCGAAACCGGTAATCGCGCACAACCAGCTTTCCAGCTCGTCGATCATCGCCTTGTAGCCCGTGGCCTGCCCTGCCGGGGCAAACGGGTGCAGCTGCGCAAAACCGGGCCAGGTGATAGGGATCATCTCGCTGGTGGCATTGAGCTTCATGGTGCAGGAACCCAGCGGGATCATCGACTGGTTCAGCGCCAGGTCCTTGTTCTCCAGCTGTTTGAGGTAGCGCAGCATTTCGGTTTCGCTGTGGTGCTGATTGAACACCGGGTGCGCGAGGAAAGGTGTGCGCCGCACCAGGTTGGCAGGGATGCCTTCAGGCAGGGCCAACTGGTCGAGGGCGGCAATTTCCAGGCCGTGATCCACCCCCGCGAAAATGTCGAGCAAGCGCAGCACCGTCTGTTCGTTGCAGGTTTCGTCCAGGCTCACGCCCAAGTGCCCACGGCCGAGGATCCGCAGGTTGATCTGCGCAGCTTCGGCGCTTTCGATGATGGCCGCCTGGGCCCCGCCAACATCCAGGGTAAGGGTATCGAAAAAGTGCTGGTTGAGGCGCTTGATGCCTTTGACCTCAAGCCCTGCCGCCAGGATAAAGGTCAGCCGATGCACACGCTGGGCGATGCGTTGAAGACCTTCCGGGCCGTGGTACACCGCATAGAAGCTGGCAATGTTGGCCAGCAGCACCTGGGCAGTGCAAATGTTGGAATTGGCCTTCTCGCGGCGGATATGTTGCTCGCGGGTTTGCAGGGCCATGCGTAGCGCGGTGTTGCCACGGGCATCGCGCGACACGCCAATGATGCGCCCCGGCATGGCCCGCTTGTAGTCGTCGCGGCAGGCGAAGTAGGCCGCGTGGGGGCCGCCGTAGCCCATCGGCACGCCAAAGCGCTGGGTCGAGCCCAACACCACATCGGCACCCAGCTCGCCGGGCGGTGCCAGCACTACCAGGCTGAGCAGGTCGGCGGCCACGCAGGCCAAGGCCTGCTGGCTGTGCAACTGGTCGATCAACGGGCGCAGGTCGCGCACTTCGCCGTGGGTGTCGGGGTACTGCAACAAAGCACCGAACACCGCGTGTTTGCCAAGGTTATCCACAGCGTCGACGATCAGCTCGAAGCCAAAGCCTTCGGCGCGGGTCTTCAACACTGACAAGGTTTGCGGGTGGCAGTGCTCGTCGGCAAAGAAGGCGTTGCTCTTGTTGCGCGCCACCCGCTTGGCCAGGGCCATGGCTTCGGCGGCGGCGGTCGCTTCGTCAAGCAGCGAGGCATTGGCCAACGCCAACCCGGTGAGGTCGATGACCATTTGCTGGAAGTTCAGCAGCGCCTCCAGGCGGCCTTGGGCGATTTCGGGTTGGTACGGCGTGTAGGCGGTGTACCAGCCGGGGTTTTCCAGCACGTTGCGCAGGATGACCGTAGGGGTGATGGTGCCGTGGTAGCCCATGCCCATCAGGCTGGTCCACACCTGGTTCTGTTCGGCGTAGGCGGCGAGCTTGGCCAAAGCGGCCTGTTCGTCCAACGCTGGCGGCAGGTCGAGGGGGCGGTTGAGGCGGATGTCGGGGGGGACGGTCTGCTCGATCAGCTCACTGCGGGTGGCAATACCCAGGGCGTTGAGCATGGCCTGCTGCTCTGCGGCATCGGGGCCCAAGTGGCGACGCAGGAAAGGGTTGAGCTCTTGCAGTTGATGCAGGGATGGCGACTGTGACATGACGACGCTCTCTTCCTAGACCGGGTCTCATGGAGACTTATAAGTCTAGGAAGGGATCGGGGATGCTGCGGGAAAACTTGTTTGCAGGCCCGGCCTCTTCGCGGCTAAAGCCGCTCCTACAGGGATCGCACCGGCCTTGGCTGCGGCGCAGTTCCTGGGAGCGGCTTTAGCCGCGAAGCAGGCGACGTGGTCCTACTCGCCGATAGCAGCGGCGTAACCAGCAGCATCCAGTAGCTTGTCCAGCTCGGCCGGGTTGCTTGGCTTCAGCTTGAAGATCCACGCACCGTAAGGCTCTTCGTTGAGCAGCTCCGGGCTGTCGGCCAGTTCTTCGTTGACCGCAATCACTTCGCCACCGATCGGGGCGTAGATGTCCGAAGCGGCTTTTACCGACTCGACCACACCAGCAGCGTCGCCTGCAGCGAACACCTTGCCAACTTCGGCCAGCTCGACGAACACCACGTCACCCAGGGCTTGCTGGGCGTGGTCGCTGATGCCCACGGTCACAGTGCCGTCGGCTTCCAGGCGAGCCCACTCGTGGCTTTCGGCAAAACGCAGGTCGGCGGGGATATTGCTCATGTCTTGAATTCCTCGATTGGCTCAGCGGTACGCCCGCCGGTTAAAAATGGTTCAGATCAGGATCTTGCCATGGCGCACGAAGGTCGGTTTGACGACCCGCACCGGGTACCACTTGCCGCGAATTTCCACCTCGGCCCGGTCGCCGGTGGCCATGGGCACGCGCGCCAAGGCAATGGACTTGCTCAGCGTAGGCGAGAAACTACCACTGGTGATCTCCCCTTCGCCAATCCCGGCTACGCGCACCACCTGGTGGGCACGCAGCACGCCACGCTCTTCCAGCACGAGGCCGACCAGTTTTTCCTGCACGCCGTGCTCGATTTCCGCCAGCAGGCCGCTGCGGCCGATGAAGTCGCGCTCGGCCGGCTCCCAGGCGATGCTCCAACCCAGGTTGGACGTCAGCGGTGTGTGGGTTTCATCGATATCCTGGCCGTACAGGTTCATGCCGGCCTCCAGGCGCAGGGTGTCGCGGGCGCCAAGGCCACTGGGCGCGATGCCAGCGCCGACCAGGTCGTTGAAGAAGGCTACGGCCTGCTCACCCGGGAAGATGATCTCCAGGCCGTCCTCACCGGTATAGCCGGTGCGGGCAATGAACCAGTCGCCTTCGCTGACGCCCTCGAACGGACGCAACTCGCGGATGAGTGCAGCGCGCGCAGGGCTGAGCAGCGCTGCGACTTTTTCGCGGGCATGTGGCCCCTGAATGGCGAGGATGGCCAAGTCGGGCCGGGCCTGGAAGTCCACGGCAAAACCGGCCCGCTGCTGCTGCAACCAGTCGAGCACCTTGGCACGGGTGGCGGCATTGGTGACCAGACGGTAGCCGTTTTCCGTGCGGTAGACGAGCAAGTCGTCGATTACCCCACCCTGCGCGTTCAGCAGCGGGCTGTACAGTGCCTTGCCGACGTCGTCGAGGCGGGCCACGTCGTTGGCCAGCAAGCGCTGCAACCAGGCGGTGGCGTCGCTGCCCTCGACATCGATCACAGTCATGTGGGAAACATCGAAAACGCCGCAGTCACTGCGCACCTGGTGGTGCTCCTCGACCTGCGAGCCATAGTGCAGGGGCATGTCCCAGCCACCGAAATCGACCGTTTTGGCGCCTAGCGCCAGGTGCAGGTCATACAAAAGCGTGCGCTGTCCCATGGGTTTCTCCTTCCGGGCGTGGCGAAGCGGCGGCGGTCGATGACGTTGGTCGTCAGCTCTTGTTGTAAGGACCCGCCGCGCGAATGCCGCGCATTGTAGCCGCAAGGTCGCAAGCTGGCACCCTCAGTGACTGTGACCGGGTCGACGCGCCGAACGGCGGATCAGGCCGATGACCGGCAGCAGACCCACCAGCACCAGCGTCAATGCTGGCAGCGAGGCACGCGCCCACTCGCCCTCGCTGGTCATCTCGAACACCCGAACGGCAAGGGTATCCCAGCCGAACGGTCGCATCAGCAAGGTGGCCGGCATTTCCTTGAGCACATCGACGAACACCAGCAGCGCGGCACTGAGCGCGCCCGGTACCAGCAACGGTAGATACACCCTGAAAAACAATCTCGCGCCACCGACGCCCAGGCTGCGGGAGGCCTCGGGCAGCGACGGGCGAATACGTTCCAGGCTGCTCTCCAGCGGCCCGTAGGCCACCGCGATGAAACGCACCAGGTAGGCCAGCAGCAGCGCCGAGAGGCTGCCCAGCAACAGCGGCTTACCGGCCCCGCCCAACCAACTGGACAGCGGGATCACCAGGTGGTTATCGAGGTAACTGAAGGCCAGCATGATCGACACGGCCAGCACCGAGCCTGGCAAGGTATAGCCCAGGTTGGCCAGGCCGACCCCGGCGCGAATGCCACCGGTCGGTGCCTGACGGCGGGCAAAGGCCAGCAGCAGCGCCACGCACACCGTGACCAGCGCCGCCATGCCACCCAGGTACAGGGTGTGCAGCACCAGGCCGACATAACGCTCGTCCAGATCGTGTCGGCCACGCTGCCAGAACCACGCCAGCAGCTGCAGCAGCGGGATGACGAAGGCGCAGGCGAACACCAGCAGGCACCAGCCGCTGGCCAGCAGCGCCTTGACCCCGCGCAGGTGGTACAACGCCTGCCCCCGTGGCCGTTCGTTGCCGCTACGGCTGGCCCCCCGGGCACGCCGCTCGCCGTACAGCACCAGCATAACGGCCAGCAACAGCAGGCTCGCCAACTGGGCAGCGCTGGACAGGCTGAAGAAGCCGTACCAGGTCTTATAGATGGCGGTGGTGAAGGTGTCGAAGTTGAACACCGCCACCGCGCCGAAGTCGGCCAACGTTTCCATCAGGGCCAGGGCGATGCCGGCACCGATGGCTGGCCGCGCCATGGGCAGGGCCACGCGCCAGAACGCTTGCACCGGTGACAGCCCCAATACCCGTGCCGCTTCCATCAGGCCCTTGCCCTGGGCCAGGAAGGCCGTGCGCGCCAGCAGGTAGACGTAGGGGTAGAACACCAGCACCAGGACGATGATCACCCCGCCAGTGGAGCGCACCCGTGGCAGGCGCATGGGCCCGAATACCTCGCGCAGGGCGCTTTGCACCGGGCCGGCGAAATCCAGCAGGCCGACGAAGACGAACGCCAGCACATAGGCCGGGATGGCGAATGGCAGCATCAACGCCCAGTCCAGCCAGCGCCGGCCGGGGAACTCGCAGAGGCTGGTGAGCCAGGCCAGGCTGACGCCCAGCACGGTGACGCCGATGCCGACGCCCACCACCAGCGTCAGCGTGTTGCTGAGCAGGCGGGCCATCTGGGTGTCGAGCAGGTGCGACCAGATTTGCGTATCGATCGACTGCCAGGACAGCAGCAGCACGCTCAGGGGCAACAGCACCAGGGCGGCGATCAGGGAGACCGGGAGGTACCAGCGGCGTTGGGGGGTGTGGGGCAAGGCTGAAATCTCGGTTGCGATGGCGACCGCTGCGCGGTCGTTCGCGGGACAAGCCCGCTCCCACAGGGGCCGCACAAGGTATCGATCCTGTGAAGTTCCTGTGGGAGCGGGCTTGTCCCGCGAAAGGGCCTCTGAAGGCCCCGGAAGCATAAGGCCTGGCGCTTAGTTGTAGCCAGCGCGATCCATCAAACGAATGGCTTCAGCCTGGCGCTTGCCGGCGATTTCCACCGGAATGGTATCGGCCTTGAAGCTGCCCCAGGCGGCCACTTCCTCCGATGGCTTCACCTTCGGGTTGGCCGGGAATTCCTGGTTGATGTCGGCGAACAGTTTCTGCGCCTCTTCGCCGGTCATCCATTCCACCAGCTTTTTCGCGGCCTCCGGGTGCGGCGCGTGCTTGGTCAGGCCGATACCCGACAGGTTCACATGCACGCCACGGTCTCCCTGGTTGGGCCAGAAGATCTTCACCGGCAGCTTCGGGTTCTGCTTGTGCAGGCGGCCGTAGTAGTAGGTGTTGACCACGCCCACGTCGCACTGGCCGGCCTCGATGGCCTGAATCACCGCGTTGTCGTCGGAGAACACGTCGGTGGACAGGTTGTTGACCCAGCCTTTGACGATTTGCTCGGTCTTAGCCTCGCCATGGGTTTCGATCAGGGTGGCGGTGAGCGACTGGTTGTACACCTTCTTCGCCGTGCGCAGGCACAGACGGCCTTCCCACTGTTTGTCGGCCAGGGCTTCGTAGGTGCTCAGCTCTTCGGGTTTGACCCGCTCGGTGGAGTAGATGATGGTGCGCGCGCGCAGGCTCAGGCCGGTCCAGTCATGAGACGAGGCGCGGTACTGCGACGGGATGTTCTGGTCGATGATGTCGGATTTGATCGGCTGCAGGATGCCCATCTGCTCGGCCTGCCACAGGTTGCCGGCGTCGACGGTCAGCAGCAGGTCGGCCACGCCGTTGTCGCCCTCGGCCTTGATGCGCTGCATCAGCGGGGCTTCCTTGTCGGTGATGAACTTGATCTTGACCCCGGTCTTGGCGGTGTAGGCATCGAACACCGGCTTGATCAGCTCGTCGATGCGCGAGGAGTACACCACCACTTCGTCCGCCGCTTGGGCGGTGCCGCCGAACAGGGTCAGGGCCAGGGCGGCCAGTAGGGGCTTGCGTGGCAACATGTGAAGCACTCCTCGGATCGTTTGAGAGGTGCAAATGGTAGTGAATCCCATTTTCTGGCTCATCTACCTAGCCGTTACCGGATGTTGCAGAGGGGCCGCTTTGCGGCCCCAACAATCTCAAGCCTTGGCCAAATCCGGCAGGTCTCCACTCAAACCCAACGCCTGGCGCACAAACACCGCCTTGGCCTCCGGCATCTTCTCCACCAGCTTCAATCCACTGTTACGCAACCAACGCAACGGCAGCGGATCAGCCTGGAACAACCGCTCGAAACCTTCCATGGCCGCCATCAACGCCAGGTTGTGCGGCATGCGCCGCCGCTCGTAGCGGCTCAACACCTTCACATCTGCCAGCCGTTCACCACGCTCGCAGGCATTGACCAGCACCTCGGCCAGCACCGCAGCATCCAGGAAGCCTAGGTTCACACCCTGCCCGGCCAGCGGGTGAATGGTGTGCGCGGCATCGCCGATCAATGCCAGGCCTTCATCCACATAGCGCTTGGCGTGGCGCTGGCGCAGCGGCACGCACACCCGAGGGTCGGCCTGCAGTACATCACCCAGGCGCCCCTCGAAGGCCCGCTCAAGGGCCTGCAAGAAGGCCGCTTCATCCAGCGCCATCAACTGCTCGGCATGCTCTGGCGTGGTCGACCACACAATCGAGCACCAGTCCTGCTGGCTGTCGCGGGTCAACGGCAGGAACGCCAATGGCCCTTCATCGGTGAAGCGCTGCCAGGCCGTGGCCTGGTGCCCGGCGCTGCAACGCACGCTCGTCACGATGGCATGGTGCAGGTAATCCCACTCGCGGGTTTCGCAGCCGGCCAGGCGCCGCACGGCCGAATTGGCGCCGTCGGCCGCGATCACCAGCGGCGCACGCAGCTGACGGCCATCAGCCAGGGTCAGCAGCCATTCGTCACCCGAGCGTCGAAGTTGCTCCAGACGCGCGTTGGGCAACAGGCCTATGTCACTGTCGTGCAGGCGCTCCAGCAGGCCGTCCTGCACCACCCGGTTCTCGACGATATGGCCGAGCACCTGTGCATGCACACTGGCGGCCGAGAAGTGGATCTGCCCAGTGCCACTGCCGTCCCACACATGCATGTCGGAATACGGTGTGGCACGCCGCTGGGCAATGCCGTCCCAGGCGCCAAGGCGTTCGAGAATACGCTGGCTGGCCGCCGAAAGCGCACTGACACGCGGCTCGAACGGGGCTTGCGCATCGAATGGCTTGACCGTGAGCGGCCCGCCATCGAGCAAGAGAATTTGCAGGCCACTGTGGCGCAATGCCAGGGCCAGGGCGCTGCCGACCATACCGGCACCGACAATCAACAGATCTGCGCGCATTTCCATGCCTTACGCCAGCCTCGCTTGCGGCTTGAGCCGCACGTATAGGGTTTTATCGACCCGCGCCACCAGTTCACCGGCACCATCGCGGATATCGACCTGCAAACGCGGCAGGCACTTCTTGCCAGTGGCGGTCTGCTGGCGAATGTCGTCCAGCAGCGCGTCATCGACGTTGAATTCGGCATACACCGGGCCTTTGCCCGGCGAGATGAAATCGATGCTGGCGGCTTTGTCCCAGACGATGTAGTCGCGGCCCAGCTGCTCGATCAGCAGCAACATGTAGAACGGGTCGACCATCGAATACAGGCTGCCACCGAACTGCGTACCGACATAATTGCGGTTCCAGCGGGTCAGCTTCATCGCCACCTTGACGCTGCGCATGTCCGGGCTGATGTGCTGCACACGGATCCCGGCGCCCAGGTAAGGTGGGTAGAGGTTCAGCAGCCAGCGCAGCATGCGCGCCCGGCGCGCCAGTTTACGCGGGTTGCTCATGCCTGGCCCCGCGGATCGGGGCGGGTACCCAGGCCCATGGCCTGGCGGGCGAACCAGCTTTTGGCCGGCGGCAGCAGGTCGAGCCCAAGCAGGCCGAGGTTACGCCCGGCGGCCAGCAACGGCTGGTTGCTGCCGAACAGGCGCGTGACCTGGTCGGAAAAGCCGATGGTCATGGCCTGGTCCAGACGCTGGCGCTGGTGATAGGCCTGCAGCGTGGTCAGGTCGCCAGGCTGCTGCGGCCCGGCCAGCAGCGCGTCGGCCAGCGATTGCACATCGCGCAGCGACAGGTTGAAACCCTGGCCGGCAATGGGGTGCAGGCTGTGCGCGGCATTGCCCAGTACCACCAAGTGCGGCCGCACCTGCTCCTGGGCCTCGATCAGCGACAGCGGGTACAGGTGGCGCGCGCCAACCTGGCGCAACGCGCCCAGGCGATAGCCAAACACGCCCTGCAGCTCACGCAGGAAGCTGCGCTCGTCGATGTCGGCCAGGCGCCGTGCATCCATGCCTTGGCGTGTCCACACCAGCGCGCAGCGGTTTTCCGGCAGCGGCAGCAGCGCCATGGGGCCTTCTTCTGTGAAACGCTCGAACGCCTGGCCGCCGTGGGCTTCACCCGGGGTGATGTTGGCGATCAAGGCACTCTGTTGGTAAGGCGTGTGGCGTACGTGAATTCCCAGTTGCTCGCGCAGGCCGGAACGGCCGCCGTCGGCCAGTACCGCCAGGTCGCATTCAAGCTGGGTATCGTCATTCAAGCGCAGGCGGTAACCACCTTCGATCGCCTGCATGGAGGTGACTTCCGCCGGGCAGCGCCAGCTCACCACCTCACTGTCCAGCCCCTGCCACAGGCATTGGCCCAACCAGGCGTTTTCCACCACGTAGCCCAACGCTGGTACGCCCTCTTCCAGGGCATCCAGGCGAGTGGCGCCAAAGCGGCCACGGTCGGACACGTGAATCTGACGGATCGGCTCTGCACGGTGACCAATGGCCTGCCACAGGCCCAACTGCTGGTAGATCTGCTGGGTGCCGAACGACAACGCCGAAGAACGCGCATCGTAGCTGGGCTGGAAGCTGTCGCCGGGGGCGAACGGTTCGATCAGCAAGATCTTCCAGCCACGCGCCTTGGCCCCGGCTTGCAGGGCCAGAGCCAGGCTTGCACCAACCAGACCACCACCGATGATCGCCAGGTTCACCCGGTTCATGCCGCGTCCTTGCGGGCGGCCTGCATCAGCGCCTCGATCTCGGCAACCGTGCGCGGCACGCCCGAAGTCAGGATTTCACAACCTTGCCTGGTCACCACCACGTCGTCCTCGATCCTTACACCAATGCCGCGCCATTTCCTGGCCACGGCCTGATTGTCGGCGCCAATGTAGATGCCCGGTTCGACGGTCAGCGCCATGCCGGGCTCCAGCACTCGCCACTCGCCACCCACCTTGTACTCGCCCACATCGTGCACATCCATGCCCAGCCAGTGCCCGGCACGGTGCATGTAGAAGGCGCGGTAGGCCTCACTGTCGATCAGCGCCTGTACCTCACCGGTGAGCAGGCCCAATTCCACCAGGCCTTCGGTAATCACCCGCACGGTCGCCTCATGCGCGTGGTTCCAGTGCTTGCCGGGGGCAATTTCGGCAAAGGCCGCCGCCTGGGCCTTGAGCACCAGCTCGTAGATGGCCTTCTGCTCGGGCGAAAAACGCCCGCTAACCGGGAAGGTACGGGTGATGTCGCTGGCGTAGCAGTCGATTTCGCAGCCAGCATCGATCAGCACCAGGTCGCCATCCTTGAGCGGGGCGTCGTTCTGCTGATAGTGCAGGATGCAGCCATTGCGCCCGGCTGCGACGATCGAGCCATAGGCCGGCATCTTCGCCCCGCCCTTGCGGAATTCGTAATCCAGTTCGGCTTCCAGGCTGTATTCGTGCAGCCCGGCCCGGCAGGCCTGCATGGCCCGCACATGGGCCCGTGCAGAAATGTCTGCCGCCGCGCGCATCACCTTTACTTCCGCCGCCGATTTATACAGACGCATGTCGTGCAGCAGATGATCCAGCGCAACGAACTCGTTCGGCGGCTGCGCGCCCAGGCGGGCCTTGGAGCGGATCACGTTAATCCAGTCCATCAGCCGGCGGTCGAACTCGGCATTGCTGCCCATGGCGCTGTACACCCGCTCGCGGCCTTCGATCAGGCCCGGCAGAATCTCGTCGATGTCGGTGATGGGGAAGGCATCGTCGGCGCCAAAATCGCGCACAGCGCCTTCCTGGCCGGCCCGCAGGCCGTCCCATAGTTCGCGCTCGGGGTTGCGTTCACGGCAAAACAGCACGTACTCGCCGTGCTCACGCCCGGGGATCAACGCAATCACTGCCTCCGGCTCCGGGAAGCCGCTGAGGTACTGGAAATCGCTGTCCTGGCGGTACACGTGCTCGACGTCGCGGTTGCGGATGGCAACTGCGGCGGCGGGCAGGATGGCGATGCTGTTGGGGACCATCTGCGCCATCAGCGCCTTGCGCCGACGGGCATACTCGGCCTTGGGAATGTGGCTCATGGGCAGACTACCCCCGGTTGATCAGTGCAGCGATGGCTTGGGCGCGGGTGCGGCCGGCTTGGCCAGCTCGGAGAACAGCAACAGCGGTGCCACGCGCAGGTATTCCATGACTTCCATGTAGTCGCTCTCGCCGTCTTCGGACTCTTCGAGCGCTTCCTGCACCTGGGAAATAGCCACCAGGTCCTGCAGCACGTCCTTGGCTTCGTCGGACAGGTCCTTGCCACCGGCATTCAGGCCAAAACCGGTGATGAAGCCCTGGCACCACTGGCCCAGCGCGGTGGCGCGGTCGCTCAGTGCGGCGTCGTCGGAAGGCAACAGCAGGACAATGGCCATGTCGTCGCTGGTGAGCTCGCCCTTGACCATTTCCTGCAGGCCGACCAGGGCATTGCGCACGGTATCACCGGGCTCGGTTTCCAGCAGCTGGGCGGCATCTGCCAGCCAGCCGTCGGCGTCAAAGCCGGCACCGGCGCAGCTACGGCCGATCAGCAGGCCGTGCAGCTCGGCCGGGGTAACAGGGTGGCCATTGCTCGAAAGCAGCATGGCGAAGGCGATGTAGGGCGATTGGGTATTGGGCATGGGCAGCTAGGCGCCAGACGGCGCAATGACTAGAATGGAGACCTTGTATCCTAGCACCGGCAGGCGCGCCAAGACCATCGGCACTGGCCGTCGCCGCCCAGGGAGAGGCATCATCGCCAGGTGACTCAACGACGGAGCGAATCGAGTGCAACCCACGCAAGAGAACGACCTGCAGGCACTGATGAGCCGATTCGAGTTGCTGATCGAACGCGTCGAGCAACTAAAACGGCAAAATGCACTCCTAGTAGCGCAGGAAAAATCCTGGCGCGAAGAGCGCGCCCACCTCATCGAAAAGAACGAGATCGCCAAGCGCAAAGTCGAGTCGATGATTTTACGCCTCAAGGCTCTGGAGCAAGACTCATGAGTTCAAGCAATAGCGTCACCGTGCAGATCCTCGACAAAGAATACTCGATCATCTGCCCACCGGAAGAGCGCAACAACCTGGTCAGCGCCGCGCGCTACCTGGACGGCAAAATGCGCGAGATCCGCAGCAGCGGCAAGGTGATTGGCGCCGACCGTATCGCGGTGATGGCAGCCTTGAACATTACCCACGAGATGCTTCACCGCCAGGAAGACCGTAATGAAGCGCCGGCCAGCGGCACCACCCGTGAACAGGTGCGCGACCTGCTGGAGCGGGTCGATCAGGCGCTGTCCGACGACACGGGTACCAAAATCGGCTGACATTGGTATACTGGCGCCACTCCCTGGGGGATGCGCCAGTCGGTTATGTCCCTGAGCCGATACGCACAACCACGGGGGTTGCACGCTGGGGCCGGTGTGCATGTCCGCCCGACGGAAAGCCTTAACGCCCCCTGCAATCTCCACCTTGAACTTTCGGGTTCAAGGGCTACACCGATAGCGGTCTTATCGGGGAGCCTGAATTTTCTTGCCCGCCCCTTCTGGCGGGCAATTCGTTTTGGCCAACAATGTCGGCCATCACTTCTGGGATCGCCCGTGCCATGACCGACACCGCGCCGCTCACCCGCCCCCAGCTCCGTCGCCTGCTTCGCAACGCCCGCCGCGCCCTTACCCCTGCCCAGCAACGCCAGGCCACCCTCGGCCTGTACCGCCAACTGGCGCAACACCCGCTGTTCCGCCGCGCCCGGCACATTGCCTTGTATTTGCCCAACGACGGCGAAATCGACCCCGGGCTGCTGCTGCGGGAAGCTCAACGCCGCGGCAAGCACACCTACCTGCCGGTGCTGCACGCCTGGCCACGTACACGCATGGTGTTCCAGCGTTTCGAGCAGGGCGAAAAGCTCAGGCCCAACCGCTTTCGTATTCCCGAACCGGTCACCGACCGCAAGCGCCAACGGCCGATCTGGGCGCTGGACCTGATCCTGCTGCCGCTGGTCGGTTTCGATGAAGTGGGCGGGCGCTTGGGCATGGGCGGCGGCTTTTATGATCGCAGCCTGGCCTACCAGGGGCGTCGCAAAACCTGGAAGAAGCCTTTGCTGCTGGGGCTGGCGCATGAATGCCAGAAGGTCGAGCGGCTGGCGCAGGCCAGTTGGGATGTACCGCTGCAGGGGACGGTCTCGGACCGTGGCTGGTACCTGGCGCCACGTTGAGCGGCGCCAGCAAGGGCATCAACGTTGTTGTGGCTGGATGGCGTCGACCGGCATCTGGTAGGCGTTGTCCAGCTTGCGCTCCCAGAACCCTTGCGCATAACCGGTAGTGACCACACCCAGGCCAAAAATGAACACCAGGATCCACAGCAGATCCGGCTTTTTACGTTGATTCATCGAAGAATGCCCCCCAGGCAAACTGTTCAGTGCGCGGCGATTTTCTGGGAATCGCCAGCGCATAGCGCTTTAAACGGGGCGCATTTTCCGACAACCTGCGTCCGCACGCAAACCTTGACGCCAACCGGCTGTCGGTTTCGTGCAACAGGTTATTTCAAACCTTTTCAGGAGCGACATCCATGGCCTATTGGCTGATGAAATCCGAGCCCGACGAGCTCTCCATCGAAGCCCTCGGCCGCTTGGGCGAAGCGCGCTGGGACGGCGTGCGCAACTATCAGGCACGTAATTTCCTGCGGGCCATGAGCGTGGGTGACGAATTTTTCTTCTACCACTCCAGCTGCCCGCAACCGGGCATCGCCGGCATTGCCAGGATCGTTCGCGCAGCCTACCCCGACCCGACCGCGCTGGACCCGCAAAGCCACTATTACGATGCCAAGGCCACGCCCGAGAAAAACCCGTGGAGCGCGGTGGATGTGGCCCATGTGCAAACCCTGCCTCGGGTGCTGGAGTTGGGCTGGCTGAAACAACAAGCCGGCCTGGCCGAGTTGCCGCTGGTGCAAAAAGGCAGCCGCCTGTCGGTGATGCCGGTAACACCCGAACAATGGGCGGTGATTGTCGCGTTGCGTTGAATGTGCAGCTAAGGTCAAGGATTTGACCGATATCAACACGCCATACAGGGCCGCGCGCCATGATGTGCTGTGCATGACCGCAAGGATGCAGAACGATGAACCGATATGCCCCCAGAATCTTCGCCACCGCACTGATCGCCCTGCTGGCAACAGCTGGTGGTCTGGGGTACTGGAAATCGCTACACGACCAGTTGCCCGAAGGCCTGAGCATGGGAAATGGCCGCCTGGAGGCCACAGAAGTGCAAATCGCCAGCAAAATCCCCGGTCGCCTGGCCGAAGTGCTGGTCGACGAAGGCGACAAGGTCACCCGCGGCCAGTTGCTGGCACGTATCGACACCCGCACCATGGAAGCCCAGCGCAGCCAGGCCGAAGCCGAAGTGCTGCGCGCCCGGGAAAACTACGCAGCGGCCCAAGCGTCCGTACAGTTGCGCCAGAGCGAATTGCTGCTGGCCAGCCAGGAACTCAAGCGCGTGCGCGAAATTTTCCAGCGCAAGTACGCCAGCCAGCAGTTGCTCGACCAACAGCAGGCGCGCTTCGACACGGCCAACTCGGCCGTGGTCGCGGCCCGCGCCCAGCTGGCAGCAATCAAGGCCGCCATCGGCGCCGCCGAAGCCCAGGTGGCCCAGCTCACCAGTGAAATCGACGACAGCAGCCTGCGTGCGCCCATCGACGGCATTATCCAGTTGCGCCTGGCCGAACCCGGTGAAGTGCTGGGTGCTGGCGGCCGCGTGCTGATGCTGATCGACCCCAGCGACCAGTACATGAACCTGTACCTCCCGGCTTCCACCAGCGGCCGGCTGACGGTAGGCGACCAGGCGCGGATCGTGCTCGACGCCCTGCCCGAACGCGCCCTTGCGGCGAAAGTGGCTTTCGTTGCGGCCAAGGCCCAGTTCACCCCCAAACAGGTGGAAACCCGCGACGAGCGGCAGAAGCTGGTGTTCCGGGTAAAACTGCGCCTGACCGATCCGGGCACCGTGCCGCAGGCCAAACCGGGCATGCCTGGCGCCGGCTACGTGCGCACGGCGGAGGTGGACTGGCCGGCCAACCTGCAATGAACGCCCCGGCACTGCTGGCCGAGGGTATCAGCCACCGCTATGGCGACCTGACGGCGCTGCATACACTGGGTTTCAGCCTGCCTGCCGGTACCCGCTGCGCACTGATCGGCCCTGACGGCGCGGGCAAATCGACCCTCCTTGGGCTGATCGCCGGCGTGAAGCGCCTGCAACAGGGCGAGTTGCAGGTGCTGGGCGGCTCGATCCGCCAGCGCCGTCATCGGGCGGCGCTGTACCCGAAGGTGGCGTTCATGCCGCAGGGGCTGGGCAACAACCTGTACCCGGAACTGTCGATCAGCGAGAACATCCGCTTTTTCGCCACCCTGTTCGGGCTGGGCCGGCGCGAGTGCGAGCAGCGTATGGCCAACCTGCTGCAAGCCACCGACCTGCAGCGCTTTGCCGAGCGGCCGGCCGGCAAGCTGTCAGGCGGCATGAAGCAGAAGCTGGGCCTGTGCTGCGCGTTGATCCACGAGCCGGACCTGCTGATCCTCGACGAGCCGACCACTGGCGTAGACCCGTTGTCGCGGCGGCGCTTCTGGGAGCTGGTCGAACAGGTACGCGCACAACGCCCCCAATTGACACTGTTGGTGGCCACCGCCTATATGGAAGAAGCCGAACAATTCGAGCATTGCCTGATGCTCGATGGCGGCCGCCTGCTGGCCGCAGGCCCCAGTCATGAGCTGGCCGCAGCCACCCCCAGTGGCAAGCTGGACGACGCCTTTACCCACTACCAGGGCGCAGGCAAGGCGCAGCATCAACCCCTGACCATCCCGCCGCGTGAGGCCAAGGACGGCCAGATCGCCATTGAGGCCCACGACCTGACCCTGCGCTTTGGCGACTTCACAGCCGTGAACAAGGTCAGCTTCGCCATCGGCCGTGGGGAGATCTTCGGCTTCCTCGGTTCCAACGGCTGCGGCAAGACAACCACCATGAAAGTGCTCACCGGCCTGATGCCGGCCAGCGAGGGCAGCGCCAGCCTGCTGGGGCGCCCGGTGGACGCCAGCGACCTGGCCACGCGCAAGCGGGTCGGTTTCATGTCGCAGAGCTTCTCGCTGTATGGTGAGCTCAGCACCCGGCAAAACCTGGCCTTGCATGCCCGCCTGTTCGACCTGCCCAAGGCCGAAAGCGCCCAGCGCATCGACGAATTGATAGGGCGCTTCGACCTCGCCGCTATCGCCGACCAGCCGTCCGGCGCCCTGCCCCTTGGCCTGCGTCAGCGCCTGTCGTTGGCGGTGGCGGTGCTGCACCGCCCGGAAGTGTTGATCCTCGACGAACCGACCTCTGGCGTCGACCCGGCCGCCCGCGACGACTTCTGGCGCCTGCTGGTAGAACTGTCCCGCGAGCAGGGCGTGACCATTTTCCTTTCCACTCACTTCATGAACGAAGCCCAGCGCTGCGACCGCATCTCGCTGATGCATGCCGGGCGGGTACTGGCCTGCGACACACCGGAGGCGTTGCAGCGCCAGTACCACGGCGACACCCTGGAGGACGCATTCGTGCGCTGCCTGGAGCAAGCCCAGGCGCTGGCACCACAAGCCACGGACAACGCTGTGCTGGAGCAGGCCGCCACGGCCGCGCCGCCGCTGCGCCGGGGCTTCAGCCTGCGCCGCCTGCTGGCGGTGGCCAGCCGCGAGGGCAAGGAGCTGCTGCGCGACAAGGTACGCCTGGCCTTCGCCCTGCTGGGTGCGCTGTTCATGATGGTGATCTTCGGCTACGGCATTTCGCTGGATGTGGAAAACCTTGCCTTTGCTGTACACGACCAGGACCAGAGCCCGCAAAGCCGGGCCTACCTTGAGGCCTTCCGTGGCTCACGGTATTTCGCCGAGCAGGCGCCGATCCGCGACAGCCGCGAAATGCACCAGCGCCTGCAACGCTCGGAAATCAAACTGGCGCTGGAGATTCCTCCCGGTTTTGGGCGTGACCTGTATGCCGGACGCCAGCCGGTGGTGGCAGCCTGGCTCGACGGCGGCATGCCGTTCCGTGCAGAAACCAGCCGCAACTACGTGGAAGCCGTGCACCAGGCCAACCTGGAGCAATTGGCAAGGGCCAGCCCACAGCCGCAGGCGCGGCAGGACCTGGTGCGTCTGGAAACGCGTTTTCGCTACAACCAAGACGTGGTCAGCGTGAATGCCATCGGCCCGGGCGTGATGGCACTGATCCTGGCCTTCATCCCGGCCATGCTTACTGCGCTGGGCATCGTCCGCGAGAAAGAGCTGGGCTCCATCACCAACTTCTATGCCACCCCCCTCACGCGCCTGGAGTTCCTGCTGGGCAAGCAGATGCCCTACCTTGCCGTGAGCCTGGTCAACCTGGCGCTGCTGGTGGCGATGAACCGCTGGCTGTTCGCCGTGCCGCTCAAGGGCAGCGTGCTGGCCCTGGCCTGCGGGGGTGTGGCCTACCTGCTGGCCACCACCAGCCTGGGCCTGCTGATCTCGGCGTTCACCCGCACCCAGATCGCGGCCATCCTGGGCACCATGATCATCACCAGCCTGCCAACGATCCAGTTTTCCGGGCTGATCGTGCCACGCTCGTCGCTGGACGGCGCAGCGGCGGTGATGGGCCAGCTGTTCCCGGCGGGCTATTTCCTCGATATCGCGGTCGGCACCTTCACCAAGGCACTGGGCCTGCGCGAACTGTGGCCGCAGTGCCTGATCCTGCTGGGCTTCTTTGCCGCGTTCACCGGCCTGAGCCTGGCCATGCTGAAGAAGCAGGAGGCCTGACATGTCGCGCCTGAACCACACCCTGCGCCTGGGCCTGAAAGAACTGACCAGCCTGCGCCACGACAGCGTCCTGCTGCTGTTCCTGCTGTATGCCTTCAGCGTGGCGATCTACATGCCGGCAGCCGGCTCGGTGATCGGCGTGCACAACGCCAGCGTCGCGGTGGTGGACGAAGACCACAGCCTGCTCTCACGCAAGCTTAGCGAAGCCTTGCAACCGCCCGAGTTCCAGCCCGCCGTGCCGCTGGCACCGGAGCACCTGGACCAGGCCATGGACAGCGGCCAGTACACCTTCGTGATCAATGTGCCGGTGAATTTCCAGAGCGACCTGTTGGCCGGGCGTTCGCCGGAGTTGCAGATCAATGTCGATGCCACGGCCATGAGCCAGGCGTTCATGGGCGCTGGCTATATCGGCCGCATCTTCGAGCGTGAACTGCTCGACTACAGCCAACGCGGCAATGTGCAAAGCCCAGTGCTGATCAACCCCAAAGCGCTGTTCAACCCCAACCTGGAGGGCGGTTGGTTTCTGGCGGTGATCCAGATCGTCAACAACATCACCATTCTGGCGATCATCCTCACCGGCACCGCGCTGCTGCGTGAGCGTGAGCACGGCACCCTCGACCACCTGCTGGTGCTGCCGCTGACGGCACTGGAAATCATGCTGGCGAAGATTGGCAGCAACGCGCTGGTAGTGGTGATCTGCACGTGGATTTCGCTGGTGGTGGTGGTGAAAGGTGCGCTGGGCGTGCCGTTGTCCGGCTCGATGGGGCTGTTCCTGGCCGTGACGGCGCTGTACCTGTTCGCCAGTACCGCGCTGGGCATCTTCCTCGCCACCCTGGCGCGCTCGACACCGCAGTTCGGCCTGCTGGCGATCCCGGTGATCATCCCGATGCTGTTGCTGTCAGGCGGCAGCACACCGCTGGACAGCATGCCGCAGTGGTTACAGTGGGTGATGCAGGGCTCGCCGTCGACGCACTTCGTCAGCCTGGGGGCTGCGATCCTGTTCCGGGATGCAGGCTGGGCGGTGGTATGGCCGGATATCCTGGCGCTGGGCCTGATCGGCCTGGTGTTCTTCAGCGTGGCGCTGGCGCGGTTTCGTCGGAGCCTGGCGTCCTGATAACGCAGGCACCGTGGAGGCATCTGTGGGAGCGGACACGCCCGCTCCCACAATTGATCACTGCACGATCAGGTTGTTGAACAGCAAGTCTTCAACAATCGGCTTGCCCTCTTCTGCTTCCAGCACCTGCTGCACCTGCTTCAGCGCCTCCTGACGCAGGTGTTCCTTGGCTTCGACGTTGCTCATGCTGTCCACCGTCTGCTGGGTGAACAGTGCCACCAGCTGGTTGCGGATCAGCGGTTCATGGTGCTGCACCGCCTTGGCGGCTTCATCGCCCGTCACGCGTAGGGCCACATCGGCCTTGTACACACGCAGCCGTGGGCCGCCGTCGAGGGCATAGTTGCCGACAAAGGGCGGGCTCAGGCTGATGTAGGCGACCTTGGGCGCCCCTTCCTTAGCTTCTTCGGCCATGGCCGCAGCCGGCAGCAGCAGCGCCAATACCATCAAGATCCACGCTTTCACGAATTCGCTCCTCAATACAGTTGGCGCCAGCTTACCCAGCACACCGCTCAAACCCAAGCCCGGGCTTATGCCGGCACTTATGCCTGCACATCAGGGCGGGCCATGCTCGTTGACCCGGCAGGTGGCCCTCCTACACTTATCGGCCACTACCCGCAAAGGAATAGCCCCGATGAAAGCTGTGTTGTGCAAAACCCTGGGCCCGGCGCGCAACCTGGTGCTGGAAGACGTGGCCAGCCCGCTGCCGAAGAAGAACGAGATCCTGCTGGATGTGCAGGCCGCCGGGGTCAACTTCCCCGACACCCTGATCATCGAAGGCAAGTACCAGTTCCAGCCGCCGCTGCCATTCTCGCCGGGTGGCGAAGCAGCGGGCGTGGTGGCTGCGGTCGGAGAAAAGGCCGGTGCGTTCAAGGTGGGTGACCGGGTCATGGCGCTGACCGGCTGGGGCGCGTTCGCCGAACAGGTAGCGGTGCCGTTCTACAACGTACTGCCGATCCCGGCGAGCATGGACTTCACCACCGCTGCGGCATTCGGCATGACCTACGGCACCTCCATGCACGCCCTGCGCCAGCGTGGCCAACTGCAAGCAGGTGAAACCCTGCTGGTGTTGGGCGCTTCCGGCGGTGTTGGGCTGGCGGCAGTGGAAATCGGCAAGGCCATGGGTGCACGGGTGATCGCGGCGGCCAGCAGTGCCGAGAAACTGGCCGTGGCCAAGGCGGCCGGGGCGGATGAGCTGATCGACTATAGCCAGGCCAGCCTGCGCGACGAGATCAAGCGGCTGACCGGTGGCCAGGGTGTGGATGTCATCTACGACCCGGTCGGTGGTGAGCTGTTCGAGCAGGCCGTGCGCGGGCTAGCCTGGAATGGCCGGCTGCTGGTGGTGGGCTTTGCCAGCGGGACCATCCCGCAGTTGGCGGCCAACCTGGTGTTGCTCAAGGGCGCGGCAGTGCTGGGGGTGTTCTGGGGGGCGTTTGCACAGCGCCAGCCGGAAGACAATACGGCTAACTTCAAGCAGCTGTTTGCCTGGCATGCCGAGGGCAAGTTGAAACCGCTGGTGTCGCAGACTTATCCACTGGCTGAGGCTGGGGCTGCCATCGAGAAGTTGGGGCAGCGGCAGGCTGTGGGTAAGTTGGTGGTGCAGATGCACTGATTATTCTGGGGCCGCACAGCGGCCCCAAAAGCTCAGACTTCCCGCAGGTTATGACAGCGTCGAAACCGCGCCTCCAGGTTACGATCGGGCATCTGGTGGCTGCGCAAGGCATTCAACGTCTGCTCCACGTAGTCCCGCGTGGTGCCATAACGCCCCTTGGCACTGGCCAGAATCTGGCTGAGCAAGGTATCTGGCAAGTTCCCCGCATAGCACGGCAAATGCCGCTCCAGCACAAAGCCTAAAGCCTGCACCTTGCTACCATCGCCCAGCCGGCAGGTGAGCCAGTGCGGTCGGTATGCCGGGTACGGCATCTCGCGCTGCCACAGGGCCATCAGCGAGTCGTCCAGGTTGCTTTCATCCAGCCGGTAGGCAAAGCCGCTACAGGAACCGCCACGGTCCAGGCCAAACACCAGCCCGGGAGTTTCCGGGGTACCGCGGTGTTCGTGCGACCACAGGTACAAGCCCCGATGGTAACCGTGCACCCGCGCGCGCTGGCGTTCTACCGAATTGCATTCCGGCCGCCAGATCAATGAACCATAGGCAAACAACCACACTGGCCCACCCTGATGGCGCGACATGGTCGTCTTCATCGAGTTGAACAACTGGTCGTGAGTATGTTGCTGACCAAAGTCGAGTGCCGGAGGATATGAAACTTCCCAGGACATACTTTCAAGTGCCGACATAAGCTGCCGCCATTATCCCCGTGAACTACGGATGTAGCGAGATTCGATTACGCAGCGGCCCAAGGCCTCTATACCAAGGGCGCTTGCAGTAACCATAGGCCAGAACGGCAGGAATACTCAAGCCCTCGCGTCAGTGTTTCATGCGCGGTTCCGACGACTGGGGAGTACTGTTTCAACAGCGGTGAAAGTTATTAGCCAAGGCGGTAACAATTACCGCCTTATACCCACACTTTCAAACTTCGGTTATTAACCGCGCGGTGCGTAGGCAAACACATCCGCACGCATGCGGTGTGCATCCATGCCGGCTTCGACCAGGGCATCGAGGGTGGCGTAGATCATGTTTGGGGAACCACTGGCATACACATACACGGTGTTGAGGTCGGCAATGTCCTCGCAAACCGCCTCGTGCAACATGCCGCAACGGCCTTCCCAGCCGCACAGGTCGCTGACAACCTGATGCAGGAACAGGTTGGGCAGACGCTGCCATTCATCCCAGTGCTCGATCTGGTAGAAGTCTTCGGGCCTGCGCACGCCCCAGTAAAGGTGCACTGGGTGCTTGAAGCCCTTGGCCCGGCAATGCTCGACCAGGCTGTGCATCTGACCCATGCCGGTACCCGCGGCGATCAGCACCAGCGGCCCATCCGGCAGCTCGGCCAGATGAGTGTCGCCGAACGGCATTTCGATGCGCGCCAAACCGTCACGCTTGAGTTGCTCGATCAGTTGCAGCGCACTGGGCTCACGCGCCAGCACATGCAGCTCCAGCTCACGACCAGCGTGAGGCGCGGAGGCCAGCGAGAAGGCCGCCTGCTTGCCGCCCTCGCGCTCGATCATCAGGTACTGCCCGGCGTGGTAACGCGGCGGCTTGCCGGCTGGCGCGCGCAAACGCACCCGCCACACGTCGCCACCGACGTCGACGCACTCACTGACGCTGCACGCCAGTTTGCGCACTGGCAGCTCGCCCAGGGCGAGCACACCGTCCCAGAGCAACACACAGTCCTCCAGCGGTTCGGCAATGCAGGTGAACAACTCGCCATGGTCGCGGACTTCGCCGTCCTGCCGTACCCGGCCTTCGACCAACAACGCGGCGCAGACATGGCAATTGCCATTGCGGCAGCTGTTCGGGCAGTCATAGCCCAGCCGCCGCGCTCCATCCAGGATCCGTTCCCCGGGTTCGAGCGCCAGCACCGCCCCGGACGGCTGCAACGTTACCTGCATCAATCTATTCCCAACTGATCCCACAGCTCATCGATACGGCGGGTGACGGCTTCGTCCTTGACGATGACCCGTCCCCATTCGCGTGTAGTCTCGCCCGGCCACTTGTGCGTGGCGTCCAGGCCCATCTTCGACCCCAGCCCCGATACCGGCGACGCGAAGTCCAGGTAGTCGATCGGCGTGTTGTCGATCATCACCGTATCACGCTTGGGGTCCATGCGCGTGGTAATGGCCCAGATCACATCGTTCCAGTCACGGGCGTTGATATCGTCATCGGTCACAATAACGAACTTGGTGTACATGAACTGTCGCAGGAACGACCACACACCCAGCATCACGCGCTTGGCGTGGCCTGGGTACTGCTTCTTCATGGTCACCACCGCCATACGGTACGAGCAGCCTTCCGGCGGCAGGTAGAAGTCGGTGATTTCCGGGAACTGCTTCTGCAGGATCGGCACGAACACTTCGTTCAACGCCACACCGAGGATTGCCGGCTCATCTGGCGGCCGGCCGGTGTAGGTGCTGTGGTAGATCGGTTTCTGCCGGTGAGTGATGCGCTCGACGGTGAACACCGGGAAGCTGTCCACTTCGTTGTAGTAGCCGGTGTGGTCGCCGTACGGGCCTTCCGGGGCCATTTCGCCCGGGTGAATCACACCTTCCAGGATGATTTCGGCGGTGGCCGGCACCTGAAGGTTGCTGCCACGGCATTTGACCAGCTCGGTGCGGTTACCGCGCAGCAGGCCAGCGAAGGCGTACTCGGAGAGGGTGTCCGGTACCGGGGTCACGGCACCAAGGATGGTCGCCGGGTCAGCGCCCAGCGCCACGGCAACCGGGAACGGCTGGCCGGGGTTTTTCTCGCACCACTCGCGGTAGTCCAGGGCGCCACCACGGTGGCTGAGCCAGCGCATGATGACCTTGTTGCGGCCGATGACCTGCTGGCGGTAGATGCCTAGGTTCTGGCGGTCCTTGTTCGGGCCACGGGTAACGGTAAGGCCCCAGGTGATCAGCGGCGCCACGTCGCCGGGCCAGCAGTGCTGGATCGGCAGCGCGCCGAGGTCGACATCGTCACCTTCGACCACCACTTCCTGGCACACCGCGTCCTTGACCACCTTCGGCGCCATGGAGACGACCTTCTTGAAGATCGGCAGCTTGGACCAGGCATCCTTCAGGCCCTTCGGCGGCTCGGGTTCCTTGAGGAACGCCAGCAGCTTGCCGATCTCGCGCAGTTCGTCGACCGACTCGGCGCCCATGCCCATGGCCACGCGCTCTGGCGTACCGAACAGGTTACCGAGTACCGGGATGTCGAAGCCGGTGGGCTTTTCGAACAGCAACGCCGGGCCCTTGGCACGCAAGGTGCGGTCGCAGACCTCGGTCATTTCCAGAACGGGGGAAATCGGAACCTGGATGCGCTTGAGTTCGCCGCGCTGCTCCAGGCCACGGATGAAGTCGCGCAAGTCGCGATACTGCATGCATGAGCCTCGTGTTGGCCGTATCGGTCGGGGGTGCAGAGTGTAGCGCCGATAGGGCCGCAATAGCCAAAGTACAGATAGCAAAAAGCCGGGTTTCCCCGGCTTTTGCGTGGTACGACGATGTTACTTGCGCTTCATCGACAAGAAGAACTCGTCGTTGGTCTTGGTCTGCTTGAGCTTGTCGACCAGGAACTCGATGGCGGCGATTTCGTCCATCGGATGCAGCAGCTTGCGCAGAATCCACATGCGCTGCAGTTCGTCGTCGGCGGTCAGCAACTCTTCGCGGCGGGTACCGGAACGGTTGATGTTGATGGCCGGGAACACGCGCTTCTCGGCGATGCGGCGGTCCAGTGGCAGCTCCATGTTACCGGTGCCCTTGAACTCTTCGTAGATCACTTCGTCCATCTTCGAGCCGGTTTCGACCAGCGCGGTGGCGATAATGGTCAGCGAGCCGCCTTCCTCGATGTTACGCGCAGCACCAAAGAAGCGCTTCGGCTTCTCCAGGGCGTGGGCGTCGACACCACCGGTCAGCACCTTGCCGGAGCTCGGGATCACGGTGTTGTAGGCACGCGCCAGACGGGTGATGGAGTCCAGCAGGATGACCACGTCCTTCTTGTGCTCGACCAGGCGCTTGGCCTTTTCGATCACCATTTCGGCAACCTGCACGTGGCGGGTTGGCGGCTCGTCGAAGGTGGAGGCAACCACTTCGCCGCGCACGGTGCGCTGCATTTCGGTCACTTCTTCCGGGCGCTCGTCGATCAGCAGGACGATCAGGTGGCACTCGGGGTTGTTACGGGTGATGTTGGCCGCGATGTTCTGCAGCATGATCGTCTTGCCCGCTTTTGGCGGAGCAACGATCAGGCCACGCTGGCCTTTGCCGATCGGGGCGCACAGGTCGATGACGCGACCGGTCAGGTCTTCGGTGGAGCCGTTACCGGCCTCCATCTTCAGGCGCTTGTTCGGGAACAGCGGCGTCAGGTTTTCGAACAGGATCTTGTTCTTCGCGTTTTCCGGGCGGTCGAAGTTGATGGTGTCGACCTTCAGCAGGGCGAAGTAACGCTCCCCTTCCTTAGGTGGGCGGATCTTGCCGACGATGGTGTCGCCGGTACGCAGGTTGAAACGGCGGATCTGGCTAGGCGAGACGTAGATATCGTCTGGGCCGGCCAGGTAGGACGCATCAGCCGAACGCAGGAAACCGAAACCATCCTGGAGAATCTCCAGCACGCCGTCACCCGAGATCTCTTCGCCGCTTTTCGCGTGCTTCTTCAGCAGGGCGAAAATCACGTCCTGTTTGCGCGAACGGGCCATGTTTTCGATGCCCATCTGTTCGGCCATTTCCAAAAGATCGGTAATCGGCTTTTGCTTGAGTTCAGTCAGGTTCATAAGGGGAGTGACGTAATCATGTAAGAAGGGAGAATTAAGCTTCTGGCTTAATGAGGCCGCGCCGCTAGATGGCGACAGGATCGCGTACTGATTCGAATTAGGGATGCTTCGGCGACGGCGTGTAGAGGGCACTGGAAAAGCAGTGCGAGGCCGAATGTAACACTTGCTTTTTTCTGCGTCTAGTGCTCTGAAAAAGAAAAGCCCCGCATTTGCGGGGCCTTTTCACATCACAGGTGGGCGTCAAGGAACGCCGCCAGCTGCGATTTGGACAGAGCGCCAACCTTGGTGGCTTCGACGTTGCCGTTCTTGAACAGCATCAGCGTCGGGATACCACGCACGCCGTGCTTGGCCGGGGTTTCCTGGTTCTCGTCGATGTTCAGCTTGGCGACGGTCAGTTTGCCCTCGTAGGTGGCAGCGATGTCGTCCAGAACCGGAGCGATCATCTTGCATGGGCCGCACCATTCAGCCCAGTAGTCGACCAGCACCGGGCCTTGAGCCTGCAGTACGTCGGCGTCGAAGCTGGCGTCGGTGACGTGTTTGATTTTGTCGCTCATGGAAATCTCCAAGGTCGTAAGCAATAAAAAACGTTGCCCATCATAGCCGCCCCTGCCGTCTACAGGAAGCTGCGGACGATTGAGTGTAACTATAGTTGTGCAAGACGCCGCGAATCGAAACTGTCATACAGCCGTCATAGAATCGAATGGCACATTGCCTTGCATCAAGGCCAGCACACCGGCTGCGTGTCACGCGTTGGCGACAGCCTGCTATCGTGGCACGATTGCCGGGTTAACGACCGAGAACAACCAGATCATGCCGCATACCATCGCGAAGAACCTGTCCCTGATCGCTGCCATCGACCTTGGCTCCAACAGTTTCCATATGGTCGTGGCCAAGGCCCACCATACCGAAATCCGCATTCTCGAGCGGCTGGGCGAGAAGGTTCAGCTGGCCGCCGGCATCGGCGAGGACCGCCTGCTTAGCGAAGAAGCCATGGAACGGGGCCTCGAATGCCTCAAGCGCTTCGCACAGCTGATCAACGGCATGCCGGCCGGCGCCGTGCGTATCGTCGGTACCAACGCCCTGCGCGAAGCGCGCAACCGTAATGCATTCATCCAGCGCGCCGAGGCCATTCTCGGCCACCCGGTGGAGGTCATCTCCGGCCGTGAAGAGGCGCGCCTGATCTACCTGGGCGTATCGCACACCCTGGCCGACACCCCTGGCAAACGCCTGGTGGCCGACATTGGCGGCGGCAGTACCGAATTCATCATCGGCCAGCGCTTCGAACCGCTGCTGCGCGAAAGCCTGCAGATGGGCTGCGTCAGCTTCACCCAGCGCTACTTCCGCGACGGCAAGATCACCCCGGCGCGTTATGCACAGGCCTACACCGCTGCACGCCTGGAGCTGATGAGCATCGAACACGCCCTGCACCGCCTGACCTGGGACGAGGCCATCGGCTCGTCCGGCACCATCCGTGCCATCGGCGCCGCCATCAAGGCCGGCGGCCTGGGCAATGGCGAGGTCAACGCTGAAGGCCTGGCCTGGGTCAAACGCAAGCTGTTCAAACTGGGCGAGGTCGACAAGATCGACTTCGACGGCGTCAAACCGGACCGCCGCACCATCTTCCCGGCGGGCCTGGCGATTCTGGAGGCGATCTTCGACGCCCTGGAGCTGCAGCGCATGGACCACTGCGACGGCGCACTGCGCGAAGGTGTGCTGTTCGACCTGCTCGGCCGCCACCACCATGAAGACGTGCGCGAACGTACGTTGAACTCGCTGATGGAGCGCTACCATGTGGACCAAGGCCAGGCCGCGCGCGTCGAGCGCAAGGCGTTGCACGCCTTCGACCAAGTGGCCGACGCCTGGGACCTGAAAGACGGAAACTGGCGCGATCTGCTTGGCTGGGCGGCGAAAGTGCATGAAATAGGCCTGGATATCGCCCACTACCACTACCACAAGCACGGCGCCTACCTGATCGAGCACTCCGACCTGTCGGGCTTTTCCCGCGAGGACCAGCAGATGATGGCCCTGCTGGTGCGCGGCCACCGCCGCAACATCCCCAAGGACAAATTCGCCGAACTGGGTGAAGAAGGCGTCAAGCTGCTACGCCTGTGCGTGCTGCTGCGCTTCGCCATCCTGTTCCACCACATCCGTGGCAACCAGCAGATGCCGAAAGTTCAGCTCAAGGCTGCCGATGACAGCCTCGATGTCGCCTTCCCGGAAGGCTGGCTGGAACAGAACCAGCTGACCCAGGCCGACTTCGCCAACGAGGCAGAGTGGCTGACCCGGGTCGGCTTCGTCCTCAGCGTACGTTGAGGACCGGGTTGCTCAGGCGCTCCAGCAGGGTCGCCTGGGCACTGCGCGGGTTCTGATTGCCGGTTGGCGTGCTGCGCACGTAGCGCCCGTCTGGCTGCAAGGTCCAGGCGTGGGTGTTGTCGGTCAGGTAGCCTTCCAGCTCCTTCTTCACCCGCAGCAACAGCTTCTTGCCTTCCACCGGGAAGCAGGTCTCCACACGCTTGTCGAGGTTGCGCTCCATCCAGTCGGCGCTGGACAGGTAGATCTGCTCTTCGCCGCCATTGAGGAAGTAGAACACCCGTGTGTGCTCCAGGAAGCGGCCGATGATCGAGCGCACCTGGATGTTGTGCGAAACCCCCGGAATGCCTGGGCGCAAGCAGCACATGCCACGCACCACCAGGTCGATCTTCACGCCCGACTGGCTGGCCTTGTACAGTGCCTTGATGACCTTGGCATCGGTCAGCGAGTTGAACTTGGCAATGATGTGCGCCGGCTTGCCTTCGAGGGCAAACTGGGTTTCCCGCGCGATCATGTCGAGCATGCCCTTCTTCAGGGTGAACGGCGCGTGCAGCAGCTTTTTCATGCGCAGGGTCTTGCCCATACCGATCAACTGGCTGAACAGCTTGCCGACGTCTTCGGTGAGGGCGTCGTCAGAGGTCAGCAGGCTGTAGTCGGTGTACAGGCGGGCGTTGCCGGCGTGGTAGTTGCCGGTACCGAGGTGCGCATAACGCACGATCTCGCCCTGCTCGCGGCGCAGGATCAGCATCATCTTGGCGTGGGTCTTGAAGCCGACCACGCCGTAGATCACCACCGCACCGGCCGCTTGCAGGCGGCTGGCCATCTGCAGGTTGGACTCTTCGTCGAAGCGCGCGCGCAATTCGATCACTGCGGTGACCTCCTTGCCGTTACGCGCCGCGTCCACCAGCGCATCGACGATTTCCGAGTTGGCCCCGGAGCGGTACAGGGTCTGGCGCACGGCAAGCACATGCGGGTCCTTGGCGGCTTGGCGCAGCAGGTCGATCACCGGGGTGAAGGACTCGAACGGGTGCATCAGCAGGATGTCCTGCTTGCCGATCACGCTGAAGATGTTGTCGGCGTTCTGCAGCAGTTTGGGAATCGCCGGGGTGAACGGCGTGTATTGCAGCTCCGGGTGGCTGTCCAGACCGGTGATGCTGAACAGGCGGGTGAGGTTGACCGGGCCATTGACCTGGTACAGCTCGCTTTCGCTGAGGCTGAACTGCTTGAGCAGGTAGTCCGACAGGTGTTTCGGGCAGGTGTCTGCCACCTCCAGGCGCACGGCGTCGCCGTAACGGCGCGAGAACAGCTCGCCGCGCAGGGCGCGGGCCAGGTCGTCGACTTCTTCGGAGTCCAGCGCCAGGTCGGCGTTACGGGTCAGGCGGAACTGGTAGCAGCCCTTCACCTTCATGCCCTGGAACAGGTCGTCGGCATGCGCATGGATCATCGACGACAGGAACACGTAGTTGGCGCCTGGGCCACCCACCTCCTCCGGCACGCGGATCACCCGCGGCAGCAGGCGTGGGGCCGGGATGATCGCCAGGCCTGAATCGCGACCGAAGGCGTCAACACCTTCGAGCTCGACGATGAAGTTGAGGCTCTTGTTCACCAGCAGCGGGAACGGGTGAGTCGGATCGAGGCCGATCGGGGTGATGATCGGGGCGATTTCGTCGCGGAAGTAGCGGCGCACCCAGGTCTTGAGCTTGGGCGTCCAGTAACGGCGGCGAATGAAGCGGATCTGGTGTTTTTCCAGCTCTGGCAACAGCACGTCGTTGAGGATCGCGTACTGGCGCTCTACCTCGATATGCACCAGCTCGCTGATGCGCGCCAGCGCCTGGTGCGGCTGCAGGCCGTCGGCGCCAGCCTGCTCACGGGCGAAGTTGATCTGCTTCTTCAGGCCGGCGACGCGGATCTCGAAGAACTCGTCGAGGTTACTGGAGAAGATCAACAGGAACTTGAGGCGTTCGAGCAGCGGGTAGCTCTCGTCCAGCGCCTGTTCCAGCACGCGGATGTTGAACTGCAGCTGCGAGAGTTCGCGATGAATGTACAGGCTGCTGTCGTCCAGGCCAGGGACGGCGATCGCCGGGGCGGGCGCGGGGGCAGGCACCGGGGCCACAGGCTCGGCCACCTGCTCCGCTACCGGCTCGGGCGCAGGCGGCAGGTCTGGCGGGGTCTGCACCATCTCTTCTGGGAGCTCCTGGGCATCCTTGATCGCGACAGGGGTGAGCACTTCGTTATTCATCTGGCGTTCCTGAGGACGTTAACGCCCTATCATCAATTGAGCGGCAAGATAAGCGCCCATTATGACGCCTGTGTTACACACCAGGGCAAGCCATGGCGCGTGGCTTCTGGCATTGTCTGAGTAGGAATTGTTCATGTCGAGACACATTTGGACACTTTCACGAACGCGCGCGAAGGGGTAGGCTGCGCGTTCATTTCGCCAGCACCTCAGAAAATGCTTCAACAATTCCTGCAGGATTTCGGCTACTTCGCCCTTTTTCTAGGCACCTTCTTCGAAGGCGAGACCATCCTGGTGCTTGCGGGATTCCTTGCGTTCCGCGGTTACATGGACATCAACCTGGTGTGCCTGGTGGCCTTCTTCGGCAGCTACGCCGGCGACCAGCTGTGGTATTTCATGGGCCGCCGCCACGGGCGCAGGATCCTGGCGCGCAAGCCGCGTTGGCAGGCCATGGGTGACCGGGCGCTGGACCACATTCGCCGACACCCCGATATCTGGGTGCTGAGCTTCCGCTTCGTTTATGGCCTGCGCACCGTCATGCCGGTGGCCATTGGCCTGTCGGGCTACCCGCCGCGCCGCTACTTGCTGCTGAACGGCATTGGTGCGGCCATCTGGGCAATAGCCTTGGGCGCCGCTGCCTACCACTTCGGCGCCATTCTCGAAGGCCTGCTGGGCAACGTGAAGCGTTACGAGCTATGGGTGCTCGGTGGCCTCCTGGCGCTGGGTGGCCTGCTGTGGCTGCGTCGGCGCTTCCGCACCCTGCGTGCGGAGCGCAAGGCGGCGGGCCAGGCCCAGGCCCAAGAGGCTGAGCAGGCTGTAAACCACGAGCAGGAACCAGGCCAGCGGCGCGACCACCGTTAAGCCCAAAGCGCCGGCCAGGTACAATGCCGGCGCATTCAACAGCAGCCGCGCCAGCTCCAGGCGCGCAGCCCAGCGCCGGTTTTCCAGCAACGCTCCCAATACGAACAGACCAAACGCCATCAGCGACCAGCCGAGCACCAGCGCGGCGGCCGGCACGCGTTCGGCCACGTCCATCAAGTAGCTGCCCAAGGCCACATAAACCACAAACTGCGCCGCCACGTAGGCTTGTTGCGCACGGCCCAAGGCAATCTCGAACTTGCGAAACAACGCCAGGTCCTGCTTGGCCTGCGGGTAGCGCACGGCCACATCGGCCGGGCGCCAGCCGGTGGGCATGAACCAGATGCGCAGCTTGTCCCACAGGCTTGTGGTGCGCCTGGCGTCATGCCAGAGCTGGGCATAGAACTGCAGGTTGGCCCACAGCGGGTTCCAGCTGGCCAGCGGCGTGGTCACCCCGAATACCACCGGCTCAGCCGGGTCTTCCTCCTTGAAGGTGCCGAACAGACGATCCCAGAGAATGAACACGCCGCCGTAGTTGCGATCCAAGTAAACAGGGTTTTGCGCATGGTGGACACGATGGTTGGATGGCGTGATCAGCACCCACTCGAGCCAACCGAGCTTGGGAATGTGCCGGGTATGTACCCAGAACTGGTACAGCAGGTTAAGCGAGGCCACAGTGACGAACACCAGCGGTGGCACACCCAGCAGCGCCAGCGGCAGGTAGAAGATCCACGAGAAAATGAACCCGCTACTGGTCTGGCGCAGTGCGGTGGTCAGGTTGTACTCCTCGCTCTGATGATGCACCGAGTGCGCCGCCCACAGCACATTGCGTTCGTGACCCAGGCGATGCAGCCAGTAGTAGCAGAAGTCGTACAGGACGAAGGCCAGCAACCACACCCACCAGGCATCGGGCGGCAAGCGCAGCAGTGCCAAGTGTTCGAAGGCCAGGGCATAGGTCACCAACCCCACGCCCTTGGTCAGCAACCCGGTGCTGGTCGACAGCGCGCCGGTGCTCAGGCTGTTGATCGAATCGGCCAGGGTGAAGTTGCGCTGGCCGCGCACACGGTCGGCCACCAGCTCCACGGCGATCAGCACGAAGAAGAACGGCACGGCCAGCAGTATCAGGTCCATGGGCGCGGTCTCAAGCGTTATCCCACAAGATTAGGCCGCGCCCGCAGGAAACCCTATGGCGACATCTGCCAAACTAGAGGACATTTAGCGCCTCGACTCAGGAGTAGTGAACATGACAAAAAAAGTAGCGGTGATTCTTTCCGGCTGTGGCGTGTATGACGGCGCCGAGATCCACGAAAGCGTGATCACCCTGCTGCGCCTCGACCAGCGCGGCGCTCAGGTGCAGTGCTTCGCGCCGAACATTGCGCAGATGCATGTGATCAACCACCTGACCGGCGAAGAAATGCCAGAATCACGCAATGTGCTGGTGGAATCGGCGCGCATTGCCCGCGGAGAGGTCAAGGACATCCGCGAAGCCAAGGCCGAAGACTTCGATGCGCTGATCGTGCCTGGCGGTTTTGGTGCAGCGAAAAACCTGTCCAACTTTGCCGTGGAAGGCGCCAACTGCAGCGTCAACCCGGACGTACTGGCCTTGGCCGAAGCCTTTGCCGACGCCTGCAAACCGGTCGGCCTGATCTGCATCTCGCCGGCACTGGCGGCGAAAATCTACGGGCCGGGTGTGGTCTGCACCATCGGTACCGACGCAGGCACGGCGGCGGCCGTGACGAAAATGGGCGGCACTCACGAAGAGTGCGATGTGCACGATATTGTCGAAGATACCCAGCGCAAGCTGGTGACGACACCGGCGTACATGGAGGCCAAATCGATCAGCGAAGCGGCTGGCGGGATCTACAAGCTGGTGGACCGGGTGCTGGAGCTGACGCACGAGGGTGACCAGTAAACCCTTGGGGCTGCAAAGCAGCCCCGCATCAAGTTTTACTCAGCCGGGCAATGATCCGGTCCAGCGCATTGGCAAACGCCTGCTTGTCGCGCTCGCCATAGGCCGCCTGCCCTCCCCCCACCTGGCCTTGCTCACGCAGCTCGGTAAACAGGTTGCGCGCCGCCAGGCGGTCGCCCATGTTGCGCTCGTCGAATTCGCGCCCGCGCGGGTCCAGCGCCGCTACGCCCTTTTTCACCAGACGGTCAGCCAAGGGCACATCACTGCAGATCACCAGCTCGCCCGGCACAGCGTGCTCGACCAGGTAATCGTCGGCTGCGTCCATGCCGCTTGGCACCACGATCAACCGCACGATCGAGAACGCCGGCTTGGCGACGGCCTGGCCCGCCACCATCACCACTTCGAACTTGCGCTTGAGGGCGAACTTGACGATCAGATCCTTGGCCGCCTTGGGACAGGCGTCGGCATCGATCCATACACGCATCGGACTACTCTTCATGAATTCAAGGCCCCCATCATGCCTCAAGCTCAGTGAAAACTGCAGCCGCCCGGCAAGCGCTGTAAAAATGGCGCCAATATTTCAATTGACGCTTATCCGACCCCGCCACTCAGGCTAAACTCGCCACAGCTCCACTGGCCTGCCCGAGTGCGCAATGAACCACCCTCACGAAATCCGCCCAGACCTGGACGAAGGCATCGACCGCAAGGTCCTGGCGACGTTGCGTACGCGCTTCCTGCGGCTGAACCAAGGGCGGCTGCAGCGGGCCATGGAAGGCCTGTCGACGCGCCAGCAACAGGTACTGACGCTGCTGCCGCTGCTGTTCCATGTGAACCACCCGCTGTTGCCGGGTTACGTCTCGGGCAGCACTCCAGCCGGCGTATCGGGCTACGAGCCAGGCGCCGACCTGGTGGTCGAGGCCCAGCGCCTGGCCCGCTCGTTCACCTACAAGGCCCGCCATGGCAACCCGCCACGCCCGATCCACGGCCTGTTCCTGATGGGCAGCCTGGGCTCGCTGGCCCAGGCCGAGCAAAGCGACATGGACCTGTGGGTGTGCCACGCGCCCGGTTTACCCGAGCCGTTGCTGGAAGAGCTGCGCCGCAAATGCCAATTGCTGGAGGACTGGGCCGCAAGCCTGGGCGCCGAGGCGCACTTCTTCCTGATCGACACGCAAGGCTTTGCCCAGGGCCAGCGCGAGGGCCAGCTAGGCTCCGACGACTGCGGCACCACCCAGCACTACCTGCTGCTGGACGAGTTCTACCGCACCACCCTCTGGCTGGCCGGGCGCACACCGCTGTGGTGGCTGGTACCCGTCTACCAGGAACACAACTACCACGCCTACACCCAAACCCTGCTGACCAAGCGTTTCATCCGCAGCCAGGACGCACTCGACCTCGGCAACCTGGCACACATACCGCCAGGCGAGTTCGTCGGCGCCGGCCTGTGGCAGTTGTTCAAGGGTATCGACTCACCCTACAAGTCGCTGCTCAAGCTGCTGCTGACCGAAACCTACGCCAGCGAACACCCCGCTGTGCGCTGCCTGAGCCTGGACTACAAACAAGCCGTATTCGCCAACCAGCTCGACCTCGACGAGCTGGACCCATATGTGATGGTCTACCGCCGCATCGAGCGCTACCTGCTGCAACGTGGCGAGCCTGCGCGCCTGGAACTGGTACGGCGCAGCCTGTATCTGAAGGTGAACAAGAAACTCAGCGACCAAGGCCGCAATCAGGGCTGGCAGCGCCGCCTGTTACAGCGCCTGGCCGACGAGTGGGGCTGGGACGAACATCAGTTGGCCCTGCTGGACAGCCGCAGCCAATGGAAAGTGCAGCAGGTGGCAGCCGAACGCCGCGAACTGGTGGCCGAGCTGAACCATAGCTATCGCTTCCTCAGCGAGTTTGCGCGCACCCAGAACGCAAGCAGCCGCGCCGATCAGCGCGACCTCAATGTGCTGGGCCGGCGTTTGTATGCGGCCTTCGAGCGCCGTGCGGGCAAGGTCGAAGTGATCAACCCCGGTATTGCACCGGACCTTGCCGAAGGCACCCTGACCCTGGTCCAGGCACCCAACCGCAGGGAGCCCGGCAGCTACCACTGGGAGCTGTACACCGGCAACCTGAATACCCATGAAGTTGAACACTTCAACCCGATCAAACGCTGCCGCGAGCTGCTTGAACTGCTGGCCTGGGCACACCGCAACGGCGTGATCGACAGCAGCACGCGCCTGGCACTGCACCCGGGCGTCAGCGACCTCACCGAGTACGAGCTGTTCAACCTGGTGGGCTGCCTGCAGCAGAGTATCCCTCTGCCCTTATCGATCGTCAGCGAAGTGCGCCTGCTGCAACCCAGCGTTGCCGACGAGGTGCTATTGCTGGTCAACGTCGCCGTCGACCCGCTGCGCCACCACCGCGACCTGAACATCCTGATGACCACCGAGCGTACCGACGCCTTGAGCTATGCCGGCGTGCGCGAGAACCTGGTTCTGACCCTGGACCAGGTCACCCTGAACAGCTGGAACGAAGTGCTGGTGCAGCGCTACGAAGGCGAACACGCGCTGGTACGCTGCCTGCGCGACTTCCTCAACAGCCCGGTGCTGCGCGGCCACCGGCCACGGGTGCGGGTGCGTTGCTTCTGTCAGAGCCGCGCCCAGGCCATCGGCCACCGCGTGGAGGAAATATTCGACACCGTGCAGCTATTGCTGGACCAAGGCCTGAACCACCGCTATCTGCTTCAGGTTGCCCAGCACACCCATGTACTGGAGCTGTTACCCGGGCATATCAGCCTGACCACCCTGGCCGAGCACGATGCACTGCTCGGCCACCTGGGCGAAGAGCGCAGTGCCTACAGCCCGCTGTACCTGGATGCCAACGCCCTGCTGGACCATGATCTGCGCCTGGTGCTGGAGCAAGGCCGGCCGGCGTGCATCCAGGTGTTCTACCGCCTGCAAGATGGCTGGGCCGATCTGTACGTGCTGGATGAATACAATGCCCTGTGGCAGCAACGCCTGCCCTTGCACGACGAAGCGCACCTGCTGCTGCCGCTGCAGCGCTTCCTGCGTTCGGTGGTGATGCGCCGCGATGCCCGCTTGCCGCTGGACAGCCAGCGCGCGGCCTCGCTGGACATCCACTACGCACAACTGCTGCCTGCCGGCCCTGGCAAGGCGCGCAGCATCGAGCCATGCCCGGCCCCGGTCGAGGGTAGCGCTCAGCCTTACTACGAGGTGCAGGCCATCATCCAGGCCGGTGTGGCGGGTACGGCACATGTGACGCTGTACTGCGACCAGCAAGAGTTTTCCGAGCTGGAGCATGGCGACCAGCTGTATGCGGTGGTGGCCCGGCAGATCATCGGGCAGCGGCGTGGCGCGGGGCGGTACCGGTGCTACATCACCGACCTGGATTTGTCCGAGCTGCTGGATGACCGGCTGGGGGCGACGCAGGTGTACCTGAGCTACAAGCGGGTGCTGGAGCAGGCGTTGAATGAGGGTTTGGAGCAGGTGTTGGCGGAAGGCGCCTGAAATGCCGGGGCCGCTTTGCGGCCCCTTGACCCTTACAGGTCGAAATCGCCCGCCGCTTCCGGCTGGTATTCCACTTCCAGCAGCTTCAGCTTGAGGGTTTTGCCGCCCGGTGCCGGCCAGTCGATCTGCTCGCCCACCGACAGCCCCAGCAGCGCGCAACCGATCGGCGCCAGGATCGAAACCTTGCCTTCCGGCCCTGCATCCTTCGGGTACACCAGGGTCAGGTGGTAGTCCTTGCCACTGGCTTCCTCACGGCAGTGCACGCGGGAATTCATGGTCACCACGCCTGCCGGCACTTCCTCGTGACCGACCACCTGCTCGGCGCGGTCCAGCTCGTCCTGCAGGGCGAGCACACCCGGCGTACTCTCGTCGAGGCTGTCGATCAGACGCTCCAGACGCTGTACGTCCAATCGGGTGAGGATGAGGGAAGGTTTGGTGCTCATGATCCAGTCAGACTCCTTTGAACAGGCAGTTTTCAATGTGCAGATAAAGCAAAACCCCGCCCAAGGGCGGGGTTTGAGAAGGCTTTGGCGTCACCGACGCAGAACCCGACACTACCACAGCCGGGTAAATACTCAAGCCCCTGCGTTCAGTGTGCCTTAGCCTGCTCGCGCAAGACCTGGGCTTCGCGGCAGATCTGCCGGCGCCGTTCATCATCGGCCGAGCGCCATTCGCGGATGTGCTCGACATGCCGGTGGCAACCGGTGCACACCCGTTGTTCATCCAGCCGACATACGCTGATGCACGGCGATGGCACCGCCGGGCTGACGTTACTATAGAGCGGCTTGGGCGGCCGGGCCTGGGCACCGCTCATGTCAGATCTCGTCGAAGTCCAGCTTCTCGCCGGCCCGCTCCCAGACAATGCGCTCGAGCATTTCGCCCAGCAGTTCTTCGCTCTTCTCGCACACCCACTTCTTGCTCTCTTCGTCGTAGTCGAAGTGGAAGCCACCGGAACGGTCGGCCAGCCACAGCTGACGCAGTGGCTCCTGGCGGCTGAAGATCAGCTGGGCGCCGCCTTCGAACTTGACGGTGAGGACACCGGCGGAGTTCTCCATGTCCAGGTCCAGGCCGCTCTCGTCGAACAGGTCTTCCAGGGCCTGTTGGGTCGCGTCGACCAGATCATGGAAACGCGCTTCACTCAAACTCATTGCAGGAACCTCGAAATTGGCTGCGTTACAGGCAAGCCGGGCAAGATACGGGCGCTTGGCGCCGAATGCAAAGTTTAGCCATTGAAGGCGCCAAGAATAGCCCGCCCGGCGGACCGGCCCTTGCATAGGCAAGCCGCCGGTCGCTCGGTATACTCGGGCGCAATACTGCATTTTTCTAAGGATTTCACCCATGAAGCGCCTGATTTCCTCCTTCGCGGCGCTGGTCGCTGTTGCCTGCCTCGTTTCTGCCTGCGGCCAGAAGGGCCCGCTGTATCTGCCTGAAGACGGCGATAACGGCAAAGCGCACAAAGCACATCAGCACCAGCCAAAAGCCAAGCCGGCCCCGGTACAAGAACAGCAGCCCGAGCTGCAGTCCGAGCCCGAGCAGTCGCCTGCGCAGTAAGGAAACCAGATGAACGCTTTCAACTACCGCGACGGTGAGCTGTTCGCGGAGGGGGTGGCCCTGTCGGCCATCGCCGAACAGTTCGGCACCCCGACCTACGTGTACTCGCGCGCCCACATCGAGGCCCAGTACCGCAGCTACACCGACGCCCTGCAAGGCGCTGAGCACCTGGTGTGCTTCGCGGTCAAGGCCAACTCCAACCTGGGCGTGCTGAACGTACTGGCGCGCCTGGGCGCAGGCTTCGACATCGTCTCCGGCGGTGAGCTGGAGCGCGTGCTGGCCGCTGGCGGGCGCGCTGACCGCGTGGTGTTCTCCGGCGTTGGCAAAACCCGAGAAGACATGCGCCGCGCCCTGGAAGTGGGCGTGCACTGCTTCAACGTCGAATCCACCGACGAGCTGGAGCGCCTGCAAGTGGTGGCCGCCGAGATGGGCAAGGTGGCCCCGGTGTCGCTGCGGGTCAACCCGGACGTCGACGCCGGCACCCACCCGTACATTTCCACCGGCCTTAAAGAAAACAAGTTCGGCATCGCCATTGCCGACGCCGAGGCCATCTATGTGCGCGCCGCGCAGTTGCCGAACCTGGAAGTGGTCGGTGTCGACTGCCACATCGGCTCGCAGCTGACCACCGTAGAGCCGTTCATCGACGCCCTCGACCGCCTGCTGGTGCTGGTCGACCGCCTGGCCGAATGCGGCATCCACCTGCGCCACCTGGACCTGGGCGGCGGTGTGGGCGTGCGCTACCGCGATGAACAACCGCCGCTGGTGGCCGACTACATCAAGGCCATCCGCGAACGCGTAGGCACGCGCGACCTGGCCCTGGTGTTCGAGCCGGGCCGCTACATCGTGGCCAATGCTGGCGTGCTGCTGACCCGCGTGGAATACCTCAAGCACACCGAGCACAAAGATTTCGCCATCATCGATGCAGCCATGAACGACCTGATCCGCCCGGCCCTTTACCAGGCCTGGATGGGTGTCAGCGCGGTCAAGCCACGCGCCGGTGAAGGCCGTGCCTACGACCTGGTCGGCCCGATCTGCGAGACCGGCGACTTCCTGGGCAAGGACCGAGTACTGAACCTGGCCGAAGGTGACCTGCTGGCCGTACAGTCCGCGGGCGCCTATGGTTTTGTCATGAGCTCCAACTACAACACCCGTGGCCGTTGCGCTGAAATCCTGGTCGACGGCGACCAGGCGTTCGAAGTACGCCGCCGCGAGACCATCGCCGAACTGTACGCTGGCGAAAGCCTGCTGCCGGAGTAAGCCCATGCTGCTGCGTTTTACCAAGATGCATGGTCTGGGCAACGACTTCATGGTCCTCGACCTGGTCAGCCAGCACGCGCACATCCAGCCCAAGCACGCCAAGCAATGGGGTGACCGCCACACCGGCATCGGCTTCGATCAGTTGCTGATCGTCGAGGCGCCGAACAACCCGGAAGTGGACTTCCGCTACCGCATCTTCAACGCCGACGGCTCCGAGGTCGAGCAGTGCGGCAATGGTGCCCGTTGCTTCGCCCGCTTCGTGCTGGACAAGCGCCTGACCGCGAAAAAGCGCATTCGGGTGGAAACCAAGAGCGGCATTATCGTGCTGGACGTGCAGAACGACGGCCAGGTGAGTGTCGACATGGGCCCACCGCGCTTCGTCCCTGCCGAAATCCCCTTCATCGCTGACGAGCAGGCGCTGAACTACCCACTGGAAGTCGACGGCCAGCTGCATTCGATTGCTGCCGTGTCCATGGGTAACCCGCATGCGGTGCTGCGCGTCGACGACGTGCATACTGCCCCCGTGCATGAGCTGGGCCCGAAGATCGAAAACCACCCACGCTTCCCGCAGCGGGTGAATGCCGGCTTCATCCAGGTCATCGACCGCCACCGCGCCAACCTGCGCGTGTGGGAGCGCGGCGCGGGCGAAACCCAGGCCTGCGGCACCGGCGCCTGCGCCGCAGCCGTGGCGGCGATCAGCCAAGGCTGGATGGACTCCCCGGTGTCCCTCGACCTGCCCGGCGGCCGCCTGCACATCGAATGGGCCGGCCCCGGCAAGCCCGTGCTGATGACCGGCCCGGCCGTACGCGTCTACGAAGGACAGGTTCGTCTCTAAGCGAGTAAACGCCATGACCGATCAGCCCAAGGTTGTACCCACGCAGTCCGTCGAGCTCGATGCCGAGGCGGTGGTCGCCTACCTGCGCGCCCACCCCACCTTCTTCGCCGAGCACGACGAGCTGCTGATCGAGCAGCGCATCCCGCACCAGCGTGGCGACAGCGTTTCGCTGGTGGAGCGCCAGCTGAAGCTGCTGCGTGACCGCAACATCGAGATGCGCCATCGCCTGTCACAACTGATGGACGTGGCCCGCGACAACGACCGGCTGTTCGACAAGACCCGCCGGCTAATCCTGGACCTGCTCGATGCTGGCAGCCTGGAAGAAGTGGTGATGGCCGTCGAGGACAGCCTGCGCCAGGAGTTCCAGGTGCCCTTCGTCAGCCTGATCCTGTTCGGCGACAACGTCGCGCCGGTCGGGCGCTGGGTCAGCAACACCGAGGCGCAACAAGCCATCGGTGCCCTGCTGGGCGGTGGCAAGACGGTCAGTGGCAACCTGCGCGAGCACGAGCTGGCCTTCCTTTTCGGTGAGGAACAGCGCCGAGAAGTGGGCTCCAGCGCCGTCGCTACCCTTGAGTACCAAGGGCTGCATGGGGTGCTGGCAATCGGCAGCCGCGACCCGCAACACTACAAGAGCAGTGTCGGCACCCTGTTCCTCGGCTACATTGCCGAGGTGCTGGGCCGCGTTGTGCCACGGGTAACCCAAACCCTGCGCCCGGTACGCTGATGAAGCGCCAACTGGAGGCTTATTGCGCACACCTGCGCAACGAGCGCCAGGTGTCGGAGCACACCCTGCTGGGGTACCGTCGCGACCTGAACAAGGTCATGGCCTACTGCGAGGAGCACGGCATTACCGAGTGGCAAACGCTGCAAATCCAGCCGTTGCGCCAGCTGATCGCCCGCCTGCACCACCACGGCCAGTCTTCGCGCAGCCTGGCACGGCTACTTTCGGCAGTACGCGGCCTTTACCGCTACCTCATCCGCGAAGGCCTGTGCCAGCACGATCCGGCTTCCGGCCTGAGCGCGCCCAAAGGTGAGCGACGGCTGCCCAAGGTGCTGGACACCGACCGTGCCCAGCAGCTGCTCGATGGCGGCGTCGACGACGACTTCTTCGCCCGCCGTGACCACGCCATCCTGGAACTGCTCTACTCGTCGGGCCTGCGCCTGTCCGAGCTGACCAACCTCGACCTCGATCACCTCGACATGGCCGCCGGCCTGGTACAGGTGCTGGGCAAAGGCGGCAAGGCACGCGTGCTGCCGGTGGGCCGCAAGGCCCGTGAGGCGTTGCAGGCCTGGTATCGCCTGCGCGGCATCGGTAACCCGCGCGATCGCGCGGTGTTCATCACCCGCCAGGGCAACCGCATCAGCCCCCGTGACGTTCGGCGAAGGGTGAAGGCAGCCGGCGAACGCGAGCTGGGCCAGCACCTGCACCCTCACATGCTTCGCCATTCCTTCGCCAGCCATATACTGGAGTCGTCTCAGGACCTGCGCGCGGTGCAAGAGCTGCTCGGCCATGCCGACATCAGCACCACCCAGATCTACACCCACCTGGACTTCCAACACTTGGCCGCGGTGTACGACAGCGCCCACCCTCGGGCCAAACGCAGCAAAGGCACAGACTCATGAGCATCAAGCTGATCACCTTCGACCTTGACGACACCCTGTGGGACACCGCGCCGGTCATCGCCAGTGCAGAAGTCGTGCTGCGCGACTGGCTGGAAGCCAACGCCCCGATCCTGGGTGGTGTGCCGGTAGAGCACCTGTTTGCCATCCGCGAGCGCCTGGTGCAGGCCGAGCCCGGCCTCAAGCACCGCATCAGCGCCCTACGCCGGCGCGTGCTGTTCCATGCCCTGGAAGAAGTCGGCTACAGCGAAAAACACGCGCAGGAGCTGGCCAATGAAGGTTTTGAAGTGTTCCTGCATGCCCGCCACCAGGTAGAGATCTTCCCCGAGGTGCAGCCGGTGCTGGAGATGCTGCGCCATCAGTACACCCTGGGTGTGGTTACCAACGGCAACGCCGACGTAAGCCGGCTGGGGCTGGCGGACTACTTCCGCTTTGCCCTGTGCGCCGAGGACCTTGGCATCGGCAAGCCAGACCCGGCCCCGTTCCTGGAAGCCCTTCGCCGTGGCGAAGTGGACGCCAGCGCGGCTGTGCACATCGGCGACCACCCTGGCGATGACATTGCCGGCGCCCAACGCGCCGGGCTGCGGGCGGTGTGGTTCAACCCACAGGGCAAGGCCTGGGCGGGCGAGCAGGCGCCGGATGCCGAGATCCAGCGGCTGTCGCAGCTGCCCGACGTGCTTGCGCGCTGGCGCTGACAGGGGCCGCTACGCGGCCCATTCGCGGGCACGCCCGCTCCCACAGGGACATCGCAAGGCTTAGGCCTACGGTAATCTTGTGGGAGCTGGCTTGCCGGCGATAGGGCCAGTACAGGCAACCCGAATCTTGCAGACACAAAAAAGCCCGCAGCGACGGCGGGCTTTTTTGCGATCAGCCACTCAAATAGGGCGGCTGCCGTACTTGTTGTCCGGCTTCTTGGGCGGGTCGGCGACCACGTTGGCCTCGACTTCCTGCACCTTGCCACCGCGAGAAAGGAATTCTTCCATCGCCTTGGCCAATGCATCACGCTCTTTCTGCTTGGCTTCCATGCTCGGCATCTCGTCTACCGAGACCGCCGCCTTGGATTTGCCCTTGGCAGTGGGTGCCGGGCTGCTGTCGTCATCGCCAGCGTCTTCGGCGCCGTCGTCAGCTGCCACTTCGAGGCCTTCATCACCCTCGTCTTCGTCGCCTACTTCGAGGTCGTCGTTTTCCAGATCGTCGTCGCTCATGTTCTACCTCATGACTTGCGAAAAGCAGGTTAGTTATAGACCAGTGCAGCCGTAGACCGGCAGCCACCAGTGAAAATTCAACTGGCCGTGGGTTAGGCCACTGCCCTTGGGTCGGCGCTCCTGATGGGAGGCGGCACCCAGCAGGCCCTGCTCCTGGCAGGACCTGACAAAATCCATAAGCCCCTGCTGGCCACACGCTATTGGCAAGCCTAGCAAAGGCTGGAGAAGTGTGTTGACTACTCGTAAAACACCCTTCGGCGCGCATTCTAGCGCGCCCGTGGAAAAAGCAAAGCACCATAAATGCCCTACGACTTGTAAGTTTTCTACCTACGTCGCGAACGTGATGGATAAACCGTTTGCCATGCGGGAAATGCTAAAAATCT
>NZ_BBIS01000014.1 GCF_000730605.1 Pseudomonas monteilii NBRC 103158 = DSM 14164 | reverse complement strand
CGATTTCACAGGCGCCGAAAATGCTGCGCCAGGCACCTGGCAGCCTTGATACCTAACAGACGTCTAACCTCTCTCCTCCAGCAAATCATGCAACTCGACAAACTGCTGGGTCAGCTTGTGCTTCGGCTCCAGGTGAATCAGCGGCAGGCTGGCGTGGTGCGATTCACGCATCTTCACCGAGCTGCCCAGGTACACCGGTAACACCGGCATGCCTTCGGTCAGCAGTTCGTCGAGCATCTGCTGCGGCAGGCTGGCGCGGGACTGGAACTGGTTGACCACGATACCTTCAACCTGAAGGCCCTCGTTGTGGTCGTCCTTGAGCTCTTCGATTTCCGCCAGCAGGCCATACAGCGCCTGACGCGAGAAACTGTCGCAGTCGAAGGGAATCAGCACGCGATCGGCGGCAATAAGCGCAGAAACCGCATAAAAATTAAGCGCCGGCGGTGTATCGATGTAGATCCGCTCGTAGTCCTCGTCCAGCTCGTCCAGCAGCTTTCTCAGCTTGTTGATCTTGTGCTTGGCCTCAAGCTTGGGTTGCAAGTCGGCCAGTTCTGCCGTGGCAGTGACCACATGCAGGTTGTCGAACGGGGTTTCGTAGATATCGACCTTGTTCTTCTTGCTGAACGGCCCGCTGGACAGGCTTTGCTTGAAGAAGTCGGCAATCCCCATGGGGATGTCCTCGCCGGTGAGGCCGGTAAGGTACTGGGTCGAGTTGGCCTGGGCATCCAGGTCGATCAACAGGGTCCGATAGCCTTCATTGGCACTGACCGCCGCCAGGTTGCAGGCAATGCTCGACTTGCCCACGCCACCTTTCTGATTGAACACCACGCGCCGCATGATTGACCTCCGTGTTTCAACGAATGCCCGAGTATGTGGCGGCACTGCGGCAATGGCCAGTGCCATTTGACCGGCATCAGCCCTGGCCGACCACCTGCCCCGTCAACAGCTCGGCAAACGCCTTGGCCATCACCGAATTGCCGCGCTCGCGCTGCACCAGCCAAACCGCCGACATCGCCCCTTCATCCAGCAAGGTGCGGTACACCACCCTCTCGATGCGCATGCGCTGGAATGACGCCGGCAACACCGACACCCCCAACCCCGCCGACACCAGCCCGATGATGGTCATCGCCTCCCCCGCCTCCTGGGCAAAGTGCGGGCTGAAACCTGCCTGACGCGCCAGGCTCAGCAACTGCGCATGTAAGCCGCTGCCATAACTGCGTGGGAAGAACACGAATGGCTCATGGGCCAGCGCCGCCATGTGCACACCCTGTTCAGTGCCCTCGGCAAGCGGATGCGAAGCATTGATGACTGCCACCAGCGGCTCACGAAACAACTCGGTGACCTGCAAACCTTCAGGCAGCGGCATCGGCCGCATCAACCCGACTTCGATGGACTCGTCGAACACCCCTTCGGCGACATCGCGGCTGCTCATTTCCTTGAGGTTCAGATGCACCGCCGGGAAACGCTGGCGAAAGGCATGGATGGCCTTGGGGATCTTCGAGGTGAAGGGCGCAGACGAGGTAAAGCCGATCTTCATTTCACCCAGTTCTCCCAGCTGAGCACGCCGGGCCACATCGGCCGCCTTCTCCACCTGCGCCAGCACCTGACGCGCTTCCTCAAGGAATAACCGCCCCGCCTCGCTCAGCTCCACCCGACGGTTGGTACGCTCGAACAGGCGAGCCCCCAGCTCCTGCTCCAGGGCCTGGATCTGTTGGCTCAGCGGCGGCTGCGAAATGCCCAGTTGCTGGGCGGCACGGCCAAAGTGCAGCTCTTCGGCCACGGCGATGAAGTAACGCAGATGGCGCAGTTCCATGATCAGCTCCGAATGAGTCGAAAAACATCTTAAATAGGTCGAACAATATATTGGATCTAATCATTAGCCAGCTATATGCTTTTTTCATTGCGCCAGAGGTACCCGCCCGTGAAAACTGCTATAGCCCCCCTTCCAGCCGAACCAGAACCTGCCCCCCTGAACGAAATGTGGATCGAGAAAGGCACCCCCGCCTTCATGAAGACTGTGCTGGCGCTATTCAGCGGCGGCTTCGCCACCTTCGCCCTGCTGTACTGCGTGCAGCCGATGATGCCGTTGCTGTCGAAGGAGTTTGCCATCAATGCGGCGCAGAGCAGCCTGGTGCTGTCGGTGTCCACCGCCATGCTGGCGTTCGGCCTGTTGATCACCGGCCCCATTTCTGACCGCATTGGGCGCAAGCCGGTAATGGTCTTTGCCCTGGTTTGCGCCGCCCTCTCCACCTTGGCCAGCGCAGTGATGCCGAGCTGGGAGCTGGTACTGGTCACCCGCGCATTGGTCGGCCTGTCGTTGAGTGGCCTGGCGGCAGTGGCAATGACTTATCTCAGCGAAGAGATCCACCCGCAACACATCGGCCTGGCCATGGGCCTGTACATCGGGGGCAACGCGATTGGCGGTATGAGTGGGCGGCTCATCACGGGCGTATTGATCGACTTCGTCAGCTGGCACACAGCGATGCTGACCATCGGCGGCCTGGCGCTGGTAGCCGCGCTGGTGTTCTGGAAGGTCTTGCCCGAATCGCGCAACTTCCGCCCACAGTTGATGAACCCGCGCAGCCTGCTGGACGGCTTTGTCATGCACTTCAAGGATGCCGGCCTGCCTTGGTTGTTCCTTGAAGCCTTCCTGCTGATGGGGGCCTTCGTCACCCTGTTCAACTACATCGGCTATCGCCTGCTGGCTGAGCCCTACCATATGAACCAGGCGCTGGTCGGCCTGCTGTCGGTGGTGTACCTGTCTGGCATCTACAGCTCGGCACAGGTCGGCGCACTGGCGGACAAGCTGGGCCGGCGCAAGGTGTTCTGGGCCAGTATCGTGGTGATGGCGGGTGGCTTGCTGATGACCCTGGCCAGCCCGCTGGCCATGGTGATCGTCGGCATGCTGGTGTTCACCTTCGGCTTCTTTGGCGCGCACTCGGTTGCCAGCAGCTGGATCGGCCGCCGGGCGCTGAAGGCCAAGGGGCAGGCCTCGTCGCTGTACCTGTTCAGCTATTACGCCGGGTCGAGCGTGGCGGGTACTGCGGGCGGGGTGTTCTGGCACCAGGGGGGCTGGAATGGCATCGGGCTGTTCATTGGCAGCTTGCTGGCGGTGGCGTTGCTGGTGGCGTTGCACCTGAGCAAGCTTCCACCGAAAACGGCTTGAGGGCCATTCGCGGATTTACCCGCGAATAGGCCCTCGGATCAGTTGATGATCTCGACAATATCCACATCCACTTCCCGGCTCATCAGGTGCTTCTCCACCTCACCGGTCAGCTTGACCTTGGTCTTGTCATTGAACGGCGTAGGCGGCAGGTCTTCGTCATCGATCTCGACGGTGATGGTGCCGGTGTTGTCCTTGAACTCGTACTTGTCGTCGTTGTTGATCTTCTTGGTCACGAAGCCTTGCAGCACCACCGGAGTGTCATCGGCAGCGTCGTTGGCAGCGGCCACCGTAGTGACCGACTGGGCGCCGGGGCCGGTATAGCTCGCAGCCAGTGCGGCGGCGCTGAACAGAGGGGCGAGGATCAGAGCGAGATAACGTGCTTTCATGGGGATCGGGTCCTTTTTGGGTTTCGATGGGACCAGATTAACGACGATCGCTGAATTAAAACTTAATGCGACAAAAAGCCCGGCACAGGGCCGGGCTTGGGTTTTCAGCCTTCAGATCACTGATGATACTGCGCCGACAGCTCATGCACGGCGTTGATGAACACACCCGCGTGCTCCGGGTCGACTTCCGGAGTAATGCCGTGGCCCAGGTTGAACACATGGCCCGTGCCGTGACCGTAGCTGGCCAGGATGCGCGCCACTTCCTGGCGGATGGCTTCCGGCTTGGCGTACAGCACGGTCGGGTCCATGTTGCCTTGCAGGGCCACCTTGTCACCCACGCGGCGGCGGGCGTCGCCGATCTCGCAGGTCCAGTCCAGGCCCAATGCGTCGGCACCGGCGTCGGCAATGCTTTCCAGCCACAGGCCACCGTTCTTGGTGAACAGGATCACCGGCACCTTGCGCCCTTCGTGCTCGCGGATCAGGCCGCTGACGATCTTGCGCATGTAGGCCAGGGAGAATTCCTGGTAGGCCGCCGCCGACAGGTTGCCACCCCAGGTGTCGAAAATCTGCACAGCCTGGGCACCGGCCAGAATCTGGCCATTCAGGTAGCTGGTCACCGACTGGGCGAGCTTGTCCAGCAGCAGGTGCAGGGCTTGCGGGTTGTCGTAGGCCATGGCCTTGGTCTTGCGGAAGTCTTTCGACGAGCCGCCTTCGACCATGTAGGTGGCCAGGGTCCACGGGCTGCCCGAGAAGCCGATCAGCGGCACACGGCCGTTGAGCTCGCGGCGAATGGTGCTGACCGCGTCCATCACATAACCCAGGTCTTTCTGTGGGTCGGGGATTGGCAGCGCTTCGATGTCGGCCGGGGTGCTGATTACCTTCTTGAAACGCGGGCCTTCGCCGGTTTCGAAGTACAGGCCCAGGCCCATGGCGTCAGGGATGGTGAGGATGTCCGAGAACAGGATCGCCGCGTCCAGCGGGTAGCGGTCCAGCGGCTGCAAGGTGACCTCGCAGGCGAACTGCGGGTTCATGCACAGGCTCATGAAGTCACCGGCCTTGGCGCGGCTGGCGCGGTACTCCGGTAGGTAGCGGCCGGCTTGGCGCATCATCCACACCGGGGTGACATCTACGGGTTGCTTGAGCAGTGCACGCAGGAAACGATCGTTCTTCAGGGCAGTCATGTCGGCATCCGGAAAAATAGTGCGGGCATTTTCTCAGACGCACAAAGAAAAGGCACGGCTCATTGCCGTGCCTTTTCTCTATGGGTATGTCCTGGATCAATAGATTTTGTATACAAAATCTAACTGATTCAGACTTCGAGGTAGTCCAAGATGCCTTCAGCAGCGGTACGCCCTTCGAAGATGGCCGTTACCACCAAGTCCGAACCGCGCACCATGTCGCCACCGGCAAACACTTTCGGGTTGCTGGTCTGGTGCTTGAACTTGCCTTTCTCCGGCGCCACTACGCGGCCTTGGCTGTCCAGCTGGATACCATGCTGCTCGAACCACGGCGCCGGGCTTGGGCGGAAGCCGAAGGCGATTACCACGGCATCGGCCGGCAGGATCTCTTCAGAACCCGGGATCGGCTCGGGGCTACGGCGGCCACGGGCATCCGGCTCACCAAGGCGGGTTTCGACCACTTTCACGCCTTCCACCTTGTCCTCGCCAACGATGGCGATAGGCTGACGGTTGTAGAGGAACTTCACGCCCTCTTCCTTGGCGTTCTTCACCTCTTTGCGCGAACCCGGCATGTTGGCCTCGTCACGGCGATAGGCGCAGGTCACCGACTTGGCGCCCTGACGGATCGACGTGCGGTTGCAGTCCATCGCGGTGTCACCACCGCCCAGCACCACGACCTTCTTGCCCTGCATGTCGACGAAGTCTTCAGGCGACTTCTCGAAGCCCAGGTTACGGTTGACGTTGGCGATCAGGAAGTCCAGCGCGTCGTGCACGCCTGGCAGGTCCTCGCCCGGGAAGCCACCCTTCATGTAGGTGTAGGTACCCATGCCCATGAATACGGCGTCGTACTCGGCGAGCAGCTGTTCCATGGTGACGTCCTTGCCCACCTCGGTGTTCAGGCGGAATTCGATGCCCATGCCGGTGAAGACTTCGCGGCGGTTGCTGAGCACGGTTTTTTCCAGCTTGAACTCGGGGATGCCGAAGGTCAGCAGGCCACCGATTTCCGGATTCTTGTCGAACACCACCGGGGTCACGCCGGCACGCACCAATACGTCGGCGCAGCCCAGGCCAGCAGGGCCGGCGCCGATAATGGCGACACGCTTGCCGGTTGGCTTGACCTTGGACATGTCCGGACGCCAGCCCATGGCGAAGGCGGTGTCGGTGATGTACTTCTCCACCGAACCGATGGTCACCGCACCAAAGCCGTCGTTCAGGGTGCAGGCACCCTCGCACAGGCGGTCTTGCGGACACACGCGGCCGCACACTTCCGGCAGGGTGTTGGTCTGGTGCGACAGCTCGGCGGCGGCCAGGATGTTGCCTTCGGAAACCAGCTTCAACCAGTTGGGGATGAAGTTGTGTACCGGGCACTTCCATTCGCAATACGGGTTACCGCAGCCCAGGCAGCGGTGCGCCTGTTCCACGGACTGCTGCGGCTTGAACGGTTCGTAGATTTCCACGAACTCTTTCTTGCGCTGGCGCAGCAGCTTTTTCTTCGGGTCCTTGCGGCCCACTTCGATGAACTGGAAGTCGTTGTTCAGACGTTCAGCCATTTTTCAAAACCTCTTTACAGCAGCTGCAAGCTACAAGCTGCAAGCCGCAAGACGATCACTTAAGCCGGGCAAACCTCGTACTGCCTTTACGTGCAGCTTGAGGCTTGCCACTTGCAGCTGTTTTTACTGCGGGTTGGCACGGGTGCTGGACAGCAGTTGCTTCAGGTTGGCTGCCTTCGGCTTCACCAGCCAGAAGCGCCGCACGTAGTCGTCCAGGTTCTCCGAGAGCTCACGCCCCCACTCGCTGCCAGTTTCTTCCACATACTCGGCAAGGACGCGCGCCAGGTGGCTGCGGTAGGCCTCCATCGCTTCACCACTGATACGCTGGATTTCCACCAGTTCGTGGTTGAGTTTGTCGACGAAGCTATTGTCCATGTCGAGCACGTAGGCGAAGCCGCCAGTCATGCCAGAACCGAAGTTGTAACCGGTCTTGCCCAACACGCAGACAAAGCCGCCGGTCATGTATTCACAGCAGTGATCGCCAGTGCCCTCGACAACAGCGTGGGCGCCGGAGTTACGTACAGCGAAGCGCTCGCCAGCAGTACCGGCGGCGAACAGCTTGCCGCCGGTGGCACCGTACAGGCAGGTGTTGCCGACGATGGCGCTGTGCTGGGTTTCGAACGGGCTGCCGGCTGGCGGCACGATGGTGAGCTTGCCACCGGTCATGCCCTTGCCGACGTAGTCGTTGGCGTCGCCTTCCAGGTGCAGGTTCAGGCCACCGGCGTTCCACACACCGAAGCTTTGGCCCGCAGTACCCTTGAAGCGGAAGGTGATCGGCGCCGCTGCCATGCCCTGGTTGCCGTGCAGGCGGGCGATTTCACCCGACACGCGCGCACCGATGGAACGGTCGCAGTTGCAGATGTCGAGGTTGAACTCGCCACCGGCCTGATCACGGATGGCCGGCATGGCCATTTCCACCATCTTCTCGGCCAGCTCGCCCTGGTCGAACGGCGGGTTCTTGTCCACTTCGCAGAACTGTGGCTTGTCAGCCGGAATGTGCGAGCTACCCAGCAGCGGCGACAGGTCCAGGTACTGCTGGCGCTCGGTGTCGCCTGGCAATACGTCGAGCAGGTCGGTACGGCCGATCAGTTCGCCCAGGCTGCGCACGCCCAGTTTGGCCAGCCATTCACGGGTCTCGAGGGCGACGAAGGTGAAGAAGTTGATCACCATGTCGACGGTGCCGATGTAGTGATCCTTGCGCAGCTTGTCGTTCTGGGTGGCTACGCCGGTGGCGCAGTTGTTCAGGTGGCAGATGCGCAGGTACTTGCAGCCCAGGGCGATCATTGGCGCGGTACCGAAGCCGAAGCTTTCGGCGCCAAGGATGGCCGCCTTGATCACATCCAGGCCGGTTTTCAGGCCGCCGTCGGTCTGTACCCGCACCTTGCCGCGCAGGTCGTTGCCACGCAGGGTCTGGTGGGTTTCGGCCAGGCCCAGTTCCCACGGGGCGCCGGCGTACTTGATCGACGTCAGCGGCGAAGCACCGGTACCCCCGTCGTAACCCGAGATGGTGATCAGGTCGGCATAGGCCTTGGCCACACCAGCGGCGATGGTGCCCACGCCGGCTTCCGCCACCAGCTTGACCGACACCAGCGCCTGCGGGTTGACCTGCTTGAGGTCGTAGATCAGCTGGGCCAGGTCTTCGATCGAGTAGATGTCGTGGTGCGGTGGTGGCGAAATCAGGGTCACGCCCGGTACCGCATAGCGCAGCTTGGCGATCAGGCCGTTGACCTTGCCGCCTGGCAGCTGGCCGCCCTCACCGGGCTTGGCGCCCTGGGCTACCTTGATCTGCAGCACTTCGGCGTTGACCAGGTATTCCGGGGTCACGCCAAAGCGACCGGTGGCCACCTGCTTGATCTTGGAGCTGCGCAGGGTGCCGTAGCGCGCCGGGTCTTCACCGCCCTCACCGGAGTTGGAGCGCGCGCCCAGGCGGTTCATGGCCTCGGCCAGCGCCTCGTGGGCTTCCGGCGACAGGGCACCTAGCGAGATACCGGCGGAGTCGAACCGCTTGAGGATGGCCTCCAGCGGTTCGATCTGCTCCAGCGGCAGCGGCTGGTCGGCCACTTTCACTTTCAGCAGGTCGCGAATCATCGACACCGGGCGGGTGTCGACCAGCGTGGTGTATTCCTTGAACTTGGCGTAGTCGCCCTGCTGCACGGCGGCTTGCAGGGTGTTGACCACATCCGGGTTGTAAGCGTGGTACTCGCCACCGTGAACGAACTTCAGCAGGCCGCCTTGCTGGATCGGCTTGCGCGCACTCCAGGCTTCGGCCGCCAGCAGCTTCTGGTCGCTTTCCAGGTCTTCGAAGCGCGCACCCTTGATACGGCTGGACACGCCCTTGAAGCTCAGGCCGACCACTTCCTCGGCCAGGCCGATGGCTTCGAACAGCTGCGCACCACGGTACGAGGCGATGGTGGAGATACCCATCTTCGACAGGATCTTCAGCAGGCCCTTGGAGATGCCCTTGCGGTAGTACTTGAAGACTTCGTCAAGGTCGCCCAGTACTTCGCCGGTGCGGATCAGGTCGGCCAGCACTTCATAAGCCAGGTACGGGTAAACAGCCGAGGCACCGAAGCCCAGCAGCACGGCAAAGTGGTGCGGGTCGCGGGCGGTGGCGGTTTCCACCAGGATGTTGCTGTCGCAACGCAGGCCTTGTTCGGTCAGGCGGTGGTGCACTGCACCCACGGCCAGCGAAGCGTGCACCGGCAGTTTGCCCGGGGCGATGTAGCGGTCGCTCAGCACCAGCTGGGTCTTGCCAGCGCGCACGGCTTCTTCAGCCTGGTCAGCGATATTGCGGATGGCCGCTTCCAGGCCGACACCCTCTTCATAGTTGAGGTCGATCAGCTGGCGGTCGAAACCTTCGCGCTCCAGGCTCATCAGCGAACGCCACTTGGCGGGCGAAATGACCGGCGAGCTGAGGATCACCCGCGAAGCGTGCTCCGGGGACTCCTGAAAAATGTTGCGCTCGGCGCCCAGGCAGATTTCCAGCGACATCACGATCGCTTCGCGCAGCGGGTCGATCGGCGGGTTGGTCACTTGGGCGAACTGCTGGCGGAAGAAGTCGTACGGCGAACGCACACGCTGCGACAGCACGGCCATCGGCGTGTCGTCACCCATCGAGCCGACAGCTTCCTGGCCCTGCTCACCCAGCGGGCGCAGCACCTGATCACGCTCTTCGAAGGTGACCTGGAACATCTTCATGTATTGCTTGAGCTGGTCAGCGTCATAGCTGGCCACGCCCTGGTCGTCGGTCAGCGTCGCCTGGATACGGGTGGCGTGCTGACGCAGCCAGCGCTTGTAGGGGTGACGCGACTTCAGGCGGTTGTCGATGGCGTCGGTGTCGAGGATCTGGCCGGTTTCGGTGTCCACGGCCAGGATCTGACCCGGGCCGACACGGCCTTTGGCCAGCACTTCCTCAGGCTGGTAGCCCCATACGCCGATTTCCGAGGCGATGGTGATGTAGCCATTGGTGGTGGTCACCCAGCGTGCCGGGCGCAGGCCGTTCCGGTCCAACAGGCACACCGCGTGGCGGCCTTCGGTCATGACGATACCGGCCGGGCCGTCCCACGGCTCCATGTGCATGGAGTTGTATTCGTAGAAGGCGCGCAGGTCGGCGTCCATGGTCTCGACGTTCTGCCAGGCTGGCGGTACCAGCATGCGCACACCACGGAACAGGTCGATGCCACCGGTCACCATCAGTTCCAGCATGTTGTCCATGCTCGACGAGTCGGAACCCACGCGGTTGACCAGCGGGCCGAGCTCTTCGAGGTCGGGGATCAGGTCGTTGGCGAACTTGGTGCGACGGGCCATGGCCCAGTTGCGGTTGCCGGTGATGGTGTTGATCTCGCCATTGTGGGCGAGGAAGCGGAACGGCTGCGCCAGCGGCCATTTCGGCAGGGTGTTGGTGGAGAAGCGCTGGTGGAACACGCAGATCGCGGTTTGCAAGCGCTCGTCACCCAGGTCTGGGTAGAACGCCGCGAGATCGCGCGGCATCATCAGGCCTTTGTAGATGATGGTCTTGTGCGAGAAGCTGCAGATGTAGTGGTCGGCGTCGTGGGCGTTGGCCACCGACGAACGGCGACGGGCACTGAACAGCTTGATCGCGAATTCCTGATCGCTCAGGCCTTCACCGCCGATGAACACCTGCTCGATCTGTGGCAGGCGCTCCAGGGCCAGGCGGCCGAGCACGCTGGTGTCGATCGGCACCTTGCGCCAGCCGACCAGTTTCAGGCCGGCTGCGAGGATTTCGCGGTCCATGTTGGCGCGGGCGGCTTCAGCTTTGACCGGGTCCTGGTTGAAGAACACCATACCGACGGCGTACTGCTTCGGCAGCTCGACGGCGAAGTGCTCCTGGGCCACGGCACGCAGGAATTGATCGGGCTTCTGCATGAGCAGACCGCAACCGTCACCGGTCTTGCCGTCGGCGTTGATGCCGCCGCGGTGGGTCATGCAGGTCAGCGCCTGCATGGCGGTTTGCAGAAGGTGGTGGCTCGGTTCGCCCGTCATGTGGGCGATCAGGCCAAAACCACAGTTGTCCTTGAATTCTTCGGGATGGTACAGACCTGTTTTCATAGACACATTCTCACCAGGTTCACCTCTCAACGGAGGCAAATCTCTTTTTTAACAACCACTTACCATCCACGCCGATCAAACGCCAGCTTTTTTGCGGTGGCCATGGAAAACCATTGTTGCACAGCGACAGCGATGCCCACAAATTTTCATGTCTCACCATTGAAAATTTATGTCGCAATTTTGAATGCTTTTGCGCCATGCGCCGTGATAGCGGCTTGGCTCGAGTCTGAAGCGTTTCAGCCATGACTGCAAGTAAGGCTTGTGGCCGGCAGTCTGGGACAGAAAAGCCTGCCGCGTTAAAACGCAGCAGGCTAGTCGAAAGCTAGAATTCGCTTAGCTACTGGGCGGCGGGGTGATGCCGCCCGGAAGGTATCAGCGGGCCGAGGCCAGCTCTTGTTGGACGCTGGCGACGGTACGTGGCCAAGGTTTACCAGCCTGGACCTTCGCTGGCAAGTTCTTGATTGCCGCAACCGCTGCATCGCGGCTGGCGAAGCTGCCATAAGTCACGACGTACAACGGCTTGCCCTGCAGGTTTTTCTTGAAGTAGCGATAGTCGCCACCCTGGGCCTTGACGTACGCCTGAGCCGAAGCCTCGGAGCTGGTGCCGAGGATCTGCACCACATAGTTACCCGGCTTTTGCCCGGCGTACCAGCCACCGCTGCCACCACCGGATGCCGCTGGTTTTTCAGCCGGTTTGGCGGCTGGCTTGGCCACGGCAACCTGGGTCGGTGCTGGCGTAGGCTTGGCAGGTGCAACCGGTTTGGCCGGTTGGGTTGCGACGGGCTTCGGCGCAGGTGCCACCGGCTGCACAGGCTGGGCAGGCACGCTGGCGACGGGCTGGGCAGGCGCAGGTGCCGGGCCGGCGGGCACGCCTTGCGGCGGAGCAATGGTGGTCACGGTTGGCGGTGGGTTGCCAGGCTGCAGTGCGGTATCACCTGCCGGGCTGCCTTCTTCACCTTCACCCATGCCTGCGGCTTGGGCCAGCGGTTCGCGCATCACCGGCTGGGACTGGCCCACCAAAGGCAGTGGCATCGGCTGGGACGAGCCAGAGAACTCGATGGCAGCACCTTGCTTGCCTTCGCCAAGCGGCAACTGGGCTTGGGCGGCTGGCGCATCGGCCGGCGCCTTGTCGCCTTTCTTGGGCATCAACACCGCGGCGCCAACGGCGACCACGACCACAGCGGACAGCGCGAGCACATGTTTTTTAGGCATCTTGAACCCCATGGATGGTCGCTTGGCCGTTGAGCGGCTGGCGATCATGGCTTCGATCAAAGTGTCACGGGCGACCTGGTTGATGTTGCCAGGCCAACCGTCGGAGTTTTCATGGATATCGACGATCTGTTCACGGCTGAACACCTCGATGCCCCGGCCCGCGCCTTCCAGACGCTGCTCCAGGTACTCGCGGGTTTCCTCTTCACTGTAGGGGGCGAGCTCGATGATGTGGAAGCGTTCTTCCTCGATATTGAGCTCATCCAGCCCGGCAATCAGTGACGGTTCACCGAACAGGAACACATGCGGGCGTCCTTCCGGTACACCGGCCGCCAATTCCAGCAACGCTTGGAGTGCCGACTCGTCGAGTTGTTCCGCATCGTCTACCAGCAAATACACTTCCTGCCCGGTGAGTGCCAGCTGCACCACCTTGGACAGAATCGCCTGCACTTCAGCTTGGTCCACACCCAGATCCTGGGCGACCTGGGCCAGCATGCCGGAAGCATCGCTGGCACTACGGGCAGACACCACAACGCTCTGCACCGCCTGTTTGTTGGTGCTGGCCACCAGGGCCTGGCGCAGCAGCGACTTGCCGCTGCCCAGCGGGCCGCTGACTACCAGCATCAACTGGCTATAGCGTGCCAGATGGTGCAATTGGCCAAGCACGGGCTTGCGCTGGGCCGGGAAGAACTTGAAGCCGGGCACGCGGGGCGCGAACGGATCGTGGCTCAACTGGTAATGGTCGAGAAAGGCCTCATCGGCATGCAAACTGGTCATTGCGCTGTCACAACCTCAAAGCTGGGCCACGATCGCGCGGTAATCCGCCGACAGCGTGGCCTGTAGAATCTCTTTCGGATAGTCGTCGGTCACCACGGCCTCGCCCATCTGGCGCAGCAGCACCAGACGCAGACGACCGTCGAGCACCTTCTTGTCGACCGCCATGTGCTCCATGAAATGCGCCGGGGTCATTTCCTGTGGTGGCACCACCGGCAAACCTGCGTCCTGCAACAGGCGGATTCCGCGATCGCGCTCGGCCTGGTCGATCCAGCCAAGGCGCATGGACATTTCCAGGGCCATCACCGTGCCCGCTGCCACGGCTTCGCCGTGCAGCCACACGCCGTAGCCCATGTGGGTCTCGATGGCATGCCCGAAGGTATGCCCCAGGTTCAGCGTGGCCCGTACGCCAGACTCGCGCTCATCGGCCCCGACTACCGCAGCCTTTGCCGCGCAGGAACGACGAATGGCTTCGGTCAGGGCCACAGGGTCCAGGCCGCGCAGGGCCTGCATATTGTCTTCGAGCCAGGCAAGGAACGGCTTGTCGCAGATCAGGCCGTACTTGATCACCTCGGCCAGGCCAGCCGAAAGCTCGCGTGCAGGCAGCGTCTTCAGGCTGGTGGTGTCGATCAGCACTGCATTGGGCTGATAGAAGGCACCGACCATGTTCTTGCCCAGCGGGTGGTTGATACCGGTCTTGCCGCCCACCGAGGAGTCGACCTGGGACAGCAGGGTGGTCGGCACCTGGATGAAGTCGACACCACGCTGGTAGCAGGCGGCCGCGAAGCCGGCCATGTCACCGATCACACCCCCGCCCAGAGCAACCACGGTGGTGCGGCGATCATGGCGGGCGGTCAGCAGGCCATCGAAAATCAGCTGCAGGGTTTCCCAGTTCTTGTAGGCTTCGCCATCGGGCAGCACCACTGGCAGCACCGAATAGGCGCCGAGGGTCTTGGTCAGGCGTTCGAGATACAGGGGCGCGACGGTCTCGTTGGAAACGATGGCGACTTGCCGGCCGGCAATGTGCGGCGCCAGCAACTCGGGCTGGTCCAGCAAGCCTTCGCCTATGTAGATCGGGTAGCTACGCTCGCCCAGGTCGACCTTAAGTGTCTGCATGTATCCCCACAATGTACTTAGGCGCGGCGCCGTACGGGCAACCTGCGCGGTAACGTTGAACCTCGCCTCGGCGCTGGTGGCCGAGAATAGTCCCGGGTTAACGGGGCGGCAACTGCTGCAAGCGCTCGAGAATGTCGATCACCACCATGCGCGGCGGCCGCTCGTCGGTTTCCACCACCAGGTCGGCGATCTCGCGGTAGAGCGGGTCGCGCGCTTCCAGCAGGGCGCGCAAGGTCGCCTCGGGGTTGGCGGTGCGCAGCAGCGGGCGATTGCGGTCGCGTGCGGTACGGCCAACCTGCTGCTCCACCGAGGCGTGCAGGTAGATCACCCGACCACCCTGGTGCAATGCCTGGCGGTTGGCTTCGCGCATCACCGCGCCGCCGCCGGTGGCCAGGACCACGCCATCAAGCGCGCACAGTTCGGCGATCATCGCTTGCTCGCGATCACGAAAACCCGGCTCGCCTTCCTTGTCGAAAATCCACGGGATATTGGCGCCGCATCGCAGTTCGATTTCCTTGTCGGAATCCTTGAACAGCAGGCGCAGCTCTTTGGCCAAAAGGCGTCCAATGGTGCTTTTACCAGCGCCCATGGGCCCCACAAGTATCAAATTTCGCACAGAATCAACGACTCACAGCAATCGCCTGGTCACTCATGATACGCGGAGTCAGGAAGACCAGCAGCTCGGATTTTTTCTCTTGTAATGCATCGCGTCGAAACAGCCGCCCAACATACGGCAGATCGCCGAAAAATGGCACCTTGTCGACCACATTGTTTTGCGAAGTGGAGTACACGCCACCAATCACGATGGTTTCACCGTCCGCCACGCGAACCTTGGCATTGACCTCGTTCTTGCGAATCGGCGGTACGTTGTTCAAGGCATTGACGTAATCCGGCTCGTCCTTGGTCACCCTGACGGTCATGATCACCTTGTTGTCCGGGGTGATTTGCGGTGTCACCTCCAGCGACAGCGAGGCTTCACGAAACGACACCGAGGTGGCGCCACTTTGACTGGTTTCCTGGTAGGGCACCTCGGTGCCTTTGAGGATCCTGGCCGTTTCCTTGTCGGCCGTTACCACTTTGGGCTGCGAAATGATCTCGCCGTTGCCGCTTTTTTCCATGGCGCTGAGCTCCAGGTCGAGCAACAGGTCGCCACGCAGCAGGCCCAGGCCGAGACTACTGCCCGCACGCTCCACACCAAGATCGACAAACAGCTCCTGGCCCGGCCGCAGGTTTTCGCTATACAACGGCCCGCCCCAGCGCACCCCCAGGCTTTTCTCGTAATCGACGTTGGCTTCGACGATACGCGCCTCGATCGCCACCTGGCGCACCGGCACGTCCAGTTGCGCAACCAGCTGCCGCAGTTCCGCCAGGCGGTCGGCGGGCTGGTACGCCACCAGTGTATTGGTGCGCTCGTCGACAGTCAGGCTGCCCCTGGCAGTGAGGGTGCCGTCATCCGCCAGGCTGGTCAGCAATAGATCAACCAGCTCGGCGGCCTTGGCATGATGGATTGGTATCAGCTCACGGCGTAGCGGCTGCACCTGAGCATTCGGCTCCAGCCCCAAGGGGGCATCGAACGGCTGCGCGGCAAACGCTGCCGCAGGTGCCACCAGCAGTACATTACCCTCCTGCCGCCGGGCCAGGCCCTTGCTTCGCAACACCAGGTCGAGTGCCTGATCCCAAGGTACATCCTGTAAACGCAACGTGACGTTACCTTGTACGTCGTCACCCGCAACCAGGTTGACGCCCGCATAATCAGCCAGCACCTGCAGCACCGAGCGCACTTCCACATCCTGGAAGTTCAACGACAGGGGCTCACCCTGGTAAGGCATCGCCGACGCCAGCGGGATCGGCAGCAGGGCTGCCAACACCCATTTCATCAACATTTTCATTCCGGTCCGGGGCCTCCTTGCCCAGGCGCTTTGCAAGGGTGATGAACGCTGTGCGCTCGTGCCACACCCCCGCCATGAATAGCCGTTCGCGGACCTCGACCTGGTCTTGGTCGACCCGCTCCACCACACCGTGGTTACGCCCTAAACGCTCGCCTGCCCGAACCCTATAGAGCCTGCCAGCCGCCATCAGCAGCGCCTCGTGCGACATCCCGCGCGACAGGCTGCCGACCATTTCCAGTTGTGCCAACGGCACACTGCCCAGCCCAAAGCTTGCCATTCGTCTTGCTGCTGGTGTGAAAGGGTCGACCACGGGTTCTGGTGTGGCGGCCCTGGCCGAGGTGCGTGCAAACGCCTCGGGTGCCGGCACCGGCGCGACAGCCTCGAAGGCCTCTACACGCAGTTGCAGGCGCAAAAGCCTTGGCTGCCCCTCGACAATAGAAAGGTTGATGTCGCCACTGCGCAGCAGACGCGCCTGGCCCAGCCAGTCGTGCAGCCATTGACGCAAAGCCGTGTAAGGCCCCATCACCTGCACCTCCAGGGGTGTTTTGCGGTAGCCTGCCTGCGGCTCGCTTTCATGCACATCGAACCGCTCGACCAGTAGGCCGTGCGCATGCCCCGACGAAGCCAGGCTGCCGAGCACGTCGCTCATGCCCTCCCCGCTGGCCAGGTGCCAGTGAGCCTCCAGCAACGCCTGCTCGGTAACAATCAGAGCTGCCCGCAGTTGCTCCAGCTCGACCAGCTTCGCCGTGCTGGCTGACTGCTGTTCATCTAATGAGGCTTGCCTGGACGCCTCTTGTGCCTGTTGCTGGAGCGCTGCCGGCAGGCGCAACGCGCAACCCAGACCGAACACCAGCACAGCGGCCATGGCTGGCGCCAGGCACCTGATACGCCTGGAGTGCTCGGCGACCGCCAGCCAGGCAAAGATCGGCGCCACATTCACGACCAGAACGCCGAAACGCGCGCGACCAACAGAAACTCATCGCCACCCGGCACGCTCCTGATGCGCTTGAGCTCCAGGTCGAGCAGAACACGCGAATGTTCCAGGTCGCGCATGAACTGCGCAACCACGGCGCCGGAGGTAGCCAGCCCGGCCAGCTGCAAGTGGCCGTTTTCCAGGCTGAGGTCAAGGAGCTGCACGCCCATCGGCAGCGCCCCTTCGAGGTCAGTGAACACATCACCCAGAATGCCCTGCTGAGCGCGCAAACGCTCAAGCGCAGCCAAACGCTCCAGCAGCGCCTGATGCTGTGCACGCACATCATCCAACGGCCGCAATTGCTCGGCCAAGCGTTCAAGCGCGGCCTGTTGCCGGGTGTTGGACAGCGCCTGCTGCTGCCCGCGCTGGCGGGCCAGCTGGTCGACCAGCATCACCGCGCACAGCGCCAGAATGGCGCCAGCGACCAACCGGGAGCGAAAACGCCGAAGCGTGGCCTGGCGCTGCCGCTCACGCCAAGGCAGCAGGTTCAGTCGCATCATGGCCGCAATCCTCCATAAGCAAGGGCGCAAGCCAGCAGCATCGACCCGTCGACATGCTCAAGCCCGGCCCGGCCAGGCAAATACCGGCACGTCGTTTTCAGTTGACGGCCCAGGCTTTGCAGCCAGTCAGGATCCAGCGAACAACTGCTGGTTATCCACAGGCCCGCAGGCAGATGCTCATCGGCAAGCAGCGCATGCAGCGCCTCCGACAGCGGCCCCATCCCCTTCTGCCCCTGCGTTTGCAATTCACGACGCTGGCTGGGCCGACCGGGATGCCAGTCATAAAGAACTGCACCATGTGCCTCTACACGCAGTAATGCCGAGCCTTCGAAGCACCCCTGAGGCAACATGCGGCACAGGGCGATGTTATCGACCTCGACGGCTTCCAGCTGCAACCCTGCCTCATCGACGATGGCCTCCAGAGACGCCAACGCACTTTGCCGGCATGCGGCCACCATCACCTCGGCGCATCCCGGTTGCACGCGAGACGCCCCTAGCACCTGAAAATCCAGGGCCAGGTCCTCCAGCGGAAACGGAAACAGTCGCTCGGCATCGGCCAGCAAGTGCGCCTCCAGCTCTACACCAGTCTGCTCCATCGGCAGATGACACAGCTTGCAGATCACCTGGTTGGCGGGTAATGCCAACGCTACCCGCCGCTGCCTGAGACCACTGCGCCGGTAGGCACGACGCAAGGCTGCCACCACCGCAGCGGGCTCCGCTGCCCAATCCTTGCCGGCCGCTGACTCGAACGGTTCCTGAGCCGAGGCAAGCACCCGACAACGCCGGCTGCGCCGCTGAAGCTGCACAACCCGAACAGCGTCCGGGGCAATTTCTACCCCCACCAGTGAACCGGCATCCTTGCCGAAGCGTCCTAACATCGCGGCTTCCTTGCTGCGTGTCGCAGCGATCTGTCGCAACCCCGCGGCAACACTGGGCCGGGGCTGCTCATCGGGGCGACGGGCAGCCTGGCCGGTAACCCGGAGAGGCGAAAAATGCTTATAATGCCCAGCGTTTTCTGGTCCGCCGGACCTGCGTGCAATCCACTCTCAACCTGGACACCGAAAAACCTTGATACGTCTGCTGAAGTTCTTCTGGTGGTCTTCCGTCGCAGTCATCTGCGCGCTCGTACTCGGTGTGAGCGGTGCGTTTCTGTATCTTAGCCCCAGCCTGCCCTCGGTCGAGTCGCTCAGAAGCATCCAGTTGCAGATCCCCCTCAGGGTGTACAGCAGCGATGGCAAGCTGATTGCCGAGTTTGGCGAGATGCGCCGCTCGCCGATCCGCTTCGCGGAAATTCCACCACAGTTCATTCAGGCACTTCTGTCAGCCGAGGACGACAATTTCCTCAACCACTACGGTGTCGACCCCAGCAGCCTGATGCGCGCAGCGACCCAGCTGGTAAAAACCGGGCATATCCAGACCGGCGGCAGCACCATCACCATGCAGGTGGCGAAAAACTTCTTCCTCACCAGCGAACGCAGCTTCTCGCGCAAGACCAACGAGATCCTGCTGGCCCTGCAGATCGAGCGCGAGCTGACCAAGGACGAGATCCTCGAGCTGTACGTGAACAAGATCTACCTGGGCAACCGCGCCTACGGCATCGACGCAGCCGCGCAGGTGTATTACGGCAAGTCGATCCGCGACGTGAGCCTGGCGCAGATGGCCATGATCGCCGGCCTGCCCAAAGCACCGTCACGCTTCAACCCGCTGGCCAACCCGGTGCGCGCCAAGGAGCGCCGCGACTGGATCCTTGGCCGCATGTACAAGCTGGGCAAGATCGACGAAGCCAGCTACCAGGCTGCCCTGGCCGAGCCCCTCAATGCCAGCTACCACGTGCCGACGCCTGAGGTGAATGCCCCCTACATCGCTGAAATGGCCCGCGCGGAAATGGTCGGCCGCTACGGCAGCGACGCCTACACCGAAGGCTTCCGCGTCACCACCACAGTGCCCAGCGACATGCAGGAAATGGCCAACAAGGCCATCCTGAACGGCCTCTCCGACTACGACGAGCGCCACGGCTATCGCGGCCCCGAAGCCCGCTTCCCGGGCCGTACCCAGGCAGCCTGGCTGGAGGAACTGGGCAAGCAGCGCATCCTTGGGGGACTGGAGCCGGCCATTGTCACCCATGTCGAAAAAACCGGCCTGAAGGTGCTGACCCGCGACGGCCAGCAAGCCGAGGTTGCCTGGGACACCATGAAGTGGGCGCGCCCGTTCATCAACAGCAACGCCCAGGGCCGTACACCGCAGTCGCCGGCCGACGTGGCCCAGGTCGGTGACCTAGTGCGCCTGCAGCGTCTGGACGACGGCAAGCTCAAGTTCAGCCAGGTGCCTGGCGCACAAAGCGCCCTGGTCACCCTCGACCCGTACAACGGCGCCATTCGTGCACTGGTTGGCGGCTTCTCGTTTGAGCAGAGCAACTACAACCGCGCCATGCAGGCCAAGCGCCAACCGGGTTCGAGCTTCAAGCCGTTCATCTACAGTGCCGCACTGGACAGCGGCTACACGGCAGCCACCCTGGTCAACGATGCGCCGATCGTGTTCGTCGACGAGTCGGTGGATAAAGTGTGGCGGCCGAAGAACGATACCAACACCTTCCTTGGCCCGATCCGCATGCGCGAAGCGCTGTACAAGTCGCGTAACCTGGTGTCGATCCGCTTGCTGCAGGCCATGGGTGTAGACCGCACCATCGACTACATTGCCAAGTTCGGTTTCAACAAGCAGGACCTGCCACGCAACTTGTCGCTGGCCCTGGGCACCGCCACCCTGACCCCGATGGAAATCGCCACCGGCTGGAGCACATTCGCCAACGGCGGCTACAAGATCACCCCGTACCTGATCGACCGCATCGAAAGCCGCAGCGGCGAGACCCTGTTCACCGCCAACCCGGCCCGCGTACCGCAGGGTGCCGAAGACCAGGCGGGCCTGGCCGCACCTGAACAACCCATCAGCACCGCCGCCATGCCAGGTGAGGCGCCGCCGGCCTTCAGCCAGGTTGCGACTGCACCACAAGCACCTGCGGTGGCCGAACAGATCATCGACGGGCGCACCACCTACATCCTCACCAGCATGCTGCAGGACGTGATCAAGCGCGGCACCGGCCGCCGGGCGCTGGCACTGGGCCGCACCGACTTGGCAGGTAAGACAGGCACCACCAACGAATCCAAGGACGCCTGGTTCTCCGGCTACAACGCCGATTACGTGACCACCGTGTGGGTCGGCTTCGACCAGCCGGAAACCCTTGGCCGTCGCGAGTACGGCGGTACGGCGGCCTTGCCGATCTGGATGAGCTTCATGGGTGCGGCGCTGAAGGACAAACCGAATCACGCACCGGCAGAACCGGAAGGCATCCTTAGCCTGCGGGTCGACCCGGTCAGTGGCCGCGCTGCCTCGCCGAGCACGCCGAATGCCTACTTCGAGCTGTTCAAGGCCGAAGACTCGCCGCCGTCGGTGGATGAGCTGGGCAATGGTGCAGCGCCTGGCAGCCCGCTGCCAGCGGATGAAGCGGCGCCGATGGATCTGTTCTGAGGCTGGGTGTTTGACTGGGGTTATGTGAGGCTGCTGACATCGAGCGCCGCCCGCGCGGCGCTCGATCTCATAGGCGACAACTTTGCCATGGCAAACACCCTGCAGCCCTGACACATCCTTCACAATGCCAAACAAAAAGCCCCGGCTCATACGAGCCGGGGCTTTTTATGTCGCTACAGCGGCAATCAGCCGTTGAACACGTCATCCACGCTGGTCAGCGGGTAGTGCTTCGGATACGGCAGGGTAGCCACGCCGGATTCGATGGCGGCCTTGGCCACAGCGTCGGAAACGACAGTGATCAGGCGTGCGTCCAGCGGCTTCGGAATGATGTACTCACGGCCGAACTCCAGGCCTTCGACGCCGTAGGCTTCGCATACTTCCTTCGGCACTGGCAGCTTGGCCAGGTCCTTCAGGGCGATAGCGGCAGCGATCTTCATTTCTTCGTTGATGCGCTTGGCACGAACGTCCAGAGCACCACGGAAGATGAACGGGAAGCCCAGTACGTTGTTGACCTGGTTCGGGTAGTCGGAACGACCGGTCGCCATGATCACGTCGCTGCGGGTGGCGTGCGCCAGCTCTGGCGAGATTTCCGGGTCCGGGTTCGAGCAGGCGAACACGATCGGGTTGGCCGCCATTGACTTCAGGCCTTCCGGGCTCAGCAGGTTCGGGCCGGACAGGCCCACGAACACGTCTGCACCGTTCAGGGCATCAGCCAGGGTACGTTTGTCGGTAGCGTGGGCGAACTGCGCCTTGTACTGGTTCAGGTCGTCGCGGCCAGCGTGAATCACGCCGCTGCGGTCGATCATGTAGATGTTCTCGACCTTGGCACCCATGCTCACCAGCAGCTTCATGCAGGAGATGGCGGCTGCACCAGCACCCAGGCAGACGATCTTGGCGTCTTCCAGCTTCTTGCCGGCGATTTCCAGGGCGTTGATCATGCCGGCAGCGGTCACGATGGCGGTACCGTGCTGGTCATCGTGGAATACCGGAATGTCGCACTGTTCGATCAGGGTGCGCTCGATCTCGAAGCACTCAGGCGCCTTGATGTCTTCGAGGTTGATGCCACCGAAGGTGATCGAAATACGGCGAACGGTATCGATGAACGCTTGTGGGCTTTCCGATTCGACTTCGATGTCGAACACGTCGATACCGGCGAAACGCTTGAACAGAACACCCTTGCCTTCCATGACCGGCTTGGAAGCCAGTGGGCCGAGGTCGCCCAGACCGAGGATGGCGGTGCCATCGGAAATCACCGCAACCAGGTTGCCTTTGCCGGTGTACTTGTAAGCCAGCTCTGGATCACGGCCGATTTCACGCACGGGTTCTGCAACACCTGGGCTGTAGGCCAGGGCGAGGTCACGGGCGGTGGCAGTGGGCTTGGAGAGCTCGACGCTCAGTTTCCCCGGACGAGGTTGAGCGTGGTATTCGAGAGCGGCGGTTTTCAGGTCTGACATGGTGGGCATTCCGCTATTTACTGTTCTGACGGACCGCCGAGGATACGCAAAGAGCCGGGGAGTCACAAGACTGGTCGGTCACTTGTGTCAAGGCCTTTAGCCTACGACTTTACGCTATAACCCACGGGGGCATACGGCTCACAGTGTGTACAATCTAATAGCGAAATGTCTACATCTTTTAGCCTGAAATACGCTCCAACATGCTCGGATCGGTCAATGGCAGCACCCAGCGTCGCTGCCCGGGCTTCAAGCCGCCCTTGCGGGAACGGTCCAGCACCCAGCCACGCGCCTCGACCTGGCGTCCCTTGAGGTTATCGAAGAAGCTAGCGGGGAAGTTGCGTTGCAGACGAGCGGGAACCTGCAGCACCACGGCGTCGTCGAGGGTCAGCCAGACACCGCCACGGTTGCGTTCGATACCCTTGATGCGGCCACCAACCACAGCGAAACCCGGCTGCCTGACTTCCCCTGCCGGGACCACGGGCGAGCGGCGCCACAAGCCGCTGCCTGCCTTGCGCGCCGCTTGCTCGGCAAGTTGCTGGCAACCGCTGAGACGCACATTCGGAGCCACTGCCACGCGGTAGCCCAAACCCTCGCTGAGTAACTGTGCTTCCAGATTGTCGCCATTACGGCCGTAGATATGCGCCAGCGTGCGGCCGTATTTGTCTTTGGCCTCAACGCCTGGCACCAGCCCGATACGCCCATCACTGGCCTTGACCAGCGCCTGCAAACGCCGCTTCGCGGCCTCGGCATAAGGCTCGCTGGTGCGCCCGTTGCGGCCAATTTCCGGGGCGTTGATGCCAATCAGGCGTACGCTGCGGCCATCGGCCAGGCGCACGGTATCGCCATCCACCACCTGGCGCACCAGCACCTGCTGTGGCTGCTGCGGTAGCGGGCAGAATGCCATGGCGGGAAAGGCCCAGATGACACCCATAAAAAAAGCGCCCACAAGGGGCGCCTTTTTTTGCAGCACTGCGAAACCCGAGGGGTTCGCCATGCGCATGATTACTTCTTGGTACCGAACATACCGAAGCGATCGGCGAACTTCTGTACGCGGCCGCCGGTATCCAGGACTTTCTGCTTACCGGTGTAGAACGGGTGGCACAGGTTGCAAACGTCGATCGACAGGACATTGCCCAGGGTCGAACGGGTTTCGAACTTGTTGCCGCAGCTGCAGGTGACTGCAACTACTTCGTAGTTCGGGTGGATACCTTCTTTCATGGTCACTTCCTCGAGCTGCGTGCCGCCACCCAACACCAATTGTTGAATACCGCACGTAATTAGGCGGCGAATAATACCAGAGCACAGCGTCAGTGCAAGATGTCGCTTGCACCGACCGTCGTCTGCTAGGCTCGCCAGTTCTTGTAACGCCCTCCGAGACTTTTTGCGTGTCCGACGTCATCCTGCGCCTTGCCCTGCCCTCCCCATTGCGCCGCCTGTTCGACTACAAGGCGCCGGCGAGCATGGCGCGCCAGGCCTTGACCCCGGGCATGCGCATCCGCGTGCCCTTTGGCCGCCGCGAAATGATCGGTGTGCTGGTGGAGGTATGCGCACAGAGCGAAGTGCCTGCCGACAAGCTGAAACCGGCCAGCGCCCTGCTCGACCCGGTGTCCCCCATCCCGGCGTCGCTGTTCAAGCTGTGCCTGTGGACCGCCCAGTACTACCAGCATAGCCTGGGCGATACCCTGAGCTGGGCCTTGCCCACGCTGCTTCGCCAGGGCGAACCCGCCGAAATGCGCCAGGAGCGCTTCTGGCACATTGCCCCCGGCGCCCGCCTGGAAGACCCTCGCATTGCCCGCGCGCCGCGCCAGCGCGACGCCCTCAAGACCTTGGCCCAGCACCCGCATGGCGTGGCCCACACCCTGCTGGCCAAGCTCAACCTGAACAAGGACAGCCTTGACCTGCTACTGGCCAAGGAACTGGTACAGGTCGAGGTCCGTCGCCACTTGCCGGCACTGCGCCACGAACACTGGCTGGCACAACCGGAACTGCCGCTCAACGAAGAACAACGCGATGCCTTCGACGCGGTACGCGAGGGCTTTGGCGGCTTCGGCGCGTTCCTGCTGGCCGGCGTCACCGGCAGCGGCAAGACCGAGGTCTACCTGCAACTGATCCGCGAAACCCTGGAAGCCGGCAAGCAGGCGCTGGTGCTGATCCCCGAAATCAACCTCGGCCCGCAAACCCTGGCGCGCTTCGAACAACGCTTCAACGCCCGCATCGCCCTGCTGCATTCGGCGGTGAACGACCGCGAACGCCTGGACGCCTGGCTGGCGGCGCGTGACGGCGAGGCCGACATCATCATCGGCACTCGCTCGGCGCTGTTCACGCCAATGAAAAACCCCGGCCTGATCATCATCGACGAGGAGCACGACGGCTCCTATAAACAGCAGGAGGGCCTGCGCTACCACGCCCGCGACCTGGCACTGGTGCGTGCCCACCAGGAAAACATCCCGATCCTGCTCGGCTCTGCCACGCCGTCGCTGGAAACCCTGCACAACGCCCTGACCGGCCGCTACCGCCTGCTGCGCATGAACCAGCGCGCCGGCGGCGCCCGCCCGCCACGCATGCTGCGTCTGGACGTGAAAAGCCTGCCTCTGGACAGCGGTATCAGCGGCCCGTTGCAGCAGGCCATCCGCCAAACCCTGGAAGCCGGCCAGCAAGTGCTGGTGTTCCTCAACCGCCGCGGCTTCGCCCCGACCCTGCTGTGCCACGATTGCGGCTGGCTGTCCGAATGCCCGCGTTGCGACGCGCGCATGACCGTGCATCAGCGCTCCGGCGTACTGCGCTGCCACCACTGCGGCTATGACGAGCGCCTGCCGCACCAGTGCCCAACCTGCAACCACGTCGACCTGCGTCCGGTCGGTGCCGGCACCGAGCGCGCCGAAGAACGCCTGAAGGTGCTGTTCCCGGACTACCCGATCCTGCGGGTGGACCGCGACAGCACGGCGCGCAAGGACGCCATGCACAACCTGTTCAGCACCATCCAGCGGGGCCAGCCGAGCATCCTTGTCGGCACGCAGATGCTTGCCAAGGGTCACCATTTCCCACGGGTTACCCTGGTGGCCATCCTCGACGCCGATGGCGGGCTTTTCTCGGGTGATTTCCGCGCCAGCGAACGCATGGCGCAGTTGATCGTGCAGGTGGCCGGGCGTGCCGGGCGTGCCGAAGAGCCCGGCAAGGTCATCATCCAGACCCACCTGGCCGACCACCCGCTGCTGGTGCAGCTTACCGAGCAGGGCTACTTCGCCTTTGCAGAACAGGCCCTGGACGAACGCCGCGCCGCCGGTTTGCCACCTTATTCTCATTTGGCGCTGTTGCGCGCCGAAGCGCACAAGCCGGGGCAGGCCGAAGGTTTCCTTGACGAAGCCTGCGCCGCCGCCGAGCGCCTGGTGGCCGAACAGCGCCTGCCGGGTATCGAACTGCTAGGCCCAGTACCGGCGCCCATGGAGCGCCGCGCCGGGCGCTTCCGGGCGCAACTGTTGATACAGGCCAATACCCGGGCGCCTTTGCATCGACTGATCAGCGCCTGGTTGCTAGTGTTGGAGCAGATGCCGAGCGGGCGCCAGGTGCGTTGGTCACTGGATGTCGACCCGGTCGACCTGTACTGACGTCCGGGCTGCTTTGCAGCCCCAAAGGTTGGCAACCCGCTCCCAGCCACGGATAATGCCCAGTTTTTCCACCTGCGCATCCAGGCGCTCACCGCGCTTGCGGTCGAAAAGAGATCCCCATGAAAGACACCATTCGCCAGCTGATCCAGCAAGCCCTCACCCAACTCGTCACCGACGGTGTGCTGCCTGAAGGGCTGTCGCCGGCGATCCAGGTGGAAAACGCCCGGGACAAGACCCACGGCGATTTCGCCAGCAACATCGCCATGATGCTGGCCAAGCAGGCGGGCATGAAGCCGCGTGACCTGGCCGAAAAACTGATCAATGCCCTGCCGGCCAGCGCCGACATCAGCAAGGTCGAGATTGCCGGCCCTGGCTTCCTCAACTTCTTCCAGAACACCGACGCCCTGGCCAACCGCCTGGACGCTGCCCTGGCCGATGCCCACCTGGGCGTGCGCAAGGCCGGCCCGAGCGAGAAAGTCGTCATCGACATGTCGGCGCCGAACCTGGCCAAAGAGATGCACGTCGGCCACCTGCGTTCGACCATCATCGGTGACAGCGTGGCTCGCGTACTGGAATTCCTGGGTGACAACGTCATTCGCCAGAACCATGTGGGCGACTGGGGTACCCAGTTCGGCATGCTGATGGCCTACCTGCAGGAAAACCCGATCACCAGCGACGAGCTGTCGGACCTGGAAAACTTCTACCGCGCCGCCAAGAAGCGCTTTGACGAGTCGGAAGAGTTCGCCACCCGCGCCCGCGGCCTGGTGGTCAAGCTGCAAGCCGGCGACCCGGACTGCCTGGCCCTGTGGACGCGCTTCAAGGACATCTCGCTGTCGCACTGTCAGAAGACCTACGAACTGCTCAACGTCAAGCTGACCATGGCCGACGTGATGGGCGAAAGCGCCTACAACGACGACCTGGCCAACGTGGTGGCCGACCTCAAGGCCAAAGGCCTGCTGGTCGAAGACCAGGGCGCCCAGTGCGTGTTCCTCGAAGAATTCAAAAACAGCGAAGGCGAGCCACTGCCGGTCATCGTGCAGAAGGCCGACGGCGGCTACCTGTACGCCACCACCGACCTGGCCGCCGTGCGCTACCGCAGCAACGTGCTCAAGGCTGACCGCGCCCTGTACTTCGTCGACCAGCGCCAGGCCCTGCACTTCAACCAGGTGTTCGAAGTGGCACGCCGTGCAGGCTTTGTCGGCCACCCGATGCAGATGGAACACATGGGCTTCGGCACCATGAACGGCGCCGACGGCCGCCCGTTCAAGACCCGTGACGGCGGCACCGTGAAGCTGATCGACCTGCTTACCGAGGCCAAGGAACGCGCCTATGCGCTGGTCAAGGAAAAGAACCCGAGCCTGGCCGACGAAGACCTGCGCCACATCGGTGAAGTGGTAGGCATCGGCGCGGTGAAATACGCCGACCTGTCCAAGCACCGCACCAGCGACTACAGCTTCAACTTCGAGCTGATGCTCAACTTCGAAGGCAACACCGCCCCTTACCTGCTGTACGCCTACACCCGCGTGGCTGGCGTGTTCCGCAAGCTGGGCAAGGGCTTTGACGAAGTCGACGGCAACATCGTGCTGCAGGCTGCCCACGAGCAGGACCTGGCCGCACGCCTGGCGCAGTTTGGCGAAATCCTCAACAACGTCGCTGACAAGGGCACGCCGCACGTACTGTGCAGTTACCTGTACGACCTGGCCGGCCTGTTCTCCAGCTTCTACGAGAACTGCCCGATCCTCGCTGCGGACACCCCCGAGCAGCAGCAAAGCCGCCTGCGCCTGGCTGCCCTGACCGGCCGCACCCTCAAACAAGGTCTGGAACTGCTCGGCCTGGAAACCCTGGAGCGCATGTAAGTTGGCTGCCAAGAAAAAACCCGCACCCAAGCGCGGTGCCAGCCGCCAGACGGCGCCGGCCAAGCAGCCGATCCCCGGCTGGGTATGGCTGGCCGTCGGCCTGACCGTAGGCGCATTCATCGTGTTCCTGATGAAGCTCGAACCTGGTAGCGAAGACATCAAGCGCGCCAAGCCCGAGCAGCAAAAGCCTGAGAAAGTGGCCGAAGCGAGCAAGGCAGCGCAGCCCTCCCCGCAGCAGCCAGTGAAGCCGAAATACGACTTCTACACCCTGCTGCCGGAGTCCGAGGTGATCGTGCCACCAGAGGCCGTGCCGGAGAAAACACCACCTGTGCCGGCCCAGCCGGTAACCCCGGTGACGCCAGCAGAAGCGGCGAAAATCGACACCGCACGGGCCCAAGCGGCCTTGCTCGGCCAAACCCCGCCACCGGCACCACCGGTGATCAAGCCCGCAGCCACCACCCAGTACTTCCTGCAGGCCGGCTCGTTCCGCAAGCAGGCCGATGCCGACAAAGTGCGCGCGCAGATCATCCTGCTGGGCCAGTCGGTGAAGGTGGAGTCGGGTACGGTCAAGGACGAAACCTGGTACCGCGTGCTGGTGGGTCCGTTCAGCAACCGCGAGCAGCTGACCGGGGCGCAAAAGCAATTGTCCGGGGCAGGGTTCAGCAACCTGTTGCTGCAGCAGCGACAGACCCGCCAGTAACAAAAAAAGGCCTTGCCGCTTCTACGCGACAAGGCCTTTTTTGTGGGCGCTTCCGGCCTCTTCGCAGGCTCACCCGCGAAGCCTCTCAACGCAAAGCATTCCTCTCGGAGACCTGGCTGTTCAACGTCCAGAAGTCATACAGCACTCCCACCAGGAACAGCCCGCCGGTAAAGAAGTAGATGATCGCGGTGATCCACTTGCCCTGATACAGCCGGTGCAGGCCAAACACTCCGAGGAAGGTCAGCAGGATCCAGGCGATGTTGTAGTCGATACGCCCGGACTGGAACCTCAGATCGGCTTCACGGTCCATGGACGGGATCAAAAACAGGTCGATCAACCAGCCAATGCCTAGCAGCCCGAAGGTGAAGAACCAGATCGTCCCGGTAATCGGCTTGCCGTAGTAGAAGCGATGTGAGCCGGTGAAGCCGAAAATCCACAGCAGGTAGCCGATGGTCTTGCTGTGAGTGTCGTGATAGGGCACACCCTGTTGATAACTGTTCATTCATAGCCCTCGTGGGTTATCTGAAAAATTTTCTAAAAAAAAATGTGACTTTCTTGCCGCAGGCCGACGTACGGCAGCCGGGCAATCGACCAACGGATCAAAGATTGATCAAAAAGCTGTTATAAAGTTGCGCGCCCAACACATAACTATTCATAAGAGCTTCATCTATGCCGCCTTTACTCAAGACATGGCTGACCCTCTGTCTATTATTGCCCCTGGCCGCCCACGCCACCAATCGTGAGCAACGTCTTCCCAATGGTTTCACCGGCTACACCACCAATGCCTCGGTGAGACACGCGCCAACCAAGCAGGCCACCCTGCGCGCGCGCCCGAGCAACGCTGCCAGCAGCCGTGGTGCGCCTGTTGCTGCCATGTCGCCGAAGCAGAGCAGCGATGTGCTCAGCCGTGCGGTGAATGTGCTCGGCACCCCTTACGTTTGGGGTGGCAGCAGCCCGAAAAAAGGCTTCGACTGCAGTGGCCTGGTCAAATACGCCTTCAACGATGTTGCCGACGTCGACCTACCGCGTACCTCCAATGCCATGGCCCAAGGCCACGGCGTGAAGGTGGCCAAGGGTGACCTGAAGCCTGGTGACCTGATCTTCTTCAACATCAAGAGCCGCCGGGTGAACCATGTTGCCATCTACCTGGGCAACGACCGCTTCATCCATGCGCCACGGCGTGGCAAGCGGGTGAGCATCGACACCCTGAGCAAGCCTTACTGGCAGAAGCACTATGTCGTGGCCAAGCGGGTGCTGCCGAAAGAACAGCAGCAGCTGAGCCTGGCCAAGCGCTGACCCCGGCTCTGTCAGTACTGGCCTTATCGTCGGCAAGCCAGCGATAAGGCCGGAACAGGCACTATAAATCGCTGATCAATCGCTTTTCCTTCAGCTCCCACATTGCCCCCTCCATCGTCCGCATCCCTTCTGCAGCACCCGCCTGCATCACCGAACACAACTGCGCCATCCGCCCCTCACGCACCAGGTTACGCACCGCCGTCGTCGCCACCAGCACTTCCCGCGCTGCAACCCGCCCGCCACCTACGCGCCTGACCAGCACCTGCGCCACCACCAGGCGCAGCGACTCGGCCAGCATCGCGCGCACCAACGGCTTTTCCTCGGCAGCAAACACCTCCACCAACCGATCGATGCTGTTTACGGCCGAACGCGTATGCACCGTCGCCAGCACCAGGTGCCCAGTCTCTGCCGCGCGCAAGGCCAGACGAACGGTCTCCAGGTCGCGCAATTCGCCAATCATGATCACATCCGGGTCCTGTCGCAGGGCACTGCGCAGCCCCTGGGCAAAGCCGCCGCTGTGGCGGCCAATCTCACGCTGATTGACCAGGCTGCGTTGGCTGCTGTGGATAACTTCGACCGGGTCTTCCAGGGTAATGATGTGCAGCGCACGCTCCCGGTTCAGCTGGTCAAGCAGCGACGCCAGGGTGCTGGACTTGCCACTGCCGGTCGGCCCACCCACCAGGACCAAGCCATCATGGCATTGCGCAACAGCTTGATACACATCCCCCAGGTCCAGTTCATCCAGCGTGGCGATCCGCCCGGGGATCAGCCGAAAGGTTGCTCCAGGGCCATTCAGCTGGCGAAACAGGTTCAGCCGAAAACGGCCGAGCGTGGGCAATGCCAGCGCCAAGTCCAGTTCATCGCCCTCGGCCCATTGCCGCCTTTGCTGCTCTGTCATCAAGAGCGCCATACCCTCGGCCAGGTCTGCCGCCACCAGCGGCGGCAAGTACATGCGCTGCAATTCACCGTCCAGGCGCAGCATCGGTATCTGGCCCGCCGCCAGGTGCAGGTCCGAAGCCCCCGCCTCCACGGCTCGGGCCAACAGGTCAGTCACATCCATGAGACTCCCCAAAGGCCTTCAAGTAGGTAGAATGCCGCAAACCCTACAGCTGCCGGCATCCATCCATGTCCACCCTAGCAGACAACCTTTCCGCGATTTCCGCCCGTATCGCCAGTGCTGCCCAGGCAGCCGGGCGTGATCCGGCCAGCGTCCAGCTGCTGGCTGTGAGCAAGACCAAGCCCGCCAGCGCTATCCGCGAGGTCCACGCTGCCGGCGTGCGTGACTTCGGGGAAAACTACCTACAGGAAGCGCTGACAAAGCAGCAGGCGCTCAGCGACTTGCCCTTGATCTGGCACTTCATCGGCCCCATTCAGTCGAACAAGACCAAAGCCATTGCCGAGCATTTCGACTGGGTGCATTCCGTGGACCGCCTGAAAATCGCCCAACGCCTGTCCGAGCAGCGCCCTGCCGGGCTGGCGCCACTGAACATCTGCCTGCAGGTGAACGTCAGTGGCGAAGACAGCAAGTCCGGCTGCGCCCCCGCCGACCTGCCGGCCCTGGCCAAGGCCGTGGCCGCATTGCCCAACCTGCGCCTGCGCGGGCTGATGGCAATCCCCGAACCCACCGATGATCGCGCTGCCCAGGAGGCTGCCTTCGCCAGCCTGCGCGCGTTGCAGGAAGGGCTGGACCTTGGCCTGGACACCCTGTCCATGGGCATGAGCCACGACCTGGAAGCGGCGATTGCTCAGGGTGCGACCTGGGTGCGTATCGGTACCGCCCTGTTCGGGGCACGCGACTACGGCAACACCTGATTCCATGCTTCACTCACTCTTTTCCACAAGGACCTGACATGAGCAAGACTCGCATTGCCTTTATCGGCGCCGGCAACATGGCCGCCAGCCTGATCGGTGGTCTGCGTGCCCAGGGCCTGGACGCCTCGCAGATCCGCGCCAGCGACCCGGGCGCCGAGACCCGCAGCCGCATCCAGGCGGAGCACGGCATCGAAACCTTCGAGCACAACGCCCAGGCCATCGACGGCGCCGATGTCATCGTGCTGGCAGTCAAGCCGCAGGTCATGAAAGCCGTGTGCCAGGCCCTGCAACCCAACCTGCAGGATGGCCAGCTGATCGTTTCCATCGCCGCCGGCATCACCTGCGCCAGCCTGCAAAGCTGGGTGGGCGCTCGCCCGGTCGTGCGTTGCATGCCCAACACCCCGGCGCTGCTGCGTCAGGGCGTGAGCGGCCTGTACGCCACCGCCGAAGTGTCCGGCGAACAGCGCCAGCAGGCCGAGCAACTGCTGTCGGCCGTGGGCACTGCCCTGTGGCTGGAGCAGGAGCAGCAACTGGACGCTGTGACCGCCGTGTCCGGCAGTGGCCCGGCGTACTTCTTCCTGCTGATCGAGGCCATGACAGCGGCAGGCGAAAAACTCGGCCTGCCACGCGAAACCGCCTCGCAGCTGACCTTGCAGACGGCCTTGGGCGCGGCGCGCATGGCGGTTGCCAGCGATGTCGATGCCGCCGAACTGCGCCGCCGCGTCACCTCGCCCGCCGGCACCACGGAAGCGGCGATCAAGTCGTTCCAGGCCAGCGGCTTCGAAGCCATCGTCGAGCAGGCACTGCAGGCTGCGGCCACGCGCTCTGCCGAGCTGGCCGAACAACTGGGCAAATAAGGAGCTTTAGATGAATGCACTGTCCGGTGCCGCGATCTTCGTGGTGCAAACCTTGGTCAGCCTGTACCTGGTGATCGTACTGCTGCGCTTCGTGCTGCAGCTGGTCAAAGCCAACTTCTACAACCCGCTTTGCCAGTTCGCGGTGCGCGCCACCCAGCCGCTGCTCAAGCCGATCCGCCGGGTCATCCCCAGTGTGGGCGGGCTCGACACCTCGTCGCTGCTGCTGGCAATCGTTATCCAGGCCCTGCTGATGGGCTTCGTGCTGATGGTCACCTACGGCACGTTCGGCGACATCCTGCACCTGCTGATGTGGGCGATCATTGGTATCACCTCGCTGTTCCTGAAGATTTTCTGGGTGGCGATGATCGTGATGGTGATCGTTTCGTGGGTCGCGCCCAACAGCCATAACCCGGCCGCCGAGCTGGCCTACCAGATCAGCGAGCCAGTGCTGGCACCGTTCCGCCGTATCGTGCCTAACCTGGGCGGCATGGATATCTCGCCGATCTTCGCCTTCCTGGCGATCCAGGTGATCCAGTCGTTCGTCATGCCCCCGCTGGCCGCCTACGCCGGCATGCCACAGGAACTGTTCCGCATGATCTGACCCTGGTTACCCCCAGCGGCAAGCCTTTGCTTGCCGCTGGGGGTAGCGCTCTTTAGACTTACGCCTCCGTCAAGCGTGAGCAGGGTCGATGTCCACTGTCTTTCCCGAAGATTCCGTCGGTCTGGTAGTACCGCAAACCGCCCGGTTCGATGAACCGCTGGCCCTGGCCTGTGGCCGTTCCCTGGCCAGTTACGAGCTGGTCTACGAGACCTATGGCACCCTGAACGCCAGCGCGAGCAACGCCGTGCTGATCTGCCATGCCCTTTCCGGCCACCACCATGCCGCTGGCTACCATGCCGACACCGACCGCAAGCCGGGTTGGTGGGACAGCTGCATCGGCCCTGGCAAGCCCATCGACACCAACCGCTTCTTCGTGGTCAGCCTGAACAACCTCGGCGGCTGCAACGGCAGCACCGGCCCCAGCAGCATCAACCCGGCCACCGGCAAGCCTTATGGCGCCGATTTCCCGGTGCTGACTGTCGAAGACTGGGTACACAGCCAGGCACGCCTGGCAGACCGCCTGGGCATTGCGCAATGGGCGGCAATCGTCGGCGGCAGCCTGGGTGGCATGCAGGCACTGCAATGGACCATGACCTACCCCGAGCGTGTGCGCCATTGTGTCGACATCGCCTCGGCGCCCAAGCTGTCAGCACAGAACATTGCCTTCAACGAAGTGGCACGCCAGGCCATCCTTACCGACCCCGAATTCCACGGCGGCTCGTTCCAGGACCAGGGCGTGATCCCCAAGCGCGGTCTGATGCTGGCGCGCATGGTCGGCCACATCACCTACCTGTCGGACGACTCGATGGGTGAAAAATTCGGCCGTGAGCTCAAGAGCGACAAGCTCAACTACGACTTCCACAGTGTCGAGTTCCAGGTCGAAAGCTACCTGCGCTACCAGGGCGAAGAGTTTTCTGGCCGTTTCGACGCCAATACCTATCTGCTGATGACCAAGGCGCTGGACTATTTCGACCCGGCCGCCGCCCAGGGCGGTGACCTGGCTGCCACTCTGGCCCACGTCAAGGCGGACTACTGCATCATGTCGTTCACGACCGACTGGCGCTTCTCGCCGGCCCGTTCGCGCGAAATCGTCGACGCCCTGATGGCGGCCCGCAAGAACGTGTGTTACCTGGAGATCGACTCGCCTTACGGGCACGATGCCTTCCTGATCCCCACACCTCGCTACATGCAGGGTTTCTCGAACTACATGAACCGCATTGCCATCTGAGGACAGCATGAGAGCCGATCTGGAAATCATCCACGACTGGATCCCCGCCGGCAGCCGGGTACTTGACCTGGGCTGCGGCAGCGGCGAACTGCTGGCCTCGCTGCGTGACCGCAAGCAAGTCACCGGCTATGGCCTGGAGATCGACGCCGACAACATTGCCGCATGCGTGGCCAAGGGCGTCAACGTCATCGAGCAGGACCTGGACAAAGGCCTGGGCAACTTCGCCAGCAACAGTTTCGACGTAGTGATCATGACCCAGGCCCTGCAGGCCGTGGAATACCCCGACCGCATCCTCGACGAGATGCTGCGCGTGGGCCGCCAGTGCATCATTACCTTCCCGAACTTCGGCCACTGGCGCTGCCGCTGGTACCTGGCCACCAAGGGACGCATGCCGGTATCGGACTTCATGCCGTATACCTGGTACAACACGCCGAACATACACTTCTGCACCTTCGCCGACTTCGAAGAGCTGGTGCACGAGCGCAGGGCCAAGGTGCTCGACCGCCTGGCCGTCGACCATTTGCACCGTAACGGGTGGGGTGGCCGGCTTTGGCCTAATCTTCTAGGTGAGATCGGCATCTATCGCGTCAGCAGCCCGGGCCTGCAAGAGCACCAGCTCGCGGTCTGACGCCCACCGGAGGAATCGCCCCATGCGTCGCCTAGCCCTGTTCCTGATCAGCCTGTGCCTGGCCTTGCCGGTACTGGCTGCCGATGCCGCCCGGCCCGAGCGCAAGGAAGTGTTTGGCGACGTGACGGTGCACTACAGCGCGTTCACGTCGAGCATGCTCACGCCCGAGGTGGCCGCAGCCACCGGCCTGGTGCGCAGCAAGAACCAGGGCGTGCTCAACATTGCCGTACTCAAGGCCAACAAACCTGCCACAGCGGTAGTCAGCGGCACGGTCAAGGACCTGACCGGGCGTAGCAGCCCGCTGTCGTTCAAACAGATTACCGAACAGGGCGCGGTGTACTACATCGCCCAGTTCAAGATCGAACAGCCAGAAACCGTTACCTTCGACCTGAATATCGAAACCGGCGGTATCAGCAATTCCCTTAGCTTCAACCAGGAAGTGTTCCCAGGCGAATGATGAATTTCCAGCAACTCGTATTGGCCAGCCACAACGCCGGCAAACTCAAGGAACTGCAGGCCATGCTCGGCCAGTCCGTGCAACTGCGTTCGATTGGCGAATTCAGCCAGGTAGAGCCAGAAGAAACCGGCCTGTCGTTCGTTGAAAACGCCATTCTCAAGGCGCGTAACGCCGCACGTATCTCCGGCCTGCCGGCCTTGGCTGACGATTCCGGCCTGGCGGTGGACTTCCTCGGTGGTGCGCCGGGTATCTACTCGGCGCGCTACGCCGACGGCAAGGGTGACGCGGCCAACAATGCCAAGCTGCTCGAAGCCTTGAAGGACGTGCCCGAAGCCGAGCGCGGTGCGCAGTTCGTCTGCGTACTGGCGCTGGTGCGCCACGCCGACGACCCGCTGCCGATCCTGTGCGAAGGCCTATGGCACGGCAGCATCCTGTTCGAGGCCAGCGGCGAGCACGGCTTTGGCTATGACCCGCTGTTCTGGGTGCCGGAACGCAACTGCTCCAGCGCCGACCTGGCCCCTGTGGACAAAAACCAGCTCAGCCACCGCGCCCGTGCCATGGCCCTGCTGCGCCAACGTCTGGGCCTGGCATGATCGCAACGCTGTCCACCCCCGGCGCGGCGGGTTTCACCAGCCTGCCGCCGCTGGCGCTGTACATCCACATTCCGTGGTGCGTACGCAAGTGCCCTTACTGCGATTTCAATTCCCACGCTGCCGGGCCTGAACTGCCGGAAGACGCCTACGTCACAGCACTACTGGACGACCTCGATCAGGAGCTGGCCGCCGTACAGGGCCGCCCGATCAGTTCGATCTTCTTCGGTGGCGGTACGCCCAGCCTGTTCAGCGCCAACGCCCTGGGCCGGCTGCTGCGCGGCGTGGAACAACGCATCCCGTTCGCACCAGACATCGAAATCACCCTGGAAGCTAACCCGGGCACCTTCGAGCAGGACAAGTTCAAGGCCTACCGGCAAACTGGCATCAACCGCCTGTCCATCGGTGTGCAAAGTTTCCAGCCCGCCAAGTTGGAGGCGCTGGGGCGCATCCACAATGGCGATGAAGCGGTCCGTGCTGCCGGCATGGCGCGTGCGGCCGGCTTCGACAACTTCAACATGGACCTGATGCACGGCCTGCCCGACCAATCGCTGGATGATGCGCTGGGCGACCTGCGCCAGGCCATCGACCTGGGGCCGACGCACCTGTCGTGGTACCAGCTGACCGTGGAGCCAAACACGGTGTTCTGGAACCAGCCGCCTGAGTTGCCCGAGGACGACATCCTCTGGGATATTCAGGAAGCCGGCCAGGCACTGATGGCCGAGCACGGTTTCCGCCAGTACGAGGTATCGGCCTACGCCCAGGCGGGCCGCGCTGCCCGGCACAACCTGAACTACTGGCGCTTCGGCGACTTCATCGGCATCGGCGCCGGCGCCCACGGCAAGCTGACTTTCGCCGACGGGCGCATCCTGCGTACCTGGAAGACCCGCCTGCCCAAGGATTACCTGAACCTGGCCAAGCCATTCAAGGCCGGCGAGAAGCTGCTGCCGGTCGACGAGCTGCCATTCGAGTTCCTGATGAACGCCCTGCGCCTGACCGACGGAGTGGAAGCCGAGCTGTTCACCCTGCGCACCGGTTTGCCACTGGAGCAACTGCGCGAGGCACGCCGCGCCGCCGAACAAAAGGGCCTTTTGCAGGTCGAACCGGATCGACTGGTGGCCACGCCGAGGGGCCAATTGTTCCTCAATGACCTGCTGCAGTATTTCTTGACCTAAGGATGACCCATGGATCTGGTACTTGATCTGCTCGCGACGGTTTCCCGCTGGAGCCGCGGTAACCTGTCGGAGATTTCACTGGCCTTGGTAGGCTGCCTGCTGGTGCTGTTTGGTAGCGATGTCAAAGCCTGGGCCGAGCAGCGGCTAGGTGGCTTGGCAGGCGCCCTGCGCGTGCCGTTCATGGCGCTGATGGTGATGATCGGCAGCGGTGCGGCGCTGATCTATGCCACGCCGTGGGTGGTGAAGGGGTTGAGCCAGTTCAACAACTACGCGCTCGCGCCGGTGCTGTTGGTAGTGCTGGTGTTGATTGGTGTGGTGGCGGATCGCCGCGGGTAAGCATTGCTAAAAGCTGCCCCGGGATACCAGGGCAGCCCTACCTCCTGACTAGCCCTTAACGGGCATCATCGAAGTGGTCGCGCATGAAATCCCGAACGGTCTTGATCACTATCAAGATCCGGACAAGCTTCCAGACGCGGCTCAGCGCATCAAGCAAACGCTTCATATGCCTTGGCCTCCATGTTGGCGGGCCAATCTTCCAGCATCTAACCGGCACTTCGATGCCTTCGAAAACCACGTGAATGTTTTCGGTGAAGTGGCCAGGTTAATGGCCCTTCGAAGTCAGTTGCCGGCACGGTTCTCAGGCCATGTCGAAGGGGCCGGAAAGCAGAATTCTTCTCTTACCCGGCCCATCACCGAACACATCCACACAGGAGCAGAGCAATGATACTTGGGATCTTCGCACAAGACAGTTAACCGCGCCGACACACGTGATGCCGGATATTTCGGAGCATTGACGCACTGTATCACCCTGCTTATGATCCTCTTACCACGTGAATGTTTTCAGTGAAGTCCCAGAGCAAAGGATACTCAGTCCTGTCGCTCACAAAAAAAACCGCCTTTCTCAAGGCGGTTTTTTTGTCTGCATTTCTGCAAGCACCAACACATCGAAAGGCCAGATCAGCCGATCAATCCACCCTCTCGAACTTCAAGTCCCACACCCCATGTCCCAGCCGCTCGCCGCGGCGTTCGAACTTGGTGATCGGGCGCTCTTCCGGGCGTGGCACGTAGGTGCCGTCGGCCGCACGGTTGCGATAGCCAGGCGCAGCACTCATCACTTCCAGCATATACTCGGCATACGGCTCCCAGTCGGTCGCCATGTGGAACACGCCACCGGGCTTGAGCTTGCGACGTACCAGCTCGGCAAACTCCAGCTGCACGATGCGGCGCTTGTGGTGACGGGCCTTGTGCCACGGGTCGGGGAAGAACAGCATCAAGCGGTCGAGGCTGTTGTCCGCCACGCAGCGGTTCAGCACTTCGATGGCATCGCAGTCATACACCCGCAGGTTCTTCAGGCCCTGGGTCAGCACGCCGTTGAGCAGCGCGCCCACACCGGGGCGGTGCACTTCCACGCCGATAAAGTCCTGCTCAGGCGCGGCAGCAGCCATTTCCAGCAGGGAATGGCCCATGCCGAAGCCGATCTCCAGGGTGCGCGGCGCCGAGCGGCCAAACACCTGGTCGTAGTCCACCGGGCTGTCGGCCAGCGGCAGGATGTACAGTGGGCCGCCCTGGTCCAGGCCGCGTTGCTGGCCTTCGGTCATGCGCCCGGCGCGCATCACGAAGCTCTTGATGCGGCGGTGTGGGCGGGCGTCGCCGTCGGGGGTGATCGGCGTATCGTGCGATTCAGTCATCAGGAGCTCTTACTTGATCAGACCATCCAGCGGCGAAGAGGCGCTGGCATAGAGTTTCTTCGGCATGCGGCCGGCCAGGTAGGCCAGGCGACCGGCGACGATGGCGTGCTTCATGGCTTCGGCCATCAGCACTGGCTGCTGGGCGTGGGCAATGGCCGAGTTCATCAGCACGGCCTCGCAACCCATTTCCATGGCGATGGTGGCGTCGGAAGCCGTGCCTACTCCCGCATCGACCAGTACCGGCACCTTGGACTCCTCCAGGATGATCTGCAGGTTGTAGGGGTTGCAGATACCCAGGCCGGTACCAATCAGGCCAGCCAGGGGCATGACCGCGATGCAGCCGGCTTCGGCCAGTTGGCGGGCGATGATCGGATCATCGCTGGTGTACACCATCACGTCGAAACCGTCCTTGACCAGCACTTCGGCGGCCTTGAGGGTTTCGATCACGTTAGGGAACAGGGTTTTCTGGTCGGCCAGCACTTCCAGCTTCACTAATGTGCGGGATTCGTGCGATTTGCGCCCATCCAGCAGTTCGCGGGCCAGGCGGCAAGTACGCACCGCTTCCACCGCGTCAAAGCAGCCTGCCGTGTTCGGCAGGATGGTGTACTTGTCGGGCGACAGTACGTCGAGCAGGTTCGGCTCGCCCGCATTCTGACCAAGGTTGGTGCGGCGCACGGCGACGGTGACGATTTCAGCACCCGAGGCCTCGGTAGCCAGGCGGGTTTCTTCCATGTCACGGTACTTGCCGGTGCCCACCAGCAGGCGCGACTGGAAAGTACGCCCGGCCAGGGTGAAGGGCTTGTCGCTACGAACGTTGCTCATCGTTGTTCCTCGGGAAAAGGTTGCAGGGCTAGCTTGTGAACCGCCGGGCTGCTGTCAGCCGCCACCAATGGCGTGGACCACTTCGACCTGGTCGCCGTCGTTCAGCAGCGTGCTGTCGTGCTTGCTGCGCGGCACGATGTCCAGGTTCAGTTCCACTGCGACACGGCGCCCGGCAAGCTCCAGGCGCGTCAGCAGGGCTGCAACGCTTTCGCCAGCAGGCAGTTCGTAAGGTTCACCGTTCAGTTGAATGCGCATGCGCACGGCCACCATTGTTCTTTGGGGCCCGCATTCTAGCGCCGAACCGCCCTGCAACCCAAGGGCGGTGCGCGCCATTAGTCGCGATTGTGGACCACCCAGTCAGCCCAGCCTCCAGGCTGCCAAGCCCAGGCACAACCAGCCGGCCAGGAAGCATAGGCCGCCAATTGGGGTGATGATGCCCAGTTTGCCCAGGCCGCTGAGGGTCAGCAGGTAAAGGCTGCCGGAGAACAGCACGATCCCCAAGGCAAACAGGCCACCAGCCCAGCCCACCAGGCGCCCGGGCAGGTGCGCCGAGAGCACGGCAACGCCGAAGATCGCCAGGGCATGCACCAGCTGGTAGGTCACACCGGTATGGAAAATGGTCAGGTAGTCAGCCGTCAGACGGTTTTTCAGGCCGTGGGCGGCGAAGGCACCCAGGGCGACCCCAGTAAAGCCGAAAAAGGCGGCAAGCATCAGGAAGCTGCGAAGCATGGGACGACTCCTTGGATCGGGTCTGTATAATGGCCCCTTCCACCCGTACGGCCAAGCCATCGCCATGCTGCCAACCCTTCTTCGCCGCCTTTCCCGTGCCCTGCTCTGGTTCGCAGCCGGCAGCACCGTGCTGGTGCTGGTGTTCCGCTGGGTGCCACCGCCCGGTACTGCACTGATGGCCGAGCGCAAGGTGCAATCGTGGGTCAGTGGCGAGCCGATCGACCTGCAACGCGACTGGGAGCCGTGGGAGAACATCTCCGATGAGCTGAAGGTTGCCGTCATTGCGGGTGAGGACCAGAAGTTCGCCAACCATTGGGGGTTCGACATCCCGGCCATCCAGGCGGCACTGGCCTATAACGAGCGCGGCGGCAGCGTTCGCGGTGCCAGCACCCTGACCCAGCAAGTGGCCAAGAACCTGTTTTTGTGGTCCGGGCGCAGTTGGTTCCGCAAAGGGCTGGAGGCGTGGTTCACGGCCTTGATCGAGCTGTTCTGGTCGAAGGAGCGAATTCTCGAGGTCTACTTGAACAGCGCCGAATGGGGCAAGGGCGTGTTCGGCGCTCAGGCAGCGGCGCGCTATCACTTTGGCGTGGATGCCAGCCGGCTTAGCCGCCAGCAGGCGGCGCAACTGGCGGCCGTGCTGCCTAGCCCAATCAAGTGGAGTGCCAGCCGGCCAAGTGCCTATGTGGCCAGCCGGGCCGGGTGGATTCGCCGGCAGATGAGCCAGTTGGGTGGGCCTGGCTACCTGATGCAACTCGACACTTCGCGCAAACTTTGAGCCTTTTGGGGCTGCCGCGAAAGGGCCGCACAGCGGCCCCAAAACCTCACAGGCATAAAAAAGCCGCTGCCCCTCACGGCCAGCGGCTTTTCAATACAGCCAGGCTAGATCAGACCGCGATCAACGCCTTGACCTTGTTCATCGCATTCTTCTCCAGCTGGCGAATCCGCTCAGCCGACACGTTGTACTTGTCTGCCAGCTCATGCAGCGTAGCCTTCTCTTCCGCCAACCAGCGCTGGTAGAGAATATCGCGGCTACGCTCGTCCAGCCCTTGCAGTGCTTCGTGCAGGTTACTGGTCGAGTTGTCGCTCCAGTCAGCATCCTCAAGTTGCACCGCCGGGTCGTACCGGTGGTCTTCCAGGTAATGTGCAGGCGACTGGAAGGCGCTGTCGTCGTCAGCTTCCGCTGCCGGGTCGAACGCCATGTCCTGGCCACTCAAGCGGCTTTCCATCTCACGCACTTCACGCGGCTCTACACCAAGGCTTTCTGCCACGCGATGCACTTCGTCGTTGTTCAGCCAGGCCAGACGCTTTTTCTGGCTGCGCAGGTTGAAGAACAGTTTGCGCTGGGCCTTGGTGGTCGCCACCTTGACGATACGCCAGTTGCGCAGGATGAATTCGTGGATTTCTGCCTTGATCCAGTGCACGGCGAACGACACCAGACGCACACCCATTTCCGGGTTGAAGCGCTTGACGGCTTTCATCAGGCCGACGTTGCCTTCCTGGATAAGGTCAGCCTGGGCCAGCCCGTAACCCGCATAGCTACGGGCAATGTGTACGACGAAACGCAGGTGGGCCATCACCATTTGACGAGCGGCCTCGACATCCTGCTCATAATAGAGACGCTCGCCCAGATCACGCTCCTGCTCGACCGTCAGCAGCGGGATGCTGTTGACCGTGTGCACATAGGCTTCCAGGTTTGCACCGGGTACCAAGGCATAGGCAGGTTGCAACGATGTGGTCATTCAAGAACCTCCGACTTACAAAACTCGCGCCTTGTGGGCGCTGCCAACATTGACCTGGAACGACGGTACAAGTTCCACAGTGAAGAAAATGTCAATGCTGGCACGTAAAAACTATCGCGGCGCCAGCTCGTTCAGGTGACGAGCGACTGCGATCCATGCACCGATATACCCCAACAACACTGCTCCGATCAAGAGGGACAGACCATCGGACGCCGGCACACCCCCCAGGGCGAAATCACTGCCATACAGCCCGGAAAGCCCTACAACCGCCTCGTTCAGCCAGTTCAGGCCAAACGCCAGGATGCCCCACGCCAACAGGCCCGCACCCAGGCCATAGAGGGCCCCCATGTACAGGAAAGGCCGGCGTACGTAGGCGTCGGTGCCGCCGACCAGCTTGATCACTTCGATCTCGATCCGGCGGTTTTCAATGTGTAGACGAATTGTGTTACCGATTACTAACAGCAGGGCAGAAATCAGCATCACGGCCAAGCCGAAGACGAAACGGTCACCCAGCTTGAGGATGGCCGCCAGGCGCTCGACCCACACCAGGTCCAGTTGCGCCACTTCAACCCGTGGCAGCTCCGACAGACGCTGACGCAACGCTTCCAGGGCCGGTTTGTCGACCTCGGTCGGGGTCACAACCACCACGCCAGGCAACGGGTTGTCGGGCAGTTCACGCAGGGCCTCGCCCAGGCCGGACTGCTGCTGGAATTCCTCCAGCGCCTGCTCGCGGCTGACATATTGCGCGTCTGCCACGCCGGGCATGCCCTTGATCTCATCCCGCAACGCCTCACCATCACGGCTGCCGGCATCCAGCTTGAGGAACAGCGAAATCTGCGCGGCGCGCTGCCACGAGCCGCCAAGCTGCTCGATGTTCTTCAGCAGCAACGACAAGCCCATGGGCATGCTCAGCGCCACCGCCATCACCAGGCAGGTGAAAAAGCTGCCGATCGGCTGCTTGCCCAAGCGGCGCAGGCTGTCGGCCATGCTGGCACGGTGGCTTTCCAGCCAGGCATGCAGCAGCGTGCGAAAATCCGGGCCATCATCGTCTTCGCCGCGCTTTTTCTTCACCGGTTGCGGGTCAGCGGGCTTTGGTGCAACCCGCTCGGAAACCTTCGGCGTACGTGTAGTGCTCATTGCCCGGCCTCCCCATCGCCGATCAAGCGGCCGCGTTGCAAGGTCAGCATGCGGTGGCGCATGCGCGCAATCAGTGCCAGGTCGTGGCTGGCGATCAATACCGTGGTACCCAGGCGGTTGATGTCCTCGAAGACACCCATGATCTCTGCGGCCAGGCGCGGGTCGAGGTTACCGGTGGGTTCGTCGGCCAGCAGCAGGGCCGGCTGGTGGACGATGGCGCGGGCAATGCCTACCCGCTGCTGCTGCCCGGTGGACAGGTCGGCCGGGAACAGCTCGCCCTTGTCGGACAGTGATACACGCTCCAGGGCCGAATCCACGCGCTTGGCGATCTCCGCCTTGGACAGGCCGAGAATCTGCAGGGGCAAGGCGATGTTGTTGAACACCGTGCGGTCGAACAACAGCTGGTGGTTCTGAAACACCACGCCGATCTGCCGGCGCAGGAACGGGATTTGCGCATTGCTGATCTGGCCCAGGTCCTGCCCGGCCAGCATGAGCTTGCCGCTGGTCGGGCGCTCCATGGCCAGCAACAGGCGCAGCAAGGTGCTCTTGCCGGCGCCCGAGTGCCCCGTGACGAACAGGAACTCGCCCCGGCGCGCCCGGAAACTCAGCTCATGCAAACCCACATGACCATTGGGGTAGCGCTTGGCAACCTGTTCGAATCGGATCATGGTCAGTCTCGCTCGGCGAACAGAGCCTTGACGAACGGCTCGGCTTCAAAGGTACGCAGGTCGTCGATGCCTTCACCCACACCGATGAAGCGGATCGGAATGTTGAACTGCTTGGCCAGGGCGAAGATCACCCCGCCCTTGGCAGTGCCATCCAGCTTGGTCAGGGCCAGGCCGGTCAGCTCGACGCTTTGGTTGAAGTACTTGGCCTGGCTGATGGCGTTCTGGCCAGTACCGGCGTCGAGCACCAGCAGCACCTCGTGCGGCGCATCGGCGTCGAGCTTGCCGATAACCCGGCGGACCTTCTTCAGTTCTTCCATCAAGTTGTCTTTGGTGTGCAGGCGGCCGGCGGTGTCAGCGATCAGCACATCGGCGCCACGCGCCTTGGCGGCTTGAACTGCGTCGAAGATCACCGACGCGGAATCGGCGCCAGTATGCTGGGCGATTACCGGAATCTGGTTACGCTCGCCCCACACTTGCAACTGCTCGACCGCTGCGGCACGGAAGGTATCGCCAGCGGCCAGCATCACCTTCTTGCCTTCCAGCTGCAGCTTCTTGGCCAGCTTGCCGATGGTGGTGGTCTTGCCGGCGCCGTTCACGCCAACCACGAGGATGACGTAAGGCTTGTTTTGCGCCTGCACTTTCAACGGCTGCTCGACCGGGCGCAGCAGTGCGGCCAGCTCTTCCTGCAGCGACTTGTACAGGGCATCGGCGTCGGCCAGCTGCTTGCGCGCGACCTTCTGGGTCAGGTTCTGGACGATAGCCGAGGTTGCTTCCACGCCGACGTCAGCGGTCAGCAAACGGGTCTCGATCTCGTCGAGCAGGTCGTCGTCGATGACTTTCTTGCCCAGGAACAGGCTGGCCATGCCCTCGCCGATGCTGGCGCTGGTCTTCGACAGGCCCTGCTTCAGGCGGGCGAAGAAGCCGGGTTTGGCTTGCTCGACAACGGCTGGGGCAGCGACAGGGGCCGGTTCTGGCTCGACAGGTGCTGCTACCAGACGCTCGGGGATCGCTGGCGGGGCCTTTGGCTCCAGGTCGGGAACCAGAGCAACAGGCTCTTCGGCAACGGGCAGGACCAGGTTGCTGACAGGGGGCCCGACGGCTTGAATGACCGGCGCTGCTACGGGTGCAGGGGTTTCGACCTGCGGGGCGGCAGGCTCTGCAGTCGCGGGCACACCCGCTCCCACAGGGGCCGGGGTTGGCTCAGGGGCCTGGGCCACCACAGGGGCAGGTGCCGGCTCGAATACCGGAGTCGCCACTGGCGCCGTTGCAGGCTCAGAGGCCAAGGCTGGCTCGGCAACCCGAGGGGCCTCCGCTACAGCTGCGGGGGTTGCTGCAACCACCGGCTCGACCGGAGCAGCTTCAGGGCGCTCGACGGCGGGCTGCGGCGCTACGGGTTCTGCAGCCTGGGGTTCGGGGGCTTGTGGCTGTTCGGCGACAGGTTGCTGCGGCTTCTTTCGAAACCAGCTGAACAGGCCTTTCTTTTCGCCAGCCTCGGCCGGCGCTTTTTTGTCGTCGTTGGAACCAAACATGGAGGACGGCTATCTCAGGGTAGCGATGAGCCAGCAATGGCACATCGGGAATTCTCTCTACGCAGAACAGACTATCTTGAAGCCCGCTGGTTCATGCGCAACGTTTTGTCTTAGTGTCCTGTGGGCCAGAACGGCGACAGGCATGGTCGCCAGGCAACCGGATCAGTATCCTAGCACCTCCTGGCCCGTCGACGCTAAACCCAGCGGGCCGCCGAACAGGTTAAACACTGTATGAATGCTCTAGCCCGCCGCGCCGCTGGCCTGTTGTTCGGCACGCTCTGCCTGCCGCTCGCGGCCCTCGCCGCCGATGTGCAACCCACCCACGAATTCATCCTCGACAATGGCCTGAAAGTGGTCGTGCGCGAAGACCACCGCGCCCCGGTGGTGGTCTCGCAGATCTGGTACAAGGTGGGTTCCAGCTACGAGACCCCGGGCCAGACCGGCTTGTCCCACGCGCTGGAACACATGATGTTCAAGGGCAGCGCCAAGGTCGGCCCCGGCGAAGCTTCGCGCATCCTGCGTGACCTGGGCGCCGACGAAAACGCCTTCACCAGCGACGACTACACCGCTTACTACCAGGTGCTGGCCCGCGACCGCCTGCCGGTGGCCCTGGAGCTGGAGGCTGACCGCCTGGCCAGCCTGCGCCTGCCCGCCGACGAGTTCAGCCGCGAAATCGAGGTCATCAAGGAAGAGCGCCGCCTGCGTACGGACGACCAGCCCAATCAAAAGGCGTTTGAGCTGTTCCGCGCCATGGCCTACCCAGCCAGCGGCTACCACACCCCGACCATCGGCTGGATGGCCGACCTTGAACGTATGAAGGTCGAGGAGCTGCGTCACTGGTACGAGTCCTGGTACGCGCCCAACAACGCGACGCTGGTGGTGGTCGGCGATGTTACCGCCGACGAGGTCAAGGGCCTGGCGCAGAAGTATTTCGGCAGCATTCCCAAGCGCGCCGTGCCACCGGCCAAACTGCCCCTGGAGCTGGCCGAACCTGGCCACCGCCAGTTGACCCTGCATGTACGCACCCAACTGCCCAGCCTGATCTACGGCTTCAACGTACCCGGCCTGCCCACCGCCAAAGACCCGCGCACCGTGCACGCCCTGCGCCTGATCTCGGCCCTGCTCGATGGCGGCTACAGTGCCCGCATGCCGGCACGCCTGGAGCGTGGTCAGGAGCTGGTGGCCGGCGCTTCTTCCAGCTATAACGCCTTCACCCGCGGCGACAGCCTGTTCCTGATTTCGGCTACGCCGAACGTCCAAAAGCAGAAAACCCTCGCCGATGTCGAAAAAGGCATCTGGCAGTTGCTTGAAGAACTCAAGACCACCCCGCCCAGCGCCGAAGAGCTCGAACGCGTTCGCGCCCAGGTCATCGCCGGCCTGGTCTACGACCGCGACTCCATCAGCAGCCAGGCCACCACCATCGGCCAGCTGGAAACCGTCGGCCTGTCCTGGAAGCTGATCGACAGCGAGCTGGACGAGCTCAAGCGTGTCACCCCGCAGGACATCCAGAACGCCGCGCGCACCTATTTCACCCGCGAACGCCTGAGCGTTGCCCATGTACTGCCCGAGGAGTCCGCTCATGAGTGATTGCCGCGCACCACGCCCAACCCTGCTGGCCACGGGCATCCGCGCCCTGGCGCTGGCGACCGTGCTGGCCGCCCCGGCCATGGCCGACAACGCCGCCAAGGCCGACAACAGCGCCGCTCGCCCAGCCAACACCTTGCAGTCCTTGGCCGAGCTGGATGGCAAGGCACCCAGCCGGCGCCAGTTGAACATTCAGCACTGGAACACCGCCGAAGGCGCCCGTGTGCTGTTCGTAGAAGCCCGCGAACTGCCCATGTTCGACCTGCGCGTCACCTTCGCCGCCGGCAGCAGCCAGGACGGCGTTACGCCAGGCGTGGCCGCACTGACCAACGCCATGCTCAACGAGGGCGTGGCCGGCAAGGACGTGACCGCCATCGCCGAAGGCTTCGAAGGCCTGGGCGCGGACTTTGGCAACGGCTCCTACCGCGACATGGCCGTGGCCTCGCTGCGCAGCCTCAGCGCCAAGGACAAACGCGAACCGGCCCTCAAGCTGTTTACCGAGGTGGCTGGCAAGCCGACCTTCCCCGAGGACGCCCTCAAGCGCATCAAGAACCAGATGCTGGCCGGCTTCGAATACGAAAAGCAAAACCCCGGCAAGATCGCGGGCAAGGCGCTATTCGGCAAGCTTTACGGCGATCACCCTTACGCCCACCCCAGCGACGGTACCGCCGAAAGCATCGACGGCATCACCCTGGCACAGCTGCGCGCCTTCCATGCCAAAGCCTATACCGGTGGCAACGCGGTCATCGCGCTGGTCGGCGACCTGAGCCGCGCGGAAGCCGAAGCCATTGCGGCCCAGGTATCTGCCGGCCTGCCGAAGGGCCCGGCACTGGCCGCGCCAGCCCAGCCCACTGACGCCAAAGCTGGCCTGACTCACATCGACTTCCCGTCCAAGCAAACCCACCTGATGCTGGCCGAACTGGGTATCGACCGCCAGGACCCGGACTGGCCAGCCCTGTCGCTGGGCAACCAGATCCTCGGCGGCGGTGCGTTCGGCACCCGCCTGATGAGCGAGGTACGTGAAAAGCGCGGCCTGACCTACGGTGTGTACTCGGTGTTCAGCCCGATGCAGGTCCGCGGCCCGTTCATGATCAACCTGCAAACCCGTGCCGAGCTGAGCGAAGGCACGCTGAAGCTGGTGCAGGACATTCTTGCCGACTACCTCAAACATGGCCCTACCCAGCAAGAGCTGGACGACGCCAAGCGTGAACTGGCCGGCAGCTTCCCGCTGTCCAATGCCAGCAACGCCAGCATCGTCGGGCAACTGGGTGCAATCGGCTTCTACAACCTGCCACTGACCTGGCTGGAGGACTTCATGCAGCAGTCCCAGGCCCTCACCGTCGAGCAGGTCAAGGCGGCCATGAACAAACACCTGTCAGCCGATAAACTGGTGATCGTCACCGTTGGCCCGAAAGTGCCACAAAAACCGCTGCCAGCCCCCACTGACAAGCCCTCCGAGCAGCCGCTCGGAGTACCGGAGCACTAATGCCAAGATCCACCCCTCCCGCCCGCCCGCAATCGGGCCAAAGCAAGGGCCAGGGCCACCTGCGCATCATCGCCGGCGAGTGGCGCAGCCGTCGCCTGGCGGTACCGGAAGGCGAAGGCCTGCGGCCAACGCCCGACCGCGTGCGGGAAACCGTATTCAACTGGCTGGCGCCTTACATCGAAGGCGCCCGCGTGCTGGACGCCTTCACCGGTAGCGGTGCCCTGGTGCTCGAAGCCCTGTCGCGCGGAGCCGAAGACGCCGTGGCGCTGGACAGCAACCCGGCGGCCATCGCCAACCTGAAGAACAACCTCGAAATCCTGCGCTGCCCGCGTGGGCAGATCCTGCAAACCGATGCCCTGCGCTACCTGCAAGGCCCGGCCAAGCAGCAGTTCGATGTGGTGTTCCTCGACCCGCCGTTCCACCAAGACCTGCTGGCCAACACCTGCAACCTGCTGGAGCAGAACCAGTGGCTGCGCGAACAGGCGTGGGTCTACACCGAAAGCGAAGCCGCGCCTTCAACCTTGCAACTGCCAGGCAACTGGCGCCTGCACCGCGAGAAGAAAACCGGTCAAGTGCACTACGCGCTCTGGCAGCGGGACTAACCGTTTAACCCAAGGTTGGCTACTTAGTTACCCCCAGCCCGCCGACCACATGGCTGAAGCTGCTCCTTCGTTCTTGCAGGAGCACTTCAACCATGACCGAACACCCTTCCCCGCCCATACCGACCGGCGCGGTAAGTTCTTTCACACTAACCAACGGCCTGCGCGTCTATCTGCGTACAGACCAGCGTGCGCCATTGGTCAGCGTGCAACTGTGGTATCACGTTGGCTCCAGTTACGAGCCCAAAGGCCACACCGGCCTGTCGCATGCCCTGGAGCATCTTTTGTTCGAGGGCAGCAGCAAGCTGGCTGCGGGCCAATATTCCGCCCTCATGGCCCGCTTGGGCGGCGAGCCAAATGCGTTCACTCACTCCGATGCCACTGTCTTTCCTCTGACACTACCAGCCAACCGCCTGGAAATCGCCCTGGAGGCAATGGCAGACGTCATGGCCAGCGCGACCCTCGGCGATGCCCCTTTCGCTCGTGAGCTCGCGGTGGTCATGGCCGAGCGACGAGAGGATATCGATAACAGCCCTTGGGCTTTGGCACTGGAGCATCACCTGCTGCTTGCCTACGGCGACAGCGGCTATGGCACCCCCGTGATCGGCCATAACACCGACCTTACCCACGCAACCCTGGCGGCTGCACGCACTTGGTATCAGACCTGGTATCACCCCAACAACGCCACACTTGCAGTGGCTGGCGACATTACCCTGCCTCAGTTGCAGACGCTGGTCACACGGCATTTTGCAGCGATCCCCGCCCATCGCCTACCCGCGCAGCAAATCCCCACAGCGCCAGCAGGGCTGGTTCGGCGCTTTCAAACCCTGCGACTGCAAGGCCTGTACAACGGAGCGATCACCAGTTTCAATCTCCCAAGCCAATGTACTGCCACCTCTGACACGCAGGCATATGCCCTGCGGTTGCTGCCCGACATCCTTGCCGAGGGCCATGCCAGCACCCTGCAGCGCCGCATGGTGCTGGACGACCCCTTACTGTCGGGCCTCAGGGCTAGCTACGAGCCTTGGCAGCGAGGTGACAGTCTATTGACCCTCTATGCACTTTGTAGCCCACAAGTCAGCCCTGAAACCGCAGCAGAAAGGCTTACGCTCGAAATCGAAGCGTTCTGTCAGTCGGTGCCGGCCGCGGCAGACCTGCAACGCGCCAAAGCGCGCTGGATAGCACGGCAGGTGTACGAAAAGGATGACATCGCAAAACAGGCACATTCCATTGGCAAGCAGGCCGCCTGTGGCCTAGACCCGGTTGCACTGGGGGATGAGTGCCAAACCATCGAAGCCGTGACAGCCGAGGAGATCGGCGAAGTCGCCCATGAATTCCTGACCAAGGCCCGCACAGCAATCACCTTCATGCATCACAAGGAAAGTGCAGATGAATAACTTAGACTCAGCTGCACAGCAGCCCGACGCAGCCGACGGCATTCCTGGCGGTTTGGTCTCAGCCCGAGGGCTTGACCTGGAACAATTCGAAACCCTTCAAACGCCGGTGCATACCTGGACAACTGAAGGCGGCACAGGGGTGAAGTTCGTCGAAGCCCGCGGGCTACCGATCGTGGATTTGATATTGCGGTTCAAGGCCGGCACAACCCAGGACACCTCTCAACGCGGACTGGCTGCCCTGACGTTGTACATGCTCGATGAGGGCAGCCAGCATTTCACCGCGATCGAGCAGGCAGATCAGCTGGAACGCCTGGGCGCGATCATGGAAAAGCATATTCGCCTGGAGCACGCGACTCTGAGCCTGCGCAGCCTCAGCACGAAAACACTGCTTGATCCTGCATTGGGGCTCTTCATCGACCTTGTCGCACAGCCTGCGTTCACGCCTTCGGCGTTGGAAAAAACCAAGCGCCAGCTGATGCAGCACAACGCATCTCGCGAACGACACCCCTATCTCAGGGCGCGATGCGAAGCCTATCGACATCTGTTCCAAGGCCACCCCTATGGCAATCCACTCGGGAGCACCGATCAAGGCATCGAAGGCATTTCCTCTGCAGATTTGAGGCGTTTCCATCAGCGTGCTTACTGTGCCAGCAACCTCGAAATGGTGCTGATTGGAGACCTTTCGCCCGAGGCCGCCCAAGCCATTTCACAGCGCGTTAGCCAGGCATTGCCCCAAGGCTGGTCCGCAGCTGAACTGCCCGTCATACCACCGGCGACCAGCGCAACGATCAACATTGAGCAGGCTGGTGCCAGCACCGCCGTCCTGCTTGCGCTTCCCATGAATGTGCCAGCCAATGATCCTGAATACCCTGCCCTGGCACTGGCCAGCACCGTGCTGGGGGCGGGTATAGAGTCCCGCCTGATGCTGGAACTGCGCCAACGTCGCGGCTTGACCTATGGCATTCATGCCAAAGTGACGCCCATGAGTGCTGGCGGGCTGTTCACCATCGATTGGGAAATTGCACCGAAGCATGCGCAAAGCTCAGCTCAACTGGTTGATGCCTTGCTGCGTGACTTCATCGAGCAAGGGCCAACCCAGGCCGAGCTGCAACTGGCACGGATACAGCTGGCAGGGCAACTATTACGGGCCGTGGCGCAGAACAAGAACCTGGCGGACTTGCTGGCCGAGGTCACCTATCAACGCCAACCCGCGGATCATCTCGACACCTACGTCGAACGCATCCGCGCGCTGACACCGGCCGATATCAGCGCCGTCATGCGGCGCAGGCTCGATCTGACGAAAAGAGTATTGGTCAGCGTCGGTCCATCGGCCAAGCAGCAACCTCTGCCAGATCTCGACCAATAGCGCAGGTACTGTGGCGCTTTTTCATGGCACTCTAGGCAGGCACATCACGAGTCGCCCAGTATGCCCAGCCAAAGCGCCACATTTCGCCCGGCCACCGGCCTTTCCAATCCCCACCTGCAAACCCTGTGGGGGCCCCTGTGGCGCAAGCTGCCTGAACTGCAGCGCAACCGCGAGCGGCTGTGGCTGGCCGACGGCGACTTCATCGACCTCGACTGGCATGGCCCCCATGAACCTCATGCACCACTGGTGCTTGTGCTGCATGGGCTGACCGGCTCGTCACATTCGCCCTATGTGAAAGGCTTGCAGCAAGCGCTGCAAGGGCGCGGTTGGGCCAGCGTGGCAGCGAACTGGCGCGGCTGCTCGGGCGAACCCAACCTGTTACCACGCAGCTACCATTCCGGCGCCAGTGAAGACCTGGCGGAAATTGTCAGCCACCTGCGCGCCCAACGCCCCTTGGCGCCACTGTATGCTGTGGGCTACTCGCTGGGTGGCAATGTACTGTTGAAATACCTGGGCGAAAGCGGGGTTGCCAGCCAACTGGAAGCAGCGGTTGCCGTGTCGGTGCCCTTTCGTCTGGACCACTGTGCCGACCGTATCGGCCAGGGGTTCTCCAAGGTGTATCAGGCGCACTTCATGCGCGAAATGCTGGCTTATGTGCAGCTCAAACAGCGGCACTTCCACGAGCAGGGTCAGCATGATCGGCTGGCGGCGCTGGAGCGCCTGGGGCAACTGACCAACTTGCGCACATTTTGGGACTTCGACGGCAAAGTCACCGCACCGCTCAACGGCTTTCGCGATGCGCACGACTACTATCGCCGCTCATCGAGCCACTTCTTCCTCGGCCAGAACCGCACGCCAACGCTGATCATCCATTCCAGCGATGACCCGTTCGTATCCGGCCATAGCCTGCCAACGGCCCGTGAGCTGGCGCCACAAACCTGCTTCGAACTGCACAGCCGCGGTGGTCATGTGGGCTTTGTCGATGGCAGCCTGCGAAATCCGGGGTACTACCTGGAACGGCGGATTCCGCAGTGGCTGGTGGAGGGCCAATAGGGCGCTTACCGATTACTCGCCAGTGGCTACGCCATGCTCCGGATCATTGATCCACTCGCTCCAGGACCCGGCATACAGCTTGCCCAACGGGTACCCCGCCAGCGCCAGCGCAAACAGGTTGTGGCAAGCCGTCACCCCAGACCCACAATAAGACACGAGTTGCTCCGGCGCGCGTCCGGCCAGCTTTTCGGCAAAGCGCTGCTTGAGCTGCTCCGCCGGCAAAAAGCGCCCATCAGCCCCCAGGTTGTCGGTAAAGGCTGCGCACTGGGCCCCGGGAATATGCCCCGCCACTGGATCGATCGGCTCCACTTCACCGCGAAAACGCGGCAAGGCACGCGCATCGATCAAGGTCAGGTCACTGCTACCCAGGCGCTTGCCCAGGTGGTCGGCATCGATCAGCAGCCTGGCGTCCGGCTCACCCTTGAAGTTACCTTCGCGTTTGGGCGGCGGGTCCAGGCTCAGCGGCAGGTGCGCGGCATGCCAGGCCTTCAGGCCACCGTCGAGAATCGCCACACCGCTGCGCTTGCCCAGCCAGACCAACAGCCACCAGGCACGGGCGGCAAAGGCACCGGGGCCGTCGTCGTACAGCACCACCTCACTGTCGTTGTCCAGGCCCCAGTCACGCAGGCGCGCGACCAGCCGCTGCGCATCGGGCAATGGGTGGCGCCCGGTGCGCCCCTTGCTCACCGGCCCGCTGAGGTCGCGGTCAAGGTCGGCAAAATGCGCACCGGTGATATGCCCTTGGGCATAGCTGCGTTGGCCATAGTCCACATCCTCAAGGGCAAAGCGGCAGTCGAGAATCACCAGCTTGGGCGCGTCCAGGCGCTCGGCCAACTGCTGCGGGGTGATCAATTGCGCAAGGGGCATGACAATCTCCTGATCGATGGCACTTGGGCCCTGGGCTACAACTCCAGGGCCTGGTTGAACGGTACATGGAATTCCTGGCACAAGGCGTCCACGGCAGCGCGGGCGTTGTCGGTCACATAGCCGAGCTCCAGCACCAGCACCTGATAGACGCCGCGTTTGAAAGCTTCTTCACCCAAATGCGCGGAATGTTCACGCGTGGTGCTGAGAAAACGCACCCACGATGTCAGCACGATCCAGGCATTGATGGTCAGCGACTCGATCTGTGCCGGCGCCATGGTCAGAATGCCCGCCTCGACAAAGCCACGGTAGATCGCCTGGCCCTGGCGCAGGCAGCGCTCAGAAAAGCGCCGGTAACGGGCGGCCAGTTCGGCATCGCTGTCCAGCAGGTGCTCCAGGTCGCGGTGCAGGAAGCGGTAGTTCCACATGGCGGCCAGCAAGGCCTTGAGGTAGAAGCGTTTGTCCTCCACGGTGGCCGCGCGGCCTTGTGGCGGGCGCAGGAAGCTGTCCACCAACTCTTCATACTGGCTGAACAACAGGGCGATGATCGCCTGCTTGTTGGGGAAGTGGTAATACAGGTTGCCGGGCGAGATTTCCATGTGCGCGGCAATGTGGTTGGTACTGACGCTGCGTTCGCCCTGCTGGTTGAACAGCTCCAGGCTGTTCTGCACGATGCGGTCTCGGGTCTTCATGCGCGGGGCCATGCTCAGCTCCCAGTCTGCGGGCCTTCTTCAAAGGGTCATCTTACGGCGTATTGCAGGTGGAATGCACCGTTCGAACACGTGGAAAAACTCGCACCATCGTGCAAATTAGAGTATAGGCTCTAGAGATCCCCTGCCCGGACTCGACACCGCCATGAACTCGCCCAGTGCCTTGCCCCCTGTGCAATCCGACCTCGACCTTGCAGCGTTGTTCGCAGCCCAGCGCCAGGCCTTTGCAGGTACCCCTCTGCCACCGGCCGCCCAGCGTCGGCGATGGCTGAAAAGCCTGCGTGAAGCCCTGTTGGCCAGCCAGGATGAACTGATCGAGGCCATCAGCGAGGACTTTACCGGACGCAGCGCCGACGAGACCTTGCTGGCCGAGTTGCTGCCCTCGATACAGGGCCTGCGCCACGCCGAAAAACACCTGCAACGCTGGATGCGCGCCAGCCGGCGACGCGTTGGTCTGGCCTTCCAGCCAGCCAGCGCGCAGGTGCGATACCAACCGCTGGGGGTGGTCGGCATCATCGTGCCGTGGAACTACCCGCTGTTCCTCGCCATCGGCCCGCTGACTTGCGCGCTGGCTGCCGGTAACCGGGTCATGCTCAAGCTCAGTGAAGCCACACCCGCCAGTGGCCAGGTATTGAAGCGGCTGTTAGAGCAAGTGTTTCCCGCCGACCTGGTCAGCGTGGTACTCGGCGAGGTCGAGGTGGGCCAGGCCTTCGCCCGCCTGCCCTTCGACCACCTGCTGTTTACCGGCGCCACCAGCGTGGGCCGCCAGGTGATGCTGGCTGCGGCGCAGAACCTGACGCCGGTCACCCTGGAACTGGGCGGCAAGTCGCCCGCCATCGTGTCGGACGACGTGCCCCTGGACACTGCCGCCGAGCGCATCGCCTTCGGCAAAACCCTCAACGCCGGCCAGACCTGCGTCGCCCCCGACTATGTGCTGGTGCCGCGTGATCGGCTGGCGGCCTTCAGCGACGCCTACCAGCGCGCCGTTCAGCGCCTGTACCCGCGCATCGCCGACAACCCTGACTACACCGCCATCATCAACCCACGCCAGCTGCAGCGTTTACAGTACCTGCTGGATGATGCCCGCGAAAAAGGTGCGCAAGTGCTCGACCTGTACCCTGGCGAGCCCCGCCAAGGCCGACGCCTGCCGCCACACCTGCTGCTGGCCGTGAGTGACGACATGCAGGTGATGCAGGACGAAATCTTCGGCCCGCTGCTGCCGCTGGTGCCCTACGACAGCCTCGACCAAGCGCTGGCCTACATCAACCAACGCCCGCGCCCGCTGGCGCTTTACTACTTCGGGTATGACCGGGCCGGGCAGGAACACGTGCTGCGCCACACCCACTCTGGCGGCGTGTGCCTGAACGACACCCTGCTGCATGTGGCCCAGGACGACCTGCCCTTCGGCGGCATCGGCCCCTCGGGCATGGGCCACTACCATGGCCACGACGGTTTCCTGACCTTCAGCAAGGCCAAGGCCGTGCTGGCCAAGCAACGTTTCAACGCCGCGCGGCTGATCTACCCGCCTTATGGCAAAGCCTTGCAGCGCCTGGTCTACAAGCTGTTCATCCACTGAGGGGCAGCCTATGCACCGTCGTGATCTGCTGCGTTTCAGCCTTGGCGCCAGCATCTTTCTGAGTGCAACCGGCCTGGTCGGCTGCACCGCGCAAACCAGCGCACAGGGTTACCAACTACTGCGCGACGACGACCTGCCACTGCTACGTGCGCTGATCCCGGTGGTGCTGGCCGGCACACAGGCCGCCGAAACGTGGGTACTGCACAGCCTCGACCACAAATTGGCGGCCTTGTCGCCGGAAATGCTCAAGCTCACCCGGCAACTGTTCGACCTGCTCAGCCTGCCGCTTACCCGTGGCCCGTTGACCGGTGTCTGGGGCGCCTGGGAACAGGCCAGCGCCACCCAAGTCACAGCCTTCCTGCAACGTTGGCAGGACAGCTCACTGAACCTGCTACGCATGGGCCACGCTTCATTGCTGCAACTGCTGCAAATGGCCTGGTACGAACGCCCCGAGTCCTGGGCCGCCTGCGGTTACCCGGGCCCACCGAAAATCTGAAAACAACAAGAGCATCGCCAATGCCTGTAGCCGACCCGTTTCGCCAAGGCCTCGAACGCGGCTGGATCACCCATGACGCGTCACGCCTGGAGCACGACCTTTTGCTGGAGGCCGATATTGCCGTGATTGGCAGCGGTGCCGGCGGCGCCACCAGCGCACAAATGCTCAGCGCCGCCGGTTTCAAGGTGCTGTTGATCGAAGAAGGCCCGCTCAAGACCAGCAGCGACTTCCACCTGTTGGAAAACGAAGCCTATGCAACCCTGTATCAGGAGGGCCTGGGGCGCATGAGCAAGGATGGCGCCATCACCATCCTGCAAGGCCGCGCCGTAGGCGGCACCACGTTGGTGAACTGGACGTCGAGCTTTCGTACCCCGCCCCAGACGCTGGCGCACTGGGCCTCGGCCCACGGCGTGACGGGCCTGGGCGAAGATGACCTGCGCCCCTGGTTCGAGCGCATGGAGCAGGACCTGGGCATTACGCCATGGGCCATGCCACCCAATGCCAACAACGACGTACTGCGCCAAGGCTGCGAACAGTTGGGTTACCGCTGGGCGATTATCCCGCGCAACGTACGCGGCTGCTGGAACCTGGGCTACTGCGGCATGGGCTGCCCGGTGAATGCCAAGCAATCGATGTTGGTAACCCGTATTCCCGCCACCCTCGACCATGGCGGCGAACTGCTGTACCTGGCCCGGGCCGAGCGCTTCACCCACAACGGCGAGCGCATCCAGGGCCTCACATGCTTGGCCCTGGATGCCCAAGGCGTACGCCCCACCGGCAGGCAGGTCAGCATCCGCGCGCGCCATTACCTGCTCGCCGGCGGCGGCATCAACAGCCCGGCCCTGCTACTACGTTCCGACGCACCGGACCCTCATGGCCGCCTGGGCAAACGCACCTTCCTGCACCTGGTGAACTTCAGCGCCGCGCGCTTCAAAAACCGTATCGACCCCTACCATGGCGCCCCGCAGTCCATCTACAGCGACCACTTCCAGTGGCAAGGCGGCACGGATGGCCCGGTCGGCTACAAACTGGAAGTGCCGCCGTTGCACCCGGCCCTGGCCAGCACCCTGCTGGGTGGGCACGGACAAGAAAACGCCCAACGTATGGCCGAGTTGCCGCACACCCATGTGATGTTGGCGCTGCTGCGAGATGGCTTCCACCCCGAGAGCCAGGGCGGTGCCGTGGAGCTGCGTGGCGATGGCTCACCGGTGCTCGATTACCCGGTCACCGACTACCTGCGCGACGGCTTGCGTCGCGCCTACCGCAGCATGGCGCAGATCCAGTTTGCCGCCGGCGCTACCCAGGTCACCCCCGTGCACAGCGATGCCAGCGCCACGTCCAGCCTGGAACAGGCCTTGGCCATGATCGACACGTTGCGCCTGGAACCCTTCCGCACACGCCTGGGCAGCGCCCATGTGATGGGGGGCTGTGCGCTGGGCGAAGACCCGCGCCAAGCGGTGTGTGACAGCCAGGGCCGTCATCACCAGCTGGAAAACCTGTCCGTCCACGACGGTTCGCTGTTCCCCACCAGCATCGGCGCCAACCCACAACTCTCGGTGTATGCCATCAGTGCCAGGCTCACCGAAGCACTGGTCGCCCGCCTGGCACGCAACGCATGACAACGAATACGCCCCCTGTCTATAGTGCCATCAGCCGGCCGCATGACTTGGCCGGGGCGCCGTCGCTGCGCTACCATCCGACTCCCCAACGCACTCCAGCCAGGATGACGCGATGAACCGAGTGTTGTACCCGGGTACTTTCGACCCCATTACCAAAGGCCATGGCGACCTGGTCGAACGCGCTTCGCGGCTGTTCGACCATGTGATCATCGCAGTGGCGGCCAGCCCGAAGAAAAACCCCCTGTTCCCGCTGGAACAACGGGTGGAGCTCGCCCGTGAGGTCACCAAGCACCTGCCCAATGTCGAAGTCATCGGCTTCTCTTCCCTGTTGGCGCATTTCGCCAAGGAACAGGGCGCCAACGTCTTCCTGCGTGGCCTGCGTGCCGTGTCCGACTTCGAATACGAGTTCCAGTTGGCGAACATGAACCGGCAACTGGCCCCCGATGTCGAGAGCCTGTTCCTCACGCCTTCTGAGCGTTATTCGTTCATTTCCTCGACGTTGGTCCGGGAAATTGCCGCACTGGGTGGAGATATCAGCAAGTTCGTCCACCCGGTGGTGGCCGACGCGCTGACCGAACGCTTCAAGAAGTAACCCTGATCGCCTGATTGTCGCGCCCGCGTGCACTGCGGGCGCGAATGCGGCACAATTGTGCCCATTGCGTTGAACATGCCCGGGCGGTGAGCCCCGGCCGGAGTCCCCATGTCCCTGATCATCACCGACGATTGCATCAACTGCGACGTCTGCGAACCCGAGTGCCCGAACGAGGCCATCTCCCAAGGCGAAGAGATCTACGTGATCGACCCTAACCTGTGCACCCAGTGCGTGGGCCACTACGACGAGCCGCAGTGCCAGCAGGTCTGCCCGGTCGACTGCATCCCGCTGGATGAAGCCCACCCGGAAACCGAAGAGCAGCTGATGGCCAAGTACCGCCGCATTACCGGCAAGGACTGATCGCCACCAGGCAAGGGCCTCGCCCTTGCCTCAGCGCTGGCAACGCGGGCAGTACACGCTCGCCCGCTGCCCCAGCTTCACCTCGCGCAACTCCGTGCCACACACCTTGCACGGCTGCCCGCCGCGACCATAAACGAACAATTCCTGCTGGAAGTACCCCGGCTGCCCATCGCCCCCGATAAAGTCGCGCAGGGTGGTGCCCCCTTGCTCGATTGCCGCCGCCAGCACACGCTTGATCTCGATCGCCAGCTTCAGGTAGCGCGCCCGGGAAATCCCGCCCGCCTCCCGGCGTGGGTCAATCCCTGCAGCAAACAGCGCCTCGGTGGCGTAGATGTTGCCCACCCCCACCACCACGGCGTTGTCCATGATGAAGGGCTTGACCGCCATCGACCGGCCGCGCGACAGCTGGAACAGCCGCTCGCCGTCGAACAGGTCGGTCAACGGCTCTGGCCCCAGGCGCAGCAGCAATTCGTGGTTCAGCGGATCCAGGCTCCACAGCATGGCCCCAAAGCGGCGCGGGTCGGTGTAGCGCAGCATCAGCCCCGATTCCAGCTCGATATCGACATGTTCATGCTTGGCCGCCGGCAAACCCAGCTCAACCAGCCGCAGATTGCCTGACATGCCAAGGTGGCTTATCAACGTGCCGACTTCAGCATTGATCAACAGGTACTTGGCACGCCGCTCGACGCTGACAATGCGCTGCCCCGACAGGCGTACATCCAGGTCTTCCGGAACGGGCCAGCGCAGGCGCCGGTCGCGTACCACCACACGGCTGACGCGTTGGCCTTCCAGGTGCGGCGCAATACCGCGCCGGGTGGTTTCTACTTCTGGCAATTCCGGCATGTGTCAGTGCCCGCCTAGCTCGCGAATGTTCTGCTTGAGGTTTTCGAAATCGTATTCCGACAACCCAATGTAATCGAGCACCAGCGGGCCCACCACATTCCATTCATGGTCCACCGCCTGGTTGCCCAGTACCCGGTAGGACGCGCAAATGTGCTCGGCCATCTTCAACACCGCCAGCAGGTTTTTCAGCTGGCTCTGGGTATTGCGCGAACTCTCGTCGCGGAACACCGCCAAGGCGTTATGGTGGTTGGCAATGGCCGCGCTAAGATGCTCGGGCAGACGCCAGGACTTGGCGGTGAAATAGCCGACCACCGAATGGTTGGTGTTGAACGTATGGTTTTCAGTATCGACCACGCGCGTTTCTTCACCGGCCTTGGCGTAGGCCTCCTCCAGCACCTCCATGTAATTGGGGAAGCGCTTGAGCATCAACGGTATGCCGCAGTCATGGAACAGGCCCAGTGTGTACGCCTCGTCCGCTGCCTGGATACCGGTGCGCTTGGCCAGGGTCAGGCAGGTGTTCGCCACGTCCTGAGCGGTATCCCAGAAGCGGTTGAGGGTAACGATGGTCTCATCGCTCATCTCGCCCTTGATCGACTGGGCGTTGATCAGGTTGATGATCGAACGGCTGCCCAGCAGGTTCACCGCGCGCTGGATCGAACCGATCTTGTTGGACAGGCCGAAGTGCGGCGAGTTAACCAGTTTGAGCAAGGCACCGGAGAGGCCCGGGTCCTGGGAAATCAGCTTGGCGATGGTTTCCAGGTCCGGGTCAGGCATGTACTGCTCGAACTGAAGATCGACCATGATCTGCGGTTGCGGCGGGATGGTGATGCCTTGCAAGGCTTGCTGGATCTGTTCGGCGCTGAGTTCTTGGGACATACGTGCACACTCGTTTAGGACGGGGGATTCTAACCCAGTTGAGTGCACAAGCGCTTTGTCGCGCCTCGAACAGAAGTGCGGCCCAACAGGTTATACTCCCGCTCTTTTTTCCCGGAGCGACGTCATGTCCCTGCCCAGCCTTCGCCTCAAAGCCAATGCCGACCGCCGTCTGCGCGCCGGCCACCTGTGGGTCTACAGCAACGAAGTCGACGTCAGCGCGACCCCGCTGCAAGGCTTCCAGGCCGGTCAGCAGGCTGTTCTCGAGGCAGCCAACGGCAAGCCTCTGGGCATCGTTGCACTCAGCCCGAACAACCTGATCTGCGCCCGCTTGCTGTCGCGCGACATCAAGCTGCCGCTGGACAAGTCGCTGCTGGTTCACCGCCTGAACGTCGCCCTGTCGCTGCGTGAACGCCTGTTCGACCAGCCGTGCTACCGCCTGGTCTATGGCGACTCCGACCTGCTGCCGGGCCTGGTGGTCGACCGCTTCTTCGACATCCTCGTGGTGCAGTTGGCCTCGGCCACCATGGAAGCGCACAAGGACGACGTGATCGCCGCCCTGGTTCAGGTGCTCAAGCCAAGCGGCATCCTGTTCAAGAACGACTCCGCCGCACGTGACGCCGAAGGCTTGCAGCGCTATGTCGAAACCGTCTACGGCGAAGTACCGGACTGGGTGCCGCTGGAAGAGAACGGCGTCAAGTTCGAAGCCCCGGTGCGTGAAGGCCAGAAGACCGGCTGGTTCTACGACCACCGCATGAACCGTGCGCGCCTGGCCCCCTATGTAAAAGGCAAGCGTGTACTTGACCTGTTCAGCTACATCGGTGGCTGGGGCGTGCAAGCGGGTGCCTTCGGCGCCAGCGAAGTGTTCTGTGTCGATGCTTCGGGCTTTGCCCTGGATGGCGTGGAGCGCAACGCGGCACTCAACGGCATCAGCGAGAAAATGACCTGCATCGAAGGCGACGTGTTCGAGGCCTTGCGCGAACTGAAGGCCGCCGAAGAGCGCTTCGACGTGATCATTGCCGACCCACCCGCCTTCATCAAGCGCAAGAAAGACCTGAAGAACGGTGAAGCGGCCTACCGCCGCCTGAACGAGCAGGCCATGCGCATGCTGAGCAAGGACGGCATCCTGGTCAGCGCCTCGTGCTCGATGCACCTGCCCGAGGACGACCTGCACAACATCCTGCTGACCAGCGCCCGCCACCTGGACCGCAACCTGCAGCTGCTTGAGCGCGGCGGCCAAGGCCCGGACCACCCGGTGCACCCGGCCATCGCCGAGACCCGCTACATCAAGAGCATCACCTGCCGCTTGCTGCCAAACAGCTGATTGCTGTCGGTCGGGGGCCTTGCGCCCCCGGCCCGCTTCAAATATCCAGAACGTGCGTCGCAATCCCGAAGTACACCAATACCCCCGCTGCATCGGCAATCGATGTAATCAGTGGCCCGCTGGCTGTCGCTGGGTCCAGCCGCAAGCGGCTCAGCAGAAATGGCAGGCTCATGCCGATCAGGCTTCCAACCAGTACGATGATCACCATGCTGCTGGCTACGATCAGGGCAATTTGCGGCCCGCCGCGCAGTACCCCCAAGGACGCCACGGCAACAGCCATGGTGCATCCCAGAGCCAATGCAACCCCGAACTCCCGACCCAACATGCGCCACCAGTCACGCATGGCCACTTCACCCGTCGCCAGGCCTCGTACCATCAGCGTTGCAGACTGAGCACCAGCATTACCGCCGCTGTCCACCAGCAATGGCAGGAAGAATACCAAGGCGATATGGGCGGCGATGGTTTCCTCGAAAGCGGCGATACCCGCCCCAGAAAACAGGTTGCCAAACACCAGCAAAACCAGCCATAGCACGCGCTTTCGGTAGAGCAAACCAAGGGTCGCATCGCGCAAGTTACCGACATGGTTGGTGATTGAAGCGCCCTTGTGAAAGTCCTCTGTCGCTTCGCGCCGTTGGGCCTCCAGGGCTGCATGGGCGTTCGACTGAAGGGTGTTTTTATCGATTTGATGTTGCATGAAGTTCTCCAGGCGCCGACGCAGGCGCCTGCAGACTTCAGCCTCGCGGACTCAAGCCTTCGGCAGCCCTGGCGGCGGCGCGCTCAGTGCCAGATAGCAGGTTCATGTGGAACCGGTAACTGGGAAGGTCCATTGAGGGTTATCTCGTTAAACCGCACATGCGGCGGCCGGATGATAGTTATTCGAGGTGCGCAAGTCAGCCCGTTGGGGGATGTTTCGGAAGCGTCCTACAGGTACCGGCTGTACGGGCAAATTCACCGACCAGGCACATCTTCATTCCCTCGCCGCGCCAGCGGTGTAGAATCGGCCTATTCATCGCCAGTCATCCCCGGCGGGTTTATGAGCTCTGGCCAAGCACGCGGCGATCCCGCGCGGTCTTCGGCCTCATCCGTGCCAGTGGCAACCGGCCTGCGGCGCAAAGGACAAGAGAAGCTCACTCCCCTTTTTGTGACCTGATTAAGCCGCCAGGAGTGTTTCATGCCTGATTATCGTTCCAAGACGTCCACCCAAGGCCGCAACATGGCCGGCGCCCGTGCCCTGTGGCGCGCCACCGGGATGAAGGACGAAGACTTCAAGAAACCGATCATCGCCATCGCCAACTCGTTCACCCAGTTCGTCCCGGGCCACGTGCACCTGAAGGACCTGGGCCAACTGGTTGCCCGCGAAATCGAGCGCGCCGGTGGCGTGGCCAAGGAATTCAACACCATCGCGGTCGATGACGGCATCGCCATGGGCCACGACGGCATGCTGTACTCGCTGCCAAGCCGCGAGATCATTGCCGACGCCGTGGAATACATGGTCAACGCCCACTGCGCCGACGCCATTGTGTGCATTTCCAACTGCGACAAGATCACCCCCGGCATGCTGATGGCCGCCCTGCGCCTGAACATCCCGGTGATCTTCGTTTCCGGCGGCCCGATGGAAGCCGGCAAGACCAAACTGGCCAGCCACGGCCTGGACCTGGTCGACGCCATGGTCATCGCCGCCGACTCCACGGCTTCGGACGAAAAAGTCGCCGAGTACGAGCGTAGCGCCTGCCCGACCTGCGGTTCGTGCTCCGGCATGTTCACCGCCAACTCGATGAACTGCCTGACCGAAGCCCTGGGCCTCGCCCTGCCGGGCAACGGCTCGACTCTGGCCACTCACTCCGACCGCGAGCAGCTGTTCCTCACCGCCGGCCGCACCATCGTGGAGCTGTGCAAGCGCTACTACGGCGAGAACGACGAGTCGGTACTGCCGCGCAGCATCGCCAACTTCAAGGCGTTCGAAAACGCCATGATGCTCGACATCGCCATGGGTGGCTCGACCAACACCATCCTGCACCTGCTGGCTGCCGCCCAGGAAGGCGAGGTGGCGTTCGACCTGCGCGACATCGACCGCCTGTCGCGCAAAGTGCCACAGCTGTGCAAAGTGGCGCCGAACATCCAGAAGTACCACATGGAAGACGTACACCGCGCCGGCGGCATCTTCAGCATCCTCGGTTCGCTGGCCCGTGGCGGCCTGCTGCACACCGACCTGCCGACCGTGCACAGCCGCAGCATGGAAGAAGCCATCGCCAAATGGGACATCACCCAGACCGATGACGAAGCCGTGCACACCTTCTTCAAGGCAGGCCCTGCCGGCATCCCGACCCAGACCGCGTTCAGCCAGTCGACCCGTTGGGAAACCCTGGATGACGACCGCGAAAACGGCTGCATCCGCAGCTTCGAGCACGCTTATTCGCAAGAAGGCGGCCTGGCCGTGCTGTACGGCAACATCGCACTCGACGGTTGCGTGGTGAAAACCGCCGGTGTCGACGAGTCGATCCACGTGTTCGAAGGCACCGCGAAAATCTTCGAAAGCCAGGACAGCGCCGTACGCGGCATCCTCGCTGACGAAGTGAAGGCCGGCGACATCGTGATCATCCGCTACGAAGGCCCGAAAGGCGGCCCGGGCATGCAGGAAATGCTGTACCCGACCTCGTACCTGAAGTCCAAAGGCCTGGGCAAGGCTTGCGCCCTGCTCACCGACGGCCGCTTCTCGGGCGGCACTTCGGGCCTGTCGATCGGCCACGCCTCGCCTGAGGCTGCTGCTGGTGGCGCCATCGGCCTGGTGCGCGATGGCGACAAGGTATTGATCGACATCCCTAACCGTTCGATCAACCTGCTGGTCAGCGATGAAGAGCTGGCTGAGCGTCGTGTAGAGCAGGACAAGAAGGGCTGGAAGCCTGCCGAAGTACGCCCACGCAAGGTGACCACTGCGCTGAAGGCCTACGCCCTGCTGGCGACCAGTGCCGACAAGGGTGCTGTGCGCAACAAGGCTATGTTGGAAGGCCTGTAAGAAGCGTCTGAAAACACCAACCGGCGCCCCGTGCGCCGGTTTTTTTTGCTTTTCCGCTCCCATACTGCCTAAAAAGCAGCCTTAGGGGGCAATGGCAGCCATGAGTTGGAAAAGCCTGCTGTACAGCGTGACCATAGGGTACGCATGCCTGGTACCCACCTCTACCCAAGGTCAGGAGCGTGCAATGACCGGAGCCATCAGTTTCAGGGGCTCGGTACATGTACCTGGTTGTCGCCATGCCTGGGATGCCGAACAAGGGCGCTTGGTGCTTACCGATTGCCCCAGCGCCTTTCTTCCATCAGACGCACCCCCTGTCCATTTGCAAGCCGAGAACATTTTCTCTGGCGAGTACACCACGGTCATTCATCAAGAGCCCCTGGCCGGTCACACGTTCGCCATTCACGACCGCTACGGCAAACGTGTTTCCAGCGGCAGTTATCGAATCACGGTACACGTACCATGAGCCTACTGGATCTGCTCCGGCGTCACGATCACCCAGTTCTTGTCCGCCGTCACCAAGAGCCCTTCCTTGGCCTGCGCCGCCGCATTCTTGGCAATCATCCCGTTAAGCTGGTCCATGTACTTGGCCTTGCGGTTTATCCACAGGTGAATACCGCCCTTGCCTACATCCACCCCATGAAACTGCATGTAACCGTCACTGGTCGGCGTGTCGCCCCCCACCAGCACCGGCTTCTTCCACTCATCGATATAGGTCAGGATCGCCGCCTGCTTGCCCGCCATCCAGGTGGCGGGGGTCCACAGGTACGGGGTCAGTTCCAGCCCTTCGTTGGCCTTGGCGTCATAGTGCCCGGCGCTGATCTGCTTGCGTGCCGTGGTCAGCTGGCCATTGACGCGGTCTTTCAGCAGCAGGCTCACACCAATCACGTTCTGCGGCTTCACGTTGTACCCGTACTTGGGGTCTGACGCGACCATGCGCACCAGCTCTTCCGAAGCCGCCGAAATCACGTACACCTCGATGCCGTTCTCCATCAGCTTGTTGTACAGCTCGGCCTGGCCTTTGAAGACCTTGGGCGGCTGTACCTCGATGGCCTTGACCTGGTCCCCGTCGTAATAGGTGCTGGGGATCGGCTTGGTGGAGGCCATCAGCTCATCCACCTGCACTTTCAGCTCCTTCAGGGTAAAGCCCGAGAACACCTGGGCCACCCACGGATAGCAGACCATGTCGTCAACTTCGCACAACCGGTAGTAGTAGCTGAACAGGCTTTCCTTGTGCTCGGCGGTGTCCTTGAACGGCATCAGCTTCAACGACGGGTCGAGCTTGTCGCGGCTCAGCAGCCCCTTGTTTTCCATGAATGGCAGCAGGGCCTCTTCAAGGTCATAGCGGTAACTGGTGTTGTCCATGTCGAACACCGCGTAATTACCTTTGTTGGCATTTGCGGCAATCATGCTGTCGAGCTGTTTGGCTGCTTCTGCAGGCCAATGCTTGAGCTCGGTGGCGAAGGTTTCGATACTGAACAGCAGGGACAGGCCGAGGGCCACGGCTTTAGGGGCGCGCTTCATGTACGAATCTCCTGAAATGACCCGGAAACGCTAGTGCAACATTCCCCGTCAACGGCCCTCGATAACGACCTTCATGCAGCTGCAAACGCCGTGTTCATTGCAATCTGCGACACGCCGTTATTCCATAAACGAATATGCACATTCCATTTGGATATAAATTCGTTTGTTTTCAGCCTGTTAGCATTTCCGTTCGCAATCGCTCACAGAGGCGATGCTTCCTTTGCTTTTTTTCGCTGGAGCTTCAATGAACCTGCCGCTGTCCCTTAACCTGCTGGCGTTCCTGGCCCTGTTGCTGGGCCTGGCACAAACCCGCCGTACCGACTGGAGCCTGGCCAAGAAGGTGCTGCTGGGCCTGGTGCTGGGTGTGCTCTTCGGCCTGGCCCTGCACACGATCTACGGCGCGGGCCACCCGGTGCTCAAGGCCACCATCGCCTGGCTCGACCTGGTCGGCAACGGCTATGTCGGCCTGTTGCAGATGATCGTCATGCCGCTGATCTTCGCCTCGATTCTCAGCGCCGTGGCACGCCTGCACAATGCCTCTTCGCTGGGCCGCATCAGCGTGCTGAGCATCGGCACCCTGCTGCTGACCACCGCCATTGCCGCGCTGATAGGCATCGTGCTGACCAACCTGTTCGGCCTCAGCGCCGAAGGCCTGGTGGCCGGCGCCCAGGAAAGCGCACGCATGCAGGTTATCCACAGCGACTATGCCGGCAAGGTCGCCGACCTCAACATCCCGCAACTGCTGCTGTCGTTCATCCCCAGCAACCCTGTGGGTGACCTGGCGCGGGCCAAGCCGACTTCGATCATCAGCGTGGTGATCTTTGCCGTGTTCATCGGCCTGGCGGCCTTGCAGCTGATCAAGGACGATGCCGAGAAAGGCGAACGTGCCCTGTCGGCCATCGACACCCTGCAAGCCTGGGTGATGCGCCTGGTGCGCGTGGTGATGAAACTGACCCCGTATGGCGTGCTGGCGTTGATGACCAAGGTAGTGGCCAGCTCGAACATGGAAGACATCCTCAAGCTGGGCAGCTTCGTGGTGGTGTCGTACCTGGGCCTGGCGCTGATGTTCGTGGTGCACGGCATCATCCTCGCCGCCGCTGGCGTGAGCCCGCTGCGCTTCTTCCGCAAGGTGTGGCCGGTGCTGACCTTCGCCTTCACCAGCCGCTCCAGCGCCGCCAGCATTCCGCTGAACATCGAGGCGCAAACCCGCCGCCTGGGCGTGCCGCAGTCGATTGCCAGCTTCAGCGCATCGTTCGGCACCACCATTGGCCAGAACGGCTGTGCCGGCCTTTACCCCGCCATGCTGGCGGTGATGGTTGCACCGGCAGTGGGCATCGATACCTTCGACCCGCTGTGGATCGCCACCCTGGTGGCCATCGTCACGTTGAGCTCGGCAGGGGTTGCCGGTGTAGGCGGTGGTGCCACCTTTGCCGCGCTGATCGTGCTGCCGGCCATGGGCTTGCCGGTGGAGCTGGTGGCATTGCTGATTTCGGTGGAGCCGCTGATCGACATGGGGCGCACGGCGTTGAACGTGAACGGTTCGATGACAGCAGGTGTGGTGACCAGCCAATTGCTGAAAGAGACTGACAAAGCTGTGCTGGCGGGTGATGAGCATGCCGAGTTGAGCCATACCTGACGGATCACCCGGGGCTGCTATACAGCCCCAATATCCCGTAACGCAATGGCGTGGGGAGTGAACAACAGGCGGCTGGCAGCATCGCTATACTGCTAGCTCGCGTTAGCGAACACTCCTAGGGAAAAAGCCACACCATGCCCCAGTACGACATGACGCAGGCCGAAGCCGAAAAACTCCGTATTTGGGACCAGCTGTCTTGCTGTGCCTGCGATGGGGTTGCAAAGCAGCCCCGGCAATCTCAAACCCTGTCCCAGACCTCGAAGTGATAGGCAGGCTTACCTTCTTCAGCCTGCGCCTCACTCGACGCCAGCTTCCACTGCCCCTCATCAAACGCCGGGAACCACGCGTCCCCTTCCGGTGCCATTTCCACCCGCGTCAGGTACATCCGGCTGACCAGCCCTTTCTCCAGCGCCTGCCCATACAGCTGCGCCCCGCCAATCAGCATCAGCTCATCAACGCCTTGCTCACGCGCCCACTGCTCGGCCCGCACCAGCGCCTCCTCAAGGGAAGCGAACACCTCGGCGCCTGCCAGCTCAAGCCCCGGCTGGCGGCTGACGACGATGTTCAACCGCCCGGGCAGTGGCCGCCCCAGCGAGTCCCAGGTCTTGCGCCCCATGATGATCGGCTTGCCCAGGGTGGTGGCCTTGAAGTATTTGAAATCACCCGGCAAATGCCAGGGCATGGAGTTGTCGATGCCGATCACGCGGTTTTCAGCGTATGCCGCGATCAGGCTGAGGGGGAGTGATGTATTCATGCCAGCGAGGATAGCACCGGGCGTGTGGGTTATGCTTCTGCCCTGACCTGTGCAATGGAAGACCTTGTGACTGCACCCACTTCACTGGACAAGCGCTGGCTCACCGAAGCGGTACGCCTGCGTGAAGAACATGCCGGCCCTCTGGAAGACCAGGAGGCCAACCGCCGCGCCCGCCAACTGGGCGGCGACCTGGCGGCCCGCATCGAAACCCGTGCGCTGTGCCTGGCCGAACGCGACGGCATGACTGTCGCCTTGCACCACTGGAAGCAGGGGGCGCGCCTGGCGCTGCTGGCCTTGTTGCTGCTGGCCGTGCTCAGCGGCGCCGGCATGGCACTGGCCGCCCTGGGCGATGGGCAACGGCCGGTCAACGTATTCTGGGCCTTGGGCAGCCTGCTCGGGCTGAACCTGCTGATGCTGCTGGGCTGGGCCGTCGGCCTTGCCATCAGTGGCGAGCACGGCGCGGGGCTGGGCCGCCTGTGGCTATGGCTTAGCGAACGCTTTGCCCGCGATGCCAAAGCCGCGCACTTGGCACCTGCGCTGCTAGTGCTGCTGCAACGCCAGCGGCTCAACCGCTGGTTGCTCGGCCTGCTGGTACACGGCCTGTGGCTGCTGGCGATGCTCACCGCGCTGGGCATGCTGCTGGCCTTGCTGGCGACCCGGCGCTATGGCTTCGTCTGGGAAACCACGCTGCTTGCCGCCGACCCGTTCATCCACCTGACCCAGGCCCTGGGCGCCCTGCCCTCGTTGCTGGGCTTTGCCATACCCGACGAGGCCATGATCCGCGCCAGCGGCGACACCTTGCCCGCGCTGGACCTGGCCCGCCAGGCCTGGGCCAGCTGGCTGCTCGGCGTAGTGCTGGTGTATGGCCTGCTGCCGCGCTTGCTGCTGGCAGCGTTATGCCTGTGGCGCTGGCGCCAGGGCCGCGAGCGCCTGACGCTGGACCTTAGCCTGCCCGGCTACGCGCACCTGCGAGATGCGCTGATGCCCCGCAGCGAGCGCATCGGCGTACAGGACCCCGCCCCCGATGCCTTGCCGCAGTTTGCCGTAGGCCAGCTGGAAAGCGGCAGCAGCGGTGCCCTGCTGGTCGGCCTGGAACTGGACGACCAGCGCCCTTGGCCGCCCGCCCTGCCCAAAAACGTGACCGATGCCGGTGTGCTCGACAGCCGCGAATCGCGCAACCGCCTGCTTGAACAACTTAGCCGCTTCCCGCCCGCACGCCTGGCCATCGCCTGCGACCCACGGCGTTCACCCGACCGCGGCAGCCTGGCACTGCTCGCCGAACTGGCGCGCAATGCCGGTGCGACCCGAATCTGGCTACTACAGGCCGCGCCTGGTCAGGCCCTCGATGCCCAGCGCCTGGGTGACTGGCACGAAGCCCTCGACCGCCTTGGCCTCGCGCACGCCGACACCTCGCCATTGACCTGGCTGGAGCATGGCCATGACTGAGCCGCTGAAACTGGCCGTGGTCGGCCACACCAACGTCGGCAAGACCTCGCTGCTGCGCACCCTCACCCGTGACGTCGGCTTTGGCGAAGTCTCCCACCGCCCCAGCACCACCCGCCATGTGGAAGGTGCGCGCTTGTCGGTGGACGGCGAACCCATGCTGGAGCTGTACGACACACCGGGCCTGGAAGATGCCATCGCTTTGCTCGACTACCTCGAACGCCTGGAGCGCCCAGGCGAGCGCCTGGACGGCCCGGCCCGCCTGGAGCGCTTTCTTCAGGGCAGCGAAGCACGTCAGCGCTTCGAGCAGGAGGCCAAGGTGCTGCGCCAGCTGCTGGCCAGCAATGCCGGCCTGTACGTGATCGATGCGCGTGAGCCGGTGTTGGCCAAATACCGCGACGAGCTGGAAGTGCTGGCCAGCTGCGGCAAGCCGTTGCTGCCGGTGCTCAACTTCGTCGCCAGCCACCAGCACCGCGAGCCGCAATGGCGTGAAGCCCTTGCCCGGCTTGGGCTTCACGCGTTGGTGAGGTTCGACAGCGTGGCCCCGCCCGAGGATGGCGAGCGGCGTTTGTACGAGAGCCTGGCCCTGTTGCTGGAAGACGCTCGACCTGCCCTGCAGCGGCTGATCGACGACCAGCAGGCGCAGCGCCTGGCGCGCCAGCACAGTGGCAAGCGCCTGATCGCCGAGCTGCTGCTGGACTGCGCCGCCTGCCGGCGCAGTGTCGAGGCTGAGCCGGCAGCCGAAGCCCGGGCCATCGAAGCGCTACGCCGGGACATACGTCAGCGGGAGCAGCGCTGCGTCGAGGCACTGCTCAAACTGTATGCCTTCCGCCGCGAAGACGCCCATGCCAGCGACCTGCCATTGCTGGATGGCCGGTGGGGTGACGACCTGTTCAACCCCGAAACCCTGAAGCTACTGGGCGTACGCCTGGGCAGCGGTGTGGCAGCCGGGGCGGCCGCCGGTGCCGGGGTTGATTTGCTGGTTGGCGGCCTTACCCTCGGTGCAGCGGCCTTGGCAGGTGCAATTGCCGGTGGTGCGCTGCAGACGGCACGCAACTATGGTTCGCGGTTGATGAGCAAGCTAAAGGGCAAACGCGAGTTGACCGTGGACGACACGGTATTGCGCTTGCTGGCCTTGCGTCAGCAGCAGTTGATGGTTGCGCTGGACAACCGCGGGCATGCGGCGCAGGACAGCATCAGGCTGGGTGAGCTGGATGAAAAGGCCTGGCGTGAAGGCAAGTTGCCAGAGGCGCTGGTCAAGGCGCGAGCACATCCGCAGTGGTCGACGCTCAATCCAGGGTCGAAGCTGAATCAGGCTGAGCGGCAGGAACAGCTAGAGGCGTTGGTTTCTCAGTTTTGAGTAAACAGGTCTGGCCTCTTCGCGGGTAACCCGCGAAGAGGCCAGAGCTGCAAAGCGAAAGGTTACTGCTGGGCCACCTTCTCCGACTTACCGTCATAGCGCTTGCGCCATTCAGCCAGAATCTGGTCGCGGTTCTGCGAGGCCCAGGCAAAGTCGTTCTTGATCAGGCGCTGCTCATAATCCGCTGGCAACTCGGTCTGCGGCTTGGCAATGCCCGGCGCCGCCAGCACGGCGAAGTTCTCCTTGTACAACTCCATGGCTGCGGGGCTTGCCGAAAAATCGGCCAGACGCTTGGCCGCGTCCGCCTTGGGCGAGCCCTTGATCACCGCAGTCGCCTCGATCTCCCAACCCAGGCCTTCCTTCGGCAGCACGATGTCCAGCGGCGCGCCCTGGCGCTTGAGCTGCACGGCCGGGTATTCGAACGAGATACCGATCGGGAACTCGCCCGCCGCCGCCAGCTTGCATGGCTTGGAGCCGGAGTGAACGTACTGCCCGATGTTCTGGTGCAGCGCATCCATGTAGGCCCAGCCCTGCGGCTCACCGAAGGTCTGCAACCAGGCGCTCACGTCAAGGAATCCGGTGCCCGAAGAGGCCGGGTTAGGCATGACGATCTTGCCCTTGTACTCCGGCTTGGTCAGGTCTTGCCAGCTCACCGGTTTGCTCAGGCCCTGCTTCTCGGCCTCGATGGTGTTGAAGCAGATGGTCGCGGCCCACACGTCCATGCCCACCCAGGCCGGTGGGTTTGCGGCATCGCGGTAGTTGGCGGCGATCTTGCCCAGGTCTTTCGGCGCGTAGGCTTCCAGCATGCCGTTCTGGTCGAGAATGGCCAGGCTGGACGCCGCCAGGCCCCACACGGCGTCAGCTTGCGGGCGGTCCTTCTCGGCCAGCAGCTTGGCGGTGATGATGCCGGTGGAGTCGCGTACCCACTTGATCTCGATGTCTGGGTTGGCCTTTTCGAAGGCCTGCTTGTAGCTCTTCAGCTGTTCAGCTTCCAGGGCGGTGTAGACCGTCAGCTGGGTACCGGCGGCCAAGGCCTGCAGGCTGAACACGGCAGAAACGGCAGCGGCAAGTGCAAGGTGCTTGTACATGGGTAGGTTCCTTACAGGTCAGACGGTCGCGGCGCGTTGGCGCCAGGCTTGGGAGCGGCGCAGCAGGCCGCGTGAGGCTGCGGCCAGCAACAGTGAAGCGCCGGCACTGGTCAGCAGAATCAGGGTGGACATGGCAGCAGCACCGCCCACGTTGCCGGCATCGTCCATGTTCAGCACGGCAACGGCGGCCAGGATGGTGCCGGGGCTGTACAGGAAGATCGCCGCCGAAACCGTGGTCATGGCCGAGACGAACAGGTAGCGGATGATGTCCTGCAGCGCCGGCAGGCAAATCGGCACGGTCACCCACAGGAAGTGCTTGTACAGCGGTGCCTTCAGCGACAGCGCGGCGGCCTCGAACTCGCCGTCGAGCTGGCGCAGCGCAGTGGTTGCGGTCATCTGTGCGGTGGTCAGGTAGTGAGCAATGGTGCACACCACCAGCAGCCCCATGCCGCCATACAACACATGCAGCGGGTTGCCGTTCAGGTTGAAGAAGAAGACGTAGCCCAGGCCCAGTACCAGGCCTGGCACGGCCATGGGGATGAAACTGAGCAGGCGCAGCATCTGGTTGAGCAGGCGCTGGCCCTGGGTTTTCTCCATCAGGTAAGCACCGGTGAAGATCACGATGCTGCCGATCAGCGCGGTGCCGATGGCCATGGTCACGCTATTGCGGTAGGCCAGCCAGCCACCACCGGCGGTGTCTTCGAACATGTAATGACGCAGCGACAACGACAGGTTGTACGGCCAGAAGGTGACCAGCGAGGAATACACCGCCATGCCGATCACCAGCAGCAACGCCGCGCACACCAGCAACACGATGGCCAGGAAGCAGGCATCTCGGCTGCGCGATGGCTTGGGCTCGAACACCTGGGCACGACCGCTCATGGCTTCGCCCTGGCGCCGACGCAGCCAGGCATCGACCGTGAAGCTGAACAGCGCCGGCAGCAGCAGGACCATGCCGATCAACGCGCCACGGCCGAACTGTTGCTGGCCCACCACCGCCTTGTAGGCCTCCAGTGCCAGTACCTGATAGTCACCACCGACCACGACCGGTACACCGAAGTCGGTGATGGTCAGGGTGAACACCAGGCAGAACGCCGCGAATACCGCTTGCCGCGTGGCTGGCCAGGTGATGCTGGTAAATGCCCGGCACGGGCCGGCGCCCATGCTGGAGGCCGCATCGAACAGCCGGGCATCGGCCAACGACAGCGCCGACAACAGAATCATCAGCGCATGCGGGAAGGTGTAGATCGCCTCGCCCAGCACGATGCCCCAGAAGCCGTAGATGTTGTCGCTGAGCAACCCGCGCAGCAGCCCCTGGTTACCAAACAGATAGACCAGCGCGATGGCCGGCAGCATCGACGGCGCCAGCAGCGGCAGCAGGGAAATCCCCCGCCATACGCCCTTGGCCGGGATCCGCGTGCGTTGCAGCGCATAGGCGAACAGGTACGCCAGCGGCACCACGATGGCCGCCACGGTGAAAGCCACCGACAGGCTGTTGCCCAGCAACCAATGGAAATTGTCGCTGGCGAACAGGTCGCGGGCTGCCAGCAGGCCGCCACCCTGGCCCGCGTCAGCGCTGAAGCCACGCCAGAAGATCGCCAGCAGTGGCATCAGCACGGCCAGCACCAGAAGGATCAGCAGCAGGCTCTTGCCGCCGACGACGAACAACCGGTCACCCAGGGCGATACCAGCTCGCGGCATGGGGTTGGCCTGGGTCAACGGCAGGGACATTGGCGCGGCCATCTCAGGCAAACACCTGCAGGCTCTGCGGCGGCAGGGCCACCCAGATGTCCTGCGAACCCAGGCGCGGCATGGCTTCGGGGGCCAGTTCAGCCAGCAGGGCATGGCCAGGCAGGGCTTTGAGTTCGAAGCTCATGCGGCAGCGGTTACCCAGGAACGTAATCTCGCGGACCATGGCCGGGAACAGGTTTTCCTCGTGCACCACCGGGTTGACCGTGATTGCCTCCGGGCGGCAGAACAACCGGCCGCTGCTGGCCTGGGCCGAGCCCGGCGCCAGACGCATGCTCATGGCGCCGACCTGGGCATGGCTGTCACCGTTGCGCTGGAAAGGCAGCCAGTTGCCCTGGCCAACGAACTCGGCGACGAACGGTGTGGCCGGCTGGTCGTAGATTTCCTGTGGGGTGGCGTACTGCTCAACCTGGCCGTTGTTCATCACCGCAATACGGTCCGCCATCAGCATGGCCTCGTCCTGATTGTGAGTGACCATCAAGGTGGTAATGCCCAGCTGGCGTTGCAGTTGGCGCAGTTCGGTGCACAGGTGCTCGCGCACCCGTGCGTCAAGCGCCGACATGGGCTCATCGAGCAGCAACAGGGAGGGTGACGGCGCCAGCGCACGGGCCAGGGCCACACGTTGCTGCTGGCCACCGGAGAGCTGGCCGGGGTACTTCTTCTCGCTGCCAGAAAGGCCTACCAGTTCAAGCATTTCAGCCACCCGCTGGCGGGCCTGCTCGCGGCCACTGCCGGCCAGGCCGTAGGCAATGTTGGCCTCGACGGTGAGGTTGGGGAACAGCGCGTAGGACTGGAACAGGATGCCGTAGTCACGGGCCTGGGGTGGCAGCTCGGAGATATCGCGTTCACCGATGTACAACGTGCCACGGTCCTGGCGCTCCAGGCCGGCAATGCAGCGCAGCAGCGTGGTCTTGCCACAGCCGGACGGGCCGAGCAGGCACACCAGCTCGCCGGCGGCGATGTCCAGCGAGACATCGTTGAGCGCCGTAAAGGCACCGAAGCGCTTGTGAATGTTGCGCACTTTCATTTGTGCGCCGGGGGTGGCGTGGTTCATGGCAGGGCCTCATCGAAGAGATGGGGGCCATGCTAGGCAGGCTGTGCGAAGGTTCTGTGGCTTTAAGGCAAAAGCAAGTGATAGTGGTATTGGCAGATTTTGTATTGCCCAAACAAATCTAGAAGTGTGAGCCCGCCACTTCCTGCGCCACCCCAAGGAAGGCAGCCGGCAACCGCGCCTGGCGCCGCTCCTTTAGGCAATACAAATACTCATGCATCACCGGCGCATCTTCCAGCGCCAGCACCCGCAATTCAGGGTTATGCGGCACCTCATGCCGGGCAATCACGCTGATACCGATATTGCGCAGCACCGCTTCGCGGATCGACTCGCGGCTGCCGATTTCCAGCAAAGCCCCGGCTTTCACCCCGGCCTCCTGCAGCATCTGCTCGGTCAGCTTGCGCGTGGTCGAGCCCTTCTCGCGCATCAACAGGCAGTGCCCGGCCACAACGTCGATCGACACCGCCTGCCGCTGGGCCAACGGGTGGTTGCGATGCACCGCCACCACCAGCGGATCAGTCCCCAGCACCCGCCGCACCAGCCGGGCATCTTCCACCAGCTGTGACGAAGCGGCGATGTCCACCCGGTAGTCTTCAAGCATTTCCAGCACCTGCTGCGAGTTGCCGATTTCCACCGCCACTTCCACCTGCGGCAAGCGCTCGCGATAGATCTTCACCAGGTCGAGAATGTAGTAAGGCGCCGTGGCGGCAATACGCAGGCTGCCCTGGGCCTGGCCACTGTTGCGCAGCTCGAACTCGATATCGGCCTCTTGCTGCAGCAGCGCCTTGACCATCGGCAGCAGGCGGACGCCCTCTTCACTCAACACCAGGCGCCGCCCGCCACGGTAGAACAGCTCGACCGCGTACTGGCTTTCCAGATTGCGGATCTGCGTGGTCACCGTGGGCTGGCTGAGCCCGAGCTTTTTCGCCGCCAAAGTGATGCTGCCCAAGCGGGCCACCATGTAGAAGGCTTTCAGCTCCGAACTCAGCATGCACGTCCTCTATTTGCGCAGCAGGCGCAAGCCGTTGAACACCACCAGCAGGCTCACGCCCATGTCGGCGAACACCGCCATCCACATGGTGGCCATGCCGGCAAAGGTGATCGCCAGGAATATTGCCTTGATGCCCAACGCCAGAACGATGTTCTGCATGAGGATCGCCGCACTTTGGCGCGACAGCCTGACGAAGGCCGGGATTTTGCGCAAGTCGTCGTCCATCAGCGCTACATCGGCAGTCTCGATGGCGGTGTCGGTGCCAGCCGCCGCCATGGCAAAGCCGATTTCGGCGCGGGCCAGGGCCGGGGCGTCGTTGATGCCGTCACCGACCATGCCCACCCGATGGCCCTTGGCGTAGAGGGTTTCGATGCACTTGAGCTTGTCGGCAGGCAGCAGGTTGCCTTCGGCACGGTCGATGCCCACCACGGTGGCGATGGCCTGGGCGGTATGCGGATTGTCGCCGGTCAGCATGACAGTCTTGATACCCAGCTCATGCAGTTCCGCGATGGCCTGGCGGCTGCTGTCCTTGACCGTATCGGCCACCGCGAACAGCGCCAGCGGGCCAGAGCGGTCGAGCAGTAAAACCACTGTCTTGCCCTGGCGCTCCAGCGCATCCAGCTGGGTTTCCAGCGCGGGCGAGCACAGCCCCAGTTCCTCGACCAGGCGGTGGTTGCCCAAGTGGTAAACCTCACCCGCGATAGTACCGCGCACGCCGCGCCCGGCCAGGGCGGCGAAGTCATCGACCTCGCTCAAGGCCAGGCCTTGCTCCTTGCCGAACTGGGCTATGGCACGGGAAACCGGGTGGTCCGAACGCTCGCCCAGGCTGGCGGCCAGGGCTTGCGCGCGGCCTTCGAACAGCGGCTCCAGCACCTTGGCGTCGGTTTGCACCGGTTTGCCGTTGGTAATGGTGCCGGTCTTGTCCAGGGCCAGGAAGTCCAGGTGGCGACCGCCCTCCAGGTAAACACCGCCCTTGATCAGGATGCCTTTGCGCGCCGCAGCGGCCAGGCCGCTGACGATGGTCACCGGGGTCGAGATCACCAGGGCGCACGGGCACGCGACCACCAGCAGCACCAAAGCGCGGTAGATCCAGTCGAACCAGGCGCCGGCCATGAACAGCGGCGGAATCACCGCCACGGCCAAGGCGATGGCAAACACCACCGGGGTGTAGATGCGCGAGAAGCGGTCGACGAAGCGCTGGGTCGGCGCCCGCGCGCCTTGCGCTTCCTCGACGGCCTTGATGATCCGCGCCAGGGTCGATTGCCCGGCAACAGCGGTAACGCGAAACTCCAGTGCCCCTGCCTGGTTGATGGTGCCGGCGAACAGCTTGTCGCCCACTGCCTTCTCTACAGGCAGGCTTTCGCCGGTGATCGGCGCCTGATCGACGCTGGATTGGCCGCTGATCACTTCACCATCCAGGCCGATACGTTCGCCGGGGCGCACCCGCACCAAGGCGCCGATGGCCACTTCACGCACCTCTACCTCGCGCCACTGGCCGTCGACCTGCTGCACCGTGGCCATGTCCGGGGTCAGCTGCATCAGCCCGCCGATGGCATTGCGTGCGCGGTCCAGCGAGCGCGCTTCGATCAGCTCGGCGACGGTGAACAGCACCATCACCATGGCCGCTTCCGGCCACTGGCCGATCAGCACCGCGCCAGTCACAGCAATGCTCATCAGCGCGTTGATGTTGAGGTTGCGGTTTTTCAGGGCGATCCAGCCCTTCTTGTAAGTACCCAGGCCACAGCCGAGGATCGCTGCCAGCGCCAGCGCCGCCACCACCCACTCCGGGGCCAGTGCGGCAAAGTGCACGATTTCGGCGGCGATCGCGGCAATACCGGACAGCGCTAGCGGCCACCAGCGGGTCTTGGCCACGTGTGGTGCACTGGCGGTGCCATCGTCTTCGGCGCCAAGCGGCTCGGCTTTCATGCCCAAGCTGTCGATGGCCTGCTCGATTTCAGCAGTGCCACCCAGGGTGTGGCGCACGCCAAGCACACGGTTAATCAGGTTGAATTCGAGCTGCTCGATACCGGCCAGCTTGCCCAGCTTGTCCTGGATCAGGTTCTGCTCGGTAGGGCAGTCCATGGCCTCGATGCGGAAACGGCTGAACTGGGCGTGGCTGCTGGCCTTTTCGCTCAGCTGGACCAAGGCTGGCGCAGCAGCGCTGCCACAGCAGCTGTGGGCGTGGTGATCGTGTTTGTGTTCGTGGCTGACAGGCTGGTTCATGGGGTCATCCTTAATTTGAGCCTGTTGCCAATGGAACACCCTGTAGCCACTATAGGGTCAAGCCATTTGCTGGAGATTTCGTGATGAAGATCGGAGAGCTGGCCAAAGCCACCGACTGCGCCGTGGAAACCATCCGCTACTACGAGCGTGAACAGCTGCTGCCGGAGCCGGCGCGCAGCGACGGCAACTACCGGCTGTACACCCAGGCCCACGTCGAGCGGCTCACCTTCATCCGCAACTGCCGCACCCTGGACATGACCCTGGATGAAATCCGCAGCCTGCTACGCCTGCGCGACAGCCCCGATGATTCGTGCGGCAGCGTCAATGCGCTGATCGACGAGCATATCGAGCATGTGCAGGCACGGATCGATGGTCTGGTGGCGTTGCAGGAACAGCTGGTGGAGCTGCGGCGGCGCTGCAATGCGCAAGGGGCGGAATGCGCGATCTTGCAGCAACTGGAGACGAACGGGGCAGTATCGGTGCCGGATACCGAGCATTCGCATGTGGGGCGAAGTCACGGGCATTAAGCCGAAAGCATTCGCGGGCAAGCCCGCGAATAGGCCAGCTCAGGTAATGGAGATCTGTCAGACCGCCATCGGCGCCGTCATCGGCGCATGGTGCTCATACCCTTCCAGCCAGAAGTCACTCGGCTCGATCTTCTCCAGCCACTCCGGCTCATACTTGCCGGTCTCGGCAAACGCCGGCACGCGATCACTGATCACCAGCTTCGGCGCCTCCAGCGGCTCGCGCTTGAGCTGCTCATTCAGCATGTCCAAGTGGTTTTCATACACATGGGCATCACCAATGAAGTAGCTGAACCAGCGCGGGGTATACCCGGTCAGGCGGCCGAACAGCGACAGCAGCGCCGCGCCTTCGGTGAGGTTGAATGGCGTGCCCAGGCCCAGGTCGTTGGAGCGGATGTAAAGGGTCAGGGAGATTTCCTTGGTCTCTACATTCGGATGGAACTGGTACAGCAGGTGGCACGGCGGCAGGGCCATTTCGTCCAGCTGCGCGCAGTTCCAGCCGTGGAACAGAATACGGCGGCTGCCCGGGTCGTTGGCGATGGTGTCCAGGCACTGGCGCACCTGGTCGATGGCCTTGTACAGGATGACGAACGCGACGCCGCCCTCTTCGTCCTGAGCGATGCGACGGAAGCCTGCCTTTTCGGCCATTTCGATGGCCGCCGGGTTGCTCAGCGGGATGCGCTTGTAGCCCGGCCACTGGCGCCATTGCACGCCGTAGATTTCGCCCAGGTCGTCATGGCCCTGGCGGAACGGGTTCGCCAGCCACTGAGCGTTCTCGTTGGCGTTCTGGTCCCAGACCTTGCAGCCCAGCTCGCGGAATTCACCGGCGTTCTTCACGCCACGCAGGAAACCGACCATTTCGCCGATCGCCGACTTGAACGCCAGCTTGCGCGTGGTGATGGCCGGAAAGCCCTTCTGCAGGTCGAAGCGCAGCATGGCGCCCGGCAGGCTGATGGTACGGATGCCGGTGCGATTGCCTTGCAACGTACCGTTCTCGATGACTTCACGGACCAGATCTAGATACTGTTTCATGACTTTCCTGTAACAAGAACGGCAGGGGGATCACCCCTGCCGTGAAAATCATACGGCTGGTTTTGCCGTAGGTTTGCGGTTGTAGGCCAACCAGATCAAGAAGATGCCGCCGACAATCATCGGCACGCAAAGCAACTGACCCATGGTCAACCAGCCGAAGGCAATGTAGCCAAGCTGGGCATCAGGCACCCGCACAAACTCCACGATAAAGCGGAAAATGCCGTAGAACAGCGCGAACATGCCGGAAACGGCCATGGTCGGGCGCGGCTTGCGAGAGTACAACCAGAGAATCACGAATAATGCCACACCTTCCAGGGCAAACTGGTACAGCTGCGACGGATGACGGGGCAACTGGGCCGGGTCGCTGAACGGCGGGAAAACCATCGCCCACGGCACGTCGGTCGCCTTGCCCCACAGCTCGGCGTTGATGAAGTTGCCAATACGCCCGGCGCCCAGGCCGATCGGCACCAGTGGGGCGACGAAATCCATCAGTTCGAAGAACGACTTGTTGTTGCGCTTGCCGAACCACAAGGCCGCCAGCATCACGCCAATGAAGCCGCCGTGGAACGACATGCCGCCCTTCCACACCTCGAAGATCAGCGTCGGGTTGGCCAGGTACTGGTGCAGGTCATAGAACAGCACATAGCCCAACCGCCCACCGACGATCACCCCCATCGAAAGCCAGAACACCAGGTCGGACAGTTTCTCCCGCGACCAGGTAGGGTCGAAGCGGTTCAGCCGACGCGAGGCCAACAGCCAGGCGCCGCCGATGCCGATCAGGTACATCAGGCCGTACCAGTGGATTTTCAGCGGCCCGAGGGCCACGGCCACGGGGTCTATCTGCGGGTAAGGCAGCATGGAACTTCCTCTCGATTCAAATCAAAAAGCTGAGGCCGACACAGAACAGCAGTGCTGCGAACAGGCGTTTCAACAAACGGGGCGACAGCTTGTGCGCCAGGCGCGCGCCGAAGCGGGCGAAAAACATGCTGGTCACGGCAATGCCGACCAGCGCCGGCAGGTACACGTAGCCCAGGCTATGGGGTGGCAGGTGCTCTTCGTGCCAGCCCAGCAGCATGAAACTCAGGGCACTTGCCACGGCAATCGGCAGGCCACAGGCCGAGGACGTGGCCACTGCCTGCTGCATGGGCAGGCTGCGCCAGGTCAGGAACGGCACGGTCAGCGAACCGCCGCCAATGCCGAAAATGGCCGAGGCCCAGCCAATCACCCCGCCCGCGCCGATCAACGCGGGTTTGCCGGGGATGCCACGGCTGGCCCTGGGCTTGAGGTCCAGGGCCATCTGCGCGGCGATGACCAGGGCGAACACGCCGATGATCTTCTGCAGCAGCGGGCCCTGGATCAGCGAGGCCGTCTTGGCACCGATGCCGGCACCAATGAGGATGCCGAGGGTCATCCAGGCGAAGATCGGCCATTGCACGGCCCCTTTGCGCTGGTGTTCGAGCACGGCGTTGATCGAGGTAAAGACGATGGTGGCCAGCGACGTGCCGACGGCCAGGTGGGTCAGCACCGAGGCATCGAAGCCCTGCAAGGTGAAGCTGAACACCAGCACCGGCACGATGATGATGCCGCCGCCCACGCCAAACAGCCCGGCCAGCACACCGGCACAGGCGCCCAACAGCAGATAGAGCACGAATTCCATTCGGCTTCCCCAGCAAAACAATCCGGCATGGTAACGGAAGCCGGGCTCAGGGCTCTAGTGAACTCTGTGACAGGATGGATCCGCCCCGCCGCTGTGGGTACAGTGGCATAAAACACAGAGGCCCAACCGATGTGCCTGATCGTATTCGCCTGGCGGCCGGGGCATGCCCTGCCGCTGATCGTCGCGGCCAACCGCGACGAGTTCTATGCCCGCCCCACCCAGGCCCTGGCGGCCTGGGAGGACGCCCCCGGCGTGCATGCCGGCCGCGACCTGGAGGCCGGTGGCACTTGGCTGGGCGTGGGGCCGCAGGGGCGCTTTGCCGCGTTGACCAATATCCGTGACCCAGGTCAGGCGGTGGGGCCGCGCTCACGGGGCGAGCTGGTGGCGGCATATCTGAAAGGTGAGTTGGGGGTCGAGGCTTACCTGGACCAGGTGGCCAGCCACAGTGGGCAGTATTCGGGGTTCAACCTGCTGGTGGGTGATGGGCAGCATCTGGGTTACCTGCATGCGCGAGATGCCACGCCGCGCCTGCTGGAGGCGGGGGTTTACGGGCTTTCCAACGCCGGGCTGGACACGCCGTGGCCGAAGTTGGTGAAAGCGCGCAGTGGGCTGGAAGGGTTGCTGGAAACGCCGGAACCGCAGCGGTTGCTGGCGTTGCTGGCAGATAACGAGCCTGCGGCGGATGGTGATCTACCTGAGACTGGCGTTGGGGTGGCGACCGAGAAACTGCTGTCGAGTGTATTTATTGCCAGCCAGAACTACGGGACGCGGGCGAGTACGGTGCTGATTGTGGATGATCAGGGCAGAAGGCAGCTGATTGAGCGCAGTTTCGGGCCCTTTGGTGGACACCTCGGGGAAGTTGAGTTCGCGGTTTGAGGGCCATGGGGCTGCTGCACCGCGAAAGGGCCGCAAAGCGGCCCCAACAAATCAAAGGGTTTTATTGGCCCCAGGCCCAATCATCCGCGCCAACCCAAGGTTCTTCAGCGCCAACTGCAGCGAGCTGTGGATAACCTGCGGGTTGTCATGGCTCAAGGCTTCAGCCAACAGCTCCTTGGCCTTGCCCAGGTTCACCTGGCGAAGCATCCACTTCACTTTCGGCAAGTTGGTGGCGTTCATCGACAAACTGTCGAAACCCATGGCCATCAACAGGATCGCCGCCGCCGGGTCACCAGCCATCTCACCGCAGATGCTCACCGGCTTGCCTTCGCCATGGGCGTCGCGCACTACCGTGTTCAACGCTTGTAGCACCGCCGGGTGCAGGTAGTCGTAAAGGTCGGCAACCCGTGGGTTGTTGCGGTCCACCGCCAGCAGGTACTGGGTCAGGTCGTTGGAACCCACCGACAGGAAGTCCACCTGCCGCGCCAGTTCCTTGGTCTGATACACCGCCGCTGGAATTTCCACCATCACGCCCACTGGCGGCATTGGCACGTCGGTACCTTCGTCACGCACCTCACCCCAGGCGCGGTGTATCAGGTGCAGGGCTTCTTCCAACTCGTGGATGCCGGAAATCATCGGCAGCAGGATGCGCAGGTTGTTCAGGCCCTCGCTGGCCTTGAGCATGGCGCGGGTCTGCACCAGGAAGATTTCCGGGTGGTCGAGGGTGACGCGGATGCCACGCCACCCGAGGAAGGGGTTTTCTTCCTTGATCGGGAAGTACGAGAGCGCCTTGTCACCGCCAATGTCCAGGGTGCGCATGGTCACTGGCAGCGGGTGGAACGCCGCCAGCTGCTCGCGGTAGATGGCCAGCTGCTCCTTCTCGCTGGGGAAGCGCTGGTTGATCATGAACGGCACTTCGGTGCGGTACAAACCAACCCCTTCGGCGCCACGCTGCTGGGCGCGGGCCACGTCGGCCAGCAAGCCGGTGTTGACCCACAGCGGCATGCGGTGGCCGTCCGGGGTGACGCAGGGCAGTTCGCGCAGGGCGTCCAGGCCCTGTGCCAGCTGGCGTTCCTCCTCGACCACGTCGCTGTACTGCTTACGCAGCACTTCGCTCGGGTTGGTAAAGACTTCACCCTTGTAGCCATCGACGATCAGCTCGATGCCGTCGACCTTGGAATACGGCAGGTCGACCAGGCCCATCACCGTGGGGATGCCCATGGCGCGAGCCAGGATAGCAACGTGGGAGTTGCCCGAGCCCAGCACCGAGACCAGGCCAGCCAGCTTGCCTTCCGGCACTTCGCCAAGCATGGCCGGGGTCAGCTCTTCACTGACCAGGATGGTGTTGTCGGCGTACACCAGCGACTGCGAACGGGCTTCCTGCAGGTAGGCCAGCAGGCGCCGGCCAAGGTCCTTGACGTCGGAGGCGCGCTCGCGCAGGTAGTCATCGTCCATCAGCTCGAAGCGGTTGACGTGCTCACCCACCACCTGGCGCAGGGCACCCTGGGCCCACTGGCCGGTCTTGATGACTTCGGTCACCTCACCGCCCAAGGCCGCGTCTTCGAGCATCATCAGGTACACATCGAACAACGCGCGCTCTTCCGGGCGCAGCTGGGTGGCCAGCTTGGCCGACAGCTTGCGCATGTCCTCGCGCACGCCTTCAAGAGCGTTCTGGAACAGCTTGAGTTCGGCATCGATGTCATCGACGGTCTTGTCCGGCACCACTTCCAGGTCGGCGGGTGGCAGCATCACCACCGCGCGGCCCACGGCGGCGCCAGGCGAGCCTGGCACACCGACGAAGCGGGCTTCCTGGATGCCCTTGCCCTGGCGGCCCAGGCCACGGATCGAACCGGTGGCCTCGGCGTGGGCGATAACCCCGGCAAGCTGGGCACTCATGGTGACCAGGAAGGCTTCTTCGCCCTCGTCGAACTGGCGCCGCTCCTTCTGCTGGATGACCAACACCCCGACCACACGGCGGTGGTGGATGATCGGCGCACCGAGGAAGGAGGCGAATTTTTCTTCACCGGTTTCGGCAAAGTAGCGGTAACGCGGGTGGTCGGCGGCGTTTTCCAGGTTCAGCGGCTCTTCCCGGGTACCGACCAGGCCGACCAGGCCTTCGTTGGGGGCCATGCTGACCTTGCCGATGGAGCGCTTGTTCAGGCCTTCGGTAGCCATCAGCACGAAGCGGTTGGTTTCCGGGTCGAGCAGGTAGACCGAGCAGACCTGGCTGCCCATGGCTTCCTTGACGCGCAAGACAATGATCCCCAACGCCGACTTGAGATCTTTGGCGGAGTTTACTTCCTGGACGATCTTGCGCAGCGTATTGAGCATGGCTCGGGGTCGAACTCCGTCGTCAGTCGCGCGTCAGCAGACGCGGTGCTAGCTCTTTCAGGGCGCGCCGGTACACCTCGCGCTTGAATGTCACAACCTGGCCCAGCGGGTACCAATAGCTCACCCAGCGCCAGCCGTCGAATTCCGGCTTGCCGGTCAGGTCCATCCGCACCCGCTGTTCGTTGCTGACCAGTCGCAGCAGGAACCACTTCTGCTTCTGGCCGATGCACAGCGGCTGGCTGTGGGTACGGACCAATCGCTGGGGTAAACGATAACGCAACCAGCCGCGGGTGCAGGCAAGAATTTCCACATCATCGCGTTCAAGGCCAACTTCTTCGTTCAGCTCGCGGTACAGGGCATCTTCCGGCGTCTCGTCAGGGTTTATACCACCCTGGGGGAACTGCCAGGCATCCTGGTTGATCCGTCGAGCCCATAGCACCTGCCCGGCATCATTCGTGAGAATGATCCCGACATTGGGGCGAAAACCATCCGGGTCGATCACGGCAGCAACCTCGCAAACGCATGTCACCGCATTGTTCCACAAAGCTTGCGAGCGCAGCAACGCGCCCGCCAAGCTTATGTGCAGCAGCGTGAAAACTCCGTATTCTGCGGGCCTACCCTGAGGCTGATACGAGTGACCGCGATGCGCCTGGCTTTATTCGACCTGGACAATACCCTCCTCGGTGGCGACAGCGACCATGCCTGGGGTGACTACCTGTGCCAGCGCGGCATCCTTGACCCGGTTGCCTACAAGCAGCGCAACGATGGCTTCTACCAGGACTACCTCAACGGCACCCTGGACCTGCAGGCCTACCTGGCCTTCTCCATGGAAATCCTGGCGGCAACGCCCGCAGCCCAGCTGGACGAATGGCACCGCGACTTCATGCGCGACTGCATCGAGCCGATCATCCTGCCCAAGGCCCTGGCCTTGCTGCAGCAACACCGTGAGGCGGGCGACCAGCTGGTGATCATTACCGCCACCAACCGCTTCGTCACCGCACCGATTGCCCGGCGCCTTGGGGTGAAGGTGTTGTTGGCGACTGAATGCGAAAGGCATGAAGGCCGCTATACCGGGCGCAGTACCGATATACCGTGTTTCCGTGAAGGAAAGGTGACGCGGCTGCAGCGCTGGATGCTGGAGAACGGCTTTGATCTTGAGGACAGCTATTTCTACAGCGACTCGATGAATGATTTGCCGCTGTTGCAGCGGGTGACGCATGCGGTGGCGGTGGACCCGGACCCGAATCTTCGGGCCGAGGCTGAAAAGCGTGGGTGGCCGGTGGTTTCGCTCAGGGCTTGAGATTGCCGGCGATGGGCTGCAAAGCAGCCCCAAATTCAATCAGACTGGCTTGGCGCCCATCAGCCCGGCAATGGACAGGAAGCAAACCCCACTGAACACCGCCAGCGCCAGGGTAAACCGCAACCCCACCACCTCGGCCTTGCGCAGCCGGTTCAGCCGCACCAGCAGCCACCACATGGCAAACGCGCCAACGGTATAGATGACGCTGGACGCCAGCAGCCAGGTCTGCCCAAGCGGCCAGCCCACGAGGTGCACCAGCCACCAGCCGGTAAATGGCATGCTCACCAGGCAAAGGCCCATGACCAGCCAGACGAACACCAGCGGTCGACGCAGCAGCTTGGCATAGGCCTCGGCATCGCCTCGCCTGCGGGCACGCACGGTCCAGATCGCCAGGCCCAGAGCCCCCAGAAGCAACAGGGCGGTAGCGATCATGTGCAGGGTCTTGAGGGTGGTCAGGTGTTCCATGTCTTCACATCCTTGAGCAATAAGCCAAGCTTAGCCGCTCAACCCAGGAACAGCTTGTACGCCGGGTTCTCGGTCTCGTCCCAGTAGGGGTAACCGATCTTGGCCAAGGCCGCCGGCACCAGGTGGCGCTCGTCCTCCGGCACCTGCAACCCCGCCACCACACGCCCGTCAGCCGCGCCATGGTTGCGGTAATGGAACATCGAGATGTTCCAGCGCCCGCCCAGCTTATTGAGGAAGTTGAACAGCGCCCCCGGTCGCTCGGGGAACTCGAAGCGCAGCACCATCTCATCGCTGGCACCGGCCGAATGGCCGCCGACCATGTGGCGGATATGCAGCTTGGCCAGTTCGTTGTCGGTCAAGTCGGTAACCGGGAAGCCCTGCTCGGTCAGGTGCTGCACCAGCGCCGCTCGCGGGTCATTTTCCGGGTGGGTCTGCACGCCGACGAAGATGTGCGCCTCGTCAGAGGTGTGCTTGCGGTAGTTGAACTCGGTGATCTGGCGCTTGCCGATGGCCTCACAGAACGCCTTGAAGCTGCCCGGGCGCTCGGGGATGGTCACGGCGATGATCGCCTCGCGCTTTTCACCCAACTCGGCACGCTCGGCCACATGGCGCAGGCGGTCGAAGTTTACGTTGGCGCCGGAATCGATAGCCACCAGGGTCTGCCCGGTCACGCCGTACAGCTCGACATACTTCTTGATGCCCGCCACGCCCAGAGCGCCGGCAGGTTCGGTGATCGAGCGGGTATCGTCGTAGATATCCTTGATTGCTGCACAAATTTCGTCGGTGCTGACCGTCACCACCTCATCCACATGGTGACGGCAGATATCGAAGGTGTGCTGGCCGATCTGGGCCACCGCCACGCCGTCGGCGAACAGCCCGACCTGTGGCAACACCACGCGCTCGCCGGCCGCCATCGCCGCCTGCAGGCAGTTGGAGTCGTCCGGCTCCACGCCGATCACCTTGATTTCGGGGCGCAGGTACTTCACGTAGGCAGCAATGCCGGCGATCAAGCCGCCGCCCCCCACAGGCACGAAGATCGCGTCCAGCTGGCCAGGGTGCTGGCGCAGGATTTCCATAGCCACGGTGCCCTGCCCAGCGATGGTGTGCGGGTCATCGTAGGGGTGGACGTAGACAAAGCCCTTTTCATCCACCAGCTTCAACGAATAGGCCAGCGCCTCGGGGAACGAGTCGCCATGCAGCACCACCTTGCCACCGCGCGAACGCACGCCTTCGACCTTGATCTCAGGAGTAGTCTTGGGCATTACGATGGTGGCTTTGATGCCCATCTCGCGCGCAGCCAGGGCCAGGCCTTGGGCGTGGTTGCCAGCCGAGGCGGTAACCACGCCACGGGCCAGCTCTTCCGGGCTCAGCTGGGCCAGCTTGTTGTACGCCCCACGGATCTTGAACGAGAACACCGGCTGCAGGTCTTCACGCTTGAGCAGAATCTGGTTACCCAGGCGCTTGCTCAGCTGCCCGGCGCTCTGCAACGGGGTTTCGACGGCAACGTCATAGACGCGCGAGGTGAGGATCTTCTTGACGTACTGTTCGAGCATCGGGAAAGCATCACTGGGCCGCGGGACAAGGGCTGGGAGTCTACCCCAGCGCTACGTCGGGCGACCACAGCAAAGCCGCCCAAGCCGTTATACTAAGCAACTTTGAAAACCGCCCTGCCCCTTTTCGGAGCCCGCATGACCCAGGACCAACTCAAACAGGCCGTCGCCCAGGCCGCTGTCGACTTCATTCTGCCCAAGCTGGATGAAAAGAGCGTTGTCGGCGTCGGCACCGGTTCGACCGCCAACTTCTTCATCGACGCCCTGGCTCAGCACAAGACCGCCTTCGACGGCGCAGTCGCCAGCTCCGAAGCCACCGCCCAGCGTCTGAAGGGCCATGGCATCCCGGTCTACGAGCTGAACAGCGTCAGCGAGCTGGAGTTCTACGTGGACGGAGCCGACGAAAGCGACGCGCACCTGAACTTGATCAAAGGCGGTGGCGCGGCCCTGACCCGTGAGAAAATCGTCGCAGCCGTGGCCAAGACCTTCATCTGCATCGCCGACGGCAGCAAGCTGGTGCCGGTGCTGGGCGCCTTCCCGCTGCCGGTCGAAGTGATCCCAATGGCCCGCAGCCACGTGGCGCGCCAGCTGGTGAAGCTGGGCGGCGACCCGGTGTATCGCGAAGGCGTTGTGACCGACAACGGCAACGTGATCCTCGACGTGCATAACCTGCAGATCACCAACCCGGCGGAGCTGGAAGCGCAGATCAACGCCATCGTAGGTGTGGTGACCAACGGCCTGTTCGCGGCGCGGCCAGCGGATTTGCTGCTGCTGGGTACCGCTGAAGGCGTGAAAACCCTGAAGGCCGAGTAATCGTCGGCGAGGGCTTTGCCCTCGATTCGCGGCACAAGGCCGCTCCTACAAGAGACTGCAGCGCCTGAACCTGATGCGCTCCCCTGTAGGAGCGGCCTTGTGCCGCGAACGGGCTGCAAAGCAGCCCCTCCTGCTCACTCCGCTGGCTGCTTGAACACATAAAACAGGTTCGGCTCACTGACCAGATAAATGGTCCCCGCCTCATCCATCGCAATCCCCTCGGCCTGCGGCACCGTCGCCTGCAACCCCTGGAAGCCCTTGCGCAGCGACAAGGTGCTCAGCGGCCTGCCTTCTACATCCAGCTCCAGCACCAGGCGCGATTCGTCCGAAAGCGCCAGCAAATGCCCGCTGCGCTCATCGAACTGCAAACTCGACAAATCCCGCACAAACAGCCGCGCATCGCGCTTGCGGTCTTGCACCACATGCACGGCGTAAGGCTTTTCCGGGTTGTCATGCGGGAAGCCGTGCACCTCGTAGATCAGCATCGGGTCACGCTCCTTGGCCACGAACAGGCGCTTACCCGCCGAATCGTAGGCCAGCCCCTCAAAACCCTTGTTGCCGTTCAGCCCAATGCCCAAGCTGAGCTGCTCGGCGTCACCGGCATCGAGGAACAGCGTGTCGTCTTCCAGCCGTACGCGAATCAGCCGCTGCTGGCGCTCGTCGGTGATCACATAGCTGTTGGGCCCCACGTACTCCACGGCTTCCGGGTCGCCAAACCCGGTCAATGGCACCCGGCGCAGAATACGGCCGTCCAGCGACAGCTCAATCAGCTCCGAACGGGCGTTGGTGACGGTGAACAGGGTCTTGCGGTCGGGGTCGTAGGTCAGCGCCGAGATGTCGTCATCCAGCCCTTCGACCGGCTTGGCCTCCACCACCACCCGGTAGCGGTCCAGGCCAATGCTCTGCTCGGCGGGCTGCCACCAGGTCTTCAGGTTGAACCAGCCGCGCTCGAACAGGCGAAACTCCTGCCCGGCCCAGCCAAACAGGAGTAAGCCGAGGGCGGCGAAAACAAGGATAAGGCGAACATAACGGCGCATAAGGGCAGGCTCGACACAGGGGTGGCGAATCTAACCATGAACAACTGAAGTAAAGCTTAATGCCAGCATCCGAAATGCCCGATTTCGGGCTCAGTTTTTTCTGAAGCGATAGAACAAGGCCGGCTCACTGACCATATACAGGTTGCCCTTGTCGTCCATCGCCACCCCTTCGGCCCTCGGGATGGTGTCTTCAAGCCCGTTGAAGCCGCCAAGCAAGGTCATGAAACTGACCTGCTGGCCCTGTTCGTCCAGCTCCAGGAGCATGTTGGAGTCGGCCGAGAGCACCAGCAAGTGGCCGGTACGCGGGTCGACACCCAGCGCCGAGAGGTTGCGCAGGTCGAGCTCATCGCTCGGCAAAGGCTGCTTCTCACCCTTGAGCGGGCTGCGGCCATCGGTGTTCCAGGTGTACAGCTTGGGCGGGCGCTCTTCGCCGATGATCAGGCGCTGGCGCATCGGGTCCCAGGCCACGGCCTCGAAGCCCTTGTTGCTTTTCACCGACGGGCCCAGGTCGTGGCTCTGGAAGTCGTCATGGTTCAACGCCGTGGTCTGTGCATCCACCTTGACCACGGTCAAGTCATGCAGGCGCTCGTCGGTGATGGCCAGGTAGCCGTCTTCCAGCACGGCAACGCCTTCCGGGTTGTTCCAGCCATTGAGCGGGATCTTGCGCAGTACATCACCCTCCAGGCTCAGCTCGACCAGGATCGGGTTCTTGCCCATGACCGCGAACAAGGTGCGGGTATGTGGGTTGAAGGCCAAGTCCGAGGCTTCGTCATCGTCCATGCCTGGCAGCGGCTTGGCATCGATGTCTACCTGGTAGTCCGGCAACCACACGCTTTCGCTGCGCTCGGCGGTGCTTTCGAAGCTCTCTTTTACCCACAACGCACCGCGGTCATCCCAGTGCATGGCCACGGCCACGCCATAACCGATCACCGCTGCCACGGCCAAGCCGAAGGGCCAGCGCAGGTAGAAGCGACGCTTGGAGGTTGCCGGGGCGGAGGAGGATGGCATGCGCGGGTCCTGGGGGAATGGGCGAAGATCCGCGCATTATCCGGATCGAGTGTGAAAAATCGGTAAACAGGGCCTACCTCTTCGCGGTTCGGACTCAGAGCACCCGGCTTTCGAAGCGGCTTACACCCGGCAGCTCCAGCACCAGCTCATCACCCACATTGAACGGCCCCACGCCCGCCGGGGTGCCGGTGAGAATCACATCCCCCGCCTGCAACGAAAAATGCGCCGCCATGTACTGGATCATCGGCACGATCGGGTTCAGCATCATTGCGCTGTTGCCATCCTGGCGCACTTCGCCGTTGACAGTCAGGCGTACCGGAATGTCGGTCACGTCCTCAAAGCTGCCAGCCGAGACGAACGGCGGCAGCACACAGGCGCCGTCGAAGCACTTGGCCAGCTCCCACGGCAGGCCCTTCTCTTTCAGCTTGGCCTGTACATCGCGCAGGGTCAGGTCCAGCGCCGGGGCATAGCCGGAAATGGCGTCCAGCACCTCTTCCTCGCTCGGATGGGTCGACAGCGGCTTGCCCAGCAGCACGGCAATTTCGGCCTCATAGTGCACCGAACCACGTTCGGCCGGGATCTTGAAGCCGCCTTCGGCCGGCACCACGCAGCTACCCGGCTTGATGAACAGCAGCGGCTCGGTAGGGATCGGGTTGTCCAGTTCCTTGGCATGCTCGGCATAGTTGCGGCCGATGCACACCACCTTGCCCAACGGGAAGTGAATGCGCGTGCCGTCTACGTACTGGTGCTGGTAACTCATGGCCGACTCCTCTGGATACTGCTTTTTATTCAGGTGCGAAGATCTTACCCGGATTCATGATGCCGTTAGGGTCGAATACGGCCTTGATCGCCTTCATGCAGGCGATTTCTTCGGGCGAGCGGCTGTAGCCCAGATAGTCGCGCTTGGTCATGCCCACGCCATGCTCGGCCGAGATCGAGCCGTTGTAACGTTTAACGATGTCGAACACCCACTTGTTGACCTTGGTACACGAGGCAAAGAAATCATCCTTGCTCATGTGCTCGGGCTTGAGGATGTTCAGGTGCAGGTTGCCATCGCCGATGTGGCCGTACCACACCACCTCATAGTCGGGGTAATGCTCTGCGACGATGGCGTCGATATCGCGCAGGAACGCCGGCACTTTCGACACAGTGACGGAAATGTCGTTTTTGTACGGAGTCCAGTGCGAGATGGTTTCCGACAGGTACTCGCGCAGCTTCCACAGGTTTTTAAGCTGGGTTTCACTCTGGCTCATCACCCCGTCCAGCACCCAGCCCTGCTCCACGCAGTGCTCAAAGGTGGCCAGGGCCTCGTTGGCTACTTCCTCGGTGCTGGCCTCGAACTCCAGCAACACATAGAACGGGCAGTCGGTCTCGAACGGCGCTGGCACGTCGCCGCGCGCCAGAATCTTCGCCAGGCCCTTGTCGGAGAAGAACTCGAAGGCCGTGAGGTCCAGCTTGCCCTGGAAGGCATGCAGCACCGGCATGATCGAGTCGAAGTCCGGTGTACCCAGCACCATCGCCGTAAGATTTCGCGGCGCCCGGTCGAGGCGCATGGTGGCCTCGACCACGAAGCCCAGCGTGCCTTCGGCACCAATGAACAACTGGCGTAGATCGTAGCCGGTGGCGTTCTTGATAAGGTCCTTGTTCAGTTCCAGCAGTTCGCCCTTGCCGGTGACCACTTTCAACCCGGCCACCCAGTTGCGGGTCATGCCGTAGCGAATCACCTTGATTCCGCCGGCATTGGTGCCGATGTTGCCGCCAATCTGGCTAGAACCGCTGGAAGCGAAGTCCACTGGGTAATATAGGCCCTGTTCTTCGGCGTAGGCCTGCAACTGACGCGTGATCACGCCCGGCTGGCAGACCACGGTGCGGTCGAAGGCATTGAAGTCGAGAATCTGGTTCATGTAGTCGAAAGAAACGACAACCTCGCCATTGGCCGCCACGGCGCCGGCCGAAAGCCCGGTACGCCCGCCAGAGGGCACCAGGGCTACCTTGTGCGCATTGGCCCAGCGCACAATCGCCTGCACCTGTTCTACCGTCTTGGGGAAGACGATGGCGCTGGGCGCCGGCGGGTAATGCTTGGTCCAGTCCTTGCCATAGGCTTCGAGGGAAGCCGCGTCGGTCAGGACCTTGCCAGGGTCGACAAGGGTCATCAGTTCTTCAATTACAGCGGGGTGGGTCATCGCTGGAACTCTCGACTTATTCATAGTCACCCTGAGCACTCTTCACCTGTCGGGATAAGCTCAGATTGTGTCGCGTATGCTAGCATAGCCCTCCCGCTGTTCATGCTAAGGCTGCCCTCGCGCCTGGCATCACCCCTCGCCATTTTTTCTCCGGGATACAGGTTTACGCAGATGAGCAAGACTTCTCTCGACAAGAGCAAGATCCGGTTCCTTCTTCTTGAAGGTGTGCACCAGAACGCAGTCGATACCCTCAAGGCTGCCGGCTACACCAACATCGAATACCTCACTGGTTCGTTGCCGGAAGCCGAGCTGAAGGAAAAGATCGCCGACGCCCACTTCATCGGTATCCGTTCGCGCACCCAGCTCACCGAAGAGATCTTCGACTGCGCCAAGAAACTGGTCGCTGTTGGCTGCTTCTGCATCGGCACCAACCAGGTAGACCTGGAAGCGGCCCGCGAGCGCGGTATCGCCGTGTTCAACGCGCCGTACTCCAACACCCGCTCGGTGGCCGAGCTGGTGCTGGCCGAAGCCATCCTGCTGCTGCGCGGCATCCCTGAGAAAAACGCCTCCTGCCACCGTGGCGGCTGGATCAAGAGCGCGGCCAACTCGTTCGAAATCCGTGGCAAGAAGCTGGGCATCGTCGGCTACGGTTCTATCGGTACCCAGCTGTCGGTCCTGGCCGAGAACCTGGGTATGCAGGTGTACTTCTTCGACCCGCTGACCAAGCTGCCACTGGGCAACGCCGTGCAGGTCACCAGCCTGAACGAACTGCTGGGCCTGGCCGACATCGTTTCGCTGCACGTGCCTGAGCTGCCGTCCACCCAGTGGATGATCGGCGAGAAGGAAATCCGCTCGATGAAGAAGGGCGCGATCCTGATCAACGCCGCCCGTGGCACCGTGGTTGAACTGGACCATCTGGCCGCCGCCATCAAGGACAAGCACCTGATCGGCGCCGCCATCGACGTGTTCCCGGTTGAGCCACGCTCCAACGACGAAGAGTTCGAAAGCCCGCTGCGCGGCCTGGACAACGTGATCCTGACCCCGCACATCGGTGGTTCCACCGCCGAAGCCCAGGCCAACATCGGCCTGGAAGTGGCCGAGAAGCTGGTCAAGTACAGCGACAACGGTACCTCGGTGTCCTCGGTCAACTTCCCGGAAGTGGCCCTGCCGGCGCACCCAGGCAAGCACCGCCTGCTGCACATCCACGAAAACATCCCGGGCGTGCTCAGCGAGATCAACAAGGTGTTCGCCGAGAACGGTATCAACATCTCCGGTCAGTTCCTGCAGACCAACGAGAAAGTCGGTTACGTGGTAATCGACGTTGACGCCGAGTACTCCGACCTGGCGCAAGAGAAACTGCAACAGGTCAAGGGCACCATCCGCTCCCGCGTCCTGTTCTAAGTTCGCTTGCTGCATGAAAAAGGGAGGCCCTGGTGGCCTCCCTTTTTTATTTCACTTCAACCGTGATCTTCTTCGACTCGACGCTCGGCTTGAACGGCACGTGATACTGGTCACCCAGAATCAATTGCAGGGTGTGCTTGCCCGGCGTCAGGGTAATGCTGGTCTCGGTCTGCGCCTTGCCGAAGTGCAGCACCTGCGGGCCCGCCGGCAGCGCGGTGCCGGCTTCCGGCATCAGGCTGGTTGGCAGCGGCATGTCAGCCACGGGTTCTTTATCCACATCCACCAGCAAGTGGTGGTGCCCGGTGTGCGGGGTCTGGTCACCCGCTGGCTTGAGTGCCATGCCCTCAATGCCGAACTTGACGGTGAAGGTCTTGTCAACCGTGGCGCCATCGGCGGGGGAAACGATGAAGACCTTGGCCTCCTTGGGCGGCTCCTGGCTCTTCAGGGCATCTGCGGCACTGGCGAATACCGACGCTCCCATCAGCAGACCGGCAACGGCAGCACGCGAAAATAGGCTGTTCATTCACTTCTCCTGTGATTCACTTATTGACCGCAGCCTGGGATCCAACGGCAGCGGTAGTTCACCTTAGTTGAAATATTCGCCAAGGTGTTCACATTGCCTGACAGAAATATTTCCGTCAGGGTTAAACAATGCCGAGGCTTCAAGGTCATAGGCTGCGCTCGATCACGGCGAGGAAGAAAGCCGTGGCGAAAGTTATTCATCTGCTAAAAGAAAAGGGGCATTCATGCGTTCGACCATAGGGGTACTGCTGGCAGTGCTGATCAGTCCATTGGCCCAGGCGGAGCTGATAGACGAAGTCGCCGACCGGGGCGAACTGCGCATTGCGGTGCAGACTGACAACTCACCGTACGCCTTCAAGCAAGACGACCACCTGACGGGGTTCGACATCGAATTTGGCCAGGACCTGGCCCGGGAACTGGACTTGCGCGCCGAGTTCGTCGAGGCCCCGGCCGCCGAAGTGCTGAGCGGTGTCGAGAGTGGCAAATATGACATTGCACTCACCCCATCGACCGATGCACCAAAGGGCGACGGCCCACTCGATGTGAGCCTGCCGATTGGCGAAAAGAAGCGGGTGATTCCGTTCCAGAAGGACAACCCGGCGTTCGAGAGCGCGGTGAATAATGCGCTGCAACGGCTGAAAGACAGTGGCCGCACTGCCGAGCTTGAGCAGAAGTGGTTCAAGGGTGTGCAGGAGACTGCGGCCGGGCAGTAAGGTTTTTACAGCCTGTACCGGCCTCTTCGCGGGTTTACCCGCGACGAGGCCGGTACAGGCTTAAACTGAAAGCCCAGCCAGCGCCTGCTGCGCCTGTTCCAGCTCCAGCTCGCTGAACACCCGCACCCCCGCCCGCCGCAGCAACGCCGTGGTCACCCCTTCCCCCGCCACTTTCACACCCGTGAACGTGCCGTCATAGGTCAACCGGTTACCACACGATGGGCTACCCGACTTCAGCACTGCCACACGAATGCCATGCCGCTGCACCAGTACCAGCGCCAACTGCGCCCCGGCCAGAAACGCGGCACTGACATCCTCACCCGTCACCGTCAGCACCTGCGCCTCGCCATCAAGCACCTCGCCACCCTGTCCACCCGGAATCTCCGCAGGCGGACGCGGCGTCGGCAATCCACCTGCCACCTCCGGGCACAACGGCACTACGCGCCCTTCTGCCTGCCATCGCTGCAACAAGTCAGGATGGCCACTGGCCCGGCCGTCATAGCGCACCGGTTGCCCCAGCAGGCAAGCGCTGACCAGTACCTTGGGCAAATCAGAACGGGTCATTGCCACGGCGCCGGAACCAGCCCGTCAACGACAGCCGTTCTCGCCCGGCCGGCAGCACTTCGTGGGGCACCTCGCCCGACAGGAACACCACCAGGCAACCCGCCACAGGCTCAACGTCGTGCTCGACGCCATCGGCCAGGAACATGCGCAACTGGCCGCCGTCCTCAGGTTGCCAGCCTTCATTCAGGTACAGCACGGCCGACACCATGCGCCGGTCATCGTCGCGGAAGCGGTCCAGGTGCCGGCGATAGAACGCCCCCGGTGGGTACAAGGCAAAATGGCACTCGAAATCCTCCAGGCCCAGGAACAGGCCCTGGTTGATGACCAGGCGCAACTGGTCCATGGCCGCCAGGTACTGGTCGCAGGCCTCGGCCTGCCCGGGGTCGATCCACTGGATCTGGTCGCCGCGGATGGCCTCGCGCACCTCCTGGGCAACCCCGCGCCCAACCGCTGCCGGGTTAAGCTCGCCTTCGGCATCACGGCGTCGGCATTCGGCCGCCAGCGCACGCACCAGGTCGGCAGGCAAAAACAGCGCCTGCTGGGACCAGCCATGGGTGGCCAGATCGTCGACGACGGCCGCAAGCATCGGGTGTTCGGGGGAGTTGTGCATGGCGCGCATCATATCCATTCGCCATGGCGGCGCACAGCGCCACTTGGCCGAGAAATACGCGGATATCTCGACAAACCGGCGCCGGGCCAAGGACAATAGCCACCTGCCGACAGGAGTCCTGAATGCGCCGTCTGTTTTCCCTGATTCTGCTGATGATCTGCACCATGCCTGTCTGGGCAGACAACCTGGATCAACTGTACAAGGCCGCCGGCTGGCCCGACCAGCGCGCCCACTTCAACGATGCTCTCACCGCCGCCCAGGCGCGCTACCGCAACAGTTTGCCCCCCGCCGTGTACCAGGCGCTGGTCAACAACAGCAACCAGCGCTTCGAGGCCCAGGCGGTGGACCGTCGCGCCCAGGCGCAGCTGCGGGCCACCCTGGCCAATCCGGCACCTGCCTTGGCCTTCTTCCAGTCGCCGCTGGGGCGCAAGGTGGTGGCAGCCGAGCTGAAGGCCACCCGCAAGGACGAACTGGCCAAGAATGCCAAAGGCCTGCCCAAGATCCAGGCCAGCGACGACCGCCTGCTGGTCATCGGCCACTTGGCGCAAGCCCTGCCAGCGCGTGAGGCCGGTGCCGAAGTCAGCCTGGCCATTGCTGGCGTGGCGGCCGACAGCCTCAGCTCGATGATCCCCGGCCTGTTCGGCGGCGGCCAGGCACAGGGCCTGCTCGACGGCCAGCGCCAGCGCCTGATGAACCAGATCGGCGAAGACCTCAACAACACCTTGCTGTATGTCTACCGCGACCTGTCCGATGCCGAGCTGGAAGCGTTCGCCACCTTTGCCGAATCACCCGACGGCAAAGCCTACTACCAGGCAGCGCTGGCGGCTGTGCGTGCGGGCCTGGCGGTTGGCCAGAGCAGCAACGACCTGAAGTGATCAGCCCAGGCGCTGGTCGATGAAGTCGAAGTAGCGTTGGCGAATGCCTGGCAGCTCGTTGGCCAGGTGGTGACGGGCCTCGGGCAGCATCAATATCTGTGGGTCGGCAAACTTGGCTTTGAGCACTTCGAGGTTGTAGGGCCAATCCACCGTGCCGTCGGCCTCCCCCTGTACGATCAACGGCCGCCGCGGACTGTGCGGCGCGGCTTCGATGCGTTTGACCCAGGCGATCAGTGCGCCCACCCAGGCGGTTGGCAGGCGACGCGGTTGTAGCGGGTCGGCTTCGAGGAACGGCAGGAAGGCCGGGTCATTGGTGTTTTCGCTGAAGCGCCGTTCGATGCCGTTCACGAAGTGACGCAGCACGCGATAGCTCAACTTCGACCAGCGCCAGGAACAAGGCCGCACCAGCGGTGCCAACAGGATCACCTGGCCATCGATGGGGCTGCGCGCCCCCTGATGCAGCAGGTGGTCAACGGCGATGGCGCCACCGGTGCTTTGCCCGCAAAGGTGCCAGGGGCGCGGCAGCTGCAGCGTGCGCGCCTGTTCGAACAACGCCTCCAGCACCTGCTGATACACCGAAAAATCACTGATGCTGGCCCGCTCGCCACTGGACAGGCCGTGGCCGGGCAGGTCACAGCTGATCACGGCAAAACCCTGCGTGAGCGCCCAGTCGATCACATGCCGATACAGGCCCATGTGATCGTAGTAGCCGTGCAGCAGGAACAACGTCGCGGTCGGCTGCTCAGGTAGCCACACCTGCCCGACCAGGTCGAACCCCGCCGCCTGAAAGCCGCCCAGCCAGCTCTGGACTGACAAGTTCAGGCCATAGAAGCGCTGGTAGTCCTGCGCCTCGGCCGTTAACGGCTGGCGAGCGGTCAACGGCGCCAGGCGGGTGCGCAGGTGGTCAGGGTTGAAAGCAGCGGGCATCGAGCACATCCACATTGATGCAATGTATTGATCTGGAATCTTCAGCTCTAGGCGGCGCCATGGCAAGCTTGCTCACCTCGAACAACCAGCACCGCTCCTACAGGGGATGGCGGAAATTTCATGAAGACTCGAGCCATCAAACCACTGTGCACGGCAATCGCCTTGTTGGTTGGCATTACCATCCTCTGGCAGGCCTACACCACCTTCCAGGCCCGCTACCTGCGCCCATTCGACAACCAGACCACGCTATTCGACGGCAGCCAACTGCAACTGCCACCCGAGCTGGCCGGCCCTGGCCCGATCCGCGTGGTGCACTTCTGGGACCCGGCCTGCCCCTGCAACGTCGGCAACCAGCAACACCTGGGCGACCTGGTCAGCCAGTTCGCAGCCCAGGGCGTGACCTTCCATGTGCTGCAAAAGCCCGGTAGCCATGGCCAGCTGCCCGCCAACCTCACCGCCCTCAAGCCCATCGCCAGCCTGCCCGGTAGCGAGCACCTGCCCGCCTCCCCGGCCGTGGCCATCTGGGATCGGCAAGGTCGCCTCGCTTACTTCGGCCCTTACAGCGAAGGCGCGGTGTGCAACGCCAGCAACAGCTTCGTCGAGCCCATCCTCAAGGCACTGCTCGACGGCCGCCGGGTGACCGCATCCAACACACTGGCGGTGGGCTGCTACTGCCCTTGGGCTGGCTGACGTACCCGCGCCGGGTTGCCCACCACCGTCGCCCCGGCTGGCACATTTCGGGTCACCACGCTACCCGCGCCGACCACGGCGTTATCGCCAATCGTCACCCCTGGCAGGATGATCGCCGCACCGCCGATCCACACGTTGTTGCCGATGGTCACCGCCCGCCCACTCTCCAGCCCGCTGCGCCGTACTGCTGGGTCGAGCGGGTGGTCGGCGGTGTAGATCTGCACGTTGGGGCCGATCTGGCAGTCGTCGCCGATGCGCACCGGCATCACGTCGAGGATCACGCAGTTGAAGTTCATGAAGGTGTTGCGGCCAACGCTGATGTTGTAGCCGTAGTCGCAATAGAACGGCGGGCGAATCACCGCGCCTTCGCCCACCTGGCCGAAATGCTCCAGCAACAGCCCATGGCGTGCGTCGTTGAGCAGTTCGACGCTGCTGTTGTAGCGGTGCATCCAGTGCTTGTTGGCAATCTGCTCGGCCTGCAGTTCGGGGCAGCCAGCGTGGTAGAGCTGACCTGTAAGCATCTTCTGTTTTTCGCTGAGTGACATGGAATCTCCTTCCCGGGGCTATGCTCTGTTCGCGAATCCGCCGATCATCGGACCACATTTTCTGCTTTGACGCACAAGGAGCTTGCATGAAGCGCAGCCTGACCCTGTTGGCCGTGGTGGTTGCCGTGGCCGCCGGCGCCGGTTACTGGTACGTGCAGGGCAAGCTGCCGCAGCGCGAGGGCGAGGTGGCCTTGGCTGGCTTACAGGCGCCGGTCAGCGTGCGCTACGACGCTCGCGGCGTGCCGCACCTGCAGGCGCAAAACGAGGCAGACATGTACCGCGCCCTGGGCTACGTGCATGCCCAGGACCGGCTGTTCCAGATGGAAATCCTGCGCCGCCTGGCCCGAGGCGAACTGGCCGAGGTGCTGGGCGACAAGCTGCTGCCCACAGATACCTTGTTCCGCAGCCTGCGCATTCGCGAACAGGCCGCACTGATGGCCAAGCGTCAGGACCGCCAGTCACCTGCCTGGCAGGCCCTGCAAGCTTACCTCGACGGGGTCAACGGCTGGCAAGCCAGCCATCCCAAGCCCGTGGAGTTCGACCTGCTGGGTATCACCCCTCGCCCGTTTTCCGCCGAAGATACCCTGAGCATTGCCGGTTACCTCGCTTACAGCTTCGCTGCTGCGTTTCGCACCGAGCCCGCACTGACCTACATCCGAGACCAGCTTGGCGCCGATTACCTGAGCATCTTCGACCTTGGCTGGAAACCCGAGGGGGCGGTGGGCACGCCACTGGCCGCTGCGGACTGGCAAAGCCTGGAAGCCCTCGCACGCCTCAGCCACCAGGCGCTGGGTGAGGCGGGCATCCCGCAGTTTGAAGGCAGCAACGCCTGGGCGGTGGCTGGCAACCATACCCGCAGCGGCAAGCCGCTGCTGGCAGGCGACCCGCACATCGGTTTCGCAGTGCCGGCGGTGTGGTACGAGGCCGAGCTCTCGGCACCCGATTTCAACCTGTATGGCTACTTCCAGGCGCTCAACCCCTTTGCCCTGCTTGGTCACAACCGCGACTTCGGCTGGAGCCTGACCATGTTCCAGAACGATGACGTCGACCTGATCGCCGAGCGCACCAACCCGGCCCACGCCAACCAGGTGATGGTCGAAGGCAAATGGCAGGCGCTGGAAAAGACCGAGCAGCAGATCGCGGTCAAAGGCGAAGCACCGGTCACACTCAGCCTGCGCCGCTCGCCACATGGCCCGATCGTCAACGACGTGCTGGGCGCTACTGCCGGGCCTACGCCCATCGCCATGTGGTGGGCGTTCCTGGAAACCGAAAACGCGATCCTCGAAGGTTTCTACCAGCTCAACCGTGCCGACACACTGGGCAAGATGCGCGAGGCTGCCGCCAAGGTCCATGCACCAGGCCTTAACTTTGTCTGGGCCAATGCCCGAGGTGACATCGGCTGGTGGGCGGCGGCAAAGCTCCCGATACGCCCCGACGGCGTCGACCCGGCGTTCATCCTCGACGGCGCCAGCGCGCAGGCCGACAAGCTCGGGTTCTACCCCTTCAACGTCAACCCGCAGCAAGAGAACCCGGCGCGCGGCTATATCGTCTCGGCCAACTACCAGCCGCCAGCAGGGCTGCCCATACCGGGTTACTACAACCTGCCCGACCGAGGCCGCCAGCTCGACCGCCACCTGGCTAACCCCGAGGTGAAATGGGATACCCAGAACAGCCAGGCCCTGCAACTGAACACCGCCAGCGACCACGGCCCGCGCACCCTTGCACCGCTGCTGGCAACCCTGCGCGCAGTGGCGGAAGGAGACGAAGAGAAGGAACTGGTCGAACAGCTCGCCGCCTGGCGCGGCGACTACCCGCTGGATTCGACCAGCGCCACGCTGTTCAACCAGTTCCTCTACGAACTGGCCTTCGCGGCCCTGCACGACGAACTGAGCGACACCTGGTTCCCGGTACTGATCAGCACCCGCGCCATCGACGCTGCCTTGCCACGCCTGGCGGCGGACGCCGACTCCCCTTGGTGGAACACCCGAGGTGGCAACCAGCGTACCGACCGTACCGCCATCGTACGCCTGGCCTGGCAGCGCAGCCTGAAGCACCTGCGCGATACCTTGGGTAGCGACCCGGCCAGCTGGCAATGGGGCAAGGCCCATACCCTGACCCACAACCACCCTCTTGGGGTGAAAAAGCCGCTGAACCTGCTGTTCAACGTTGGGCCGTTCGCCGCGCCCGGTACCCATGAGGTGCCGAACAACCTTTCTGCGAAGATCGGCCCGGCGCCATGGCCGGTGACCTACGGGCCTTCAACGCGGCGGCTGATCGATTTTGCGGATGCCGGGCAGGCATTGACCAGCAACCCAGTCGGGCAAAGTGGCGTGCCGTTTGACCGGCATTACTCGGATCAGGCTGAAGGGTATGTGCAGGGGCAGTACCAGAAGGCGCAGATGGGGATGATTCCGGCACAGAGTACATTGCGGTTGGTGCCAGGGCCGTAAGGGCTGCTAGCAGCCCAAAAAAAAGCCGACGCAAAGGCGTCGGCGTTGGTCATACCAGGTACTTCGACCGCATCAGAACGCCGGCAGCACAGCACCTTGATACTTCTTGGCGATGAATGCCTTCACCTCGGGGCTGGTCAAGGCCTTGGCCAGTTTCTGGATGGCCTCGCTGTCCTTGTTGTCCGGGCGGGCAACCAGGAAGTTCACGTACGGCGAGTCGGCGCCTTCGATCACCAGCGCATCCTTGGCCGGGTTCAGGCCAGCTTCCAGGGCGTAGTTGGTGTTGATCATGTCCAGGTCGACCTGGTCCAGCACACGCGGCAGCATGGCCGATTCAAGCTCGCGGAACTTCAGCTTCTTCGGGTTCTCGGCAATGTCCTTGGGGGTGGCCAGCGCGTTTTTCGGGTCTTTCAGGGTAATCAGGCCAGCCTTCTGCAGCAGGATCAGGGCGCGGCCGCTGTTGCTGCCTTCGTTAGGGATGGCAACGGTGGCGCCTTCCTTCAGCTCGGACAGGTTCTTGATCTTCTTCGAGTAGCCACCGAACGGCTCGACGTGCACGCCGATCACGGTTTCCAGGTGGGTGCCTTTACCTTCGTTGAAGCTCTTCAGGTACGGCAGGGTCTGGAAGTAGTTGGCGTCCAGGCGCTTCTGGTCAACCTGCACGTTCGGCTGCACATAGTCGGTGAAGACCTTGATCTGCAGGTCCACACCTTCTTTTGCCAGGGTCGGCTTGATCAGCTCAAGGATTTCGGCGTGCGGTACCGGAGTAGCGGCAACCACCAGTTTCTCGGCGGCGGCGGCCAGGCCGGAGAACGACAGGGCAGCGGCCAGGGCAGTGGTCAGCAGGGTCTTCTTCATGGTGGTCCTTGTTCTGAATCTGGGCCATCAGCGATGGCGAATCGGGTGCCCAACCGGTTCACCAGCGGGCGTAGGCGGACAATACCTAGATTTTTTATACCGGAACAATATCTTTTACTTAGCTTCTTATTCCAAAAGCAAATCGCCATTAGCCACTTTGCTTATGAGCGATGTCTAGCGCGAGGGGTTGGGCAGGTCCAGGTCCCCTGGCTGCAGCTCTTCGCCATCATTCACCAGCAAGGCGAAGTGGATAACATTCTCCAGTTCACGGGTATTTCCGGGCCATGGATGGGCTTCCAGCTCCTGCTGCGCCGCCTCACTCACCAGCGGTACAGGGCGCTGCAGGCGTACGCTGTAGATGCCCACGAAATACTCGGCCAACGGCAGTATATCGCCGGGCCGCTCACGCAGCGGTGGCAGCTCCAGCGCGCCTTCGCTCAGGTATTGGTACAAGCGCTCGTTAAAGCGCCCTGCCCGTACCACCCGCGCCAGGTCGATGCTGGTCGCGGCCACCAACCGCACATCCACCGGCTGCGGCTGCTGCGCGCCCACTCGGGTGACTTCGCGGTTTTCCAGGGCTGCCAGCAACTTGTCCTGGATGGCCAGCGGCAAGTCGGCGATCTCGTCCAGGTACAACGTGCCGCCATTGGCCGAGCCGAACCAGCCGGCGCGGCTGCTGGCCGTGCCACCCTGGCTGCCGGCGCTGTAGCCGAACAGTTCGGCATCAGCATAGGTGGGGCTGATGGCCGCGCAGTTGACCGACACGAACAAACCACTGCGGTCACTGGCTCGATGGATCTGCCGTGCCAGCAACTCCTTGCCGGTGCCGGTTTCGCCACGGATCAGTACGGGCAAGGGTTGCGGCGCCAGGCGCTCAAGGTCTTCGCGCAGTTGCTGCGAACGCGGGTCAATGAACACCAGCGCCTTGGCGCGGATGCTCAGCGGGCTCTTGTCCAGCTCGGGAAAGGTCAGCAGCGGCTGGCCAAACGGGTTTTGAAAAGTCATGACAAACTCCCGCCCCAGGCCATCATTGGCCGGGCGTCAGGTAAGCGGTAAAGGCGATCAGGCGCGGCGCAGTGCGCGCTGCTCAACCCGGCTTTGCAAGCGGTACAAGTAGGCGAAGCCTTGCTCCCAGCGCTCATGGCCGGACTTGACGTTGATGTGCCCGGCGTTGCTCAGCAACCCTGCCTCGGCGCCCCAGGCCTGGGCCAGGTACAGCGCCCGTGGCACGTTCACGGCCGGGTCGTTGTCCGAACTGACCACCTGGCTGGGGAACGGCAGTGCGTCGGTCGGGATCGGCGCAAAGTTGCGCAAGGCTGGCGCGCAGGTGGGCCGCTCGACGTCCGCTGGTGCCACCAACAGCGCGCCACGCACACGTCGCAGCAAGGCCGGGCTGGCCTGCGCAGCCCAATGGGCGACGGTGATGCAGCCCAGGCTGTGGGCAATCAGGATCACCGGCGACTCTTCGGCAACAATCGCTTGCTCCAGTGCCTGCACCCAGTCCTGGCGCTGCGGGGTCAGCCAGTCGTGCTGCTCCACCCGGGCACTGTTGGGCAGGGTGCGCTGCCAGTGACTTTGCCAATGGTTGTCTGGCGATCCTTGCCAGCCCGGCACAATCAGGTAGCGAATCGACTCATTGCGCATGGGGACGCCTCCAGTAAGTTTGCGTGCTTGGAGACCAGTATAGGGAGGGAGTTATATTCGTAAAGGAATAAGAAGCTATTTATTAATAACCTAAATGTACACCTTGAGAGAATTGTCGGCTGTGAGACCGAGCGCCGCGCGGGCGGCGCTCGACCTCACAGGCGCTGGACCTGTCACGGCAAAAAAAAGGGCCAACCCCTGCCAAGAGATGTGGCCCATAAGCACTTGCCTGAAGAGGTTTGGCGGGTATCAGCGTGCGGTAATCACCGCCAGCTTGCTGATACCTGCACGTTCGATGGCTGCCATGGCCCGCGCCACTTCGCCGTAGTTAACGCCGTCATCGGCCTGCAGCTGCACGCGCACGTCTGCGTCCTTGTCCTTGGCGGCCTTGAGGCTGGTTTCCAGCAGGTCGGGCTGGATCTGGTCCTTGTTGATGAACAGCTTGCCTTCACCGTCGATGCTGACCACCAGCGGGTCCTTCTGCTCTACCGGGGCCACGGCCTCGGTCTTGGGCAGGTTGATGGGGATAGCGTTGGTCAACAGCGGCGCGGTGACGATGAACACCACCAGCAGCACCAGCATGACGTCCACCAGCGGCGTGACGTTGATTTCACTGAGGACTTCGTCGCTGTCCTGGGTCGAAAAAGCCATGTCAGGACGCCTCCTTCACGGGCTGGGTGAAACCGGCCTGTGGCTTGTGCACGGCGGGGTGCACCAGCACGCGGAAGGCACTCTTTTGCGCCAGGCTGTAGAAGTCGTGGGCGAAGTCGTCGAGGTCGGCAGCGGTCAGCTTGAGGCGGCGCAGGAAATAGTTGTAGACCAGCACCGCAGGCACGGCGACGGCAATACCCACACCGGTTGCCACCAATGCCGCACCAATTGGACCTGCTACGGTTTCCAGGCTGGCGGAGCCGGCCGCGCTGATGCCCTTGAGTGCTTCCATGATGCCCCACACAGTGCCGAACAGGCCGATGAAAGGTGAGGTGCTGCCGATACTGGCGACCACTGCCAGGCCGGTTTCCAGCGAGCGGCGCTCACGCACGATCTGCTGGCGCAGGGCACGCTCCAGGCGGTCCTGGTGGTTGATGGCGTGGCTCAGGTCGTTGGCCTGGGTGTCGCCGACGGCAATTGCGGCATAGCCAGACTGGGCAACGCGGGCAGCCGGGCCGGGCAGCTCGTGGCTGAGCTCGGCGGCCGAGTCCAGGCTGGAGGCCGCCCAGAACTGCTGGTGGAAGCGTTTGTCCTGGTTCTTCAACCGCACGAACTGCGCGACCTTGACCAGGGCCAGGCCCCACGTGACGACAGAGAAACCAACCAGCAGCCAGATGACTGCGCTTTCAACGGATTCGAGGGGGGATGCCAGCAGGCTCATGATGATGTCTTCCTGTGTTCTGCGAAAAAGTTAGCGAAGCTTGAAATCGATCGGCACGCTGACCCAGCCGGTCTGGGCCACGTCGCCCTGCTTGGCGGGCACGAAGCTCCAGCGTTTCACCGCAGCCAGCGCGGCGGCGTCGAGGGCATCACGGCCGCTGCTCTTCTGGACCTGGATCTGCCGGGGTTTACCGCTGGGCAGCACCTCTACCCGCAGCAGTACGGTGCCTTCCCAACCGCGCCGCTGGGCCATCTGCGGATACTCCGGCGCCGGGTTTTTCAGGTACGCGGCGTTGGCCGAAGCGGGCGTAACCGGGGCCGGCGCGGGTGGTGCGGGCGCAGGTGGTGCCGGAGCGGCCACTGGGGCTGGCGGTGGTGCTTCGACCGGTTTGGGCTGTGGTTTGGGTGCTTGCTTGACCACCGGCTTGGGCACGGGCTTTGGCTTGGGTTTGGGCTTGGCGGCCAGTTCGTCGATCACGGGAGGTGGCGGCGGCGGCTCGACGACAGGTGGTGCAGGCGCAGGCGGTGGCGGTTCGATCACAGGCGGCGCTGGCGCTGCGAACTCGATGGTCATCGGCGGCACTTGCGGTGGCACCACGGGCAGCTCTGGCGTGGGTGCCTGGCTTACCCAGTACGCCGCAGCGCCGTGCAGGGCCAGCACCAGCAGGCCCAACACCAGCTTGTCACGGCGCTTGAGCCCGCTGACGGGCGTGCGTTGCAGGCGCAGCTGGCCCAGCGGAAGGCGAAGCGTGCGTCCAAGCTCGACCAGGTCGCCCGGGGCCGGGCGCCATGGCTGGTCGTAGGCCCTGACGGCCGACTGGACATTACCCATTGATCAAACTCCTGGGGTCTCGATTCAGGTATGGCTGAATCATCGGGGCCAGAGATTTATCTCTTAAAGTAATGTTTAAAATTATGGTTAGAACTTAAGTGAATATTGTTTTTGAAGGGTAGCGTGAAAGCCACGAACTGCACGGGCTGTGGCTGACCAAGCAAAACTCGATGCTTTGTGGGCATGCAAAATATTCAGGAAAGGCATGGAATTGCAGAGATAAAAAACCCGGGACCATGCCCGGGTTCTCATTACCTGAAGAGGCTCAGATATCCGCCACCTTCTGCCAAACCTTCGGCCGGAAGAATAATGTCTCCCCCCGCGCCAACCCAATCAGGCTGTCATGGTCTTTCACCACCTCGGCCTCGATCAGCTCGCTCTGCCCCTCGACTTTCAAGGTCACCCGGGTAGTCGCGCCCAACGGGCGAATATCCCGCACTTCGGCCGCATGGTGCCCTTCAGTCTCATGCCGCGACAGCGACACTTCGTGCGGGCGGAACAGCACATGGTGCCCTTCACTCAAGGCCAGGCGGTTGGAGTCGCCCAGGAAGTGGTAGACGAAGTCGTTGGCCGGCTGCTCGTACACCTCGCCCGGCGAGCCGATCTGCTCGATCACGCCCTTGTTCATCACCACGATACGGTCGGCCACTTCCATGGCTTCTTCCTGGTCGTGGGTCACGAATACCGAGGTCAGGTTGATGTCTTCGTGCAGCCTCGCCAGCCAGCGGCGCAGCTCTTTGCGCACCTTGGCATCCAGTGCACCGAACGGCTCGTCCAGCAGCAGCACCTTGGGCTCCACCGCCAGCGCGCGGGCCAGGGCGATACGCTGACGCTGGCCACCGGACAGCTGTTCGGGGTAGCGGTCGGACAACCAGTCCAGCTGCACCATGTTCAGCAGCTCATGCACCTTCTCGGCGATCTTGCTTTCGCTCGGGCGCTCGCCCTTGGGCTTCATGCGCAGGCCGAAAGCGACGTTGTCGAACACACTCATGTGACGGAACAGCGCGTAGTGCTGGAACACGAAACCGACGTTGCGGTCACGCACGTCATGGCCGGACACGTCCTCGCCGTGGAACACGATATTGCCCTGGTCTGGGGTTTCCAGGCCGGCGATGATGCGCAGCAGCGTGGTCTTGCCGCAGCCGGACGGGCCGAGCAAAGCCACCAGCTCGCCGCTGTTGATGTCCAGGTTGATGTTGTCCAGGGCCTGGAAGCTGTTGAAGCGCTTGCTGACGTTACGAACTTCGATCGACATGAATCATTCCTCCGCGGCGCTGTGGCGCAGGCGGTTAATACGGTTCTCGCTCCACTGCTTGAGCAGCAGGATGAAGAGCGCCAGGATCAGCAACAGGCTGGCCACGCTGAAGGCCGCGACGTGGTTGTACTCGTTGTAGAGGATCTCCACGTGCAGCGGCAAGGTGTTGGTCACACCACGAATGTGGCCCGACACCACCGACACCGCGCCAAACTCGCCCATGGCCCGTGCGGTACACAGCACCACGCCATAGATCAGGCCCCATTTGATGTTGGGCAAGGTCACGTGCCAGAACATCTGCCAGCCGTTGGCGCCGAGCAGTCGCGCGGCCTCCTCTTCTTGCGTGCCCTGCTCCTGCATCAGCGGGATCAGTTCACGGGCCACGAACGGCACGGTGACGAAAATGGTCGCCAGGACGATGCCCGGCAGCGCGAACACGATCTGGATGTCGTGGTCCTGCAGCCATGGCCCGAACAGGCCTTGCGCGCCGAACATCAGCACGTAGACCAGGCCGGCGATCACCGGCGACACCGAGAACGGCAGGTCGATCAGGGTGACCAGGATACTCTTGCCACGGAAGGTGTACTTGCTGACGCACCAGGCGGCGCTGACACCGAACACCAGGTTAAGCGGCACCGAAATGACCACGGCGAGCAGGGTGAGCTTCAATGCCGACAGCGCGTCGGGCTCGAAAATCGCCTCGAAGAAGGTGCCAAAACCGTTCTTCAGCGCCTGTGATACCACGATCACCAGCGGCAGCAGCAGAAACAGCGCGAACACCAGCCAGCCAAGGCCGATCAGGATGCGCCGCGAAGTGGCGCTGCCACGGCGGGCAGCGTTGGCGGCCGCGCTTGCACTCAGGGATGAACTGGACATGCCGGCCTCCTTCAAGGGGTTTCGATACGGCGCTGCAGCAGGTTGATCAGCAGCAGCAGGATGAAGGAAACCACCAGCATCAGCACGCCGATGGCGGTTGCGCCGGTGTAGTCGTACTGGTCGAGCTTGACCATGATCAGCAGCGGCAGGATTTCGGTCTTCATCGGCATGTTGCCGGCAATGAAGATCACCGAACCATACTCGCCCACGCCGCGGGCGAAGGCCAGGGCAAAACCGGTGAGCCAGGCCGGTAGCAGGGCCGGCGCCAGAATATGACGGAACACCTGCAGCGGTTTGGCGCCCAGGCAGGCGGCGGCCTCCTCCACTTCACGCGGGATGTCTGCCAGTACCGGCTGCACCGTACGCACCACGAACGGCAGGGTGACGAAGGTCAGCGCCAGGGTGATGCCCAGCGGGGTGTAGGCGATCTTGAAACCCAGGTCGGTGGCGAACTGGCCGACCCAGCCCGAGGGCGCGTACAGGGCGGTCAGGGCGATACCGGCAACGGCGGTAGGCAGGGCGAACGGCAGGTCGATCATCGCGTCGATGATCTTGCGCCCAGGGAAGGTGTAGCGCACCAGCACCCACGCGAGCAGGGTGCCGATCACCCCGTTGATGATGGCGGCGAACAGGGCGGTACCGAAACTCAGCTTGAGCGCGGCGATTACCCGCGGCGCGCTGATGATGTTCCAGAACTGCTCCCAGGTCAGCTGCGAGGCATGAATGAACATGGCTGCCAGCGGTATCAGCACGATCAGGCTGAGGTACACCAAGGTGTAGCCCAGTGTCAGCCCGAAGCCGGGTATGACGGGAGAAATGCGGCGTGACATAAATATCCCTGGTTAAACGCACGAAGCCCGGAATCAATCCCGGGCTGGTGCAAGACTCTGAATCCCGGGGTTGCTGCGCAGCCCCGCTTTTCCTTGGCGATTACTGTGCCTGATAGATCTGGTCGAACACACCGCCATCATTGAAGAATTTCGGTTGTGCAGTTTTCCAGCCACCGAAGTCCTTGTCGATGGTTACCAGGTCCAGTTTCGGGAATTGCTTGCCGAATTCGGCAGCGACTTTCTCGTCACGCGGGCGGTAGAAGTTCTCTGCGGCAATCTTCTGCCCGGCCGGGCTGTACAGGTGCTTCAGGTATTCGGTGGCAATGTCGGTATTGCCCTTCTTCTCCGCGTTCTTGTCCACCACGGCCACTGGCGGCTCGGCCAGGATCGACAGCGACGGCACGACGATGTCGAACTTGTCGGCACCACCGTCTTCCTTCAGCGCCAGGAAGGCTTCGTTTTCCCAGGCCAGCAACACGTCGCCCTGGCCGTTGTTGACGAAGGTGATGGTCGAGCCACGGGCGCCGGTATCCAGCACTGGTACGTGCTTGAACAGTTCCTGCACGTAGGCCTTGGCCTTCTCTTCGCTACCGCCGGTCTTCAGGCCGTAGGCCCAGGCAGCCAGGAAGTTCCAGCGGGCGCCGCCGGAGGTTTTCGGGTTGGGGGTGATGACCGACACGTCTTTCTTGATCAGGTCGCCCCAGTCCTTGATGCCTTTCGGGTTGCCCTTGCGTACCAGGAACACGATGGTCGAGGTGTACGGGGTGCTGGCGTCCGGCAGGCGGGTCTGCCAGTTGTCCGGCAGGGTCTTGCCGAGCTTGGCGACTTCGTCGATGTCACCGGCCAGTGCCAGGGTCACCACGTCGGCACGCAGGCCATCGATCACCGCACGGGCCTGCTTGCCCGAGCCGCCGTGGGACTGCTGGATCTTCACCTTGTCGCCCGGGTGGGCCTGCTGCCAGTGCTTGATGAACTCGGCGTTGTACTGCTGGTACAGCTCACGAGTCGGGTCGTAGGACACGTTCAGCAGTTCGTAGTCCTTGGCGATGGCGGAACCGGCAAAAACAGCACTGGCCAAAGCGGCGAGCGCATAACGGCGGATGGACATGGTGAAGCTCCCGATTGGCATTTTTCTAGTTTTGAGTGTGAGGCGCGATCAGCCGGCCTTGTTGCCGGGCTGTTGCAGGCGGAACTTCTCCTTGCGCTCGATCTGTACGACCTGAGCGTTGTGCACTGTGATCTCCACCGCACCGAAACGCAGGTCGCGCAAGGCGCTCTGGATTTCACGCAGAATGGTGGCTTCGTCCTGACCGTCGATGCTACGCAGAGATGCACTCATGCTCGTTCTCCTTGGAGTGAGGTGCCGGGCAGAGGTTTGAAGGGGATTTGCGCCTGGCTTGAGGGCAATAGTAGTGAGGCGGAGTTATTCTTAAAAATACTGTTTAAGAATGTTTATATAACCAAATTCAATTCGCGATCTTACAGGCGCTCAAATGCCTCCGTGGGAGCGGGCGTGCCCGCTCCCACAGGGTTCAATGTTGGGTTTCAGTGCTGTTTTCAGGCTCGCGGATCTTGTACCAGGCCACATACAACGCCGGCAAGAACAGCAGCGTCAGCAGGGTGGCCACGATGATCCCACCAATCATGGCGTAGGCCATCGGCCCCCAGAACACTTCGCGGGCAATCGGGATCATGCCCAGGCTCGCCGCCGCCGCCGTCAGCAGAATCGGCCGGCGCCGGTGGTTGGTAGCCTCCACCACTGCGTCCCACGGCGAGAAGCCCTGGGCCTCGAACTCGTCGATCTGGGTCACCAGAATCACCGAGTTGCGAATGATGATGCCCGCCAGCGCGAGGATGCCGAGAATCGCCACAAAGCCCATGGGCGTGCCCGTTGGCACCAGCGCAATGATCACGCCAATAAGCCCCAGCGGCGCCACGCTCACCACCAGGAACAGCTTCTGCACGCTGTGCAGCTGGATCATCAGGAAGGTGGCCATGAGGAACAGCATCAGCGGGATTACCTTGCGGATCGGCCCTTGCGCCTTGGCGCTCTCCTCCACCGTACCGCCCGTGGCCACTTCGAAGCCCACCGGCAGCTTGCTGGCGAATTCGTCGATCTTCGGCTTCAGCTGGGCGACCAGGTCGGTGGGCTGGATGTCGCCATTGACCGAAGCCTTGATGGTGATGGTCGGTTTGCGGTCCCGGCGCCACACCAGCGGCTGCTCCAGCTCATAACGCACCGTGGCAAACGACAGCAACGGGATCGAGGTGCCGTTGGGCGTGAGAATCTGCAGGTTTTGCAGGGTATCCGGCGAGCCGCGCTCGCTGTCTTCGGCACGGGCCACCACGTTGACCAGGTAGATGTTGTCGTTGACCTGGGTGATCTGCACGCCGCTGACGATACTGTTCATCACATTGGCCACGTCTTCCGACGACAACCCCAGTTGGCGTGCCTTGTCCTGGGCGATTTCCACGCGCAGCACCTTACCCGGCTCGTTCCAGTCGTAGATCATCTCGCCGATGTGCTCGTTCTGGTCGAGCAAGGTGGCCAGTTCGATGGCGTGCTTGCGCACCTCATCGATGTTTGCGCCACTGACCCGATACTGGATCGGCCGCCCTACCGGCGGGCCCATTTCCAGCGACTGTACGTTGGTACCGATGCCGACGAACTCTTCATGCAGGATCTTCTGCAAGCGATCCATCATGGCCTGACGCTCTTCGAAGCCTTTGCTGACGATCACCAACTGCGCGTAGTACGGGTTCTGCAATTGTTGATCGAGGGGCAGGTAGAAACGAATGGCACCCTGGCCGATGTAGGTGCTCCAGTGCACCAGGTCCGGGTCATCCTTGATCCGCGCCTCGAAGCGGTCGACCACCTTGCGCGTCTCCTCGATCGAGGCGTTTTGCGGCAGGTTGAGGTCGACCAGGATTTCCGGGCGGTCCGAGGACGGGAAGAACTGGTTCTGCACAAAACGCTCACAGAAAATGGCCAGCACGAACAACAGCACGGTGCCGATGATGGTCAACCAGCGGTTGCGCATGCACCACAGCAGGCCATGTTCGAAGGCCTTGCCCAGGCGGCCAGGCTCGGCTTCATGGGCTTTGACCTTGCTGCTAAGGATGTGTACGCCCAGCACGGGCGCGAAGAACACCGCCACCACCCAAGACACGATCAGCGACACGGCAATCACGGCAAACAGGGTGTAGGTATACTCACCGGCCGAACTGGCGTTCAGGCCGATCGGCACGAAACCGGCCACAGTCACCAGGGTGCCGGTCAGCATGGGGAAGGCTGTAGAGGTGTAGGCAAAGGTTGCCGCCTGCTCCTTGCTTTCGCCCATCTCCAGCCGCGTGACCATCACCTCCACGGTGATCATCGCATCGTCCACCAGCAGGCCAAGCGCAATGATCAGGGCGCCCAGCGAAATCCGCTGCATGGTGATGCCGCTGTACTCCATGAACACGAACACCATGGCCAGCACCAGCGGGATCGAGCAGGCCACCACCAGGCCTGCGCGCACGCCCAGGCTGATGAAGCTCACCCCCAGTACGATCACCACCGCCTCGAACAGCGCGCTGGTGAAGCCGCCGACGGCCTGCTTCACCACCACCGCCTGGTCCGACACGGTGTGTACCCCAACCCCTACCGGCAAGTCCTCGACCACTTTGTCCATGCGCTTTTTCAGCGCCGCACCGAACACCTGGATGTTGCCACCGGCCTTCATGCCGATGGCCAGCCCAAGCGCAGTCTGGCCGTTGTAGCGGAACATGGGTGACGGCGGGTCGACATACCCGCGTTCGATATCCGCAATATCCGCCAGGCGGAAGAAGCGGTCATTGATACGCAGGTTGACCGTTTCCAGGTCTTTTTCCGAGGAGAACTGCCCGGTGGTGCGCACCGAAATGCGCTCGGGACCCGCCTCGATCACGCCAGCCGGGGTCACGGCGTTCTGCGATTGCAAGGCCTGCATGACCTGGCGCTGGTCAATGCCCAACGCGGCCAGCTTGCGGGTGGAGAAGTTCAGGTACAGCACTTCATCCTGTGTACCGACCAACTCGATCTTGCCGATGTTGGGCACATCGCGGACCTCAGCCCTGGCTTGCTCCACGTAGTCGCGCAACTGGCGCAGGGTAAGGCCATCGGAGGTAAAGGCGTAGATCGAGCCGAATACATCACCGAATTCGTCGTTGAACGCAGGCCCCTGGATGCCCTGAGGGAACTGACCGCGAATGTCCTGGATCTTTTTGCGCACCTGGTACCAGATGTCCGGGATGTCCTTGGCCTTGGTGGTGTCGCGCAGGTACACGTAGACCGTGGATTCACCGGGGCGGGTGTAGCTTTTGGTGTAGTCGAGGGAGTCGAGTTCCTCGAGCTTCTTCTCGATACGGTCGGTGACTTGGTACAGGGTTTCGTCCTGGGTCGCGCCGGGCCAGCGGGTCTGGATGACCATGGTCTTGATCGTGAACGACGGATCTTCCTCACGGCCCAGGTTGAAGTAGGAGAAGATCCCCATCAGCAGGCCAACGAACATCAGGTACCAGACGAACGATTGATGCTTGAGTGCCCAGTCGGACAGGTTGAAGCTTCCTTTCATTGCGCATCCTCGTCGAAGGTGACCTTCTGGCCGGGCTTGAGGCTGTTCACGCCCGCAGTCACCACTCGCTCGCCGGGCTGTACGCCCGAGCTCAGGACGACGCTGTCGGCGGTGCGGCCGATCAGGGCCACGTCACGAGTGGCCACGGTCTTCTGCTGCGTATCGATCACCCATACCTGGGTCTTGCCGTCGCGCTCGAGCAAGGCACTCAAGGGCAGTTCGCTGCGCGGCGACACCTCCGAACTCAGGGTCACGCTGATGGCGGTGCCCAGGTGGAAGGCCGCCGGGGTGCTCGCCAGGGTCAGGCGCGCACGGCGGGTGCGCGTGGTGGCGTCGGCCTGGGGTTCCAGTTCCCGCAGGCTGGCGGTGGTGTTGATGGTAGGGTCCAACTGCGAAGCAACGGTGAAGGTCAGGCCTTTGCTCAACTGCTCGGCCAGGCCGATCGGCAGGTCGATCACGGCTTCCTTCACATCCGGTCTGGCCAGGGTTACCACGGCCTGGCCGGCGGTGACGGTTTGCCCGGCTTCGGCCTGCCAGGCAGTGATTACCGCAGCGTGGTCGGTGCGCAGGGTGCTGTAGTCGAGCTGGTCACGCGCCTGGCTGAGCGCAGAGCGCGCCTGCTCCAACGCCGCGCTGGTGGTTTTCAGGTTGGTCTGGGCGATATCCAGCTGGGCCTGGGCGCCTACCCCGCGGTCGTACAGTTGCTGCTGGCGGCGGGCGTCGGCCTGAGCGTTGATCCATTGGGCCTGGACCTTGGCCAGGTCGCCTTCGGCAGCACGCAGCTGGTTTTGCTGGTCGGTCGGGTCGAGGGTTGCCAAGGTGTCGCCCGGTTTTACCTGGGCGCCCACATCCAGCCAGCGACGGGCGATACGCCCGGAAACCCGAAAGCCCAGGGTACTTTCAAAGCGTGCCTGAATACTGCCGGCAAAGCGGCCCAACTGCGACTGCACCTGGGGTTCGACTTTCACCGACAGCACGGGCCGAATCGGCTCTGGCACCTCGTCCTCGCTGCTGCACCCCACCAGCAGCACGCCAGCCGACAGCATCAGCAGCAGGCGCTTCATAGCTCACCCCCTTGGGCCTTGGCGTCGATCTTCTGCACCTGCATGCCGGGGTGCAGCAATTGGCCGCCATTGACCACCACGGTCTCGCCGCCTTTAAGGCCGCTGGCGACCACGATCTTGCCGGTGAGGTAACGGCTGACCTCGACCTTGCGCAGTTCAACCTTGTCGCCCTCGCCCACCACCCATACGGCGGGCTCATGCAGGGCTTTGGTCAGTGCCGACCACGGCAGCTCGACGCTGGGCCGGCCTTGGGCATTGGTGGTGGCGGTGACCGGTGCGCCCAACTGCATGCCCGGTGGCACGTCTTTGAGGCCTACCTTGACCTGCACCGTGCCGCTTTGCGCCGACACCGTGGGAGTGATTTCACGCACGAAGCCATGTGCCTGGACGTTGGGGTTATCCAGCAGTCTGACGATCACCCCGGCATCGCTGGGCGGTGCGACCAGCAGCGATTCGTACACGTTGAACACCGCATCGCGGTCGCCATCGGTGGCCAGGCTGAAGATGGGCATGGTGGCCTGCACCACCTGGCCCACTTCGGCTTGGCGCTCGGTGATTACCCCGGCGGCCTCGGAGACCAGTGCGGTGTAGCTGAGCTGTTCGTTGGCGTTGGCCAGTTGCGCCTGGGCGGCCTTGAGCGCGCTCTGGTTGCTGCGCAGCGCGGCTTCGGCAGAGTCGTATTCACTCTGGCTGGTGTAGCCCTTGGGCAGCAGTTTTTGCTGGCGTACAAAGGCGGCGCTGGTCTGGGTGACCCGCGCCTGCGCGGCGAACACCTCGGCCTTGGCCGAGTCGACGTTGTTCTGCAGGTCTTTCGGGTCCAGCCGGGCCAGCACCTGGTTAGCCTTGACATGGTCGCCCACATCCACGCTGCGCGAAATGATCTTGCCGCCCACGCGGAACGACAAGTCGGTCTGCACCCGCGCCTGCACATCACCGGTCAGGGTGACCCTGGCTGCGAAATCAGTGGGCTGGACTTGCTGCACACCAACCCGAGGCAACGTCTCGGGGACCTCTTCCTTGCTACAGCCGGTGAGCATGTACAGCAGCCCCAGGCAAACGACCGACAGCGGACGCACCAACGCCATGCTGGCTCCTTGCTTGCGCACAAATGATTTGTGAGATGCGACTGTCAGCGTAGTTCAGGGTTCGATAAACATCACTGATGGATAGAGGACGTACGCGCATCAGGGCATCAAGGTGCATGCCTCGATTTTTTCGGTGCTTATCAGATCGAGCGCCGCCCGCGC
>NZ_BBIS01000015.1 GCF_000730605.1 Pseudomonas monteilii NBRC 103158 = DSM 14164 | reverse complement strand
AAGGCAAGGCCAAGCAGCAGGCTGCGGACAAGCCAGCCGACAAGGAAAAGAGCGGCGACAAGCAACAACTGCCGCGCAAGCCGCGTGACAAGAAGCCGCGCCAGCAACAGCAACAGGCCAGCAACAGCAGCGTACCGAAAGCGCCAGCTGACCGTGACCCGGAAGAGTTCCTGGACGACGATATCGACAACTTCGGTAACCGCGCTGACTACGTCAGCCCCTACCAGGGCAAGAACCAGGGCCGCAACCGCCGCCCAGGTGGTGGTGCCAGCCAAGGTCAGGGCCAGGGCAATGGCCAGCGCAGCAATGCCGGTGGCCAGGGCCAGGCTCGCAGTGGTGGCCAGCAGCGCAGCGGTAGCGGCGGCGAAAAACGCCCGCCTCGCGCCAACAACGGTAGCGGTGCCCGTCGCGATGGCGGCGGCGCAGGCCGTGGCCGCCCTGCCCGTGACGATGCCGCCCGGCAAGAGCCGGCCGTGCGCAACCCGCGCCAGCCGGAAAAACAGCCGGTCATCATCCGCAAGGAATCCAAGCTCGACCGTTACCCAACGCCTGAGCAGCTGGATGACCTGCCAAGCCGCCCGCGCGGTGAGCGCCCAGCCTTGTTGACCCGAAAAGGCTAAGAAACGAAAACGCCGCCCAATGGGCGGCGTTTTTTATTGCCGAAGCATCACTTACTTCTGCTTCACACCTTCAACACTGATATCAAGGTCCAGGGTCTGCGAAGTAGCACCCGGGCCTTTGATACCGAAGTCGTTCAGGTTCAGGGTGGTGGTGGCGTTAAAGCCAGCACGCTCGCCGCCCCATGGGTCCTTGCCTTCACCGTTGAAGGTAGCCTTGAAGGTGACCGGCTTGGTCACGCCGTGCAGGGTCAGGTCGCCGGTCACGTCAGCCGTCTTGTCGCCAGTCGACTTGACGCTGGTGGAGACAAACTTGGCTTCCGGGTACTTCTTCACGTCGAGGAAATCGGCACTGGCGATGTGCTTGTCACGCTCGGCGTGGTTCGACCACAGGCTGGCGGTTTTCAGGTCGACGTTGATCTTGCTGGCTTCAGGCTTGGCGCTGTCCCAAGTGAAATTACCGTCGAAGTCCTTGAAGGTACCGTGGATGAAGCTGTAGCCCAGGTGGCTGATTTTCCAGTCAACGAACGCGTGCTGGCCTTCCTTGTCGATCTTGTACTCGGCAGCCATGGCCTGGCCAGCGCAGAGCAGTGCGGTACCGAGCGCCAGAGCGGCAAAAGTCTTTTTCAACATCCTGTTCCTTCCTATGCAATTGAGGTTGAGGGTCAAGCTTTGCGGCCCAGCATGCGGGTCAGGGTCGCGTCACGGTCGATGAAATGGTGCTTGAGCGCTGCCAGGGCATGCAGCACGGCAAAAATGACCAGGCCCCAGGCCAGCCACAGGTGAATCACACCCGCCACGTCTGCCTGATCGGGCAAGTCGCTGATCAATGCCGGCACTTCGAACAGGCCGAACACCGGAATGCCGACGCCGTCGGCGGTGGAAATCAGGTAACCGGCCGCCATCACCGCAAACAGCCCAAGGTACAGGGCCAGATGCCCCAGCTTGGCCGCCAGGCGGGTGAAGGCGCCATGGTTGGCCGGCGCCGGAGGTGGCGGGCTGACGAAACGCCAGACTACGCGCAGCAACATCACCGCCAACAGCACCAGGCCGATGCTCTTGTGCAGGTCCGGGCCGGCTTTGCGCCAAGGGCTGTAATAGTCGAGGCCGACCATCCACAAGCCCAGGCCAAACAGGCCGAAGACTGCCAGCGCCACACCCCAGTGCAGGAGTATGCTGACCACGCCGTAGCGAGAAGATGAATTGCGCAGTTGCATGTTGGCGTGTTTCCCCGTGAAAGCTGTGCACAGACTAACGCGAAATGTATCGAAGAAAAGCGGAAAAAATTGCTTCGGATTATCGATAAATCCGATAGTTATTCTGTAACCTTCCCATTAAGGAAACATTAACGATAGCCGGGGTGTTCAAGGTTGCCAGTGCCGGCCTGTTCGCGGGTTTACCCGCGAAAGGGGCGGCACTGGCAATAAATCAACCCGCCTTGGCCTGGGTATTGGCCACAGGTTTCTTGGTCGGTTCGGACTTGGCCGTTGCCTTCTTGGTCTCGGCAGGCTTGTGCGCGGGCTTGTGCGCCGGCGCATGCTTGGCCGGGGCCGCCTTGGTCGCTGCTGGCTTGGCAGCCGCCTCCTTGACCACAGGTGCAGGCGCAACCGGTGCCGGCGCGGCTTGTGGAGCTGGCGCGGGTGCCGGCGCCACTTCCTCAGCCTTGGCGATCGGCTCTGCCTTCGCTTGCGGCTTGTCCGCCCCGCCAAACAGGCGCTTGAAGAAGCCCGGCTTGTCCTGCTTGGCCTCTTCGACCTTTTTCGGCTCCTCTTTCACTGGCGCCTTGTCAGCCTTGTCGGACGAACCACCGAACAGATTGGAGAAGAAACCACCCTTGCTTTGCTTGGCGGCCACCGCACCAGCTGCCGCTGCCGCCGCAACCGGCGCCGCTTTGGCCGGGTCGAACGACTTGCCGGCCAACAGGTCCTGCACCTGGCTGGCCGCACGCTGGCCGCTGCGCAGGGCGCCTTCCAGGGTGCCAGGGTACAGGGCATCGGTATGCTCACCGGCAAAGGTGATGCGTTGCACCGGGCGCTCCCACAAGCGCCAGTACTTGCTGATCTGCCCTGGGCCATAAGCCAGGTAGGCGCCGCCGGTGCCGGCGTCGGTGCTGTAGCGCTTGAGCTCGTAACCGGTAAACGCACCACGGGCCTGTGGGTAGAACGCATGCAGGCGGATCAGCACCTGGTCGACCATCTGCTTGTCGCCAAATGCCTGCAGCAGGCGGGCGTTGTCGCCGGACAGGTTGATCACCACGTTGGCGCCGCCCTTGAGCGCAGGCTCGATCCACAGCATGCCGAGGCCGGCGTTACTGAAGATTTCGCCCGACATGCGTGCGCGGCTTTCCCACACGGGCTTCTTGAACTTGAGCATCAGCTGGTCGCGCCAGCCATAGTTGGTGCCCTTCAACGCTGCCAGGTGCTGGTTGTCCAGGCCCGGGGTCATCTGGATCTTGGCCAGGGCGCGCAGCGGCACGGCCATGACCAGGTAATCGGCCTGGTAGCCCACGCTGCCGACTTTTACCGTTACCCCGTCCTTGTCCTGGACAATGGCGGTGACCGGCGAGCTGGTCTTGATGGTTTTCAGCTGTTTGACGAAAGCCTGGGCCAGCACCGGGCTGCCACCCGGCAGGCGTGCGGCACGCAGGTCGCGGTCGCTGACGCCACGGTACACGCGGTTCTGCTGGGCGAAGTACAGCAGCGAGAGGCGTGACGGCTCATCGTAGCGGGTACGGATCTGCTGGTTGACCAACTGACGGGCCGTGGCCGGCAACTGCAACTTGTCGAGCCAGGTGGAGACGTTGATCTGGTCGAGGGCAAACAATGTGCTGGTTGCCTGCGGGTTCAGCGGGTCGTCGATGGAGCGGGCCAGGTCGTCGAGGGTTTTCTCGTAGCGCTTGAGTGCTTCGGCGGTAGCAGGCTGCTTGGTGGCCAGGTCGGTGGCGCTGAAATACTCGCCGTCGATCAGGTAACCGGGGGTACGCACGAACTCCGGCGCCGGCAGTGTTTCAAGCTTGAAACGGTCCAGGTACTGGTTAAGCACCGGCTGCGCCTTGGCGTTGCCGATCCATTCGCTGGTGGCCAGGCCCGAACGCCCGCCCATGCCCGACTTGGCTTCCAGCAGAGTCACCTGCCAGCCTTTGTTCTGCAGCTCGTAGGCTGCCGTCAGGCCTGCCAGGCCGCCGCCCACCACAATTGCCGTGGGCGTCTTGTCCTTTGCCAGCGCGGCGCCGCTGGACACACCAATCAATACCAACGCGCACAGGCGCACCCAAGCAGCAGCCATGTCGGCGAACTCCGAGTCAGAGGTTACAGATACGGGAAGAGGCAGGAATGCCCCGAGAGAGATGCGTTAAGAATACGTCACCTCCGCCAACCCTGCCAGCGCAGTGACATCAAGTGCTTTTGGCAACTGACATTTTTGCCAGTAGCCCGGTCACACAGCGGCAAGTGAAACTGACGAAGGTGGCCAGAGCCCCGCCAGGAGGGCACGAACATGATCTTCGAGGAGCACTTTCAACACGTCGAACGGCAGTTTTTGTGGCACAAGCAAACGCTTCGAACAGCCTCTGGCCTGAGTATCCGCTCCAACAGCACCTCATGGACCGGCTTTCATGAAGCGTTCAAGGGCGAAGACGGCACCGAACTGGTCATTGGTGAGCACAGCGATGTGGAGATCACCTTCGCTCAGGAAGTCGCATGCCTGCGGCTGGAGTACTATGTGGTCAGCGATTTCCTCTGTGACGACCTGAACATGCTGTTCGATGCCGACAATAATGACTACGACCTGATTGCTCCGGCGCCGCGCCACTTCTACTGGCTCACCCTGGAAGGCTACGGCGTCCGTGACCTGCGCCCCGGGCCTATTGCGACGTCTCCCTATCACCAGGTGATCGATGGGCCTTTCCGGCGGCTGACCATCTCCACCTCGCAGGCAGGGACCGTACACATCCGCAAGCTTGAATGGACCGGCACCCACCGCCATTGAACGCAAGCGGTTGTCGTGCCCTGCGGCATTGCTTAGGCTTACGCGGTCGAACCACGCCGCAAAGCCAGGAGAAGTGCCCATGGGCCTCAATGATCAGTGGATGCAACGCGACCTCAAGGTCCTGTGGCACCCCTGCACCCAGATGAAAGACCACGAGCAGCTGCCGCTGATCCCGATCAAGCGCGGCGAAGGCGTGTGGCTGGAGGACTTCGAAGGCAAGCGCTACCTGGACGCGGTGAGCAGCTGGTGGGTCAACGTGTTCGGCCATGCCAACCCGCGCATAAACCAGCGCATCAAGGACCAGGTCGACCAGCTGGAACATGTGATTCTGGCCGGTTTCAGCCACCAGCCTGTGATCGAGCTGTCCGAGCGCCTGGTGGCCATGACCCCAGCCGGGCTCGACCGGGTGTTCTACGCCGACAATGGCTCGTCGTGCATCGAAGTGGCGCTGAAGATGAGCTTCCACTACTGGCAGAACGTCGGCAAGCCAGGCAAGAAGCGCTTCGTGACCCTGACCAACAGCTACCACGGCGAAACCATTGCCGCCATGTCGGTGGGCGATGTGCCGTTGTTCACCGAAACCTACAAGGCGCTGCTGCTGGACACTCTCAAGGTGCCCAGCCCCGACTGCTACCTGCGCCCCGAGGGCATGGGCTGGGAAGAGCACTCGCGCAACATGTTCCAGGCCATGGAACAGACCCTGGCCGAGCATCACGCCTCCATCAGCGCCGTGATCGTCGAGCCACTGATCCAGGGCGCTGGCGGCATGCGCATGTACCACCCGGTGTACCTCAAGCTGCTGCGTGAGGCCTGCGACCGCTACGACGTGCACCTGATCCACGACGAGATCGCCGTGGGCTTTGGCCGCACCGGCACGATGTTCGCCTGTGAACAGGCGGGCATCCGCCCGGACTTCCTGTGCCTGTCCAAGGCGCTGACCGGTGGTTACCTGCCGTTGGCCGCCTGCCTGACCACCGACAAGGTGTACCAGGCGTTCTACGACGACTACCCGACCCTGCGCGCGTTCCTGCACTCGCACAGCTACACCGGCAACCCGCTGGCATGTGCTGCAGCGCTGGCGACCCTGGACATCTTTGAACAGGACAACGTGATCGAGGCCAACAAGGCCTTGGCTACGCGCATGGCAACGGCGACTGCACACCTGGCCGATCATGCTCACGTTGCCGAAATTCGCCAGACCGGCATGGCCCTGGCCATCGAGATGGTCAAGGACAAGGCTGGCAAGGTTGCCTACCCGTGGCAGGAGCGGCGTGGCCTGAAGGTGTTCGAGCATGCCCTGACCCGCGGTGCCCTGCTGCGCCCGCTGGGCAGCGTGGTCTACTTCCTGCCGCCTTACGTGATCACACCCGAGCAGATCGACTTCCTGGCGGAAGTGGCCAGTGAAGGCATCGACATCGCTACCCGGGAAAGCGTCAGCGTTGCGGTGCCGGCCAACTTCCACCCCGACTTCCGCGACCCGGGCTAGGCCCGGCAGTTCGCCACATCACTTTTCCTGTGGGAGCGAGCGCGCTGCCTGCTTCGCGGGCATGCCCGCTCCCACAGGGGATCTGCGTCTCTCTTCTACCGAGCAAATCCATGAGACTGTCCCGCTTCTTCATCGACGCCCCCCTGAGCCTTGGCGAGCACGACCTGCCCGAAGCCCAGGCCCACTACATCGGCCGCGTACTGCGCATGGCCCCCGGCGACGCCGTGCAGCTGTTCGACGGCAGCGGCCAGGAATACCTCGGCCAGTTGCTCGAAGTGGGCAAGAAAACCGTACGCGTCAACCTCGACCAGGCACTGCCTGGCCAGGCCGATTCGCCACTGCATGTACACCTCGGCCAGGGCCTGTCCCGTGGCGAGCGCATGGACTGGGCGATCCAGAAAGCCACCGAACTGGGCGCCAACGAAATCACCCCGATCGTCAGCGAGCGCTGCGAAGTGCGGCTGAAGGACGAACGCGCCGACAAACGCCTGACCCACTGGCGCCAAGTGGCAATCAGCGCTTGTGAACAATGCGGTCGCTCGACCTTGCCCGTCATTCACCCGCCGATCACGCTGGCCGAGTGGCTGAACAGCACCAAGGCCGACCTGAAACTGGTACTGCACCCGGTGGCCGAGCCGCTCACCAGCCACGACAAGCCTGCCAACCTGGCCTTCCTGATCGGCCCCGAAGGCGGCCTGAGCGAAGGCGAAGTCGAGCACGCCAAAGCATCCGGCTTTCATGCCGCACGCCTCGGCCCACGGGTGCTACGCACCGAGACCGCGCCAGTGGTGGCGCTGTCGGTGGCACAACAGCTTTGGGGCGATTTTTAACTAGCGTACGTAGAACGACACCGCCACGAAGTGCATGAGGCTGCCGGCGATCACGAACAGGTGCCAGATGCCGTGCCCATGGCGCAAGCGGCTATCCAAGGCGAAGAAGATGATGCCGACGGTGTAGAACACCCCGCCGGCAGCCAGCCAGGCAAAACCGGCAGTGCCCAGCGAGTGGAGCAATGGCTTGACCGCCACCAGCACGATCCAGCCCATCACCGCATAGATGATGATCGACAGAACCCGCGCCTCGGAGCGCGGTTTGATCTCTTGCAGCATGCCGATTACCGCCAGCCCCCAGACCACGCCAAACAGGCTCCAGCCCCAGGGGCCGCGCAGGCTGACCAGGCAGAAGGGTGTGTAGCTGCCAGCGATCAGCAGGTAGATCGACAGGTGATCGAGCTTGCGCATGATCACCTTCGCCCGCCCGCGGGTGCTGTGGTACAGGGTGGAGATGCTGTACAGCAACAGCAGCGTGCTGCCGTAGATGGAGAAACTGACAATCTTCCACGGGTCGCCTTGCAGGCCCGCGACCACGATCAGCCAGATGGCACCGATACAGGCCAGGACAGCACCGACCAGGTGGGTCCAGGCGTTGAAGCGTTCACCGTAATACATGCAAACACAGACCTCCTGAGGTGGGCTGGGTTCCTCATTCCGTCAGTGACGGCCCTGAATCTTACCCAAACTCAGGTTGCAGTTCCGCGTCACGCACCAGCCTTTCCAGCCCGGCCAGGTCAGGCACCCGCGCCACCTGCTCGCCCACCTGCACCGCCGCCAGCTCCAGGCGCCCCAGCGCCACATCCACATAATTCAGCTGGCTGTCGAGCTTGCACGAACGCGGAATGTCCTGCAGCAACAGCGCCAAATAGCGCAGGCCGGTGTCGCCCAAAGCATTGAGCACCACAACCCGCGCCCGCTCGCCGCACGGCGTCTCGCCACCACACGCCGCTTCGAACCCGATCAGCGGCAGGCGCTGCTTTCTCCAGTCGATCCAGCCCAGGTGCCAGGCCGGCTCACCGCGTTGGCACACCAAATTGCGCTGGCCGCTCAACTCGGCCACCGCCACGTTGGGCAATACCAGGGTGCGGTCGCCCAAGGGCAGCAACAGCCCGGTCAGGCTGCTGCGCTGGCCGGCAATCAGTTCAAGCATGAGGCTGGCTCCAGTGTGCAATGCTCTGCAGCAACAACGACTCCTGATACGGCTTGCCCAGGTATTCGTTGACGCCGATGGCCATGGCGCGGTCCCGGTGCTTCTGCCCGGTACGCGAGGTAATCATGATGATCGGCAGGTCTTTCAGCCGCGCGTCACGGCGAATGCGAGTGGCCACCTCGAACCCGTCCATGCGCGGCATCTCGATATCCAGCAGCAACACGTCCGGACGGTGCTCTTCCAGCAAGGCCATGGCATCGACCCCGTCCTTGGCCGTCAGCACGCTCATGCCGTGGCGTTCCAGCAAGCGACTGGTAACCTTGCGCACAGTCACCGAGTCGTCCACCACCATCACCAACAATGCGCGGCGCGGCACCGGGCCGAGCAACTGGCGTGGGGTGCCGCCACCGGGCAAACGAGCCAGGCGCCGCTGCTGGCCGCGCAGCTGGCCAAGCAGGTCGAGAATCAGCACGACCCGGCCATCGCCCAGCAGCGTCGCCCCCGACAGCCCGGCAACGGCAGCAAACTGCGGCCCCAGGCTCTTCACCACGATTTCGCGGCTGGGCGACAGGCTATCGGCTTGAATGGCGAACGATTGCTCCTTGGCATGCACCAGCAGCACTGGCAACGGCACACTCTGCCCCAGCAAGGCCGGGCGCGGCAGGCCTTGCAGCAACTCGCCCAGGTAACGCAGCTCGTATTCATGGCCGGCATAAACATAGCGGGGCGGGTCCAGTTGATAGCACGCCGCCAGCTCTGCCGGCGGCACACGGACGATGCCCTCGATGGTATTGAGCGGGATGGCGTACTGCTCCTCACCCAGGTGCACCATCAGTGCCCGGTTGATCGACACGGTGAACGGCAAGCGGATCAGGAAGCGCGCGCCCTTGCCCTGAGCGGACTCGATGCTCATCGAGCCCCCCAGTTGCTTGACCTCCTCGTGCACCACGTCCATGCCCAGGCCGCGCCCGGAGATCTGGGTGATCTTCTCGGCGGTGGAAAAACCCGGGCGCAGGATGAACTGCAGGATCTCGTGATCGCTCAACTGCGCCTGCGGGTCCAGCAAGCCGCGCTTGATGGCCTTGCGCCGCACCGCCTCAAGCGGAACGCCAGCACCGTCGTCGGTCATTTCGATCACGATATCGGCGCCTTCGTGCAGCAAATTCAGGTGGATGGTGCCCTGCTCCGGTTTGCCGGCGGCCAGGCGTGCTTCGCGGCTTTCCAGGCCATGGTCGACGGCGTTGCGCAGCATGTGCTCAAGCGGTGCCACCATGCGCTCAAGCACACTGCGGTCCAGTTCACCTTCGGCGTTGCCGACCACCAGTTCGACCTGCTTGCCCAGCTCGCTGGCCACCTGCCGCACCACGCGCTGCAAGCGCGGCACAAGGCGCTCGAACGGCACCATCAAGGTTGCGGTCAAGCCTTCCTGCAACTGGCTGTTCACCCGCGCCTGCTGCTGCAGCAGGCTGTAGGCCTCCTGGGCACGCTGAGCCAGGGTTTCCTTCAGGTCGAGCAAGTCCGAGGCGGACTCGAACAAGGCCCGCGACAACTGCTGCAACTGTGAATGGCGGTCCATTTCCAGCGGGTCGAAATCATCATAGGCATCGCCTTCGAACTGCTGGCGGCTGGAGATTCGCCCTTGGGTCTCGATGTCCAGGCGCAACAGCTGGTCGCGCATGCGCTCAAGGGTGGTTTCCATCTCGTTGAGGGTGAACTGTGCATCGTTGACTTGCTGCTCGATGCGCCCACGAATGATCGAATGCTCACCCGCCAGGTTACCCAGGTCGTCGAGCAACTCGGCATCGACCTTGACCATGTCGCCTGGCGCCCGCTCTGGCGCTGCTGTCGGCACCTCGCTAGCGGCGGCTTCGACCGGCCCCTGGCCGGCAGCACTGTCGGTCAGGGCCGCGCTGCTGAAGTTGCGGATATAGTCGATCAGCGCCGTGGCGGCATGCAGTGGCTGCCCCAGGCGCACGGCATCGAGCATGTGCGCCAATCGGTCGTGGCAGTTCTGCAACAGCGCGAACAAAGGCGCGCTCGGCGGCAAGCGGCCGGCAGCCAGCAGTTCGTACAGGAACTCCAGTTCGTGAGCCAGGTCACCAATGGGGGCAATTTCGACCATGCGCGCCACACCCTTGAGGGTGTGCAGGTCGCGCATCAGGTTGTCTACCTCGACGCTGCTGCGCGGGTCGGCCTGCCAGCGCGCCAAGGCTGCGGCGGCGCTTTCGACGATGTCCGAGCTTTCTTCGAGGAACACTTCCAGCAGCTCTTCGCCTGGGCTTTCCGGTTCCTCAACCAAAGGCTCGGTCACGTCAGGCAGCTGCGGCTGATGGGGCAGCCCCAGGCCCAGGGTATCGGCCACGTCCATGTCCGGGTGCAACGGCGTGACCGTGTCGATGCCCACCAGGCCAGTGGCCTCTGGCGCCAAGGCTTGGTCCAGCAAGTTGCGTAGACCGTCGACCGTTTCTGACCGTGGCGCGACGTCCTGCCCGGCCGCCACTTCATCGAGCATGTCCAGCAGGGCTTCATGGGCGCGCCGGGCATGGGCGAAGAAGCGTGCATTGGCAGGCAGGCTGCCCTCTTCCACGGCGCCATACAGGTCCAGCAAGGCCTCGCACACATCATCCATCTGCCACATGTCGGCCAGGTGCGCGGCGTGGCCCAGGGTGGTCAGCTGGTCGAGCAGGGTGTCCAGCGCATCACGCTGCCCAGGCTGTTGCTGCCAGCGCGACAGCAACGCCTCGGCATCGAGCAGGATATCCATGGCCTGGGCCAGGAAACTGGCGACCAACTGCGGATCGCGCTTGCCGCGCCGGACATGCTGCGGGTCGTCATGCAAGCTGGCCAGGCGTGCGTCTACGGCCTGGCCAACCTGTTCGATCAGCTCCGCAGCACCAGCGATGGCGGCCAACGGAGTGCTGTCGAGTTGCGCCAGGCCCAGGTGGAACAGCGAGCGTGCGGCTTCCAGACATTCGATCTCGGCCATTTGCAGGGGGAGTTGGTGGCCCTTGTACTCACGGGCCAGGCGGTCGAAGGCAGTGGCCAGCTCGGCGACCGGCATCACCCCGGCCATGGCAGCACTACCCTTGAGCGTATGCAAGGCGCGCTGCAGGCCATCGCTGACCGGCGTATCGTGGCCGTCTGCGCCCTGCAGAAATACATCGAGGCTGGCCAGGTGGCCTTGCGCCTCCGTGCGGAAAATATCCAGCAGCTGCGGGTCGAGGCCATCGATATCGGCAGCACCCGGTGCGTCGTTTTCTGCCAGGGCATGCAGGTGCCCAGCCAACTGTTCGATTTCGGTCAGTTGCGGCAATTGGCCAGCCGCAAAGTCGGCCAGCAAATCGGGTAGGTGGACGAACACTTGCTGCAGGGCCACCACGCCTTCCGGGCTCAGCACGCTACGGCCCTCCAGCACCCGGTTCAGCAGGTGCTCGGCGCCCCAGGCCAGCTCGGCCACCGCTTCGGCATGCACCATGCGGCCGCTGCCCTTGAGCGTATGCAGCGCACGGCGCACTTCCCCCAGCGCCTCGCGCTGCTGGTTGTCGGCACGCCAGCGCAGCCAGTGCCGCTCGATCTCCGGCAGCAACTCGCCGGCTTCATCGAGAAACACCTCGCGCAACTCGTCATCGATGCCGTCGCCATTGGCATCCAGGCCTGCACGGGTGTCGGCCTGCGCACAATACACGCCCAGCGCTGCCAGGCTTGCACGGGCCATGTCGATGAACGGCTGAGCATCCGCCAGCGGGTCGGCCACCCGCCATTGCAGGTAGCATTCAGCGGCACTCATGGCCTCACCCAAGTGGGCCAGCTCATCGGCGGGCGGCTCTACATCCAGGTGCTGCAACCAGCGCTGCACATAGCTGGCGCAGCCGGCGAACAGCTCGGCTACGGCGGGCAGCATCAACATGGCCAGCGCGCCGCGAATCTGCTGCAACAGCCCCGGCAACGGTTGCAGGCGTTGGCGCGGCCAGTCGGACTCCAGGTAGTCGCCGATCAGGTCCTTGGCCTGCTGCAGTACGTTCAGCGATTCGTTCAGCACCAGTTGGCGTATCTCGGCCAGGTCCGAGCCTGGCAGCCCGCCCTGCCCGTTTTCTTCCAGCGGACCGACCATGCCGTTCAGCGAAGCCTCCACGTACAGCAAGGCGCCCGCCACATCCATCAGTACCGCGTCGTCCACCACGCGCTCGCCCTGGGCCAGGGCCTGCAGCGCCAGCACCTGGTCGATGATGACCCGCCGTGGTTGCTGGAAGCCCAGCACAGCCAGGGTATCGGCCACATGGCGCAGCGGCGCCAGCAGGGCATCGAGCTGCTCGCTGTGCTGGCGGTCGCTGCGCACGAACTGGTCTAGGCGCTCCTTGATGCGCATCAGGTCGTCGCACAGCGCGGTCACCACCGAGCGCAGGGCATCGCGGCCCGGCCCGGCCTGCAATTGTTCACGCCAATTGCCCAACGACAGGTCAAGGTTGGCCAGGTCGTCGGCGCCGGCAAAACGCTGTGCTGCACCGCTGATCAGGCTGGCTTGGGCCAAGGGCTCGATACCTCGGCAGGCACGTAACTGATTGAGCAGCGGCAGCATCACCAAGGGCAGATCGTGGCGGGCACCGCGCAAGCGCTCAAGGTACGAGGGCAATTGCTCCAGGCCACGGAACAACGCCCCCAGGCAATCGCCCCGTGGGCTGACCTGGCCGTCGGCCAGCGCCTTGGCGAACAGTTCCAGCTCTTCGGCCAGGCGCGTCGCTCCGCGCAGTTCAAGCATGCGCAGGCAACCATGTACCTGATGCAGGTTGTCGACCACGAAGGCCAGCATCGACAGGTCGCCCGGTTCGCCGGCAAAACGCTCCAGCGCCTGGCGCGCCTGGCCCAGGCAGTCGAGGATGGCAGCCTTGGTCCAGGCCAGCGCTACCGTGTCGTGGCGCTCGGGACTTACAGCAGCAGAAGCCATGGGCACTCCTCAGCGCGGCGCATCGGTGGGGCTTTGTGCAGGTGGCGGCAGGGTGAAACCGGACACCGAACGGCGCATCTCGCTGGCCATGCGGGCCAAGTGGCGGATGCTGTCGGCGGTGGCACCGGAGCCGGCGGAGGTTTGTGCGGTAATCTGCTGGATCACCGCCATGGTGTGGGAAATCTGCCCGGCCGACGAGGTCTGCAACTGGGCAGCGTCAGAAATGCTGTGGATAAGATCGGCCAGGTTCTGCGATACCCCTTCGATCTCGGCCAGCGCCACCCCGGCATCCTGCGCCAGGCGAGCGCCACGCACCACTTCGGCGGTGGTCTGCTCCATGGAGATGACTGCCTCGTTGGTGTCGGCCTGAATGGTACGCACCAGCGCCTCGATCTGCCGGGTGGCCGACGACGAGCGCTCTGCCAGGCGCTGCACTTCGTCGGCCACCACGGCAAAACCACGGCCAGCCTCGCCGGCCAGCGAGGCCTGGATCGCCGCGTTGAGGGCAAGGATGTTGGTCTGGTCGGCAATGTCGTCGATCAGGCTGACGATGTCGCCGATTTCCTGAGAGGACTCGCCCAGGCGTTTGATCCGCTTGGCGGTGTCCTGGATCTGCTCGCGAATGTTGTCCATGCCGTTGATGGTGTTATGCACCACCTCGTTGCCCTTGTTGGCAATGGCTACCGAGCGCTCGGCCACCTTGGCCGATTCGTAGGCATGCGCCGAAACCCGGTCGATCGACTCGACCATGTCGCCGACCGCCTCGGAGGCCTCGCTGATCTGCTCGGCCTGGTGTTCGGAAGCCTTCGCCAGCTGGCGGGCGGTGTTCTGGGTGTCCTGTACGGCAGCGGCAACCTGCACGGCGCTATGGTTGATGGTAGCGACCAGGTCGCGCAGCTGGTCCACGGAATAGTTGATCGAGTCAGCAATGGCGCCAGTGAAGTCTTCGGTCACCGATACGGTCACGGTCAGGTCGCCGTCGGCCAGCTCTTCGATTTCATCCAGCAGACGCATGATTGCCTGCTGGTTGCGTTCGTTCTTTTCCGCGGTTTCGCGCAACTGACGGTTGGTGGTGCGCACCATGACCAGGCCGATGAGGATGATCGAAGCCAGCGCCAGCAGGCCCAAGGCATAGCCGCCAACGGTATCGAGGGTGCGCCCACCGGCCAGGTTCTCGAAACCATTGGCCAGGTGGGATGCCTCGTCCAGCAGGGTTTGCGACAGGCTGAAAATGTTGCCCGCAGCCTCACGCACGCGGAACAGTTCGGGCGAGGTTTCGAGAATTTCGTCGACCGAACCCGCGACGAACTGGAACAGTTCGGCGATTTCGGCCAGCCGCGCACGGGCGTCGGCGTCCTCGACACGGGTTACCTGGATGGCCGCGTTACCACTGAGCATCCCCTCCAGCACCTGACCAAAGCGCCCGGCATCGCGGCCAAAGGCATCAGCCGCCTGAGCGGCGGTATCATCACCCGCCAGCACGGTGTTGACCGAACCGAGGATGCGCTCGGCCAGCAACAGCTGGCGCTGCGCCACCGCCACCTGGTTGGCCGGAGCGCCGCTTTGCAGCAGAATCTCGACCACTTTTTCATATTCCACCTGCAACTGCGGCACGGTTTCGGCCAGCGTCGCCGCCACCTGGTGCAGCGACAGCACGGTCTGTTCACTGGCCAGGATGGTGTCGGTGTTCTTGCGCAGGTTTTCCCAGTCGCGGCGTACCGCCTCCATCTCGTCTCGCACCGTAGGCGGCGCAGCCGGCAACCCGGTGGACTTGTCACCCTGGCGCAGGTAGCCCCAGCGCCGCTCGAAGTCGTTGCGTGCATCCGACAGCAGCTTGAAGGCCAGGGCCTTACCGGCGGCGGCTTCGGTGGCGTTCTTGGCAATGCGCTGTGACAGCACCCGCAGCTCGCCGGCATGGCCGATGTACTGCTTGTCGTAGTTGGACTGGGTGTTCAGGTAGGCAAAGTTGGCGAACAGCAGGATGATCGACAGGATCAGGATCAGAAACAGCACGGTGATCTGCGCGATGCTGCGGGTACGTGGGGTCACGGTGGTGGCTGTGACGGGGGCGGCAGGCTTGTTCACGTTCGCAGGTCCTATAACGCCACATCAAGAAAGCCCGGCGCCTGGGCCAGGGCGAAGGGGCTGAAGATTGCCCAGTTGCGTTCACGCGGGAAATGCCCCTGCACGAAGCGTGCAGCGGCGCGGATCAATGGCTGCGGCGGCGACAGCTGCAGGCTGTCGAGGGCGAAGTGTTGCAGGCCAAGTACCTCGTCCACCAGCAAACCGACGAACAGGTCGTCGTGGTCCAGTACCAGCACCCGCCGCTGCTTGCCCGGAGCGGCGTGGCCCAGGCCGAAGAAACTGCTCAGGTCCATCACCGGCAACAGCCGGCCACGCAGATTGGCAACCCCGCATACCCACGGTTGCACACCCGGGACGCGGCTGCTGCGCGGTTCGCGCAGTACCTCGGCCACCTCACCCATGGGCGCGACGAACCACTGCCCGGCGATGCGAAAGCCTATACCGCTCCACTGTTGCAGGCGGTTGTCCTGCGGGGGCTGGTCGGCGACCAGCAGGCGGCAGCGCCGGTCGATGTCCAGCAACAACTCGAAGGCGGTCAGCGACGCGCCTTGTGGGCGGGTGGTCAAGCCCCCAGCACTTCTTTGAGCTTGGCGATCAGCGCGTCTTCTTCCACCGGTTTGGTCAGGAAGTCACGGGCGCCCTGGCGCGTGGCCCAGATGCGGTCGGTTTCCTGGTCCTTGGTGGTGACCACGATCACGGGGATGGCGGCGGTTTCCGGGTCCTTGCTGAGCTGGCGGGTGGCCTGAAAGCCGTTCATGCCGGGCATGACGATGTCCATCAGCACCGCGTCCGGCTTGTCCTGCCGGGCCAGGGCCACGCCATCGGCACCGTTGCTGGCCTTGAGCACCTGGTAGCCGTGCTTTTCCAGCCACTCGGTCAAGCGGTACATCTCTGTCGGCGAGTCGTCGACAATCAGAACTCGGGCCATGCTGTTTCCCCATCAGGAAAGTAAGACCGTGCCATGGCGGGGCACGGTCAGGGTGCGGGTTGTTGGGTTGCGACAAAACCGGGCACGTGGGCGCGGATCGCATCGAGCAGTTCTTCTTTGCTGAACGGCTTGGTCAGAAACTGATCAGAACCGACCACCCGGCCGCGGGCTTTGTCGAACAGGCCGTCGCGCGACGACAGCAGGATGACCGGCGTGTCCTTGAAAGCACTGTTGTGCTTGATCACGGCGCAGGTCTGGTAGCCGTCCAGGCGCGGCATCAGCACATCGACGAAGATGATACCGGGCTGGTGGTCGACGATCTTGGCCAGGGCATCGAAGCCATCGCTGGCAGTGATCACCTCGCAGCCCGCTTCACCGAGCAACATCTGTGCGGTGCGGCGGATCGTGCGGGAATCGTCGATCACCATCACCTTCAGGGGTTGTTCCATAGACGCCTACCAATGGAAATTAGCTGCATTTTTAGCACACTCCGGGTGGCCATTCCATCTGCGCCGCCCCTTGACCGGCGGCGTTCGCGGCGCCACCCTGAGCCACTTTTCTTTCGAGCCATCGCGGCACCTGCCGCCAAGAGGAACCACCCCATGAGCGTACGCCTCGGCATTGTCATGGACCCCATCGCGTCCATCTCCTACAAGAAGGACAGCTCGCTGGCCATGCTGCTGGCCGCCCAGGCACGCGGCTGGAACCTGTTCTACATGGAACAGCAAGACCTGTACCAGGGCGAAAGCAAGGCACGCGCCCGCATGCGCCCGCTGAAGGTGTTTGCCGACCCGGCGCACTGGTTCGAACTGGGCGAAGAGCAGGACAGCCCCCTGGCCGAGCTGGACGTGATCCTGATGCGCAAGGACCCGCCGTTCGACATGGAATTCGTCTACAGCACCTACCTGCTGGAACAGGCCGAGAATGATGGCGTGCTGGTGGTCAACCGCGCGCAAAGCCTGCGCGACTGCAACGAGAAGATGTTCGCCACGCTGTTCCCGCAATGCACCACGCCGACCTTGGTCAGCCGCCGCCCGGACATCATTCGTGAGTTCGCGGCCAAGCATGTTGACGTGATCCTCAAGCCGCTGGATGGCATGGGCGGTACGTCGATCTTCCGTCACCGGGCTGGCGACCCCAACCTGTCGGTGATCCTGGAAACCCTGACCGCGCTGGGCACCCAGCAGATCATGGCCCAGGCCTACCTGCCGGCCATCAAGGACGGTGACAAGCGCATCCTGATGATCGATGGCGAGCCGGTGGACTACTGCCTGGCGCGCATCCCGGCCAGTGGCGAAACCCGTGGCAACCTGGCCGCCGGCGGCCGTGGCGAGGCCCGCCCATTGACCGACCGCGACCGCTGGATTGCCGCCCAGGTCGGCCCGACCCTGCGCGAAAAGGGCCTGCTGTTCGTGGGCCTGGACGTGATCGGCGATTACCTCACCGAAATCAACGTCACCAGCCCTACCTGCATCCGCGAAATCGATGCTGCCTACAACACCGACATCGGTGGCAAGCTGATGGATGCCATTGATCGCAAGCTGAAGGCGCGCTGACAGCCAACGCGAAGCAAACGCGTAGAGTGGGGTATGATGCCGGTCCTATTCGACTGAGCTGCTGCCCCGCCCTGCGGTTGCTGGATACCTGATGACGCTGCCCGCTGACATCCCCGCCACCCTGCTGCCTCCCCGTGTTCGCCCGGTGGACCGGCTCGGCTTTACCCTGTTCCTGGCTGCCCTGGTGCACCTGGCGCTGATCCTTGGCGTCGGCTTCAGCGTGGTCAAGCCTGCCGAAATCCGCCACACCATGGACATCACCCTGGCCACCTTCAAGAGCGAGAAACCGCCCGAGAAGGCCGATTTCCAGGCCCAGGACAACCAGCAGGGCAGCGGCACCCTGGACAAGAAAGCGGTGCCTACAACCACTGAATTGGCGCCGTTCCAGGACAGCAAGATCAACAAGATCACCCCACCGCCTGCCGCCAAGCCCGAGGTGGTGCCGCCCCCTACCCCACAAAAGTCGGCGGTGGTGACCACGGCGCCCAAGCCGCAGAAGCTCGAGCCCAAACCCAAGGAAAGCAAGCCACAGCCCAAGCCGGCGGCGCCAGCGCCAGACTTCGACAGCTCGCAGCTGTCCAGCCAGATCGCCAGCCTGGAGGCGGAGCTGTCCAACGAACAGCAGATGTACGCCAAGCGGCCGAAGATTCACCGCCTGAATGCTGCATCGACCATGCGCGACAAGGGTGCCTGGTACAAGGAAGAGTGGCGCAAGAAGGTCGAGCGGGTGGGCAACCTGAACTACCCCGACGAAGCGCGCCGGCAACAGATTTACGGCAATTTGCGGATGATGGTGTCGATCAACCGCGATGGTTCGTTGTATGAGGTGCTGGTGCTGGAATCGTCCGGGCAGCCGGTGCTGGACCAGGCGGCACAACGTATTGTGCGACTGGCGGCGCCTTTTGCGCCGTTTACCGGGGATCTGGCCGAATTTGACCGGCTGGAGATCATTCGTACCTGGCGTTTTGCGCGAGGGGACCGTTTGTCCAGTAACTGATCTCGGGCCTCGGTATAGGGCTTGCTATATGCGGTGGCGCTCGATCTCACAGGCACCAAACCCCTCAAGACAGGCGCCAACCAAACGACACAAATCCGCACCTTGTCAGCCCCGCCACCTGGCGCCACACTATCCCTCATGAAAACCCTCGCCCCGAGCTACCTCAAGCATCAGTTCCTGATCGCCATGCCACACATGGCCGATCCGAACTTCGCCCAGACCCTCACCTACATCGTCGAGCACAACGAGCATGGCGCCATGGGCCTGGTGGTCAACCGGCCGCAGGAGCTGAGCCTGGCCGACATCCTCGAGCAGCTGCGCCCGGATGAAACACCACCGGCCAGCACCTTGCAGGTGCCGATCTACCAGGGTGGGCCGGTGCAGACCGACCGCGGCTTCGTGTTGCACAGCAGCGAGTGCAGCTTCCAGGCCACCGTGGCACTGGAAGGGCTGGCGCTGACCACGTCGCAGGACATCTTGCTGGCCATCGCTGCCGGGGTAGGCCCGAAACAAAGCCTGATCACCCTGGGTTATGCCGGCTGGGAAGCCGGACAGCTGGAAGCCGAACTGGCCGACAACGCCTGGCTCAACTGCCCGTTCGACCCGGAAATCATCTTTGGCCTGGCCAGCGACCTGCGCCTGGACGCGGCCGCCGCCAGCCTGGGGATCAACCTGAACCTGCTGACCAGCCAGGCGGGCCACGCCTGATGGCCGAACTACGCCTGCTGCTGGGCTTCGACTACGGCAGCAAACAGATCGGCGTGGCCGTTGGCCAGGTGGTCACCGGCCAGGCCCGCGAACTGTGCACCCTTAAGGCACAAAATGGCGTACCGGACTGGGCTCAGGTGGAAAAGCTCATCAATGAGTGGAAACCCGACGCCATCGTCGTCGGCCTGCCGCTGAACATGGACGGCACGCCCAGCGAAATGAGCGCCCGCGCCGAAAAGTTCGCCCGCCGCCTGAATGGCCGCTTCAACCTGCCCGTGCACACCCACGACGAGCGCCTGACCACCTTCGAGGCCAAGGGCGAGCGCATGGCCCGTGGCGGCCAGCGCGGCAGCTACCGCGACAACCCGGTCGATGCCATCGCCGCCGCCCTGTTGCTACAAGGCTGGCTGGAGGCCAATACCTGATCATCTTTGCCGCCGGACCCGCCCGGCGCACCCTTCCGAGGAGCCCGCAATGAGCCTACCCAATCCCGCCGAGCTGATCCGGCAGATGGCTGTCGACCTTCGCGCCCACCTGGCCCGCCGCGACATCAGCGAGCCACGTTACATCGGCATCCGCACCGGCGGTGTCTGGGTTGCCCAGGCCCTGCAGGAAGCCATGGGTGATACCAGCCCCATGGGCACCCTGGACGTTTCGTTCTACCGCGACGACTTCAGCCAGAACGGCCTGCACCCGCAAGTGCGCCCGTCCGAGCTGCCATTCGAAGTGGAAGGCCAGCACCTGGTGCTGGTAGATGACGTGCTGATGAGCGGTCGCACCGTACGCGCTGCACTCAACGAACTGTTCGATTATGGCCGCCCGGCCAGCGTCACCCTGGTCTGCCTGCTGGACCTGGATGCCGGCGAACTGCCGATCCGCCCGAATGTGCTGGGTGCCACCCTGTCGCTGGCCGCCCATGAACGGGTAAAATTGACCGGACCCGCACCGCTCGCCCTCGAGCGCCAGGACCTCGCCTCCGCTTCCGCCCTTTAAGAGTCCCCCGCGATGACGCCATTCGACGCCAAGCGCCCGCTGCAGCTCAATGATCAGGGCCAGCTGCGCCACTTCCTCTCGCTGGACGGTTTGCCCCGCGAACTGCTCACCGAAATCCTCGACACCGCCGACTCCTTCCTGGAAGTCGGTGCCCGGGCCGTGAAAAAAGTCCCGTTGCTGCGCGGCAAGACCGTGTGCAACGTGTTCTTCGAGAACTCCACCCGTACCCGCACTACTTTCGAGCTGGCAGCCCAGCGCCTGTCGGCCGACGTGATCAGCCTGAACGTGTCGACCTCCTCGACCAGCAAGGGCGAGACCCTGTTCGACACCCTGCGCAACCTCGAAGCCATGGCCGCCGACATGTTCGTCGTGCGCCACTCCGACTCCGGCGCCGCACACTTCATCGCTGAGCACGTGTGCCCAGATGTTGCCGTGATCAACGGCGGTGACGGCCGCCATGCGCACCCGACACAGGGCATGCTCGACATGCTCACCATCCGCCGCCACAAGGGCAGCTTCGAGAACCTCTCGGTGGCTATCGTCGGCGACATCCTGCACTCGCGCGTGGCCCGCTCCGACATGCTGGCGCTCAAGGCGCTAGGTTGTCCGGACATCCGTGTGATCGGCCCGAAAACCCTGATCCCGATCGGCATCGAGCAGTACGGCGTGAAGGTGTACACCGACCTCGCCGAAGGCCTGAAAGACGTCGATGTGGTGATCATGCTGCGCCTGCAGCGCGAGCGCATGGCCGGCGGCCTGCTGCCCAGCGAGGGCGAGTTCTACCGCCTGTTCGGCCTGACCACCGCACGCCTGGCCGGGGCCAAGCCCGACGCCATCGTCATGCACCCGGGCCCGATCAACCGGGGCGTGGAAATCGAGTCGGCGGTGGCCGACGGCAAGCACTCGGTGATCCTCAACCAGGTCACCTACGGCATCGCCGTGCGCATGGCCGTGCTGTCCATGGCCATGAGCGGGCAGAACGCGCAACGTCAATTCGACCAGGAGAACGCCCAGTGACCCTCAGTATTCTCGGCGCCCGGGTCATCGACCCCAAGACAGGCCTGGACAAGGTTACCGACCTGCACCTGGACGGCGGCCGCATTGCCGCCGTTGGCACCGCCCCGGCCGGCTTCAGCGCCAGCCGCACGATCCAGGCCGATGGCCTGGTTGCCGCGCCTGGCCTGGTCGACCTTGGCGTGTCCCTGCGCGAGCCGGGCTACAGCCGTAAAGGCAACATCGCCAGTGAAACCCGCGCGGCCGTGGCGGGTGGTGTCACCAGCCTGTGCTGCCCGCCGCAAACCAAGCCGGTACTGGACACCTCGGCCGTGGCCGAGCTGATCCTCGACCGCGCCCGCGAAGCCGCCAACAGCAAGGTCTACCCGATCGGCGCCCTGACCAAGGGCCTGGAAGGCGAACAACTGGCGGAGCTGGTAGCCCTGCGCGACACCGGTTGCGTGGCCTTCGGCAACGGCCTGAAGGAAATCCCCAACAACCGTACCCTGGCCCGTGCCCTGGAATACGCCGCCACCTTCGACCTGACCGTGGTGTTCCACTCCCAGGACCGCGACCTGGCCCAAGGCGGCTTGGCCCATGAAGGGGCCATGGCCAGCTTCCTCGGCCTGCCGGGCATCCCGGAAACCGCCGAAACCGTGGCCCTGGCGCGCAACCTGCTGCTGGTGGAACAGACCGGCGTGCGTGCGCACTTCACCCAGATCACCAGCGCCCGTGGCGCACGGTTGATCGCCCAGGCCCAGGCCCTAGGCCTGCCGGTAACCGCCGATGTGGCGCTGTACCAACTGATCCTCACCGATGAGTCGCTGCGCGAGTTCTCCAGCCTGTACCACGTGCAGCCGCCACTGCGCACCGCTGCTGACCGCGATGGCCTGCGGGAGGCGGTGAAGTCGGGCGTGATCCAGGCGATTTCCAGCCACCACCAGCCGCACGAACGCGACGCCAAGCTGGCCCCGTTCGGCGCCACCGAGCCGGGCATCAGCAGCGTTGAATTGCTGCTGCCACTGGCCATGACGCTGGTGCAGGACGGCCTGCTCGACCTGCCGACCCTGCTGGCCCGCCTGAGCAGCGGCCCGGCGGCTGCCCTGCGCCTGCCGGCTGGTGAGCTGAAGGTGGGTGGCGCGGCCGACCTGGTGCTGTTCGACCCGCAAGCCTCCACCGTTGCCGGCGAGCAATGGTTCTCGCGCGGCGAGAACTGCCCGTTCATCGGCCACTGCCTGCCGGGTGCAGTGCGTTATACCTTGGTCGATGGGCACGTTTGCCACGAGGCCTGAGTAACACTTTTCGCGGGCACGCCCGCTCCCACAGGATCACCACTATCCCAAGGCTCGTGGTGATCCTGTGGGAGCGGGCGTGCCCGCGAATGCCCCAACGCTGTTCATCCTGCCAAGCGCGACCATTCATCCCCCACGGTTGAAATCCTTCCCCCCACCCCCATATGAGTCTGCATCAGGCACTTTCGCCCCGCTGCGTGGAGACTCTCCCCTTGACCACCATCGTTTCTGTCCGCCGTAACGGCAAAGTCGTCATGGGTGGCGACGGCCAGGTATCCCTCGGCAACACCGTGATGAAAGGCAACGCCAAGAAGGTGCGCCGCCTGTACCACGGCCAGGTCATTGCGGGCTTCGCCGGTGCCACCGCCGACGCCTTCACCCTGTTCGAACGCTTTGAAGGCCAGCTGGAAAAACACCAAGGCCACCTAGTACGTGCCGCCGTCGAGCTGGCCAAGGAATGGCGTACCGACCGTTCCCTGAGCCGCCTGGAAGCCATGCTGGCCGTGGCCAACAAGGACGCTTCCCTGATCATCACCGGCAACGGCGACGTGGTCGAACCCGAAGACGGCCTGATCGCCATGGGTTCCGGTGGCGCCTACGCCCAGGCCGCAGCCCGCGCCCTGCTGAACAAGACCGACCTCTCGGCCCGTGAAATCGCCGAAACCGCCCTGAACATCGCCGGTGACATCTGCGTGTTCACCAACCACAACCTGACCATCGAGGAGCAGGACCTGGCCGACTGAATCAGCTGTTCTGGCGCCCCTTCCCGGTGACGGGGCTTTTCCACGCTGATTCATCTGCCCAAGGACCGTATTGACCATGTCCATGACCCCCCGCGAGATCGTCCACGAACTCAACCGCCACATCATCGGCCAGGACGACGCCAAACGCGCCGTGGCCATTGCCCTGCGCAACCGCTGGCGCCGGATGCAGCTGCCTGCCGAGCTGCGCGCCGAAGTGACCCCGAAGAACATCCTGATGATCGGCCCTACCGGCGTCGGCAAAACCGAAATCGCCCGTCGCCTGGCCAAGCTGGCCAACGCGCCCTTCCTCAAGGTGGAAGCGACCAAGTTCACCGAAGTGGGCTACGTGGGCCGTGACGTCGAGTCGATCATCCGTGACCTGGCCGATGCCGCGCTGAAGATGCTGCGCGAGCAGGAGATCATCCGCGTGCGCCACCGCGCCGAAGATGCCGCCGAAGACCGCATCCTCGATGCCCTGCTGCCGCAGGCACGGGTGAGCAGCTTCGCCGAGGAAGCAGCACAGACCAGCACCGACTCCAACACCCGCCAGCTGTTCCGCAAGCGCCTGCGTGAAGGCCAGCTGGACGACAAGGAAATCGAAATCGAAGTGGCCGATGCCGTGGGCGTCGAAATTGCCGCGCCACCCGGCATGGAAGAAATGACCAACCAGCTGCAAAGCCTGTTTGCCAATATGGGCAAAGGCAAGCGCAAGGCGCGCAAGCTGAAGGTGAAAGAAGCGCTGAAGATGGTGCGCGATGAAGAAGCGAGCCGCCTGGTCAACGAGGAAGAGCTCAAGGCCAAGGCCCTGGAAGCGGTCGAGCAGCATGGCATCGTGTTCATCGACGAAATCGACAAGGTTGCCAAGCGCGGCAACGTGGGCGGCGCTGACGTGTCCCGTGAAGGCGTGCAGCGCGACCTGCTGCCGCTGATCGAAGGCTGCACCGTCAACACCAAGCTGGGCATGGTCAAGACCGACCACATTCTGTTCATTGCCTCGGGTGCATTCCACCTGAGCAAGCCAAGCGACCTGGTGCCCGAGCTGCAAGGCCGTCTGCCGATTCGCGTGGAACTGAAGGCACTGACCCCGGAAGACTTCGAACGCATCCTGCAAGAGCCGCATGCCTCGCTGACCGAGCAGTACCAGGCCCTGTTGAAAACCGAAGGCCTGAACATCGCGTTCCAGGCTGACGGCATCAAGCGCCTGGCCGAGATTGCCTACCAGGTGAACGAGAAGACCGAGAACATCGGTGCCCGCCGCCTGCACACCCTGCTTGAACGCCTGCTCGAAGAGGTGTCGTTCAGTGCTGGCGATCTGGCGAGCGCCCACGACGAAACGCCGATCCAGATCGACGCTGCGTATGTGAACAGCCACCTGGGTGAGCTGGCGCAGAACGAAGACCTGTCGCGTTACATCCTGTAAGTCCGCACGGGGCCGCTTTGCGGCCCCTTGCACATTCCTCCAAATCTCCAGAAGCTGTACTTCATCAGCTCCCGAGAGATCCCCCCATGGCCCGTCTACCTACCGCCATCAACCTGCACAAAGCCTCGAAAACCCTCACCCTCACCTACGCCCCCGGCGAGGCCTACAACCTGCCTGCCGAATTTCTGCGCGTGCATTCCCCCTCTGCCGAGGTCCAGGGCCACGGCAACCCCATCCTGCAATTTGGCAAGATCAACGTCGGCCTCGTCGGCCTGGAACCTGCCGGCCAATATGCACTGAAACTGACCTTCGACGACGGCCATGACAGCGGCCTGTTCACCTGGGAGTACCTCGAACAGCTGTGCCTGCGCCAGGAACAGTTGTGGGCCGAGTACCTCGACGAACTGCACAAGGCCGGGAAATCCCGCGACCCGGCCGAATCGGTGGTGAAACTCATGCTCTAGCGCAAGGGCTGCAGGGTTTAGAGCGCATTTTCTAAATTCATCTGTTTGAATGACTTGCAGACAGCCCAGTGAAGGGCTGTCTTGCGCATTACATGAAAGTCGGGTAACCAATGGGCATGGCAAGTTCCCTGCATCATTTTGCAGGCAGTCAGAACCCCCGCAGCACCGCTGTTCCTTATCACTGGTCACCCGAGTAGCAGTACCGGGCTCAGGGCTGTGCTCCTGCCACAGCAACCGGTACTCGTCTCAGGACAACGGAGCGTCGTAGATGAGTAACAAGAACAACGATGAGCTGCAGCGGCAGGCCTCGGACAATACCCTGGGGCTGAACCCGGTCATCGGCATTCGCCGCAAGGACCTGTTGAGCTCGGCACGTACCGTGCTGCGCCAGGCCGTGCGCCAACCGCTGCACAGCGCCAAGCATGTGGCCCACTTTGGCCTGGAGCTGAAGAACGTGCTGCTGGGTAAATCCAGCCTGGCCCCGGAAAGCGACGACCGTCGCTTCAATGACCCGGCCTGGAGCAACAACCCGCTGTACCGCCGCTACCTGCAAACCTACCTGGCCTGGCGCAAGGAGCTGCAGGACTGGATTGGCAGCAGCGACCTGTCACCGCAAGACATCAGCCGCGGCCAGTTCGTCATCAACCTGATGACCGAAGCCATGGCACCGACCAACACCCTGTCCAACCCGGCAGCGGTCAAACGCTTCTTCGAAACCGGAGGCAAGAGCCTGCTCGACGGCCTGTCCAACCTGGCCAAGGACATGGTCAACAACGGCGGCATGCCCAGCCAGGTGAACATGGACGCCTTCGAAGTGGGCAAGAACCTGGGCACCAGTGAAGGTGCCGTGGTGTACCGCAACGATGTACTGGAGCTGATCCAGTACAGCCCCATCACCGAACAGGTGCATGCCCGCCCGCTGCTGGTGGTACCACCGCAGATCAACAAGTTCTACGTGTTCGACCTGAGCCCGGAGAAGAGCCTGGCGCGCTACTGCCTGCGCTCGCAGCAGCAAACCTTCATCATCAGCTGGCGCAACCCGACCAAGGCCCAGCGCGAGTGGGGCCTGTCCACTTACATCGATGCGCTCAAGGAAGCGGTCGATGCCGTGCTGGCCATTACCGGCAGCAAGGACCTGAACATGCTCGGTGCCTGCTCCGGCGGCATCACCTGCACCGCACTGGTAGGCCACTATGCCGCCCTCGGTGAGAACAAGGTCAACGCCCTGACCCTGCTGGTCAGCGTGCTGGACACCACCATGGATACCCAGGTTGCACTGTTCGTCGACGAGCAGACCCTGGAGTCTGCCAAGCGCCACTCCTATCAGGCCGGCGTACTGGAAGGCAGCGACATGGCCAAGGTGTTCGCCTGGATGCGCCCCAACGACCTGATCTGGAACTACTGGGTCAACAACTACCTGCTCGGCAACGAGCCGCCCGTGTTCGACATCCTGTTCTGGAACAACGACACCACGCGCCTGCCGGCCGCCTTCCACGGCGACCTGATCGAAATGTTCAAGAGCAACCCGCTGACCCGCCCGGACGCCCTTGAAGTGTGCGGCACCCCGATCGACCTGAAGAAAGTGCAGTGCGACATCTTCAGCGTTGCCGGCACCGCCGACCACATCACCCCGTGGCAGTCGTGCTACCGCTCGGCGCACCTGTTCGGCGGCAAGATCGAGTTCGTGCTGTCCAACAGTGGCCATATCCAGAGCATCCTCAACCCGCCAGGCAACCCCAAGGCACGCTTCATGACCGGTGCCGATCGCCCGGGTGACCCGGTGGCCTGGCAGGAAAACGCCACCAAGCATGCCGACTCCTGGTGGCTGCACTGGCAAAGCTGGCTGAGCGAACGTGCCGGGGAGCTCAAAAAGGCGCCGACCCGCCTGGGCAACCGCGCCTATGCCGCTGGCGAAGCCTCACCGGGTACCTACGTTCACGAGCGTTGAGTGGCCTTGCCGTGGCCGCCAAGGCGCGCCACGGTGTTTTTTTTCACCGAAGAGTCGAACGCATGCCGGAACCCTACATCTTCAGGACCGTCGAACTGGACGACCAATCCATTCGCACTGCCGTCCGCCCGGGCAAGCCGCACCTGACACCGTTGCTGATTTTCAACGGCATCGGCGCCAACCTGGAGCTGGTGTTCCCGTTCATCGAAGCACTGGACCCGGACCTTGAGGTCATCGCCTTCGATGTGCCCGGGGTGGGCGGTTCGTCCACACCGCGTCATCCCTATCGCTTTCCGGGGCTGGCCAAGCTGACCGCGCGCATGCTCGATTACCTGAACTACGGCCAGGTCAGCGCCATCGGCGTGTCCTGGGGCGGCGCCTTGGCCCAGCAGTTCGCCCATGACTACCCGGAGCGCTGCAAGAAGCTGGTGCTGGCCGCCACTGCCGCCGGCTCAGTCATGGTGCCAGGCAAGCCCAAAGTGTTGTGGATGATGGCCAGCCCCAGGCGCTACGTGCAGCCCTCCCATGTCATCCGCATCGCGCCGATGATCTATGGCGGCGCTTTCCGTCGCGACCCGGACCTGGCCATGCACCATGCGTCCAAGGTCCGCTCTGGCGGCAAGATGGGTTACTACTGGCAACTGTTCGCTGGCCTGGGCTGGACGAGCATCCACTGGCTGCACAAGATCCACCAGCCGACCTTGGTGCTGGCCGGTGATGACGACCCGCTTATTCCGCTGATCAACATGCGCCTGCTGGCCTGGCGGATTCCCAACGCCCAGCTACACATAATCGACGATGGTCACCTGTTCCTGATTACCCGGGCCGAGGCCGTCGCACCGATCATCATGAAGTTTCTCCAGGAAGAACGTCAGCGCGCGGTCATGCACCCGCGCCCCGCCTCCGGCGGTTGATTGTCGCTGCCCGGAAAACGGGTAAGACGAGGGAGTGTTGCCATGACAGACAAACCGGCCAAAGGAACGAAAACGCTCCCCGCCACCAGCATGAACGTACAGAACGCCATACTCGGCCTGCGCGGGCGCGACCTGGTATCGACCCTGCGCAGGGTGGGTCGCCACGGCTTGACCAACCCGCTGCATACGGCGCGGCACCTGCTGGCACTCGGCGGCCAGCTGGGCCGCGTGATGCTGGGCGACTCGCCCTACCAGCCCAACCCCCGCGACGCCCGCTTCAGCGATCCGACCTGGAGCCAGAACCCGTTTTACCGCCGTGGCCTGCAGGCCTACCTGGCCTGGCAGAAGCAGACCCGCCAATGGATCGACGAAAGCCACCTGGACGACGATGACCGGGCCCGCGCGCACTTTCTGTTTGGCTTGATCAATGACGCCCTGGCGCCTAGCAACTCGCTGCTCAACCCGCTGGCGGTAAAGGAACTGCTCAATACCGGCGGGCAAAGCCTGGTGCGTGGCGTGGCCCACCTGCTCGACGACCTGCGCCATAACGACGGCCTGCCGCGCCAGGTGGACGAACGCGCTTTCGAGGTCGGTGGCAACGTCGCTGCTACGCCCGGCGCAGTGGTGTTTCGCAACGAGCTGCTGGAACTGATCCAGTACAAGCCGATGAGTGAAAAACAGCACGCCCGGCCCTTGCTGGTGGTGCCGCCGCAGATCAACAAGTTCTATATCTTCGACTTGCAGGCACACAACAGCTTCGTCCAGTACATGCTCAAGAACGGCCTGCAGGTGTTCATGGTCAGTTGGCGCAACCCCGACCCTCGTCACCGCGAGTGGGGGTTGTCCTCGTATGTGCAGGCCTTGGAAGAAGCGCTCAACGCCTGCCGCAGCATCAGTGGCAACCGCGACCCCAACCTGATGGGCGCCTGCGCCGGCGGGCTGACCATGGCCGCGCTGCAGGGGCATCTGCAGGCCAAGCGCCAACTGCGCAGGGTGCGTAGCGCCACGTACCTTGTCAGCCTGCTGGACAGCAAGTTCGACAGCCCGGCCAGCCTGTTCGCCGACGAGCAGACCGTCGAGGCCGCCAAGCGTCGCTCGTATCAACGGGGGGTGCTGGACGGCGGCGAGGTGGCCAGGATTTTCGCCTGGATGCGCCCCAACGACCTGATCTGGAATTACTGGGTCAACAACTACCTGCTGGGCAAGACGCCGCCAGCGTTCGACATCCTTTACTGGAACGCCGACAACACACGCCTGCCGGCAGCCCTGCACGGCGACTTGCTGGACTTCTTCAAGCACAACCCGCTGACCCACCCCGCAGGCCTTGAAGTGTGCGGCACGCCCATCGACCTCAAGCAGGTCGATCTGGACAGTTTCACCGTAGCCGGCAGCAACGATCACATCACCCCGTGGGATGCCGTGTATCGCTCGGCCTTGCTGCTCGGTGGTGACCGGCGCTTCGTGCTGGCCAATAGCGGGCACATCCAGAGCATCATCAACCCGCCGGGCAACCCCAAGGCTTACTACCTGGAAAACCCCAAGCTTACGGGCGACCCGCGCGCCTGGTTCTATGAAGCCAAACGCAGCGACGGCAGCTGGTGGCCGTTGTGGCTGGAATGGATCACGCCACGTTCCGGCCCGCTCAAGGCGCCCCGTACCGAACTGGGCAACAGCACGTATCCACCGCTCGGCCCGGCGCCAGGCACCTATGTCCTGACCCGATGAGCCTGACGACTGGATGAAGACCCGCGACCGTATCCTCGAATGCGCCCTGCAGCTGTTCAACCAGCAGGGCGAACCGAACGTTTCCACCTTGGAGATTGCCAACGAACTGGGCATCAGCCCCGGCAACCTGTATTACCACTTCCACGGCAAGGAGCCCTTGGTGCTGGGCCTGTTCGAGCGCTTTGAGGAAGCGCTGATGCCCCTGCTCGACCCGCCGCTGGAGGTGCGCCTGGATGCCGAGGATTACTGGCTGTTCCTGCACCTGATCGTCGAGCACATGGCCCAGTACCGCTTCCTGTTCCAGGACCTGTCCAACCTGACCGGGCGCCTGCCCAAGCTGGCGCGCGGCATGCGCAGCCTGATCAACGCGCTCAAGCGTACGCTGGCGGCGTTGCTGGCCAGCCTCAAGGGCCAGGGGCTGGTGGAGAGTGAGACCCAGGCGCTGGGACAGTTGGTGGAGCAGATCACCCTGACGCTGATGTTCTCGCTGGATTACCAACGAGTACTGGGGCGCGAGGGGGATGTGGGGATTGTGGTGTATCAGGTCATGATGCTGGTTGCGCCGCATTTACAGGCACAGGCGCGAGCGGCAGCGGAGCAGTTGGCGGTGCGGTATCTGGAGGGGTAACAATGATGCCAGCCAACTGAGTCCTCCAGTTTGACTGGGGCTGCTTTACAGCCCTTCGCGGGCTCGCCCGCTCCCACAGGGATCGCACAAACCAAGGGTTCTGCGATAAACCTGTGGGAGCGGGCAAGCCCGCGAAGCAGGCGACGCGGTATCAGATCAGGGTACCGGTGCCCGTTGGTGCCGACGGCGTGCTGCTGGCCGGGGCTGCAACAGGTGCCGGTGCGGCGGTCGCGGCCGGGGCGGCGCTGGCCGTTGGGGCTGCTGGCTTGGCGGCTGCCGGTTTGGCCGGGGCCTTTTTCACCGCAGGTTTCTTCGCCGCAGCAGGCTTGGCCGGTGCCGGTTTGGCGGCTGGCTTGGCCGCAGCAACCTTGGCTGCAGGCTTGGCAGCCGGTTTTGCCGCTGTGGTTTTAGCTGCCGGCTTGGCCGCTGCGGTTTTTGCCGCAGGTTTAGCTGCCGCTTTGGCCAGTGGCTTGGCCGCCGCCTTGCTCGCAGCCGGCTTGGCAGCAGCGGTGCGCGACGAAATCGGCGTAACCGAAGCACCGGTCAGCTTCTCGATCTGCTTGGTCAGGCTGTCCACCTGCTGGTGCAGGGCCTTGATCTCGTTGCGGCTCGGCACACCCAGGCGCGAGATGGCGCTGTTCAGGCGCTTGTCAAAAGCCTCTTCGAGTTCGCTCCATTTGCCCAATGCACGGTCCTTCACGCCAGACACGCGCGAAGTGGTGGAGGACTTGGCGGTTTCGGCCACATCTTCAGCGGTTTTCTTCGCCTGCTTCTCGGCCTTCTCGCCATCCTTCACCAGCGAGTCGAACAGCTTCGGGCCGTCCTGGTCGATCTTCGAATAGATACCCAGCCCCGCCAGCCAGATCTTGCGGGAGTATTTCTCGATCCCGCCGACCCAGGAGCTGCCTTCTTTTTCGGTGTTCTTCTTGCCAGCCATCCTGCTCTCCTTATGGTTTGTGCGCGACGCGCTCAAGCAGCTCGTGCAACTGTTCAAGCTTGATCGACAGCGCCTCAACGTCATGTTTAGACGGAATGCCCAGGCGATTCAAGGCGCGCCCTACCCGTGCGTCGAAAGCTTTTTCGATCTTGTCGAGTTGAATTTCTACCTTGCCGCGTACGCGACTGACTTCCTCAGCCGCTTCGTCGATCTGGTTGTTGGCAGCATCGAGCTCTTTGTCGATGCGTTTCTTGCCACGCTTCTCGACGCCTTCGCCGGCCTTGACCAGTTCCTGAAAGTAGTCGGAGCCTTCCTGGCCCACCCGCGCATAAGCGCCGATGCCAGCCAGCCAGATCTTGCGCGCGTAACCGCGCACCTCGCCCAGCGTGCCCGGGGCATCGTCCTTTTTCTTCACAGTCGCTTTGGCCATGCTCTGTACCTCATGCTCATGAGTGGAGGAGGAACCGCCCATGGAGGTTGGGCTTGAGCATAAGGTAGGGTTTGGAATTAGAATCTTCACCCTAAGATGGCCGCGCTGACTTATCTACCGCAGCGGCTTCAGGTTAACGCTTCAGCATTCGGCTCCCCTTTGACCGGAGCCTGATGCCATGCCCCAATCACTGCCCTCGCCATCTGTGTCCTTCAAGCATCTGGTAGCGACGCAGTTCGCCAGCCGCCCCGGCCTGCGCGAAGTCGTGGCCAGCGCTGGTTTCGACGCACTCGCAGCACGCTACCCCTGGACCCGCAAGAACCACCCGCAGCTGCAATCCCTGACCGGTTTCAGCATCCTGCATGATCTGGATGAAGGACCACTGACACCGCCAGGCAACCTGGTGGATACATTGCTCGAACATTTCCTCAGCGGCCAACCCATGGCGCTCAAGCCCACGGACCAACTCAGCCTGAACCCACCCGCCATCTTTCGTCCCCAGCATGTTGCGCCAGCCATCGATATCCGCATGGCCGACCTGAACACTGACTACGACGATGTGCTTGCAACCCTTTCCGAGACCTTTCAACAGGCGCAGGTCAGTTTCTGGAACAGCCGCGACGGTGATTCAGATGTAACCCGCCTGCGTTGGATGCAGGAGGTTCTCAAGGCCGCACTGCTCGGCACCCTTGAACGCCAGGGCCTGGACAGCGATCAGAAGGCCCTGGTGTACGCCATTCTCGCTCAAGCCGGCACAGAGGCAAACGTCCAGGGGTTGCAGGTTTCACTCGCCAGCCCAGGCTGCACGGTTCACGAGGTAATACCGGACCTGCTCATCACTGGCAATCAAAATGCGCGCGATCTGGTCTTGTGGTGCAAGCCCTCTGGCACCGTGCGCGGCTTCAACGGGATCACTGCGTTCGCCACCGCCCTGCGCGACGAGCTTTCAGAGCATCATACGTTCGACACGATGTCCTGGGCCTGCACGGCATTGACCGAAGACCCGTTCAGCTATCAGGCTCGGCAATTGCTCAACGGCCTGCTGCAAAAAATTGACCGGGTGCAGCTTGGCGCCATCGAACACGTTGCAGATCTGGAAGCGCTCTTCAACACGCTGAGCGACCCCTCATCGATATTCCCGGCGTGCTTCCACCTCGTGCAATCGACACCCGCGATCCCGCTGCCTGACTGGCTCGAGAGCGCCACCGTGACTGACCGTTTCCAGTACCACACGGCACTGCTGAAGCTGTCGGCAGGGCAAATGCTGGCGCAAGGTGAAACCTCCCTGGACGGGATCGAAACCCTGCAGCAATACACGGTTCGTCGCCTGCGTGAGCAAATGCGCGATGACCACCCGAACCAGCAACCGTGCAACCCAGACCAGGTGCTGATCACAATTTCACAAGTTGTACAGGTGTCCTCCGTGGGGCCCGCAAAGCTTGAGTATCTGAAAACCATCAGCCTGACCGAGCTGGCCATCTCACGCCTGCAATTGGGTAGCGACCAGGTGGCCTCGGCTATTCAATTGGCCGGGCAACAGCCGACAAGTCGCTGGATGGACCTTGACTATGTCAACGCACTGATCGTTGCCGTGGATGTCGGTGGCCAGTATCCGCAGTTTGTCCACGACCAGTTGCAGACGAGCACTGACACCGACAAGCGGCGCCAGCGCTTTGCCGAAGAATGGCGCAATGCCTTACTGCTGAGCGCATTACACGCCAAGATCGCGGGGCAGCTGAGCGAACGCAACTGGCAGGTCGTCGCAGATTTTTGCCACCGTGACGCCCACTCGAGCACATCGCTGAAGATGGGGCCACTGTCGTTCAGCAGCGTGCCGGGTGGTCCAAAGGCAAACCGGGTGCATGCCATGTTCGTCATCGAGGTATCCGCCACCGGGGCCTGGATACTCTACCGGCCCATGTACGCAACGCAGGCCATCAGACAGTTCAGCAGCCGCAATCAATTGATGAACACCATCCGGACCGAACAAGCCCTGCAGCAGGACATCCTCACCTGGCTGGATGACGACGCCCGCCCTATTTATGCCAACCATGGTTTTACCCATCCGCATCTGCATGAGGGCCTCACTGAACTGGCGCATCTGGTGGGGCCAGGATCGGCAATGACCGCTGACGCGATTGAGCGCTTGAGGGCGCCTGTCACCTTGGCCTTCACTCCATGGTCGGGCAACCTGGACAATTCGATGTATCAAGCCAGGGCTGACATGCTCGTGTTGCTGGCCTCATGGCAGAGCATCTCCAACGCCCAGCAACGCTGGGCCCTGGTCAAGCAGTTCGCATGGCTGGCGTTCAATACGGCCACGCCATTGCTGCGAGGGCCTGCAGGTTTGCTGGCCTGGCTGGTCACAGCCTTGCTCAGTATCAAGGACGACCTGGTCGCATTGACCCAAGGCAGCAACGACGAAAAGTGGCTCGCCGGTGCCGACATCCTGCTGAACCTGGCCATGTTGCTAGCCCATGGGCCCGCTACCGCCAGCCCCGAGCCGGAACTGCCCGTTCAGCCCGGACCGCGCCGAGTTTCCAGCCGAACTGCACCACAGCCACCCGAGGAATCAGCCTGGGCCCCTGCAACCGAGCAACCCGGGCCTGCTGCGCTCAACGTCAGCCAATGGGGCCGCGACCAGCGGCTCGGCAACCTGCCGCGTGAAGCCCGTGCGGCACTCAACACCTTACGCGCCAAGGTCAACCTCAACGGGCTAAATGCAGTGGCCAACGGCCGAATGCGAGGCCTGTACAATGTTGACGACCGCTACTATGTGAAACTGCAGGATGTTGCCTATGAGGTTGAAGAGACCTATAGCGGCATGCGCATCATCGGACCGGAAGTCAGCCAGAGTGAATGGTCACAGACGTGGGGCGCAGAACCTGACGGTTACTACATTGTCGGCCGCGAACGCAGCCGTGGACCTTGGCTGACGCGCTGGAACGGCGAATGGATGCTCGACCTGCACCTGCCGGGAGGGATGCCGAAAGCGACCAAGGTGCTGATTGATGAGAAGAAACAAGCTTTCACGAAAATGCTGGAAAGCCGCGCGGCAAATGACAAAAAACTCACCAGCATGGAAACGTTCCTCAATGGCTATCTGGAACGGGTAAAACCGTATGACGAGGCACACCTGGCATTCCAGCAATCCCTGGATGCCAACCCCGGCGTAGACCTTGGCGACCTGCCAGAGGAACTGCAGGTACAACGACAGGCACTACAGGCCCTGCGCAACGAGGCGCGTGCGAACTTTGATGTGTTGGCCCTTACCTACGAAAAACAGGCCGCCCTGATAAGGGATCAAGCGCAGCTCTTCGCCAGCATGAGTGACCCGAAATATGCCAGGTTCGACCCAAAGGCAACAGCCTCCTATGCCCGTGGGCAGTGGTGGGAGCAGTTGCTCACCGCCGACGTGCAGCAGTTCCGCCGCCTGCTCGAAATGAATGACTATGGGGCACTCAAAGACCAATCGCGCCGGCTCGTACAGCTGCCTTTTGGCCACGAGCAGGCCCAGCTGTACCTGGATTACAGCAAGAACGTCGAGGCAGCACTGGCAACACATAGACGCCTCTTCAACGTCAGCCAACGCCTCGACCAAAACCTCAGCGAAGCGCTGACAGATGGGCAGATCCAGTTCTCTGGCAAGCGCAAGAAACTTGATGCCATTATCAACAACCGGCGCTATTCGACGCTGATTATCCGAGCCCAGATCCTCAGCGACCTGTATCAGCTGGTCGTGAACAGAGACCGGCTGACCGCTGAGAGCTTTGAAAGCACCCTGCTGTCACAGAAAACGCTGCGCAGCAAACATCTGCATGAAGCGCTGCTGAGCCATGACAGCCTGGCTGCAGCCGGCCTAAAGCCCGATGAGCAGAAAGAGCCGCTGGAAAGCGCGTTGAGCGAATACAAACTGTCACTGGGCAATGCCGAGTATCTGCTTTCGCGCAACTTGCCGGCAGTGGACAGCGGCAAGCTCAATGAATACATCGCTGAACTGCATGCACTGATAGACCTGACCGAGAATGACCTGGGCTTGATCTCTGCTAGCGCTGACACGCAGGATGCAGTGCCCGAACAGCCTGTGACACATAGGGTGCGCCCCGTCAGACGCAAGGTGATCCGCACCAACCGGGGCAGATCCCTGGTTGTCGAGCAGGCTGATGAAAACAGCGAAGCCGTGCAGATCGACCCGCTGACCGAACAGACCGTTGCGCGCTATCAGCAACAAGCCGATCACTGGGAGGCCGTGGCGCAAGTTGCGCCGGTAACGGACTACGCTCGCCTTCGCCGCACCGGTAACGACCTGCTGGCCCAGAAAACCGCCAGGGTCGCTTACGCTGCCCGCCATCTGGAAGGTCCCAACAGCCTGGCGGACCAACTCGACTTCTATATTCAGGACATGGCGGACATCGCTGCTACTTTGCGTGCCGGCCCGGATCAAGAGCATTCACTGGCCGCCAGGCTGGAACAGGCAATAACCGAGGTACAAGCAGAAAAAAAGCGCCTGTTGACCATGGCTTACCTGGACACCCAGCACCCGGACAGCAAAGCGTTGCGTTTCCTGATAGAAGCCGGCGAAGTCGAGGTCAGGCTAACCAGAAGCCGCAAGAGGCTCAAGGCCAACGATTTTCTGGATGTGTATGACATTCATCGGCTGCAGCCCAGAGCCAAGCTCTGGGAAGCGCATTTCCATTACACCAGCGCCACTGCCAATGCCCGGCGGTTTGCCAAAGGGCATTTGAAGTTCCCGGACGCCATGAGCCGCGACGAGCGGTTACAACGGGTTCTGGCGCCCTCGGAGCGCTATCAGATCTATCGGGGTGACCTGCGCCTGGAGCAGATCGAGGACCTCGTCCCGTTCCCCGACAACTGAGCGCAGCGGGCGTTAGGCCAGTGCCTTGTCCAGCGCCCGCTCTATTTCACCTTTGATGGTGCCGCTCATCATCGACAGCATCATGCCCAGCTTCAGCTCCACACGGATGCTGTCCTCGCCAATGTGCACGCTACCGTTGGCGCCGCTGCGCGCCACATCGACCCGGTCACCGTTCCAAGTGGCCTTGAGGTCGTATTCGCGGCTGAGCTTGTCGACCAGGGCTTCGGCCTTGGCGCGGGCGGCATCGCGGCCGAGGGAGTGTTTGCGTTCGACGCTGATCTGGGTCATGCGGGTGTTCCTGAAGATGTAGACATAATCGGCATTATGCCCGCCCCTGCCCACTGGCACACCCCGCCAAGACAAATCCGCCCGTTCGCCCTAGAATGGCGGTAATTTTTTCCGGTGAAGCGATATGAACGACCAGCGCAAAGGCGAACACGCCGAACCCACCACCCATTTCGGCTACCAGGACGTCCCTGAAAGCCAGAAGGCGAAGAAAGTCGCCGAAGTGTTCCATTCGGTGGCCGCCAAGTACGACCTGATGAACGACGTGCTGTCCGGCGGCATGCACCGCCTGTGGAAGCGCTTTACCATCGAGCTGTCGGGCGTGCGCAGCGGCAACCGCGTGCTGGATATCGCCGGTGGTACCGGCGACCTGGCCGCCAAGTTCTCGCGCCTTGTAGGCCCGACCGGCCAGGTGGTGCTGGCCGACATCAACGATTCGATGCTCAAGGTCGGCCGTGACCGCCTGCTCGACCGTGGCGTGGCCGGCAACATTGAGTTCGTCCAGGCCGACGCTGAAAAGCTGCCGTTCCCGGACAACCACTTCGATTGCGTGACCATCGCCTTCGGCCTGCGCAATGTCACCCACAAGGACGAAGCCATCCGTTCGATGCTGCGCGTGCTCAAGCCCGGCGGCCGCCTGTTGATCCTGGAGTTCTCCAAACCGACCAACAAGCTGATGTCCAAGGCCTACGACGCTTACTCGTTCGCCTTCATGCCGCTGGCCGGCAAGCTGATCACCAACGACTCGGAAAGCTACCGTTACCTGGCCGAATCGATCCGCATGCATCCGGACCAGGAAACCCTGAAGAGCATGATGGTCGAGGCCGGTTTCGACCGCGTCACCTACCACAACATGACCAGCGGCATCGTTGCCGTACACCGGGGGATCAAACCCTGATGCTGCTGGCCGGGCTGCTCGCCAGCGTCGAACATGGCCTGAACCGCATCCTGCGCATGGACAGCACGGCCCTGCCGCGCCTGGCCGCGCTGGAAGGCAAGGTCATCGAAATCGACTGCCGCCAACCGGCCCTGCAGGTGTTCATCCTGCCCGATGAAGAGGGCCTGATGCTCGCCGCCCATTGGCAGGGCGAGGTCGACTGCAGCCTGCGCGCCCCGGCTGGCAGCCTGGCGCAACTGGCCCTGGCCAAAGACAAGACCGCCGTGCTGCACAGCCCGCAGGTGGAGCTGCATGGCGACAGCGCCGTACTGCTAGACCTGTTCGGCGTGCTGCAAGACCTTGAGCTGGACTGGGAGCACGAGCTGCAACGCTGGCTTGGCCCGGTCGCCACGGCCATGCTGGCCGGCCATATCCGCCTGCGTGCACGCTGGACCCGCCAGGGCCTGGCGCGCTTCAGCCAGAACCTGTCCGAGTACCTGGCCGAAGAGTCCCGCACCCTGGTGGGCAAACGCGAAGCCGAAGCCGCCTTCAGCGAACTCGATGCCCTGAAGCTCGACACAGAACGCCTCGAGGCGCGCCTCAAGCGCCTCTCCCGATCCCTTGATACCAGCGATAACGCATGAAGCTGCTCGCCGTCCGCCGTCTTTTTCGCATCCAGCGTGTGGTGATCCGCTACCGTCTCGATGACCTGCTGTTCGACCTGCCGCTGCCCTGGTGGCTGATGAGCCTGCGCCTGCTGATGCCGTGGCGCTGGCTGCCACGCAAGCCGTCCGAGCTGAGCCGTGGCGCGCGCCTGCGCCTGGCACTGCAGGACCTGGGGCCGATCTTCATCAAGTTCGGCCAGTTGCTGTCCACCCGACGCGACCTGCTGCCCAACGACATCGCCGATGAGCTGATGCTGTTGCAGGACCGTGTGCCGCCGTTCGACCCCAAGCAGGCCGTGGCCTTGATCGAGGCACAGCTGGGCGCCCCGGTGGCTCAGCTGTTCAGCCGCTTCGACGTGGAGCCACTGGCCTCGGCCTCGGTGGCCCAGGTACATGCCGCACGTCTCAAGACCGGCGAAGAAGTGGTGGTCAAGGTCGTGCGCCCGGGCCTGAAGCCGGTCATCGCCCAGGACCTGGCCTGGCTGTTCCTGATCGCCAAGGCCGCCGAACGCGCCTCTGCCGATGCCCGCCGCCTGCACCCGGTGGAAATCGTTGGCGACTACGAAAAAACCATTTACGACGAGCTCGACCTGCTGCGCGAAGCGGCCAACGCCAGCCAGCTGCGGCGCAACTTCGAAGGCTCCGATCTGATGTACGTGCCCCAGGTGTACTGGGACCTGTGCCGCCCCAAGGTGCTGGTGATGGAGCGCATCTACGGCGTGCCGGTGACCGACATGGCCACCCTGGCCGACCAGCGCACCGACATGAAGCTGCTGGCCGAGCGTGGGGTGGAAGTGTTCTTCACCCAGGTGTTCCGCGACAGCTTCTTCCATGCCGACATGCATCCCGGCAACATCTTCGTCAGCACGGTCAAGCCGTGGAGCCCGCAGTACATCGCTATCGACTGCGGCATTGTCGGCAGCCTCACCGCCGAGGACCAGGACTACCTGGCGCGCAACCTGATTGCCTTCTTCAAACGTGACTATCGCCGTGTCGCCCAGCTGCACATCGACTCGGGCTGGGTACCGGCCCACACCAAGGTCAACGAGTTCGAAGCGGCGATCCGCACCGTGTGCGAGCCGATCTTCGAAAAACCGTTAAAGGATATTTCCTTCGGTCAGGTGCTGATGCGCCTGTTCCAGACCGCGCGGCGCTTCAACATGGAAGTGCAGCCGCAGTTGGTGCTGCTGCAAAAGACCCTGCTCAACATCGAAGGCCTGGGCCGTCAGCTGTACCCCGACCTGGACCTGTGGAGCACCGCCAAGCCGTATCTGGAACGCTGGATGCGCGACCGCTACAGCCCCAAGGCGATGTTCGGCAACATCCACAGCCAGGTCGAGCAACTGCCACACCTGGCCGACATGGCCCGCGACCTGCTAGAACGCCTGTCACAGCCGCACCTGCACGACCCGCAACTGCCGGAACGGCGCCGCCAGGGCGACCGCTGGGCACTGCGCCTGCTGGGCGCTGGCCTGCTCGGTGGTGGTGCGGTACTGGCCGCTGGCGCCGCCGAAGCTGCCAGCCTGGCCGCCCCGGCTGCGTGGCCGGCCTGGCTGATGCTGGCCGCAGGCCTTTACCTGATTGTACGCCAATAGCCAGCCGCGCCCGTGGCTGGCACACTAGCGCAAAGGGCCCGGTACAGGAGCGGGCCCGTTTTGGAGTCGACGATGAAAGACTGGCTGGACGAGATCAAGTGGAACAGCGATGGCCTGGTACCGGCAATCGCCCAGGACCACAAGACCGGACGCGTGCTGATGATGGCCTGGATGAACCGCGAATCGCTGGCACTTACCGCCGCCGAGCAACGCGCCATCTACTGGTCGCGTTCGCGTGGCAAGCTGTGGCGCAAGGGTGAGGAATCCGGGCATGTGCAAAAGCTGCATGAGCTGCGCCTGGACTGCGACGCCGACGTGATCATCCTGATGGTCGAGCAACTGGGTCATATCGCCTGCCATACCGGCCGTGAAAGCTGCTTCTACCGTGTGTACGAAGACGGCCAGTGGAAAATCGTCGACCCGGTCCTGAAGGACCCGGATGCCATCTACAGCGCAGGACACTGACATGAGCGACACCCTCAACCGCCTGGCCGAAGTGCTTGAAGAACGCAAGCAAGCGGCGCCTGACAGCTCCTACGTGGCCAGCCTGTACCACAAGGGCCTGAACAAGATCCTCGAAAAGCTCGGCGAAGAGTCGGTCGAGACCATCATTGCAGCCAAAGATGCTGCCGTGAGCAAGGATTACAGCGATGTCATCTACGAAACCGCCGACCTGTGGTTTCATAGCCTGGTGATGCTCAGCGCGCTGGGACAGCATCCTCAAGCCGTGCTCGATGAGCTGGAGCGCCGTTTCGGGCTGTCCGGGCACGATGAAAAGGCCGCGCGACAGCCTTCGGCTTGAGCACAACGCATTCTAGGAGAGCACCATGGGTATTTTTGACTGGAAACACTGGATCGTCCTGCTGGTCGTCGTGGTCCTGGTGTTCGGCACCAAAAAGCTGAAAAACTTCGGCAGCGACCTGGGCGAGTCGATCAAGGGCTTCCGCAAAGCCATGAACGACGAAGAGAACAAGCCGGCCGAGCAAACCCCGCCGCCAGCCCAACCGGTGCCACCAGTGCAGGCGCCTCACCAGCAGAGCACCGCGCAGCCGCAGCAAGGCCACACCATCGAAGGCCAGGCCCAGCCGGTCCAAGAGCCACAGCGGAAAGACTGACCCATGTTCGGCATCAGTTTCAGCGAGCTGCTGCTCGTCGGCCTGGTCGCTCTGCTGGTGCTCGGCCCCGAGCGCCTGCCGGGTGCCGCGCGCACGGCAGGCCTCTGGATCGGCCGGCTCAAGCGCAGCTTCAACAGCATCAAGATGGAAGTGGAGCGCGAAATCGGCGCCGACGACATCCGCCGCCAGCTGCACAACGAGCACATCCTGCAGATGGAAGAGGAAGCCAAGCGCATCCTCAACCCGCTGACGCCACCTGCACAGCCGCCGGTGACCACGGCCAGCGTGCAGCCACCTGCCGGGCTGGAAGCCAGGCCGGTCGAGCCGCCTGCCGCCCCGGCCACGCCTTCTGAACCGCCTCAACCGCCGCGAGCCCCATGAGCGAGATCCCGGAACACGACCAGCCGATGCCGCTGGTTTCGCACCTGACCGAACTGCGCACCCGCCTGCTGCGGTGCGTTGCCGTCATTTTCCTGATCTTTGCCGGGCTGTTCTCCTTCGCCCAGCAGATCTACACACTGGTCTCGGCGCCGCTGCGCGAGCACTTGCCGGCCAATGCGACGATGATCGCCACCGATGTGGCCTCGCCGTTCCTCACGCCGTTCAAGCTGACCATGATCGTGTCGCTGTTCCTGGCGATTCCGTTCATCCTGCAGCAGATCTGGGGCTTTATCGCACCCGGGCTGTACCGCCATGAAAAGCGCATCGCCATTCCGTTGCTGGTGTCGAGCATCTTTCTGTTCTACGCCGGCATGGCGTTCGCCTATTTCCTGGTGTTCCCGCTGATCTTCGGCTTCTTCGCCAGCGCCACGCCGGAAGGTGTGTCGATGATGACCGACATCGCCAGCTACCTCGACTTCGTGATGACGCTGTTCTTCGCCTTTGGCGTGGCCTTCGAAATCCCGGTAGCGGTGGTGCTGCTGGTGTGGATCGGCGTGGTCGACGTGAAGTACCTGAAGAAGATCCGCCCCTACGTGATCATCGGCTGCTTCGTGGTCGGCATGGTGCTCACCCCGCCGGATATCTTCTCCCAGACCCTGCTGGCCGTGCCCATGTGGCTGCTGTTCGAGGTGGGTGTGCTGTGCGGCAGCATGATCCGCAAACGCAGCGCCCATGACGAAACTGCCGACGACCATAACGACCAGCCGCCTGCGACCCAACCGTGAACCTGTTGCTTCTTGAAGAGGCCGACTTCGTTTCGGCCGACCGCGTCGTTCTCGCTGACCGGCGCTTCACCCACATGCAGGACATCCACCGCGTGGCGGTGGGCGACAACCTGCGCGTGGGCCGTATCAACGGCCTGATGGGCAAGGCCACGGTGCTGCGCCTGGAAAAGCACGAAGCCGAGCTGGAAGTTGCGTTTGACCAGCCCCCGCCGGCCAAGCTGCCGCTGACCCTGGTGCTGGCGGTGCCGCGGCCGAAAATGCTACGTCGGCTGTTCCAGACCGTGGCCACCCTGGGCGTGCCACGCCTGATCCTGGTGAACAGCTACAAGGTCGAGAAAAGCTTCTGGCAAACGCCCTTCCTGCAGCCAGAAAGCATTCGCGAAAACCTGATCCTTGGCCTGGAGCAGGCGCGCGACACCGTGCTACCCGAAGTCATCATCGAAAAGCGCTTCAAGCCCTTCGTCGAAGACCGCCTGCCCGCCATCGCGGCTGGCACCCTGGGCCTGGTCGGCCACCCTGGCCCCTACCCCGCCTGCCCCCGTGCCGTGGAGCAAGCCGTTACCCTGGCCATCGGCCCCGAAGGCGGCTGGATCCCCTACGAGGTCGACCTGCTGGGCAAGGCCGGGCTGGCGCCGGTGCAGCTGGGTGAGCGCATCTTGCGGGTCGAGACTGCGGTAACAGCGCTGCTTTCGCGTATTTTCTGACGCAAACGCCGTTTTTTAGCCCATCAAGTTTCCCTCTCCCAGGCCGATGCCTTGGCAATACAACAACTATTTGTACTGCCAAGTCGCCAGGGAGTCGTACATGTATCAATGGTTAGCCCAATCGCTGGGCAATGTGAGCGTCAATCGCAAACTAGGGCTGGGCTTCGGCCTGGTGCTGCTGTTGACCCTGGCTATTACCCTGACCGGCTGGCACGGCATGGACAGCATCATCGACCGTGGCGACAAGCTGGGGAACATCTCGGTCATCCAGCAGTACACCCAGGAACTGCGCATTGCTCGCCAGCACTACGAGCGCCGGCGTGACGATGCCTCAGTGGCCGAGCTTGAAAAGGCCTTGGCCAACCTCGACCGCCAGGTACAGCTGATGCTCGGGCTGATCGAGCACCCCGCCGATCGCCAACGCCTGGAGCAGCAGCGCGAAGCCGTGCGCACCTACCAGCAGGCATTCAACGAGCTGAAGCAGGCCGGCCAGCGCCGCGAAGCCAGCCGTGACGTGCTCGGCGACAGCGCCGACAAGGCAGCGGAACTGATCGGCCGCGTGCAGCGAGGGCTGCAGCAAGGTGGCGATATCAACCAGTACCAGCATGCGGTGGATGTGAGCGCCCTGCTGCAGCAGGCACGTTTTCAGGTGCGCGGCTACACCTACAGCGGCAACGCCGACTTCCAGCAAACGGCGTTGAAGGCCATCGACCAGGCACTGGTCGAGCTGCGTGCGCTGCCGTCCAAGGTGCCTGCCGAACATGCCGCCAGCCTGGACGATGCCGCCACAGCCATGGCTGGCTACCGCGATGCAGTCATCCAGTTCGGCAACGCCCAGACCGCCAGCGAGCAAGCCCTGCAACGCATGGCCGAACAAGGCACGGTACTGCTGCAGACCAGCCAGGCGATGTCCACGTCTCAAACCGAGGTGCGCGACGCCGCTGCAGCCCAGGCCAAAACCCTGCTCGCGCTTGCCACCGTGCTGGCCCTCGCCTTCGGCCTGGTGGCCGCCTGGGCCATTACCCGGCAGATCATCATCCCGCTGCGCCAGACCCTGCGCGCCGCCGAACGTGTGGCCAATGGCGACCTGACCCAGAGCCTGCCCGTGCAGCGCCGCGACGAACTGGGCCAGTTGCAGGCCAGCATGCAGCGCATGACCCAAGGCCTGCGCGAGTTGATCGGCGGCATTGGCGACGGCGTAACGCAGATCGCCAGCGCCGCCGAACAGCTCTCTGCCGTCACCGAGCAAACCAGCGCCGGGGTCAACAACCAGAAAGTCGAGACGGATCAAGTGGCGACCGCCATGAACCAGATGACCGCCACTGTGCATGAAGTGGCGCGCAACGCCGAGCAGGCCTCGGAAGCCGCCCTGATGGCCGACCAGCAAGCCCGCGAAGGTGACCGGGTGGTGGGCGAGGCCGTGGCGCAGATCGAGCGCCTAGCGGGCGAAGTGGTCAACTCCAGCGAAGCGATGAACCAGCTCAAGGCCGAGAGTGACAAGATCGGCAGTGTGCTCGACGTAATCAAGTCGGTGGCCCAGCAAACCAACCTGTTGGCCCTGAACGCGGCAATCGAAGCCGCCCGTGCCGGCGAGGCCGGGCGTGGCTTTGCCGTGGTGGCCGACGAAGTGCGCAGCCTGGCCCAGCGCACACAGCAGTCGACCGAAGAGATCGAAGAACTGATTGCCGGCCTGCAAAGTGGCACCCAACGGGTGGCCACTGTGATGGACAACAGCCGCCAGCTGACCGACAGCAGCGTCGAGCTGACCCGCCGCGCCGGCAGTTCGCTGGAAACCATCACCCGTACCGTGTCGTCGATCCAGGCGATGAACCAGCAGATTGCCACGGCTGCAGAAGAACAGACGGCCGTGGCCGAAGAGATCAACCGCAGCGTGATGAATGTGCGGGACATTTCCGACCAGACCTCAGCAGCCAGTGAAGAGACGGCCAGCTCCAGCGTGGAGCTGGCGCGGCTGGGCACCCACCTGCAGGGGTTGGTGGGGCGGTTCAGGCTCTAAACCGAGGACCGGAAGAGCCTTCCTACATACCGCGGCGAAATTTCCTACCTGATTATCAGGTCAAGTCCTACAGCTCCGCAGCCGATTGGCAGAGGTGTAATGCCGGCAATACGCCTGCATGCCCTCCCCCAATCGCACGGAGACTTCCCATGCTCGGCTACCTCAACCGCAAGCTCGGCAACCTCAATGTCGCCGCCAAGCTGGCCCTCGGCTTCGCCGTGGTCCTGCTGCTCACCCTGGCCACCACCATCAGCGGCTGGCGTGCACTTGATGGCGCCATCAACCGCTCGCAACAGCTCAGTGAAATTGGCCAGATCAACGATCTGGTCAAAGACCTGCGTGCCGAGCGCATCAACTACCGCGTACTCAGCGACGACACCAGCAAGGCACGTATCCAGCAGGCCATCGAGCAACTGGAGCGCATGCTGAGCACGTTGCAGCAACGCAGCAACGTTGACGAATCCCGTCAGTTGCTCACACAAAAACTGCAATTGCTGCAACAGCTGCGCGAAGACTTCACCGAGCTGCAAAGCACCGTCGCCAGCCGCACGACACTGCGCCAGGCCATGCAAGCGCAAGCGCTCAAACTGGACGATGTCATCGACGACTTGCAGACCCAGGCCTTGCTGACAATGTCTGAGAGTCAACAAGGCAGCGCGCTGGGCCTGATGGAAAGCCTCAGTCACTATGTCGAAGGCGCCAACCAGCAAAGCCTTGTACCGGCCTACACCTTCTCGCCCGTCGAGGCGTTCGCCAAGGTCGGCGACGATGCACTGGACGCCGCCGACAAGAGCCTTGAGCAACTGCTAAAGGCCTTGGCCCCGCTGAGCTTGCCACGATCACTGACCGAGCAGCCCGGCGTCGAGTTGGCCAAGTACCGGGCCAGCCTGGATCAGTACCGCCGCGCAGCGGTGCGCGCCGAGCAGCTGCAGGGCAACATGGAAAAAATGAGCGACGAGCTGGGCGTGGCGAGTGTCGAACTGGCCGGGCGCAAAGTTGAACAACGGGACAGCGAAGCCCTGGCTGCCCGCTCGCTGCTGACCAGCGTGGCATTGCTGGCCATGGTGCTTGGGGTGATAGCCGCCTGGCTGATTACCCTGCAGATCACCCAGCCACTACGTCAGACACTGGCCGTGGCCGCGCGCATCGCCAAGGGTGACCTGAGCCAGGTTGACACCGTGCAACGCCGCGACGAAATGGGCCAGCTGCAAACCAGCATGCGCGAAATGACCTTGAGCCTGCGCGAGCTGATCGGGGGCATCGACCAAGGTGTCGGCCAGCTGTCACAGGCCGCCACACAGCTGGCGACCAGCAGCGAGGACACCAAGCTGCGCATCAACCAGCAGCGTGAGGAAACCGACCAGGTAGCCACTGCCATGAACCAGATGAGTGCCACCGTGCAGGAAGTGGCACAGAACGCCGAGCAGGCCTCGCTCGCCGCGACCAACGCCGACCAGCAGGCGCAACTGGGCGACCAGGTGGTAGCCGAAGCCATCGGCCGTATTGAGCAACTGGCCATGCAAATGGACCATTGCCTGACGGCCATGCAGCACCTGGCGGGCGAAAGCCAGCGGATTGGCAGCATCCTCGATGTGATCAAGTCGGTGTCCGAACAGACCAACCTGCTGGCCCTGAACGCGGCGATCGAAGCGGCACGGGCCGGTGAAGCCGGGCGTGGCTTTGCCGTGGTGGCCGACGAGGTACGCGGCCTGGCCCAACGCACCTCGACAGCGACCGAGGAGATTGGCCAGCTGATCGACAGCCTGCACAACGGCACCGACGAAGTGACCCGCTTGCTGGACAGCAGCAAGAACCTGACCGAGCAGAGCGTGGAACTGAGCCGCCGCGCCGGGGATGCACTGAGCCAGATCACCGACACGGTGTCGAGCATTCAGGGCATGAACCAGCAGATCGCCACGGCCAGCGAGGAACAGAGCGTGGTGGCCGAGCAGATCAACCGAAGCGTCATCAGTGTGCGGGATGCATCAGATCAGACCAGTGCCGCCAGTGAGCAGACGGCGGCTTCGAGTGGGGAGTTGGAACAGTTGGGGCAGCAGTTGCGGGGGATGGTGGGGCGGTTCAGCATTTGAGATGGACGGGGCTGCTTTGCAGCCCCTCGACCCTCACGTCAGCCTAGCATTTTTGCCAGTTGCGGGGGCTACCTTGCGGCCATCATCCTTGGGGTCAAGTTCCAATAGGAAGTTATCTCATGGGTAATCGTCAGCTACGCTTTTATGAGCATGATCGGCTCGCAGTTATTGGTGTGCCTGGTAGCTTAGTACGAATGCTTAACGCGGCCAGCACTCCGGTGTGCCAGCTAGGGAGCTCACCTTCTGCCGAACCCCATCTCATTGCTATCGACAGAGCAAACTCCGTGCTGGCTTCACGCAATAGTTCAGCCATCAACAGCGTGACGTATTGTGCTTATGGAAATACCCCCATTGGATCGTTACCGATAGAACTAGGCTTCAATGGTGAGCACCCTGAAGCTTTCGGCGTGTACTTGTTAGGCCGCGGCGAGCGTGGGTACAGCCCCCATCTTAGGCGATTTATCTCAGCCGATCGTGCCAGCATATTCGTGGCCGGCAACCTTAATGCATACGTTTACACTGCGGGTGACCCGATTAACTATAATGATCCTTCAGGAAATTTCCGTGGACTTATAGCTCGCTACAAGGATTGGAAAGCTGGAAAAGCGCTAGTCAAGGCTTCAGAAAACTTGAAATATCACATAGACAGCACTGAAAACTTAGAATTCAACATCAGCAACGAAAAACGAAAAGATGTTCAAAGAGCCAGGGAAATTGAAACGGTTAATACCAATATTAATACAACACGCGATGAAATGTTAATACTCATGGACTCCATGAGCAAAATGGACGGCACAGTCACCTACGAGCACAGCAAACACGGCTTAAAGGCAAATTATTTGTACGCAGGCTACGCCGATAATACGTCCAAATTAAGAAAGCTGGAGTCCACTCTTGAAGAGCTGACGGTCACGCGTTTAAAACTAGAGCAAACAACGTCTCAAGTTTCGAATGCAAAGTGGAAGCTTGAACAGAATAAAATAGCAATCCAGGCAGCCCGCAACCGCCTAGACTATTTAACAAATAAATATCCTCATGTAGCTTCAAAAGCAATTAGAAAAATCACTTAAGCCACAGAGTGCACAATTATTCATTTAGCCGCTGCATTGCAAACAACGAGTAAGCAAGATAGCCAACCCGCAGGAAGCGAGTTTCGGGGTTGGCTACACTCTACCGCTCACTAAGTTTCACAATACCTGGCGCAGGAACGCCTGCGCACGCGGGTCTTTCGGCGCAGCAAAGAAGGCGGCCGGGGCCGAGTCTTCCAGCAGCTTGCCATGGTCGAAGAACAGCACCCGGTCCGCCACTTCGCGGGCGAAGCCCATTTCGTGGGTGACGCAGACCATGGTCATGCCTTCTTGGGCCAGGGTCTTCATTACGTCCAGCACTTCGCCGACCATTTCCGGGTCGAGCGCCGAGGTGGGCTCGTCGAACAGCATCACTTTCGGGTCCATCGCCAAGGCGCGGGCAATCGCTACCCGCTGCTGCTGGCCACCGGACAGGCGCGACGGGAATTCGTTGGCCTTCTGCGCAATACCCACTTTTTCCAGCAGCGCACGGGCCTTGGCTTCACGCTCGGCCTTGTTGCGCTTGCGCACAACCTTCTGCGCCAGGCACAGGTTTTCCAACACGGTCATGTGCGGGAACAGGTTGAAGTGCTGGAACACCATGCCCACTTCGCGACGGTAGGCGTTGATGTCGGTCTTGGGGTCGGCCAGTTGCAGGCCGTCGATGGCCACATGGCCTTCGTCGAAATGCTCCAGGCCATTCAGGCAGCGCAGGAAGGTCGACTTGCCCGAGCCCGATGGGCCGAGCACCACCACCACTTCGCCCTTGGCGACCTGGGTGGTGACGTTATCCACAGCCCGTACCACCTGGCCACGGGTGTCGAAGACTTTCAGCAGGTCACGGACTTCAATCACTTTGCGCAAGCCTCCGCTCGAGCCGGCTGGCAATGTGCGACAGCGGCAGGTTGATCAGCAGGTACAGGCCTGCCACGCAGAACCAGATCTCAAACGTCGAGAACGAGGTGGTGATGGCCTCACGTCCGCTCTTGGTCAGTTCGGTAATGGCAATTACCGACACCAGCGAGGTGTCTTTGACCAGGCTGATGAACTGGCCGGCCAGCGGCGGCAGCACGCGTTTGAACGCCTGCGGCAAGATGACATGCCGCATCGACTGGCCGGCGTTCAGGCCCAGCGAGCGGGCCGCTTCGTTCTGGCCCTTGGCAATGGACTGCACACCGGCACGGACGATTTCGGCCACATAGGCGCCAGTGAACAGCGCCAGCGCTGCCACCCCGGCAAACTCGCGGGAGAGGTTGAGCACGGTGCCGATGAAGAAGTAGAAGATGAAGATCTGTACCAGCAGCGGCGTGCCGCGCACCAGTTCGACATACACGGTCGACAGGTCGCGCAGGGTCGGGTTGTTCGACAACCGGCACAGGCCGGCGAACAGGCCGATCACCAGCCCAAGTGCCCCGGACACCACCGAAATCCACAAGGTGGTCCACAGGCCCCAAGCCAGCGGGCCCGCTGCCCACTGGCGGGTTACGCCTATCGCGTCGCCTTCGGCAACATCGTCGCCACGGCTCAGTTGCAGGCTATCCTTGGCGACATCGAGTACTTGTTCCGCGCCGCTGTCATCCTTCAGCGTGACGCGCGCGTTATCGCCGGAGATGACGATGTCCTGCACGGTGCCGTAATTGGCTGCGCGCTGCGTTTCCTCGGCCTTGTAGGCGAAGTACTGCGGTACGCGGTTCCAGCGCCACTCGTAGGAAATCATCGAGGTGGCCATATATAGGCTGAACGCCAGGCCCACCAAAACCAGGGCCGTCAGCCCATGCCAGGGCCACTGGGCTTTCTTGTGTTTGATCACGTGGGGTACTTCCGTAAATGCGAACGCGCAGGGTTTGCCTGCGCGTCGGGGTCATAAAGCCGGGCTTGTGGCCTGGGCCTTATTCCATTTCCTTCAGCCAGTCCTTGTTCTTGAACCACTTGTCGTGAATACGATCGTAGGTCCCGTCATGCTTGATCTGGTGCAGGAAGTTGTTGATGAAGTTGATGCTGTCGTAGTCGCCTTTCTTCAGGCCGAAGGCCAGCGGCTCGTAGGTGAAGGGTTCTTCGAGGAACAGCAGCTTGCCAGCGCCGGCTTTTTCTACGGCCACCACGTTATACGGCGCATCATAGACAAAGGCGTCAGCCTTGCCGTTGACGACGTCCATCACCGCTTCCTGCTCGTTGTCGTAGCCGTGGTACTTGGCTTTGCCGATCAGCTTCTTGGAAACCATCTCGCCGGTGGTGCCGAGCTTGGAGGTAAGGCGGTACTTCTCGTTGTTCAGGTCCTTGTACGACTTGATCTCCCCAGCCAGTTCCTTGCGGATCAGCAGGGTCTGACCAACCACGATGAAGGGTTCGCTGAAGTTCAGACGCAGGTTGCGTTCCTGGGTCAGGGTCATGCCGCTGCCGATCATGTCGAACTTGTCGGTCAGCAGGGCCGGGATGATGCCGTCGTAGGCGGTGGATACGGCCTCGAACTTGACGCCCATGGACTTGGCCATGGCTTTGAGGATATCGACTTCGAAGCCGATGATTTCGCCACGCTTGTTGGTCATCTGGAACGGCATGTAGGTCGGGTCCATGCCCACCCGCAGGGTGCCGCGCTTGACTGCATCATCGATGGCGCCGGCCTGGGCCGCTGTCACGGCGACCAGGGCGGTAACACCGACCAGCAGTCGCGAAAGGTATTTCTTGATCATCACCAAGTCCCCTAGCAAGAAAAGTAGCGAATCTTATTGTATTGGCACGGCCGTACTGGCCGAGGCGTCGTATCGGAATGGGATGCTAACGCATGGCGGCTCGGGGACCTAGAGCCGGGGGGGACTTTGTTGGCCAAAATCGGATTGTGGCCGAAGAATCGAGCGCCGCTTGCGCGGCGCATCGCGAGCTACGCTCGCTCCTACGGGTGTTCATCGTAGAAGCGAGCGTAGCTCGCGATTGCAATCGATCAGGCGCCGACGAGTGCCGGTTGGCCTTCATTCTCCGGGTGCAGCGGCAACAGCGGCGAATGCGGGTCGTTCTTGATCGACGCACGCCACACATCGATCCACGCCGTATTGTGCTCGGCCCACACCTGCTCGTGCAGGCGGGTGAGCGCCACCGGGTCGCTGAGCAGGGCCAGGCGGGTATTGAGGTCCAGCCCTTTCGGCCCGACTTCCATCGCCTTGGCCACGCGCTCGGCACGCAGCGCTTCGATCGGCGCCGCCTGGCCATGACGGGCAGTGGCCATGGCGCACGCCAGGGCGTTCTGCCGAGGGTCGACCACAGCACGCACGAAGCCGTCGTGCAGGGCATGCCAGCGGTTCTCGTGGGTGTAACGGTCGGTGGCCAGCAACTCTTGCGGGGTAGCGTATTCCTCGGGAATGAGGAACAGCTTCTCGTCTTTGGCTGCCAGGCCCAGGCGGGTACGGCTGGAAATCACCGAAACCGGAATCGACAGCACCAGTGAGCCAACGATAGGCGCCAGCCACCACAGGAAGCTCGGGTTCAACCACGCCACCAGCCCAGCCCAGGCGATACCCAGCAGGGTTTGCGGACCATGGCGGCGCACAGCCTCGCCCCACGGGGTGGAGTCGTCGTCACGCTGCGGCGAATTCCAGGTCGCGGCCCAGCCGAGGAACGCGGCCAGCACGAAGCGGGTGTGGAAGATCATGCGTACCGGTGCCAGCAGCATGGAGAACAGCATCTCCATCAGCATCGACAAGGTGACCTTGAGCCGCCCGCCGAACTCGACGGCACCTTTGGCCCAGATCAGGATGACACTGAGCAGCTTGGGCAGGAACAGCAGCACGATGGTGGTGGAGAACAGCGCCACGGCCTTCTCCGGGTGCCACTGCGGCCACAGCGGGTACAGCTGATACGGCTCGATGAAGTACTGAGGCTCCATCAGGGTGTTGGTCGCCAGCAGCGCGGTCGACAACACCAGGAACAGGAACCACAGCGGCGCCGACAGGTACGACATCACCCCGGTGAGGAACACCGCACGGTGCACCGGGTGCATGCCCTTGACCAGGAACAGGCGGAAGTTCATCAAGTTGCCGTGGCACCAGCGGCGGTCGCGCTTGAGCTCGTCCAGCAGGTTTGGCGGCAGCTCTTCATAGCTGCCCGGGAGGTCGTAGGCGATCCACACGCCCCAGCCGGCACGGCGCATCAGCGCGGCTTCGACGAAGTCGTGAGAAAGGATTGCACCGGCGAACGCGCCCTTGCCCGGCAACGGCGCCAGGGCGCAGTGCTCGATGAACGGCTTCATGCGGATGATCGCGTTATGGCCCCAGTAGTGCGACTCGCCCAGCTGCCAGAAGTGCAGACCGGCGGTGAACAGCGGGCCGTATACGCGGGTGGCGAACTGCTGCATGCGCGCATACAGAGTATCCATGCCCGAGGCTTTCGGCCCGGTCTGGATGATGCCGGCGTCCGGGTTGGCCTCCATCAGGCGCACCAGGCTGCTCAGGCATTCGCCGCTCATGACGCTGTCGGCGTCGAGCACGACCATATACTTGTATTCGCCACCCCAGCGACGGCAGAAGTCGTCGAGGTTGCCGCTCTTGCGCTTCACCCGGCGCCGACGGCGGCGGTAGAAGATGCGGCCAAAGCCTTTGGTTTCGCGGCACACGTCCAGCCAGGCCTGTTGCTCGGCCACGGCGATGTCGGTGTCGTTGGTGTCGCTGAGCACGAAGAAGTCGAAACGGTCGAGGTTGCCGCTGGCAGCCACCGACTCGAACGTTGCACGCAGGCCGGCGAACACGCGCGGCACGTCTTCGTTGCAGATCGGCATCACCAGCGCGGTACGCGCCTCGGGGGCAATCGGCTCGTTGCCGGCGCTGCTGCCCGAAATCTTGTACTTGTCACGCCCGGTGAGCAGCTCAAGGAAGCCCATCAGCGCAGTCCAGAAGCCCGCCGACACCCAGCAGAACAGGATGCCGAAGAGGATCAGGATGGAGGTTTGCAAGGCATACGGCCAAACCTGCACCACCGTATCCCACAGCGACTGGTTGAGGATTTCGTCGAGGTCGACGAACGACCAGCCCTGGTACGGCAGGATGCCCTTCATGTACCAGCCGGCGACGATGGTCTGGCCGATCATCAGGGCCAGCAGGATGTAGCGGCGGATCGAGCCGACCGTGCGCCAACGCGCCGGCGGCAGCTCGCGCTTGGGTGGCTGCGGCGCATTGGTGCGGCCGGTCATGCGCCGCCATATGCGGATCAGCACGTTGGTGCGCCAAGGCTCTGGCACCACTTTGGTGCGCTTGATCGGCGGGGCGATTTTCAGACACAGGCGACCGCTGCCGTCGACGCCGAGCATTTCGGCGTCCTCCAGCTCGGCGGCGCTGCCCACGGTCAGGCGCGGGCCCACCGAGGCCTGCACGGCCTCGGCAGCGTCGGCGGCCGGTTTGGCCGCCAAACGTTGGTGCAGCTCACTGAAAGACGTGCAATTGGCGAGTTCCGCCCGTTGCTCGTCACTCAGAGGTAGGTGGGCCAGGTACTCGCCAAGCGATACTGGCCTTGCGCTTGAGTTACTCATCGGCAGGCAACTGATAGCTCCAGGTCTCGGTCAACACCTTCTCGGTGGTGGCCGGGGCCCCGTTGGTGGGCGCCGCATCGGCGGCAGGTTGTTCGGCCTTGGCCGTTTGCTCAGCCTTGACGGCTTTCTCGGCCTTGGCATGCTTGGCTGCGGCCTTGTCCTGCTTGGCGTCCTGCGCAGGCTTGGCGGGTTCGACCGGCACATCGCGCACCAGCGCGGCACGCATTTCGGTCGATTTGTTGGCTTCCTTGACCTTCAAACGCAGGGTCAGGCGCCAGCCCTTGGTCTCAGGGTTATAGCGCAGATTGTTCTCGACCACCTCGGCGTTGTCGCCCACGCTGATCTGGCTGCGCACGGCGGTGTCTTCCGGCAGTGCGGCCAGGGTCGGGCCGGCGAAGTCGACCAGGAAGGCCACGCTGCCGTCTGGCTGGCGAATCAGGTTGGACTGCTTCACGTCACCGGTGGAGCGTAGGGTCTGCTTGACCGAGCCCAACTCAGGCGCCTGGAACTTCGCCTCGTTGATGGTCCAGTGCAGGCGGTAGGCGTACTCGAACGGCTTGCCCGGCTCCGGCAGCTTTTCCGGGCTCCAGAAGGCAACGATGTTGTCGTTGGTCTCGTCGGCAGTCGGGATTTCGACCAGGTCGACGGTACCTTTACCCCAGTCACCTTTCGGCTCGATCCAGGCGCTTGGGCGTTTCTGGTAGTTGTCGTCGAGGTCTTCGTAGTCGCTGAAGGCGCGCTGACGCTGCATCAGGCCGAAACCACGCGGGTTCTCGACACTGAAGTTGCTCACGGCCAGGTGTTTCGGGTTGTTCAGCGGGCGCCAGATCCACTCGCCATTACCGGCATGGATCGACAGGCCTTCAGAGTCGTGCAGGGCCGGGCGGTAGTTGAGCACCTTGGACGGCTGATTAGGGCCGAACAAGTACATGCTGGTCAGCGGGGCAATACCCAGGCGGCTGACCTGGTCACGCAGGAAGACCTGGGACTGTACGTCGACCACGGTATCGTTGCCCGGGCGCAGGGTCAGCTTGTAGGCACCGGTGGAGCGTGGCGAATCCAGCAGGGCGTAGATCACCAGGTGCTTGTCGGCCGGCTTGGGTTTTTCGACCCAGAACTCGGTGAATCGCGGGAATTCCTCGCCCGATGGCAGCGCGGTGTCGATGGCCAGGCCACGGGCCGACAGGCCGTACACGTGGCCCTTGCCGACCACGCGGAAATAACTGGCGCCAAGCAGGGTCATGATCTCGTCCTGCTTGTCGGCCTTGTTGATCGGGTACAGCACGCGGAAACCGGCGTAACCCAGGTTTTTGGTGGTTTCCGGGTCGTGTGGCACGTCACCGAACTCGAAGCGGCTCGGGTCGTACTTGATTTCCTCGACCTTGGTGGCGGTGACCTCGTTGATTTTCACCGGGGTATCGAAGTGCATGCCCTGGTGATAGAACGACAGCTTGAACGGGGTCTTGTCCTTGGCCCACTCGGCCTTTTCCTGCAGGAAATGAATTTTCTGATAGTCCGCAAACTTCATGTCGCGGAATACGGCCGGCAGGTTGCTTTTGGGTGCTTCGTACTTCTGGCCGGCCAGATCCTTTGCCTTGGCTGCAACATCGTCAAGATTGAATGCCCACAGCTGGCCCGCGCTCATCAGGCCTACCAGTGCCACACTGGCCATCAAAGCCTTGCGCAGCCCGGTTCCGGGGATTCTTGATGCTTTTTGGGGACTAACAATCACGAGCAACCCTCGCCGAAAACAGATCATGAAACCAACGGCCAGCGACAAATGCCGGGTTGGCGAGCACTGTTCGGACCCCGTGAGGGCGTAATGATTCCCCAAACGGATCCAGACAATGCTCGAGTCAGAGTGAAACGAACCTGCGAACGCAGGTCCATGCAGCGCGCGATTATCCAGCAGGTCGCGTGACAACGCATCAGGCTGGAACAACTATTTATCGTACAAAACCCCTTGTTTTCCTATAAACAAAGGGTTTTTTGAGCTCACATTTGTAACATAAATGTTACAGGGCCATCATTGACCAGGTGCACCTGCATATCCGCACCGAAACGGCCACTGGCCACGTCGGTGTGCTGCGCGTTTGCCTGCTGCAAAAGATAGTCGAACAACTCGGCGCCGAGGGCCGGTGGCGCTGCCGTCGAGAAGCTCGGGCGCATGCCGTTGCGGGTGTCCGCCGCCAAGGTGAACTGCGACACCAGCAACAAACCGCCACCGACATCCTTGAGCGACAGGTTCATCTTGCCCTGCTCGTCGCTGAACACACGGTAGTTCAACAGCTTGTGCAACAGCTTATCGGCCTGTTCACGGGAATCTTCAGGCTCGACGGCCACCAGCACCAGCAAACCCTGGTCGATGGCGCCGACCACCTCGCCCGCGACTTCAACCCGCGCACCACGCACGCGCTGGAGCAGGCCCCTCATGCTTCTTCCAGAGGCAGGTCGAGCAGGCGCCGGGCCATCTGGTCGGCCGCACGCACCAAGGCATCGGTAATACCCGGCTCGGAAGCCGCGTGGCCAGCGTCGCGGATGACTTTCAGCTCGCTGTTCGGCCAGGCCTGGTGCAGTGCCCAGGCGTTGTCCAGCGGGCAGATCACGTCATAGCGGCCGTGCACGATAACCGCCGGTAGGTGGGCGATTTTCGGCAGGTCGCGGATCAGCTGGTCCGGCTCGAGGAACGCATTGTTCATGAAGTAGTGGCATTCGATGCGGGCGATCGACAGCGCACGTTGCGGCTCGGAGAAGCGATCGACCACCAGCGGGTTGGGGCGCAGGGTGGCAGTGCGGCCTTCCCAGGTGGACCAGGCCTTGGCGGCGTGCATCTGGGCAATCTGGTCATTGCCGGTCAGGCGCTTGTGGAAGGCCTTGACCAGGTCGCCGCGCTCATCCGGCGGAATTGGCGCGATGTAGTCCTGCCAGTAGTCCGGGAACATTCGGCTGGCGCCTTCCTGGTAGAACCACTCGATCTCCTGCGGCCGGCACAGGAAGATGCCGCGCAGGATCAAGCCATGCACGCGCTCGGGGTGGGTCTGGGCATAGGCCAGGGCCAGGGTGGAGCCCCAGGAACCGCCGAACAGCACCCACTTGTCGATACCCAGGTGCTCACGAATGCGCTCCAGGTCCTCGACCAGGTGCCAGGTGGTGTTGTTCTCCAGGCTGGCGTGTGGCGTGGAGCGGCCACAGCCGCGCTGGTCGAAGGTGATGATGCGGTACAGCGTGGGGTCGAAGTAGCAACGGCTCTGGGCGTCGCAACCGGCGCCCGGGCCACCGTGGATGAACACCACCGGCAGACCTTCTGGCGAGCCGCTTTCGTCGACATACAGCACATGCGGCGCTTCCACGGCCAGATCGTGCCGGGCGTAGGGTTTGATCTGCGGGTACAGGGTCTGCATTGCGCACTCCGTGTGAGGATTATTCGGCCGTGGGCCATCATAAACCTGAATTGCACTTTCAGCACCGTCCTCGCTGATACGGCCAACCTTGCGGACACATATATCTACCCCCAGCCGGCCAAGCGGCCCAGCGATAGTCCCTTGCCTCCTATCCTGCAAGGGCTCCGTCCATGCCAACACCACTCACTGCACCGCCCAGCATTCATTACACCACCATCGAACGCAGGCTCCCTGCCTGGCTCAGGCAAGCCCCTGCTGAAACCCATCGTGCGATGCGCAACTGGCAGCAGGCACCCGCCTGGCTGGCAACAGCCATCGCGCAACACCCGGAAATTGCCCGTGCATGGCAGGCGGAACATGCCCGCCACCGTGAACACCAGGCCCAGGTGCAGAAACTGTTCGAGCAACTCCCCGACCTGGAAACCTACGCTGCCCAAGCCTTGACCGACGCCATCAGGCAGCGATTCGGGCTGGACCTTGATGTTCGCAACACATACCTGGTCGATGCCCGCCTGATCGACACTGCCCACGCAAGCGACGCTCGCCAGGCGATCAACCAGGCCACCCGCTCGCTGCTGCACAGTGCCTTGCAGAACTTCGACCCGGCCGCCTGTGCAGAGCACGGCATGGATGCGCCCAATGCCCTGCTGAAGAAATCCGTCATTCTCGACCACCGGCGCTTCATGGGCACCGTCCCGATCACCAATGCGGTAGGGCTAGGCGCCGAAGACTTCGCCGACCTGTGCCGTACCCTGAACATCGGCGGTAAATACCATGCGCTGGTGCATGCCATCTATTACCCTGCGGCCACAGCACTGCTCAGCGCCGATGAAGCTGCCCTGGCCGTTTATGAGACCCTGGGGCGGGCCGAAGTCTCGGCCTACAAGCAGTCCCTGCATTTCGCCCGTTTGAAAGGCGACATCAGCGAGGCGCTTTACACCGCGGCCCTTGCCACGCCGCTCGATCAAGCCCCACAGGCCCGCTCGCCCGTGACGTTCAGCCTGCTTAACCTGTGGGAGGCCGAGCTGACTGGCGTTGCGCTCATCAGCCTGCAAACTGCAGGGCACTCGGCCATGGCCCTGTACATCCCCGAGGACAGCACGACACCGCTAAAAGAGTTCGCCACCTGGGAAGCCTTGCAGGACGCGTTGCGCGACAGGCTCCACGCCAACCTCCATTACCTGGACAAGCACCTCGCCGACCGCGACAAAGCGCCGATACTTGCCCGCCTAAAGGAACGGCTCACACCGCTCGGCTGGAGCACGCGCGGCTTGCATGAGCCGGTCCCGGACCCACATGCCACCCTGCGCCCGGTCCCACAGCCCTTCACCCATGCCTTCCAGGGCGTGATGGCGTTCCAGAAAGCCCAACGCCACGAGAAGGATGTGCTGTACCACGCCATACCGACCGAAATCGTCGACCGGCGTACTGCCCAGGCGCACCGGGACCTGATCGCCGGCCGCGTGCTGACGGCGCTGAACATCGCCGGGTTCTTCGTGCCTGGGCTGGGTGAGCTGATGCTCGCCGTGTGTGTGGTCCAACTGGCCCATGAGGTGTATGAGGGCATCGAAGCGTGGGAAAACGATGAGCGCGATACCGCTTACGGGTACATGATCGATGTGATTGAAAACGTGGCGGTAATGGCCGCCCTTAGCGCAGCGGCCAAGGTGCTGAAAGGTGCCAGAAGCGGCGAAGCGGGCGGTGCCGAGGCAGGGCCAGGGGTGAAGGAGCCCGAAATCGAAGCGCCCGAGGTAGAGCGGATTCCGGTGGAAACCCCCTCCTTCATTGAGGAGCTGGACGACATCGAGACACCGGATGGCCAACGGCGCCTGTGGAAGCCAGACCTTACGCCGTACCACAACCCCCAAGTGCTACCCGACGACCTGATGCCGGACGAACACGGCCTGCTGCACCACCAGGGCAAACGCTGGCTGGTGCTGAACGGCAACCGGTACCTCGTCGAGCAGGCGCCAGCGACAGGTGAGTACCGCCTGCAACACCCGGAAAACCCTCGCCGCTACCGGCCACCCGTACGGCACAACGGTGCCGGGGCCTGGGTGCAGATTACGGACAAGCCACTGAGCTGGTCGGGAATGGCACTGTTGCGCCGCATCGGTCACTTGAATGCGCATTTCGACGACCCGACGCTGCAGCGCATTGTCGCCGTCAGCGACACCCACGAAGACGTGCTGCGCAGGGCATTGGCGGAAAACCAGCGGCTACCGGCCTTGTTGGAAGACACGATGCAACGCTTCAAGCTGGACGAAACGGTCAGCCAACTGCCCGATGCCAGTACCTGGCAAGCCGAGTTTGCCAGGGCCTATGCCCGCCTTCCTGTCAGCCCGGCGCCGGGTGCCGCCGCCCTCCAGCGGGCGTACCCTGCCCTACCGGCCGCGGTCATCGATGAACTGGCACGCAGCGCCAGCACCCACGAACTGCACATGCTCGACACCGGCAAGGTGCCCTTGCGCCTTGGCGAGGAGATCCGCATTTACCAGCAACACATCCGCCTGGCCCGCGCGTATGAAGGGTTGTACCTGTCCTGTGTGCCAAGCTGGGACAGCGACCGCCTGATCATGCATACGCTCCAGCACCTCCCCGGCTGGCCCGCCGAGACAAAACTGCAAGTGTTCCAACGCATGTCCTGGCCGGCCCAGGAGCATGCCATCGGCCCGCCGGACGCGCGCCCGTACACAACCATCACCCATGCCAGGGCTGGGTATATCGTCCACGATGAGCGCCAGCTGAGCACGGTAGTGACTGCCTACCCAAACCTTTTTGCCGCGCTGCATGAGGCGCTGCCAGCAGCCATGGCACAGCTGGGTGCCACCGATCAGCAGGCGTTGCAGCGCCTGGTACAAGCAAGCCCCCTGCTGCCCCGCCCGGCCTTGAGGGTGGTGCTGGGTATGCAACCCGTACGTCCTGGCTACCGTTCGCCCATGCGCCTGGCCGATGGCCGCCTGGGTTACCCACTCAGTGGTGGAAGCGAAGCTGCGCAAGGCGTAACCCACCAACAGTTGAAGGACGCAGTAGAAGCAATAGGTCTGCCAGCGCGTACGGGACGGTCGACGGATCAGGTACTCCTGGCACTCGCCAGCCCCGGGCGCACCCGCTTGCAGATTTTCGAACATTTGCAAATGTTGCTGGAACAGCGCAATGAGCTGCAAAGCAGACTGGCGGACTGGAGCGAAGCCATCACGCCAGCGACAGAGCAGGCTGCACTCGACTATGAAGGCTTGGGCGACGCAATATTGCAGCATTGGTATGACACCGCTCTGGAAGATACTCAGCACTCGGCGGAGCTACAGATAACGCGCGTCCCCCTGGCCGACGTTCCGATGAATCTGCCTGATTTTTTCGGTTCGCGCGTTCGCTCCCTGAGATTGCTCGACTTACCCTCTCAAGCCCTTGCAGGCTGGGCCCAGAACGAGCGCTTGCTGCAACGCCTGCTCAGGCAGGTACCGCAGCTGGAATCGCTGGAGGTCAGCAGGCCTTATGACCCCAGAGCAACACCTTCGCCCTTCCTTTTCAGCGTCCCCACCATCACTGAGAACGCGCCCGAACTGCAAAGGCTGGTGCTGACCAACCAGAACATCGCACTCTCCGAAAACGACCTGAACCTGTTGGCCAGCCTTCGCCGACTGAGGCACCTGGACCTGAGTGGCAACCGGCTGGCACAACACAACAGCCCAAGTTTCCACGAACTGACTCTGGACTACCTTGGGCTGGACCGCATGCAGCTGGCTCAATGGCCTATCGGGATTGGCAGCGATGCCTTGGGCCGTATAGCCCGCCTGTCGTTGCGCAACAATAACCTCAGGTCGCTACCCACGTTCTTGCTCAATGACACAGACGGATTGCCCAACACAGCGGAGATCTCGCTTCAAGGCAACAGCCTCAATGAAAACCACCTGCAACGCTTGCTGTTGAGGGCGCATAGCGAGCGGGCCAACATTGCTGTTGATGTGCCAACAGAGCTCGCTGCAAGACTTACGCGTATTCGCAGCGAACGGCAGCAAATGCGTGATGCGATCGATGGCTGGTCCCAGGCCTCAAGCTCAAGCAACCCACTGACCCAGGCGGCGTTGGCCGATCGACACAGCATCGAAACCGCCATCAGCGAATTCTGGGAGCAGCAGGAACAGGGCCAGCAGTACCTGCGCCTGCAACTCGAAGATGTAGCCATCGAGCATTTCCCCAGGCGGCTTCCATCCTTCTTTGCCGAGCGCGTGCAAGCCATGAGCCTGACACGGTTGCGTGGTACCGCCTCACAGCTTGATGACCTGCTCAGCCGCTTCCCCAACATCACCCGACTGAGCATCGATGCCCACCAGGCAGCCACCTCTTCTCTGACATCTGCGTTGCTACGCCTCCCGCAACTCTCGCACCTGGAATTTCACAACATGGGCCTGGAAGTCGATCAGGCCATGCTGGAAACCCTGGCAAGGCTTGAGCACCTGACATCGCTGGACTTGTCGGGCAATCGCATGGGCACTATCAACCAGGTACCTGCACGCTTGGCCAGTAATCTGCAGTCTCTCGCGCTGACCAACATGAACCTGCAAGCCTGGCCCAACTGGTGCGACAGCCTGCTGCCTCTTGAGCTGCTGGATCTAAGCGCCAACAGCATCACCCAATTACCCGAGCACATCCTCACGAACCTGAACAATCCCATGCCGATTTCGTCGATCGCCTTGTTCGACAACCCTTTACCGCTTGAAACGATTTTGCGCGTGCGCACATTCTCGGACAGCCAGCACAGTTACTCATTTGCCTTGGATATCCCGGGCGACCTCATGCTTGTCGAAACGTCCAGCGAAGGATCACTCGACTTCGACCACCCGCACTTCCCACTGTTGGGCGATGATCGCCCAAGGTTGGAAGACTGGATGCTTGGTAATCAGTTGCAGAACGAAGCACTGCAGGACTGCTGGAAAACGCTGGAAGGCAGCGACCTGTTGCGCCTGGTCGGCCGGCTGCACAATGCCGCGCCGTATGTGGACCCAAACACACGCACCAGCTTCTGCGAACGGGTACGCATGATGCTGGTAGTGGCGGCGAGTAACGATACCGAGCGCCCGGTGATGGAAAGTATCGCCGCAGCCGCATTGCCAGACCCGGAAACCGGCTCGCAAACCTGCCACGATGGTGCCTTGCAGGAGTTCAACAATATCGAGCTGTACCTGATGGGTCAGCGATTGCTGGTCGATGCGGGAGATACGTTGCAAACGCTGCGTCAGCGCTTGTTGCAGCTATTTCGGATCGACCAGCTGGAGTTTCTGGCCAACAAGCGCTCAGGCTCGGGTGACCTGGTGTCGGTCCGCCTGGCCTACCGCCGCGAACTGGCCAAGGAACTGGACCTGCCGATCGCCGACAGCATGCGTTTTCGTGGCGCTGCGAACCTGGCGCGCAATGAGCTTTCCAGCGTGCTGGAAAAGGTTCGGAAAATTGAACGCAGTGATGCCCTTGTCGACTACATGCTGGCAAATACAGATTGGACGGCACGCCTGCGAGCCGAGTATGCGGACCGTTTCGACGAAATAGAGGCACGCTTGCGCCTGCGTGTACTCGAACTGGCCGGCGCGGACTATCCGCTTGCGCAAGAGCTGGAGTTGCAAAAGGGCTTGCAACGCGACAAGGAACAGGAGGAAGCGGAGCTGCTGCGCGAACTGACCATTGCGCAGGTAGCCAACGACTGAGCCCCCATGAAGCAAGGCGACGCCAATGGCGTCGCCCCCTCCCACTCAACGCTTGTAACGCTCCGCGCCCCAATCCAGCAGCGCCTGCAGAAGCTGCTTCAGTACGTCTTGCGTCGGTCTGGCCAAGTCTTCCCGGTAGGCAAACGGCTCGGTTTCGTCCATGTACGTGCTTTGTGCCAGCTCCAGTTGCACAGCATGAATATGGTTGGCCGGGTCACCGTAATGCCGGGTGATGTGCCCGCCTTTGAAGCGGCCATTAAGCACATGGCTGTAACCTTGTACCTTGGCGCACACGCCTTGCAGCCGCTCAGCCAATGCCGGGTCACAACTGGCGCCGTTGAAAGTGCCCAGGTTGAAGTCCGGCAGCTTGCCGTCGAACAAGTGCGGGATCAGCGAGCGAATGGAATGGGCATCCCACAGCAGGGCGTAACCAAACTGCTCGCGCAACCGGTCCAGCTCGCTGCGGATCGTGCCGTGGTAGGGACGCCAGATCTGCTCCAGATAACCTTTGCGTTCTTCACCTGAGGGCGCCAGCCCATCCTTGAACAGCGGCTCGCCATCGAACAACGTGGCCGGATACAGGCCAGTGGTAGCGCCGGCATACAACGGCTTGTCGTCATCCGGGCGGTTGAGGTCGATGACGAAGCGCGAGTACTCCGCCGCGACCACGCTGGCCCCCATGTCACGGGCAAAGGCGTACAACCGGGGGATGTGCCAGTCGGTGTCCGGCAAGCTGCGCGCCTCATCGACCAGGCCGTCGCGCACCGCGTTGCTCAAGCCCAGGCCGGCGTGCGGCATGCTGATCAGCAGCGGCAGGTGGCCTTGGTGAAAACTCAGTACCTTGTCCATCGTGCCTCGCTCAATTGGAGATTTCGTTGCCCTTGCGCACCACGCGCTTGGGCAGGTCGCCGCCCAGCCAGTAGGCCAGGTCGGCAGGGCGTTCGATTTGCCAGGCGACGAAGTCGGCCACCTTGCCCACTTCCAGCGAGCCGTGGCTGTCGCCCAGGCCCAGTGCCGTGGCGGCATGTACCGTAACGCCAGCCAACGCTTCTTCCGGGGTCATGCGGAAACAGGTGCAGCCCATGTTCAGCATCAGCCGCAGCGACAACCCTGGTGACGTGCCGGGGTTGAGGTCGCTGGCCAAGGCAATTTTCACCCCGTGGCGCCGCAGTGCATCCATGGGCGGCAACTGGGTTTCACGCAGGAAGTAGAAGGCGCCCGGCAGCAGCACAGCAACAGTGCCGGCTGCGGCCATGGCGATGGCGTCTTCCTCGGTCATGAACTCCAGATGATCCGCCGACAGCGCCTGGTAACGCGCTGCCAGGCTGGAGCCGTGCAGCGACGACAACTGTTCGGCGTGCAGCTTGACCGGCAGGCCCAGCTCACACGCCTTGATGAAGAGCCGCTCGACCTGGGCCGGGGAAAACGCCAGGTGTTCGCAGAAGGCATCCACTGCGTCCACCAGGCCCTCGGCAGCCAAGGCTGGCAGCATCTCGTCGCAGATATGCGCGATATAGTCGTCGGGCCGGCCGGCGTACTCCGGTGGCAAGGCGTGCGCGGCCAGGCAGGTGGCCCGCACCGCCAGCGGCAGTTCGTCCGCCAGGCGCCGGGCCACGCGCAGCATCTTGCGTTCGTTGGCCAGGTCCAGGCCGTAGCCAGACTTGACCTCGATCGTGGTCACGCCATCGCGCATCAGCGCCTGAACCCGCTGACGAGCACTGGCGAACAGTTCGTCCTCGCTGGCCGCGCGGGTGGCCCGCACGGTGCTGGCGATACCACCGCCCTGGGCAGCAATTTCGGCATAGCTCACGCCCTGCAGGCGCTGCTCGAACTCACCGCTACGGTTGCCACCGAACACCGCGTGGGTGTGGCAGTCGATCAGCCCCGGGGTGACCCAGGCGCCGCCCAGGTCCACCGTGCGGTCAGCGTCGACCGGCGCCAGCTCGGCGCGTGGGCCGATCCACTCGATCAGCCCGGCACGGGTGACGATGGCCGCGTCCTCGATGGCCGAATAACGGCCCTCGGCCATGGTAGCCACATGGCAATGCTGCCAGAGGGTTCTCATGCACAATCTCCTTTACTAACGGTGCAGCTCTACGGGTTCTGCTGCCGGCTTGCCCTGCCCTGCACGCGGCTTGCACCACAGCAGGTAGGACGCCACCAGGAACACCACCCAGACCACGCCGACGATCAGTGCTGCCTGGGTGTCCGGGAAGTAGCCGAGCACACCAAAGATGAACACCATGAACGCAATGGCCATGGCCGGGCCGTAGGGCCAGAACGGTACCGGGAACTTGAGTTGGGCCACTTCCTCACGGCTCATGCTGCGGCGCATAGCCACCTGGGTGAGCAGGATCATCAGCCACACCCATACAGTGGCGAAGGTGGCAATGGAAGCGATGAGCAGGAACACGTTCTCCGGGATCAGGTAGTTGAGCAGCACGCCAATCAGCAGTGCAGCGCCCATCACCACCACGGTCATCCACGGCACGCCATGCTTCGACAGTTTGCCGAAGCTGCGTGGCGCGTGGCCTTGGTGGGCCAGGCCGTACATCATGCGGCCGGCGCCGAAGATGTCGCTGTTGATGGCCGAGATGGCGGCAGAAATCACAACGATGTTCAGCACGGCGGCGGCAGAGCCAATGCCCAGGTTGCTGAAGATCTGCACGAACGGGCTGCCCTGGCTGCCGATCTGCGGCCATGGGTACAGGCACATCAGCACGAACAGGGTGAGTACGTAGAACAGCAGGATGCGCAGCGGCACGGCGTTGATCGCCTTGGGGATGACGCGCTGCGGATCTTTGGCCTCACCGGCGGTGACGCCAATGATCTCGATGCCGCCGAAGGCGAACATCACCACGGCAAAGGACGCGATCAGGCCACCCACGCCGTTAGGCATGAAGCCGCCGTGGTCGAACAGGTTGCTGACGCCGACGGCATGCCCGGTACCCACCTGGCTGAAGCCGAAGGCCATGATGCCGAGGCCGGCCAGGATCATCGCCACGATAGCGCCGACCTTGAGCAGCGACAGCCAGAACTCCATTTCGCCGAACACCTTGACGTTGCACAGGTTGAGGCCGCCGATCAGGAAGACGATGCCCAGCACCCAGATCCAGCGGGCCACTTCCGGGAACCAGAAGCCCATGTAGATACCGAAGGCGGTGACGTCGGCGATGGCGACGATGACCATTTCGAAGGCGTAGGTCCAGCCGAGGATGAAGCCGGCCATGGGGCCGAGGTAGGTGCTGGCGTAGTGGCCGAAGGAGCCGGCCACCGGGTTATGCACGGCCATTTCGCCGAGGGCGCGCATGACCATGAACACGGCAGCGCCGCCGATCAGGTAGGCCAGCAGCACGGCCGGGCCGGCCATCTGGATGGCCGAGGCAGAGCCGTAGAACAGCCCGGTGCCGATGGCGGAACCGAGGGCCATGAAACGGATGTGGCGGGCACTTAGCCCGCGCTTGAGACCTGGAGCTTGTTGCATGTCACGTCCTTAAATTGTTTTTGTGGTCGTGAGATCAGGGGGCCGCCATGCAACCCAATCGCGAGCAAGCTCGCTCCTACAAGGGAACGCGTTGCCTTTACAGGAGCGAGCTTGCTCGCGATGGGCCGCAACGCGGCCCTAGGGGCATTACAGGCTTGGCAGCACACCCGCCGGCAGCAAACCGGTCAGGCTACCCTTGGCCAACAGTTCCACGGCCTTTTCGATGTCTGGCGCGAAGAAACGGTCACGGTCGTAGTGCGGCACTTCGCTGCGCAGCGCCTTGCGCGCCTGCTCCAGCTTGGCGGAAGTCTTCAGGCCTTTGCGCAGGTCCAGGCCCTGGCAGGCGCCCAGCCATTCGATGGCCAGTACGCCACGGGTGTTTTCAGCCATTTCCCACAGGCGCTTGCCGGCAGCCGGGGCCATCGACACGTGGTCCTCCTGGTTGGCCGAAGTCGGCAGGCTGTCGACGCTGTGTGGGTGCGACAGGGCCTTGTTTTCGCTGGCCAGGGCAGCAGCGGTCACCTGGGCGATCATGAAGCCGGAGTTGACCCCACCGTTTTCCACCAGGAATGGCGGCAGCTGGGACATGTGCTTGTCCATCATCAGCGAGATGCGGCGCTCGCTGAGCGAGCCGATTTCGGCGATGGCCAGGGCAATGTTGTCGGCAGCCATGGCCACCGGCTCGGCGTGGAAGTTACCACCGGAAATCACATCACCTTCGGCGGCGAACACCAACGGGTTGTCGGACACGGCGTTGGCTTCGATGCCCAGCACTTCGGCAGCCTGGCGCAGCTGGGTGAGGCAGGCGCCCATGACCTGCGGCTGGCAGCGCAGGGAGTACGGGTCCTGGACCTTGTCGCAGTTCTTGTGCGACAGCGACACTTCACTGGAATCGCCCAGCAGGTCGCGGAAGCAGGCGGCGGTGTCGATCTGGCCGCGCTGGCCACGCACTTCGTGGATACGCGCATCGAACGGCGAACGCGAGCCCAATGCCGCTTCGACGCTCAGGCCACCGCAGGCGATGGCAGCAGCGTACAGGTCTTCACCCTGGAACAGACCGCGCAGGGCGTAGGCGGTGGAAGCCTGGGTACCGTTGAGCAGGGCCAGGCCCTCTTTGGCAGCCAGGGTCAGCGGTTCGAGGCCGGCAACTGCCAGGGCTTCGGTGGCCGACAGCCACTGGCCTTTGTAGCGGGCCTTGCCTTCGCCCAGCAGCACCAGCGACATGTGCGCCAGCGGCGCCAGGTCACCGGACGCGCCCACCGAGCCTTTCAGCGGGATGTGCGGGTAGACTTCGGCGTTGACCAGGGCGATCAGCGCGTCGATGACCTTGCGGCGAATGCCGGAGAAGCCACGGCTGAGGCTGTTGATTTTCAGCACCATGATCAGGCGCACCAGGTCGTCATCCAGCGGCGCGCCGACACCGGCGGCGTGGGACAGCACCAGCGAGCGCTGCAGGTTTTCCAGGTCGTGGCTGGCGATGCGGGTCGAGGCCAGCAGGCCGAAACCGGTGTTGATGCCGTAGGCGGTGCGGTCTTCGGCAATGATCTGCTCGACACAGGCAACGCTGGCGTCGATGGCCGGCGCGGCGCTGGCATCCAGTTGCAGGCGCACGGGCGCGGCGTGGATCGCACGCAGCTGGGCCAGGGTCAGGGTGCCGGGCTTGAGGGTGAATTCGGTCACGTTGCTACTCCAAATCGCGTGGAGCCGCAGGCCCGTTTTTCGGTGCCTGCGCGCTCCTTCTTGTTGTTCAGTATCACCCCTTGCGGGGTGCGATCCAAAGCGCGGCGATCAGCCAGTGATCATCGGCAGGTCCAGGCCCTGCTCCTTGGCGCAGTCGATGGCGATGGCGTAACCGGCATCGGCGTGGCGCATCACGCCAGTCCCCGGGTCGTTGGTCAGCACGCGGGCGATACGCTCGGCGGCTTCGTCGGTACCGTCGCAGACAATCACCATTCCCGAGTGCTGCGAGAAGCCCATGCCCACGCCGCCGCCGTGGTGCAGCGACACCCAGGTGGCGCCGCCTGCGGTGTTCAGCAGGGCGTTGAGCAGCGGCCAGTCGGAGACAGCGTCCGAGCCATCACGCATGGCTTCGGTTTCGCGGTTAGGGCTGGAGACCGAACCCGAGTCCAAGTGGTCACGGCCGATCACCACCGGTGCCGACAGCTCGCCGCTGCGGACCATTTCGTTGAACGCCAGGCCCAGCTTGGCGCGCAGGCCCAGGCCAACCCAGCAGATACGTGCCGGCAGGCCCTGGAAGCTGATGCGCTCGCGGGCCATGTCCAGCCAGCGGTGCAGGTGGGCGTCGTCGGGGATCAGTTCCTTGACCTTGGCGTCGGTCTTGTAGATGTCCTCGGCATCGCCAGACAGCGCCGCCCAGCGGAACGGGCCGATGCCACGGCAGAACAGCGGGCGGATATAGGCCGGCACGAAGCCCGGGAAGTCGAAGGCATTGGCCACGCCCTCTTCCTTGGCCATCTGACGGATGTTGTTGCCGTAGTCGAAGGTCGGGATGCCTTGCTTCTGGAAGTCCAGCATGGCTTGTACGTGCACGGCCATCGACTGCTTGGCGGCCTTGACCACGGCAGCCGGTTCGGTCTGCGCACGGTCGCGGTACTGTTCCCAGGTCCAGCCGGCTGGCAGGTAGCCGTTCAGTGGGTCGTGGGCGCTGGTCTGGTCGGTGACCATGTCCGGACGCACGCCACGCTTGACCAGCTCTGGCAGAATTTCGGCAGCGTTGCCGTGCAGGGCGATGGAGATGGCCTTGCCTTCGGCAGTGTACTTGGCGATGCGCGCCAGGGCGTCGTCGAGGTCGGTGGCCTGCTCGTCGACGTAGCGGGTTTCCAGGCGGAAGTCGATGCGGCTCTGCTGGCATTCGATGTTCAGCGAGCAGGCGCCGGCCAGGGTAGCGGCCAGTGGCTGAGCGCCGCCCATGCCGCCCAGGCCTGCGGTGAGTACCCACTTGCCTTTCAGGCTGCCGCCGTAGTGCTGGCGACCGGCTTCGACGAAGGTTTCATAGGTGCCCTGGACGATGCCCTGGCTGCCGATGTAGATCCAGCTGCCGGCGGTCATCTGGCCGTACATGGCCAGGCCTTTGGCGTCCAGTTCGTTGAAGTGTTCCCAGTTGGCCCAGTGTGGCACCAGGTTGGAGTTGGCGATCAGCACGCGCGGGGCGTTGCTGTGGGTCTTGAACACGCCGACCGGCTTGCCCGACTGTACCAGCAGGGTTTCGTCGTCTTCCAGGCGGGTGAGGGTTTCGACGATCTTGTCGTAGCATTCCCAGTTACGGGCGGCGCGGCCGATACCGCCGTACACCACCAGTTCTTTCGGGTTTTCCGCAACCTGTGGGTCGAGGTTGTTCATCAGCATACGCAGTGGCGCTTCGGTCAGCCAGCTTTTGGCGGTCAGCTTGTTGCCACGTGGGGCACGGATTTCAACGTCACGGTATTTGTTGTTGTCGGTCACGGGAAAGGTCCTCTGCGGTCGTCCGCGGGCGGGTATGTCGTGGTCAATATACAAACACACCTTTACTTGTATGTACAAGCATGGACAACCAAAATATTTGGACTGATCCGCTGAACGGCTGAAAAAGCTGGGGCCGCTTTGCGGCCCCGGATATCTCAACGTGAAATGAGTTCGATCAGGCAGAACCGCCCCTGAACCTCCAGCCCAAGCAATTCGTCATTGCCTTCGAGCCGCAGGCAGTCATGCAACCCCAACCGCTGCGTTTCGCGCCCTGCCATGGTCACCTCAACCTGGCTACTGGCCGCAAACAACAACACCGTCGACGCCGAGCTGTACAACCGGCTGGTGCCATCGAACCACTGCAACCGCGCCCGATACCGCTGCGGTGCATAGATCAGGTTGAAATCGCGAATCGGCCCGCCCAGCAGCTTGCAGCTGACCTGGCTTTCGCCACTGAAGGCAAAGGCATCCAACGGCAACAACGGTCGACTGGCCTGGCCATTGACCAGCAGTCGCATGCCATCGCCCTGCAGCACAGTGATGATCCGCTGGTAGCCGGCGAACGTGGAAAACCCGCCCGACTCCTCGATATCGGCAATCGACAGGCGCCAGCCAAAACCGTCCAGCCCTTCACCGCTGTCGCGAGTAATTTCTTCGGTGAAACCGCCACCGTTCTTCCACGGCATGCGCGGGTAATCCTGCGCACGCAACAACTGCAGTTGGCTCATTTACTGAAACGTCCTTCCAGGCGATGACGGGAACCGGGGTGTATCAACCGTGCAGCGGTCACCGGCTGGCGGCCGGACCAGGTGCGGCGGCGAATCAGCAGACAAGGCTCGCCCCGCTCGATCTGCAACAGGGTGCATTCGTCCGGCTCGGCCAGGATGGCCTCGACCACGTGCTCGCCCTCGGTCAGCGGCGCCACCTGGGACAGGTAGGCGTAAGGCGTCTGCCGGGTGAAGTCCTGCTTGAGGTAGTCAGGGGCAATGGCCGCGTTGACGTAGCGGTCCTCGATCTGCACCGGCACGCCGTTTTCAAAATGCACGATCAGCGAGTGGAACACCCGCTGGCCTTCACGCATGTCCAGGGCCAGGGCCCGTTCGGAGCCGGCGGCTTCTTCGGCAAGGGTAATGACCTGGCAGCTATGCTGATGGCCGCGCGCGGCGATTTCGTCGGCAATGTTGTTGACCTCGAACAACGCCGATCGGCCCTTGGGCTCAGCCACGAAGGTACCCACGCCTTGCATGCGCACCAGCAGGCCTTCAGCCGTAAGCTCGCGCAGGGCGCGGTTGATGGTCATGCGGCTGAAACCCAGCTCGCTGACCAGTTCGCTCTCGGAGGGAACCCGGTGGTGGGGCGGCCAGCTGCCGTTGTCGATCTGCTGGACGATCATGTGTTTGACCCGGGCATACAGCGGCGCCGGGCCCTCGCCCATCTGGGCAACCAGCGCGGAGACAGGAGGTGTCGGCACGGCGTTGAGTCCTTTGCAATGGAATGAGCGGTAGCTTGCCGCAGTTTACCCGGCAGGCAAACGCCTGTATATGTATATACAAGTTAACAATAACAGGATTTTACCGATGTCCGTCTACTTCGCCGAACGCGCCCTGCTGCCAACGGGCTGGGCCAACCATGTCCGTATCGAGGTCGCCAGCGATGGCCATGTAGTCAGCATCGAGCCGGGCGCTTCGGCCGAAGGTGCTGAACGCCTGGCCGGCCCGTTGCTGCCCGGCATGCCCAACCTGCACTCGCATGCCTTCCAGCGCGCCATGGCAGGCCTGGCGGAAGTCGCTGGCAACCCCAACGACAGTTTCTGGACATGGCGCGACCTGATGTACCGCCTGGTCGGGCAGATCACCCCGGACCAGCTGCAGGTCATCGCCCGCCAGCTGTACATCGAGATGCTCAAGGCCGGCTACACCTCGGTAGCCGAGTTTCATTACGTGCATCATGACAATGCCGGCAAGGCCTACGCCGACCCGGCGGAGCTTTCCCGCCGCATCAGCGCGGCTGCGGCCGACAGCGGCATTGGCCTGACCTTGCTGCCGGTGCTGTACAGCCACGCCGGCTTCGGCGGCCAGGCACCGAACGACGGGCAGCGGCGCTTCATCAATTCCACCGAAGGGTACCTGCAACTGCAGGCACAACTGTCCCCGATCCTGGCCGCGCAACCTGCACAGCAGTTGGGCCTGTGCTTCCACTCGCTGCGAGCGGTAACGCCTGGGCAGATCGCCGACGTGCTGACGGCCAGCGACAAGCAATGCCCGGTGCATATCCATATCGCCGAGCAGCAGAAGGAAGTGGACGACTGCCTGGCCTGGAGCGGCCTGCGCCCGCTGCAATGGCTGTACGAACATGTGGATGTCGACCATCGCTGGTGCCTGGTGCATGCCACCCATGCCGAGCCGGATGAAGTCACCGCCATGGCCCGCAGCGGTGCCGTGGCCGGGCTGTGCCTGACCACCGAGGCCAACCTGGGTGACGGGATTTTCCCGGCGGTGGACTACCTGGCGCAGGGCGGGCGCATGGGCATTGGTTCAGACAGCCATGTGTCGCTGAGCGTGGTGGAAGAACTGCGCTGGCTGGAATATGGCCAGCGCCTGCGTGACCAGCGGCGTAACCGCCTGTACCGCGCCGACCAGCCGATGGTCGGGCGCACGCTGTATGACGCAGCACTGGCAGGTGGTGCGCAGGCACTGGGGCAAGGGATTGGAGAGCTGGCCGTGGGCAAGCGTGCCGACTGGCTGGTGCTCGACGGGCAGGACCCTTACATCGCCCTGGCGGATGGCGATGCCATTCTTAACCGCTGGCTGTTTGCAGGTGGCGATCGCCAGGTGCGGGATGTGATGGTGAATGGGCAGTGGGTAGTGCGCCAAGGGCGGCATGCACAGCAAGAGGAAAGCGCGCGGGCGTTTGCTCAGGTATTGCGGCAGCTTTTGGGTTGAGTGTACTGGGGCTGTTTTGCAGCCCCAAAAATCAGTGCATTTTTACAATCTGTTGATCAGACGCCCGCCAGATCAAGCGGCTGGTGTCATACCCCTGCTGCCGAGCCTTGGACAACAGGTTCTCACGCTCCCACGCCGGCAATGTCGCCGTACGCGACAGAATCCACAGGTGCTTGCGATCCGGGCTGCCGACCACCGCCGTGCGGTAACGGTCATCCACGTACAGAATCCAGTACTCGCCCCGAGCCACGCCCGGCACCAGCTTGGTAAACCAGTTGTCGAACTCTACCCACAGCTTGTCGGTATGCCCCGGTTCCTGAATGCTGGCGTGCCCCTCGGCACGCAGCCATTCATCACCCATGGTGCGGCAGCGGTTGAGCACGCCAAAGCTGCCATCCGGCTTGAGGTTGTAGTGCGCCTCGGACTGCTCGCAGCCGGTCTGGTAGCGCATAGGCAGGCGTGCCAGCTCGAACCATTTGCCCTGATAGCGCTTGAGGTCGACATTGCCGGCGGTTTTCGGCGCCAGCGGGTCGTGCACGGAGCCTGCACAACCGCCCAGCAGCAACGCCAGGCACACCCCCATCAGCAGGTACGCACGCCTCATTTGAGACCCTGCCCTGAATACATCAGCACCTTGTCAGCGGCGTACTGCACGCTGATGAAGCTCTTCTCGTCCCCCCAGGTGCAGCTGCTCATGCCCAACGCGCCAGAGCACTCGGTCGGCGTGCCGAGCAACTGCTCGACCTCGGCCTTGTTCATACCGGCCTTGATCTTGGAATAGTTTTCCTGGTTGATCTTGCTGCAGGCAGTCAGGACGACGCACAGCGACAACAGGGCGAGGGAACGCAACGACATGAAGGACACTCCTGGAGAGGGGATACAGGCGAGTGGCCTGCAGTGACCTTCGACGGAAAAAACCCTCCCAGGTTCCCTACTCCACCCCATTTACCCCTACACCATTGGTCGGGTGGCCACTACCGTGCGATTAATCACAAAGTAATAGTCATCGCCCAATAAAAAAGGCCGCCCCTTTTAGGAGCGGCCTTGCGTCACGACAGCCTGCGCAGCAGGCCCAATGCCTCAGAACCTGGACCCGGGCTCCAGCAAAAAGTCCATCTCTTCACTGGTACTCGGCCGCTCCAGCACCAGATTGCGGTGCGGGAAGCGCCCGAACCGGGCAATCACGCGCTGATGCTGCTCGGCATAGTCGAGGAAGCCTTCGAACAGCCGGCGATGGGCCTCTGGCTGCTCGTTGAGCAATACCTGATAACGCTCGACACACAGGTTCTGCCAGTCCAGCACCTCGGCATGCTCCAACACCAGCAGCACGAACACCCGCTGGATGGGCAGCAACTGGTAGTCCCAGCCCTTCTGCAGGCCCTGCATGGCCACCACCTGGGCACGCCGGTCGCCCTCGAAAGCGCGCGGCGTGTCGCGGTAGATCATGCGCGGCAGCTGGTCCAGCAGAATCAGCAGGCCCAGCCAGCCCTGCGGGCTTTGCTGCCACTCGTCGAGCCCGCCGGCCAAGGCCTGCTCGGTCAGGTCGCCAAACAGCGCATGGGCATCGGCATCGTGATGCTTGCCGAACCACAGCGTGCTCTTCTCGTCAGCCACGGCCTGGGGACTGGTGCCCCAACCGAACCACCATTCCAGCAACGGCTGCCAAGGTGCGAGCATGACTTACTCCTTGTGGTAGGCGGTAACGCGCTCGACCTCTTCCTTCGAGCCGAGGATCACCGACACGCGCTGGTGCAGGCTTTCTGGCTTGATGTCGAGGATGCGATCGTAACCGTTGGTGGAGGCGCCGCCGGCCTGCTCGATGATGAAGGACATCGGGTTGGCTTCGTACATCAGGCGCAGCTTGCCCGGCTTGCTTGGTTCACGGGCGTCACGTGGGTACATGAACAGGCCGCCACGGGTCAGGATGCGGTGCACGTCGGCCACCATCGAGGCGATCCAGCGCATGTTGTAGTTCTTCTTCAGCGGGCCGGTCTCGCCTGCCAGCAGCTCGCCCACGTAGCGTTGTACCGGGGCTTCCCAGTGGCGCTGGTTGGACATGTTGATGGCGAATTCGGCGGTGCTTTCCGGCACACGGATGTTTTCGTGAGTCAGAACGAAGCTGCCCAGCTCGCGGTCCAGGGTGAAGCCCTTCACGCCATTGCCCAGGGTGAGGATCAGCATGGTCTGCGGGCCGTAGATGGCGTAACCGGCGGCGACCTGCTGGGTGCCTGGCTGCAGGAAGGCGTTTTCGTTCAGGGTTTCGTTCTGGCTCAGGTATTCGTTAGGGCAACGCAGTACCGAGAAGATGGTACCGACCGACACGTTGACGTCGATGTTCGACGAACCGTCCAGCGGGTCGAAGACCAGCAGGTAGGCGCCTTTCGGGTATTTGCCCGGGATCTGGTAGGCGTTGTCCATTTCTTCGGACGCCATGCCGGCCAGGTGGCCGCCCCACTCGTTGGCTTCCAGCAGGATATCGTTGGAAATCACGTCCAGTTTCTTCTGGACTTCGCCCTGCACGTTTTCAGTGCCCATGCTGCCCAGCACACCACCCAGGGCGCCTTTGGACACGTGATGGCTGATTTCCTTGCACGCACGCGCCACCACTTCGATCAGGAAGCGCAGATCGGCAGGGGTATTGTTGCTGCGGGTCTGCTCAATCAGATAGCGACTCAGGGTAACGCGGGACATGTATGGCTCCGAACGGATTGGGGGGGATGAAAAACCCCCGCAGTTTACAGGGAGAGTTGCAGGCTAGCGAGTGATGAGACTCGCCACGGCTCTCTGACGGCACAATAGGTCGGTAGTTCAGCCTTCACCAGGCCGGTGGTCTGGTTGTGGGCCCATTCGCGGGCGCGCCCGCGAATGGCCTCACATCAATCCAAAGCCTTCCAGATCTCGGTGGCATATTCCCGAATGGTCCGGTCCGACGAGAACCACCCCATCCGCGCCGTGTTCAGCACCGCCATGCGCCACCACTCCTGCGGCGTGTGCCACAGTTCCTCGACCCGCCGCTGGGCATCCCAGTAGGCATCGAAGTCGGCGCACACCAGGAAGCGGTCATACGCCACCAGCCCGTCGATCAAGCCGGCGTAGCGCGAAGGGTCGTCCGACGAGAACACACCGCTGCGAATCGCCTGCAGCACGTCATTCAGGCGGTTGGACGCAGCAATCGCCGCACTGGCACCAAAATCACCCGCCTTCTTGCGCGCCTCGACCTGCTGGGCGGTCAGGCCAAAGATGAACATGTTGTCGGCGCCCACCTGTTCGCACATCTCCACGTTGGCGCCATCCAGCGTGCCGATGGTCAACGCGCCGTTCAGCCCGAACTTCATGTTGCTGGTACCGGAGGCTTCATAACCGGCCGTGGAAATCTGCTCGGAAAGGTCTGCCGCCGGGATGATGCTTTCAGCCAGACTGACGTTGTAGTTGGGCAGGAACACCACCTTCAGCAGGCCACGGACGGTCGGGTCGTTGTTCACCACCCGAGCGATGTCGTTGGCCAGTTTGATGATCAACTTGGCCTGGTGATAACTGGCTGCCGCCTTGCCGGCGAAAATCTTCACCCGCGGCACCCAGTTGGTACCGGGGTCGTTGCGTATGGCCTGGTACAGCGCCACGGTGTGCAGCAGGTTGAGCAACTGGCGCTTGTACTCGTGGATGCGCTTGACCTGCACGTCGAACAACGCCTCGGGGTTTACCGTAACGCCTATGCGGTCCTGGATGATGCTGGCCAGGGCGCGCTTGCTGTGCAGGCGCTGGGCGGCGAACTGCTTGCGAAAACCAGGCTTGTCGGCAAACGGCACCAGGCCAGCCAGCCGCCCTTCAGGGTCGTCCTTGAGCTCTGGCCCGAGCGCCTCGACCAGCATGTCGGTCAACTGAGGATTGGACTGGTACAACCAGCGGCGGAAGGTAATGCCGTTGGTCTTGTTGTTGATACGCTGCGGGTAAAGCTTGTGCAACTCGGAGAACACGGTGCTCTTCATCAACTTGCTGTGCAGCGCCGACACGCCGTTGACGCTGTGCGAGCCAAGAAACGCCAGGTTGCCCATGCGCACGCGGCGGCCGTTGTCTTCCTCGATCAGCGACACGGCGCGCAGCACGTCGAAATCGTGCAGGCCTTTGGCGCGCAGCGAGTCGATATGGTAGGCATTGATGAGGTAGATGATCTGCATGTGCCGGGGCAGCATGCGTTCCATCAGCGCGACCGGCCAGGTTTCCAGGGCTTCGGGCAGCAGCGTGTGGTTGGTGTAGGCGAGCGTGCCGACAGTCAGCTCCCAGGCCTTTTCCCACGGTATTTCATGCTGATCCACCAACAGCCGCATCAACTCCGCCACCGCAATCGATGGGTGGGTGTCGTTGAGCTGGATGGCTGCCGCATCGGGCAGGTTGAGCAGGTCTTTGTGCATGTTCAGGTGACGGCGGAGCAAATCCTGCAACGAAGCCGACACGAAGAAGTACTCCTGACGCAGGCGCAGTTCCTGCCCCGCCTCGGTGCTGTCCGCCGGGTACAGCACGCGAGAAATGCTCTCGGCCCGCGCCACTTCGGCCACGGCCCCCAGGTGGTCGCCTGCATTGAAGCGTTCAAGGTGCAGCTCTTCCAGCGCCCGCGCACGCCACAAGCGCAAGGTGTTGACGCTGGACCCGCGCCAGCCGACAACGGGCGTGTCGTAGGCGACCGCCCGCACCGTTTCACCCGGCGACCAGACCTGGCGCTGGGCACCGCTATCATCGCTCAAGGTTTCAACGCTGCCGCCGAAGCTGATCGGGTAGATCACCTCGGCACGCTCGAACTCCCACGGGTTGCCGAAATCCAGCCAGTTTTCGGTCTGCTCCTGCTGCCAGCCATCGACCACGGCCTGACGGAACAGCCCATGCTCGTAACGGATGCCATAACCATGGGCGGCAATGCCCAAGGTGGACATACTTTCCATGAAGCATGCTGCCAGCCGGCCAAGGCCTCCGTTACCCAGCGCGGCATCGGGTTCGAGCAGGCGGATGCGCTCCAAGTCCACATCCAGCCCTTCCAGTGCATCGCGGGCGATGTCCAGCAGCCCCAGATTGCTCAGGCTGTCGTAAAGCAGGCGCCCGATAAGGAATTCCAGGGAGAGGTAGTAGACCCGCTTCTGGCTGCGTCGATAAGCCTGGCGGGTATGGTCCATCCAGTGGTCGACCATGTGATCGCGCGCAGCCAGGGCAATGGCTTCGAACCAGTCATGGTCGAAGGCGTGCTCCGGGTCCTTGCCAACCGCATAGGTCAGCTTGTTCAGTACGGCGGCGCGAAAATCCGCGACTTCGGCGTCACGTGCTTTGGGTTCCTGGGACATGCGACATCCTCGGGCAAGTTGACGAAAGCGGAGGGAGATTGTTGAGACTAGACCCTTCGACCGGGAGTGACAGTTACGGTTCGCAGTTTTCATGCCCACTCTGCGATTCCGGCAAAAGGTTGTTCATAAATTGAACAATTCCGGTATCATCGCGCGCCCCAAGACCGTGATCCACCCTATAACGATGAAAACGACCCTGATCGCCGCCGCCGAAGTCGACCGCCTGGAGACTTGGCAGCGCTATGCCAGCCACATGTGCGGTGGCTGCCACTCGACCTGTTGCACCCTGCCGGTGGAGGTGAAGATCAAGGATCTGATCCGTATCGGCGTGGTAGACGAGTTCGAAAAAGACGAGCCGCCGAAAAACGTGGCCAAACGCCTGCAGAAGGAAGGCATCATCGAGCGCTTCAACCAGAAGTCGGGCATCTTCACCCTGACCCGGATGAGCAACGATGACTGCATGTACCTGGATCGCAAGAGCCGGCTGTGCACCATTTATGACAAGCGCCCGGATACCTGTCGCAACCACCCCAAGGTTGGGCCGCGACCGGGGTATTGTGCGTACAAGCCCAAGGTGGTTGGGCGCTGATCGTTAGCCTTCAAGTGCCGCTTCGTGGGCTTGCCCGCGAAGAGGGCAGCACAATTCCTGAAGGCATAAAAAAACGCCCCCGGCCTTTCGACCGGGGGCGTTTTCATTCAGCCTGAGCTAACTCAGTTCTTGGCTTTCTTGGCAGCGCGGGTACGCTCGCCTTCGTCCAGGATCTTCTTGCGCAGACGGATCGACTTAGGCGTCACTTCGCACAGCTCGTCGTCCTGGATGAATTCCAGGGCCTGTTCCAGGGTGTGGCGAACTGGCGGTACCAGGGCGATGACTTCGTCTTTGCCCGAAGCACGCATGTTGTCGAGCTTCTTGCCTTTGGTCGGGTTCACGCCCAGGTCGTTGTCACGGCTGTTCAGGCCGATGATCTGACCGTTGTAGATCTCCTGACCGTGCTCGACGAACAGCTTGCCGCGCGCCTGCAGGGTTTCCAGCGAGTAGGTCAGCGCCTTGCCGGTTTCGACCGAAACCAGAACGCCGTTCAGGCGGCCGGACATCTGGCCCGACTTCATGGTGTCGTAACGATCGAAGATCGAGGTCAGGATGCCTGCACCGTTGGTCAGGGTCAGGAACTGGTTACGGAAGCCGATCAGACCACGGGCTGGAATGTTGTACTCCAGGCGCACACGACCCTTGCCATCCGGAACCATGTTGGTCAGGTCGCCTTTACGCAGACCCATCTCTTCCATCACCTTGCCCTGGGATTCTTCAGGGATGTCGATGGTGACGTTCTCGAACGGTTCCTGCTTCACGCCGTCAACTTCGCGGATGATTACTTCAGGACGGCCTACGGCCATCTCGAAACCTTCACGGCGCATGGTTTCGATCAGAACCGACAGGTGCAGCTCACCACGGCCCGATACCTTGAACTTGTCAGGGGAATCGGTTTCCTGAACGCGCAGAGCAACGTTGTACAGCAGCTCTTTGTCCAGACGGTCCTTGATGTTACGGCTGGTGACGAACTTGCCTTCTTTACCGCAGAACGGCGAGTCGTTGACCTGGAAGGTCATGGAAACGGTCGGCTCGTCAACGGTCAGCGGCTTCATCGCTTCTACCGCATCCGGGGCGCACAGGGTGTCGGAGATGAACAGCTCGTCGAAACCGCTGATGCAGACGATGTCGCCAGCCTGGGCTTCTTCAACGTCTACACGGTGCAGGCCGTGGTGGCCCATCAGCTTCAGGATACGGCCGTTACGCTTCTTGCCGTTGGTGTCGATGGCAACAACCGGGGTGTTCGGCTTAACGCGACCACGGGCAATACGGCCAACGCCGATAACGCCGAGGAAGCTGTTGTAGTCCAGTGCGGAGATCTGCATCTGGAACGGGCCGTCACGGTCAACAGACGGTGCAGGTACGTTGTCGACGATCGACTGGTACAGGGCGGTCATGTCTTCGCCCATTTCGGTGTGGTCCAGGCCGGCAATGCCGTTCAGGGCCGAGGCGTAGACGACTTTGAAGTCCAGCTGTTCGTCGGTAGCACCGAGGTTGTCGAACAGGTCGAAGATCTGGTCCAGAACCCAGTCAGGACGTGCGCCCGGGCGGTCAACCTTGTTGATCACGACGATTGGCTTCAGGCCGGCTTCGAAGGCTTTCTTGGTCACGAAGCGGGTTTGCGGCATCGGGCCGTCCTGGGCGTCGACCAGCAGCAGCACGGAGTCGACCATCGACATTACACGCTCAACCTCACCACCGAAGTCGGCGTGGCCGGGGGTGTCGACGATGTTGATGTGGTAGCCGTTCCAGTTGATGGCGGTGTTTTTCGCCAGAATGGTAATACCGCGCTCTTTTTCCTGGTCGTTGGAGTCCATGACGCGCTCGTCGTTGAGCTCGTTACGCTCCAGAGTGCCGGACTGACGCAGGAGTTTGTCGACCAGGGTGGTTTTACCATGGTCAACGTGGGCGATGATGGCGATGTTACGCAGATTTTCGATCACAAGTGTATCTCGATCAGAGGATTTGGTTGCCGCCCAGTGTAGGCGGCCAATATGTACTGTTTAAGGCTCAGCGGGCCCGGCGGTCGGGAGGGCGATGGCGGATACTGCCGCCATACAGCCCCGGCGTCTTATGTCGGACGATAAACACGCACATTGGCATGTCCCTCACTGAGCAGGTGGTGTGCGTGCAAACGGCTCATCACACCCTTGTCGCAATACAGCAAGTACTGGCGCGTGGGGTCCAGGTGCTTGAACTTGCTGTTGATCGCGTAGAACGGCATGGCCTGGACTTCGATACCTTCCAGCGCCAGGGGTTCGTCTTCCTGGGCATCGGGGTGACGAATGTCGATGACGATCTGGCCTGGCAACGCTTCGGCCACTTCCTCGATTTCGATGTCCTTGCCCAGCTCATCGATCACATGGTCGATGGAAATGAATTTGGCGCGCTCCAGGGCGCGCTCCAGCACGGCCATGTCGAACTGTTTTTCTTCATGCTCCATGCGGTGGCGCTTGGCGTGGGTGGTCGGGTTTACCGAGATCACGCCGCAGTATTCTGGCATGTGCTTGGCGAAATCGGCGGTGCCGATTTCGGTGGCCTGGTCGATGATGTCCTGCTTGTGGCTGGCCAGCAACGGGCGCAGCACCAGCTTGTCGGTGGCCGAGTCGATGATCGACAGGTTCGGCAGCGTCTGGCTGGACACCTGGGAAATCGCCTCGCCGGTGACCAGCGCGTCGATCTGCAGGCGGTCGGCCATGTGCGCGGCACCGCGCAGCATCATGCGCTTGAGGGTGACGCCCATGTAGCTGTTGTCGACCTTGTTGAGGATTTCGCCGACCACTTCTTCGAACGGCACGCTGATGAACAGCACACGCTGGCTGCTTCCGTACTTTTTCCACAGGAAATGGGCCACTTCCATCACGCCCAGCTCGTGGGCACGGCCGCCGAGGTTGAAGAAGCAGAAGTGGGTCATCAGGCCACGGCGCATCATCTGGTAGGCCGCCACGGTGGAGTCGAAACCACCGGACATCAGCACCAGGGTCTGCTCCAGGGCGCCCAGCGGGTAACCGCCGATGCCGTTGTGCTGGTTGTGGATCACGTACAGGCGCTGGTCGCGGATTTCGATGCGCACCAGCACTTCAGGGTTCTTCAGCTCGATGCCGGCGGCGCCGCATTGCTGGCGCAGCTGGCTGCCGACGTAGCGGTCGACGTCCATCGAGGTGAAGTCATGGTGGCCACCGCGCTTGCAGCGCACGGCGAAGTGCTTGCCGGCCAGCAAGTGGCCGAAGTGGTGCTTGCACTTGGCGACGATGTCGTCGAAGTCACCCAGCGGGTATTCCTCTACCTGCAGGAAGTGGGTGATACCCGGCGTGCAGGTGAGGCGCTCGATCATCTCGCGCTGGACTTTCTCGTCTTCGACGCGGGTGACCACTTCGAGATTGTCCCAGACACCATCGACCGCGAGCTCAGGGTCGAGGTCCTTGAGCACGTTGCGGATGTTCTTGCCGAGCTGGCGGATGAAGCGCTTGCGCACCGGCCGGCTCTTGATGGTGATTTCTGGGAAGACTTTGACGATAAGTTTCATTGGTTAACAGCGCGCGCAGGGCCTGCCGAAAATGAGGGGCGCGAATTATAGCGGAAATTGCTCAGGATTTGACCAACTTTTGATCAGAAGCTTTCAGATAAATGCAAGGCGGGGGTTTTGCGGTGCCCGTGAGATCGATCGCCCAGGCGCCACACAAATCAAGCAATGCACTTCTTTGGTGCATTGATACCAAAGCCCGCATCTTAAGGGTGCATTTTTCGCCATCACCCGCGCGCCAAATGCCCGCAAACGCCCCCTTTTATCCCGCCCTCGCCATTTTCGGGCACTGGCATGCAATTTGCTCCCTTGTGAGGCAGGTAAGCTTGGCCGACTATCCGCGCCCGGCAACACCCTTTTTCCAGGGCAGCGGCCCACCGCGCTCTAGACCATCCGGAGGACAACATGTCGAAGTCGGTTCAACTCATCAAAGATCATGACGTCAAGTGGATTGATCTGCGTTTCACGGACACCAAAGGCATTCAGCACCACGTGACCATGCCGTCGCGTGATGCGCTGGACGAGGACTTCTTCGAAGTCGGCAAGATGTTCGACGGTTCCTCCATCGCTGGCTGGAAAGGCATCGAAGCTTCCGACATGATCCTGATGCCGGTTGACGAAACCGCCGTGCTGGACCCGTTCACCGAAGAACCAACCCTGATCATCACCTGCGACATCGTCGACCCGTCGAGCATGCAGGGCTACGATCGTGACCCACGCGCAATCGCCAAGCGCGCCGAAGAGTACCTGAAGAGCACCGGCATCGGTGACACCGTATTCGCAGGCCCCGAGCCAGAATTCTTCATCTTCGACGAAGTGAAGTTCCAGTCGGACATCTCCGGCTCGATGTTCAAGATCTTCTCCGAGCAAGGCTCGTGGATGACCGGTGCTGACGTGGAAGGCGGCAACAAAGGCCACCGCCCAGGCGTGAAAGGCGGCTACTTCCCGGTTCCGCCGTTCGACCACGACCACGAAATCCGTACTGCCATGTGCAACGCACTGGAAGAAATGGGTCAGACCGTTGAAGTTCACCACCACGAAGTGGCGACTGCCGGCCAGAACGAAATCGGCGTCAAGTTCAACACCCTGGTGAAGAAGGCTGACGAAGTACAAGCCCTGAAATACGTCGTGCATAACGTTGCCGACGCTTACGGCCGTACCGCCACCTTCATGCCGAAGCCACTGTACGGCGACAACGGTTCGGGCATGCACGTACACATGTCGATCTGGAAAGACGGCAAGAACACCTTCTCGGGTGAAGGCTATGCCGGCCTGTCCGACACCGCCCTGTACTTCATCGGCGGTATCATCAAGCACGGCAAGGCCCTGAACGGCTTCACCAACCCGTCGACCAACTCGTACAAGCGTCTGGTACCAGGCTTCGAAGCCCCGGTAATGCTGGCCTACTCGGCGCGTAACCGTTCCGCCTCGATCCGTATTCCTTACGTCGGCAGCCCGAAAGCCCGCCGTATCGAAGCACGCTTCCCGGACCCATCGGCCAACCCGTACCTGGCCTTCGCGGCCCTGCTGATGGCCGGCCTGGACGGCATCCAGAACAAGATCCACCCAGGCGATGCTGCCGACAAGAACCTGTACGACCTGCCACCAGAAGAGGCCAAGGACATTCCGCAAGTGTGCGGCAGCCTGAAAGAAGCCCTGGAAGAGCTGGACAAAGGCCGTGCGTTCCTGACCAAGGGCGGCGTGTTCTCCGACGACTTCATCGATGCCTTCATCGAGCTGAAATCGGAAGAAGAGATCAAGGTCCGTACCTTCGTGCACCCGCTGGAATACGAGCTGTACTACAGCTGCTGATCTGATCGGCGCCTCGCGCCGATGACATGATCAGGAACGGCCTCCCTCGGGAGGCCGTTTTCGTTTCTGCGCCACACAGAAATCACCTCACCCACGCTATGCTCTATCTTGGTGCATAACAAAGCGCCATGCCCCTATTTGCTCCCCAATCTGGTTCAGATGAAACGTTTCATCCAGAGTTTCTGATCCGAATTTGCGCAGATACAGGCCATTATCGGCAAATCCCGCTTCTTTTCGGAGCTTTGGTTTGTTTCTTGCATTTCTTGCAGGTAGAGAGCCTCGCATCGGCGGGGCCACCGCACCTGGCCCTGGCCAAAGCAGTGCCAGGCAAGCGCCAAAAGAGGTCAACGACGCCTTATGACCATCAGCGATGCACAGCACCGTCTGCTTCTGGACAACCTGACCACCGCCACGTTGCTGCTCAATGCCGAGCTGCGCCTGGAGTACATGAACCCGGCTGCGGAAATGCTGCTGGCTGTCAGCGGGCAACGTAGCCATGGGCAGTTCATCAGCGAGCTGTTCACCGAGTCGACCGAAGCGCTCAGCTCGTTGCGCCAGGCGGTCGAACAGGCGCACCCGTTCACCAAGCGCGAAGCGCAGCTCACCTCGCTGACCGGACAGACCATCACAGTCGACTACGCGGTAACCCCCATCCTCAACCAGGGCCAGACCCTGCTGTTGCTGGAGGTTCACCCGCGCGACCGGCTGCTGCGTATCACCAAGGAAGAGGCCCAGCTGAGCAAACAGGAAACCACCAAGATGCTGGTGCGCGGCCTGGCTCACGAAATCAAGAACCCCCTCGGCGGCATCCGTGGCGCGGCGCAGTTGCTGTCACGCGAATTGCCCGAGGAAGGCCTGCGCGACTACACCAACGTAATCATCGAAGAAGCCGACCGCCTGCGTAACCTGGTAGACCGCATGCTCGGCTCGAACAAGCTGCCGTCGCTGGCCATGACCAACATCCACGAAGTGCTGGAGCGGGTCTGCAGCCTGGTCGAGGCCGAAAGCCAGGGTTGCATCACTTTGGTGCGCGATTACGACCCGAGCCTGCCGGACGTCTTGATCGACCGCGAACAGATGATCCAGGCCGTCCTCAACATCGTGCGTAACGCCATGCAGGCAATCAGTTCGCAGAACGAGCTGCGCCTGGGCCGCATCACCCTGCGCAGCCGCGCCTTGCGCCAGTTCACCATCGGCCATGTGCGCCATCGTCTGGTGGCGCGGGTGGAAATCATCGACAACGGCCCGGGCATCCCGCCGGAACTGCAAGACACCCTCTTCTATCCCATGGTCAGTGGCCGCCCCGACGGTACCGGGCTGGGCCTGGCCATTACCCAGAACATCATCAGCCAGCACCAGGGCCTGATCGAGTGTGAAAGCCACGCAGGCCACACCGCCTTTTCGATCTACCTGCCTCTGGAACAAGGAGCCACCGCCTCATGAGCCGAAGTGAAACCGTATGGATCGTCGACGATGATCGCTCCATCCGCTGGGTACTGGAAAAAGCCCTGCAACAGGAAGGCATGACCACCCAGAGCTTCGACAGCGCAGATGGTGTGATGGGCCGCCTTGCGCGCCAGCAACCGGACGTGATCATTTCCGACATCCGCATGCCGGGTGCCAGCGGCCTCGACCTGCTGGCACAGATTCGCGAGCAGCACCCACGCCTACCGGTCATCATCATGACCGCTCATTCCGACCTGGACAGCGCCGTGGCGTCTTACCAGGGGGGTGCCTTCGAATACCTGCCCAAGCCGTTCGACGTGGACGAGGCTGTCTCGCTGGTCAAACGTGCCAACCAGCATGCCCAGGAACAACAAGGGCTGGATGTGCCACAGAACCTGGCGCGCACACCCGAAATCATCGGCGAAGCACCGGCCATGCAGGAGGTGTTCCGCGCCATCGGCCGCCTCAGCCACTCCAACATCACCGTATTGATCAACGGTGAGTCGGGTACCGGTAAAGAGCTGGTCGCCCATGCGCTGCACCGCCACAGCCCGCGTGCGGCGTCGCCGTTCATTGCCCTGAACATGGCCGCCATCCCCAAGGACTTGATGGAGTCCGAACTGTTCGGCCATGAGAAAGGCGCCTTCACGGGTGCCGCCAACCTGCGCCGGGGCCGCTTCGAGCAGGCGGATGGCGGCACGCTGTTCCTCGACGAAATCGGTGACATGCCTGCCGACACCCAGACCCGCCTGCTGCGGGTGCTGGCCGATGGCGAGTTTTATCGCGTTGGCGGCCACGTGCCGGTCAAGGTCGATGTGCGCATCATTGCCGCGACCCACCAGAACCTGGAGTCGCTGGTGCAGGCCGGCAAGTTCCGCGAAGACTTGTTCCACCGCCTGAACGTGATTCGCATCCATATTCCTCGGCTGGCCGACCGCCGTGAGGACATCCCCGCCCTCGCCCGCCATTTCCTCGCCCGCGCCGCCCAGGAGCTGGCGGTGGAGCCGAAAATTCTCAAGCCGGAGACCGAAGAGTTCATCCGCAACCTGCCGTGGCCGGGCAACGTGCGGCAGATGGAGAACACTTGCCGCTGGATCACCGTGATGGCCTCCAGCCGAGAGGTGCTGATCGGCGACCTGCCGCCTGAACTGCTAAACCTGCCGCAGGACGCCGCACCGGTCACCAACTGGGAGCAGGCCTTACGCCAGTGGGCCGACCAGGCGTTGGCGCGCGGGCAGTCGAACCTGCTGGACAGCGCGGTGCCGAGCTTTGAGCGGATCATGATCGAGACGGCGCTCAAGCATACCGCCGGTCGGCGCCGGGATGCGGCGCTTTTACTGGGTTGGGGGCGTAATACCTTGACCCGCAAGATCAAGGAGCTGGGGATGAATGTGGCGGGCGGTGATGACGAGGAAGGTGACGACCACTAACTCTCGGTAATCCTGCAAGATCCCTGGGGCCGCTTTGCGGCCCCAGCCATTTCAGCCTACCGATGCACCGATCCTGTGCCCAATGCACCTCTGGAAGGCACAAATCCCCTCAAAAACCGGCCAAATACCCCTCAAAGCCCAATATTTACGGGCTTTGCAAAATTGGCACGCCCCCTGCAATACCTAATACATACCCAGTTTCGGGGGCCCTGGTACAGGCAGGCCGGGTGAACCCCTCTTTTATTCGCAACACCGCCCGTTTTGGGGACCTCGGTACAGGCAGGCCGGGACATCCCCCCTTTACACGCAACACGCAGTACCCCTTTTGGGGACCCTGGTACAGGCAGGCCGGGATATCCCCTCTTTTATTCGTGCAGCTTCACCTGCACACGCCAACGCCCAGCGTCCTCTGTACCGGCCCACTCGCCGTGCAGGGGACGCGCGGCCACCACTGTCAGCAACAAGCCTTCCTTGCTCTTCTGCACCCGCCAGCTAACTGGCTTCCCCGCCAGGCTCAATTGCCCTTGCTGGGCCTTGCCCTGGGCCTGGAACAGCAACGCAACCGTCCCTTCCACGTTCTCGCCGTGCAGCTGCGGTTCTTCATTGAACCAAAGGTCCAGGCCGTCCTGCACCACCTCCACCTGCTGCAACACCCGCTCTTCGGGCGTTGTCAGGCGGCCAATCATCAACCCGACCATGACGCCAACGATCGCCAGCGACAGCATCATCCGTGGGAAGGCCTTCGAACGCACGTCCGGTTCAGGGGTAGAATGCCCGTCATCTTCACGCTTGGAGCCGTGCATGTTTCACGTCATCCTTTTTCAACCAGAAATTCCGCCAAATACCGGCAACATCATTCGCCTGTGCGCCAACAGCGGCTGCCACCTGCACCTGATCGAACCCATCAGTTTCGAACTGGACGACAAGCGCCTGCGCCGTGCGGGGCTGGACTACCACGAGTATGCCACGCTCAAGCGCCATGAGAGCCTGGCCGGATGCCTGGAAAGCCTGGGCAATCCACGGCTGTTCGCCTTTACCACCAAGGGCTCGCACCCGTTCCATGAAGTGGCCTATCAACCGGGTGATGCCTTCCTGTTCGGGCCAGAGAGCCGCGGGTTGCCAGCCGAGGTGCTGGACAGCTTGCCGGCTGAGCAGCGCCTGCGCCTGCCAATGCGGCCTGGGTGCCGTAGCTTGAACCTGTCGAACACTGTGGCGGTGACCGTGTATGAGGCGTGGCGGCAGAATGCGTTTGCCGGCAGTTGATGCATGGGCAGGAACGGCCTCTTCGCGGGGCAAGCCCGCTCCCACATTTAAATGTGTACGCCAAACCATTGTGGAAGCGGGCTTGCCCCGCGAAGAGGCCCGCACAGGCAATAAAAAAGCGCCCCGAGAGGCGCTTTCTTGATACCGGCAGTGATTACTGCACAGTCGGCGCAGCGCCCGCTTCCTGCATGCGTTGCAGTTCTTGCGCATACAGTGCGTCGAAGTTGACCGGCGACAGCATCAGGGCCGGGAACGAACCGCGGGTCACCAGGCTGTCCAGGGTTTCACGGGCGTACGGGAACAGGATGTTCGGGCAGAACGCACCCAGGGTGTGGCTCATCGAAGCTGCATCCAGGTTGGCGATCAGGAAGATACCGGCCTGCTGTACTTCAGCGATGAACGCTACTTCGTCACCGTTCTTGACGGTAACCGACAGGGTCAGCACCACCTCGTGGAAGTCGCCTTCCAGGGCTTTCTGCTTGGTGTTCAGGTCCAGCGCAACGCTCGGCTCCCAGCTCTGGCGGAAGATCTGCGGGCTTTTCGGGGCTTCGAACGACAGATCGCGCACGTAGATGCGCTGCAGGGAAAACTGTGGGCTGTTGTCTTCTGCAGCAGCGCCGTTGGTCTGTTGGTCAGTCATGGCAGATCCTTATCCTAATGTTTTTGAATGCAGTGCAAATCAGGCCGCCAGCAGCGCGTCGAGCTTGCCGGCGCGCTCCAGGGCATAGAGGTCATCGCATCCACCGACATGGGTGCTGCCGATCCAGATCTGCGGCACCGACGTACGGCCGGCCTTCTGGCTCATCTCGGCGCGCACCTGCGGTTTGCCGTCGACCTTGATTTCCTCGAAGGCCACGCCTTTGCTCTCAAGCAAGTACTTGGCGCGCATGCAGTAGGGGCAGTAGTCGCTGGAATAGACGATGACGGGCTTCATATCACTTCACCAGGGGCAGGTTATCGGCTTTCCAGCTGGAAACGCCACCGCTCAGTTTGGCAGCGGTGTAGCCAGCCTTGAGCAGTTCGCGGCAGTGGGTGCCGGACTGCTGGCCCATTGCGTCGACGACGATTAGGGTCTTCTCTTTGTGCTTGTCCAGCTCGCTCATGCGGGTGGCCAGCTTGTCCTGCGGAATGTTGATCGCACCGACGATGTGGCCGGCGGCATATTCCTTGGCAGTACGGATGTCGACGACCAGACCCTTGTCGGCATTGACCAGGGCGGTCAGCTGGCCGTTGCTCAGGCTCTGGCCGCCACGGCGGATTTCATTGAGCAGCAGCAGGACCAGCAGAACAACGAAGATCGCAACCAGGATGTAGTGATCTGTCGCGAATTGAATCAGGTGAGCAACCATCAGCGGTGTTCCAGGCGATTGAAAATGCCGGCCAGTATACACAGCCCCCCAGTGCCACCAAAGCCCGACAGGCCGGCCGGAAAGGTACCTTCATGTTGCTACATCGGGCGCGCTGGTCAGGCAACAGGACGAATATTCGCCGCTGGTGGCGGATTTGCCCTAAAATGCGTGTCTTTATCATCTTTGAACAACCGTGAGTTTGATTGATGACGAGTACGCCCAAACCCCTGGTCCTGATCATCCTGGATGGCTTCGGCCACAGCGAAAGCCCCGAATACAACGCCATCTACGCCGCCAACACACCGGTCTATGACCGCCTGCGCGCCAGCCAGCCGCACGGCCTCATTTCCGGTTCGGGCATGGATGTCGGCCTGCCGGACGGGCAGATGGGCAACTCCGAAGTCGGTCACATGAACCTCGGCGCCGGCCGCGTCGTGTACCAGGACTTCACCCGGGTGACCAAGGCCATCCGTGACGGCGAATTCTTCGAAAACCCCGTGCTCACCGGCGCCGTGGACAAGGCCGCCAGTGCCGGCAAGGCCGTGCACATCCTCGGCCTGCTGTCCGATGGCGGCGTACACAGCCACCAGGACCATCTGGTGGCCATGGCCGAACTGGCCGCGCAGCGCGGTGCAGAAAAAATCTACCTGCACGCCTTCCTCGATGGCCGCGACACCCCGCCGCGCAGCGCGCAGTCGTCCATCGAACTGCTCGACGCCACCTTCGCCAAACTGGGCAAGGGCCGCATCGCGAGCCTGATCGGCCGCTACTTCGCCATGGACCGCGACAACCGCTGGGACCGCGTCAGCGCCGCCTACAACCTGATCGTCGACAGCGCCGCCGAATACACCGCCGACACCGCGCTGGCTGGGCTGGAAGCGGCCTACGCACGCGACGAGAGCGACGAGTTCGTCAAGGCCACCCGCGTTGGCGAAGCGGTCAAGGTCGAAGACGGCGATGCCGTGATCTTCATGAACTTCCGCGCCGACCGTGCCCGCGAGCTGTCGCGCGTGTTCGTCGAAGCCGACTTCAACGAATTCCCGCGTGCCCGCCTGCCAAAACTGGCGGCCTACATCGGCCTGACCCAGTACTCGGCCAAAATCCCGGCCCCTGCGGCTTTCGCCCCGACCAGCCTGCACAACGTGCTGGGCGAGTACCTGGCGAAAAACGGCAAGACCCAGCTGCGCATCGCCGAAACCGAGAAATACGCTCACGTCACCTTCTTCTTCTCCGGCGGCCGCGAAGAGCCGTTCGAAGGCGAGGAACGCATCCTCATTCCATCGCCGAAGGTTGCTACCTACGACCTGCAGCCGGAGATGAGCGCACCGGAAGTGACCGACCGCATCGTCGAAGCCATCGAGCAGCAACGCTATGACGTGATCGTGGTCAACTACGCCAACGGCGACATGGTCGGCCACACGGGCGTGTTCGAGGCGGCCGTGAAAGCCGTCGAGGCCCTGGACGGCTGCGTCGGCCGCATCGTTGAAGCGCTGGACAAGGTGGGCGGCGAAGCGCTGATCACCGCCGACCACGGCAACGTCGAGCAAATGGAAGACGAATGCACCGGCCAGGCGCACACCGCGCACACCACCGAGCCGGTGCCGTTCATCTATGTGGGCAAGCGCAACGTGAAAGTGCGTGATGGCGGCGTGCTGGCCGACGTGGCACCGACCATGCTGAAGCTACTGGGGCTTGAGAAGCCGGTGGAAATGACCGGCACCTCGATCCTGGTTGACGCCTGATTCGGTGGGTTGGGGCTGCAAAGCAGCCCCTTTGCACATGAATTCCGGACAAACGCCCCTCTGCACCCGCAGCGAGGCGTTTTTTTTGCCCGCCCGGGCGGGCATACTAGGCCAGTCTCCATCCTTGGTACGCCAAACCCCATGCTTCGCGCCCTGATTCTCCTAGCCCTGTCTTGCCTGCTCAGCCCGGCCTTCGCCGATGAGCGTGCGCAGACCCAGCAGCAACTGGACGCCACCCGCCAGGACATTGCCGAGCTCAAGAAGACGCTGGGCAAGCTCCAGGAAGAAAAGGCCGGTGTGCAAAAGGACCTCAAAGCCACCGAGACCGACATCGGCAACCTCGAAAAACAGGTGGAGGCGCTGCAGCAAGAGCTAAAAAAGACCGAGGGCGATCTGGAGCGCCTTGATACCGAGAAAAAAAAACTCCAGAGCGCCCGCGTTGAACAACAACGGCTGATCGCCATCCAGGCCCGCTCGGCCTACCAGAACAACGGCCGCGAGGAATACCTCAAGCTGCTGCTCAACCAGCAGAACCCTGAGAAGTTCGCCCGCACCCTCACCTACTACGACTACATCAGCAAGGCGCGCCTGGAACAACTGCGCACCTTCAACGAGACCCTGCGCCAGCTGGGCAACGTCGAGCAGGAAATTGCCACCCAGCAGGAGCAGTTGCTGGCCCAGCGCGCCGACCTCGACAGCCGCCGCCAGGCCTTGGAAGCCGAGCGCGGCAAGCGCCAGCAGGTGCTGGCCAAGCTCAATGGCGACATGAAGGACCGCGACCAGAAGTTGCAGGCCCGCGAGCAGGACCAGGCCGACCTGTCCAAAGTCCTCAAGACCATCGAGGAAACCCTGGCCCGTCAGGCCCGCGAAGCCGAGGAAGCGCGCAAGAAAGCCTTGCTGGCCCAGCAGGAAGCGGAAAAGCGCCGCCAGCAGGAAGCCCTGGCCGCCGCCGCCGCCCGCGAACAAGCCAAGGAACCCGTGGAGCCACCGAAAAAGGCCCGTACCACGCTCGGCCCGATGGTTTCCACCGACGGCGCAAGCTATGGCGGTGCATTTTCTTCCGCACGGGGAAAACTTCCTTGGCCAGTCAACGGTCGATTGCTGGCACGCTTCGGGGATGCCCGCGGCAGCGATGCCCGTGCCAAATGGGACGGGGTGATGATCAGCGCCAACCCAGGCACCCAGGTACGTGCGGTGCACGGCGGGCGTGTAGTGTTCGCCGACTGGTTGCGCGGTGCAGGGCTTCTGGTCATTCTCGACCATGGCAACGGTTACCTGAGCCTGTACGGCCACAACCAGAGCCTGCTCAAGAGCGCCGGTGATATCGTCAAGGCCGGTGAAGCCATTTCCACCGTTGGCGACAGCGGCGGCCAGGACGCGGCAGGCTTGTACTTCGCCATCCGCCAGCAGGGCCGGCCGACCGACCCTTCGCAATGGTGCCGGGGCTAGTCAAATTTCTACGGCGTAGCCTGAGTGCTGCGCCGATGCTCCCCAGGGAGCGCTTACAGGATCAGGAGTTCGTTCGACATGCTGCACTCGCCTCGTCTCACCCAGCTGGCCCTGTCCATCGCCCTGGCGGTCGGTGCGCCCCTGGCCATCGCTGCCGAGCCGGCCAAGGCCGCCGCAGTGCCTGCCACCGAGGTCACGGCCAAGGCGCCACTGCCGCTGGAAGAGCTGCGCACCTTCGCCGAGGTCATGGACCGCATCAAGGCGGCCTATGTAGAGCCAGTGGACGACAAGACTCTGCTGGAAAACGCCATCAAAGGCATGCTCAGCAACCTTGACCCGCACTCGGCCTACCTCGGCCCCGAGGACTTCCAGGAGCTGCAGGAAAGCACCAGCGGCGAGTTCGGCGGGCTGGGCATCGAAGTGGGCCAGGAAGACGGCTTCATCAAGGTGGTCTCGCCTATCGATGACACCCCGGCCTCCCGGGCTGGCGTGCAGGCCGGCGACCTGATCGTCAAGATCAACGGCGCCCCCACCCGCGGCCAGACCATGACCGAAGCGGTCGACAAGATGCGCGGCAAGGTTGGCGAAAAAATCACCCTGACCCTGGTGCGCGACGGCGGCAACCCGTTTGACGTGACCCTGGCCCGCGCGGTCATTCAGGTCAAGAGCGTGAAGAGCCAGCTGCTGGAAAACGACTACGGCTACATCCGTATCACCCAGTTCCAGGTCAAGACCGGCGACGAAGTGGGCAAGGCCCTGGCCAAGCTGCGCAAGGACAACGGCAAGAAGCTGCGCGGCGTCGTGCTGGACCTGCGCAACAACCCGGGCGGCGTACTGCAATCGGCGGTGGAAGTGGCCGACCACTTCCTGACCAAGGGCTTGATCGTCTACACCAAAGGCCGCATCGCCAACTCCGAACTGCGCTTCTCCGCCGACCCGGCCGACGCCAGCGAAGGCGTGCCACTGGTAGTGCTGATCAACGGCGGCAGTGCCTCGGCCTCCGAGATTGTCGCCGGCGCCCTGCAGGACCAGAAACGCGCCGTGCTGATGGGTACCGACAGCTTCGGCAAAGGCTCGGTGCAGACCGTGTTGCCGCTGGCCAACGACCGTGCCCTGAAACTCACCACCGCGCTGTACTTCACCCCCAATGGCCGCTCGATCCAGGCCCAGGGCATCGTTCCCGATATCGAAGTGCGTCCGGCCAAGCTCACCGCTGAAGTCGACACCGACAATTTCAAGGAAGCCGACCTGCAGGGCCACCTGGGCAACGGCAACGGCGGCGCCGACCGCCCGACCGGCAGCAGCAAGCGCAAAGAGCGCCCACAGGATGACGACTTCCAGTTGAGCCAGGCGCTGAGCCTGCTCAAAGGACTGAACATCACCTCAGGCAAGTGATTCACCCTATGCGGTATCTGCTGTGTCTGTTGTTCTGCCTGTTGGCCGGGGTCGCGCAAGCGGCACCGGCCAACAAGGCCTACATGAGCATCATCATCGACGACCTGGGCCAGAGCACCGAGCGGGACAGCCGCACCCTCGCCCTGCCCGGCCCGGTGACCATGGCAATCATGCCCGACACCCCGCATGCCAGCGATTTCGCTCGTCAGGCACACAAAGCTGGCAAGACGGTGATCCTGCACATGCCGATGGACCCTGCGACCGGTCCCTATGCCTGGCACCCCGAGTTGCCGCTGCCGGTCCTGGCCAGCAGGTTGGACGAAGCCTTGGCCAAGGTGCCATTCGCCGCCGGCATCAACAACCACATGGGCAGCCGGATGACCGCCCAGCGTGAGCCCATGGCCTGGTTGATGGGTGAGTTGCAACAACGTCACCTGTTCTTCGTCGACAGCCGCACCAGCGCGGCCACCGTAGCGGCTGCCGAAGCCCAGCGCATCGGCCTGGCCCACGTTTCGCGTGATGTGTTCCTCGACGATGTGCGCACTACCGAGGCCATCAGCGGGCAGTTGCAGCAAGGCATCGCCCTGGCGCGCAAGCAGGGTTCGGCTGTGTTGATCGGGCACCCTTATCCTCAGACTCTCGATGTGCTGGAGCGGGCACTGCCACAGCTCAGAGGCCAAGGCATCGAACTGATCAAGCTCAGCCAAATGATTGCTCTGCGAAGCAACCAAGCGATGCCTGGGCATGGCAAGAATGGCCGCTACACCAATCGCTGAGAAGCAGGGGCTACAACGCGGCCCAATAAAAAACCCGCTCAGGTGAGCGGGTTTTCTTTTACCTCAACAGCCATCAGCTATACACACGCCCCAACAGCTGGCGGTGGCTTTCGAACTGGTCCAGCACATCACGCACGATCTGCTCCGGCGCAAAGCCCATCAGGTCGTACTCCTGGCTGCCGTCGTGCAAGTACACCTCGGCACGGTAGAAGCGCTGGCGCACTTCCGGCTCGCCTTCCACCGGCGCCTCGCTCGGCGCGGCCATGTAGCCGTCCAGGCTGACTTCGTAAACGAACGGGTTACCCTCGTCCATCATCACCCGCAGGCCCATCATGTTGCGCGACTGGCCAACACGGGTTTCCACTTCGAAGCCCAGGGTTTGCAGTTGCGCGGCCGCTTCTTTCAGCGCCGGGCTAACCTGCTTGTCCATGAAGCGCTGCACCACGGCCTGGGTCGGCTGCAGCTCCAGCTGGGTGAGGCGCTCGCTGAAGCCGCGACGGCCACGGGCGGCCAGCTCGGCGCGCTCGCTTTCCACCGCCACGTCCTGCTTCATGGCCTTGTACAGGCCGAACATGAACAGCACCAGCACCACCGAGAACGGCAGGCCCGCCAGCACCACCATGGTCTGCATGGCTTCGAAGTTACCGGCAAACAGCAGGCCGATGGTGACCAGGGTGATAACCACCGACCAGAACACCACCATCCAGTGCGGGGCGTCTTCGTCGACCTTGCCGCCTTTGCACGACAGGTTGGCCATCATCACCGCGCCTGAGTCGGCCGGGGTGAGGAACAGCACAAAGCCCACAAACACCGCTACACCGATCACGATCTTGGCCGCCGGGAAGTATTCCAGCAGCTGGTAGATCGACATCGACGGTTGTTCCAGCGCAGTCTTGCCCAGCTCCACGGCGCCCTGGTTGATCACCAGGTCCAGCGCGGTGTTGCCGAAGATCGACAGCCAGGCCAGGGTAAAGCCCAGCGGGATCAGCAGCACGCCCATCACCAGTTGGCGCACGGTGCGGCCCTTGGAGATACGGGCAATGAACATGCCGACGAACGGGCCCCAGGAAATCCACCAGGCCCAGTAGAACACGGTCCACAGGCCCAGCCAGCGCTCGGACTTGCCCGCCTCGCCTTCATACACATACAGGTCGAAGGTTTTCAGCACGATGCCGTTCAGGTAGTCACCGATGTTCTGCACGAAGCCGTTGAGCAGGTGCAGGGTTTCACCACCCAGCAGTACGAAGATCAGCAGGCCGCTGAACAGCATGATGTTCAGGTTGGACAGGCGGCGAATGCCGTTTTCCACACCCGACACCGCCGCCACGGTGGCCACACCGGCCATGACCAGGATCACCACCAGCAGGTTGGTCTTGCTGTGGTCCATGCCAAACAGGTATTCCAGGCCGGAAGACACCTGCATCGAGCCGATCCCCAGGTTGGTCACCAGGCCCAGCAGGGTCACGAACATGCCGAAGATGTCCACGGCGTTGCCGGCAGCGCCCTTGACCCAACGCTCACCCACCAGCGGGTACAGCGCCGAGCGCAGTGCCAGCGGCTGGTTGTGGCGGTAGGCGAAGTAACCCACGGCCAGGCCGACCAGGGCATAGATTGCCCAGCCGTGCAGGCCCCAGTGCAGGAAGGTCAGTTGCAGGCCCTGGCGCGCAGCTTCGAGGCTGGCCGGGGTGCCTTCCGGTGGGTTGAAGTAGTGGTCCAGCGGTTCGGACGCGCCGAAGTACAGCAGCGAAATACCGATACCGGACGAGAACAGCATGCCGGCCCAGGCGCCGTAGCTGAAGTCCGGCTGGTCGTCCTTGCCGCCCAGCTTGAGGCTGCCGTAGTCGGAGAAGGCCAGGTAGACGACAAACAGCAGGTAACCGCAAATCACCAGCATGTAGTACCAGCCAAAGGTGCGCGTCAGCCATTTCTGGGCCACGCCCAGCACCTGGCCGGCGGTTTCGGGTACAGCGATCAGCAAGGCAGTCAGAACAAGGATCATCAGCGCGGAGGTGAAGAACACCACGCGGTTGACCCGTACCCTCTCGGCGGGGGGCTTGGTAAGTGAGGCAGAACTCATTGCACGAATGCTCCGGGCAGTGCGGCTGTGGAGGCTAATCAGTCTTTCCCGAGCAATTGGTGGAATATCCCCACTGCATCAGGTGTTATAAAAGCACCCTGGAAACCGTGATCCCGAATCGATACGTTGCAAAAAAACAGACAGGTGGCCTGCTGAAAAAGCCACACCTCGGCAGAGGTGCGCGCATTCGTCACAGATCACCCCGCCCGCTCCAAGGGCCTGTCGCAGGGCCAGTGACCGTACGGCAGAATCTGCATTTCGCATCGCTCATGCCCGTCAACGCCTTGTATTCCGGGGGTTACGCGATTTCCTGGGGTGTCAACTCGTGCCTTCTCGACCGCCTGAAAAACTGTCAATGGCACAAATTGTCGCAGAGCTTATTCTTTATTGATTGAACGTTCAATCAAAACAAAATAGACTGGCCTTCGCCGAGTCAGCCGCCCGTCGTCTGCTCGCAGGCCTGAGGAGATAGCAAGATGCCCAAGGTCGGTATGCAACCCATCCGCCGCCAGCAGTTGATCGAAGCCACGTTACAGGCGGTCGATCAGGTCGGTCTGGGGGACGCCAGCATTGCGCTGATTGCCCGTTTGGCCGGTGTGTCGAACGGCATCATCAGTCACTACTTTCGGGACAAGAACGGCCTGATTGCAGCGACGATGGGCTACATCATGAACATGCTCAACGAAGGTGTTCGAGCACGTCGCCAGGCCCTGAAGGACGACAGCCCGCGCGCCCACCTGAAAGTGATCATCGAGGGCAACTTCGATGCCAGCCAGGTGAACGGCCCGGCAATGAAAACCTGGTTGGCCTTCTGGGCTTCCAGCATGCACCAGCCCGATTTGCACAGGTTGCAGCGGATCAACGACCACCGCTTGTATTCCAACCTGTGCTGCCAGTTCCGCCGCGCCTTGCCGCTCTACCATGCGCGCAAGGCAGCCCGCGGCCTGGCAGCTTTGATCGATGGCCTGTGGCTGCGTGGTGCCCTGTCGGGTGATGCATTCGACACCGACCAGGCGATACGGATTGCTTACGAATACATGGATCTACAACTGGCTAAACAGCACACCCTGGGTACAAACGACCAGGCCGCTGAACAACCGCGCACGGCCCTTGCCAACCCGGCTGGAGCGTGACGCGCAAGCCAAACCACACACTGCACTTGCGAGGACACTATGGCCCGTTTCGGAACGCAAAAACTCTACATTGATGGCGCTTACGTCGACGCTGGCAGCGATGCCACCTTCGAAGCCATCAACCCGGCCACCGGCGAAGTCCTCGCCCACGTACAGCGTGCCACCCAGGCTGACGTCGAGAAGGCTGTGGAAAGCGCCGAGCGCGGCCAGAAAGTCTGGGCAGCGATGACTGCCATGCAGCGTTCGCGCATCCTGCGCCGCGCCGTCGACATCCTGCGCGAGCGCAACGACGAGCTGGCCATGCTGGAAACCCTGGACACCGGCAAGTCGTACTCCGAAACCCGCTATGTCGACATCGTCACCGGCGCCGACGTACTGGAATACTACGCAGGCCTGGTACCGGCCATCGAAGGCGAGCAGATCCCGCTGCGCGAATCGTCCTTCGTCTACACCCGTCGCGAGCCGCTGGGCGTCACCGTGGGTATCGGTGCCTGGAACTACCCGATCCAGATCGCCCTGTGGAAGTCCGCCCCGGCCTTGGCCGCTGGCAACGCGATGATCTTCAAGCCGTCGGAAGTCACCTCGCTGACCACCCTGAAACTGGCCGAGATCTACACCGAGGCCGGCCTGCCAAACGGCGTGTTCAACGTCCTGACCGGCAGCGGCCGCGAAGTCGGCACCTGGCTGACTGAGCACCCACGCATTGAAAAAGTGTCCTTCACCGGCGGCACCACCACCGGCAAGAAGGTCATGGCCAGCGCGTCCAGCTCGTCGCTGAAGGAAGTGACCATGGAACTGGGCGGCAAGTCGCCCCTGATCATCTGCGCCGACGCCGACCTGGACAAGGCCGCCGACATCGCCATGATGGCCAACTTCTACAGCTCGGGCCAGGTGTGCACCAACGGCACCCGCGTGTTCATCCCTGCGCAGATGAAAGCGGCTTTCGAAGCCAAGATCGCCGAGCGCGTTGCCCGCATTCGCGTTGGCAACCCAGAAGACGAAAACACCAACTTCGGCCCGCTGGTCAGCTTCCCGCACATGGAAAACGTGCTGGGCTACATCGCCAAGGGCAAAGAAGAAGGTGCCCGCGTGCTGTGCGGCGGCGAGCGTCTGACTGCCGGTGACTTCGCCAAGGGCGCCTTCGTGGCCCCGACCGTGTTCACCGACTGCACCGACGACATGACCATCGTCAAGGAAGAAATCTTCGGCCCGGTGATGAGCATCCTCACCTACGAAACCGAAGAAGAAGTGATCCGTCGTGCCAACGACACCGAGTACGGCCTGGCCGCCGGTGTGTGCACCAACGACATCACCCGCGCCCACCGCATCATCCACAAGCTGGAAGCCGGTATCTGCTGGATCAACGCCTGGGGCGAATCGCCGGCCGAAATGCCGGTCGGTGGCTACAAGCAGTCGGGCGTCGGCCGTGAGAACGGCGTCAGCTCGCTGGCTCAATACACCCGCATCAAGTCGGTCCAGGTCGAGTTGGGCGGCTACAACTCGGTCTTCTAAGGCCCAGTCCAGCCACGCCCGTGCCGCTGCGCACGGGCGTTCCCGCTCCCTGATCACCGCCAACACGAGGGTACTTTCATGTCCCAAGAATTCGATTACATCATCGTCGGCGCAGGCTCCGCCGGTAACACCCTGGCGACCCGCCTGACCGAAGACGCCGGCGTTACCGTACTGCTGCTGGAAGCCGGTGGCCCCGACTACCGCTTCGACTTCCGCACCCAGATGCCAGCCGCACTGGCTTTCCCGCTGCAGGGCCGCCGCTACAACTGGGCCTACGAGACCGACCCGGAGCCGTACATGGACGGCCGCCGCATGGAATGTGGCCGCGGCAAGGGCCTGGGCGGCTCGTCGCTGATCAACGGCATGTGCTACATCCGCGGTAACGCCATGGACTTCGACGGCTGGGCAGAACTGCCAGGTCTGGAAGACTGGACCTACCTGGACTGCCTGCCGTACTTCCGTAAAGCCGAAACCCGCGACATCGGCCCGAACGACTATCACGGCGGCGAAGGCCCGGTCAGCGTGACCACGCCAAAAGCGGGCAACAACCCCCTGTTCCACGCCATGATCGAAGCCGGCGTGCAGGCCGGTTACCCGCGCACCGAAGACCTCAACGGCTACCAGCAGGAAGGCTTCGGTCCCATGGACCGTACCGTGACCAAGAACGGCCGCCGTTCCAGCACCGCCCGTGGCTACCTGGACCAGGCCAAGAAGCGCCCGAACCTGACCATCGTCACCCACGCCCTGAGTGACCGCGTGCTGTTCGACGGCAAGCGCGCCGTTGGCGTGACCTACCTGGTCGGCGACAGCGAAGAGCGCGTTGAAGCCCGTGCGCGCAAGGAAGTGATCGTCAGCTCCGGCGCCATCGCTTCGCCGCAACTGCTGCAACGTTCCGGCGTCGGCCCGCGTGCCCTGCTGGAAAGCCTCGACATCCCGGTGGTGCACGACCTGCCGGGCGTTGGCGAAAACCTGCAGGACCACCTGGAGCTATACCTGCAGTACGCCTGCACCCAGCCGGTGTCGCTGTACCCCTCGCTGCTGTGGTGGAACCAGCCGGCCATCGGTGCCGAGTGGATGTTCAACGGCACCGGCATCGGCGCCAGCAACCAGTTCGAGGCTGGCGGTTTCATCCGTACCCGCCCTGAATTCAAATGGCCGAACATTCAGTACCACTTCCTGCCAGTGGCCATTAACTACAACGGCTCCAATGGCGTGAAGGAACACGGTTTCCAGGCGCACATGGGTTCCATGCGCTCCCCTGCCCGCGGCCGCATCCAGGTCAAATCGAAGGACCCGCGCCAACACCCGAGCATCCTGTTCAATTACATGTCCACCGAGCAGGACTGGCAGGAATTCCGTGACGGCATCCGCCTGACCCGTGAAATCATGGCCCAGCCGGCGTTGGACCCGTACCGTGGCCGCGAAATCAGCCCGGGCGCCCACGTGCAAACCGACGAAGAACTGGACAAGTTCATCCGCGAGCACGCCGAAACTGCCTTCCACCCGTCCTGCTCGTGCAAGATGGGCACCGATGACATGGCAGTGGTCGACGGCGAAGGCCGTGTGCACGGCATGAAGGGCCTGCGTGTGGTCGATGCGTCGATCATGCCGCTGATCATCACCGGCAACCTCAACGCCACCACGATCATGATCGCCGAGAAAATCTCGGACAAGATCCGTGGACGCAAGCCGCTGCCGCGCAGCACCGCCAAGTACTACGTGGCGGGCGATGCACCGGTGAAGGGCAAGCCGATGCGTGAAGTGAAGCAAGGCTGACAGCAGTACTAATGGGGCTGCTTTGCAGCCCCAAATCACTTGATTGGCTGACATCAAAGATGTGTCACGTCGGTACCGCAAAAAACGTACGCATCAACCCGTCATCCTCCACACCCAATCGTTCAGCCATCACCTGACGGTCGAACAAGGCCCCCGTGCGCATCTCACGCACCCTCGCCCCCTCCGGCGCCCGCGCCAGTGCCTTCAGGCACACTTCCATGAAGCGATGATTGCCTCCCTTCACCGGCGTCAGCTTTTCAACCTGCAAATAACGCCCCGGCATCATCAGCGACTCTGCCTCGTCCGGACGCCTTGAGAACGGCCCGATCGGCATTGCCTGCACGTTCTCACCCGGCTCCAGCACATACACCAACGCATTGTCGCCAAAAGCCCCCTTGCCGCTCGCCTGGGTCTGCGGGTCGTTGAACACCTCCCACAGGGCATAAGGGTTTTCTGTGAACGACGTGAAATCGCTGGTCACCAACACGTCGCCCACTGCAAGGGCACCCTCGCCTGTCGTCGGTATGCCAGAACCACGCAGGCCGGACGCCGCACGGTACAGCCGCACTTGATTGTTCAAGCCTAATTGCCCAAGCGCATGTGCAAGGTCGTGGCTGCGCTGGATGCTCTCTGCACGCGAGCCTTCCAAAGGCAAACCTTGCCACAAGTTGTTGTAGCGCTCCGGCGAGCTGGTGTATTCGGCAATGGCGGCCGAGCCAAAGCCATGCTCATCGCGGTAAACCGGGTAGGGCTCACTGAAAGCATCGAGATAAGCACCGCCGGCACCTACGCTGTCGAGATCGGCCCAAGGCACCGCTCCAAGCAAAGCGGCCTGGCGAGCCAAGGCCTGATCCGACATGGCCAGCAACTCGTCTGCAGCCGGTGCCATGTAGCGCGCCCAGTCCACCTTGGCAACGACGGTTTGCGCCTGGCCTGCCACGCGTGGCGGCAGGCGGGCATCGGTGAACAGCTCACTGGCACGCAGCATTGCCGCATCGAGCAGAATGAACAGCACATCCACAACCACCGCCCACCAGGCAGCCGTGCGCCAGGCCGCCTTGCCATTGAGCGCACGGTCCAGGTGCAGGGCCAGGCTCGCAGTGCCAAGCCCGAGCGACGTCAGGATCACTGGCCAACCCAGTGGCGCCATCGGCGCAATCAACATGCTTGCAGCCTGCAACCCAGCCAGCCATTCGGCCTTGCGCAGCTGTGCATTGGTGGTCAGCCGTTCGTGGGCCTCATGGACCAGCGCATCCATGAACATCTCACGAACACGAATGAACAGGTCACCCACAACAGCTTGCCGCTGCGTGTCATTCGAAAAAGCATGCGCTGCAATCCAAGCCTGTAACGCCTGGCGGCCGCCAAATACCAGCAGCACATCCTGCGCAGCGGGTAGAAAAGCGCACGCTCTACCGGTCTTGAGCGTGTACAGGAACAGTGGCTTGGCATCAGGGGCATGGCCGGACAGCGCACACCAGCCACCCCGGGCATTTGCAGGGTAATCCTCGCGCAAGGCTTTCAGGCTACTCGGCAGCTTCGTCACACGGAGTGTTGCCGCCAGCAGTTCACGCCGCTCAGGTTCGCTCAGCACGGATTGACCGACAGCGGCAAGAAAGCGAGCGCGGGCCAGTACGCAGTAATCTTCGCCACGCTGCTCGCGAAAACGGCTCAGTGCCTCGCTGTAGCGCCCCGCAAAATCCATTTGCCAGAACGCCTTCAGCATCGCCTGCGGGTCGAGCCGCACTTCGTTACGCTCGTCATAATCGCTATGGCTGGCATCCACCCGGTAGAAACCGCCGTAGACACTCAACTCATCGGCAGCAGTCTGCTGCTGAGGGCTGAAGCGTTGGATAACCAGCTCGGTCAGGCTCAGCGACCGCCGCGGCGGCCCACGGTGGCGCCAGCCGGTGTAGCTGCGGGAGCTGTTGGCCGTTGACTTGAATTCATGCCAGTAGAGCGTGTCCGGGTCCAGCCAGTATCCCAGCTGGTGGCGCAGCACATGGCCCGCCGCCTCGCGCGCCATGCCGTGCAGATCTGGAAATTGCCCGAGCAGGCGCTGGGCCACCTGGGCAAGAGGGAGGCGTTGTTTATCGTTCATGTTACTCGGCTGCCTGACTGTGGGGGGCACCACTACATCCGCAAGCCGTAACTACAGTGCGGTATCGCTTTACAGCCCGCATCAGCCTCAGGTTAGAATCGATTGGCACGCGACCTGCTAGCTTTTGCTGAAAAATCCGCTACCACGTCCCTTCCCCCGCTGTTTCGGAGTACCTGCCTTTGGATGCAAGCACCATCAATAGCCTGTTCCTGATCGGCGCATTGCTGGTGGGTGCAAGTATCCTGGTCAGCTCGCTGTCGTCGCGCCTGGGCATCCCTATCCTGGTCATCATCCTCGCCGTCGGCATGGTCGCCGGTGTGGATGGTGGCGGCATCATCTTCAACAACTACCCCACCGCCTACCTGGTGGGCAACCTGGCACTGGCCGTGATCCTGCTCGACGGTGGCCTGCGCACACGGGTGGCAAGCTTTCGCGTGGCACTGTGGCCGGCGCTGTCGCTAGCCACGGTCGGGGTAATGATCACCACCGCCCTCACCGGCTTGGTCGCCGCCTGGCTGTTCAACCTCAGCCTGATCCAGGGCCTGCTGATCGGCGCCATCGTCGGCTCTACCGACGCTGCGGCGGTGTTCTCGCTGCTGGGCGGCAAAGGCCTGAACGAGCGGGTTACCGCTACGCTGGAAATCGAGTCGGGCAGCAACGACCCGATGGCGGTGTTCCTCACTGTCACCCTGATCGACATGATCGCCAGCGGCCAGACTGGCCTGCACTGGAGCCTGCTGGGCCATCTACTGCGCGAATTCGGCATTGGCGGCCTGTTGGGGCTGGGCGGTGGCTGGCTGATGCTGCAACTGGTCAACCGCATCAACCTGGCCGGCGGCCTGTACCCCATCCTGGTGGTGGCCGGTGGCCTGGTGGTGTTCTCGCTGACCAACGCCCTGCACGGCAGTGGCTTCCTCGCCGTGTACCTGTGCGGCCTGGTGCTGGGCAACAAGCCGATCCGCAGCCGCCACGGCATCCTGCACATGCTCGACGGCATGGCCTGGCTGGCCCAGATCGGCATGTTCCTGGTGCTGGGGCTGCTGGTCACCCCGCACGACCTGCTGCCCATCGCCCTGCCGGCGCTGGGCCTGGCGCTGTGGATGATCCTGGTGGCGCGGCCGCTGTCGGTGGTCGCTGCCTTGCTGCCCTTCAAGGCCTTCCATGGCCGCGAGAAAGGCTTCATTTCCTGGGTCGGCCTGCGCGGCGCGGTACCGATCATTCTGGCGGTGTTCCCGCTGATGGCCGGCCTGCCGGACGCCCAGCTGTTCTTCAACCTGGCGTTCTTCATCGTGCTGGTGTCGCTGCTGGTGCAAGGCACCAGCCTGCCGTGGATGGCCAAGCTGCTGAAAGTGACCGTACCGCCAGACCCGGCACCGATTTCCCGCTCTGCCCTGGAAGTGCACATCACCAGCGAGTGGGAGCTGTTCGTGTACCGCCTGGGTGCCGAAAAATGGTGCATCGGCGCGGCCCTGCGCGAGCTGAAAATGCCCGAAGGCACGCGGATCGCCGCCCTGTTCCGTAACGAGCAACTGCTGCACCCGTCGGGCAGTACCGTGCTGGAAGTAGGCGACATGCTCTGCGTGATCGGCCACGAGCACAACCTGCCGGCCCTGGGCAAACTGTTCAGCCAGGCGCCACAGCGTGGCCTGGACCTGCGTTTCTTCGGCGATTTCGTGCTCGAAGGCGATGCCGAACTGGGCGCAGTGGCAGCGTTGTACGGCCTGAAACTCGATGGCCTGGACGCGAAAATGCCGTTGGCGCAGTTCATCCGACAAAAGGTCGGAGGCGCTCCAGTAGTAGGTGACCAGGTCGAATGGCATGGCACGATCTGGACCGTGGCGACCATGGACGGGAACAAGATCCAGAAAGTGGGCGTCAGATTCCCCGAAGGAACGCGACCCGGACCAGGATTGTTCCTCTAAACTTCGTTTCTGCCGGATCCACAAGTAGTCTGCCTATGTCCCTGCGCGTGTACCTTCGCACAGCCCTGCTCGGGCTGTGCCTGTCCCTTTCCTTTGCGGCCACTGCCGCAGAGGCGCCGACCACCGCCAGCATCCAGAACAGCCTCGACAAGATCGCTGAGCGCAAGCTGCCTGAGGCCGACCAGAAGGCCCTGCAGCAGGTGCTCGAACAGACCTTGAGCCAGCTCGCCAGCAAGGAAGACAGCGAGAAGAAACTTGCCGCGCTGAAGCAGCAGCTGGCCGGGGCCCCGAAAGAAACCAGCGACAGCCAGAAAGAGCTCGCCAGGCTCAAGGAAAGCAAGCCCCAGCCTGTCGCCCAGCGTTATGCCACGCTGAGCGTGCCGCAGCTTGAGCAAATGCTCAGCGAACGCAACACCCAGCAGGGCGAGCTGCAAAAGGCGCTGTCCGAAGCCAACAGCCTGATCATCAATTCACAAACCCGCCCGGAACGCGCCCAGGCCGAAATCAGCAACAGCCAGGCCCGTACCCAGCAGATCAACAACATCCTGAAAACCGGCAAGGACGGCGGCAAATCCATCAACGCCGACCAGCGCAACCAGCTCAATGCCGAGCTGGCCTCGCTCAATGCGCTGACCCTGCTGCGCCGCCAGGAGCTGGCCGGCAACAGCCTGCTGCAAGACCTGGGCAACGCCCGCCACGACCTGCTGATCGAACGCGCTACGCGCCTGGAGCAGGAAATCCAGGACCTGCAGACCCTGATCAACGACAAGCGCCTAGCCCAGTCTCAGGAGGCGGTTACCCAGCAGTCCATCGAAGCCCAGAAGGCCGGCGGCAGCAGCCTGCTGGCCACCGAAAGCGCGCTTAACCTCAAGCTTTCCGACTACCTGCTGAAAAGTACCGACCGCCTGAACGAACTGACCCAGCAGAACCTGCGCACCAAACAGCAACTGGACAGCCTGACCCAGGCCGACCAGGCACTGGACGAGCAGATCAACGTGCTCAAGGGCAGCCTGTTGCTGTCCAAGATCCTCTACAAGCAGAAGCAGACCCTGCCGCACCTGAAGGTCGACCGCGACCTGGCCGACCAGATCGCCGACACCCGCCTGTACCAGTTCGAGGTCAACCAGCAGCGCGAGCAAATGAGCAGCCCGGTCACCTACGTCGACAAGCTGCTGGCTGCCCAACCGCAGGAAGAGGTGACGCCTCAACTGCGCAAGGCCCTGCTGGAAGTGGCCATCAACCGTAGCGACCTGCTGGAGCGGTTGAACCGCGAGCTGTCGGCGCTGCTGAACGAATCGATCACCCTGCAGCTCAATCAGAAGCAGTTGCTGGGCACCGCGCAGAGCCTGCGCACCACCCTCGACGAGCAGATGTTCTGGATCCCCAGCAACAAGCCGCTGGACTGGGACTGGCTGAGCTATGTGCCAGAGCGCCTGGCCGACCAGGTCGCCAACCTGCCGTGGGGCTCGGGCCTGAAAGAACTGGCCGACGGCCTCAGCCAGCGCCCGCTGCTGTTCCTGCCATTGCTGCTGGTGATTGGCGCCTTGCTATGGCGGCGCAAGTACCTGTACCAACGGCTGGGCAAGGTACACCAGGACATCGGCCACTTCCGCCGTGACAGCCAGTGGCACACGCCCCAGGCAATCTTCATCAATATCCTGCTGGCAATGCCGGTCAGCCTTGGCCTGGCGCTGTGCAGCTACGCCCTGCAGATCGACGCCCGCGGGCAGAACGCCAACCTGGGCGCCGCCCTCTGGCAACTGGCCCAGGCCTGGCTGGTGTTCTACACCGCCTACCGCATCCTCGCCCCCGGTGGCGTGGCCGAAATCCACTTCCGCTGGCACAAGCCGCAGGTCGAGTTCCTGCGCGGCTGGGTGCGCCGCCTGGGCACCGTGGTGCTGGCGCTGGTCGGTGTGGTGGCGGTGGCCGAGCACCAGCCCTCGGCGCTGGCCGACGACGTGCTGGGGATCGGCGTGGTGCTGACGTGCTACGCACTGATGGCCTGGCTGCTCAGCCGCCTGCTGCTCAGCAGCCCGGCACACCGCGACACTTCACTGTTCCGCAAGGCAGTGGGCGTGGCCTTCACCGCCCTGCCCATCGCCCTGTTCGTCGCCGTGTGCTTCGGCTACTACTACACCGCACTGAAACTCACCGACCGGCTGATCTACACCCTGTACCTGCTGCTGTTCTGGCTGGTGATCGAGGCTGCATTCGTGCGTGGCCTGTCGGTCGCGGCACGGCGCCTGGCCTACCAGCGGGCGCTGAGCAAGCGGGCGGCGGCCAAGGAAGGGCTGGATGGCGAAGTCATCACCGAAGAGCCGACGCTGGACATCGAGCAGGTCAACCAGCAATCGCTGCGCCTGATTCGCCTGGCCCTGCTCGGCGGCTTCATCGCCGGCCTGTACTGGGTGTGGGCAGACCTGATTTCAGTGTTCGCCTACCTCAACAACTTCGTCCTCTACGAATACACCAGCGGCACCGGCGCCGCCGCCAGCATGGTACCGATCAGCCTTGGCGACCTGCTGGGTGCGCTGGTGATCGTCGGTATCACCTTCGCCCTGGCCGGCAACTTGCCGGGCCTGCTGGAAGTGCTGGTGCTGTCACGCCTGAACCTGGCCCAGGGCAGCGCCTACGCCACCACCACGCTGTTGTCGTACACCATCGTCGGCGTCGGTATCGTCAGCACCCTGTCCACCCTGGGGGTGAGCTGGGACAAGCTGCAATGGCTGGTGGCTGCACTGTCGGTGGGCCTGGGCTTCGGCATGCAGGAAATCTTCGCCAACTTCATCTCTGGCATCATGATCCTGTTCGAGCGCCCGGTGCGCATTGGCGACACCATCACCATCGGCAACCTGTCCGGCACGGTCAGCAAGATCCGCATCCGCGCCACCACCATCACCGACTTCGACCGCAAGGACATCATTGTCCCCAACAAGACCTTCATCACCGGCCAGCTGATCAACTGGTCGCTGACCGACACGGTTACCCGGGTGACGCTGAAACTGGGCATCGACTACGGCTCCGACCTGGACCTGGTACGTGACCTGCTGCTCAAAGGTGCGCATGAGAACCCACGGGTGCTCAAGGACCCTGAACCGATCGTGTACTTCCTCAACTTCGGCGAAAGCTCGCTGGACCACGAACTGCGCATGCACGTACGCGACCTGGGCGACCGCAACCCGACGCTGGACGAGATCAACCGCTACATCAGCCGCGAGTTCAAGGCGCACAACATCAAGATCTCGGTGCGCCAGGTCGAGGTATTCCTGATGGACCCCAACGGCGGCAAACAGCAGCTGATTCCGATGGAGCAGCCCAAACCGGATGGCACTGCACCGGCCTGAGTGGGCTCGAATGCTTTATTCTGTGCTGAATCTCAGGAGCAGCCCGTGAAAGCCCTCGACCAACTCACCTTCGACAACCGCTTCGCCCGCCTGGGCGATGCGTTCTCTACCCAGGTCCTGCCAGAACCCATCGCAGACCCGCGCCTGGTCGTTGCGAGCGAGTCGGCCATGGCGCTGCTCGACCTCGACCCCGCCCAGGCCGACCTACCGGTGTTCGCCGAGCTGTTCAGCGGCCACAAACTGTGGGAAGAAGCCGACCCACGCGCGATGGTGTATTCCGGCCACCAGTTCGGCTCCTACAACCCGCGCCTGGGCGATGGCCGTGGCCTGCTGCTGGCTGAAGTGCTCAACGACAAAGGCGAACACTGGGACCTGCACCTGAAGGGGGCCGGCCAGACCCCGTATTCGCGCATGGGCGACGGCCGCGCTGTGCTGCGCTCGTCGATCCGCGAGTTTCTGGCCTCCGAAGCCCTGCACGCCCTTGGCATCGCCACCAGCCGTGCGCTGTGCGTGGTCGGCTCCAGCACCCCGGTATGGCGCGAAACCCGCGAAAGCGCTGCCATGCTCACCCGCCTGGCGCAGAGCCATGTGCGCTTCGGCCATTTCGAATACTTCTACTACACCAAACAGCCTGAGCAGCAGCGCGTGCTGATCGATCATGTACTGCAGCAGCACTACCCTGAATGCCAGGATGCCGAGCAACCGTACCTGGCCATGTTCCGCACCATCGTCGAGCGCAATGCCGAACTGATCGCCCGCTGGCAGGCCTATGGTTTCTGCCACGGGGTGATGAACACCGACAACATGTCGATCCTGGGCATCACCTTCGACTTCGGCCCCTACGCCTTCCTCGATGACTTCGACGCCAACTTCATCTGCAACCACTCCGACGACCGTGGCCGCTACAGCTACGCCAACCAGGTGCCCATCGCCCACTGGAACCTCAGCGCGCTGGCACAGGCCCTGACCACGGTGATCGAGGTGGAGCCCCTGAAGGAGGCACTGGGGCTTTTCTTGCCCCTGTACCAGGCCCATTATCTGGACCTCATGCGCCGCCGCCTGGGCCTGACCACTGCCGAGGATGACGACATGGCGCTGGTCGAGCGCCTGCTGCAGTGCATGCAGCGGGGTGGTGTGGACTACAGCCTGTTCTTCCGAAAGCTGGGCGAACAGCCGGTTGCCGAGGCGCTGAACCTAGTGCGCGATGATTTTATCGACCTGGCCGCTTTCGATGCCTGGGGCGCAGATTATCTGGCCCGCTGTGAGCGTGAACCCGGTAATGCCGAAGGGCGCCGTGAACGGATGCATGCGGTGAACCCGCTGTATGTGCTGCGTAATTATCTGGCCCAGAGAGCCATCGAAGCGGCCGAAGCGGGGGATTACAGTGAAGTGCGGCGGTTGCATCAGGTGCTGACCAGGCCGTTCGAGGAACAAGCCGGCATGCAAGCCTACGCTGAGCGACCGCCGGAATGGGGCAAGCATCTGGAAATCAGCTGCTCTTCTTGATTGATGATTGCTCAGCCGGCGATAGGGCCGGCAAAAACAACACAAGGAATTGATATGTCCGACCCACTGGTAATCCCCTGCCCCCACTGCAACGGCCTCAACCGCCTGCCCGCCGAGCGCCTGGGTGACGCCCCGAAATGCGGCCGCTGCAAACAGGATGTGCTGCTGAGCACCCCCTTCGAGCTCACCGAAGCCAGCTATTCCAGCCAGATCAAAGGCGACCTGCCGCTGCTGGTCGACATCTGGGCCGACTGGTGCGGCCCGTGCAAATCCTTCGCCCCCACCTTCGAACAGGCCGCCCGCCAACTGACCGGCCGTTGCCGCCTGGCCAAGCTCGACAGCGAAGCCAACCGCAACCTCGCCGGGCAACTGGGCATCCGCTCGATCCCCAGCCTGCTGCTGTTCAAGAACGGCCGCGAAGTCAGCCGCCAGGCCGGGGCGTTTCCACTTCAGTCGTTGCTGGAGTGGGTGCGTAGCCAAGGGGTTTAGGTGTGTTTTCTGGTGCATGCCTTTAGCAGGATGGCGGCTGTGGCATCGAGCGCCGCCCGC
>NZ_BBIS01000016.1 GCF_000730605.1 Pseudomonas monteilii NBRC 103158 = DSM 14164 | reverse complement strand
TTTCCGCCCCACCGCAGTACCCAAGGCATGCACCTTTGAGCCCCACCGCAATTACCGAACCAACCGCAACCCCGCCAGCACCAGCGCAAACACCGCAATGCTGGCGGTATACAACACCAGCGCTGGTACCGCAAAGACCAGGGCCAGCACCGCCAGCCACCCGCCGGTGCGGCCGGTCACCACCTGCGCCAACAGCGCAAGGCCCAGCCCAGACCAGGCCATCACCTGATGGTGAATGCCCAACCCCAACAACGACCGGACCTCACACTGCCAGTACGCCGCGGGTGTCGTGCACAACCCCACCCACTGCCCGTCCTCCATCAAGCCGTAACGCACGCCATAACTGGCCGCAAGCCACAGCCCCAGAAACAGCACAAGCAGCGCAGCCGGCAGCGTACGAGACATCCCGTTCTCCAATAGCGGTAATCGAAAGCATCCATGATCGCTTATGCCCCGATGTAAGGCAAAATCACAATCCTGCAGCTATGTTGCAGATAACAGGCACACCAAAGGCCACCGCGCCAGGCAACTTTGCCCGCGTTGATGTGGTCCTAGCCTGCACACCGCTCGACCTTGCGTTCTTTTGGGGGACTACATGCTTCGATCTTTGCGCCTCGCTGCCCTGCTCGGCAGCCTGCTCATGGCTGCGGCCGCTTCAGCGCGGGATATCGACGCCGCCAGCTACGGCTTCCCTTTGACCAACCCGTTCGAGGCAACCATCGCCACCACGCCGCCGGACCAGCGCCCTACCCTGCCCAGCGACGACGAAATCAACCAGTCCGACTACAGCCTCAACCTGCGCCCGGAGCGCGAGTTCACCCTGCCCGACAACTTCTGGGCAGTGAAAAAACTCAAGTACCGCCTGGCCCGCCAGGACCGCGAGGCGCCGCTGATCTTCATCATCGCGGGCACCGGCGCACCGTACACCAGCAGCATCAACGAATACCTGAAAAAGCTGTTCTACCAGGCCGGTTTCCACGTAGTGCAATTGTCGTCGCCCACCAGCTACGACTTCATGAGCGCCGCTTCGCGCTTTGCCACCCCCGGTGTCAGCAAGGACGACGCCGAAGACATGTACCGGGTGATGCAAGCCGTGCGCGCGCAACACCCACGCCTGCCAGTCAGTGACTTCTACCTCACCGGCTATAGCCTGGGTGCGCTGGATGCGGCCTTCGTCAGCCACCTGGACGAAACCCGCCGCAGCTTCAACTTCAAGCGCGTGCTGCTGTTGAACCCGCCGGTCAACCTGTACACCTCGATCAACAACCTGGACAAGCTGGTGCAAACCCAGGTCAAGGGCATCGACCGCAGCACCACCTTCTACGAGCTGATGTTGCAAAAGCTCACGCGCTACTTCCAGGACAAGGGCTACATCGACCTCAATGACGCCCTGCTGTACGACTTCCAGCAGTCGCGCCAGCACTTGTCCAATGAACAGATGGCCATGCTGATCGGCACCTCGTTCCGCTTCTCGGCGGCCGACATTGCCTTTACCTCCGACCTGATCAACCGCCGTGGCCTGATCATTCCGCCGAAGTTCCCGATCACCGAGGGCAGTAGCCTCACGCCGTTCTTCAAACGTGCCCTGCAGTGCGACTTCGACTGCTACATGACCGAGCAGGTGATCCCCATGTGGCGCGCCCGCACCGACGGCAACAGCATCCTGCAACTGGTCAACCAGGTGAGCCTGTATGCCCTGGAAGACTACCTGCGCAGCAGCGACAAGATTGCGGTGATGCACAACGCTGACGACGTCATCCTTGGCCCCGGCGATATCGGCTTCCTGCGCAAGGTGTTTGGTGACCGGCTGACCCTTTATCCCCATGGCGGCCATTGCGGCAACCTCAATTACCGCGTCAACAGTGACGCCATGCTGGAGTTCTTCCGTGGTTAACAAACTCCTCTTCGCCACTGCCCTGCTTGCCGCCGGCCACGCGCTGGCCGCCGAAACCGCCCCACGGGCCAGCGTGGTCGAAGCCGACCCTCAGGTGACTGCCGCACCGCTGGCGCCCGAAGCAGACGGCTTTCTGGACCCGCTGCGCGAGTTGAAATTCAACCCCGGGCTGGACCAGCGCGAGTTCGAGCGCTCTACCCTGGAGGCGCTGAACGTGTACGACCCGCTGGAGTCGATCAACCGGCGCATCTACCACTTCAACTACCGCCTGGACCAATGGGTGCTGCTGCCGCTGGTGAGTGGCTACCAGTACGTCACCCCGCGCTTCGTGCGTACCGGGGTGAGCAACTTCTTCAACAACATCGGTGATGTGCCGAACCTGTTCAACAGCGTACTGCAGCTGAAAGCCAAGCGTTCGGCGGAGATCACGGCGCGGCTGATGTTCAACACCATCATTGGTGTGGGTGGGCTATGGGACCCGGCGACCAGCATGGGCCTGCCGCGCCAGAGCGAAGACTTCGGCCAGACCCTGGGGTTCTATGGTGTGCCAGACGGGCCGTACCTGATGCTGCCGGTGCTGGGGCCATCGAACCTGCGCGATACCACCGGGCTGGTGGTCGACTATGCGGGCGAGCAGGCCATCAACTACCTGAATGTGGCCGAAGCCAGCACCGACCACCCGGAAATCTTTGCCTTGCAGGTGGTGGACAAGCGCTATACCACCAAATTCCGCTATGGGCAGCTGAACTCGCCGTTCGAGTATGAAAAGGTGCGGTATGTGTATACCCAGGCGCGCAAGTTGCAGATAGCCGAGTAAACCTGTGCCGGCCCTTTCGCGGGTTCACCCGCGAAAGGGCCAGTGCAGGCAACATCAAACCCCCAAGAACTGACACAACTCCCGCTTCTTGGCCAGAGCATCCCGCCGCCCCAGCTCGATCAGCTCACTGCAATAGCTCGCCTCGAACAGCAAATAGCTCAACACCCCCGCCCCGCTGGTCCGCGTCGCCCCCGGCCCACGCAGGAACAAGCGCAACGCCGCCGGCAGCTCACGCCGGTGCCGCGCGGCAATCTCGTCCAGCGGCTGGCTGGGCGCCACCACCAGTACGTCGATCGGCGCCAGCCCCAGGCGACGGGCGTCCAGGTGCGCCGGCAACAGCCGGCTCAGGTGGTTGAGCCGCTGCAGCAGTTCGATATCGTCTTCCAGGCTGTCAATGAACGTGCTGTTGAGCATGTGCCCGCCAATCTGTGCCAGGCTCGGCTGCTGCCCGCTGAACACCCGCTGGGTCGGCAACGGTGGTGCCGGCCGCTGCGGGTTGCCGCTGACCCCGACCACCAGCACCCGGCTGGCGCCCAGGTGCAAGGCCGGGCTGATGGGCGCCGACTGGCGTACTGCGCCGTCGCCGTAAAACTCGTCGCCCAGTTGCACCGGAGCAAACAGCAGCGGAATTGCCGCGCTGGCCAGCAGGTGGTCGATGGTCAGCTGCGTGGGTAGGCCGATGCGGCGATGGCGCAGCCAGGCCTCGATGCTGCCACGGCCCTGGTAGAAGGTGACCGCCTGACCAGACTCGTAGCCAAAGGCAGTGATTGCCACGGCGCGCAACTGCTCGGCGGCCAGGGAATGGCCAATGCCGTCCAGGTTCAGGTGTGCTTCCAGCAAGCCTCGCAATGGACTGCTGTCCAGCAGCGCCACGGGTGCCGGGCCACCAATACCTAGCAGGTTGTGGCTAACGAAGCGACTGGCCTGGCGCACCACGCCGGGCCAGTCGCTGCGAATGACCTGGTGGCTGCGAAAGTTCTGCCAGAAGGTGGTAAGCCGTTGCACCGCATCGTTGAAGTGAGTGGCACCGCTGGCCAGGGTAACCGCGTTGATGGCCCCGGCAGACGTGCCGACGATGACCGGAAAGGGGTTGTGCGCACCGGCAGGCAGCAACTCGGCGATGCCGGCCAGTACGCCAACCTGATAGGCAGCGCGGGCGCCACCGCCAGAAAGGATAAGACCGGTTACCGGAGGTGGGGCCATGGCATCCTTCCTGGTTCAGCTGTTTTCAGCGCTTTTTCTTGTCATACAACCGCGGCGCACCCTCAGGCCGCGACTTGAACCGGCGGTGCGCCCACAAGTATTGCTCAGGGCACTCGCGCAACACACTTTCAACCCACTGGTTGATGCGCAGGCAATCAGCCTCTTCACTCTCGCCAGGGAAGTCTTCCAACGGCGGGTGGATCACCAGCCGATAGCCGCTGCCATCCTCCAGGCGCTTCTGGGTGAACGGAATCACCTTTGCCTTGCCCAGCCGGGCAAACTTGGTAGTGGCGGTTACCGTCGCTGCCGGGATACCGAACAGCGGCACGAAGATGCTTTGCTTGGCGCCGTAGTCCTGATCCGGTGCGTACCAGATCGCGCGGCCCGAACGCAGCAGCTTGAGCATGCCGCGCACGTCCTCGCGCTCCACCGCCAGCGAGTCGAGGTTATGCCGCTCACGCCCACTGCGCTGGATGAAGTCGAACAGCGCATTGCCATGTTCGCGGTACATACCGTCGATGGTGTGCTGCTGGCCCAGCAGCGCCGCGCCGATTTCCAGCGTGGTGAAGTGCACCGCCATCAGGATCGCGCCCTGCCCCGCCTGCTGGGCGGCCTGCAGATGCTCCAGCCCTTCGACATGGGCCAGGCGCGCCAGCCTCGCCTTGGGCCACCACCAGCTCATGGCCATTTCGAAGAAGGCGATACCGGTGGACGCAAAATTGGCCTTGAGCAAACGCTGCCGTTCGTCGACCGACAGCTCCGGGAAACACAGCTCCAGGTTGCGTGCGGCAATGCGCCGACGCTCACCGGCAAAGTGATACATCACGGCACCCAACCCGGCACCGATTTTCAACAGCACCCGGTACGGCAACTGGACCACCAGCCACAGCAGGCCCAGGCCCAGCCACAGGCCCCAGAACTTAGGGTGAAGGTAATAGGGACGAAAACGCGGGCGTTCCATTGAAGCATCCGGAAAGACAAGGGCCGCGCATTCTACAACGGATCAGTGCATGTTGCGGGCAACCGGTGTTCTCGTTATAAGTCAGGGCACTTTTTTCGCAACAAGCCGTCTATGCAGACCATGAGCCCAAACCACACACCCGACACCACCTCCGTGTTCCAGCTCAAGGGCAGCATGCTCGCCATTACCGTACTGGAACTGGCGCGCAATGACCTTGAAGCCCTCGACCGCCAGCTGGCGGCCAAAGTCGCCCAGGCACCGAATTTCTTCAGCAACACGCCGCTGGTGCTGGCGCTGGACAAACTGCCAGCCGACGAAGGGGCAATCGACCTGCCCGGCTTGATGCGGATCTGCCGCCACCACGGCTTGCGTACCCTGGCCATCCGCGCCAACCGCATCGAGGACATCGCCGCCGCCATCGCCATCGACCTGCCGGTACTGCCGCCTTCCGGCGCCCGCGAGCGGCCACTGGAGCCAGAGCCCGAGGTTGTCAGGAAGCCCGAGCCGGCACCACCACCGGCACCGGAACCCGAAGTGCGCCCGACCCGCATCATTACCTCGCCGGTACGCGGCGGCCAGCAGATCTACGCCCAAGGTGGCGATCTGATCGTTACCGCTTCGGTCAGCCCGGGTGCGGAACTTCTGGCCGATGGCAACATCCATGTGTACGGCGCCATGCGCGGCCGCGCCCTGGCCGGCATCAAAGGTAACACCAAGGCGCGTATCTTCTGCCAGCAGATGACCGCCGAAATGGTCTCCATCGCCGGCCAGTACAAGGTCTGCGAAGACCTGCGCCGCGACCCGCTGTGGGGCACAGGCGTGCAAGTCAGCCTGTCTGGTGACGTGTTGAACATCACCCGTCTTTAACGGATACTTGCCAGCATTTTTAGAGCAACTTTTTTACCGTTGCCGTTATTTAAGCTATTTCAGTTATTTGCAGGGACCCGTGTCCCGACTATTTTAGGGGTGAAACACCTTGGCCAAGATTCTCGTGGTTACTTCCGGCAAGGGGGGTGTGGGCAAGACCACCACCAGCGCCGCCATTGGTACCGGCCTCGCACTGCGTGGCCACAAGACCGTCATCGTCGACTTCGACGTGGGCCTGCGTAACCTCGACCTGATCATGGGCTGCGAGCGCCGCGTGGTGTACGACTTCGTCAACGTGGTCAACGGCGAAGCCAACCTGCAACAGGCCCTGATCAAGGACAAGCGCCTCGAGAACCTGTACGTGCTGGCCGCCAGCCAGACCCGTGACAAGGACGCGCTGACCCAGGAAGGCGTTGAAAAGGTGCTGATGGAGCTGAAGAAAGACTTCGACTTCGTCATCTGCGACTCGCCAGCTGGTATCGAGAAAGGCGCGCACCTGGCCATGTACTTCGCCGACGAAGCCATCGTGGTCACCAACCCGGAAGTGTCCTCGGTACGTGACTCCGACCGCATGCTGGGCATCCTGTCGAGCAAGTCGCGCCGCTCCGAAAACGGCGAAGAGCCGATCAAGGAACACCTGCTGATCACCCGCTACCACCCCGAGCGCGTGGAAAAGGGCGAAATGCTGAGCATCGCCGACGTCGAAGAAATCCTGGCGATCAAGCTCAAGGGCGTGATCCCCGAGTCCCAGGCTGTGCTGAAGGCTTCCAACCAGGGTATCCCGGTCATCCTCGACGACCAGAGCGATGCCGGCCAGGCCTACAGCGACACCGTCGACCGTCTGCTGGGCAAAGAGAAGCCCCTGCGGTTCATCGAAGTGCCGAAGCAAGGATTCTTCGCGCGCCTGTTTGGAGGCAAGTAAACCATGAACCTTTTTGACTTCTTTCGTGGCAGACAGAAACAGACCAGCGCGTCGGTAGCGAAAGAGCGTCTACAGATCATCGTGGCGCATGAGCGCGGCCAACGCAGCGAACCGGACTACCTGCCGGCGCTGCAGAAAGAACTGCTGGAAGTCATCCGCAAGTATGTGAACATCGGCAACGATGACGTGCATATCGAGCTGGAAAACCAGGGCAGCTGCTCGATTCTGGAGCTGAACATCACCCTGCCGGATCGCTGATCTGGCTGAAAGCCGGGGCTGCTTCGCAGCCCATTCGCGGCACAAGGCCGCTCCTACAAGGGATCGCGTCCCCCTGTAGGAGCGGCCTTGTGCCGCGAATGGGCCGCAAAGCGGCCCCGCTTTTTTCTCCCGATTTAATAGAGACCAAGCAATGCCGCTGTCCAACATCCAGATCCTGCACGAAGACGCCGCCATCCTGGTGATCAACAAACCGACCCTGCTGCTGTCGGTGCCCGGCCGCGCCGAAGACAACAAGGACTGCCTGATCACCCGCCTGCAGGAAAACGGCTACCCCGATGCGCTGATCGTGCACCGCCTGGACTGGGAAACCTCCGGCATCATCCTGCTGGCCCGCGATGCCGACAGCCACCGCGAGCTGTCCCGCCAGTTTCACGACCGCGAAACCGAAAAGGCCTACACCGCGTTGTGCTGGGGCCAACCGGCGCTGGACAGCGGCAGCATCGACCTGCCACTGCGCTACGACCCGCCAACCAAGCCACGGCATGTGGTGGACCACGAGCAGGGCAAGCATGCGCTGACTTTCTGGCGCATCGTCGAGCGCTGTGGCGATTACTGCCGGGTGGAATTGACGCCGATTACCGGGCGTTCGCACCAGCTGCGCGTGCACATGCTGTCGATCGGGCATCCGCTGCTGGGTGACCGGCTGTATGCCAACCCCGAGGCGCTGGCCGCGCATGAGCGGCTGTGCCTGCATGCATCCATGCTGAGCTTTACCCACCCAGTGTCCGGGGAGCGGTTGAAGTTCGAGTGCCCTGCCCCCTTCTGACTAGGGGTTGGCCGCGAAGAGGCAGACACAAATTGTCGACTTAATACGCTAAACTCGCGCCACTGCTGTCTGGAGTGAGCTATGCGCGACGCACTGAATTCTGGCCTTATCGACTTCCTCAAGGCCTCCCCCACGCCCTTCCACGCCACCGCCAGCCTGGCCCAGCGCCTGGAAGCGGCCGGCTACCAGCGCCTGGACGAGCGTGACAGCTGGGCCACCGTGCCTGGCGGCCGCTATTACGTCACCCGTAACGACTCCTCGATCATCGCCATCAAGCTGGGCAAGCAAGCCCCCCTGCTGAACGGCATCCGCATGGTCGGCGCCCACACCGACAGCCCGTGCCTGCGGGTCAAACCGCAGCCCGAGCTGCAGCGCCAGGGCTTCCTGCAACTGGGTGTCGAGGTGTATGGCGGTGCCCTGCTGGCGCCGTGGTTCGACCGCGACCTGTCGCTGGCCGGGCGCGTCACCTACCGCCGTGACGGCAAGGTTGAAAGCCAGCTGATCGACTTCAAGCTGCCGATCGCGATCATCCCCAACCTGGCCATTCACCTGAACCGCACCGCCAATGAAGGCTGGGCCATCAACCCGCAGAACGAGCTACCGCCCATCCTCGCCCAGGTGGCCGGAGACGAGCGCATCGACTTCCGCGCCCTGCTCACCGAGCAACTGGCCCGCGAGCACGAGCTGATCGCCGACGTGGTGCTGGATTACGAGCTGAGCTTCTACGACACCCAGGATGCTGCACTGGTCGGCCTGAACGGCGACTTCATCGCCGGCGCCCGCCTGGACAACCTGCTGTCGTGCTACGCCGGCCTGCAAGCCTTGCTGGCCGCCGACAGTGATGAAACCTGCGTGCTGGTGTGCAACGACCACGAAGAAGTCGGCAGCTGCTCGGCCTGCGGCGCCGATGGCCCGATGCTGGAGCAGACCCTGCAGCGCCTGCTGCCGGATGGCGACGCCTACGTGCGCACCATTCAGCGCTCGCTGATGGTGTCGGCGGACAACGCCCACGGCGTGCACCCCAACTACGCCGACAAGCACGACGGCAACCACGGGCCCAAGCTGAACGCTGGGCCTGTGATCAAGGTGAACAACAACCAGCGCTACGCCACCAACAGCGAAACCGCCGGGTTCTTCCGCCACCTGTGCATGGCCGAGGAAGTGCCAGTGCAGAGCTTTGTGGTGCGCAGCGACATGGGCTGTGGTTCGACCATCGGGCCGATTACCGCCAGCCACCTGGGTGTGCGCACGGTGGACATCGGGCTGCCGACCTTTGCCATGCATTCGATTCGTGAACTGTGCGGCAGCCATGACCTGGCGCACCTGGTGAAGGTGCTGACTGCCTTCTACCGTAGCCGCGAGTTGCCTTGATCTAGACAGGTCCGGCCTCTTCGCGGGTTTATCCGCGAAAGGGCCGGACCTGCTCAAGGTCAATCCCGCCTCGCTTGCCAAGCGCTATGCTTGATACATGGCCCCACTGCAAAAGGATTGCTGTCCATGTCCCCGTTTCTGTCCCTGTTCGTGCCGGTGTTCCTGTTCCTGATGCTGCTGACCATCGGCTTCAGCATGCGCGAACGCAATATCGGTGTACTGATGATGTGGATCGGCACCTTGGGTATCTTCGGCCTCACCTGCTGGAAGATCCTTGAGAAACTGCCGTCATAAACCTCTACACTCGGTCAATCGTTTGACCTGAGGTAGATTTGCCAGTGCCTGCCCTCCTGCGTTACCTGTTCCTGCTGCTGTTGCTGTTCATCACCCCGGTACAGGCGGCGGGCCTGCCTGGCCTGCTGGGTGGCAGTGCGCCTGCGCAACCGGAGGCCACCGAGCCGCTGGGCAAGTCGCTGGACGAGGTGATCAAGAACCTCGAAAACGACCAACAGCGGGCCAAGCTGCTGGCCGACCTGAAAAAGCTGCGCGACGCGACCAGACAGTCGCAACCCAGCGTCGAACAGGGCGTACTCGGGCTGATCGGCGGCGCCCTGCATGACTTCGAAAAACAGTTCAGCGGCGACGCCAGCCCGTTCCACCGCTGGGCGGCGGAAATCGAACAGGCCCAGGCGGAACTGACCGAACTGATGGTGCCGGTGCACCAGTGGCCAGCCATCCTGTTCGGCTTTGCCGCCGTCATTGCCGTGTGGAGTGTGCTGGCCTATGCCTTCAACTGGGTCGGCCACCGGATACGCCTGCGCTTTGGCCTGAGCGAAGAACTGCCGCAGCACCCTCGCACCTGGGACCTGGTGCGCTTTGCCTTGCGCAAGCTTGGCCCATGGCTGGTGGCGCTGGTATTCACCGTTTACCTGAGCTTCGTGCTGCCGCCGTCGCTGGGCAAATCGCTGGCCATGGTGCTGGCCTACGCGCTGGTCGTGGGCACTTGCTTCTCGGCCATCTGCGTCATCGCCTTCTCGCTGCTGGACGGCCCGCACCGCCACCGCGCCCTGCACATCCTGCGGCGCCAGGCGTTCCGCCCGTTGTGGCTGATCGGCAGCTTCGCTGCGTTTGGCGAGGCCATGAGCGACCCGCGCATGCTGGTTGCACTGGGTACCCACCTGGCCCATGCCTTGGCCACCTTGGCCAACGTCATCGCTGCGCTGTGCACCGGGCTGTTCATCCTGCGCTTTCGCCGCCCCATCGCCCACCTGATCCGCAACCAGCCGCTGTCGCGGCGCCTGACCCGGCGCACCCTGAGCGACACCATCGAGATTCTCGGCAGCTTCTGGTTCATTCCGGCACTGATTCTGGTGGCCATTTCGCTGTTTGCCACCTTCGTCTCGGCGGGCGACACCAGCACCGCCCTGCGCCAGTCACTGATGTGCACGGTGCTGGTGGTGGTGTGCATGGTGCTGAACGGCCTGGTACGCCGCCATGCGGCCAACCCCAAACGTGCCAACAAGCGCCAGGCCGTGTATGCCGAGCGCCTGCGCAACTTTGGCTACCTGCTGGTACACCTGTTCATCTGGCTGGTATTCATCGAGCTGGGCCTGCGCGTGTGGGGCCTGTCGATGATCAGCTTCGCAGAGGGCGACGGCCACGACATCAGCCTGCGCCTGCTGGGCCTTGCCGGCACACTGATCGTCGCCTGGCTGGTGTGGATCCTTGCAGACACCGCCGTGCACCATGCCCTGGTGCGCTCGCGCCGGGGCCTGGCCAACGCCCGTGCGCAAACCATGATGCCGTTGATCCGCAACGTGATGTTCGTGGTCATCTTCATCATCGCGGTGATCGTCGCCCTGGCCAACATGGGCATGAACGTCACCCCGCTCCTGGCCGGTGCCGGTGTGATCGGCCTGGCCATCGGTTTTGGCGCACAGTCGCTGGTGGCGGACCTGATCACCGGGCTGTTCATCATCATCGAGGACTCGCTGGCCATCGACGACTACGTGGACGTGGGCGGGCACCTGGGCACGGTGGAGGGGCTGACCATTCGTACCGTGCGCCTGCGGGACATTGACGGCATCGTGCATACCATCCCGTTCAGCGAGATCAAGAGCATCAAGAACTACTCGCGGGAGTTTGGCTATGCGATTTTCCGCGTGGCGATTCCGCACAGCATGAACATCGACCAGGCGATCACGCTGATTCGGGAAGTGGGGCAAAAACTGCGCAATGACCCGCTGATGCGCCGCAACATCTGGTCGCCACTGGAACTGCAAGGGGTGGAGAGTTTCGAGTCGGGGTCGGCGATCTTGCGGGCGCGGTTCAAGACGGCGCCGATCAAGCAGTGGGAAGTGTCGCGGGCCTTCAACCTGGCGCTGAAGCGGCAGCTGGATGAGGCAGGGCTGGACTTGGCGACACCACGGTTGTCGGTGCAGGTGGTGACTGCGGGTGGTGGTGGAATGGCGCAATCCGGCGCCTCCAGCTAGGGCCTACCCCACCACGGCACGAATGCGGATGGCATCATGCCGCCAATACTCCAGGTCACAGTCGATCAGATGCCCATGCTGGTCGCTGTTGACGCGGGTGATGTGCAGCCCCGGGCTGCCCGTCGACACCTTCAACGCCCCCGCCGCCTCTACCGGCAACGCCGTCGGCAGGATCTCGAAGCACACCTGCCCGTACCGGATGCCATACACCCGCCCATATATCTCGGTAAGCGATTGCGCCAGGTCCTGTTCGAGAATCCCCGGAAAGTAACGGGGGTTGAGGTAATGCTCGGCATACAGCACCGCCCGCCCATCGATCCGCCGTAACCGGCAGATACGCACCACACTGGACAAGGCCGGAAGCTGCAAGCGGGCACAGATGGCCGCCGAGGCTGGCTGCAAGCGCGCCGACAGCAGCTCGGTACTGGCCACCCGCCCCTGGTCGCGCACCATGGCATGGAAGTGACTGCGTTCGATCAGGTCGTAGGTCAGCCGCTCGGGCGCAACGAACCAGCCGCGGCGTTCTTCACGGTAGATCAGGCCTTGGGCCTCCAGCTGCGCCAGTGCCTCACGCAGGGTGATCCGCGTCGTGTCGAACACCTCACTGAGTTTGCGCTCGGCCGGCAGCTTGCCCCCCGGGGCCAGCAGGCCGTGCTCAATCTGCTCCTGCAGGGCATGGCAGATGGCTGTTACCGCACGCGGTGGCATCGACTGCATCAAAGGTTACCTATCTGGACTAGTCCAGCCCCAGAACAGGGCACTTGGAGAATAGTGCAAGCCTAGGCAGGGCTGATGAACATCCCGTGACAACGCTGCAACCGTGCTGTTGCCAGAATCGGGCCAGCCCAGCAAAACCGGGGGGTCACCATGGTCTACGCTGTAGAGCCAAGGGCCTTTGACACGCTGAGCGCGCCCTTCCCTACATCAAACTGTCACGCAAGCGGCCTACCTTGGCTCAAGGTTTGCTGACCTAGACCAAAGGTTCCAGGCAACGGCTTCACTCATAACAACGATCGTAAAAAGGCACCCACCCAAGGAGCTACGGATGAAAAAGTTGTTCATGGCGTCACTGCTCGGTTCGGCCATCGCGTTCTGCACCTCGGCCATGGCCGCGGACCTCAAGGCCCTGGAAGACGCCGCCCGCAAGGAAGGCACCGTCAACAGCGTGGGCATGCCCGATGCCTGGGCCAACTGGAAAGGCACCTGGGAAGACCTGGCCAGCAAGTACGGCCTCAAGCACAGCGACACCGACATGAGCTCGGCGCAGGAAATCGCCAAGTTCGAAGCCGAGAAGGACAACGCCAGCGCCGACATCGGCGACGTGGGTGCCGCCTTCGGCCCCATCGCCGTGACCAAGGGCGTCAGCCAGCCGTACAAGCCCAGCACCTGGGACCAGGTACCGGAATGGGCCAAAGACAAGGACGGCCACTGGGCGCTGGCCTATACCGGCACCATTGCGTTCATCATCAACAAGGACCTGGTGAAGGAAGGCGAACGCCCAACCTCCTGGCATGACCTGGAAAAAGGCAAGTACAAGGTGGCCATCGGTGACGTCGGCACCGCCGCACAAGCCGCCAACGGTGTACTGGCTGCGGCCATTGCTTACAAGGGCGACGAAACCAACGTGGCCCCGGGCCTGCAGCTGTTCACCAAACTGGCCCAGCAGAAGCGCCTGTCGCTGGCCAACCCGACCATCCAGACCATCGAGAAAGGCGAGGTCGAGGTCGGCGTGGTGTGGGACTTCAACGGCCTGAGCTACCGCGAGCAGATCGACCCCAAGCGTTTCGAAGTGCTGATCCCGTCGGACGGTACGGTGATCTCCGGCTATACCACCATCATCAACAAGTACGCCAAGCACCCCAATGCAGCCAAGCTGACGCGTGAATACATCTTCAGCGATGCCGGGCAGATCAACCTGGCCAAGGGGCATGCCCGGCCGATCCGTGCCGAGCACCTGACGCTGCCGGCGGATGTGCAGGCCAAGTTGCTGCCGAACGAGCAGTACAAGGCGGCTCAGCCGATCAAGAATGCCGAAGCCTGGGAAGCCACCTCGAAGAAACTGCCGCAGATGTGGCAGGAGCAAGTGATCATCGAGATGGAGTAAAAGGCCAGCTTTTGTAGTGCCTGATCCGGCTTCTTCGCGGGTAAATCCGCGAAGAAGCCAACGCGGTTTATGACTGGAGCCACCATGCAACACAACGTCATCCTGGTCCTGCTGGACGGTCTCAACTACCAGGTCGCCCACCATGCCATGGGCCACTTGCACGCCTACGTCGAGGCCGACCGCGCCGCGCTGTACCGCGTGGAATGCGAACTGCCGTCGCTGTCGCGGCCGCTGTACGAGTGCATCCTCACCGGCGTGCCCCCCATCGAAAGCGGCATCGTGCACAACAACGTCAACCGCCTGTCCAACCAGCGCAGTGTGTTCCACTACGCCCGCGAGGCCAACCTGGGCACCGCAGCAGCGGCCTATCACTGGATGAGCGAGCTGTATAACCGCTCACCCTTCGACCCGCAGCGCGACCGCCACACCCACGCGCCGAAACTGCCGATCCAGCATGGGTTGTTCTACTGGGACGACCGCTACCCCGATTCGCACCTGCTGGCCGACGGTGAGTACCTGCGCCGCCGCCACGCCCCCAACTTCCTGTTGATGCACCCGATGAGCATCGACGACGTCGGCCACCGCCACGGCCTGGACAGCAGCCAGTACCGCAACGCCGCACGCAGTGCCGACATCCTGCTGGCCGACTACCTGCCAGGCTGGCTGGAAGAGGGTTACCAGGTGCTGGTCACCGCCGACCACGGCATGAACAATGACCGCTCGCACAATGGGCTGCTGACCGAAGAGCGCGAAGTGCCGCTGTTCGTCTTTGGCGACGCCTTCAGCCTGGACTCGGCGGCCAAGCCGCTGCAGACCGAGCTGTGCGGGACCATCTGTGAACTGCTGGGTGCCGCGCACGACAAAACGGTGTGCCGGGAGTTGCTCAAGTGAACCGTGGCCGCTATCTGGCCCTGCTCTGCCTGCTGCCGTTCGCCGTGTTCTTCGTCATCTTCCAGGTCGCCCCGCTGGTCTGGGTGGCGATCAACAGCGTGCAATCGGAAGCCGGCTGGGGCGTCGAAAACTTCAGCAAGGTCTTCAGCTCGAAGTTCTACCTGCAAGCCCTGCAACGCAGCCTGGAGATCAGCTTCTGGTCGAGCCTGTTCGGCATCGTCATCGCCACCCTCGGCGCCTACTCGCTGCGCCAGGTGGACTCGAAACTGCGCGACTTCGTCAGCGCCTTCGCCAACATGACCAGCAACTTTGCCGGGGTGCCGCTGGCGTTCGCCTTCATCATCCTGCTCGGTTTCAATGGCGCACTGACCCTGCTGCTGAAGCAGGTCGGCCTGCTGGAAGACTTCAGCATCTATTCCAAAAGCGGGCTGATCCTGGTGTACACCTACTTCCAGATCCCGCTGGGTGTGTTGCTGCTGTACCCCGCCTTCGACGCCCTGCGTGAAGACTGGCGCGAGTCGGCCGCGCTGCTGGGCGCCAGCCACTGGCAATACTGGCGGCACATCGGCCTGCCAGTACTCACCCCGGCACTGCTGGGCACCTTCGTCATCCTGCTGGCCAACGCCCTGGGGGCCTATGCCACCGTGTACGCGTTGACCACCGGCAATTTCAACGTACTGCCGATCCGTATCGCCGGCCTGGTGGCCGGCGACATCAGCCTCGACCCCAACCTGGCCAGCGCCCTGGCCATGGTGCTGGTGGGGCTGATGACGCTGGTCACGGTGGTACACCAATGGCTGTTGAAGAGGAGCTACCATGCGCGCTGACGCCCGTTCCGGCGGCTGGTACCACCGCGCCGTGGTCTACCTGCTGTTCCTGATCCTGCTACTGCCACTGGCCGGCACCCTGCTCTACTCGCTGGCCACCAGCTGGTCTGCCAGCCTGCTGCCCAGCGGCCTGACCCTGAAATGGTATGCGGCGCTGTGGAGCGAGCCACGCTTCCTGGCCGCTTTCGGCCAGTCGTTGCTGGTGTGCGTGGGCGCACTGCTGCTGTCGGTGGTGCTGATTCTGCCGCTGCTGTTCGTGGTGCATTACCACTTTCCCAGGCTGGACGCGCTGATGAACATTCTCATCCTGCTGCCCTTCGCGGTGCCACCGGTAGTGTCGTCGGTGGGGCTGCTGCAGCTGTACGGCAGCGGGCCGATGACCATGGTCGGCACGCCGTGGATCCTGATCGGCTGCTACTTCACCATCGCCCTGCCGTTCATGTACCGGGCCATCACCAACAACCTGCAAGCCATCAACCTGCGCGACCTGATGGACGCTGCCCAACTGCTGGGCGCCAGCACCTGGCAGGCCGCGCTGCTGGTGGTGCTGCCGAACCTGCGCAAGGGCCTGATGGTGGCGTTGCTGCTGTCGTTTTCGTTCCTGTTTGGCGAGTTCGTGTTCGCCAACCTGCTGGTCGGCACCCGTTACGAGACCCTGCAGGTGTACCTGAACAACATGCGCAACAGCAGCGGCCATTTCAACAGCGCGCTGGTGATCTCCTACTTCGCCTTTGTGCTGGTACTGACCTGGGTCGCCAACCGCCTGAACAAGGACAAGACCTGACATGAGCTTCGTCAGCGTACAGAAACTGCAAAAAAGCTACGCCGGCAGCCCGGTGTTCGAGAACATCGACTGCCACATCGAACGCGGCGAGTTCGTCACCCTGCTGGGCCCATCCGGTTGCGGCAAGTCCACCTTGCTGCGCTGCATCGCCGGGCTGACCCCGGTGGACAGCGGGCAGATCCTGCTCGACGGCCACGACATCGTGCCCGTGAGCCCGCAAAAGCGCGGCATCGGCATGGTGTTCCAGAGCTATGCGCTGTTCCCCAACATGACCGTGGAGCAGAACGTGGCCTTTGGCCTGCGCATGCAAAAGGTCAAGGCCGACGAAAGCCAGGTACGGGTGCGCGAGGCGCTGGACCTGGTGGAGCTGGGCAGCTTTGCCGGGCGTTACCCGCACCAGTTGTCTGGCGGCCAATGCCAGCGCGTGGCCCTAGCCCGTTCGTTGGTCACGCGCCCTCGCCTGCTGCTGCTCGACGAGCCGCTGTCGGCACTGGATGCACGTATTCGCAAGCACCTGCGTGAGCAGATCCGGGCCATCCAGCGCGAGCTGGGGCTGACCACCATCTTCGTCACTCACGACCAGGAAGAAGCGCTGACGATGTCCGACCGCATCTTCCTGATGAACCAGGGGCGCATCGTCCAGAGCGGTGATGCCGAAACCCTCTATACCGCGCCGGTGGACCTGTTTGCCGCCGGTTTTATCGGCAACTACAACCTGCTCGATGCCGACAGCGCCAGCCGCCTGCTGCAACGCCCGGTGGCCAGCCGCCTGGCGATCCGCCCGGAGTCGATCACACTGGGCATACACGGCGAACTGGACGCCCAGGTACGCAGCCACAGCTTGCTGGGCAATGTGATCCGCTACCGCGTGCAAGTGCGCGACGTGGAGCTGGTGGTCGACGTGCTCAACCGCTCGCCGGCCGACCTGCACGCAGATGGAAAACGGGTAAGCTTGTCGATCGACCCCACGGCGCTGCGGGAAGTGGCCTAAGGAGATTCAACACAATGGCACTGGCAATTTTCGATCTGGACGAAACCCTGATCCACGGCGACTGCGCATCGCTGTGGAGCGAGCAGATGGCCCGGCTGGGCTGGGTCGACGGCAAGGACTTCCTGCGCCGCGACCGTGAACTGATGGAAGCCTACGGCAAGGGCCACCTGCAGATGGAGGACTACATGGCCTTCAGCCTGGAGCCGATGGCCGGGCGTACCCTGGAAGAAGTCGAGCACCTGGTTGAGCCGTGGGTTGAAGAGGTGATCGAGCCGATCATCTATGGCGACGCCTGCCGCTGCATTGCCGAACACCGCAAGCGCGGGGACCGCATCCTGATCATTTCCGCTTCGGGTACGCACCTGGTCGGGCCGATTGCGGCTCGCCTGGGGGTGGACGAATACCTGGCGATCGAGCTGGAGGCGGTGAACGGGGTGTATACCGGCAAGACCCATGGGGTGCTGACGTATCGCGAAGGCAAGATTACGCGGCTGCTGGAGTGGCTGGATCAGGAACAGGAGAACCTCGAGGGGGCGAGTTTCTATTCCGATTCACGCAATGATTTGCCATTGCTGCTGAAGGTGGACCATCCGCATGTGGTGAACCCGGATGCGGTGTTGCGGGAGCATGCCCAGACCAATCGCTGGCCGATTCTGAGCTGGACTTGAGGGCCATGGGGGCTGCTTTGCAGCCCCGGCAATATCAAGCCATGCTCGGATCTATGACCATCACCAACTTGCCCGAGACCTGGTTGCTCTCAAGCTCCGCATACGCCGCCTGGGCAAACTCCACCGGGTAGGTATCAACCAGTTGCGGCGACAGGCGCCCTTCGGCAAACAGCGGCCACACCTGCTGTTGCAGTTCGCGCAGCAACTCGGCCTTGAAGCCGTCATCGCGGTTGCGCAGCGTGGAGCCGGTAATCTCCAGGCGCTTGCCCAGCACCAGCGCCAGGTCCAGCTCGAACTTGCGCCCCCCCATCAGCCCGATGATCACCCAGCGCCCGTCGCGGGCCAGCAGCTTGAGGTTGAGCTCACCGTAGCTCGCGCCCACCGGGTCGAGAATCACGTCGAACGGGCCAAAGCCTTCCAGTGCATCCAGGTTTTCGTTACGTACCACGCCCCCTGTCGCGCCCAGCGCTTCGCAATAAGCCAGGCGGTCCTGCGAACCGACACTGACCCACACCGGACTGCCAAACGCCTTGCACAGCTGGATGGCGGCAGAGCCAACGCCACTGGCGCCGGCATGCACCAGCACTTTCTCGCCAGCCTTGACGGCACCGAGCTGGAAGATATTCAACCAGGCGGTGGCATACACCTCTGGCAACGCCGCGGCTTCATGCAGGCTCAGGCCCTCGGGCACGGGCAGCACGTGACGCGCATCGACCACCACTTCCTCGGCCATGGCGCCACTGGCCAACAGCGCGCACACACGGTCGCCCACGCGCCAGTCGGCACCGGCGCCCACTTCCTCAACCACCCCGGCACACTCCAGGCCCATGTACGGGCTGGCACCTGGCGGTGGCGGGTACAAACCTTTCATCTGCAGCAGATCGGCGCGGTTCAGGCCCGCAGCAGCCACGCGAATGCGCACTTGGCCCGCGTCACAGGCCGGGCGTTCGGCCTCGACCCACTCCACATGTCCGTCAACGCCTTGCAATGCCTTCACAGTGCCTCCATAGTTGAATCATGACTGGGCCTGGGGTTGCTTACCTCAGGCTTTTTGCAGTATTTGCCCGGCTCCATGGAACCGGCAACGGAAAAGACGGCCTACTATGCGTGATCAATTGCCTCCACGTCGAATCAGCATGAAGCATTTCCTACCAAGCACCGCCCTCGCCGTCATGATCGGCCTTGGCAGCCTCACGCTCGGCGGCAATGCGGCGGCCGCCAACAAATGGGACAGCCTGCAGCCGGACCGCGACGAGATCGTCGCCAGCCTCAACGTGGTGGAATTGCTCAAGCGCCACCACTACAGCAAGCCACCGCTGGACGATGCCCGTTCGGTCATCATCTACGACAGCTACATCAAGCTGCTGGACCCGGCGCGCAGCTACTTCACCGCCGCCGACATTGCCGAGTTCGACAAGTGGAAAACGCAATTCGACGATTTCCTCAAGAGCGGTAACCTGGACCCGGGCTTCACGATCTACAAACGCTACCTCGACCGCGTCAAGCAACGCCTGGACTTCGCCCTGGCCGAGCTGAATAAAGGCGTGGACAAGATCGACTTCACCACCAAGGAAACCTTGCTGATCGACCGCAAGGACGCACCGTGGATGAAGGACCAGGCCGAGCTCGACGACCTGTGGCGCAAACGTGTGAAAGACGAAGTGCTGCGCCAGAAGATCGCCGGCAAGGAACCCAAGCAGATCCAGGAAACCCTGACCAAGCGCTACAAGAACCAGCTGGCGCGCCTGGACCAGACCCGTGCCGAGGATATCTTCCAGGCCTACATCAACACCTTCGCCCAGTCCTACGACCCGCACACCAACTACCTGTCGCCGGACAACGCCGAAAACTTCGACATCAACATGAGCCTGTCGCTCGAAGGCATCGGTGCGGTGCTGCAAAGCGACAACGACCAGGTCAAGATCGTGCGCCTGGTACCGGCAGGCCCGGCAGCCAAGACCAAGCAGGTGGCCCCGGCCGACAAGATCATCGGCGTGGCCCAGGGCAACAAGGAAATGGTCGACGTGGTCGGCTGGCGCCTGGACGAAGTGGTCAAGCTGATCCGCGGCCCGAAAGGCTCGGTGGTGCGCCTGGAGATCATCCCAGCCAGCAATGCACCTAGCGACCAGACCAGCAAGATCGTGTCGATCACCCGTGAAGCGGTGAAGCTTGAAGAGCAGGCAGCCAAGAAGTCGGTGCTCAAGCTGAAGCAGGACGGGCGTGACTACAAGCTGGGCATCATCGAGATCCCGGCCTTCTACCTGGACTTCAAGGCCTACCGCGCCGGTGACCCTGAGTACAAGAGCACCACGCGTGACGTGAAAAAGCTGCTCACCGAACTGCAGAAAGAGAAAGTCGACGGCGTGGTCATCGACCTGCGCAACAACGGTGGCGGCTCGCTGCAGGAAGCCACCGAGCTGACCAGCCTGTTCATCGAAAAAGGCCCGACTGTGCTGGTGCGCAACAGCGACGGCCGCGTCGACGTGCTGGAAGACGAAAACCCGGGCGCCTTCTACAAAGGCCCGCTGGCGTTGCTGGTGAACCGCCTGTCGGCCTCGGCTTCGGAGATTTTCGCCGGTGCCATGCAGGACTACCACCGCGCGCTGATCATCGGCGGCCAGACCTTCGGCAAAGGCACCGTGCAGACCATCCAGCCGCTCAACCATGGCGAGCTGAAGCTGACCCTGGCCAAGTTCTACCGGGTTTCCGGGCAGAGCACCCAGCACCAGGGCGTGCTGCCGGACATCGACTACCCGTCGATCATCGACACCAAGGAAATCGGCGAGAGCGCCCTGCCCGAGGCTATGCCATGGGACACCATCCGCCCGGTGGTCAAGCCTGCTGCCGACCCGTTCAAGCCGTTCCTGGCCCAGCTCAAGGCGCAGCATGAAGCGCGTAGCGACCAGGATGCCGAGTTCACCTACATCCGCGACCGCCTGGCCCTGACCCAGAAGCTGATGAATGAAAAAACCGTCAGCCTCAACGAGCAGGAGCGCCGTGCGCGCCACGATGACATCGAGGCCAAACAACTGGCCCTGGAAAACATCCGCCGCAAGGCCAAGGGTGAAGAGCCGCTCAAAGAGCTGAAGAAAGAAGACGAGGACGCGCTGCCGACCGAGGATGAAAACACCAAGCCGGAAGACGACGCCTACCTGTCGGAAACCGGTCGCATCCTGATCGACTACCTCAGTGCAAGCACCAAGGTGGCCAAGAAGTAAGGCGCTGCAACGATGATGGCAGAATAATGTGACCTGTCATCAAACAGTCATCGCGCTGTCGTGAAATATGGGGGCCGGGCATGCAGATGCCCGGCCCTTTCATTTTCAGGAATACGTCATGACCGTTGCCGAACAGCTCAGTGCCTTGAGTGCCATCCTGGCTCAACGCAGTATTCACAGCCTGTTGCAGCCGATCATGTGCCTGAGCGAACAGCGGGTGTTCGGCCATGAAGCACTGAGCCGTGGTCCGTCCAACAGCCCGCTGCACGCGCCGTTGAACCTGTTTACCATCGCCCGCCAGGCTGGCCGCCTGACCGAACTGGAAGCCGTCTGCCGGGAAAGCGCCTGCCGTCGCTTCAGCGAGCAGCAATTGCAGGGCAAGTTGTTTCTCAACATCTCGCCAGAATCGCTGCTGGAGCCACACTACCCGTCCGGCCTGACCCTGAAACTGCTGGAGCAGGTCGGCCTGCCGCCCAGCAGGGTAGTGATCGAGCTGACCGAGCACACCCCCACCGACGACTTCCAGCTCTTGTCCAATGCCCTGCACCACTACCGCGACATGGGCTTTTCGATTGCCATCGACGACCTGGGGGCGGGCTATTCCAGCCTGCGGCTGTGGTCGGAGCTGCGCCCTGAGTACGTGAAGATCGACCGGCACTTCATCGACGGCATCCACCGCGACCCGCTCAAGCGCGAGTTCGTTGGCTCGATCCTGCAGATTGCCCGGGCCTCGAAGGCGCAGGTGATTGCCGAAGGGATCGAGCTGGCAGAGGAACTGGTGGTGCTTAGGGAGATGGGGGTGGACCTGGTGCAGGGGTACCTGCTGGGGCGGCCGCAGGACTTGGGGGTGCGCGAGCTACCGGTGCTGACGAGTATGCCGCAGGCCGAGCAGCCGACAGTGCGGTTGAATGCCACCATCGGGCAGTTGCTGGCGCTGTTTGGGCGGCATCAGCACCTGGATGTATTGGAGGTGGTTGATGCCGATGACAGGCCTTGTGGTTTGATCCACAGACATTCTTTGCCTGTTCTGGCCCTATCGCCGGCAATCAATCAGGCGGTTTCGGGGTAGCTGTACTCGAACACCCGAACCACCTCGGAAGCATGCCACGACGCCGCCTCCATGCCATCCACCGGCCCGGCAAACCGCCCTAGCCGTTCGACACATTCAAAAAAACCGGTACGCGGCAAGCGGCTGGCGCCTTGGCTGATCACCAGCGAACTGCGCAGCGGCTGCTCGGCACGGGCATCCAGCACCGCCAGGTATTCCAGCGCGGCGGTCAGCGTCTGCATGGCCGGGCTGGGCAGTTGCAAGCGCTCGATCAGCGCTCGGTAGGTCAGCAAGTGACGTTGACGGCGGGCCAGGTCAAGCTCGCCCAGCAGGTTGTCCCAGTGCTGACGGCTGATCCTGACCTGGCTCATGACGGCTCGCTCCAGCCAGCGACCCCCAGATGCCAGGCCAAGGCGCGGCGGATGGCTGCATCCGGCTGGCGTTCGCCCGATTCGATCATGGCCAGGTAGGCCGGGCTTACCCCGACATTGCGCGCCAGCTGCTCAGGGGCGATGCCCTTGGCCTGGCGAATCTGTGCAACTTCACTGAACGCCGGCAACGGCGCAACGGCGGCGGCCTGTTCGCTGACAACTGCCTCGGCAGGTGCCTGCCCTGCAGCCTTGAGCAGCGCCTGGTACTGCTCCCAGGGAACCACGGCGTACTCGGGCTGACCGTCCCGGCTGATGACCTGAATACCCATTACAAACCCCTTTAAAAAGGATTACAGCATGTAATCCGTAGGCATAACCCTTATGCCAATTATATTACCAACTCCGGGGTCTGTCCGGTTGAGGTGCAGTTCAGGCGGTTTTCACTGCGTATTGCGCTCCAGGCGCAGCGCTTCGGGGCTTGCGGGCAGGCGCTCGACCACACGCAGCCGCTCGGGTGCCTGGCTGTCGCGCCAGGCCCGGAAGCGCGCCAGTTCATCAGCCACGGTCTTCAGTACCCAGCCCAGCACTGCAATGTCATCGAGCAAGCCCACGCCCAGCAGCCAGTCGGGGATGGCATCGATAGGGCTGACGAAATACAGCAGGCCGGCCACGATGGTGACCAGGGCCTTGGGGCTGATGGCACGGTATTCGCCGCGCCACCATGCCAGGCACAGCGACTGAAGCAGTTTCAAGTCCTCACGCAATTGGCCGATGCGCGGGCCTTTGCGAGCCACGGCGAACAGCAGGGCCGGCAACCGGCCACGGCTGAGCAAGCGCTCGGCCAAGGGCAGGAAACGGGCGAAATTCCAAGGTGCGCTCATGGAGCCTCCACGCAGAGCAGGTTATCCACATTTATTGTGGATAACCTTGTGAACAGGGCCACGTTTCTGACCCCGGGTGCCTGCCAGGCAAGGGCCCCGGTCAGATCGGGCGTTTTTTACACAGCCGTTTCAATACGTGGGTAGCTGGCCGCAAACGATTTGCGCCAGAAACATCCTACAGCAACAAGCTGCATTTCCTCGGACAGTATCAGCTGTTACAGGTTCGTCCAATCGTCGTAAACGAAAACGCCCCGTCAGGACGGGGCGTTTTGCAAGAACCTGCCAGTGTTACTTGGCGGGTGCTTCAGCGGGCGCTTCTGCAGGGGCTTCGGCCGGGGCCTCAGCTTCCGGCTCGGCGCCTTGCAGCTGGGCCGGGTCCTTGATGGCGATCAGTTCCAGATCGAACACCAGTACCGAGTTGGCCGGGATCAGCGGGCTTGGGCTTTGTGCACCGTAGGCCAGTTCAGCCGGGATGAACAGCTTGTACTTCTCGCCAACGTGCATCAGTTGCAGGCCTTCGACCCAACCCGGGATCACGCCGCTGACTGGCAGGTCGATCGGGCTGCCGCGCTCGACGGAGCTGTCGAACACCTTGCCATCGATCAGCTTGCCTTCGTAGTGGACGGTAACCACGTCAGTAGGCTTGGGCTGCGGGCCATCGGCCTTCTTGACCACTTCGTACTGCAGGCCCGAGGCGGTAGTAACCACGCCTGGTTTCTTGGCGTTTTCTTCGAGGAATTTCTTGCCAGCAGAGGCCGCTTCTTCGCTGGCCTTGGCCAGGCGCTCTTCGGCGCGCTTCTGCAGCGCGGTGAAGGCTTCTACCAGCTCTTCATCCTTGATGCGCTGTTCTTTCTTGCCAACGGCGTCTTCGATACCGAGTGCAACTGCTTTCGAATCAAGGTCTTCCATGCCTTCCTGAGCCAGGCTCTTGCCCATGTTCAGGCCGATACCGTAGGAGGCTTTCTCTGCCGGAGTCTTCAGCTCGGGGCTGCTAGCTTGTTGGTCGCAGCCAGCCAGTACCAAGCCTACCAGGGCAACCGCAGCCGCCAAACGATGCTGTTTCATGCTATTTCCTTGTTCATGCGCCATAAGGGCAATCAGGGTAAAGCCGCGAGCTTAGCAGGCGGCCATGACCAATGGCTACCGGCATAGGAGCGGGTTTTGGTAAGGAAGTTCAGTAGTTAAAGGGTTATTCATGCAAGACACTGCAGCCACTGGCCAGTATTGACGCTTGACGCAGAAACCGCCTGGGGTTTGTCGCAATTTTTTGTCGCACTGCCCTCCATTCCCGGGGGCAAGAGACCTGTCATTTATGCCAGTAGATCGGATGAGGGCCTGCGCTTTCAATAGTGCGGGTAGTCACAGATCGTGACCAGCCAGAGGTTAACCCCAATGACACGACCAACCATTTCATCTCTTCTTCAACAATCCACGCCTGAGCGCAACTCGTTGAAAGCACTTAGTGGTGCCCCTGTAGACCAGAGCTTCGGTAAAGACGGCTACGCCTACCTGCTGGAACAGGAGACTAAATCAACTGGCGTGTGCACTGACATCCTGAAAAGCCACGTTCGACAAGATCGCTACTATGCGTGCGCACTTCAATCAAATAAAGAAACCCAGGTGTTCAACAGCGCCGTCTGGCTGATGGATAGCGACGGCAAGCGAGATGACAGCTTCACTGTCGACTTTGGATCGCTCGTGGACAAGGACAAATCGTTCACTCCCTACAGCCTTATGGAAGATCACGAGGGCAACCTGCTTTGCTTAGGTGAAGTGTCCGACGCCGCCGAACGGCTCTGGAAATTCAAGAACACAGGAGAGCTAGACAAGAATTTCGCCAGCACTGGATTTGTCGATAGCGACCAACTGACCACCGAGCGGCTGCATTTTCGCTTCGCCGCCACACTCTCTGATGGCTACGTCATTGCTTGCCACACGCCCGAATTCAAGAACGTCCTCGTCTGCCTGTCAGCTGACGGCGCCCTGAAGCCGAGTTTCGGTAATGGGGGGGTGCTAGACCTTGAATCGCAATTACCTGGGTACGGTGCCGGCATAATCAGCCTTATCACTACAAAGCATGCTGATGGAAGCGATCGCATTCTATTGCTGAGTTTGAGAGGCGAAGGCGACGACCTGTTTTCGGTCTTGAGCGCCATAGACAGTAGAGGCCAACTGGACACTTCCTTTGGCGAAGGTGGCCATTTCAAATCAGAAAACGCCACCCTCTATCGGGGCCTGTCTTGCAGCAATGTGTCGTCACTTGTCACCCTATGCGGAGGGCATATGCTCGCGGATGAAAGCATGCAGCCAGAGATTATCCGGTTGACCAGCAACGGAGCGCCCGACCAAGCATTCAACAAGGGGGCACCTGTACGCTTCAACGCCAACGCCGGGATGTGGCACCACATGATTGAGCACGAAGGGCGCCTGGTCGGGGTAGGCAGCTTCTATAACCATAACCGGGCGGTCCGCTACCAGGCCGATGGCACACTCGACACCACGTTCGTTTCGCCTTGGGGGCATGGTTCGTTTGGCGCTATCGCACCGAACCCTGGCTTTTACATGGATGGCGATTCATCGATCGCCTTCGTTCCCGCCAGTAAACGCCTGCTGGTTTGTGGCGAGGTAAATATCACAGCGCAAAATCAGGTGGCTGCTGCAGTGCTCGCCTTGGCATTGGGTTAAAAGACACTCAGGGGTAGTTACCGTCGCGGTACTGCCCCGCCACCTCACGCAGCACCTCGCACACCCACTGCCCCGGCAGGCTCTGCGGCAAGGCGGCATTGCGACAAATGCCCACCGAGCCACCCGGTTCGCGCACGCCCAGGTCTAGCTCGACCAGCTCGCCACGGCGCAGGTCGAGCAACACCGCATCGCGTGGCGCGACCCACAGCCCATCGCTGCCCAGCAGGTAGCGCCGGCTCAACGCCAGCGATAGGGTTTCCAGACGCTGTGCCGGCATCTGGATGCCGCATTGCACGAACAGGCTGTCGGCATGCTGGCGGATGGTGGTCCCCGCTGGCGGCAACACCAGCGGATAACGCCCCACCTGGGCCCGCTCGACGGGTGTGCCGGCCAGCAGCGGATGGCCCGGGCGTACCACCAGGCTCATCGACTCGCTGTACAGGTGCTCGAACGACAGGCCCTGGATCTGCGGGCTGTCGGTCATGCGCCCGACCACCAGTTCCAGCTCGCCCAGCCGCAGTTGGCCAAGCAGCTGCGCGCTGACCCCGGTGACCACACTGATCACCAGCGCTTCATGGCGCTGGTGCAGGCGGCACAGCACTTCGGGCATAAGCAGGCCCTCGACCGTCGACAGCACGCCAATGCGCACCTGCGACGGCGCCCGCGCCTCACCACGCAGGCTGCTGACGCCATCGCGCAGGGCCTGCACACTGGGCCCGGCATAACGCATGAAGCGCGTGCCGGCGGGGGTCAGTTCGACACCCTGTCGGCTGCGCGCAAACAGGCGCGTTTCCAGCAGGTCTTCAAGTTCCTTGAGGGTTTTGGAAATGGCCGGCTGGCTGATGGCGAGCACGTCGGCAGCCCTGGCCAGGCTGCCCTGCCGGGCAATCTCCAGAAAGCACAGCAGGTGGCGGTATTTGATGCGGGTGTCGAGGTTCATGGCCTCAAGCTTACCGTATTGCCCGTGTAGTGGCTGTCTTGGGATTTGTGGTGGGGCGCAGATCGAGCGCCGCGCGGGCGGCGCTGGATCTCCCAGGCGCTGCAAACCCGACGGCGAACACCCCCTAAGCATAAAAAATCTTCAAACCACGGCCAGTTCCACAGCCTCACCGTTCAAGCGCACCGGCCACACCCGCAAGCGTTGCCCGGCATCTTCCAGGCACACCCCGCTCTGTAGGCTGAAATGCTGTTTGTACAGCGGCGCCGCCACCACCAGCTCGCCCTGCACACTGCCCACCAGCCCACGGCCAATGATATTGGCGCCGGAACGCGGGTCGCGGTTGTCCACCGCGTACAGCGGCTGGGCCTGCCCCGGCAGGTAAAACAGCGCCACTTGGGCCCCGTCGAGCCATACCACCACCCCGGAGTCGGCTACCAGGTCTTGCGCGTGGCACACCGCTTGCCAGTTCTCCCGGGTTTGCACAACAGCATTGGACAGGTTCATCAGACAGCCTCCTCGACAGTGGGGATCAGGTGCAGCGGCGCAGCGGGCCGGCGTTGTTCGCGTTCACGCACGAAATGCACATCCGGATCGGCGCGCCGGTCGTTGACGAAGGTGCGGAAGCGCTTGAGCTTTTCCGGGTCATTGAGGGCGTTGGCCCATTCGCATTCGTACTGGTCCACCACATGCTGCATCTGCGCTTCAAGCTCGCCGGCCAGGCCCAGGCTGTCATCGATGATCACCTGTTTCAGGTAATCCAGCCCGCCCTCCAGGTTCTCGCGCCACACCGAAGTGCGCTGCAGCTTGTCGGCCGTGCGGATGTAGAACATCAGCACGCGGTCGATCAGCCGTACGAGGGTTTCGTCGTCCAGGTCGGTGGCGAACAGCTCGGCATGCCGTGGGCGCATGCCGCCGTTGCCGCACACGTACAGGTTCCAGCCTTTGTCGGTGGCGATCACGCCGATGTCCTTGCTTTGTGCCTCGGCGCATTCGCGGGTGCAGCCCGATACCGCGAACTTGAGCTTGTGCGGGCTGCGCAACCCCTTGTAGCGGTCTTCCAGGCGCAGGGCCATGCCGACACTGTCCTGCACACCGTAGCGGCACCAGGTGCTGCCGACGCACGACTTCACCGTGCGGGTCGACTTGCCATAGGCGTGGCCGGTTTCGAAGCCGGCCTCGATCAGCTCCCCCCAGATCAGCGGCAGTTCGTGCAGCTGGGCGCCGAACAGGTCGATGCGCTGGCCGCCGGTGATCTTGGTGTACAGGTCGTACTTCTTGGCCACCTGGCCGATGACGATGAGCTTGTCAGGGGTGATTTCACCGCCAGGGATACGTGGCACTACCGAGTAGGTGCCGTTCTTCTGCATGTTGGCCATGAAGGTGTCGTTGGTGTCCTGCAGTGGCACCAGCGCCGGGTCCATGATCGGCTGGTTCCAGCACGAAGCGAGGATGTTGCCCACTGCCGGCTTGCAGATGTCGCAACCCACATGGCCCTTGCCATGGCGTTCGAGCAGTTCGCTGAAGGTGCGGATGCCCTCCACCCGCACCAGCCCGTACAGCTCCTGCCGGGTGTAGGCAAAGTGCTCGCACAGGCTCTTGTCCACCGCGACGCCACGGGCCGTCAGTTCATGCTCGAACACCTGTTTGAGCAAGGCTGCACACCCCCCGCAGCCCGTGGCAGCCTTGGTGCACCCCTTGACTGCGGCAAGGTCGCTGCAACCGCTGTCGATGGCGGCGCACACCGCCCCCTTGCTGACGTTGTGGCAGGAGCAAATGGTCGCGCTGTCCGGCAGTGCATCGGCGCCCAAGGCCGGCGCGCCACCGCCTTGCGGCAGAATCAGCGCGGCCGGGTCGGCCGGCAGGGCGATGCCGTTCTGGGCGTATTGCAGCAGGGTGTCGTAGTAGCTGTTGTCACCCACCAACACCGCGCCCAGCACGTGCTTGCCGGTGGCATCCACCACCAGCCGGCGGTAGGCACTGTTGGCTTCGTCGATGAAGCGGTAGCTGCGTGCCCCTGGCGTGGCGCCGTGGGCATCGCCGATCGAGCCGACATCCACGCCCAGCAGTTTGAGCTTGGTCGACATGTCGGCACCGGTGAACGCGACCGCCGCTTCGCCCATCAGCAACGCGGCCAGGTTGCGCGCCATGCTGTAGCCCGGGGCGACCAGGCCGAACACGCTGCCGTTCCACGATGCGCACTCGCCGATGGCAAAGATACGTGGGTCACTGCTGCGGCAGTGGTTGTCGATCACTACCCCGCCACGCGCGGCGATGTCCAGCCCACTGGCACGGCCCAGGGCATCCTGCGGACGAATACCGGCAGAGAACACGATCAGGTCGGTTTCCAGGTGCTCACCGCCCTCGAAGTTCATGCGGTAGCGATAGGCTTCACCGTCGCTGATCGACTGGGTGGCGCGGGACAGGTGTACGCCCACGCCCAGCGCTTCGATCTGTGCCTTGAGCGCGGCACCGCCCTCGCCGTCCAGTTGCACCGGCATCAAGCGTGGGGCGAACTCAACCACGTGGGCTTCCAGGCCCAACGATTTGAGCGCGTTGGCGGCTTCCAGGCCAAGCAGGCCACCACCAACCACCGCGCCACGACGGGCACTGGCGGCGGCGGCCCGGATGCCATCGAGGTCGTCGAGGGTGCGGTAGACCAGGCGGGCGTTGCCGCTGGAGCCTTCGATCGGCGGTACAAAGGGGTACGAACCGGTGGCCAGCACCAGTTGGTCGTAGCTGTACCGGCCTTCGGCGGTAACCACTTCGCAGCGCTCGCGGTCGATTTCCAGCACGCATTCGCCAAGGTGCAGGTGCACGCCGTTGGCGGTGTAGAAATCGGGCTCGCACAGGGCCAGGGTTTCGGCACAGCTGCCGCCGAAGTATTCGGACAGGTGTACGCGGTCGTAGGCGCGTTGGCGCTCTTCGCCGAACACATGCAGTTCGAAGCGCTCGTGGGCGCCGCGGCTGACCAGTTGCTCGACGCAATGGTGGCCGACCATGCCATTGCCGACGATGACCAGTCGCTCTCGTTGCCCGCTGCTCGCTGTTGCCTTCATAAGCCGATCCTCGATCAAAAAAAAAGCGCCTGGAGCCGAAGCTCCAGGCGCCTTTGCCTGTATTCATCACGGTAGGTGGCCCGGGTTGATCGCCGTTGATCAGTGGGCTTTGTTGTAGCTTGGGTAAAGCAGGGAGTGTGCCAATTGCGTTACCTGTACCGGCCTCTTCGCGGGCAAGCCTGCTGCCACAGGGATCTCCACAGGTCTGCAGACTTGCACCTTACCTGTGGGGTGGGTTTACTCGCGAAGCGGCCGCCACAGGCAATGCACATTCAAGGTGCAACGCTCCCCATCCTGGAGCACTTCAGTAAACATCCCGCCGATACCGCTTGGCCTTGCTCAAGGCCTCCATGTAGGTATCCGCATCCACGCCACCATGCTCGGCAATGATTTCACGCAACGCCGCATCTACATCCTTGGCCATGCGCTGGGCATCACCACACACGTAGAAGTACGCCCCCGCCTCCAACCATTGCCACAGCTGCGCGCCCTGTTCGAGCATGCGCTGCTGCACATAGATTTTCTCGGCCTGGTCACGGGAAAACGCGGTATCCAGCCGCAGATGGCCGCTTGCCTGCCAAGCCTGCAACTGCTCCTGATAATAGAAATCGGTCGCCGCATACTGCTCACCAAAGAACAGCCAGTTGCCCCCTTTCGCGCCCCGCACTTCTCGCTCTTCCAGAAACGCACGAAACGGTGCAATGCCAGTCCCAGGGCCAACCATGATCACCGGCACGCTGTCATCCTCGGGCAGCCGGAAGTGCTTCGACACCTGTGGGAAGATGGCCACTTTCAGCGCCTGGGCACGGTCGGCCAGAAAGCTGGAGCACACGCCTTTACGCTCGCCATAGCGCACGGTGGAAACGGTCAGGTGCACCTGATCCGGATGCGCCAATGGGCTGGAGCTGATCGAGTAAAGCCGTGGCTGCAACGGTTTGAGCAGGTCGAGCCAACTGGCCAGCGGCAGTTTTTGAGGGAAAGCACGCAGCACATCGACCAGCTGTCGGCCCCACAGCCAGTCCTGCAGCTCGGCTTTGCACTCGGGCTGTAACAGGCGCTGCAGGTCCGGGGCACTGCCGGCAAAGGCCTGCAGTTGTTGCGGGGTCACCTTGGCAATCTCCAGATGCGCTTGCAGGGCTTCGGCCAGTGGCATGGCAGGCTGGCCTTTCAACTCGACCATGGCCTGGCCATCGAGCTGCGTCAGCGCCAGCAATTCATCGACCAGCGTCGGGCAATTGCGCGGCCATACGCCCAGGGCATCACCAGGTGCATAGCTGAAGCCGCTGCCGCTCAGGTCGAACACCAGTTGCCGGGTTTCCTTGCTTGCACCGGGCCCATTGAGCAGGCGGTTTTCCACCAAGGCGGCGGCCCAGGGTTGCTGCTTGCCATAGATCGTGACCGGCGCAGGCTCATTGACCGGTTGTGGTGTGGCAGCAGTGCCCAGCAAGGGCAGCAGCGCTTCGAGCCAGCCGCAGAACGCTTCGTCAAAGTCGGGCTCGCAGTCCACCCGCTGCAACAAGCGCCGCCCACCCAGCTCAGCCAGGCGCTGGTCGAGTTTGCGGCCAAAACCGCAGAACTGCTCGTAACTTGAGTCACCCAAGGCCAGCACGGCATAGGGGAGCTCGGCGCAGAGGGTGCCCTCTTCGCCCTGCAATGCCTGCCAGAATGCCCCGGCGCTGTCTGGCGCGTCGCCATCGCCAAAGGTGCTGGCGATCAGCAGCACGCTGGCGGCGCCTTGTAGCTGGCGCGGGCTGACGGCCTCCATGCAACTGAGCTGCACCTCCAGACCGGCACCGCGCAAGCGTTGGGCACAGCGCTCGGCCAACAGTTCGCCGTTACCGGTCTGCGAGGCCCACAGCACTTGATGCCGTGGCGCCGGCAACGCCGCAGCGGGCAATGCCGCAGGCTGGGCAAACAGACCGGCCAGCAAGCCGTCGACGAACAGCCGACGGCTGGCGGCCAGCGGTGCATTGGCCGGCAGGCTGGGTACGCCTTCGGCACGGCTTTGGTCCAGGCCCAGCAGAAAGCCTTGCAGGTAATGGCGCTCTTCTTCTGCCAACACCGGGGCTGGCAGGGTGTCCAGGCCAAGCAGACGAGACAGGGTGGCAGTTGGCATTCGGGCTGACTCCGCAATGGCAGTGTTCAGTTCAAGGGTATCGATGCGTTCGCCTGCGACCCGCTCCAGGGCCACGGCGCAGTGTTTGAACGCGGGTTGCAGCGACAGCGGGTCAACCGCATCGCAGGTGACGGCATTGATTGCCAGTTGCTCGCCGGCCACATCGTTCCAGTGGAATGGTGCGAAGCAGTTGCCTGGCATGACCCGGTCGCTGATGCGTGCGGGTAGCACGGCCTGGCCACGGCGCGAACGAATGGCCACCTGGTCTTTCTCGGTAACGCCCAGCCTGGCGGCATCTTCGGGGTGAATTTCGACGAAAGGGCCGGGCTCCAGCTTGTTCAATGCCGGCACCTTGCCGGTCTTGGTCAGGGTGTGCCACTGGTGCTGCACACGGCCGGTATTCAGCACCATGGGGTAGTCGTCATTCGGCAACTCCGGTGCCGGCAACCAAGGCCGGGCGAAGAAACGGGCTTTGCCACTGGCGGTAGGGAATGCCAACGCCGGGCGCTGGCCCTGGGCATCGTGCAGCAGCACCTGGCTGCTGCCGTCATTCAGGTAGCGCAACGGGCTGCGGTCGCTGTCACGGCCAGGCGCGCAAGGCCACTGGCGCGGTTGCCCACGCAGTTCGGCATAACCGATGCCGCGCAGATCGTACCCGGTGGCAGGGTTATGGAAGCGACGGATTTCCTCGTACACCGCTTCGGCATCGGCGTAATCGAAGGCGTCGGCATAACCCATGGCGCAAGCCACGCGGGCAATGATCTGCCAGTCCGGCAGGCTCTGCCCTGGCGGCTCGACGGCGCGCGGCATCAGGGTAAGGTTGCGCTCGCTGTTGATCATCACGCCCTCGCCTTCGGCCCACAGCGCGGCCGGTAGCAGAATGTCGGCGTAGCGATTGGTTTCAGTGTCGAGGAAAGCGTCCTGAGTAATCACCAGCTCGGCCTGATGCAGGCCGTCGATCACTTGCTGGCGGTTGGCGACACTGGCCACCGGGTTGCTGCAGATAATCCAGCAAGCCTTCACTTCACCGGCTTTCATCTGTTCGAACAGCGCCACCGTGCCCTCGCCGCCTTCGCAGCGCAGGCTGCCAGGTGCCAGGTGCCATTGCTGTTCGACAAAGGCACGGTCGGCTTCCACCAGCGCCGAGCGCTGGCCTGGCAAGCCGGGCCCCATGTAGCCCATCTCACGGCCGCCCATGGCGTTGGGCTGACCGGTCAGCGAGAACGGCCCGCTGCCGGGGCGGCAGATGGCGCCAGTGGCCAGGTGCAGGTTGCAGATCGCATTGGTGTGCCAGGTGCCGTGGATGCTCTGGTTCAGGCCCATGGTCCAGCAGCTCATCCAGTTGCTGGCACCGCCGATCCATTCGGCGGCCTTGATGATGTCGGCCTCGGCCAACCCGGTGATGGCGGCCACCCGCTCAGGGCTGTAGTCATCGAGGAAGGCTGGCAGTTCGTCCCAACCTTCGGTGAAGCGGGCGATGAAGCCAGGGTTGGTGTGGCCGTTACGGTGTAGCAGATGCAGCAGGCCGTTGAGCAAGGCCATGTCACTGCCGGGGCGTACCTGCAGGAACAGGTCGGCCTTGTCGGCGGTGGCGCTGCGCCGTGGGTCGACCACAATCAGCTTCGCACCGGCCTTGATCCGGTCGAGCAAACGCAGGAACAGGATCGGGTGGCAGTCGGCCATGTTGGCGCCAATCACCAGGAATACGTCGGCGTGCTCGAAATCCTGGTAGCTGCCGGGTGGGCCATCGGCACCAAGCGACAGCTTGTAGCCACTGCCGGCGCTGGCCATGCACAAGCGCGAGTTGGACTCGATGTGGCGGGTGCGGATAAAGCCCTTGGCCAGTTTGTTGGCCAGGTACTGGGCTTCCAGCGACATCTGCCCGGACACATACAGCGCGACGGCATCGGGGCCGTGCTGGTCGAGGATGCCACGCAGGCGTGCGGCTGTTTCGGCGATGGCCTGATCGATACCGGTGCGCGCCGGCTGCTGGTTTCGCTGCTGCCGTACATAGGCGTCTTCCATGCGCCCGGCGGCGGTCAGCGGCAGGTGCGCAGTGAGGCCCTTGGTGCACAGGCGGCCGAAGTTGCTGGGGTGTTGCTTGTCGCCGCTGACCTTGCTGACCTTGCCGTCGGCAACGCTCATGACGATGCCGCAGCCGACGCCACAATAGGGGCAAACGCTGCGTACTGCGCTGTTGGCCATGGGCGGGCTCCTGTGGGAAACGCAAAAAGGCGCCGGCTGCCCCCGGCTTGCTGATGCAAGCGAGGGGCAACACGGCGCCTTTGTCGTGAGGTTTTGTGGGCTGTCGACGTTGATGGCCCTGGATGAGGAGTACGCCAGCAATTAACAGGCCAGCTGTACCGGCCCTTTCGCGGGCACGCCCGCTCCCACAGGGATATCACTGCCCTCTGGCCTATTTACATCCCTGTGGGAGCAGGTTTGCCCGCGATGAGGCCGTCACAGGCTACGCACCATGCGGTGGCAACCTCACACCCCGTGGCGCTATGCTGGGGCACATTCCAGCATGAGCAACCGTCCTCCCCCCATGTCCCAAGTGATCCTCAAGACCCCCGCCCAACTCGACCTGATGCGCCGCGCCGGCCAACTGCTGGCCCAAGTGTTCGCCGAACTCGACAGCTTCATCCGCCCCGGCATCACGACGATGCAAATCAACGACCGCGCCGAGGCGTTCATCGTCGACACACTCAAGGCCCGGCCGGCGAGCAAGGGCCAGTACGGTTTCCCCTATTCGCTGAATACCTCGGTGGACCATGTGGTGTGCCACGGCGTACCCAAGGTCGATGAAGTGTTGAAGGAAGGCTCGATCGTCAACGTCGACATCACCCTGGAGCAAGGCGGCTACATCGCCGACTCGTCGAAGATGTACTGCATCGGGAAAATCAGCGATGAAGCCCGGCGCCTGGTCGACACTACCTACGATGCGCTGTGGAAAGGCATCGAACAGGTGCGCCCCGGGGCCACGCTGGGCGATATCGGCCATGCCATCCAGGCCCATGCCGAAGCAGCGGGCTACAGCGTGGTGCGCGAATATTGCGGGCACGGTATTGGCCAGCAGATGCATGAAGCGCCGGAAGTGCTACACATCGGCCAGCGTGGCATGGGCGTGAAGCTAAAGCCGGGAATGGTGTTTACCATCGAGCCGATGATCAATCAGGGTGGGCGTGGCACCCGAGCGCTGAAGGATGGCTGGACGGTAATTACGCGTGATCACACCCTCTCGGCGCAGTGGGAGCATACGGTAGCGGTGACTGAGGAAGGGTTTGAGGTGCTGACGTTGCGGGAAGAAGAACACTGACACCTGAAATTCAGGCACAAAAAAAGCGACCCTAAGGTCGCTTTTTTT
>NZ_BBIS01000017.1 GCF_000730605.1 Pseudomonas monteilii NBRC 103158 = DSM 14164 | reverse complement strand
CCCTAAGGGTCATTCGCCTGCTCCTGGTCGGGCATTGATGGCGATATTTCTACTGCGATAGCCAACCGCTGCCTACTGGCAGAAATGACAGGTCAGCGCTGCTCGCCTGCCGCCGGGCAACTTCGTGCGACCTGATAAATCTGCTAGGTGCGTAACTGACGAATTAGCGCTTAGGCTTCCTCTACTCCGCAGGCAGTTATCAACCTGCGTAATCACTGATTGCAGAGGCCGACACATGACAACTTTGAAATCCATGCCACGTACCAGCACTGGCCATCGCGCTCGGTGTATCGCATTTATGTTGTTTATCGGCAGCAGCATCCCGCTGGCCGCACAAGCGGCCCAAGAGCCGCAAGGCGTACTGACGCTTTATCAAACCGTTGACAACAATACAGAGCTGAGCTGCTCATTCGATGTGCCTGCGACGGGCAGTGACACCATCGTCCGGTTCTACCCCCGGGATCCGAATGGTAAATGCAAAGGCAATGAAACCGACGAGAAGGATAAGCTGTTCCAGCCCCATTCAATCCGCATTCGTTATGCGCCGGCTGCAGCCCGCATTATTCTCTCCGACAAACAAACCTCCCAACTCCATTGCAGCAAAGACGGCAACTGGATCGAACTGGAAACGACCCGCCCCCTCTCGTCGCTGGAAAAAATGGGGCTGGATAATATCACTGACTATACCGGTTATGTCACAAACATCGGTAGCGACACGCAGGCACGCAGCATTGGGTTCAAACGGGTCGATTCCAAAGGCATCATTCCTCAAGGCAAACTCAACTGCATAGAGGTGAAGACCTCGGCCAGCGTAAGCAGTGGGGGTAAATGATATGGCCGGCGCTTCCGTCATTCATTCCAACGCCACTAACTTTCAAAGTTTCCTGCAGAGCGGCGTGGCCCCCCGCACAGGCCAATACACCCTGGCGATCAAACTGCCGACGTTGGCAGGCAATGACCTCATCGGGCCACAATTGCCGTTGCAGTTGGCGTTCAGCCCATTGAATGACCAGGACTCTGGATTTGGCAAAGGCTGGAGCCTGGGCCTCACGCAATATGTGCCGGGCTCACACATGCTGACCCTGCACAGCGGGGAAACATTCAAAGTCACCGGCGACGGTGCGCAGCCGGACATTCGGGAAAAAAAACTCGACACCTTCCACTTCCATGATGACACCCAGCACCCCACAGCCCCCCAGGACCGTTACCGCGTTGTGCACAAATCGGGGCTGGTGGAAATCCTGACCCGACACGGCGGCAGCAATAACCCTATGTACTTGCCAACCGAAGTCCACACGGCAATCGGGCATACGCTTTTGCTGCGTTATTCCGCCAACCCGATCCACCTGGAAACCCTCGAATGGCGTGACAGCGACAACAAGGTTCAGCAGTTGCTGAAACTCACCTACTCCACAGGTGGCGCAACCATCGACCTGCACCCCGGCGCCGGGGCAGACGGGTACCATGCCCGCTATACGCTGCAAATGCTCAACCGCGTGCTGGACAAGATCATCCTGCCAAGCGAAGACCAGGCGAATTGGCGTATTGAATACGCCCAGGTCAACAACCTGACCTGCGTAAAAAAGCTGTGGACACCCTTCGGCGCGGAGGAACATATCGACTACGACGTTGACGGCCATCGGCTGCCAACCAATGCAGACCGCACAACCCTGCCCCGGGTCAGCGAGCACCGGGTTTACCCGGCGGGTGCCGGCAAGCCACACCTGAAGACAACCTACACTTACCAGCACTTCGACACTGACAGTGAGACCTGGCTTGACCACAATTTCGTCGGTTACAACAGCGGCATCACCTGGCAGGACGACGGCGAAGACAACCTGTACCGCGCCCAGGCAGACTATCAGTACAGCGTGACCGCGACCTTCTGGGACGGCAATGCAGCGGTGCGCACCCGCACCCATACCTACAACCGCCACCACCTCATGGTGCGTCAGACACTTGAACAAGATGGCCACATCGAAGAAACCCTGACCCGTTATCACGAAGCGGACGATACGCCGTTCGAGCTCCAACCGCCGTACTTCCAACTGCCCCATGTCATCACCAAGCGCTGGACACTACGCAGCGACCCCTTCAAGCAACGTCTCGAGCAAGTCACTACCCTATACGATGAAGTAGGCAACCTGATCGAGGAAGTGCAACCTACCGGTATCCGCACCCGTTACGAGTACTACTCCGAACAGGGCGAGGCAGGTGAGGACGGCATTTGCCCGGCCGACCCGGAAAACTTCAAGCGTAACCTGAAGTGTATAACCGTGTACCCGCTATCCGGACTACCAGGCGATGCTCCGGTTTTGCGCACGCGCCTAAGCTACAAGGAATACACGCCGTTGGACGGCAAGACAACGCCGTGGCTGGCCGTAAGTGAAGAAAGGCACCTGCAGGTAATGCGTGCCGGCCAGCACGACGAAACCGAACAACTGCTGCAACTGACCGAGCGCGGCTACCTGAACGAACCCAGGAATGCGTACCTGCATGGCCGGCCCGACTACCAGACCACCACACGCTATGGCGCCGCACTCAAGGACCCGCTGCGCAAAGCCATGGAAAGCCGAACCACCCGCACCAACTGGCATTACCGTAAGGTACTGGATAAGGATTGGGGCCTTGAGCACTGGCGCGATACCCGCGTATTCGGGTACGACGCGGAGCCTGGTTTAACACAGATGAGCACCAGTGAGGCTACTTCGGCACTGACCGGGCAGCAGACTTACCGCCAGGACGCCACAGGTAACGCCGTACGCTTCACCTACGACGCACTGAACAGGCTGCTTGAAGAAACGGTTGCACCGGGAACCCCTGACGCGACCACAACCGCGCATGGTTACGCCTTGGTCAGCGCTGTTGGCGGCATGGCGACACAGTGGGTCATCGAAAGCACCGGTGTGAAGTCGACCGTTACCCTGGACGGCTGTAACCGGCCTGTAAGGGAAGAGCGGGAAACCGCGGCGACAGCAGGGACCAGCAAGCTGGTTAGCGAAAGCGAGTATGACGGGCTGGGCCAGCTAAAGAGTCTGACGCTTTACGATTACTACCAGACCGACGCCCATGCAGCGGAAAAGGTCATCGAACTCACCTCCAGCTTCGCGTACGACGCCTGGGGCGAGCTGTGCAAAACCACCCAGGCGGACGGTGTGACCACGCACCGCGAGCGAACGCCCTTCGGGAAAAGCGGTGACACCGTCACCGAATGGGTCGAAACCCCGGATCGCCCCGGCCAGCGCCAGCAGCAAACAATCACCGAAACCAACAGCTTCGGCTCACCAGCCCTGGTTTACAGGGTAGATGCGGATGGCAAGCCGCTGGGGCGACAGGTGTTCACCTATGATGGCCTTGGCCAATGCACCGACCAAGCGCGCTTCATCGAGAAACCCGGCAATGCCATCCACACCGCACGACGCAACACGCGCTACCAGTTCGACGTGTGGGGCCGCATCAGCCAGACCGAACAACCGGACAAATCTACCATGCTGCGTGATTTTGCCCTGCACAGCAGCGGCGAGCTGACTGAACGGCTGCAAGTCCGTTCACGCAACAGCCTCACCCCGCAGGTTGTGTGCACGCGGGAATTCGACGGCGTATCGCGGCTGAAGGCGCTGACCATGGGCGCCAGGCATGAAACCTATACCTATGTAGACAATACCGTGCTGCCCCATACCCGCTCCACCGCGAGCAAGCGCACCTTCACCTACACCTACCAGCCTAGCCTGTCAGCACAGCCCAAGAGCATCAGCATCGCCACGCCAGCCAGCATCGATGCCCCCCACGAAGCCAGCTTCGACTACCACCCGCTGACTGCGGCCATCAATGATGCCACCAACGCCCAAGGCAAGCGCAGCTACCACTACACCGACCAAGGCCACCTGAAGCAAGCGCTTTGGGCCGACGCAATCACAGGCGAACAGCATACATGCAGCTACAGCCACTCCCTGCAAGGCCGGCCACTGCTCACCACCACCAGCGACGGGGACAGCATTGCGCATACCTATGACGCGCTTGGCAGGCTGGAAACAACACGCCAGGGTAACCTGCTGGCCACCTTCGGCTATGACACCGCGGGCCGGCTGCACACGACCGAAACCGAAGACACTGCAAACGGGCAGCGAGTGCTGTGTGAGCAGTACTACGATGATCTGGGCAGGGAGACGTCGCGCACCCAGACACTGACGCGTGCCGATGGCTCCGCGCTCACCCACGCGCTGGTTCTGGCGTGGCGCTCGGACGACCAACTGTATAGCCGTACCCTGAGCCGCGACGGCAGCGTAGTGCTGCATGAAAGTTTCGACTACGACGTGCTGGACCGCCTCGAGCATCACCGCTTCGAGGGTACGGAGCTGCCAGGCAATGCCCACGGCCGGCAGTTCGTCAGCCAGTTCTTCATCTATGACGCGCGGAACAACCTGAGCGAGTGCTACACCGACTTCGCCGACGGCAGCATGGACAAGGCCACCTACCGCTACGACGGCTTCCTGCTGCGCGAGGCCACGCACACCCTGCAGCCGGATTACCCCGCCAAACAGGCCTTCAGCCATGACGATGACGGTAACCTGCTGAACGACGAGCAAGGCAACCGCCTGGTCTATGACCTTGCCGGGCGCCTGCAGGAGGTACGCAGTAGCGATGGTGCGCAGCTGTTGCACAGTTACCGCTACGACGGCCACGGCGACCTGATCGGCGCTACGCAGGGCAGTGCCGGCGAAGTGCAGCGCCGGTACCAGGACTACCGCCTGAGCAGCACGCTGGAAAACGGTTTGCTGACACAGTACCTGTACGCCGCAGACAGGCCGGTGGGGCTGCAGCAAGCCGGTGCCGGCAGCGACACACGGCTGCTGCTGAGCGACCATACCGGCAGCGTGATCGGCGAAAGTGATGGCAGTACGCTGACGCAAGCCCGCTACAACGCATACGGCGAAACCCTGGCCGACAGCAACCTGCAGGGTATGCTCGGCTTCAATGGCGAAGCCCGTGAGCGCGCGCTCGGCTGGTATCTGCTGGGGCGCGGCTATCGGGCCTACAACCCGGTGCTTATGCGCTTCCACAGCCCCGATGAACTGAGCCCGGAAGATGCAGGCATCAACCCCTACAGCTACTGCGGCGGCAACCCATCGAACTGGCGCGACCCAAGCGGCCACAAGGGCGAACGGTACAGTGTCGAGCTGCCTTACATTCCACCTACGCCGGCACCCAAGCCGAAGAAAGACTGGCGATCCTGGCTGGGGGTCGCCCTCGGTGTGGTGTTCGCAGTGGTCAGTTTGATCATGTTGCCGCCGGTAGGCTTTACCTTCGCATTTGCCCTCGGCGTCGGCAGCCTTGCCCTTGACGTTGCTTCCACGGCTGCATCGGCAGTTGCTGTGGCGAACAACGATGAGACGGCCAACAACTGGGCGTTCTGGCTGGGCATTGCCAGTGCCGTGAGTACCCTGACAGTTATTGTGGCCAGCCGCTTTATGGCGGCTAAAACGACCAGTAATGTGGTGACACGTAGTGTGGGGACGCAAACGGATGATGTGATTGGTGCTATTTCAAACGGTGGTAATTTAACTCAGACTCGCTCCATCTTCGGCCCCGCTTCTAATTTACCGAGCCGTCGATTCAATAACTACGTCCGCAAGTTTACAACCGGCAACGGAAAAGCAAAGTTCTCTGAACTTGATAGCCTGGATTCAATTCCATTGAGAAACGAAGGAGAAATCGTACGCAACCCTATATACAAAGCCGACAAAAACGCCGCACCTACAATCTTCGAGGCTAATATCGTTACCACCGAAGGCCCAACAACGACAATCTTCACGCCCGCTTCACCTACTACGACTGATTTTACGCCCGCAGCCGGGATAGAAGGGTGGGGGCGTCGCATTGTGAACGGTAAGGTCAGTTACACCGAAAATGTATTCCCACCGGACTTCCGACCACCTGGACTCTAACAGGGTGCAAACCGAAGGCGGCCCTAACGGACCGCCTCCGTCACGATTTCACAAGGCATCTTTGTAGGCTTTCCCATGCTTAAATACGACTTTTCCTACATCTAGATTCCTGTGCCTCCCGTATCGTCGCGTCAAATTTGCCGCTGGCGGAGCGTTACTTCCAGAGATGGACCACTGCCCTCACTCTTGTTTACAAGCGGCGCGAAAAAGGTGCCCATCCATGCGATTTTTCTACCTGCGCCAGCAGTTATTAGCGAGTATCCACTCATCCCTTGAGTGGCGAGCGACCCATTGCAGCATATTGTTGTTCATTGCCATACCCGCCGCACTCGCCGATGAGCAACCACTGCAATTCAACCCGAATTTCATGCACATTGCGCCCGGGCAGTCGACCGACGCCAGTGCCTCGGCGCTGCGCTCGCTGGCCGCGCAAGCCACTTTGGCCCCCGGCCGCTATCAGGTCGACGTGCTGGTCAACCTGGCATCCGCTGGCCGCCATGCCATCGATTTTCGCGAGCGTGACGACGGCAAGGGGCTGGAACCCTGCCTGACACCTTCACTGCTACGCGAACTCGGCCTGCGCGAAGAAGCACTGGAGGCGCCACTGCCCAGCGACGAGCAATGCGCGAACTTGCCGGGCCTGGTACCCGACGCTGCATTCGAACTGGACCCCGGCAAGCTGCAACTAGCGCTGTCCATTCCTCAAATCGCCCTGCGCCGTGACGTTGCCGGCAGTGTCGCACCCGAGCGCTGGGACGCCGGCATCACCGCCGCCTTCGTCAACTACCAGGCCTCGGCGCAACACTACAGCGGCAATGCCGGACCTACGCGCAGCAGCCAGGACCTGTACCTGAACAGCGGGCTGAACATTGCCGGCTGGCGCCTGCGCAGCAGCCAGAGCTGGCGCGACGACGGCCAGCAGGAACGCAGCTGGACCCACACCAACACCTACGCCCAGCATGACCTGCCGGGTAAATGGGGCACGGCAACCGTGGGCGAAACCTTCACCAACGGCGATGTGTTTCGCAGTGTGCCGTTCAAGGGCGTGCAACTGGCCACCGATATGGACATGCTGCCCGATGTGATGCAGAGCTACGCCCCGGTAATCCGTGGGGTAGCGCAAACGCGGGCCAAGCTGGAGGTGCTGCAGAACGGCTACCCGATCTACTCCACCTACGTGGCGCCCGGCCCTTATGAGATCAATGACCTGGGCGTCGGCGGCAGCAGCGGCGACCTGGAGGTGGTCCTGACCGAAGCCGATGGCCAGGTGCGCCGCTTCATCCAGCCATACTCCACGCTGAGCAACCTGCTGCGTGAAGGCGTCTGGCGCTACAACATCGCCGCTGGCCGCTACGACGGCGCCGATGACCTGGACGACCCAGCCCTATGGCAAGCCACCCTGGCACGCGGCGGCGCCTGGAGCACCACCCTGTACGGTGGCTTGCTGGGCAGCGAATACTACAATGCCGCCACCCTGGGAGCCGCCAGGGATTTCGCCGACCTCGGCGCAGTGTCGCTCGATGTTACCCAGGCACGTACAGACCTGGGCGACCAAGGCCAGGTGCAAGGGCAAAGTTACTCCGTGCGTTACGGCAAGTCGTTCCAGACCGGCACCAGCCTGCGCTTTGCCGGCTACCGCTACTCCACCGAAGGCTATCGCGAGTTCGAGGAGGCCGTGCAGCAGCGCAATGCTTCGAGCAGCTACCTGGGCAACCGCCGCAGCCGCCTGGAAAGTTCGATCTACCAAAACTTCGGCAGCAGCTCGCTGAGCCTGACCTTTTCCCAGGATGATTACTGGAACACCAGCCTGCAGCGGCGCCAGTACCAGTTTCAGTTCAATACGCAATATCGCCGCGTCAGCATCAACCTGTATGCGTCGCAGTCGCTGGACAACGACGGGCGCAACGACCGGATCATCGGCCTGGGCGTCACTGTTCCGCTGGACCTGGGCGCATCCAGCACTGCCAGCTTCGACGTACAGGAAAGCAACGGCCATTTCAGTGAACGTGCCAGCCTCAATGGCGGTTCGCAGGACAACCGGTTGAGCTACCAGGCATCGCTGGCCAACGATGAACAACAGCGCACCTCGGCGGCCATTTCGGCAGGCTACCAGACATCGAAGGTCAACCTTGGTGCCGGCTATACCGAGGGCAGCGACTACCGCAACGTATCGGTCAACGCCAGCGGGGCTGTGCTTGCCCACGCAGGCGGTATCGTGCTCGGCTCTTACCTCGGCGACACCAATGCGCTGGTTCACGTACCCGATATTGCCGGGGTGGGTGTGGACAACGCGCCTGGCGCAAAAACCAGTGACAGTGGTTACCTGCTAGCCCCGCACATGCGCCCCTACCGGATAAACCAGATTGCGCTGCAGACCGACGAATTGGGACCGGACGTGGAGATAGAAAACGGCACCACCCAAGTGGTGCCCCGTCGGGGCGCGGTGGTCTTGGCCGAGTACAAGGCGCGCCATGTCAGCCGCCTGATCCTGACCCTGCAACACCCCGACGGCAGCCCTTTGCCTTTCGGCACCCGGGTCAGCACCCCGCAAGGCGAACACCTGGCGATCGTCGGCCAGGCCGGCCAGGCGCTGGTGGCGACCGACGCACATCCGCAGACACTGCTGGCCACTTGGGGTGAGCAGGCTCAGCAACAATGCCAACTGCCGATCGACCCTTCGACCATGCAGGAAGATCAGGGTTACCGCATGCAGACCCTACGCTGCACAACGCCATGACAGGAAACACAGAATGCCCCGCAAACTTTCCACGAACCTGAGCATCGCTGCCATCCTGGGCATGTTATCGGTGACCGGCGCCGTACAGGCCGCAGACGAATGCAAGTGGGAATCGACCCCCGGGCCGATGCTGTTCAACCACAATCTCGGCGCCGCAGCATGGGTGGCCAGGGATGCCCCTGTCGGTAGCAAGATCGCCTCATGGGGCGCACAGATCATGACAGGGACAGATGGTGCCCGACTGATCTGCGACAACGACGGCCTCAGGACGTTGACCGCCAACGTCACCACGCCATTGCCCCTGGCCCCTGGCACATTCCCGCCAGTCGACGGCCATAATGTGGACGGCAAGGTGCTGCAGACCAGCATCCCCGGTGTGGGCCTGTATGTGGAGTTTGGCAGTTTTCTGAACGGCACGGCGAACAACCACTTCAAAGCGGTCGACGGAATCGGCGCCCTTCCCTTCCTGGCCGAACATAAGGAGAGGATGACCCCCAATAACCTGACCTCGAACATCCAGCGCCTCAAGTACATCGCGCTGATCAAGACCGGCACCATTACGCCGGGGCCGCAATCATTCAGCCAGGAAGTCGCCAGGGCAACCATCAGTGATGTGGGCGACGCACTTCGGCTGACCATCAATGGTCAGGTCATGCAAGCCCAGTGTACGCTCAAGGCCGACGCGGTCAGTGCCGACCCGGTGCAACTGGGCAAGCATGACATCGCCGTGTTCACCGGAGAGCACACCACCACCAACCCGGTCGATTTCTTCATCACCCTCAGCGACTGCGAGGACGACCCGGCAGGCAGCGTTGCCCGTGCGTTCATGCGCCTGGACGGTGTGGACGGATCGGTACCGATCGATCGTGACCTCGGCCTTTTCAGCCTGACTACAGACTCATCTGCCAGCGGTGTCGGCATCCAGGTGCTGCGCAGTGACAACACCCCCTTGAAACTGGAAGAGTTCCTCGACATGGCTGCTGTCACCCCAGGCACCATGCGCTTTGACCTGCGTGCACGTTATTACCAGACCGCACCGGTGGTCACCGCAGGGGAAGCGAAGGGGGCGCTGAACTTCACCATCGAGTACCGTTGAGCTGACGGCCCGGGGACCTGCCCCGGGCCTGTTTTTTTGGCCGCACAACGACAAAAACGCAAAAAGGAACCCGAAGGTTCCTTTTTGCGTTACATGTTTGGAGCGGGAAACGAGACGTGTACTAGGACAGTAAGTCGTTGTTTCCCAATCACTTTCTTCGTTGGGCTGGCCAGCGAAGACCTCAATTGTAGCCTTGTTTTTCGTCCTCGGCAACAAATTCGTCCAAAGAGTTCCACAGACGTCCAAAGAGCTGCACTCAGCACACCAGACCCACGATCGGTACATCGTCGTAGGCAACTCCCTCGAACTCATCATCCACGCCCGGTCGTCTGCCCCGCATCCATCACCGCGAAGACGATCAGGCAGATGGTTCTGGTGATGGCACAGCTCGGATGCCACCTAGGAACGCCTGCACCACAACTCACAGGCGACCTTCTGGTCAAGCTCCTTTGAAAGAACGCGCATGCTGGCCACCGCGTTTCCGCACACGATTCTTTGTCGATATATCAGGATGACGGGGCAAGCATGACAGGCGCCGGTTTGCTGCGTCCGACTGGACATTCGAGGACGATTGCGGCCCCCTCACGCTTCCTGAGACCGCTGGCATATCAGGTCATACCTAGACGGTTTTGCAGAAACCGTAACTTCTCACGACCCTGATAGCGTGAGCGTCGCTGTCGAGCCTACGTCCCGATGCTCGACCTTCTGATCGATGATTTTTGCACATCGAACACACGACGACTACCAGTTGCGCGAACTGGTGAGAAGTATTCAAACCACATGACGAAGCGGCCTTCGGGACCCACTTCCTACACAAGCGACAGGCCGACCATGAGGTCGGCGACAAAGGAGTCGGTCATGTAGTTCTTCTCCTGGAAGGAGACGGAGCATGCACGAGAACAAGAATGATGCACCAACATCAAAGGTGTTCTATCGCCCGATCGAAGCGTCCATCCGCTGGGCCGGGCTGCTGCGATACGAGCAGGTGATCCTGGCTTCGATTTCGTCGCCAAGGCGCCTGCCGCAGTCGTTGGACTGTCCACGTTGTGACGAGCTGCGGCTTTGCACCGAACGCATCTTCGACGGCATCCTCAATGGAGAACTGCCCTTCGGACGGAACGGCATCACGACGCGCGATTCCGCGCTGATCGACTCCCCTGATCTGACGGTGCGCCACGTCGATCTGAAGCGCTGGATGCGCCAGCACTATCCCGAGCAACGACCGTGCTTCCTTTTCTCCCGGAGCGAGCGCATCGCCCATCCCTTCATCTCGGTGGAAACTGGGCAGGCGATGCTAGTCGAGCGCCTGGCCCTGAAGTCCACCTTGGACCAGTACAAACGCCAACTGCATGAGCTGCAGGAAAAGCACGGAGCGCTTCTCAAGCAGATGGCGCCCTCTGCTGGCGCACAGTGCCTGATCAGTGATCGCGCCGAAGCCACCTACCTGAACATCATCGGCAGCATGCTGGACCTGATGCTCGGCCAGTCGCCTTCCGGCGTTCCGTACTCCAGCTTCAAGACGCAGGAGGCGGTGGTCAGCGCGTTGGTCGCCCATCACAGCGGCGCAATGGGGATCGCGGAGCGGACGCTAAACGGCAAGTTCGCCACGGCCAGACGCCGGCTGCGTAGCGCAACAGTCTGAGGTTTTCCATCTTGTATGTGCAATCGCGGAGATTGCATTTGCAATGTCTTTTCCCATCCATGTCTATTGAATGGAGGTCACGCCAACAAACGCCACTGAGCGTTCAGGAGTGACCGCCATGTCGCAAACACCTGCACTGCCCGCAAGCGAGCGCCGCATCCTGCGGCTTGATGAAGTCGAAACCAAGTCGGGTTTCAAACGCGCCCACATCTACAACCTGATGCGCAAAGGCCTGTTCCCGAAGGCGCTGCGCCTGGGCGTGCGCGCGGTCGGTTGGGACTCCATCGAGATCGATCAGTGGATCGCCGAGCGCGTCAACAACCGGGCCTGACCCGTTCTCCAGCGGACTTCCCATCCTCACACGGAGAACGCCATGCAGGTCGTATCCATCATTTCAACCAAAGGTGGCGTCGGCAAGACCACCACGGCCGCGAACCTCGGCGGGCTTGCCGCGGACGCGGGGCTGCGTGTACTGCTGCTCGACCTCGACGTGCAGCCCACCTTGTCCTCGTACTACGAGCTAGGCCACCGCGCACCTGGTGGCATCTACGAGTTGCTGGCCTTCAACGAGCGCGACCTCGGGCTGCTTGTGTCCCGCACGAACATCGAGGGCCTGGACTTGGTGCTCTCCAACGACCACCGAGGCGAGCTGAACACTTTGCTGCTGCACACGCCGGATGGGCGCCTACGGTTGCGCCATCTCTTGCCGGTCCTGGCGCCTCTCTATGACCTGGTGCTGATCGACACCCAAGGTGCGCGCTCGGTGCTGCTGGAGATGGCGGTGCTCGCCTCCAACCTCGCGCTGTCGCCCGTGACCCCGGAAATTCTCGCGGCGCGCGAGCTGCGGCGCGGCACCATGCAGTTGCTCGAAGACATTGCGCCCTACCGGCACCTGGGCATCGAGCCTCCACCTCTGCATCTGCTCATCAATCGCGTCCACCCTGTGTCAGCCAATGCACGGCTGATCCAGCAGGCCCTGCGCGATCTTTTCCAGGACCACGCCGGCATCCGCGTGCTGGCCACCGACGTGCCGGCCATCGAGGCGTATCCGCGTGCAGCTACGCGCGGATTGCCAGTGCATCGGGTCGAATACCGCCAGCCGCCGGGCAGAGTCGCCCTCGCCGCGCTCGACACCATGCGCGGCCTCGCAGACGAACTATTTCCGCAATGGCGGCACCGATTTGCCATGGTGTCCGGCCGTCCGCCACACCCTCTTGATGCCGGGAGGTCCCATGGCGAACGCACATGAGCTAGCCCGAGGCCACAAGCGGCTTCGCGCCCTGATCGAGTTCGCGGTTGGCGAAGGTTGGCACGTCAAACGCACGCCTGGCGGCCACCTCAAGTTCACCAAGCCTGGCTGCGCCGCGATCTACACCAGCTCGACGGCAAGCGACCACCGGGCGACCCTGAATGCCCGTGCGCAAATCCGCCGCGCCGAGCGCGAGGCCCGATACCAAGCGCAGGGAGGCGGCCATGGCTGAGATCACCTCCCAGCAGATGGCTGGCAAGCTGCTCGCGGCCGGGTTCGAGCGCAGCGGCCCGTCAGCCTCGACCTTGAGCGACCCGATCGCCGACACCCCCATGGTCGTGACCCTAGATCAGTTGCGCCCCTACGACCACGATCCCAGGAAAAAACGCAACCCGGCCTACGAGGAAATCAAGGCGTCCATCCGCGAGCGCGGTCTGGACGCAGCGCCGGCCATCACTCGCCGACCAGGTGAGTCCCACTACATCATCCGCAACGGTGGAAATACTCGGCTGGCGATCCTGCGCGAACTATGGTCAGAGACCAAGGACGAGCGGTTTTTCCGTGTATCGTGCCTGTTCCGGCCGTGGCCCAGCCGCGGCGAAGTCGTCATGTTGACCGGCCACTTGGCCGAGAACGAATTGCGCGGGGGCCTCACGTTCATCGAGCGCGCCCTCGGCGTCGAGAAGGCGCGCGAGTTCTACGAGCAAGAAAGCGGCACCACCTTGAGCCAGTCCGAGCTGGCCCGCCGCCTCGCCGCCGATGGCTTCCCGGTACAACAGTCGCACATCAGCCGCATGAACGACGCGGTGCAGTATCTCCTGCCCGCGATCCCCACCGTGCTCTATGGCGGTCTCGGTCGCCATCAGGTCGAACGCCTGTCGGTCATGCGCAAAGCCTGCATGCTCGCGTGGGAGCGCTACGCCAAGGGTCGCCCACTGGTTCAGGACTTCGACGAATTTTTCCAGGAAGTGCTGTCGCAATTCGACGTCCAGGCCGACGAGTTCTCCGCGCAGCGTGTACAGGACGAGCTGATCGGCCAGATGGCCGAGATGCTGGGTGTCGATTACGACGTGCTCGCCCTGGACATGACCGAATCCGAGAGCCGGCAGCGCGCCTTGGTCAGCGACCCAACGCCGCCATCGACGCCGCCTGCGTTGCCGGAGCCGGGAACCATCGCGCGCCCACCTGCCAACACTGCGCCACCCATCGCAGGGGCTGCATCCGCAGCGCCGCCTGCAGGCCGACCTGCGGCAACGCCTTCGACGCGCGAGAGCGACACGGATGCCAGCCAGGCAAGTCCGGCCAACCCTGCGGTGGGTGGCGATCTGCTTCGGGAGCACATCGTCTCGCCGGCACCGACGACCGAACGGCTCCAGTCCATTCAGCGCATGGTCGCCGACCAGTTGGGTGATGCGCTGCCGCTCGACTTCTCGGCGAGTGTCTTGCAGTCCATCCCTGTGCAGGCTGGCGGGCTCTATCCGATCTCCGATGTCTGGTACATCGATCCCGGCGTGGACACAGCCGAGCGCCTGCGCATCCACATCGCACAGTTCGCCCGCGAAATCGCGGGCGAGGCAGACCTGGACGAGTGCATTGATGACCGTGCAGAGGGTATCGGTTTCGTCTGCCGGGCCCGCACCCAAAGCTCGGCACCGCTGGGCCGTGCCGTCCTCGCGCTGTTAGCGTGCCTGGCCGGTCAGCGGCCCGCCGACGTCGGCCTGCACGACGGGCAAATCGTCATCGAACTGCCGGCGCTGCTGCACGGCCAGGGTGATGCGGCCCAGCGATTGAGCGATACCTCGCTGGTCAAGCTGTTCCGGCTGCTGCGGCTGGCCCGGCGCCTGCTCGACCTTGAAGCCGGCGCTGAAGGCGTTGGAATGTGAGCGAGGGAGGCCAGCATGTCCGCACCACACCCACTCAACCAGGCCGTCATCGCCCAGGCCCTCTATGACCTGCGCAATGGGCAACTGCGCCGGTGCAAACTGATGGGGTTTGGCGAGGAAGAACTGGACGCCCTCAAGCATCCCGCGCTGATCAGCGTGCTCGCCAACGCTAACGTCTCCTGGTGCTCGGTGACGGTCAACCGCGAAGTGCTCCGGCGACTGCTCAAGCAGGCGCAGGACGTGGAGAAGGAAATCGCCACGGTCGATCGCATGCTCAGGCTGGGCGCGAGCACCGAGATGGTCAGTCGGTTCTATGGCCTGACCCACCAGGAGGTGGCGCTTCGCCGCGAAATCCTCGGCCTGCCGAAGCGCAAGGGCCGCCACCCCGTGCTGGACGAGAAACAGGACACGGAGCTGTGGCGGCAATGGAAGGCCGTGACCGGCAGCAGGAATGTCGATCTCGAAGACGAAACCTCCATCCTCGACGCTACCATGGACTTGGCCGAAGGCATGTCGCTGCCTCTGTCGGTGGTCTGGGCCTCGATCAAGAGCTGGGTCGATCAGGGATTGGGTTGAGCCATGGCCGTGGACGACACCGCACCACGCCGTGGCCCCGTCGCACTCGCGGATCTGTTCGATGCTGCCCTGAAAGACCTCGCGCCCAAGCCCAGCCCCAGTGCGCCAGCACCCGTGCCTACGCCGACGCCCGCCACGTCAGGCGATGCCTTCCTCTTCAGCGGCAACCGGCACGAGACCGTGCCGCGGCGGCTGTTCCTCGACCGTCGCCTGACGCCGCTGGAGCGCAACGCCTGGCAGGTGTTCCGGCTGATGCTCAACGACGACGGCATGACAGCCTTCCCGACGTATGAGCAGCTTCGACCCTGGCTGGCGTCGATGCCCTGCGCCGGGCAGGCCTCGCATGAAACCGTGGCCCGAGCGTTGACGCTGTTGCGCCTCACCCGATGGTTGAGCCTGGTACGGCGACGGCGTGACCCCAAGACCGGCCGCATCCTCGGCAACCTCTACGTTCTGCACGATGAACCACTGACGCCCTTCGAGGCCATGCAGCTCGACGCCGACTACCTGGCACTGGTCAGCCAGTCCCTCGGCCATTCGGCCAAGGCTGTCCAGATGGTCGGTCTGAACACCCTCAAGGAGATCGCGGAAGATCCGATGCTCTCCGGACGCACACTGCCGTCGCGGCTACAGGTCCTGGCCGAACGCCTCGCCAGCCAAGGCATCACGGCCGCCGAAAGTTATCCACAGGAGGATGCCGCCCACGATTCCGAAGAAGGAGCATCGAGCCTTCTTCGGAATGCGGACGACCCGTCTTCGGAATCCGAAGCAGGGGCGAAACCCGCGCCAGACGCCTCTCTTCGGAATCCGAAGCAGGCCCGTACAGTACGTAGTAGTCGTATTAATGAAGTACGTACTACCGCGCAGGCGCGCGCGCTGGGCGATCTGCAATGGCCCAAGCGCTTCACGGAACTGAAGGCAGAGCAGCAGACAGGTGCCAGGGTGGCATTGCAGCAGGTCGATGCCGCGCTGAGACAGGCCGTGCTGGACGACTGGGCCGCACGATGCAGCAGTCATGGCATCCGCAATCCTGCGGGGTATCTGTTCGGCATCATCCAGCGCGCCATCCATGGCGAGTTCAATGCCTGGGCCAAGAAAGACGCGCCATCGGCACCCGTCCCGCCAAACGAGCGGCCACCAGCAGCACCGCCACCTCAGCCGCAGGGTAAGCCAGTGCCGCCGGAAGTCGCCAAGCAGCACATCGAGCGGCTACGCAATCTGCTCGCCAGCAAGTGAGCCGGCATGCAAGTCGGTGAAAGTAGATGCCCATGGCCGCCAATAGAGCTATCCCCTGGGGATAGTTCCGCTGCTGGGCACAACGCCAAGTTGTCGCAGGCCTGGGATCGACCATCTGCCGCAGCATCGGTGTTGCCTACCCTGATCCCGGCGTGCAGCGTTCGTTGACGCTCCATGGAGCTATCCCCTGGGGATAGCTCGCGCCGCATGCAACCGCCGCGCCCTAAACCGGGGCCCGCCGGGATTCGGATTCTTGACTGACTGCCTTCCGCTTCCTGCCGAAGCTGGCCGCTCCTTTTCCAACAACGAGCGGACACCATGGCAACCAATGAACCTCTGCAACTGAATCTCGGCTCCCTGCGCAGCGCGATGTCGCTGACCCTGCACACCCATCACGCTTCCCGCATCTGGCACGGCCGCGCCGCCGCCGAGGGGCGACCGGGCATCGTCGGCCTGAACGGCTACATCGCCCAGATGAACAAGATGCGGCGGGGCTCGGAGCAGGACGACCCGTACTCGGACTGGTGGATGCTGCGCATCGAGGACAAGCTCGACCAAACCAAGGTCACGCTGCAATCGCTGCGCGAGCAGGTGGACCAGGCGCTGGCGAGCGTGCCACCGGCGCTCAGCCTGGGCGAAAACCTCAACGTGCAGCCGGTCAAGCTCCCGCTCTTCGTCAACGCGCAGCTCGGCTTTGCCGCGGTCTATCTCCTGGCCGACTACGACGACATCGCCCGCAAGCTGATCCTCGCCCACCACACCGCGCTCATCGACCGCAGCACCTTGGAACGCTGGCTCAACGAGGGCGCGCACGCGCTGCGCAGCCTGTTCTCGCTGGCCCAGCAGTATCGCTACTCGGGCTGCACCCGCGACGATTTCGCGGCGAAGAACGCCGCTGCGCGAGTCGCGCTGGAGAAGTACGGCGAACTGCCGCAGGAGGTGCTGGAGGGGACACGCCGCTCGAAGTTTGCGCCACCCGTCGTGCGCCGTGGCCTGCAACAGCGCGGCGACGGTCCTGCCACAGCGCCTCCGCCCAGCGACGAAGCCGCCACCGCAGAGCCGCCCGAAGCGTCAGCCGGCGAGGACGAGCCCGCATGAACGATCTGAACCAACCGACCCGCTACTTCCGGGGCCTGCAACAGGGTGCCTTCATGCGGCTGGAACACGCGGCCTCTCTAAAAGGCCTTTTAAAGCCTTTTAAGGGTAAAGGGGACTTCGAGGCCTGGGCCAGCCAGTGCTTCGCCATGCGCGACGAGTTGATTGCCCTGGCACAGCGACAGGTGCTGGAGCAAGCATGCGGGCACCCCTTCCACCTTCTGCCCATCGAACTGGCCCAACAGACCACTGGCGCAGGAACCGTCTTCTTGCGCTGGCGCAGGCACGACAGGTCGGCCATGGGCGTGGCGCTGTGGCGGGAGCTGATCGCCAGCAGCAGCACACCCGTCAACCTGCTGGCCGACCTGCACGCGATCGAGCTGCAGCGCATCACGTTGAACATGCAGATCAGCCTGCTGCACACCTTGGGCAGGCAGGCGCAGGAATGCGCCAGCAAGGCCGCCGAGGCGGACGACGCCTACCTGCACCGGCTCACGTCCGTTCCTGCCGCAATGCGCGATCGGTGATTGCGCCGGGCATCCCAGCACGCGCCCGGCGCCGACGAGGCACGGGTATTTCAACCACCACGGAGATCACACCATGAGCACGCATTTTTCTGGCGAAGGCAACATCGGCTCGCCACCGGAGTACCGCGAATTCCCCAACGGCAATGACGAACCCAGCCGCTTGCTGCGCCTGAACGTCTATTTCGACAACCCCGTACCCAAGAAGGATGGCACCTTCGAGGACCGCGGCGGCTTCTGGGCGCCGGTGGAAATCTGGCACCGCGACGCCGAGCACTGGAAGGACCTGTACCAGAAAGGTATGCGCGTGCTGGTCATCGGCCGCATGGAGCGCGAGCCTTGGACGGACAACGAAGATCAGCCGCGCGAGACCTGGCAGATCAACGCGCGCAGCGTCGGCATCCTGCCGTACCGCATCGAGTCCGTGGCCCTCAGTCCGAAGCCGCAGGAGGCAGAACCGAAGCCACAGGCTGCCCAGGAATCGACCGCGCCGAAGGAGGCGAAGCGCAGGAAGTGAACCGGCATGGAGGGCGGCCGCCGTAGTGCTTCGCCGCCCTCCATGCACCCCGCAAGCTATCCCCTGGGGATAGCTCCATCAACGTCCATCGACTTCCACGCGCTCCCGCAAATCGCGGCTACTGGTCCGCACACCTGCGGCCACGCGCCATCCCCGCCCGAGCCATTCCATCGGCGTGAAAGCGGTCGCCGGCGCATGCGGCTTGTTTGCTGCTACCCCAGGTGGCGCTCGGCATCCTCGATTCCAGCAACTCCATGAACAACGGGAATCGGGATGGACGGACATGCGGCTGTTCTTGTGCGAGAAGCCCTCCCAGGGCAAAGACATTGGCCGAATTCTCGGTGCCACGCAGCGCGGTGAAGGCTGCCTCAACGGTTCCGGCGTCACCGTCACCTGGTGCATCGGCCATCTCGTCGAAGCGGCAGCCCCCGAGGTCTATGACGCGGCGCTCAAGCGCTGGTCGCTGGAGCAGTTGCCCATCATTCCTCAGCACTGGCGGGTCGAGGTCAAACCTAAAACCGCCACGCAGTTCAAAGTCGTCAAGGCGCTTCTGGCTAAGGCGACCCAGCTTGTCATCGCCACAGATGCCGACCGCGAGGGCGAGTTGATCGCCCGCGAGATCATCGACCTGTGCGGCTACCGCGGTCCCATCGAACGGCTGTGGTTGTCGGCGCTCAACGATGCGTCCATCCGCGCGGCACTCGGCAAGCTCCGGCCATCGGCCGAGACGCTGCCGATGTACTACTCGGCGCTGGCGCGCTCTCGGGCGGATTGGCTCGTCGGCATGAACCTCAGCCGCTTGTTCACGGTGCTGGGACGGCAGGCCGGCTACGACGGCGTGCTGTCGGTAGGCCGCGTCCAGACCCCCACGCTCAAACTGGTCGTGGACCGCGACCGCGAGATCACCGCCTTCGTGTCCGTGCCGTACTGGGCCATCGACGTGTCCCTGTCCGCCGGTGGCCAGACTTTCGCCGCGCAGTGGGTTCCCCCGAAAGCATGCACCGACGACGCCGGCCGCTGCCTGCAGCAGCCCATCGCGCAGCACGCCGCGCAGCAGATCCGCGCCGCGGACAGCGCCCAGGTGGTGGCGGTCGAAACCGAGCGCGTGCGGGAAGGCCCGCCGCTGCCGTTCGACCTGGGGACCTTGCAGGAGGTGTGTTCCAGGCAGCTTGGGCTCGATGTGCAGGAGACCTTAGACATTGCTCAGGCCCTATACGAGACGCACAAGGCCACGACGTACCCGCGCTCCGATTCGGGCTACCTGCCCGAAAGCATGTTCGCCGAGGTGCCAACGGTCCTCGACAGCCTGGTCAAGACCGATCCCTTGCTGCGACCGATCATGGACCAGCTCAACCGCACTCAACGCTCACGCGCCTGGAACGACGCGAAGGTGTCTGCTCACCACGGCATCATCCCGACGCTCGAACCGGCGAACCTCTCGACCATGAGTGAGAAGGAACTGGCAGTGTATCGGCTGATCCGGGCGCATTACCTGGCGCAATTCCTTCCTCACCACGAGTTCGACCGCAATGTGGCGAACCTCTCCTGCGGCCAGCAGACGCTGGCGGCCACCGGCAAGCAGGTCGTCGTCAAGGGGTGGCGCCTGGTGCTGGCCGAACCGCAATCCGAGGAGGATGGCGACCCTGCGGCGCGCAGCCAGGTACTGCCCGCGCTGCGCGAGGGCCTGGCATGTCAGGTGGCCGACGTCGATCTGAAGGCGCTCAAGACGCTGCCCCCTCGGCCCTATACGCAGGGCGAGTTGGTCAAGTCCATGAAGGGCGTCGCCAAACTGGTCTCGGACCCGCGCCTGAAACAGAAGCTCAAGGATACGGTCGGCATCGGCACCGAAGCGACGCGGGCCAACATCATCAGTGGCCTGCTGACGCGGGGCTACCTCGTGAAGAAGGGCCGCGCCATCCGTGCCTCGGATGCGGCCTTCACCCTGATCGACGCGGTGCCCACAGCGATTGCCGACCCAGGGACAACCGCCGTCTGGGAACAGGCGCTGGACATGATCGAAGCTGGACAGCTCACGCTGGACGTATTCATCGGCAAGCAGGCTGCATGGATCTCACAGTTGATCGCGCAGTACGGCAGCACGTCCCTGTCCATCAAGGTTCCCCACGGACCGCCTTGCCCACAGTGCGGCGCACCGACGCGCCAGCGCACCGGCAAGAGCGGCCCATTCTGGTCGTGCAGTCGCTACCCCGACTGCAAAGGCACGCTGCCGGTCGAATCCGGCACGTCCAAGCGTGGTGCCTCGCGCCCGCGCCGCAGCGGCCGCAAAGGCTCCTGACCGACCCCGTTCCCCGTGAACCGTGCCCGCCATCGGCGGCGCGGCCTGTGTTCCGCACGCCCTGCGGGACGCCCAGCGCGCAACGCCTTCTTGTCCGTGTGCGCGTCCCGCTTGGTCATCCCCGGCCGCGGGACCTGAAGGTAGCTTCTCCGCGAACCGCCTCCTGCGCGTTCTGCTGATCTGCATTTCTCCCGCCTCTGCGAAGGGTCCCCCGGTGGCTTGCCAAGCTGCGCGAGCCACCCGGAGACCCTTCGTGGTCAGCGGTATTCGGTGCCGGTGCCCGCCGGCGCAAAAACGGGCTCCCTTTGTGCGCGGATGTGCGCCAGACGATGCCGGCGCGAACCACGACATGCGCCGGGTGTGATTGCTGATGAGCAGACGGTTCTAGCGACGACCGGGCCTGCACCAGCCCACGGGTGGTTCTGTCCTCCCGAGCCGAAGGCCGCAGGGCCTTCGGCGCCTTTCTCCTGCCTATCAACGTCCCGGCCCGCCCCGGGCCACACGAACAGGAGACCCGACATGAACCCGCAACCTTGCACCCTTCGCGGTGCGCCCCAGGCCGCGCCACTGCTGTACGGCAGCGTGTGCAGCGGCATCGAGGCCGTGAGCCTCGCATGGCAACCCCTCGGCCTCAAAGCCGCGTGGTTCGCCGAGATCGAGCCGTTCCCGAGCGCCGTGCTCGCCCACCGTTACCCCCATGTGCCCAACCTGGGCGACATGACCGCGATCGCCCGTCAGGTGCGCGCCGGCACCGTGCCGGCGCCCGACATCCTGGTCGGCGGCACGCCGTGCCAGTCGTTCAGCGTTGCCGGCGCGCGCCAGGGGTTGAACGACCCGCGCGGCGCCTTGACCCTTGCCTATGTGGAGCTTGCAAATGCCATCGACCAAACCCGCCACCAAGACCGCCGCCCGCCGGCAACGCTCGTCTGGGAAAACGTCCCCGGCGTCCTCAACGACCGCAGCAATGCCTTCGGGCATTTCCTGGGCGCACTGGCCGGAGAAAGCCGTGCGCTCCAGCCGCCAGGGGAAAAATGGGCGCACGCTGGTTGTGTGTCTGGACCCCGCCGCCGCATCGCCTGGCGCGTGCTCGACGCTCAATATTTCGGTGTCGCCCAACGCCGCAAGCGCGTGTTTCTTGTGGCATGTGGTGGTGATGACCTCGATCCCTCCGAAGTACTTTTTGAGCGCACAGGCCTGCGCGGGGATTCTTCTGCGGGCCGCGCGCCGTGGCAAGAAGCTGCCCGCGCTGCTGGACCGGGTGCTGCAGCAGCAGGCGGATACGCAGGATTCGCTGGACTGAACCAGCCCTACGGCAAGGTCACGACGACGTTCGGATTCAGCGGCGGCATTGGCCCCGTCGATGTTGCGGCATGCCTGATGGCCGCGGGTCCCAAGCACGACATCCGCACCGAGACGTTCATGGTGCAGTCCATCGCCGGCAGCATCGCCCACACCCTCGACACCGCCAACAACGGCAAGGGCAGCAGCGAGGACGGTACGGGAAAGGGCGTGCCGATCATCGCCTTCACCGCCCAGGGCAGCGGCGCGGACGCCACGATCGACCTGACGCCGACGCTGCGTGCCGGCGGGCATCGCAACAGCCATGCGAACGCAGGCGTCGTGCCCGCCATCGCCTTCGCGCAGAACAACCGCGGCGAAGTGCGCTTCGAGTCGGGCCATGGACAGGTGTCTTGCACCGTCCTGTCCAACGGCAAGCCGGGCTACGGTGTGCCGATGGTGGCCTGCGTTGCCCTGCGGGGACGGACGCAGGGTCTTGCTGCCGAACTGGGCGGAAGCGTTGCGGCGGCGTTGCGTACCAGCGGCGGCGGCGCAGACAAGCCCCATGTCCTGGCCCCCGACTTCGAGGCACATTTCCGCTACGACTGGAATGAATCCGGTGCAGCGGACTGGTCGCAATGGCGGGTGCGGCGGCTGATGCCCATGGAGTGCGAGCGGCTGCAGGGCATGCCCGACGACTACACGCTGATCCCGTATCGCGGCAAGCCTGCCGCAGACGCTCCGCGCTACAAGGCGATTGGCAACTCCATGGCCGTCCCGTGCATGGCTTGGCTGGGCAACCGGCTGGTGCAGTGCCTGCACAAGACGGACTCGACCGCTTCGGATTGATCGACGACGCAGCCTGCCGGCCGCGCCATTCTCCCCCTGCATTGCCGATGTATCGGCAGCAGCCCGCAGCCAGGGTGTCAAGGCTGCCGTGGGTTCCGCCCACGCCACCCACCAGTTCGCTTCGGCATCTCACCGGCGAACGCTGCCCACCGGGGCATCGATGCCTCCTTTCTCCAACCCACGGGATGGTCGCCACGTCCCGTCAGGGGCATGTCGCCACCCGGTCGATTTCAGGACTTCCCATGGACACCATCACCAAGCAAGACCGCATCACGCTGAAGAACCTCAAGGTCGCCGACTTCGCCAGCGAGGAAACGCTGTGCTTCACCGCGACCATCGTGTTCGACGGCACTCCCATCGCCGAGGCCCGCAACGACGGGCATGGCGGCTCGACATTCCTCCGCGCGCTCAACGGCAAGACGACGCTGCTGGCTCAGGCCGAAGCCTTTGCCAAGGGCTTGCCGCCTGCGCCGCTCGATCTAGGCCAGGAGGGTGAAGACCCTCATTACATCGACATGACGCTCGACTTCCTGGTCGATGAACTGGCCGATGCCATGCACGCGGAGCGCAAGGTGCGAGCCGCCTTCAACCGCGACATCGGCAACAAGGTGCTGTTCATCAAGGACGGCAAACTGCTGTTCATCAAAGGCATCAAGCTCAAGGCTATCGCCGACCGCAAGGCGTACTTCGCTTCGCTGCGCACCAGGCAGGCCCAGCCCATCGTCATCCTCGCCGAGCTTCCGCCCGAGCGGGCATTCGACCTGTGGAAGCAGCATGTCCTGGGCGACAAGCCCGATTGACCCAGCGCCACCGCACCCTCCTGACAGCCCCGTACTCGATGCGGGGCTTTTCTTTTCCTGTGCTCATCAATCGGGGCTGGGCCGAATGCCGTTTTCCAACTGACGCGGCGCAGCCCTCGCACGAAGCTGCCTGCATGTTCGCTGATTCGTCAGCACATGCCAGCAGCCAGGGTTCCAGGCTGCCGCGGGTCTCTCCCGCGTCACCCACCAGTCCGCATCGCATCAATTCTGCGGATGAGCGTCCCCGTGACGCTGATGCTTTTTATCAACCGCGTGCGGGAGCTGCCATCCCGTGAGGGACAAGGCCCCGCTTTTCCAAGGAGCCCGTCCATGTCCCAGCAAGCCTCTTTCGGCCAGTTGGCCCTGACCTACTGCGGCAAGTTCCTGCCGCTCGAAGTCTTGCAAAGCGCCGCCGGCCACTACATCGGCACGCGCGATACCGAAGGTCCCGTTTCGCGGGAATCCCGCGAGTACTTCCGCAGCTATGCCGCGGCTCAACGCGCCCTCGAAAGAGGCGGCTGGTCCCAGCTCGCCATTCCCTGATCCAACTGGAGAAATCACGTCATGAACCAGCTACTGCCGCGGGAAGTCGTCGATCAGATCATGCGGGAAGAGCAGCATTTCGCTGCCGCGCCCCAAGCCTTCTTCGAGGCCTGGAAGCGCGGTGTCGAGATTGCTGGTCCCGAGTGGTTCGGCGACGGCACCCGTGAAGGCCTGAACCAGGCCAAGACCAAGTGGGATTTGCGTCCCGACATGCTGCGGCTCAACGATGCCCTCGGCGTCCTGAGCAGCGGCGAACGCATGTTCCTGTCCGCCATGGTCAGCTTCTACAACGCGCGCGAGGGCGGTGCCATGCTCAAGCGCTGCCGCTTCCACGGGCTGTCGGACTTCGACGGTCTCGATCTGGAACGCCGCAAGGTCATCGCCGACCTGCTGGTGAACTACAGCGGTTGGTGAGCCGGTCTCCGGCACGCCACTGTCCTCTCGATCCCCCCGTGAGGGACATGCGCCCATAAGGCCATGTCCCTCAATTTTTCTTCCCCATCGCCCGACGCCAACGGCCTTGGGCTATTCCCTGCGGACGCCATCGTCCGCATGGGCTGGCTCCGCTCTTCTCGAAAGGAGCCAGCATGGCAAACAACTACTACGAAGGCACGGGCGTTCTCGTGCTCAACCGCGTTACTCCCGTCATCAAGGCACTGTTCGGTGCTTTCGCGCTCGACGAAAACCATCCCGGCAATGGGCAGGCCTACATCGCCCAGATCGCCGAAACCAATGATCCACGCTGGACAGATGTGCTGGACGGTCTGGAAAACCTGGCCACACAACTCGGCATCCCCATGCCCGACGACGAAGAGTTGTCGATTCCGCCTCTGCTTGAACGGCTGGCCGCGCACTTCGGTGCTGACCAGGACGGGGAGCTGGAGAACCTGATCGAGCACCACCAATTCGAGGACGGCGCCGACCTGGAAGCCCTGCTTCTGATCGCTACCCGCTTCGATGACGGCCATAACCTGACCGCCATCCAGTTTGAGGGCTGCTGGTATTGCAGCAAGCCAAGGCTATTCGAGTTCGGCGGCAACGGCTGCTACCTGAGCCGTGAGGTCCAGGTCTTCAGAACGTCCTCGCAGGCGCTTCAACTCGGCGATCAACTGCGCAACACCATCCTGGCCGCCGACATCGAAGAGGCCTCAGCGTTGATCGCGCTGGAGGCCGCCAACCTGCTTGCCGGCATCACCGATGAGCAATTTCGCCTAAATGTGCGCCATCGCATCGCCGAACGGCTGGTTCAGACGCCAACGATCAGCGCCGACTGACGCATTTTCCACTTTCAACCAACCGGGTCCAATTCCCGGTGGCGGAGATTGGCCCCAATATTCAAATCTGGAGAGTTCCCATGTCCCAGAAACCCAATCCCTTTCTCCGCGGCTACTGGAATCTGAAAATCGTCCGCACGCTGTGCATCGGCTACGACGACGGAAGCCCGCATGTCTGGCGAATCATCCACGCGAGTCAAAAGCACTTTTCCGACGAGGAACTGATTTCATCCTCGTGCATCGTCACCAGCGATTTCGCCGTGGTCAGGAATGGTCCCGAACCCGTGAGTGCCGAGGTGCTGGCCGAATGCGATACCGCAGAAGGTGTCAGCGGCGAAGGTGTAATCGGTGCCGTGGTCTATGCCATCCATGGCGACGACTTCGACGGTCGCCCCATCCACGTCGGCGACGCCTATTCGGCAGAGGCAGCGCGGGAAGTCGTACAGCGCCTGAGTTTCGAGACCGGCTACTACAGCCGGTGCTGGGAAATCAGCAGCGCACACATCAGCCAAGAAACCGGCCAATACCTCGCCAACCTGGCAGACCTCGCTACGCCGGAGGCATTCCTGTTCATCGCGTTCCGGGTTCCGTACAGCCCGGCGATCGGCATCAAGCTGATCTCCACTCCCTGGACGGACAAGAACCTGGACCACGCCGAGGGCATCAGTGCGGAGCAGCTTCGCCAGGAGCACCGAAGCAAGGGTATGCCGGATGACCTGGCGAACGTCATTGAACTGGCTGGCCAGGCCGACGTGCGCATCCTGATTCTCGACGCCGACGCACCCGTGCTGTTGGGCCTGCCGTTGGCCGAATCCTAGCAGCCGCTCGACGCAACATCCTTCCTCTTTGTTCTCCCCCATACCGGCCCGTCTCCCTCCCGGAGCCGGGCTGGTCCATTTTCATAGGAGCAACCTCATGTTCCCCGACCTCATCTCGCGCACGCCAGACTTCGAGCACCAGCTCGGCGCCTGCGTCAATGCCATGGGCCAGGACGACGCCATCGGCCAGATCCTGGTATTCGAGCGCATGAGCGGCACGCTGCACATGCGCCATATCGCCAGCGCCGACCTGGTGGACACCGACATTGACGACTACGAAATGGTCGTCTTCGACGGTGGCAACACCAGCGGCGATACATGGAAGCATGTCTTCTTCCCACGTCAGCGCGAGCACTACTTCGTGTACGAAGCCTGACCCAACCAAGCCCCTTTTCGAGGGGCTTTTTCTTGTCCGCAGCGCAGGAAAGCGGGTGCGACGCTGTGCGATTTCTTGCAGGCAGGCCGCCCATTCCAGAGCCATCCTTGCTCCATGTTCGTCGGCGTTGCCGACACATGCCCTGGCAGCCGAGACCTTCAAGGCTGCAAGTGCGGGAAACCGTGCTGGTCGTTTCTTCCTATGGACGTACCCCGTCCGTTCACGCCACCCACAAGGGACCTCTCCCTTGCGGGCGGGGAATCCCTTGTTCTTCCTCAAGGAGATTCCCATGGACCGTTCCCTCATCAAATCCATGATGCCTTCGCTTGTCGCGGGCCATGTCCCTCGCAACGTGCGTTCGTTCAAATACCGCGTATTCGATGATCAGCCGCAGTCCTCGACGTTGGGCTTCGCCATTGACCCTCAGCCCTTCAACGGCAAGGTAGTCTCCGCGACCGACGATGCCATCGTCGTCAAGCTCAAGCCTTCCGAGTTCGCCGTGCTCGATCCCAACCTGGTGACCACCGTTCCCAGCGAGGGCGCCAAGGTCCATGTCCAACCCTACGCCCGGCGACGTTTCGACGGGCTTCGCGCGGACACCCCGGAAGTCGTCACCGAGAAGACTTCGGATGGCACGCCTTACACCATCACGAGGCATATCCTTGGCAAAGCACCCGCCAAGCTGCCCATTCCCGAGCCGCAGTGCATGGAGCTGGGCCAACTCATCGAGCAGTTGGAGGAGATGCCCGCGCCCGACGGGTTCCGGTGCATCACCCACATGCTGGTCGATGCAGGTGCCCGCGACTTCGCCTGGGTCGATCCCAAGCCCTCCAGGATCATCGAGACCCCGCCGGCGATCAGCTTCACGGTCTCAACCACCAAGTTCGAGGGTCAGGTGACGATCCTCTACGACCGTGGCGGCGACACCTACGTGGTGGAGCTGCACCGCGACGGTGAGTTGGTCGATAGGCACGACGAGGTGTATTTCGACATGCTCGGTGAAGTGCTGGAGCGGCTCATCGACGACGGGCGCTGGCGCCTGATCGACGTGAGCGTGATCGACGCCAAAGCCTTTCGGCAACGTCAGGCGGTTCCAGCCTGACGTGCCAGACAGGAAGCCTAGCGGCACGACTGATCAGTCCACAGCCTACCGGCGACTGCCCCACAAGCCTTCCATCCGTTTCGGTGGAGGGCTTTTTTCTTCATCCATACAGGAGATTTCAACCATGTCACTGCGATTCAGAGGCTCCGACCTGCGCCCCGTGCTTGCCGAAGCCATCGCCAACCAATGCCGCGTCGCCCTGGCCAAGGACCAGGGCGTGTACTTCCTCGCCGAGCGCGGAGAGCGCCGCCCCGATGGCCGCGTGAAGCTGCTGGCCTATGCCGTCGGCTGCAACCCGGATACCGACCCGTTCGATGACTGGTGGGAACTGGCACGCGCCGAGCTTGGCGGCGACGACTTCGGCGAGTTCTTCGACCCGAAAGACAGCGTTTTCACTCGCATTCTGCAAAGCTCAGATGATCTGGAGCTGTCCGCCACCGCTACGTATCTGTCGCTGGCGGCGGTGGAATCGGCGTAGTCCAAAAATGTCCGCATACCCCTTGAAGCCCCCATTTCGGGGGCTTTCTTTTGGGCGGAACTGGGCAGCCTGGAAAAAATGGGAAGCGCCCGGATGCCGATTGATTGCTGTCGCGCGCGCGAGGCCCGGCCATGCTGACCCCATGCCTGCTGACGTTGTCAGCGACATGCCAAGCAACCATCGGTCTTCAAGGTTGCGTCGCAGTTCCCACTGCGTGACCGAGCCAGCTCGCACCGCATCCATCCGCGAGCGGCCACCAGTCTCTGGTGGCGGATGCTTTCGCCTTATCGACCCACCGCGGGGTTACGCACCTTTCCCCGCATGCGTGGGGCTGGTGTGTCTCCGCTTCTTCCCTATGGAGATTCACCATGAACACCACGTCCAACGAGAAATCGTATTTCGACCTCCACACCTCGGGCATCGGCTACATCCAGCGTGTCCGTGAAGTGCCTGTCCGGGGCGGCCGCCGTGCGCAGCCTTTCCTGGCATGCACCGTTGCCGCGCTGGTCGGCCCCGCCAGGGACCCCAGCTACCGCTACTTCGACGTCAAGGTCTCGGGTGCCGAGGCCAAGAACCTCGTCCAGCGCTACATCGGCGTTGACGATCCCAAGCAGCGCCCGCTGGTGCGCTTCCGCCTCGGCGACCTGTGGGGCGATGCGTACATCCGCGACAAGGGCGAGCGCAAGGGTGAAGCCGCCGCGTCCCTCAAGGCGCGACTGCTCAAGGCCGAGCCGCTTGACCGGGCCGAACTGGCTTCCATCAAGCAGCACGAGCTGATCACCCGCGGCATCGGCTACCTCAGCCGTCCGAAGGACGTCACCCCCAAGGATGGCGATCCGTTCCTGTCGTGCTGCGTCGCGGCTCTGGCCGGGCCTGTCGGTGAACCGGACTATCGGTACTTCGACACCATCGTCGCCACCCCTGAAGCCGAGCACCTGGTTCGCCGGTGCGTGCAGGCCATCGAAGGGGACCGCAAGGTGCTGATCGCCTTCAAGTTGAACGACATGAAGATCGATCCGTACATCCGCACCAAGGGTGAGCGCGCCGGGGAGCCGGGAGCGAGCCTGGAATCGACGCTGATCCACATCGGTCTGATCAAGATCGACGGCACCCAGGTCTATCCGACGAGCCAGGCGCAAGCCGAGGCGTCGCAGGCCGAGGACGCACCCGCGCCCGAAGCCGAGGACGCCGCCGACACCGCTGCCGACCAGCCTATCGAGCCCGCCGAGCGCGAGCCCGCAGGTGAAGTCGAAGAGCAGGAGCCGGCATTGGCTGCTTCGTTCTGATCCGGCATGGCCCCTCACGGGGCCTTGCCTTTTTCCTATTCCTCAAGGAGAAGCATCATGGCAGTCACATCGGCACCCGAGAAATCGGCCACTCCCATCATCGTCCCGGGCCAGCTCGCGCTGCGCACCATTCATGGCCGCAACGGAAAGTTCAATGTTGGCAAGCTCGAATGCCAACTCGGAAAATTCACGATTAAAGACGCGGAGTTGGAGCAATACCCCGAGGGCAAGTATCAAGGGGAGTTCGTCCTTCGCTACATCTTCCTCAAAGGCTATCCGATCAGCGACGGCAGCATGCGTTTCGAGATGCGCGCCAACCTGGACGGTATGACACTTTTCGGCATCGACAAGCTGAGCAAGGCCGAAGCACATAGCTTCGCCCCGCAGGAAGTCGATCCGCTCGATGAAGATCAAGGGACACAGCCTGCGACAACGCCGGCCAAACCCGCCAAGGCATCCAGGTCCGCCAAACCTGCACCCGTGCAGACGTCCGCGGACCCGCTGGTCGATACCACGCCCTTCGGCGTGGACGCGCCGCCTGCTGCGGCTGCTGCCCCCGGCAGCACCGAGGATGGCGACGCCGCGCTGTTCGGCCTGTTGTGGCCGCTGGGCGAGTCTGTGAAGCTGGATTCGACCATCGACCGCCGCGCCCTGCGCGCCCAGATCGCCCGCCTGGGCGAACTGGGCTACGCGCTGGACTTCAAGACGCAGGAGTGGAGCCGCCAGGCCGAACTGCAACCTGCGTGATTGCAGACACCGCATCCGCGGTGTTCTTCATCCACCCGCTGGGGTTCCTTCCCCATGCGGGGGTGGCCTCGGCTTTCTTCTGGAGGTCTCCATCATGTCCACCATCACTTGCGATACACCCCGTTCCGCGCTGGACGAAACCGCGTGGCGCGCCGTTTGCAAGACGGCCGCCGAGCATGCCCAACGTGGTTGCGGCCTGTCCTGGGATCACTGGGTCACGCTTTTCAGCTCGGAGATCGACGCGCAAGCCAGTCGATTGCCGGAAAGCCAGCGCGTTCATGCGCTGGAAATCGCGACCCAGGAATGGGACTACGCAACACCTGCCGAACGGCAGGAAACCCAGGACTGGCTCGCTGAAAACGGCTGCTGTTCGCATGGGATCACGCTGGGTTGCTGCCCGGCCGGTTGCGGTTCCTAGCCCGCACTGCATTCCATCGCCGCACACGCGGCATTCCATCACCCGCTGGGGGTTCTTCCCCACGGGGAGGCCTCTGGCTCTACTTCTTCAGGAGGCCTCTCATGGGCTGGTATTTCTCTCCCCAATCGCGGTCTGAACTGATCGCCGAACTGATCGCACCGCAGGAGACCGAGCGCGCCAGCGTGAAGGTCATCGCCCACACGCTGCGCGGCAACGTCCTCTGGTCCGTCGCGGAAGTGACGGCCAGGGCCGAAGGCGTGCATCGTGATCTCGCGCCGGGCCAGTCCCTGCGCTACATCCGCTGCGATCTTCTGGAGCGCAGCGGCAACCAGTGGGGCTACAAGCCGCTGGACGAGTCCATGCACCCATACTACTACTCGTGCCCGCTGTCCTATCTGGACCTCGCACCGGAGCAGTCCGCCGACTGGCGTGCAGGCGTTCGCGCCTACCACGCGCGGCGTCGTACACCCACGGTTGCCACGGCACCCGCCGCGGCACTATTGGCCTGAGCCAGGAGGAACCAACATGGACCCGATCCTGGCTGCGCTCCCCGCCTCGCTGTTAAAGCTCGTTGAAGGCAGTTTGTCCAACGACGAAGTTTCCTCCGACGAGGAAATGCTGGCGTACTTCATCGACAACGGCCTCACCGAGGAGCAGGCACGGCAGGCGCTGACCTATCGCGACCAGTACCTCAACAACATCTACCTGGACGGCTTCACGCCGATCACCGCGGTGGACGAGGCGCTTCACTTCAACCCGCACACCCGGCAGTTCGAGCCGGACTGAGCGGTTTTCTTCCACCCCCCCCGGGGCAGTACCTGCCCCGACGGGCGGTGCTGTTCCCGCTCATCCGAGGACACCACCATGCCCGCAAACACTTCTTCCACGCTGTACCGCATCGACGAATGCCCGGACGTGATGGCCGACGCCTGCGTTGGCGATGACCAGGGCAACCTGATCTTCCTGTCCATCTGGGCACGCGACACCGCCGTCCAGCAATTCCTCGCTCGCCTGACCCTCGGGCGCGACGAGCAGGGACTGGACCAGTTCCACGTCATCACCGACCAGGGCGGCAGCGTCCCGGTGTTCATCGGCAACGTCGATCGCCTGGAAAAGCGCATGACCCGCGCCTACCGGCGAACGCTGTTCGGTTCGCTGTCCAACGTGTGGCTGTTCGACCGGCGCTGCGTCAAGCCCGACAAGGCCAACGCCAGCGCATTGGCACTGCTGCCGCGCGACAGCGCCCACCGGCTTGACCGCCTGTGGATGCTGGTGCGGGACACCTGCCCGTTGCCGCTACTCGACCACTGGCGCGAGACCGTGCTGGAACTGCTGCAAAGCCGCGAGATGCTGGCCCGCCTTCCGTTCGCCCTCGGGCCGCTGGAAGGCCATCGGCTCGCCATCGACGTGCCGGCGCTGACCCTGGCGCTGGGCTCCCTGATCCGCAGTGACGCGCTCACCGCCTATCCCTATCCGACCAAGATTTGGACGCCGGAAGCGGTAGCGGCTTGACCCCCTCGGAGGCACGTCTCGGCGTGCTTCCGTCTTTCATCCCCGCCAACCAGGAGACTTCCATGGCCCTCATGTTCCCGCGGCTCGCCCGCAATTTCGCCAAGAACGGGTACTACCCGACCGACGAACCCACGCTCGAAAGAGCCCTCAACGCACTGATGCCCAGCGACGGGCCGATGTGCATCCTTGATCCCTGCGCCGGCGAAGGCGTGGCGATCGCCGAAGCCGCCTATGCCCTCGGGCGTGACCAGGCCAAGGCATTCGCGGTCGAGTTCGACGCGGAGCGGGCACGCCATGCCCGAGGCTTGGTCGATCACTGCCTGCACGCGGACCTGATGGACACGATGGTCTCCAAACAGTCCTTCGGGTTGCTCTGGCTCAACCCGCCGTATGGCGACCTGTCCAAGGACGTCAACGGCAACATCGGCTATCAAGGTCAGGGACGTGCCCGCCTCGAAAAGCTGTTCTATCAGCGTTCGCTGTCGCTGCTGCAGTACGGCGGCATGCTGGTCTTCATCGTCCCCGGCTACGTGCTCGACGCGGAGCTGGTTGGTTGGCTGACACGCCACTACACCGATCTGCGGATCTACCGAGCGGTGGAAACGCAGTTCAAGCAGGTGGTGATCTTTGGCCGAAGGGTGCGCCAGCGCGAGCAGGCCCCCGATGGCGTCAAGGCCGTGCGCAACTTGCTGCTGCAGGTTGGGCTTGGCGAAGTCGAAGCCGAGGAACTGCCGAGCGAATGGCCGTTCCTGCCGTACATCGTCCCCGCCAGTCCGGTCGAGCCGGAGCATTTCTTCCGCGTGACGATGGAGCCGGAGCAGTTCGCCGATGAGGTCGGTCGGCTGCAAGGCCTCTGGCCGTCGCTGGACACGCACCTGGGGGCCGCGCAGCAGTCGCTGCGTCCACCGGCGCGAGCCTTGTCCCACTGGCATCTCGCCCTGGCCTTGGCAGCGGGCGCGATCTCCGGCGTTGTGCGCTCCCAGACGGGGCGCGTGCTCGTCGTCAAAGGTGACACCCACAAGGACAAAACGCTCCAGCGGGAATTCACCGAACGCGAAGACGGCTCCATCGCCGAGACCCGCATCCTCACCGACAAGTTTGTGCCCGTCATCCGCGCGTGGGACATGACGCCTGGCTCCGCGACACGGGGCGAGGTGTTGACCATCCGCTGATCCACCGGACGCGCTGCCGTCCTGCTGTACCACATCGAAGGAGAAACACCATGTTCCCGAATCCGTTCAAGCGGCCAGCGCCGCACAAGCAACCGTTGTTCGCACCGAGTACGTTGAAGTTGAGCGAGAAGGTGCATTGGCTGGCCCGAAGAGGCCTGATCGACCCCTTAGCCTATGTCCAGCGCCATGTGCGCGGGGACTGGGGCGAGATCGATGAGGCCACACGCCAAGCCAACGACGTGGCGATCCAACAGGACAACCTGATGATCTCGCAGTTCAGGATCACGCCGGACCTGGCGCTAATCGTCAAGACCAGCGAGGACCACCAGACCACGGTGATCCAGCTTCCCGAAGAGCGGGACCTGATCTGACGTCCCCACATCGTCATCCTCATTCTCCTGACGGAGCCACTTCACTCCGGCAGGGGTGTCGTGGCTCAATGACTCATCAAGGAGGAGCCCATGGCATCACATCGCATCGAAACCTACTGTCAGAACCTGGCGTTCCCCATCGGGGCGCTTATCTTCAGCAAAGGCATTGACCGCCTGGTCCGCTCGGGTCGCCTCGACCCGATCCCGTACTTCAGGCGCCACACCCGTGGCGACTGGGGCGACGTCAACGTCCAGCAATGGCAGGCCAACAGCACCGCGCTTCAATCAGGCGCATCGCTGGCATCGCACTACGTGATCCATCCGGGGCTGGCCATTCGCATCGTTACCGACGCGGAGCGCCACGCCACCGTCATCGTTCTGCCGTCCGAGGACTGAGCACGGTTCAGCCGCTGGCCACCCAGGCCAGCACCTTCAACCACCGTCGGCCACGCGTCGATTTACTTCCCACCACGGGGCATGCCACTGCCCCGCTGGGGGTGGTGCATGCCCCTTTTTCTTTGGAGCATCACCATGTCCCTCGATCTCGAAACCAATGCCGCTGAAGCCGCGCCCGTACAGGGCGAACTGCTCGACGCGGAATCTTCCCCTCTGACCCTGAGCCTTCAGGATTTCGTCGGCGAGTTCGGCGACGAACTGCTCGACGCCCTCAACAGCGCCAACCCGCCGGTCTATACCGGCCAACCGCAAGCACATCGCCAGCTCATCGTCGCCAGCCTCAAGCGCAAGCTGTTCCAGGCCCAGGCCGAAGTCGTCCACGCCGCCGCGGAGCTGCTGATTGACCGTGGCGAGCGCGCCGCGATCGTCAATGGCGAGATGGGCTGCGGCAAGACGACCGTCGGCATCGCCACGGCCGCTGTGCTCAACGCCGAAGGCTACCGCCGGACCTTGGTTCTCTCGCCCCCGCACCTTGTTTACAAGTGGCGGCGCGAGATCCAGGAGACAGTAGCGGGCGCGAAGGTCTGGGTGCTCAACGGCCCCGATACCTTGGTCAAGCTCATCAAGCTGCGCGAGCAGTTGGGTGTGCAGCCGACCGGCCAGGAGTTCTTTGTCCTGGGGCGCGTCAGGATGCGGATGGGGTTCCACTGGAAGCCTGTCTTCACCCAGCGGCGCACCCGCCACGGCGACGTGGCGGCCTGCCCGGACTGCGGCACGGTCATCACCGACCTCGACGGCGAGCCGGTCAACCCGGTCGCGCTCGAAGCCGAGGAGTACCGCAGGAAGTGCAGCCATTGCGCAGCGCCCCTGTGGACGCTGATCCGCCCACGCAGCCTGTCCGGCAGCGACCAGTCCTCGGCCGTGCTGAAAGCCTTGAAGCGCATCCCGACCATCGGGGCAGTCACCGCGCAGAAGCTGATGCAGAAGTTCGGAGACGGCTTCCTGGCCTCGATGCTCGGCGACAACATCCATGAGTTCATCAACCTCATGGACGGCAACGGCGAGCTGGTGTTTTCCGACCGTCAGGCCACCCGCATGGAACGTGCGATGGCCAACATGGAGTTCGGCTTTGGCGAAGGCGGCTACCAGCCGTCCGAGTTCATCAAACGCTACCTGCCGCAAGGCACGTTCGACCTGCTCATCGCCGATGAGGCGCACGAGTACAAGAACGGCGGCAGTGCCCAAGGCCAGGCCATGGGCGTGCTGGCAGCGAAGGCTCGCAAGACCTTGCTGCTGACTGGCACGCTGATGGGCGGCTACGGGGACGACCTGTTCTACCTGCTGTTCCGAGCCCTTCCGGGGCGGATGATCGAAGACGGCTACCGCCCGACCACGAGCGGCAGCATGACCTCGGCCGCGATGGCGTTCATGCGCGATCACGGGGTCTTGAAGGACATCTACTCCGAGAGCACCGGCACGGCGCACAAGACGGCCAAGGGCACCAAGGTATCGGTGCGCACGGTCAAGGCCCCGGGCTTCGGCCCCAAGGGCGTCTTGCGCTGCATCCTGCCGTTCACGATCTTCCTCAAGCTCAAGGACATCGGCGGCAACATCCTGCCGCCGTATGACGAGGAGTTCCGCGAAGTCGCGATGGACACGGCGCAAGCCGCGGCCTACCGCGATCTGGCGGGTCGGCTGACCGCGGAGCTGAAACAGGCTCTTGCACGACGCGATACGACCTTGCTGGGTGTGGTGCTCAACGTGCTACTGGCCTGGCCAGATTGCTGCTTCCGGTCGGAGACCGTGGTGCATCCGCGCACGCGCAACACCTTGGCGTTCGTCCCGGCTCAGTTCAACGAGTTCGAGATCAGCCCCAAGGAGCGTGAGCTGATCGACATCTGCAAAGAGGAGAAGGCGCAGGGCCGCAAGGTGCTGGCCTACACGGTCTATACCGGCACGCGCGACACGACCAGCCGGTTGAAGGTGCTGCTGGAGCAGGAAGGCTTCAAGGTGGCGGTGCTGCGCGCAAGCGTGGATGCCAGCCGCCGCGAGGACTGGATCGCCGAACAACTGGACCGTGGCATCGATGTGCTCATCACCAACCCCGAGCTGGTTAAAACGGGACTGGACCTGTTGGAGTTTCCGACGATCGTGTTCATGCAGTCGGGCTACAACGTGTACTCGCTGCAGCAGGCGGCACGCCGCTCCTGGCGCATCGGGCAGAAGCAACCCGTGCGCGTGATCTACCTTGGCTACGCCGGCTCCTCGCAGATGACCTGCCTCGAACTGATGGCCAAGAAGATCATGGTCTCGCAGTCCACCTCGGGCGACGTGCCCGAATCAGGGTTGGACGTCCTGAACCAGGATGGTGATTCGGTCGAGGTCGCACTGGCCCGGCAACTGGTCGCCGCCTGATCCCCACGCCAACGCTGGCCTAACGCCGCCGGCTTTCCGCTGTTCCCACCTTGCAGCCACGTCCACGGTCTCCGTGGGCGTGGCTGCGCTTTTTCGATCCCAAGGAGATTTCCATGAACACCAATACCCAAGCAACGACCAAAGTCGTCAGTGCTCGCCTCACGCTGGACGTGACTTACCTGCTCAACGGCGAGGCCGAATCGGAAATGCTGGCACGGCTGCGCAGCATGTGCGAATACGCCATCGATGAGGGTCTGCTGACCGGCGAGACCGCCGCGGAAGTGGATAAGTGGTCGATCGATGTGTCCGAGCAGCCCTCGGAAGCTGAGAGTGACACCCTGGTAACCGAGATCGCCTCCTTCATGCGGCAGCGCATCGAAGACGGCAATCTGAACGCTGAAGACATCCCCGTGCGCCTGGCGCGCTACGGCCTGATGGCTCCCGAGGCATTCGCCGACGAGATGCGCGAGCGCATGGGTATGGCCGACGAAGAACCCGAGAGTCAGGCTGTCATCCCTCCGACCGAGCCTGCTGAAGGCGGCGAGATCGAGATGCAAGTCGCTGTCGCCTGCGTCGATGCTTCCGGCACCCCCAACATGCCGGTCTTCAAGGTCAGAACCACCCAGGAGGAATACGACCAGGGTGCCCACTACCACAAAGCCAAGGATCTGGCCGAAGAAGCCCGGTACGAAGGGCCGTTCGTCTGCTTCGACGCTGCCGAATATGGCCCCATCCTGTCGGCCGCCCGCGAACTGGGTCTTGTCCCGCAGGTCGTCGTGGTCGATATGACCGACGGCCAGATCCACTCCATCCGCTGCGACACCGGCGAGATCAAAGTCGTCTGCTACGACACCAGCGATACCGACGAGTACTCGGTGGCGATGGCGGACCGGCCGCTCGGCGAGAACGGCCAACTCGTGCGCTGCTGGGCGCATGCCCAACTGGCACAGGTCGATCCTGGCCTGAAGCTGGCTCGGGGTTGATTCGGCAGGGTCCGACCTGCGCTCTCATTGGCCCCTTCGGGGGCCTTTTTCTTTGGAGGGAGGCTGTCGGAAAATCGGACGGGGCGTGATTCGCATTGTTTGCTGCCGCGCACGACCCCAGCGGCGATGGTGAGGGCTCGATGTTTCAGGACGCCGAGCTATGTGCCCCTCTCCACCCTGGTTTCACCATCCCGAACGCCGCCTGCTGACGGGATTTCTCGGCCTGCTTTGGTCGGTACTGGCTGGCGGCTGCGCGACAACGACTGCGCCGCACGCACCCGATGCCTTCGAGGAAGTCTCGACCGCGCCCGAACCCGAAGCGCCCGAGTACATCCCCGTTGTGCGCTATGGGCGCTACACGTTGGTCGAGCTGGCCCCCACGGCGGCGCAGCGCGACCTGCTGTTGCAGACCATCGATGTTTCGATGCCGGCGGATGCCCGCGTCACGGTCGGCGATGGGCTGCGGCACGTGCTCAAGCGCAGCGGCTACAGCCTGTGTCAAACGGCACATGCCGTGATCGAGTTGTATGCGCTGCCGCTGCCGGCGGCGCACCTGCATCTCGGTCCCATGACCTTGCGCGACGCGCTGATCACCCTAGCTGGTCCGGCCTGGGAACTGCACGCGGATGACCGCGCACGACAAATTTGCTTCGAGCGGCCCGGCGACAGCATGGCCGTCGAATCCATGCCTGAACCGGCCGCCGCCGATGCGGTGCAGACCTTCCCACTGATGCCCTCCATTCCAGGCGGCCAGCCATGAACACTCCCCAATCCTCGCGGCGCCCGGCTGCCGCCGTGGTGGCGCAAAGCCTGCTCTGGCTCTGGCTGCTCGGTCTCAGCGTCATCGTGGCCCTCGGCTACCAGGCGATGAGCGACCAGGCCGACGAGGAACGGCTCGACTCCCGTTTGCAACGCCTCGAAGCGCAGGCGGTGGCCTTGGCCGAGACCATCGGAACCATCCAGCAGCGTCCGCAGGTCGCAACGGCGGCGGACCTCAAAGACACCCGCCAAATCCTGGAAGCACGCGCTTCCCAAGTTGAGAAGACATTGAGCAGCTACGCAGCAGCCGACGACCTTCAGGCGCTGCGCGCGGAGATCGAGCAGATCAAGACGCGTCAGACCGCCGCGCGTGCAGCAACACCCGCCCAGCCGCGCACATCGAGCAAGCCCGCCGCCAAGCCTGAACCGCCGCCACTGCCGTTCCGCATCGTCGGCGCCGAACTGCGCGCCGGCCAGCTCAGTGTGTCCGTCGCGCCGAGCAGCGGGGACTTCACGCCCGACCAGCTTCAGGTGCTGTTGCCCGGTGATGCGGTCGGTCCATGGCGCTTGCAGGCAATCGATGGCAGCGCTGCGGTGTTCCAAGCCGGCGAACAGATCCGTCGCGTGGCGATTCCCTGATCGGAGCACACGACATGAAGCCGTCGATCATCCTTTCCGCACTCCTACTGGCTTCAGTCCAGTGGCCCGCGTGGGCGCAACAGCCAGCCACAGCTCCAGCCCGCAATGCGCAGAGCCAGGAGCGCCCGCTGGCCGCCCGCGTCCTGGACGACCGAGTAGCAAGCAACTGGGGGCTCCAACCCCAGGAATGGGCGCGTTACCGCGAGCTGATGGATGGGCCGCTGGGCATCTACTCGCCAAACCTGGACCCGCTGTCTGCCCTAGGCATCGAGGCACGCACCGACGAAGAACGGCGGCGCTATGCAGAGCTGCAGGTGCAAGTCGAGGCTCGCCGCGTCGAGAAGCTGCTCGCCTACCAACGTGCCTACGACGAAGCCTGGCAGCGCCTGAACCCCGGCATGCAGCGCGTGAACCTGCCCGACGACGGGCCGGGCACCGGCACCGCGCGCGGCAGCGGTCGCATGGCGGTGTTCGTCAAGGACGGCTGCGCGGCCTGTGGGCAGCTCGTGCAGCGGCTGCAATCCTCGGGTGCCGAGTTCGACCTGTATATGGTGGGCAGCCGCCAGGACGACGCACGCATCCGCGACTGGGCCAAGCGCGCGCAGATCGACCCGGCGCGCGTGCGCAGCGGCAGCATTACCCTCAACCACGACGGCGGCCGCTGGCTGTCGCTGGGCCTGCCCGGTGACTTGCCCGCGGCTGTGCGCGAGGTGAACGGCCAATGGCAGCGCCAGCCGTAGCGGCCACCTCCTTCTCGCAGCTCTTGTGCGCACTGGTGCTCGCTACCGGCCTGTGCGCCTGCGCCGTCCATGCCCAGGAGATTCCGCCACCTGCCTACCAGCTCGCCGCCCAGCAGGCGGGCATCCCCTCGACCGTGCTCTACGCCGTGGCCTTGCAGGAGAGCGGCGTTCGACGCAACGGGCGCATCGTGCCGTGGCCGTGGTCCCTCAATGTCGCCGGCCAGTCGCGCCGCTTCGCCACGCGCGCCGACGCCTGCTCGGGCTTGCAACAGGCAATGCGTACCACGCCCCACACGCGCATCGATGCAGGCCTGGTCCAGATCAACCTCGGCTACCACAAGCATCGCTTCACCAGCGCGTGCGACCTGCTGGACCCGTATCGAAACCTCGCCATCGCCGCTGAAATCCTGAACGAGCAGCACACGTCCGGCGAAGACTGGCTGCTCGCGATCGGCCGCTACCACCGTCCTGCGGGCGGCGAGCCCGCCGCCCGCTACCGGCGCAGCGTGTCGCGCCATCTCGCGCGTGTGCAGGGCGCACATCCAAACGCCGCGGTGCTCGCCGCGCGCCAGGAGACTTCCCCATGACAAAATCCCATCTGGCCCTGCGGGGCCTGCTTGTGCTGCTGGCAGGTCTGCCGCTGGCATCGCGTGCCGGCGATCCGCTGATCGTGGTCGAAGATCGCGGTGGCACGTCGGCGCTGCCGTACTACGAGGCCCTCAACCTCCAGGCGCGCGCCGATGTCCCGGGCCGGCCGCCCATTCCGACGCCACAGGTTCCCGCCACACCCGCGGACGAGGCAGCGATGCTGCCGGTGCGTAGCGCCAAGCTCACGCCCGGCACCGTCGCGCGGCGCGTGATCGAAGCGCCCGGCCTGCGGCCGTTCGTGGTCATCGGCGACGACGACGCCTCCCGGGCCTGGCTGCAGCGCCGCGGCGTCGCTTTGCGCGAACGCGGCGCGGTCGGCCTCGTGGTCAATGTCGAGACCGCGCAGGGCCTGGCACGGTTGCGTGCCCTGGTGCCGGGCGTGCCGCTCGCGCCCGTAGCCGGAGACGACCTGGCCGATCGCCTGGGGCTGCGGCACTACCCGGCGCTGATCACGGCCACCGGCATCGAGCAATGAAGCCATGTCGGGGAAACAGCCGGTCGAGGTTCTGCTACGCCCAGCGGTGGAGCTATACACCGTCGCGGCGTGTGCAGGCGCCGCGTTTCTGTGCCTGGTGGCCCCATGGTCGCTCGCGCTGAGCCCGTCGATGGGCGTCGGCAGCGCGCTGGCTTTCGGCGCTTACGGCGCGATCCGCTATCGCGATGCCCGCGTGATCCTGCGCTACCGACGCAACATCCGCCGCCTGTCGCGCTACGTGATGACGAGCAAGGACGTGCCCGTCAGCCAGCAGCGGCTTTTCATCGGGCGCGGGTTCCTGTGGGAACAAAAACACACCCATAGGCTGATGCAGACGTACCGGCCGGAGTTCCGCCGATACGTCGAGCCGACGCCTGCCTACCGGCTGGCACGGCGACTGGAGGAGCGGCTGGAGTTCGCGCCGTTCCCGCTATCCCGGCTGTCCGCGCTCACGGGCTGGGATGCTCCTTTCAACCCGGTGCGTCCGCTGCCGCCTGTGGGCGGCCTGCCACGCCTGCACGGCATCGAACCGGACGAGGTGGACGTCAGCCTTCCGCTCGGCGAGCGTGTCGGGCACTCGCTGGTGCTGGGCACCACGCGCGTGGGCAAGACGCGACTGGCCGAGTTGTTCGTGACCCAGGACATCCGCCGCAAGAGCGCTGCCGGCGAGCACGAAGTCGTGATCGTCATCGACCCCAAAGGGGATGCGGACCTCTTGAAGCGCATGTATGTCGAGGCCAAGCGCGCCGGCCGTGAAGGCGAGTTTTACATCTTCCACTTGGGCTGGCCGGAGATCAGCGCCCGCTACAACGCGGTGGGCCGATTCGGTCGCATCTCGGAAGTCGCCACCCGTATCGCAGGGCAACTCTCCGGTGAAGGCAATAGCGCGGCCTTCAGGGAGTTCGCGTGGCGCTTCGTCAACATCATTGCTCGTGCCCTGGTGGAACTGGGACAGCGCCCGGACTACATGCTGATCCAGCGGCACGTCATCAACATCGACGCGCTGTTTATCGAGTACGCCCAGCACTACTTCGCCAAGACCGAGCCCAAGGCCTGGGAGGTGATCGTCCAGATCGAGGCCAAGCTCAACGAGAAGAACATCCCGCGCAACATGATCGGGCGAGAGAAGCGCGTGGTTGCGCTGGAGCAGTATCTCTCCCAGGCGCGCAACTACGACCCGGTGCTCGACGGACTGCGCTCGGCAGTTCGGTACGACAAGACCTACTTCGACAAGATCGTCGCGTCATTGCTGCCGTTGTTGGAAAAGCTAACCAGCGGCAAGATCGCGCAGCTCCTGGCACCGAACTATTCCGACCTGGCCGACCCGCGCCCGATCTTCGATTGGATGCAAGTCATCAGGAAGCGCGCCATCGTCTATGTGGGACTGGACGCGCTGTCCGACGCCGAGGTTGCCGCAGCGGTCGGCAACTCCATGTTCTCCGACCTGGTTTCGGTCGCGGGCCATATCTACAAGCACGGAATCGACGATGGCCTGCCAGACGCCTCGGCTGGCGCGCGCGTACCGATCAACGTCCATGCGGATGAATTCAATGAACTCATGGGTGACGAATTCGTGCCGCTTATCAACAAAGGCGGCGGCGCCGGGCTGCAAGTCACCGCGTACACGCAGACCCTCTCGGACATCGAGGCCCGCATCGGCAATCGCGCGAAAGCTGGCCAGGTGATCGGCAACTTCAACAACCTGTTCATGCTGCGCGTGCGCGAGACTGCCACTGCCGAACTGCTGACGCGGCAGTTGCCGAAGGTCGAGGTCTATACCACTACCATCGTCTCCGGGGCAACCGACAGTTCGGACATCCGCGGCGCGACGGATTTCACGTCGAACACCCAGGACCGCATCAGCATGTCCAGCGTGCCGATGATCGAGCCATCGCACGTAGTCGGCCTGCCAAAAGGCCAATGCTTCGCGCTGCTGCAGGGCGGCCAGCTTTGGAAGGTTCGCATGCCGCTGCCGCTACCAGACCCGGATGAAGTGATGCCGACGGACCTGCAACAACTGGCAGGGTACATGCGCCAGAGCTACAGCGAGGCTACGCAGTGGTGGGAGTTCACCAGTTCCCCGGCCTTGCAGGATGCGGCCTTGCCCGATGACCTGCTGGATGATGCTGCTCCAGCCGAGCCTGCTGCGGTGGCCACCGACACCGACCACAGTGGCGACGAGGCCGCGCCGTGAAGGACGCCGCCTCGACCGCGCAGCGGGAGCAGAATCAGCGCCAGGGCCTGATCGTCGGCACCATCACCTTGCCGTTTCGCTTGCTTGGAGTGCTGATCGGCTCGCTGCTGTTCTCGATCGTGGTGGAGTGCGTCGGCATGCACCTGTTCTGGAAGGACCAGGGCTGGCGCCATTCCCAGCAGATGTTGCAGTACGAGCTTGGGCATCTGTCCAACCACTTCACGCGCAGCGTGGTCGTGCAGGAGCCGGGGCGCACGGCGCACGAGTTGGTGGATACAGGCTACGAATGGGTGTTTGTTCGCTCCGGGCTGCTGGCGCGCATGAGCCAGACCGCCGAGCGCGTCCGCGCGCCCAGCCACGAGCAGGCGCGCAACTTCCGCTACTACATCAGCCAAGCCTATGTCTGGGCCGAGAGCTACCTGATCGCCGCGGCCTTCACGACGCTGACCTTCCTAGTGCGCCTGCTGGTCCTGGTGCTCACGCTGCCACTGATCTTCACGGCTGCTTTCGTCGGTCTGATTGACGGTCTGGTGCGACGTGACGTGCGCAGGTTCGGCGCGGGCCGCGAATCCGGGTTCATCTACCACCGCGCGAAAGCCAGCCTTATGCCCCTGGCCGTGCTGCCGTGGATCACGTACCTGGCACTGCCGATCTCGGTGCATCCATTGCTGATCCTGTTGCCGAGCGCCGCCTTGCTGGGACTGGCCGTGAGCCTGACTGCGGGCAGCTTCAAGAAGTACCTCTAGCCGATCAATCCGGTCATCCGCAGGTTCCTATTGTTTGCGGCCTGAAACAGCCCTGATCTCCACGATCTAGCCATTGCTGATCACACAGGAATGGCGCGATGTTGGCTCCGATCTGGCTGCGCGCCGCGCATCGCGGCGTGCCCACTTTTCTCGTGACGGCCCTTGTGTTGGGCCAGTCCTCGATGGCCTTGGCCGAGTCCCCAGCGCAGCGTCAGGAGCTGGTCGCAGCGCTGCGCCAACTCGACGCGCTGGAGCGCACGGTCGCCGACAGCGCCGCGCATGCCCCCATCCAGCCGGGCGAGCGCTACCACTTCGACTACCCGAGGCTGCTGGCTGACCTGGCGCGCGTGCGCGCCGGCATCCAGGCCCATCTCACACCGTCGCGCGCCCAGCCGCGCGACCCGTCCGAATTGGCCGGCGACTACCGCACGGAGCGGGTCGTCCCGCCATCACCGCCGACGACCGCGGAGGGCAAGCCATGAACGGCGCCCAGGTCTCGGCATTTCAAGCCAACAGCGGCATCGCACCTTCAGCGATGGCGACCGTCCTGGTCGGCGTCGTGTTCGCGGTCCTGCTCGTCTGGGGCGTCTGGGCCATGCGAACGGCCTACGTGGGGTGGTCCGAGAGCCGCCTCAACCAGCGCCAGTTCCTCGGCGTCTGCATCCGATTCGTCGCGATGTACCTCGTCCTGACTTTCTTCCTCCTCTCCTGACCTGAAAGGCATGACCATGCAAAACCGCATCCTCAATTCCCGTCTTGCCCAGCGCGCCGCCGTGGCCCTGGGCGCCGCTGCGCTGCCCGTGCTGTCGTTCGCGCAGGGTCTGCCGCAATTGGAGAACCCGACCCGCGGCACGGGCAACGGCATCATGGAAACGATCCGCAACTACGGCTACGACATCATCATGCTCGTAGCCCTGCTGGTGGTGGCGTCGATGTTCATCGGCGTGTGCTACCACGCTTACGGGACCTACGCGGAAATCCACACAGGCCGCAAGACGTGGGGCCAGTTCGGCCTCACGGTCGCCATCGGCGCCGTCCTGCTCGTGATCGGCATCTGGCTGCTCACCGAAGCCACCGGCATCCTGTAAGGCGAGGCCGGTATGTCTGAGCAGCAGCACGTCCGTGCGGACGGGACCGTGACGTTCCTTCCGCACCGGCTCAACCGCCACCCCGTTGTCGTGCGCGGCCTCACCGCCGACGAGCTGTGGATCTGCTGCGGCTTGTCCGGCGCCGCCGGCCTGCTGGTCGGCGCGCCGCTGTCGTGGGTGTTCCGCACGATCGCGCTAGCTCCCACGTTCGTCGTCCTGGGCGTGGCCTTGGGCGTGTTCATCGGCGGCGGCATTCTTCGCCGCCTCAAACGCGGGCGTCCCGACACCTGGCTGTATCGGCAACTGCAATGGCGCATTGCGACACGTCATCCACTGATGGCGGGTTGGGTGGGCGGCCATGTGCTGATCTCGCGTTCCGGCTTCTGGACCACCCGAAGGAGCGCGCGATGAGCCGCTTCAAGAACGAGATCACCCACCTGCAGGCGCACATCAAGACGCTTCGCCTGGGGGCTGGCGCCCTGGTCATCGTCGCCCTGGTCATGGGCGGCGGCTGGTGGAGCGCTCCGCGCGATCTGACCATCCACGTTCCGCCTGACCTGCGCTCCGGCAGTACCAGGAAGTGGTGGGAAGTGCCGCCCGAATCGGTCTATGCGTTCACGTTCTACGTGTTCCAGACGCTCAACCGCTGGCCGACGAATGGCGAAGAGGACTACGCGCGCAACCTCCACACGCTCTCGCCGTATCTCACCCCGTCCTGCCAGGCCTTCCTTCGCGCGGACTACGACTACCGCCGCAGCACGGGCGAGCTGCGCCAGCGCGTGCGCGGGATTTATGAAATCCCCGGCCGCGGCTACGGCGACGACCCTACGGCGCGCGTGCGCGTGGTCTCCGACCGCGACTGGGTGGTGACGCTGGACATCACCGCCGACGAGTACTACGGCGCCGAGCAAGTCAAGCGCGCTCTGGTGCGCTATCCAGTGAAGGTCACGCGGGTGGACGTCGATCCTGCCCGCAACCCGTTCGGCCTGGCGCTCGACTGCTATGAGGGCGCGCCCCAGCGCATCAGCACGCCGGAGCCAACGCGCCCGGCGTCTGGCGGCCTGTCTCCGCAAGCGCCCCAAGGAGAAACCCCATGAAGCATCCTGTACTCACGCTGCTGGGGCTGTTGGCCGTGGCCGCCGCTCCTGCTGTCCAGGCAGTGGAGATCCTGCGCTGGGAACGTATGCCGTTGGCGGTGCCGCTGAAGGTCGGCCACGAGCGCATCGTGTTCATCGACCGCAACGTCCGCGTGGGCGTACCTGCGGGCGTCGGCGAGCGCCTACGGGTGCAGAGCGCGGGCGGCGCGGTGTACCTGCGCGCCAGCGAGCCGATCGAGCCCACGCGGCTGCAATTGCAGGACGCCGACACGGGCGCGCTGATCCTGCTGGACATTGCGGCGGAGCCAGCCAAGGACGGCGAAGCCGAGCTGGAACCAGTGCGCATCGTCGAGGGCAACAGCACCCCGGCGCGCTATGGCGATCAGCCCGGCGATGACAACGAAGCTCCGGCGCGCGCCCAGGACCAGGCCGGCGCGCGAGCGGCGCGACGCGAGACCCCGGTGTCGGTTGTCCTGACGCGCTTTGCCGCACAGAACCTCTACGCGCCGCTACGCACCGTGGAGCCGCTGCCGAGCGTCATGCGGGTGAACCTGCGCCGTGACCTCGACCTCGGCACGCTGATGCCGACGCTGCCCGTGCGCGCGGTCGCGCTCGCGTCATGGCGTCTGGAAGACCAGTGGGTGACCGCCGTGCGCCTGACCAACAGCAGCAGCGGCTGGATCACCCTGGACCCGCGCGTGCTGCAAGGCGATTTCCTCACCGCCACCTTCCAACACGAGGCGCTTGGCCCGCGCGGGACGCCCGAGGACACGACCGTTCTGTACCTGGTGACGCGCGGGCGTGGCCTTGCGCAATCGCTGCTACCAGCGGTCAACCGCTTCGACCCGGCCGTGCATCTCCCGCAACCGGAAGCCGGTTCCCAGGATGGCACCGACCGCAAGGAGGTCCGCCATGCGCAGTAATGGACTCCTGAAGTGGCTGATGATCCCGGTTGCCGTGCTGGTGCTGTTCGTCGCCATCCGGCTGTTCTCGGGAGGCAGCACTTCGGCACCACCGACCGCGGATGCCGGCGCCAAGCTCACGCCAGCGGAAATGAAGGCGCTGGGCATCGAGGGCGATACCCCGCGCGACACCGTGGCGACGCTCGTTGCCCAAGTGAAGCAGTTGCGCACCGAGCTTCAGACCGCGCTCTCGGACAACAAATCCCAGCGCGAAGAAAACCAGCGACTGCGCCAGCGCGAGAACTCCATTGACCAGCGCATCAATTCGGCCCTCGACTCCGAGCGCACCAACCTGCGTCGCGACCAAGAGCAGGCAGCCAGCGCGCGTCAGCAGACCGAAGGGCTGCTGGCCGACCTGCAACGGCGCCTGGACAGTATCGGCGGACGTGGCGGCGGCCATGCCGACCTGCCGGTGGGTCTGGGGCTGCGTGACGGCGACGAGGCCGGCATGGAAGGCGGCGTGCGCTGGGTCGAACCCGACGATGCGAGGAAAGCCGAGGGGCGCAACAGCAGTCGTGGCACGGGTAGCGGCATGAGCTTCCCGACGAGCTTCGGCCCCGCGCAGAGCACGTTGGAAACCACGGCGGAAACCGTGGCGAACGCGGGCGCACGCGCCGCAGGCGTGAAGAGCGCCAAGGCGGTCTATACCGTACCGACCAATTCGACGCTGATGGGGTCGGTGGCGATGACGGCGCTGATCGGCCGCGTGCCGATCGACGGAACCGTCAACGATCCGTACCCCTTCAAGGTGTTGGTCGGATCGGACAACCTGACCGCCAATGGCATCGACATTCCCGACGTGGCCGGTGCCGTGTTCAGCGGCACCGCATCGGGCGACTGGACGCTCTCGTGCGTGCGCGGCCAGGTACGCAGCATCACCTTCGTCTTCCACGACGGCACGATCCGCACCATCCCCGAAGACCGCGACGGCAACCAGCAAAACAACCAGCAGCAGAACTCTCAAAGTGGAGGCCTGGGCTGGATCAGCGACCCATACGGCATTCCCTGCGTCAGCGGGGAGCGGCGCAGCAACGCCCAGCAGTACCTTGGCTCGCAAGCCCTGATTACCGCCGCCGGTGCCGGCGTCGCCTCGCTGATCGACAGCGACAGCGGCCAGATGTCCTACGTCGGCGCCGACGGCTCCATCGGCAGCGTCGGTATCTCGGGCAATGAAGCCGTGGGCCGCATCCTGGCCGGTGGCGTGCGCGACATGGCCGACTGGGTGAACAAGCTGTACGGCCAGGCGTTCGCCGCTGTCTATGTCCAGCCCGGCGCGAAGGTCGCCGTCCACCTCGAAAAGCCGCTCGCCATCGACTTCGATCCCGAAGGCCGCAAGGTCGATCACCGCGCAGGAGAAAGCCATGCTCTCGAACTTGAATAAGGCCCTGGCGCTGGCCCTCGCCGTCGCGGTGCTCGGCGGCTGTGCCACCAGCAAGGAAAAGCTGCTCCCCCACGGCGACAGCACGATGATGGACATCTGGCAGCAGAACGCCGGTGACGGGGGTGGTGGCGCCGGCCAGGTGGCGCGCAGGCAATTGCTCGATGCACGCCAGAGCCTGCGCCGGACGCTGACCGAGGCCGACGTGGAGGCCGCGCCCACCGAGCAGATGCGCTACACGCGCACGGCGCGCAACGAGGTCTATCGCCAGTTCCACCGCCTGCCGAACCCCGATCTTGTCATGTATGTGTACCCGCACCTGGCGGGCACCGATCCCGTGCCGGTTCCGGGCTACACGACGGTCTTTCCCCTGTACCAGCGTGTGCAGTACGCCATGCCGGGCGAGCGCGTGGAGGACTACTGATGCGCTGGAAACTCCCCTGGCCGAAGCTGGCTGCATCCGATGGTGGCAATGACGAGCAGCCGGACGGCTGGCAGCGCCACGTCGAGGCGTTGCGCCAGGCCGGCATTGCCGAACCCGGAGCGACGGTCCAGGGCCGCAGGCCGGCGACCGTGGCGGACGAGCAGGCGATGTACGACGTTGCGCAGTCATTCGCGGAGCTGCTGCCGTGGGTGGAGTTCCTGCCGCCGTCGAAGTCCATGCTGCTGGAGGACGGGCAATCGGTCGCGGCCTTCTACGAACTGGTCCCGCTAGGCACCGAAGGTCGGGAACCGGGCTGGCTCGCTCATGCCCGCGATGCGCTCGAAAACGCGCTCCAGGACTCGTTCGATGAGCTGGATGAGAACCCGTGGGTGCTCCAGCTCTATGCACAGGACGAGCCCAGCTTCGACCAGTACATGCAGACGCTACGCGACTACGTGCAGCCGCGCGCCCGCAGCACGGCCTTCACCGAGTTCTACCTCCGCTTCTTTGGCCACCACCTGCGCGCGGTGGCCAAGCCCGGCGGACTGTTCGAGGATACGGTGGTCACGCGGTTGCGCTGGCGCGGCCAGACGCGGCGCGTGCGCATGGTGGTCTATCGCCGGGCCGCCGGGCAGGCGAACCGCCGCGGCCAGACACCCGAGCAAATGCTGAACATCGTCTGCGATCGCCTCTGCGGCGGCTTGGCGAACGCCGGCATCCAGGCCCGGCGCATGGTCGCGGCCGATGTTCACGACTGGCTGCTGCGTTGGTTCAACCCACGCCCCACGATGCTCGGGCCCGGCGCTGAGGAGCGAGAGCGCTTCTATGCGCTGGCCCGCTATCCCGACGAGGTGGAGGAAGGTGAGATTGAGCTGGCGAGTGGTCGGGACTTCAGTCAACGGCTGTTCTTCGGTCAGCCTCGCTCCGATGCCGAGCACGGCACCTGGTACTTTGACGGTATGCCGCATCGCGTACTGGTCACCGACCGGCTACGCATGCCGCCCGGTACGGGGCACCTGACCGGCGAAACCCGCAAGGGGGACGCTATCAACACGCTTTTCGATCAGATGCCCGAAGACACCACGATGTGTCTGACCATGGTGGCGACGCCCCAGGACATCCTCGAATCGCACCTGAATCACCTGGCGAAGAAGGCTGTCGGCGAAACACTGGCATCGGAACAAACGCTCAAGGATGTGCAGGAGGCACGCTCGCTCATCGGCAGCGCGCACAAGCTCTACCGCGGCACGCTGGCCTTCTATCTGCGCGGACGCGATGAAGCCGAACTTGACAGGCGCGGTCTGGACCTCGCCAACGTGATGCTCAACGCGGGGTTGCAGCCTGTGCGCGAGGACGATGAAGTCGCGCCGCTCAACAGCTACCTGCGCTGGCTACCGTGCTGCTACAACCCTGCGCAAGATCGACGGAACTGGTTCACCCAACTGATGTTCGCCCAGCATGTGGCGAATCTCTCGCCGGCGTGGGGTCGCAGCCAGGGTACGGGTCATCCGGGCAACACGTTCTTCAACCGCGGCGGCGGGCCGATCACGTTTGATCCACTGAACCGCTTGGACAGGCAGATGAACGCCCATCTGTTCCTGTTCGGCCCCACCGGCTCGGGCAAGAGCGCAACGCTCAACAACCTCTTGAACCAGGTCACGGCCATCTACCGGCCGCGGCTGTTCATCGTGGAAGCCGGCAACAGCTTTGGCTTGTTCAGCGACTTCGCAAAGCGCCTGGGTCTGACCGTGAACCGGGTCAAGCTGGCTCCTGGCTCGGGCATCAGCCTGGCGCCGTTCGCCGACGCTCGCCGGCTGATCGAAACGCCCAGCAACGTGCAGACGCTTGATGCCGATGCACTGGATGAAGAATTGCCAGCCGATTCCTCGGTCATGGAGGAGGACGAGCAGCGCGACGTGCTGGGTGAACTGGAGATCACGGCACGGCTGATGATCACAGGCGGCGAGGACAAGGAAGAAGCCCGGATGACGCGGGCCGATCGCTCGCTGATCCGCCAGTGCATCCTCGATGCCGCCGAGCACTGCGTGGCCGAGAAACGCACGGTGCTCACGCGCGACGTGCGCAACGCGCTGCGCACGCGCGGCCAGGACCCGACGCTGCCCGAGATGCGGCGCGTGCGGCTGCTGGAGATGGCGGACGCGATGGACATGTTCTGCCAAGGCACGGACGGCGAGATGTTCGATCGCGATGGCACGCCGTGGCCCGAGGCCGACATCACGCTGGTGGATCTCGCGACCTATGCCCGGGAGGGCTACAACGCGCAGCTCTCCATCGCCTACATCAGCCTGATCAGCACGGTGAACAACATCGCCGAGCGCGACCAGTACCTGGGCCGTCCGATCATCAATGTGACCGACGAAGGCCACATCATCACGAAGAACCCGCTGCTTGCGCCCTACGTTGTAAAAATTACAAAAATGTGGCGCAAGCTAGGGGCCTGGTTCTGGCTGGCTACACAAAATATCGACGATCTGCCGCGTGCCGCGGAGCCCATGCTCAACATGATTGAGTGGTGGATCTGCCTGTCGATGCCGCCCGATGAGGTCGAGAAGATTGCACGCTTCCGCGAACTCTCGCCCGCGCAGAAAGCGCTGATGCTCTCGGCGCGCAAAGAAGCGGGCAAGTTCACCGAGGGCGTCATCCTTTCCAAGAGCATGGAAGTGCTGTTCCGCGCCGTGCCGCCCAGCCTGTACTTGGCGTTGGCGCAGACCGAACCCGAAGAGAAGGCCGAGCGCTACCAGCTCATGCAGCACTACGGCTGCACCGAACTGGAAGCGGCCTTCAAGGTGGCCGAGAAGATCGACCAGGCGCGCGGCATCGAGTCGCCGGCCTTGGAACTGTCGTAAGACGGAGAACGCCATGGAACAGAAACGTCCTTCCATTCCGATGCAGGTCCAGGCGTTCCGCCGCCGCAACGGGCGGCCCCGCTGGCCCTGGGCATTGGCTGCTGTGCTGGTCGCGCTGCTGCTGATCTGGCTTGTGTCAAGGTCGCCCGGCGAATCCCCGCCGCAGCCGCCCACGCCGGTCAGCATGGCACCGGTGGCCGGGCCGCCCTGGCTAATGGGCAACCCCAAAGGCCGTTTCACGCTGACGCTCTATGCCGACCTGGAGTGCCCGTTCTGCCGGGAGTATTTCCCGCAGCTCAAGCGGTGGATCGGCAACAACACCGACGTGGCGCTGCAATGGCACCACCAGCCGCTGGCCGAGCACGAGCCGGCCGCGTCAGCCGAGGCACGCCTAGTGGAATGCGCTGCCGAAGCAGGTGGGCATGTCGCGTTCTGGCAGGCGATCGAATGGGTCTATGCCCACACGCGCAGCGGCGGCCAGGGCTTGCCCGATGGCTTGCGGTACCCCGAATCGACGCCAGCCAGCGAGCAGTGCATGGCAAGCGAAAGGCCCAGTGCGGCTATCCGCGCCCAGGCTGCGGAAGCCACCAAGAGCGGCGTAACCGCCACGCCGTCGCTGCGCCTGCTCGATCGCCAAACGGGCCAGGCCATCCTGCTGCAGGGGCCGATCGAGGGCGATGCCTTGCTGTCAGCCATGGACATGCTGGCGGCTGAGGGTCCGACCAGCACACCCACATCCGAAATGCCTGCCGACGTCGTCGGCGACATGCCCAGGTAGCCCCGGTCTTCAAGGCTACGGCGCAGTCCTCTGCGCTGACCGCGACTCGTTCGCCTTGCATCCTGGCCGCGAACGGTCACCGCAATCGCGGTGATGGATGCATCTTTTCATTCTCATCCCCAGGAGGGCTTGCCCTCGGGGGCGCGCGCCCTCCGATCTCACCGTCTGGAGGTTCGCCATGTCTTTCGCCATCAATGACTCCTGTGTGGAGTCGCTTTCCGCCGTAGCTGCCCAGCACGAAGACTGGATCATCCAGCAGGCCATCGTGCTGCTGGAAAAACGGATCTTCAAAGCTGGACCATGCCTCAGCCAGCCGGCCGCCGTGCGGGACTATCTGCGCGTGAAACTGGTCGCTGAACCCAACGAGATATTCGCCGCTGTGTTCCTGGATAGCATGCACCAGGTGCTGGCCTACGAGCCATTGTTCAGGGGCACGATCAACTCGACTTCTGTTTATCCACGTGTCGTCGTACAGCGTGTGCTGGAGTTGAACGCCGCCGCGGTGATCTTCGCGCACCAGCACCCCTCGGGCATCTCCGAGCCGTCGAGCGCGGATCGTGTGCTGACCCAGCAACTGCAGGCCGCGCTGGCGCTCATCGATGTACGGGTACTGGATCACATCATCGTAGGCCAAGGTTCCCCGTTCTCCTTTGCGGAGTCAGGCCTGCTGTAACGGTCGCATTGCTTCATTGATCCTCGCGGAGGCTTCGGCCTCCGTTTTTTTATGGCCCGGGACAAGCAGGTATGCGGGCAGCCCGCGATGCGCATTGTTTGTTGGGGTGGCATCGGGTTCGCGTTTGACTATGGCCCTGATCAACTTTCGGGGCACGCGACATGCCGGCATCCTTTTCCACGTTCGCGTCGGGCTGGCGAACCCTTGGTCTCGTCGTGGCGCTGCCGGCGTCCCTGGCCGTGTTCAGCCCCGTCACCTTCGCAGCCGACGTACTGGTCGTCACCGACAGCCACCACCCGGTCAAGACCATGGGCGGCGAGCGGCTGATCGAGCTGGACGAAGCCCGCCGGATTGAAGCGGAGCTTTCTGCGGAACTGCCCGCCGCCCCCGAACAGGCGGCGGCCACCGTCAAGCGTCGGCTGAACCAAGGCGGCGCCGACCTACAGCGCCGCATCGCTTCCGCATACCAGGGCGTCACCGACGCATGGAGCCTGGGCATCACCAGCATCCCGGCTGTCGTGGTGGATCAGCGCTACGTGGTCTATGGCGAGCCGGATGTGGCCCGCGCTGTCGCGCGCATCGAGCAGCGTCGGAGGACCCAGCCATGACGAGGCCATTCGACCTTATGCGCCGCATGCGGGCTGGCGTGGCTTCCTTGCTGCTGCTCAGCGCCACGGGTAGCTACGCCTTGAACACCACCGCCATCGTTGCCTCGGTGGCCTCGCCCGATTGCTTGGAGTACCGGGTGGTGGGTATCTGCTACTGGCTCTACTGCACCTGGGGAGGCTGCACGGTGCGCACCTCTGTCAAGGTGCGCCACTACATCCCCGATGCGGTCGTCTCCAGCTACAGCAACACGGGCGAGAACCCGTGGGTCGAAGTCCGGGCGATGAGTACGGCCAACCCGTCCGCCCAAGCGGGCGGCGATGGAACGACGAACGAGGATCACGAAAACAATCTCGCGAAATTCAAGAACGCCGACGTGATCGGCCATCCCGGCGTCGAGGTGTTCAACCAGTTTGTTTCGTCCTCGGGCTACTTCTGCGAGGGCGCGGGAACGGCATTCATGCCGTATCTGCTCAGCACCTTGGACACGCTTGCCTGGCGCTACAACGTGCCCGAGATGGCCTACCCGGAGGCATTGATTCCCGGCATGCGCGAGGTCGGCGCACGCACCACGATGAACCTTTGGGGCAACGTGTATCCCCGCGGCGGCTTCCTGCACCAGACCGACGACCACAAATCGGGAGCCGTGGTGGCCCAGCGTGCGGGCGATGTCGTCACGCGCCGCGGGCAGTTGCACGTGTACCAGCCGCTGCTTGCCAATGCCCGCGATGGCTACTGGCCCGCCAGCGCGCTGATGGAGGGTGATGCCTCGACTGGCAAGTGGCAGGAACTCACGCCCGTCCTGTCCTCGTCCTGCACGGTTTTCCCACGCACCGGCTTCCTGACTCAGGCCCAGCAAGGCGACTACGCCTGGGCGCTGTGGCGGCCGTATGCCTGCTGCGAACGCCGTGGACAGGTGTTCCTTGGCAGCGTTGATTTCCTTTGAGGTGCCGCGATGAAGCGTTCCGACTCTATGCAGTTCTCCCCACCGGCTCGTGGCAAGAGGATCTGTTTGGCGCTTACCGGCGCGTTGGTTCTGGCAAGCGGCGTGGCCTGGGGCCAACTGGGCTACCAGACCAGCGGCAACGTCATCGGCGATGACGTCATGTACTCCATCGGCGGCGGCAGCGCCGTTTCGATGGGCCGCGCAGCCGGCATGCGCTCGCTCGGCGTGGGTGTCGGCTGGAACAGCAATCTGATCTGCGGCGACATGAGCATCCAGACCACGTTGAAGAATCAACTCAACGGTGTCACCAATGGCTTTCAGCAGATCATGTCCTCGGTGATCCAGAGTGCTACGAGTGCTGTGGCGTCCCTGCCGGCGTTGATCATCCAGCGTGCAGATCCAGGCCTCTACAACCTGCTCACCAACGGCGTTCTGCAAGCGCGGCTGGATTTCGACCGCTCGAAGCTGACGTGCCGCGCCATGGCCGAAAAGATGGCCGAAACGGCTGGCGGCCAACTCGGCTGGAGCCAGATGGCAGAGGGGTTGGCGCTGCGTGACGCTGTTTCGAGCACGGATGCCGTCTCGGCCATCGAGCAGGCCGAGACGCGCCGTGGCAACGATGGCGTGCCCTGGGTCGGGGGAAGCAATGCCGGCGGCTCCGGTCAGCCCGCGATCAAGGTGGTCGGTGACGTCACCCGCGCGGGCTACAACCTGGTCAATGGCCGCGGGGTGACCGACACGTCGGCAATCGCTCCGGCCAGTTGCACGAGCCTGTCGTGCCAAACCTGGACCACGCCGCAGGCGGCCATCGAGTGGGCAACACGGGTGCTCGGCGAGAAGGAGCAGCGCACCTGCGACGCCTGCACCAAGACGGAGACGGTGCCCGGCGTCGGGCTGACGCCCCTGATCCAGGAGGAGTACGACGCCAAGCTGCAGGCGCTCCAGGACCTGGTCTCCAAGGCGAAGAACACGACGCCCGAAAACCTGCGGGAGGCCGGCAGCGCGTCGCTGCCCATCACGCGCGGCGTGGTCGAGGCACTGCGCGACGAACCGGACCAGCACCTGCTGTCGCAGCGCCTGGCGTCCGAGGTTGCGCTGGCGTCGGTGCTGGAGAAGGCGCTACTGCTGCAACGCACGCTGCTGACCGGCAAGAAGGAGCCCAACGTGGCGGCCAACCAGCTCGCCGTGGAGGCGGTGAACCACGAGAGCGACACGCTCGATCGCGAGATTCGCAACCTCAAGACCGAGCTGGAGCTGCGCCGGGAGCTGGCGAACAACTCGCCCATGGCGATCATCCAGCGCCACGGCACGCGCGCGGCGGGCTCGCGTGGCATCTACGAAGGCGATCCGGTGCCTGACCGCCTCGATCAGTTGCAGAAGGGCAATCCGGGAGGCCGGCCATGAGCCTGATGCGTGCGGCCTGGCTGCGCCCGCGCTGGCTGTTCAACCGGCGCGCAGCGAAGGCGCTGCTGTGGACGATGGTACTCGCGGCCGTCGCCGTGGGTGCCAACATCGTTGGCATCTACCTCGTCGGAAGTGTCGCGGGCTGGGAGCGTTGGCTGGCGGCAGCAGCGGGCTACTTCCTGGTCTGGCGGCTGTGCCTGTATGGCGCGACGGCCTACGGCTGGGTCTGGATGCGTCGCCGGCTGCTTGCGCGTGAGGACGACGCGCAAGCGCGGCGCCGCCTGGTACGCAGCGAGATCGCCGGCGTCGTTGCCATCGTGGCGCTTGAAGCCAGCCTGTTGATGCAGGGCTGAGGGGAGGTCCGAGCCATGACGCTTTTCACAACCGACTACCTGGAGTACTACCTGACCTTGGTGTCCTGGATCGTCAACAACGGCATCTGGGCGGTACTGGTATCCAGCGGGGTATTCGCACTGCCCTTCGTGGCGATCATCGTGCAGGAATGGCTTAAGGCCCGTGCGGAAGGTGCCGACGAAGGCAACAAGGGCGTGCTCTCGGCCGCACGCATCGAGAACCGGGTGTTCGTCGCCATCGTGGTGGTGATGTTCGCCGGCATCCCCTTCATCGACGTGGACCTCAACACAATTCAGTACGACAGCTCGCGCTCGGCCCAGTGCCAGGTCAACGTGCCGCAGCCCACGGATACCGGCTGGTCCCAGTCCTTCAGCACCATCAACAACCAGAGTGCCAAGGTGCCGGTCTGGTGGGCCTTCATGCACGCGCTCTCGCGCGCCGTCACCAGCGCCTCGGTGGCGGCAATCCCGTGCGGGACAGACCTGCGACAGATGCGCATGGAGATCGACGCTACCCGCATCAATGACCCGGTTCTGGCTCAGGAAGTGGCCGATTTCACACACGACTGCTACGGACCTGCACGCGCTAAATTGTTCATGGCGCGGCCGGAGCTGGACGACGCTCAAATGAACGACGTGACCTGGATCGGTTCGAGGTTTTTCACGGATACCGGCGGCTACTACGACAGCTACCGTTCCAGCACGGCGCGCGAGTCATGGCCCTATGACGACACCCGCGACGCAGGGCTTGCGCAGGTGGCCAGTGGCGGCGGCTACCCGACCTGCAGGCAGTGGTGGGCCGATGGCAGCAACGGCCTGCGGGCACGGCTGCTGGGCCAGGTGGACCCCAGCCTGTTGAATCGCTTGGCGGGCTGGGCCGGGTTCCTGAGCCGTACCGAGGTGGACGATTCGGTGGTCCGTACCATCGCGTCACCGCGACAGCAGAAGCTCAACCAGGGTTCGGTCTATACCGACTACGGCGGCCAGATCGACAAGACCCTGCCGAACATCGTGACGCGGGCCACGGGGGATGTAGGAATGGCGGTCGGGGCACTTGCCGCATTTCCCGCCATGGACGTGGTGCGCCAGGCGCTGCCCATGGTGCTTGCCTTGCTCAAGATGGCACTGGTCATCTGCATCCCGCTCGTACTGGTCGTCGGAACCTATGACCTGAAGACGGTCGTCACCGTCAGCGTCGTGCAATTCGCGCTGTTCTTCACCGATTTCTGGTTCCAACTCGCACGCTGGATCGACAGCACCATCCTCGATGCGCTCTATGGGTGGGGCTTCGGCTGGAACCGGCCACACACTAACTTCGATCCGCTGGTGGGGTTGAACAATGCCTTTGGCGACCTGCTCCTGATGTTCGTCATGGGCACGATGTTCCTGGTCTTGCCGGGCTTTTGGCTTGCGAGCCTTACCTGGGTTGGGATTCGGGCCGGGCACGTCATCCAGGGGCTTTCAGATGGCAGCAAGAGCGCCGGCCAAGCAGGCGGTAAGGGCGCTGGGGCCCTTACCGGAGGTAAGCTGAAGTAGGGGTCGTTTGCGGGAGGGGGCGGAATCCTACGCTAAGGCTTTGGCCAGCGATATTCTCCGGTGAGATTGATGTGTTCCCATCCGAGCGGCGAAACATGGGCCAAGAGATCGGGCGATAGCAGCTTTCCATCGCGTTTCTGGTTTGCAACGACCTCGCCGAGCTTCATGGTGTTCCAGAAGATGATGATGGCGGCGAGCAGATTCATGCCGGCGATGCGGTAATGCTGGCCTTCGGCGGAACGGTCGCGGATTTCACCGCGGCGGTGGAAGCTGATTGCCCGCTTCAGCGCATGATGAGCTTCGCCTTTGTTGAGCCCGATCTGGGCACGCCGTTGGAGTTCGGCATCCAGAATCCAGTCGATCATGAACAGGGTGCGCTCGACGCGACCGACTTCCCGCAGGGCTGTCGCGAGCTCGTTCTGCCGCGGATAGGAGGCGAGTTTCCGCAGAATCTGGCTTGGCGCGACGGTCCCGGCAGCAATGGTGGCGGCGATGCGCAGGATGTCGGGCCAATTGCGCTCGATCATGGCTTGGTTGACCTTTCCGCCGATCAACGCTCGCAGGTGCGCCGGGGCGGCCGACGGATTGAACGCGTAGAGCCGTTTGGATGGCAGGTCGCGGATGCGCGGAGCGAACCGGTAGCCGAGAATGGCACATGCGGCAAAGACGTGATCGGTGAAGCCGCCCGTGTCGGTGAACTGCTCGCGGATATGGCGTCCAGCATCGTTCATCAGCAGGCCATCGAGGATGTAAGGCGCTTCGCTTGCCGTTGCAGGAATCACCTGGGTTGCGAACGGCGCATATTGGTCGGAGACGTGGCTATAGGCTTTCAGGCCCGGGGTATTGCCATATTTCGCGTTGACCAGGTTCATGGCCTCACCTTGCTCTGTAGCGACGAAGAACTGTCCGTCGCTCGAAGCCGACGTGCCCATGCCCCAGAACCGGGCCATGGGTAACGCTGCCTGTGCCTCGACCACCATGGCCAGCGCCCGGTCATAGGCTTCGCCCTCGACATGCCACCGTCCAATGCGGATCAATTCCCAGAAGGTGTGGGTGTTTGTCGCATCCGCCATTTTGCGCAAGCCGAGGTTGATCCCTTCCGCCAAGATAACGTTCATTAGCCCGATCCGGTCAGCGCAGGGTGCTCCTGTGCGCAGATGGGTGAACGCTTCGGTGAAGCCGGTCGCCGCATCCACCTCCAGCAGGAGATCGGTGATGCGCGTGGGCGGGATCTGCTTGTAGAGATCGAGCACCAGATCTTCGGCGCCTGTCGGCGCGGCGGCTTCGAGTTTCTCGATATGCAGAACGCCGTTTTCAATCGACCCGCCCGGGATCGTGCCTGCGCGAGCGGCACGGCCAAGCTCGCGCAACCGCATGTCGAGGCGAGCTTGCCGGTCTGCCAGCCATTCCTCCGGCCGCAATGGCACAGCGAGACGACCGCCTTCCGCGATGGATTGTGCCGGAACGAGTGCGTGTTTCAGATCGCCATAGCGCCGGGACCTAGTAAGCCAGACATCTCCGGAGCGGAACGCATCGCGCAGATGGAACAGCACCGCGATCTCCCATAGGCGAGCGTCGCCAGCCCTCTGGGCCCGAAGGTGGCGATGCCATTTCGAGCTGGGCCGCAAGAAGCTGGTCATCGCGGCATCGTTCAAACCGGTACGAAGGGCCGTCACCGCTTCCAGAAGCGGCAGTGCAACGGGCGCAGCTCGCAGATCGAGCAGGCGCAACATGCGTGGAGCGTATCGGCGGAAGCGGTGATAACCGTCGAGCACATGATTGAGCGGATCGTCGGCCATGGTGGCGGTCAGCCTGGTTGCCATTGCAACAAGGGTTTTTAAGCCGTCCCACCCTGACCCACTCGCGATGACATCGCCCAGCGGCTGGCCATCATCCTGTGCATCGACCAGGGCGCCCCCGATCTCGGCGAAGGATTTCAGGGTGTCACGCACCACCCCCGCTTCGTCTGCGACCTTTGCATGGCAAATACGCTCCGAAGCACGGTAGAGACGGCCGACGATCCGGTCGTGGGTTTCGACCACTGCGTCGGCCAACATCGCCTGCCATTCCGAGACGCAAACAGCCAAGATCGCAAGCCGCCTGTCCTCCGGGAGATCGCGCATGCCGTCGGCATAATACCGTTCACCCTGCCTGCGCAGACGAGTCACCCGATGGGCAGGAACGCCGGCAAGCAGATCCTCGGGGAGATCGATGCGTTGCAGATATTCGAGCCGGTCGAGCAGCCGGTTGGCCGACGAAGAGTTCGAGCCAGGCTCGAACTGGCGCAGCCACACAAAACGGGTCACCCGATCATCAGCCGTCTCCTCGAGCAATGCCAGCAACTGTTCTCGGATCGACATAGGCAGCCGACTGGCGATCCTCGTCTCGATGCGTCGCTCGGCATCGACGAGAGCCGCGGCACAAAGCCGCTCGATCGTGGATGTCGCGGGAAGGACAGTGCGGGTGCGTCGGCACTCGGCTACGAAGCGACGGGCGATATCCTCGTTCGACACCGCCATCTCGGCTTCTCGGAACAACCATTCCTTCAGCTCGCTCGCACCACGTCCGGAGAAGGTGCGGAAGCCGTAGAGCCCCCGTAACTCGGCAAGATGCTCGTGCCGTGTTTCCTCGCGGGCAGCATAGTCTACGAGATCGTCGGCACCCAGGCCAAGCTGCGCTCCGATAAATTCGATGACCTCTGCAGGGATCAGTTCGCCTGGAGCCAGCACCCGGCCGGGATAGCGCAGGACACACAATTGCAGGGCGAAGCCGAACCTGTTGTGAGCGCGCCGACGCAGCCTGATATGCCCAAGGTCTTCATCACTCAGCGTATAGTGCTTGAGCAAATCCGTCTGTGAAGTCGGCAAGCGCAACAGCGCGTCTTTCTGCCGATCGGTTAGAGTGACGCGACGCGGCATACATGTTCCTTTTTCAAAATCTGATAGCGTTCAAGACGCTTTGTTTATGAAGCTGGTTGAGATACATTTCCAGAGGTCAATGCAATCGTGGCCGAAGCGCCGCCTCAAACCAACGTTTGTGATACATGCTGATCGGATATGCCCGCGTCTCCAAAGCCGATGGCTCGCAGTCTCTCGACCTGCAGCACGACGCCTTGCGCGCCGCAGGTGTCGAACGGGACAATATCTATGATGATCTTGCTTCCGGCGGTCGTGATGATCGCCCTGGCTTGACTGCCTGCCTCAAGTCATTGCGTGACGGCGATGTGCTGGTGGTCTGGAAGCTCGATCGCCTCGGACGATCGCTTGCCCATCTGGTCAACACGGTGAAGGAGCTGTCAGACCGCAAGATCGGCCTGCGGGTTCTGACTGGAAAGGGCGCTCAGATCGACACCACGACTGCGTCCGGTCGCATGGTGTTCGGAATCTTCGCCACCTTGGCCGAGTTCGAGCGGGATCTGATCCGAGAGCGCACCATGGCGGGTCTCGCCTCCGCGAGAGCGCGCGGTCGCAAGGGCGGACGAAAATTCGCGCTCACCAAAGCTCAGGTGCGTCTCGCGCAAGCCGCCATGGCCCAGCGCGATACTTCAGTTTCCGATCTCTGCAAGGAACTCGGCATCGAGCGCGTCACTCTCTACCGATATGTCGGTCCCAAAGGCGAGCTCAGAGACCATGGAAAGCATGTTCTCGGACTTACGTAGCAACTCGTTTCTTTTCGCAGGTTGAGCCACCTCCGCGCTTCATCAGAAAACTGAAGGAACCTCCATTGAATCGAACTAATATTTTTTTTGGTGAATCGCATTCTGACTGGTTGCCTGTCAGAGGCGGAGAATCTGGTGATTTTGTTTTTCGACGTGGTGACGGGCATGCCTTCGCGAAAATCGCACCTGCTTCCCGCCGCGGTGAGCTCGCTGGAGAGCGTGACCGCCTCATTTGGCTCAAAGGTCGAGGTGTGGCTTGCCCCGAGGTGATCAACTGGCAGGAGGAACAGGAGGGTGCATGCTTGGTGATAACGGCAATTCCGGGAGTACCGGCGGCTGATCTGTCTGGAGCGGATTTGCTCAAAGCGTGGCCGTCAATGGGGCAGCAACTTGGCGCTGTTCACAGCCTATCGGTTGATCAATGTCCGTTTGAGCGCAGGCTGTCGCGAATGTTCGGACGCGCCGTTGATGTGGTGTCCCGCAATGCCGTCAATCCCGACTTCTTACCGGACGAGGACAAGAGTACGCCGCAGCTCGATCTTTTGGCTCGTGTCGAACGAGAGCTACCGGTGCGGCTCGACCAAGAGCGCACCGATATGGTTGTTTGCCATGGTGATCCCTGCATGCCGAACTTCATGGTGGACCCTAAAACTCTTCAATGCACGGGTCTGATCGACCTTGGGCGGCTCGGAACAGCAGATCGCTATGCCGATTTGGCACTCATGATTGCTAACGCCGAAGAGAACTGGGCAGCGCCAGATGAAGCAGAGCGCGCCTTCGCTGTCCTATTCAATGTATTGGGGATCGAAGCCCCCGACCGCGAACGCCTTGCCTTCTATCTGCGATTGGACCCTCTGACTTGGGGTTGATGTTCATGCCGCCTGTTTTTCCTGCTCATTGGCACGTTTCGCAACCTGTTCTCATTGCGGACACCTTTTCCAGCCTCGTTTGGAAAGTTTCATTGCCAGACGGGACTCCTGCAATCGTCAAGGGATTGAAACCTATAGAAGACATTGCTGATGAACTGCGCGGGGCCGACTATCTGGTATGGCGCAATGGGAGGGGAGCAGTCCGGTTGCTCGGTCGTGAGAACAATCTGATGTTGCTCGAATATGCCGGGGAGCGAATGCTCTCTCACATCGTTGCCGAGCACGGCGACTACCAGGCGACCGAAATTGCAGCGGAACTAATGGCGAAGCTGTATGCCGCATCTGAGGAACCCCTGCCTTCTGCCCTTCTCCCGATCCGGGATCGCTTTGCAGCTTTGTTTCAGCGGGCGCGCGATGATCAAAACGCAGGTTGTCAAACTGACTACGTCCACGCGGCGATTATAGCCGATCAAATGATGAGCAATGCCTCGGAACTGCGTGGGCTACATGGCGATCTGCATCATGAAAACATCATGTTCTCCAGTCGCGGCTGGCTGGTGATAGATCCCGTCGGTCTGGTCGGTGAAGTGGGCTTTGGCGCCGCCAATATGTTCTACGATCCGGCTGACAGAGACGACCTTTGTCTCGATCCTAGACGCATTGCACAGATGGCGGACGCATTCTCTCGTGCGCTGGACGTCGATCCGCGTCGCCTGCTCGACCAGGCGTACGCTTATGGGTGCCTTTCCGCAGCTTGGAACGCGGATGGAGAAGAGGAGCAACGCGATCTAGCTATCGCGGCCGCGATCAAGCAGGTGCGACAGACGTCATACTAGATATCAAGCGACTTCTCCTATCCCCTGGGAACACATCAATCTTACCGGAGAATATCGTTGGCCAAAGCCTTAGCGTAGGATTTCGCCCTCTCCCGCAAACGACCCCAAGTAGCGCGGTGCCGATCAGTCGTCGGTGTACAACTCGTGCGACGTATCGTTGTACAGATTGGGATCGTAGCCGGGTGTCTTGCGCAGTTCGGTGAGGTCGGTGAACGGCCACTCGTCTTCTTCCGATGTATTGGCAGCCGCCGCCCATCCCGCCACCACGACTCCCAGCAACACGAGTGCGAACCAGAAGGCGGCGTAGAGCAGCGCGCCCAGCACAGCCAGCTTGACCACCCACAGCAGCACTGTGGCACCAACCGAAGGCACCCCTTTGGCCACCAACCAATTCGATACCCGCCGTTCGCCACGCGCATAGACGCGCCATCCGCGGCCAAAGGTACGGCCGAGGCGTTCTGCGGTACTGGTGCGGGTCGTCGTGTTCATGGTCGTCTCCTGCTACTGAGGAATGCCTATTCCTGTTTGCTCCACTTCATTCCGTTTCGGGCTTCAATGTGTTTTCTTGCTGCTTCAGGACGCTTCGTCATCCGGTTCCACCGGGCCGGGGTCGGGCTCCACGCCGATGCGGTAGGTGGCAACGAAACGCGGCCAGTCCACATGGTCAACCAGGTCGATGTCCTCGACAACGCTGACCTTCGTTCCCGCACGCTCGAACAGGGCGATGCTCGCGGCGGGATAGTTGTTGCGCGACGGATAGAGCACCCCGTCGAACAGCGGCTGGCCGTCGTCGCCGACCATCGCATGCACCTGAGCGGACACCTGCTGCGTGTGCGTGTAGTCGCGGCTCGCCAACTGCTCCAGATTCAGGCCGAAGTAGCCCGCCATGACGCCCGGCGCCGTGAGGTCGGCCAGGAGCACGTCGTCCAGCACGCCCACGGCGCGGACCATCCGGGCGTGGACCTCCTTCAGGGCGATGGAGCGCTTCGTGTCTTCAAGCCACTGGTGCTTGTGAAACACCGACTCCATCAGCGCCGTGGGCAGGTCGCGCCCCAGGTAGAGCACGCCGTAGGCCCCCGCCGGGTCATCGTAGCGATTCGTGCTGCTGCGACCATAGTACAGCGGGCTGCCCCGATAGACGACGCGGCTCACATGCTGGAGCAGTTCACCGGCATCGATCAGGAACGAAGGCAGCTCGTGGCTCATGGCGATCTCGCTTCAATGCACCTGGACGCCCAGCACGTTGAACACGGCCTCGGCCACGTCATCGATCGTGCCATGCGTCACCGCATCCACCGGCGAGCGCCCACCCAAGCCTTCGAGCGGTTCGGACAGTGCGCGGTAGATCGTCCAGTGATCGATACCCTCGACCTCCTGAAGCACGGTTTGGGTCAACTGCTGTTTCACCGGGTCGAGCTGCCAGTCGGGCAGCTTCTGACCGCGCGGCCCCACGTTCAGCGCCAGCAGCCGACGCGCGAGGATGTCCTTGTAGATCTGCTGGCGCGACTTGTCCGCCAGCTTGGCGAACTCCGCGGGCGGCAGGTTGTGCGGCTGGTTGAAGGTTTCCAGCAGCACGGCGCGGCCTCGCTGGACGTCGGTTTCATTCGGTGCCCAGCGCGTGTCGGCGCGCAGCGCGGCCGCCTTGCGTGCAAGGGCCTGCCCAACGGTCTCCCCCTCCAAGTTGGCGGGCAGTGTCACCGCTTCCACACGCTCGTGGACGAACGCCTGCAACTCGGCCGCGAAAGCCGTGGCATCCCGGATTTCGACGGTATCCGCGAAGCGGCGTACATCTTCCACCGTGACGCGCGGCAGACGGTCGGCAATGAATTCAATGGCAGTGGGCATGGTCATCTCCCGAGTAGGTTTGGGACAGGATTCACTCTAGTCGCCTTTGTCGCGTCTGTCAACTTAGTCGCCTGAGTGAGAACAACCTACCTGGCGGAAGCAGCGTTCCCACAGCATAGGCAGAGGCCAGCGCCGGGTCGCCGTCCAATGCATTCGAGCGGGTTCCACATTGACGCTGGAGCCGCAACCCAGGCCTCGCTATACCGAAACGGTTAAAGGCCAAAGGGCCGAAATGGCAAGGGAATGGGGTGCAAGGGGAAAGGCCCTACCTCGAAAAGGCCAAAAGGCCTCCCGGTCGGCCCGTCATCAGGACACCCACATGCTTTCCCTGTTCCAGCGAAAACGGCCCCCGGTCGCTGCCGCACCGACGCCACCACCCGTCACCGCCCTCCCGAAAGGGCTGCTGCGTCCTGAGTCGGCCGCATCGCTGCTGGCCACCCCACGCCGGCAGAAGCTGCTGGAGCACATCTGGCAGCGTACCTCGCTCTCGCGTAGGCAATTCGCCACCCTGTATCGCACGCCCCTGGAACGCTATGCCGAACTGGTCCAGGCCTTCCCGGCCTCCGAGGCGCATCACCATGCCTACCCGGGCGGCATGCTCGACCACGGCCTGGAGATCGTCGCCTACAGCCTGAAACTGCGGCAGTCCCATCTGCTGCCCATCGGTGCCAGTCCCGAAGACCAGGCGGCCCAGTCCGAAGCCTGGACCGCCGCCGTTGCCTATGCTGCGCTGCTCCACGATATTGGCAAGATCGCCGTCGATCTACACGTCGAACTGGCCGACGGCAGTACTTGGCATCCGTGGCATGGCCCGCTGCACCAGGCGTACCGATTTCGCTACCGTGACGACCGCGAATACCGCCTGCACAGCGCCGCAACAGGCTTGCTCTATCGCCAACTGCTCGACCGCCACGTCCTGGACTGGCTCAGCGACTATCCGGCTCTCTGGGCACCGCTGCTCTATGTGCTGGCCGGTCAGTACGAACATGCCGGTGTACTGGGGGAACTCGTCGTGCAAGCAGACCGGGCGTCGGTGGCCCAGGAGCTGGGCGGCGATCCGGCGCGCGCCATGGCCGCGCCCAAGCACGCACTGCAACGCAAGCTGCTGGACGGGTTGCGCTACCTGCTCAAGGAACAGTTGAAGCTGAACCAGCCGGAAGCCTCCGATGGCTGGCTCACCGAGGATGGTTTGTGGCTGGTGAGCAAGACGGTTTCGGACAAACTGCGCGCACACCTCCTGTCTCAGGGGATCGATGGCATTCCTGCGAACAACACCGCCGTGTTCAATGTGCTGCAGGACCACGGCATGCTGCAGCCCACACCGGACGGCAAGGCGGTCTGGCGCGCGACCGTGACCAGCACGACCGGCTGGTCCCATTCGTTCACCCTGTTGCGTCTCGCTCCCGCGCTGATCTGGGAGTCTGGCGAGCGACCAGCACCTTTCGCGGGCACGGTAGAGATCGACGCGACGCCCGCGGAAAACGACGCCAGCATGTCGGCTCCCGCGCCTACCGTCTCGGTGAACCCAGCGCAGGGAGGTCAAGAGCCTCCGATTTGGGAGGGCGACAGCACCACCATCGTTTCACCGCCCGCAGCCCAGCCCGTGCCCGACGTCATGGAGGATTTGCTCGCGATGGTGGGCTTGGGTGAGTCGGCCGGCGTTGGCCAGGATGCCGAGGAGTTCCTCCACACCCCCGCGCCAGCAACAGCCGCGACGTCCATTCCATCGCCTGCACCTGCACCCGCGCCTACGCCTGGGTCATCGGCAACGAAGCCATCCGGGGAACAGTTCATGGTTTGGCTGAAGCAGGGAATCGCCTCACGACGGCTCATCATCAACGACGCGAAGGCACTCGTGCATACGGTGAATGACACGGCCTACCTGGTCAGCCCGGGTGTGTTCCAACGCTATGCGCAGGAGCATCCCGAAGTGGCCGCACTCGCCAAGCAGGAGAGTCAACAGGATTGGCAGTGGGTGCAGAAGCGCTTCGAGAAGCTGCAGCTACATCGAAAGCAGCCCAATGGCCTGAACATTTGGACCTGTGAAGTCACGGGCCCGAGGAAGTCCCGCCGACTGCATGGCTACCTCCTCGAAGATGGGTCCTTGGCACTCGCCGAAATACCGCCCAACAATCCCTATCTTGCTCTGACTCAGGAAGGATGACGCGATTCGGGCATTGATCGCCACCGTCGTGTGGCGACGATCAATGCCCCGCGAAAACTGGCAACATTTGGCGAACTGAGCTACTCGGCCCGCGCCAACTCCTGTGCAAGGAACGGAGCGGTTCTGCTGCCAGACGTTCGGGCCACCTGCTGAGGGGAGCCCGCCACCACGATGCTGCCGCCGGCAGCGCCTGCACCAGGCCCCACGTCGATCACCCAATCGGCCTGGGCCACCGCGCGCATATCGTGTTCGATCATCACTACGGTATTGCCGGCATCGACCAGGCGCTGCAACTGCACCAGCAGCCGGTCGGCGTCCGACGCATGCAGCCCGGTAGTCGGCTCGTCGAGCACGTACAGGCTTCGGCCGCGCTGGCTGCGCTGAAGCTCGGTCGCCAGCTTGATACGCTGCGCCTCGCCACCGGAAAGCTCGGTGGCCGGTTGCCCCAGGCGCAGGTAGCCCAGTCCGATATCGCGCAGCAGTTGCAGTGGCCTTGCCACAGCGTCTTCACCCGCGAAGAATTCGCTGGCTTCGTCCACGGTCATCTGCAGCACCTCGGCGATGTTGCGCCCGTTCCATTGCACCTTCAGCGTGGCCTCGTTGTAGCGTGCGCCATGGCACGTCGGGCACGGCGCGTACACGCTGGGCATGAACAGCAGTTCCACGCTGACGAAGCCCTCGCCCTCGCAGGTCTCGCAGCGCCCCTTGGCGACGTTGAACGAGAACCGTCCGGCATCGTAGCGGCGGCGTCGCGCATCGGGCGTGGCAGCGAACAGCTTGCGCACATGGTCGAACAGGCCCGTGTAGGTGGCTAGGTTCGACCGCGGCGTGCGCCCGATCGGTTTCTGGTCCACCTGCACCAGACGCTGTACGGCGTCCACGTCGCCCGCCAGATGGCCGCCGGTCGCTTCGATCACTGCCGGCCCTTCGCTGGTGGCGCTTTCGGCTACATCGTCTTCCGGCTCGTGGCCCAGGTGCAGCAGCACCAGCTCCGGCAGGGCCTGCGCGACGAGGCTGGACTTGCCCGAGCCGGAGATGCCGGTGACGGCCGTCAGCACGCCCAGCGGAATGCGTGCGTCCACGCCATGCAGGTTGTGGCGGTGGACGCCCTGCAGCTCCAGCCAGCCGATCGCTTCGCGTGCCCGGCTCCCCGGCGCGGGGATCTCGTCGAACAGGTAACGGGCGGTGCGCGATTCGGCAATCTTGCGCAGGCCATCCGGCTCGCCACTGTAGAGCACGCGGCCGCCACGCTCCCCGGCATCCGGCCCGACATCCACTAGCCATTGCGCGCGGCGCATCAGTTCCAGGTCGTGCTCCACCACGAACACCGAGTTGCCTGCGTCGCGCAGCCGATCGAGTGCGTCGTACAGGGCCTGGCTGTCGGAGGGGTGCAGCCCCGCCGAGGGCTCGTCGAGCACGTACACGACGCCGAACAGCAGGGAACTCAATTGCGTAGCCAGCCGCAGGCGTTGCAACTCGCCAGCCGAAAGCGTCGGCGTGGCCCGGTCCAGCGTCAGGTAGCCCAAGCCCAGCCCGCGCAGTTGGCGCAGGCGTGCCATCACGCCACCGGCCAGGCGCTGCGCGGCGAGGCGCTTTTCTTCCGACAGCGCGGAGGTGCGGCGCACGTCGGGCGATACCGCGTGTACGGCACGACCGGAGGCCGCGCGTTGGGCACGGTCGCGCCGGGTCGCTTCCTTGTCCGTAGCCGCCCCCGCTGCATGGGCGCGGAAATCACCCTGGGCAATGGGTTCGAGCAAGGCCGCCAACTGGTCCAGCGGCATCTGCATGAACGCGCCGATGTCCACGCCGGCGAAGGTGACCGACAACGCCTCGGGCTTGAGCCGCTTGCCGTGGCAGGTGGGGCACGGCTTGCCCTCCATGAACCGGGACACGCGCTTTCTCATCAGCGCGCTCTGGGTGTTGGCAAAGGTGTGCAGCACATACCGGCGAGCACCGGTGAAGGTGCCCATGTAGCTCGGCTCCATCTTGCGCTTGAGCGCGGCGCGGGTCTCGGCGGGCGTGAAGCCGGCGTACACCGGCACCGTCGGTGTTTCCTCGGTGAACAGAATCCAGTCGCGATCCTTCTTCGGCAGGTCCTTCCACGGTCGGTCAACGTCGTAGCCCATGCTGACCAGGATGTCGCGCAGGTTCTGGCCTTGCCAGGCGGGGGGCCAGGAGGCGATCGCCCGCTCGCGGATGCTCAGGGAGGGATCGGGCACCATGATGGCCTCGGTCACCTCGTACACATGGCCCAGGCCGTGGCAGGTCGGGCACGCTCCCTGCGGCGTGTTGGGCGAAAAATCCTCGGCGTACAGCATCGGCTGGTTGGCTGGGTAGGCGCCGGCGCGCGAATACATCATCCGCACCAGGCTGGACAGGGTGGTCACACTGCCCACGGAGGAACGCGCGTTGCTGGAGCCACGCTGCTGCTGCAGCGCCACCGCCGGCGGGAGGCCGTCGATCGCATCGACGTCGGGCACGCCGGCCTGGTCGATCAATCGCCGCGCATAGGGGGCCACCGACTCGAAGTAACGTCGCTGAGCCTCGGCATAGATGGTGCCGAAGGCCAGCGAGGACTTCCCGGAGCCGGAGACTCCCGAGAACACCACGAGCGCGTTACGCGGGATGGAAACGTCCACCTCTTTGAGGTTGTTCTCGCGCGCCCCGCGCACCTGCACGAGGCCGCTGGCCGCAGCGGTACAAGAGGATTCACCGAAAGAATTGTTTGGCATGTTCTTATCCTGTAGTTCGTCCCGCTCAGGACGGGACTTCCTGAGTTCGTGGGCCGCGGCGACTGGCTTCGAGCGCCGCGGTGACAGTGCGGGCGTCGTAGCTGCCGCGCAGACGACGACCCTCGACGAAGAACGTCGGCGTGGCGTGCGCACCGCTGGCGACCGCACTGGCGAGGTCGCGCTCGACACGCTCGATCACCGCGGTGCTGTCGAGATCCGCGATGAACCGTTCGACGTCGAGCCCAAGCTCGGCGGCGTAGCCGATCAGATGCTCGCGCTCCAGCGCATGCTGACGGGTGAACACGAAGTCCAGCCACGGCCAGAACATCCCCTGGTTCGCCGCTGCCTCGGACGCCCGCGCGGCGATCGGCCCGTGCGGGTGGTGCGGCAGATGGCGCACCACATACCGCAGGTCGTCCCCGAAGTGGGCACGCAGATCGTCCCAAGAACCGGTCGCGTGCGCACAGTACGCGCACTCGAAGTCCACGTACTCGACGAGTGTGAGCTGGGCGTCCTCCGGCCCGCGGATGTGATCGATCTCCGGATCGACCGGTGGCTCAAGCACCATCGGCAGGTCAGCGGTCTTCTCACCCCACCGCTTGGCGGCGACCTTGAAGATCAGCCACCCGAGCAACGTGGCGAACACCATCGACACGAGCACGCCGACCGTCGCCTGGCGGCCCAGGTCGGAGGTCGTGCCGAACGCGAGCCCGATGATCAGCAGCGACACGGTGAAGCCGATCCCGGACAGTGCCGCACCACCGAACACGCTCCCCACCCCGACGCCCTCGGGCAGCCGGCCCAGGCCGAGACGGACGGCGACGAGCGTGATGAGCCCGATGCCCACGAGCTTGCCGAGCACGAGCCCTGCGATGACGCCCCACGTGACTGGCGAGCCGAAGGCCTCGGCGAGCAGCCCGCCACGCACGTCCACTCCGGCGTTCGCCAAGGCGAACACCGGCACGATCAGCAGCGCCGTCGGCAGCCGCAGGAACTCGTGCAATCGCTCGTTCACCGAGATACCCCGGGACAGCCCGCAGTCCACCGCGCGGGCCGATGCGGCACTCGGAGACTGCCAGAAGTCGCGGAACAGTTGTTTTGCCGCGACGACCTTGTGACGTTGCGTCGCGTAGGCGGGGATCAGCAGCCCCGCGGCCATCCCGGCGAGAGAGGCATGGATGCCGGAGTACACGGTTGCGAGCCACAGCACGATCACGATCAGCACATACGGCATTGCCCGCCACTGGCGGGTGCGCCCTAGCCACCACAACGCAACGAGACTGGCGAGGGCGATCAACAACGGGACGATCCGAATCTCCTCGCTATAGACGATGCCGATGATGGACACGGCGAGGAAGTCATCGACCACGGTCAGGGTGAGCAGGAACACGCGCAACTGACCGGATAGCCGCGGGCCGACGATCGCCAGGGTGCCCAGCATGAATGCCGTATCGGTGCCGACCACCGCCCCCCACCCGTGCAGGCCTTCACTTCCGGCCAGCCCCACGATCAGGACATACACCAGCGCGGGAAGCACGACACCTGCGACACCCGCGATCAGAGCGAGACGGGCACGGCTGCGGTCCCTGAGCGATCCGTGGGCGAACTCCTGACGCACCTCCAGGCCGATCAGGAAGAAGAAGACCACCATCAGGCCGTCGTTGACCCAGTGATGCAGATCCATGTGCATGCCCAGCGGCCCGAAGTCAAACCCGACGTCCAGGTGCCACAACGCGAAATAGGCATCGGATAGCGGCGAGTTCGCCCACGCCAGCGCCACGACCGTGACGATCACCAGCAGCACCGCAGCACCAGACTCCGTGCGCAGATAGCGGGCAACGCGTCCCCGGCTGATATTCGCCGAGGATGCACCGAAAGAAGTGGCTGACATGTTCTTATCCTGTTCCTGTAGTTCGTGAAGTCGCGATGAGCCGGTTTCGGAGGCGACCGGTCAGGCGTCCGCCTCTGGCAGCGTCCCATCATCCAGCGAGCGCAGCCAAGTAAGCCTTTCTCCCAGCCTGCGCTCAACACCTCTGTCCGTTGGCTGATACCAGCCCGGCCGCGCCACGCCCTCGGGAAAGTAGCTTTGCCCAGCGGCATAGCCGTTGGGCTCGTCATGGGCATAGCGGTAGCCTTCGTGATACCCCATCTGCTGCATCAGCTTCGTCGGCGCATTGCGAAGATGGAGAGGCACAGGCAGGGAGCCGCTGTTCTTGACGAAGGCCTTCGCCTTGTTCCAGGCGGCATAGGCAGCGTTCGACTTGGGGGCGGCAGCAAGGTAGGTCGCCGCGTGGGCAATCGGTATTTCGCCTTCGGGGGAACCCAGCCTCTCATAAGCCAGCGCGGCATTGAGCGCCAGTTGCAGCGCCTGCGGGTCGGCATTGCCGATGTCTTCGCTGGCCACCACGATCATGCGGCGCGTCACCTGGCTGACGTCGCCGCTGCCGTCGAGGATGCGGGCCAGCCAGTACAGGGCCGCGTCGGGGTCGGAGCCCCGCAGCGACTTGTGGAAGGCGGAGAGCTGCCAGTAGAACTCGTCGCCGCCCTTGTCGAACCTGCGCAGTGATGGGCTGGTGGACAGTTTGGCAAACTCGCCATCGACCACGGCCTTGCCCGCGCCCGACGCAGCATTCGTCACCTGCTCAAGCAGATTGAGGAAGCGCCTGCCATCGCCATCGGCAAAGCCCTTGAGCAGATCCAGCGCGTCCGCGTCCAACGTGACGCCCTGGAGATGCGGCAGTGCGCGTTCGTAGAGCTGGTTCAGTTCGTCGCCGGACAGCGGTTCGAGGGTATAGACCTGCGCGCGTGAGAGCAGAGCGGAATTGACCGCCAGCCCCGGATGCTCGGTCGTTCCCCCCACCAGGGTCAGGAGCCCCGACTCGACATGGGGCAGTAGGGCATCCTGCTGCGCCTTGTTGAAGCGATGGATCTCATCGACGAAAAGCACCGTCGATCGACCATGGTTGCCCAGTTCTGCCTGGGCCTCGTCGATGGCTTGCCGGATGTCCTTCACCCCGGCAAGCACGGCCGAGATGGCGATGAATCGGCTGTCGGTCGCACTGGCGGCCAGGCGCCCCAGGGTGGTCTTGCCCACGCCTGGCGGCCCCCAGAGGATGAACGAGTGCAACTTGCCCGCCTCGAACGCGAGACGAAGCGGCTTGCCGGGGCCGAGCAAGTGCCGTTGCCCGACGAATTCATCCAGCGTCTTGGGCCGCAGGAGTTCGGCCAAGGGAGGCTTGGGCTTTGTCGTGAATAGATCGGTCAAGTTCCTCTCCCTGGTATTTCTGATAGTTGACGTTCCGATAAGGTGTGCACCTCAATCCAGAGAGCCGGATTTATCCAACGCCGTGGGCTCTTTGTCGCTAATCGCATGCATGATGATGCGAGAGCCGCGGTAGCCGATGCTATGGTTCCATACCCAGCTCAACGCGACGCTGAGACGATTTCGCGTACCGATCAGAAAGTAGATATGCGCGAGCTTCCAGATCCACCACGCAAAGGCTCCACGCAGCTTAACCCGCCCCATGTCAATTACGGCCAGGCTGCGGCCGATGGTGGCCAGGTTCCCCTGATGCCGGTATTTGAAAGGCCCGTCAGCGGGCTTGCCTTTCAAACGCCGTCCAATGAGGTTGGCGACGTACTTGCCTTGCTGTTTGGCGGCGGGGGCGATGCCCGGTACGGGCTTCCCATCAGCCATGGTGCACGAGGCGGTATCGCCGATGGCGAAGACCTCCGGGCGACCGGCCACCGTCAGGTCGGGACCAACGACCACTCGACCCGCACGATCAGACGCAGCACCCAACCAGCGAGCCGCGGGAGACGCCTGGACGCCGGCGGCCCAAACGATGGTCTTGGCCGAAAGAGGCTTGCCGCCATACACCACGCCGTCGGCCGAGCATTCGGTGACCGGCGTACCCAGCACGACCTCGACCCCGAGCTTTTCGAGTGCCTGGCGCGTATAGGCCGAAAGATCCTCTGGAAAGACGGACAACAGACGCGGGCCCGCCTCGATCAGTACAACCCGGGACGTGCTCGGGTCGATCGAGCGGAAGTCACGCGCCAGCGTGTCTCGTGCAAGCTCGGCGATGGTCCCGGCCAATTCAACCCCGGTGGGACCACCACCGATGATGACGAACGTCTGCAGCGCGGCACGCTGCTGAGGATCGCTCGTGCGCTCGGCCTCCTCGAAAGCCGCGAGGATTCGGCCTCGAATGGTCGTGGCATCTTCCAGCGTCTTCAACCCCGGCGCGAAAGCCCCCCATTCGTCGTGTCCGAAATAGGCATGGGTAGCACCTGTCGCGAGTACGAGCGTGTCGTAGGTTTGGCGCGAGCCATTGTTGAGAATGACCTGACGCGCGTCCTGGTCGATACCTTCCACTTCCGCCATCAAGGTGTTCACTTCCGGGCGATTTCGGAATAGATAGCGAATAGGCCAGGCGATCTCGGATGTCGAGAGAGATGCCCCTGCGACCTGGTAAAGCAGCGGCTGGAACAGGTGATGATTGCGCCGGTCGATGATCGTCACATCGACCTCGGCACCAGCAAGCTGGTTGGCAACCTCGATCCCGCCGAAGCCCGCTCCGATAATGACGACGTGATGTCGGTTTTTGGAGGTCTTTGTCATGACCTGATCTCCTCTCTCTCAGCGTTTCAGCGCCGATGCGTGGTGTGCCATATGCTCGCCAATGAAACTGGCAATGAAGTAGTAGCTGTGGTCGTAGCCTGGGCGCAGATTCAACGTGAGCGGGTGCCCCGTCTCGTCGCAGGCCTTGCGCAGCAGATCGGGCTGAAGCTGACTCTCCAGGAACTCGTCGCCCAAACCCTGATCCACCAGCAGCGGCAGACGCTCCTGCACGGTGCGAATCAGCTCCACGGTGTCGTACTGCTTCCACGCCTCCCGGTCGCTGCCCAGGTACGCCTCGAAGGCCTTGTGTCCCCAGGGAACCTGGGTGGGCGCGACGATGGGCGAGAAGGCCGAGACGCTTCGATAACGGCCCGGGTTGCGCAGGGCGATGACCAGAGCACCGTGTCCCCCCATGGAATGGCCGCTGATGCTCCGCTCCGCTGTCACGGGAAAGTGGGCCTCGATCAGCGCCGGTAGTTCCTGCACCACGTAGTCATACATCCGATGATTCGCAGCCCAGGGTTCCTGCGTGGCGTTGACGTAGAAACCTGCCCCCTGTCCGAGGTCATAGGCGGGATCGTCGGCAACGCCTTCGCCGCGAGCGCTGCTATCGGGCGCGACGACGGCAATGCCATGTTCGGCTGCGTAGCGCTGGACGGCGGACTTGGTGATGAAGTTCTGCTCGGTGCAGGTGAGGCCTGAAAGCCAGTACAGCACCGGCACCTTGCCGTGCTGTGCCTGCGGAGGCAGATAGACGCCGACTTTCATCGTGCAACCGAGCGTCGTGGATTCATGCTGATAAACGTCCTGCCAACCATCAAAGCTGGCGTGATGTTCGATGCGTTCCATGGTGTTCTCCTATGTTCAAAGGAACGGCGCAGCTCTCGCGCGCCAGGACGGCAGCTCGTCAGGAAGATTTCTCTTCCGCTGCCGTGTCGCCGTGGGCGTGTCTGATCCTGCGCACGATCCACCAGATCGTCAGCATCACCGCAGGCACCAGAACCGCCATCACCGGCGCCACGCTGTCGTGAACCATCGGAATGCCCTTGAGCAAATAGCCGAGAAGACTCACGACGTAATAAGAAATTGCCGCGACCGACAGGCCTTCGACGGTTTGCTGAAGGCGCAATTGCATCTTGGCCCGGTTGTTCATCGACGCAAGCAGATCGCGGTTCTGGCGTTCAAGCTCGACGTCGATCCAGGAACGCAGCAACGCGATGGCCCGGGTCAGCTTGTCGGAGAGCTTGGTCTGGCGCTCCTTTACGGATTGGCATGTCCGCATGGCGGGAGCGATGCGACGCTGCAGGAAATCCGCCCAGGTGCAGTACCCGGATACGGCCTCTTCCGAAAGCGCTGCCAGCCTTTCCTCGACGATCTCGTAGTAGGCACGGCTGGCGCCGAAGCGATAGAGATTCGCCGCAACGCCAGCTTCCAGCTCGGCAGCCAGGCCGGTCAATTCGGACAGCAGCACGTCGCTGTCGCGCCGTTCCACCAAGCTCGTACACATCTCGTCGGTGATCGCCGCAAGGCGCGACTCCATGCGTCGCAGTTCCGACGTCATCGATCGTGTCAACGGCAGGGACAGCAACGCCAAGGTGCGGTAAGTCTCGATCTCCAGCAGACGTTGAGCCAGCGCACCCGCCCGCGCCGGGGTCAAATCGCGGGCCAGGACGAGGATCTGCGTCAGGCCATCCTCATCCTGTCGAAAGTCGGTCAGGATGGCGGCAGAGCCGTTCTCCACCAGCGAGTAGCACAGGCTGGCAGGATCGAAGCGATCGACCTCCTTCTCCGTTTCCGGCGTCCACGGAAGAAGTCTCAAACGGATGCCGGATACGACCGGGCCGGGAGGAACAAATCCATGCTTGAACGGATTTTCGCCGCACGGCTCTCCCGTCTCGGAATCCAGCGAAGCGCACCAGAGATACGTCGAGAACTCGGTGTGCTTTTCGCAGTGCAGGTCTCCTTCATCCCATGTCACGCCGTGGAGCGGCGTAGTATGGTCGGGTTCGGCAACGCCGAAGCGATGAGACAACTCGCTCATCGCCATCTGATCCCTGGCCTGGTCGCCTTCGGTCATGAAAGCGAGCTGCAATATGCCGCGGGGGGCCTGAATCAAGAGATGCGGGCGCGCGTGCACTTCACCCACGGCGGCAGCACGATCGGTATAGGCCGGCATGCCGTACACGGTGGCGGTCGGGGTGGGTTGTACGGTCGTCGTATTGATGTTGGCCGGCTCTTTCATAACGACCTCATTTCTTCTTGGTTGAAAAACACGCTTCAAAGCAAATGCCCGCAGCCATGCGTTTCGCACATGGCTGCGGGCCGATCTTCATGAGCGGGCACCGCTCTACACGGTCCGTCTAATAGGCTCGCCGTGTAGAGGCTTGTGCTGGCCCTTTCAGAACGCCCTCAGCTTCCTAGCTTTCAGACGAAGGTGTACGAGCAAACCTTGTTGCCCGCCGGATCACGCAGGTAGGCCGCATAGGCACCCGGCAGGTGGCCACGCGGGCCAGGCTGGCCCTCGTCGGTGCCGCCTGCGGCAAGGCCGGCGGCGTGGAAGGCATCCACTTCGGCGGGAGTGGCGGCCGCAAAGCCGACCGTCACGCCGTTGCTGGAAGGCGCTTCACCATTGCCCGGACGGGCGATGATGAAAGCCGGCTTTTCGCGACCGAAAAGCACCCATCCGTTGCCGAAAGGACCGAGGTTCTTGATGCCGAGAGCACCCAGAGCGGCGTCATAGAACGCGGCCGACTTCTGGACGTCGGCGGCGCCGATGAAGACGTGCGAGAAGATGCCGTCGCCGGAAATGACAGGATTGGACATGGTTAATTTCCTTGGTGGTTGGTGTTGAATGGATAGTGAGTGATCAGTAGTGGATCACCGTGCGAATCGACTTGCCTTCATGCATCAGGTCGAAGGCGTGGTTGATCTCGTCGAGACCCATGGTGTGAGTGACGAACGGGGCGAGATCGATCTCGCCTTTCATTGCGTCTTCCACCATGCCCGGGAGTTGGGTGCGCCCCTTGACCCCGCCGAAAGCCGACCCCTTCCAGGTCCGGCCGGTGACCAACTGGAACGGACGGGTCGAGATTTCCTTGCCGGCCCCGGCGACGCCGATGACGATCGACTGGCCCCAGCCGCGGTGGGCAGCTTCCAGAGCCGAACGCATCACGTTGACGTTGCCGATGCACTCGAAGGTGTGATCGACACCCCAGCCAGTCATCTCGATCAGAACCTCGTGAATCGGCTTGTCGAAGTCCTTCGGGTTGAGACATTCGGTCGCGCCGAAGGTACGAGCCAGTTCGAACTTCGCCGGATTGGTATCGATGGCGATGATGCGGCCCGCTTTGGCCTGGCGTGCACCTTGAATCGCAGCGAGACCGATGCCGCCGAGGCCGAAGATGGCCACCGAGTCGCCGGGCTGTACCTTGGCCGTGTTGTGCACGGCGCCGATGCCGGTGGTCACGCCGCAGCCCAGCAGGCAGACGTGCTCGGGGTTGGCGTCCGGGTTGATCTTGGCCAGCGAGACTTCGGCGACGACCGTGTATTCGCTGAAGGTCGAGCAGCCCATGTAGTGGTAAAGCGGCTGACCGTTGTACGAGAAGCGAGTCGTACCATCGGGCATCAGCCCCTTGCCCTGGGTTGCGCGAACCGCGACACACAGGTTGGTCTTGCCGGACTTGCAGAACAGGCACTCGCCGCATTCGGCGGTGTAGAGCGGAATGACGTGATCGCCAGGCTTCACGCTGGTCACACCTTCACCCACCTCCACGACGATACCCGCACCTTCATGACCCAGCACGACCGGGAAGAGACCTTCGGGGTCGTCGCCCGACAGGGTGAAGGCGTCGGTATGGCAAACGCCGGTATTCGTGATCTTGATGAGCACCTCGCCCTTGCGCGGCGGCTCGACGTCGATCTCGACGATTTCCAGCGGCTTTCCTGGCCCGAAGGCAACTGCTGCACGTGATTTCATGATGTCGCTTCCTTTACTAGCTAACTAAATTTGCCCTCACCGAGGGCACCCTGGTGCCTCTATCGCAGATAGGAGCGGACGATAGAGATGGTCTCGTCAATGGACTTGTTCTGCGAATCGCTCCTGATTTCGCTACTGGGAAATTCTTCCCGCAGATAGCTCTCCAGAACGGTTGCCATCAATCCGTTGACTGCCCCACGAACGGCCGCAAGCTGCTGAAGAATTGCAGGGCATTCCGCACCTGCATCAAGCGTTTGCTCAAGAGTCGCTACCTGACCTTTGATGCGCCGGATGCGCGTCAGTGCTTGCTTCTTTTCTTCCGGACTGTGTGGCATCGAACACCTCTCTACTTGGGTACACCGCCGCATTATACAATACTCCCCCATAGTATATGCGGCCGAACTTTGCCACAAATTCTGTGCTCTTCGAGCACTCTTACAGGCTAGTACAGGTTTGTTCCCAAGAAGCGCAAAACATTCAAATCAATGAATATTTCTTGCATGTATCGACAGCATCGGGGCAAGTTCAAAACTGGTCAAACTGGAAAAATCTATGCGCAGATAGATATGACCTATCTAAGCCGACTCATCGAGTTGAAGCTATCAAGATGAGACCGGCTAGGCGACCTGATGACCCGAGTGTCGAGCTTTCCGCAGTGCAGGCAACATCTGTCCGTCCCAGTCACGATCGACCGCAACCTGGGCCTGTTCTTGGTTTCGTTCGAGTGCTTCAACGTCAAGATCACCGATCGCCCATGTCTGCGTGCCGCAAGTAGTCGCGAGAATGCCATCCTCGGGGAATCCACGATCCATGGGTGCATAGATCGTGGCCTCGCCAGTGTTCGTGTCCAGCGCCGGACTCCAGTCAGCAGCTCCGGTCGTCACGGCCTGTGCGACGAACATCCGGTTCTCCAGTGCCCGCGCCATGCAGCCCACACGAACCCGGGTTGCACCTGCCCTCGTGTCCGTACAGCTCGGGACCAACAGCAGGCGTGCACCCGCCTCTCGCTGGGCTCGCACGGGCAATGGAAACTCACTGTCGTAGCAGACAGCGATGCCGGCACGCACGCCATTCAGGTCGAACACTTTGAGTTCGTCGCCCCCCTCGATGACGCCAGTGTCTTTCTCGAACCCCGTCAACTGCAATTTGTCCTGGTAGTCACGCGTGCCGTCCGGCGCAAACCACCACGCCCGGTTGCGATAGCGATCCGGTCCAACCCGGGTCAAGAACGTACCGGCCTGAATGGTCATGCGCAGCTCGCGCGCCAGGTCGGTGTACAGGGCCAGCCACGCAGGCTGCAAGGCCTGCAGCGCGGCCAGCGAGGCGTTGAAATCCTGGCGGATGCCAGGCTCGAACATCGCAGCCAGTTCGAGGGACAGATATTCTGGCAACACGGCCAGTTCCGCTCCGGCACGGCTCGCCTCCTCCAGAACCCGCCGCTGCCGCGCTGCGAATGCCTCGAAGCCCGTGGGCTGACCCACTGCGTATTTCGCAACTGCTACTTTCATTTCGCGTTCTCCAGGGAGCGCAGCCACATCGTGAGCGTCTGCTCGGTTTCGCTCGGCTCACCCACCTGTTTCCAGGGCAGCGTAACCTTCATGTCCGACTGCCGCACGTAGCCACGACGGATCCAGAAGGGATCATTACTGCGGTAGTTGGAAGGACGCCGGGGATCGTCGTCTGCTCGATCCACCGACGCGAACGATGTCCACTGCATGCCGCCCAACGAACGGGCATGCGCTTCGCGTTCGTCAAAGAAGCGATGGCCCAGGCCAAGGCCCCGGAAGGCCGGGAGCAGGACTGATTCGCCGCAGTAAAACACTGCCTCCATCGGGATTCCTCGATCGGCGAACGGCACCTGGAAGGCCGGCTCCGCATCGCCGAGCGGCAATCCCGTGGACGCACCCACGACCACGTCATCAGCGAGCGCGAGTACCAGCAGGCTGTCTGCCGAACGGGCGTACATAGCGAGGTAGTGCTTCTCGTATTCGGTGTCGCCCTCGTACAGGTAAGGAAAGCTGCGGAAGACGCTCGCCCGCAGGCCTGCCACGGCATCGAACCATTCGGCAATGTCCGGACCACGATGAACCAGCACCTGCACGTCGCTGGTCATTTCAGGCGTCCCCTCCAACCTGTGCGATCCAGTCGCCGAGGTTGTAGTAGTTGGTGACACGAGCGATCTTGCCATCGCGGATCTCGAAGAACGCGCCGCCCGGCAGCACGTAGCGCTGGCCCTGGGCTTCCGGCAGCCCGTCGTCCGTGACCTTGTATTCGCCATGCACCACGTACTCCGCGCCTGCACACAGGCCGTCGGCGCTGACCATCACCACGATCCCGCGCAGTTGCTCGCCATAGCAGCGGTCCATGCGCTGCAGGAAGGCGCGGAAGGCTTCGCGACCGACCTCACGAGCGCCCTGGTTCAAGTCGTGCGCGACGTCATCGGTCAACATTGACAGCATGGCCTCGCGGTCACCGCGGTTGAAGGCGTCGTAGTAGGCAGTGATGAGAGTCGCAGCGTTCATTCGCGTTCCTTATTGGGTTGTTCGGAGCGGAGCATTCCGGGGTGTTGTCAGTCTGGGCAACCGCGCCTCCCTTGTATATGGAATTGTTGCGATTTTATAATTCCACAATCTGGAACAATCAACGAGCAGCGAAATCGGCCATAAGGCGTGCGTCATGAACAAGGAAATGGAACTACTGCGCATCTTTCGGGTGGCGGCCGAAAGCAGCAGTTTTCGCGATGCGGCCGTCCGGCTGGGGACTTCTCCGCAAGGTGTAACCCGTGCCATCCAGCAACTGGAGCAACACTACGGCGAGGTGTTGTTTCATCGAAGCACGCGCCAGGTGCGCATCACCGCCTTCGGCGAAGGGCTGCTAGACCAAGTGCGCCCCGCATTGGAGCGGTTCGAGGATCTGTGGCGAACGCCTGGCTCCGACCAGCAGGCCTCTCTGTCCGGTACGGTTCGCATCACCGCACCGCACAGCTTGGGCACCAGAGCGGTGCTACCGGCACTGGAGCGCGTGGCCGCGCGCCATCCCGGCATCACGCTGGATGTGCGCCTGTCCGATCGCATCAGCAATACGGTTGACGAAGGGATTGACGTCGGGATCAGGGTCGGATTCATGCGCGATAGCCGCTTCGTCGCACGCAAGGCCGCCGACATGAGACTCCCCATCGTTGCCGCTCCGCGCCTGATCAAGAAAGTGGGCGTACCTGCAAACATCGATGCGCTAAGCAGCCTGCCAGTTACCGTGGCCTTGGATATCAATACCGGCCGTCCCTGGCCTTGGCACTTCAAGGCGGGACGCCAGTGGACACCTACCGCACCCACTCTCGTCGCAGACAATGCCGACATGGAAATGGGAGCGGCGCTGGCCGGGATCGCGTTCGCGCAACTGGCGGACTACATGGCCGCCCCCTACATTGCCAGCGGGAAGCTCGTGCGAGTGCTGGAGAACGAAGAACCTCCGGCATGGGGGTTGTACGTCTATCGGCCTCAGCGTGGCCCCATTCCGGGAAGGGTTCGAGCGGTATTTGATGAAATGCTGGTCGCCGTTGGATCGTTGCCAGCTTTGCGCTGACACGTCGCAAGACGCTGTAGGGCACACACCTTGGAAAGCGGGGCACTGAGCCTCGGCGGCTCACCCCTCCGGTTGAATGATGAGCCGACCGTCTGCCCGCTTGCCCCAGGTGCAGATCGGTCGGCCATGCAACTCAATGCCGGCGAACGATTAGATGTAAATGAATTGCCGGTACAACCCATCCAACTGATGACGAATGTCTTCGACGCGCTGCTCGTCACCGGTATCGGTAAATTCGAGTAGCTGCTGTTCCTTGGCAGTGATCTGATCGCAAAGGTCGGACAAGTTCTCGCAGAAAGCCTCGGAATGAACGGTGGGCTCCTCCGTATTCGTCTCTTCCCCTGCTAGTTTTCGCACAGACGAGGCTGGAGAAATCCCATTTTCCTCGTTAAAGGCAATTTGAAGCTGCCTGCGCCTATTGGTCTCATCGATCGCCTGCTTCATCGCCGGCGTCACCGCGTCGGCGTACAAGATCGCCTTGCCGTTTTCATTCCGAGCGACTCGACCGATCATCTGAATGAGCGCATGGGCCGAACGCAAGAACCCTGCACGGTCTGCATCGAGAATGGCAACCAATGATGCCTCTGGAATATCCAGCCCTTCGCGCAAAAGACTAATCCCAATCAAAACATCGAACTCTCCTGCGCGCAGGCCATTGATGATCTCAACACGATCCTCCGCTTTTATGTCCGAATGCATGTAGCGCGCTCGAATCCCGTTGTCCGTCAAGAAATCCGTTAGCTCTTCTGCACTGACCTTCGTCAGCGTAGTCACAAGCACTCGATTCTTTCTCTTCACGCACTTCGATATTTCGGCAAGCAGGTCATCTATGTATCCATCCGCTTTCCGCACTTCAACCTTGGGGTCAAGCAGTCCCGTTGGCCTGATAACCTGTTCGACAACCCTGCCTTTCGACACCCTCAGCTCGTAGTCGCCCGGAGTAGCGGAAACAAAGATGGTCTGAGGCTTGACCTTCTCGAACTCGTCAAAGTTCAATGGCCGGTTGTTCTTCGATGAAGGCAAACGGAACCCGTAATCGATCAGCGTGTCCTTGCGCGCCTGATCCCCCCGGTACATTGCGGATATCTGTGGCACCATGACATGAGATTCATCGACGAACAGCAGCCCGTCTTTCGGCAAATAATCCAGCAACGTGATCGGAGGAGAAGCTGCGTCTCGGTCGCTGAAGTAGCAGGAATAATTCTCCATCCCCGAGCAATAGCCGACCTCGCGCATCATTTCCACGTCATGCGTGATCCGCTCGTACAGTCTGTTTGCCTCGACCAAGCGATTATTCCTGTTCAGCTCGGCAACCCGCTCTTCCATATCAGCGAGTATCTTTTTGGATGCAGAATCTATTTTGTTCGTGGGCGGTGCGAAAAGCGTTTTTGGCGAAACCAAATAATGGTCTATCTCTCCCAACGTCTTGCCAGTAACAGGGTCCATCCATTGGACAGACGCAACAGTGTCATCCAACAGTTCCACCCGAACCGCCCTGTACTCGGAATCAGCGGGGAAAATGTCAATCACATCACCTTGGACGCGGAACGTTGCACGCTTGAGCGTACGCTCCGTGCGATCATATTGCAGCAAAGCCAAGCGACGAATTAGCTCTCTCTGGTTTAGTTTGACCCCAGGGGACAGAGCGATCTGTAGCGCTCGATATGCATCTGGATCACCCAGGCCGTAGATTGAAGACACCGAAGCGACGACGATCACGTCACGACGCTCAATCAAGGATTTGGTCGTGGACAGGCGCAGGCGCTCAAGGTGGTCATTGATGGCCGAGTCCTTCGGTATGAAACGATCGGTGCCCGGCATATAGATCTCGGGCTGAAAATAGTCGTAATACGAAACGAAGTACTCGACCGCATTCTCAGGAAAGAAGTGCTTCATTTCACTATAGAGCTGCGCGGTCAACGTCTTGTTGGGAGCCAAGATCAACGTGGGCCGCTTCAGACGATGAATCACATTGGCCATGGTGAAGGTCTTACCTGAGCCGGTGATACCTTTCAGCGTCTGGTGCGTCGCACCTTCTTCTATGTCCGACAGCAGCCGCGCGATCGCCTCTGGCTGGTCCCCCGCCGGCGTATAGTTGGAGTGCAGAATAAACATACCGGTTGACATTAGATATCTCCTAATTGAGCTACTTCAATTTGTCCTGATGTATCGGCTATTCCAGAAGACCTATAGCAGTACCAAACTGGGGTGTAAATGACGGCGATCCTGCCGCGCCCCACCTGGGCGTAGGCGTCGCCAACATGATAGCCCAACACATGGGCGGGCTTCCCAGTGCATATCCGCCGATCGCCACGACGTCAGCCAGCGGCCCGTCTGCCAATGCACCTGGAGCCACTCGCCTCGTTGAGCGCTGACATCGAGCCGTGGCGGGCGAGGTTGCTCTGTACGCCCAATGTGTGGCGCCGGCTCCCGCCGATACGCGCCTTTGTCTCTCTCAGCCCTCCAGACGAGGCGTTGGAAACGTGGAGCTACGTCGCCCCTCTAAAGATGCACGATCTCAACATTCGGCCATTTGCCTGCAAGGTACTCGGCCACTAGCCTCCGATGGCAGTGATGGGGCTTGTCTTCGCTGCAAAGCAGGCAACTGTTATCAATCTTTTCTTTATCGATTGACTCAATCTTTCGGGACGACATTAAATCCAGAAATTTACTGGCGTAGATATCCCAATCTCCCCCTTTTATTTTATATTCCTCGAACATGTCTTTGGTTGGAGCAAGTGCTGGTAGATGTTCATATTCCATCCCACACAACGCCTCGGAAAAATATCGAAGATCCTCGCGTTTAGCGAACCCGGCCAATTGCGAAACATTATTCAGGCGAACATCGACAAGGCGCTTGGCACCAGAAGCACTTAACTTGGTGAAGAAGGACCGCGCGGAGGTCTTAGTGAATCCAATCGTGAATATCTTCATCTGCCTTATTCCCCTCGTTCCTTCATCCATAAATGGCTGTTATTGAGCTACCGCCAGGCATGCCCGTCAATCGCAGCTAAGGAAACGCTGGGGGCATGGTGTACTAGGGATGGTCTGAAGTAGCCCCTGTTTTCCGGCTACTTCGCCATCGACACTTTCAAAAAACGGTAGCCGCTCAAATCCCGGTCAAACCTGCCGTCTATTTCAGCCTTTTTTGCCGCTGCAAGCACCTCGCAGCAGTCACTTCACTCTTCACGGACGCACCTCTCCTGCATTGGAGAGCAAATGTCGACGCGCCATCCAAATGTTCGACAGGGCGAACAGCGTCACCATCTGAGCAGTGTTTTTCACCAAGCCTCGGAAGCGCACTTTCGTATAACCAAACTGGCGCTTGATCACCCGAAATGGATGCTCAACCTTGGAGCGAACCTGGGCCTTGGCTCTTTCGATCTTACGTATCGCTTTGTATAACGCGCTGCGGTTACCGTGCTTTTTGTAAGTGCTGCGCCGGGCTGCAATCTGCCAGATGACTTGGCGCCCCTCATGCTCTTCACGCTTCTCTACACCGGTATAGCCCGCATCAGCGCAGACCACGTTCTCACCACCGTGCAGCAGTTTGTCGACTTGGGTTACGTCCGCGACGTTGGCCGCAGTGACCACCACGCTGTGCACAAGCCCGGACTCATCGTCGACACCAATGTGAGCTTTGGCACCGAAGTAATACTGGTTGCCCTTCTTGGTCTGATGCATTTCCGGGTCGCGTTTGCCGTCCTTGTTCTTGGTCGAACTGGGCGCATGAATCAGAGTGGCATCGACGATGGTGCCTTGTCGCAGTGACAAGCCACGGTCGCCCAAATAGCCATTGATCACGCCGAGAATACCGGTGGCCAACTCATGCTTTTCCAGCAGGCGACGGAAGTTGAGGATGGTGGTTTCATCCGGGATTCGCTCCAGGCTCAGACCGGAAAACTGGCGCAGGATCGTCGTCTCGTACAGCGCCTCTTCCATCGCCGGATCGCTGTAACCGAACCAGTTCTGCATTAGATGAATCCGCAGCATCGCCATCAGCGGATAGGCTGGACGGCCCCCTTCGCCCTTTGGGTAATGAGGTTTGATCAGAGCAATCAAACCCTCCCAGGGTACGACCCGATCCATCTCTATCAGGAACAGCTCCTTGCGGGTCTGCTTGCGCTTACCGGCGTACTCGGCATCGGCGAAGGTCATTTGTTTCATCATCGAAAAGCTCGGCGATTGGTGTCCGGGGATTTTGCCAAATCAGGAAGTCTTTTTCAGGATTTCCCCAGCTGCGCCACAACGGCCATGGCAGGCTCCATTCTCTCCCCGCTTCAACGGCCACGACCCGAACAGCTCAAGAGCTTAGCACCGCCTTTTGCGGTTGCGTGCCTCACCACTCACGCTTACTCCCTTCCAGAACGCGCCAACTGCTAAGCTACATGAGGACGACTCGCCCACAGCGCAAAGCACCTGTGTTCGCGCTATTGGCTGTCCCGTGCGTTGTGGTGCTGACCGTCGATGACGAGTCGAACCTACTGTATGGGCACTGCGCGCGGCAGCCTTTCATGCGTGCCAGCTACGTGCCCAAGGTTGGACGCGGATCGAAGCGTGCGCAGGGTTTTTCGTGAAAGTATAAAATCTAATCAACTTTATCAGAAGAAAATATATGATCGTAAGAAACTTTGAATACTTGCTTGCTTTGCACCGTGAAGGCCATTTTGGCAACGCGGCCAAAAGCTGCAATGTTTCTCAGCCGACACTCTCCGCGGGCATTAAGCAATTGGAGGAAGACATGGGTGTCGAGATCGTGCGTCATGGCCGACGCTATGACGGCCTCACTTCTGAAGGGATGCGCGTACTGTCTTGGGCTCAGCAGATGTATGACGACTGCAAAGGGCTGGAGCGAGAACTCTCCGCACTACGGCGAGGTATAGAGGGGCAATTCCGGCTAGGGATACTCCCAGGAACTGCCGGTGTAGCGCCCACATTAAGCATCGCCCTTGCTGAAAAAACACCCTTACTTCAACAATCAGTTCTGGTTTCCGGCGCTTCTTCCCTGCTACAGGCGATTCGAGAAAACAATTTGGATATCGCACTCATGCATTTGGAGGATATCCCAGGGGAAGACTTCGATACTCACCTTCTGTACCGTGAACGCATTTTCCTTTTTCACGCCGCGAGAACACAGCAACCCCGAAGCACAACGTGGGACCATGTTCTCAATAGACAACTCTGCGTGCTGAACTCGGCAGTACCTGAACCCATTCAAGATAGGCTGATGCAATGTACCGCGCAGACTATTCGCACTGATTCAATTGACGTGCTATCGGCACACGTGGCGACAGGAAAATATTCGGCAGTTCTTCCGCAATCTCTCGCCGGCCAACTCGCGCACATTCCAAATCTCCACGCAATCGCAATCAATGGACCAATGTCGCACTCAAATGTCGGATTCGTTGCTGGGAAAAATGCGTTCGAGGCACCGTCATCGCGTGCATTGCTCGAAATGGTGCACACCCCCGAACTCGCCGCCACTCTTCAATCCGTTATATCGATCCATCGTCGGTTCCAGCCCAAAGCAGACTCATCTCAAAGCCCCCTGAAATAGCGAGTCTTGAAGAGCAACTCTGTATTGCTTCAACCAGGCGAAGATTGCAGGCATGCCGTGTGCGCCGCTAACAGGCGCCACGTGCTGAGCAACCCATCGAAGGCCACTAGGTCCAGGGGCAACTCGGGGGACAGGAGTACCTGCTGCATGCGGCCTCCTCATGTCTCGCTGGGTCGAGCTGACTGTTCCTAGATCAAGCTAGGAGGCGCGATGTAGCGATGATCGTTGCCCTCTCCCGGCTAGGAGACGAGCACGGCTCGACGATCCCGCGTAGATAGATCGTGCCTATCTGTACATAGATTATTCCAGTTTGACCACTTCTGAGCTTGATCCGATGCTGTCAAGACCGCAGAAGGAGACGCGGCCAACGGCTAGGCAGTACCACGATCGTTCTTCTTGACAGCGGTAAATTTCGTTTCCCACTTCGATTTAGAAGATGGAAACATTAACGCACAGAGGTGACGAAATGACTCCGACCGGTAACCGAATCGTGACTTTCGAGAAGCCCTTGGAAATGAAGGTCAACACCTTCAAATTTCCAGAGCTGATAACCCCTCAAGGGAAAAGCGCACCCCATGGCGCTATCCTCAAAATAGTTACCACAAATATCTGTGGCAGCGACCTTCACATTTATCGCGGTTCGTTTGCTGTTCCCAAGGGAATGACCATGGGCCATGAAATGACCGGCGAAGTGATCGAAGTGGGATCAGACGTCGAAGTCGTGAAGAAGGGCGACATCGTTTCCGTTCCCTTCAATGTGGGGTGTGGGCGTTGCTACAACTGCAAGCATATGCGCTCCGATGTATGCGAGAACACCAACCCCGAAATCGACTGCGGAGCCTACGGGTTCAACCTCGGTGGCTGGACGGGGGGGCAAGGTGATTATCTCTTCGTACCGTATGCGGATTTCAATCTCCTTCGCTTCCCTGACAAGGATGCCGCCATGGAAAAAATCCGCGACCTGACCCTTCTCTCTGACGTATTACCCACAGCTTTCCATGGGTTCGCTGGCCCAGACTGGCCAGCCGCGCCGGCCTACGTCGTCGGCGAAAACATCCTGATCTTCGGTGCCGGGCCGGTCGGCAGAGCGGGTGCCGCCTGCGCCAGACTTCTGGGTGCAGGCGCCATCATCGTTGCCGATTACATTCAAGAGCGGCTGGACCTTCTCAAGCCACACGGCGTGGAAACCATCAACCTTTCCGACGGCGTGCCGATCGAGGAGCATCTCGAACGCATTACCGGGCACAGGGAGGTGGATCGCGTCATCGACTATGTTGGTGTGGACTGCCGCGGGTTTGGCGCGGAGGCTGACAAGATCGTGGAGAGCGCTGTTACCAACGCAATGCTCAAATATGTCCGCTTCGGCGGAATGACCAGTACGGTCGGTGTGTACTGCGCAAACCCGATCTCGAAAGACCCGAAAGCCAAGAAAGGCCATATGGATCTGGAATGGTCCAACGCCTGGATCAAGTCGCCGCGAATGTCGGCTGGTCAATCTCCGACGGCCAACTACAACCACGCGTTAATGCGGGCGATACTGAACGATCGCATGCCTTACCTTTCGCCGATGATGAACACTAAGTTCATCAAGCTCGAAGACGCGCCCGCCGCGTACAAAGAGTTCGACGCGGGTTCTGCATACAAGTACGTCATCGACCCGCATGGTTCAGTGCGGCATTAAGCATCCGGCGCGGGCTAAGCATCAGGATGTCTCACACTTTCTGGTGAGAGGCATTCTGGTCCCGCCAGTCTCCGGGCAGCAACTGGAGCCGGCGAATATTTTCGCCGGCATTTGCCGTCTGCCCCAGGGTACTTGCCTTGGCTCGGACCAGGAGCAGAGCCTCAGCAATCCGCAGGTGATGATCAACCGCAAGCGTGTTCAAGCGCTTGGTTCGCAATCGGCCAAGGGTCAGACGGGGACGATGCACGGCATCCATTGACGTGCGTGGCTGGAGATAGCCTTCGTCTGATCCTTATCACCCCACGGACTTGATCAGGCTCGCCTAGTGTTGTGCCTGCCTCGGGCCATCGCACGGTCAACCCAGCCCTGGCTCATTCAGCCAGAAGTTTCCAATGATGTGGCCGAACTCGCCGCCGCCAGAATGGCAGTCACTTCTATAGGGAGATAGCACAGTGTTGGATAAGTCGGAACGGGAGGGTGGCCTATGGAGCTGCGCCATCTTCGCTGCTTCGTAGTTCTTGCTGAGGAGCTACATTTCACGCGGGCGGCTGAGCGCCTGCATATCGAACAACCACCGCTATCACGAGCCATCAAGGAACTTGAGGACGAGTTGGGCGTAGTGCTCTTCGACCGAAACCGACGAGGAACAGTTCTAACGGCGGCGGGCGCGGTCTTCTTGCAAGATGTTCGCCGTCTATTCACAGTGCTGGAACAGGCTCGTGAAAATGCCAAGGCTGTGGCATCGGGCTTGCGCGGTAGCCTGCGCATCGCTGTATCAGATGGGGCTATCGATCCACGGCTGTCGGCATTTCTGGCTCGTTGCCGCGCCGAGGAGCCGGAGATCGAAATACGCTTGTCAGAAGTGCCTCTGGCAGAGCAAGTGCGTGGCTTGCGTTCGGGCGACTTCATGATCGGGTTCGCGCACACGGGCGATGTCGGCGACGGTATCGCTGCCGAACCAATCTGGCACGACCCGCTGGTGATTGCGGTGCCAGCTCGTCACTCATTGCTCACCTACAAGGAGGTGCCACTTCAAGAACTTCAAGGCCATCCACTTGTCCTGTGCGACCCGCAGGTATGCGAGGGCTATTGCCGCGAACTCAAGCGGCTGCTCAACACGTTGGAGCACAAGCTGAATGTTGTCGAGGAAGTGTCCTCGCTGGACATGATGCTCACGTTGGTCGGCGCCGGCTACGGCATCGGCTTCATGACGGCGACCAAGATTCCCATCTCCCAACGGCCGGATGTGGTGATCCGCCCCTTGGCGATGGATTCTGCCGTGATCACCACCTACCTGCTTCGGCCGGACGGCGGCAATTTATCGGCTTCGGTGGAGCGATTTATCGTTCGCCTTCGCGACTCTTCGGACGGTTGACGGAGCCTGGCAGGCTAGACACTCAGGGATCAGTGTCGGCACGCAGATTGCGTTCGGTCGCCGTCATCAGGTCAGCCGCGCTTATTCCAAGTGCCGTAGAAATTTTCAGTATGAGCGGAAGCGTGGGCACGTGCTCACCACGCTCGATCTTACCCATGTGAGAACGCGAAATGCTTGCCCGAGATGCGAACTCGTCTTGCGCGACTCCTTGAGCGACGCGCGCAGCGCGCACGGCCTGTCCGAAGGCTAACGCCGACTCGGATTCATACGTCGATGTGCCAGAAGGACGGCCTGGCTGAATTGTTGATTTCTGCATTAGCAGAAGCGTCAAACAATCTGCCACAATTAACCACGTTAAAGATAACGACGTTAAACTTCACTCTTTCCTGAAACGCTGGTTTGCCTTTCTGGACAGATCGCTTATTGGGGGCCCTCATGCATGACGCCACCAGCCAGTTTTCCCATTTCAGGCTTGCTATCGCGCCCGGAGTGCCATCCTCTTGCCTCACAACGCTTCTTGCCCTACAGCGCGCGGAGGAACCAGAAGTCACCATCACGTTCTTTGAGACCTCAGCCGATGATCTGTTGACGGGCCTTGAGGAAGGCCGCTACGACGCTGGAATGACGCTTCGGAACGCTGGTGCTCCGGCTGTGAAAAGCCAACCGCTCTGGGTGGAGAACGTGGCTGTTGCAGTGCCGCTGGGGTCCCCCTTAGTTGCCCAGGCGAAGATCACGCTTGCCGAGCTTCTGGACTATCCGGTGTTTCGCTGGCCGGCGGAGGCTTGCCTACTGCTGGATCAGCGACTGTCCTTTCTTCCGTTGAGCCAGCAGAGCATTCAGCACGTGACTTCGTTCGAGATGATGGCGCTTTGGGTGACCGCTGGCTACGGAGTGGGGCTCTCCGCGCAATCGCGCATTGAGCGTGCCCATGCGTGGGGGATCACTATGCGACCGCTTTCAGACGGCCCCTACGAGATCGTGACATACCTGCAGCGACCCCACGGACGAGCCAATGTTGTTTCTGAGCGGTTCGAGCACAGGGCAATGCTGGTTGCCAGGGACAGGGCGGCTTGCTCGAATACCCCATAGCCCGCTCTCGCCGAGGCTGCGTGCGGGTAATTGCAGCGGCACGCGCCTGTTAGCGCGCCAGTGATAGCGCTTCCATCTCTGGCAATATGATGAATTAACATGGTCTTTGGAGGCACGAATGGTTGGAAGTGGTTGGGATCGAGTACCAATTGACTCGCAAAGCATCGATGCGCCGCTGTCGCGCGCGGCGGTGTTTCTCACGTTGACGGTCGCCGAGGGCCACGAGGCCCTTCAGGCGGTCGCCGGCGTCTTGGACGGGCTGGACGACCTGATCAAAACGGTGGGCTTCCGCGATCTCAACGGCCGGCTGTCGTGCATCACTGCACTGGGATCGGCGCTATGGGACCGTTTCCAGACCGGGAAGCGCCCGAAGGAACTACGGCCCTTCGTGCCCATCGAGGGTGCCAAGCACACCGCGCCTGCCACGCCCGGCGACCTGTTCTTTCACATCCGTGCCGAACGCGAGGACCTCTGTTTTGAATTCGAGCGCCTGCTGCTGGACCAACTGGGCAGCAGCGTGACGGTGGCCGACGAGGTGGTCGGTTTTCGCTACTTCGACTCCCGCGACCTGCTTGGCTTTGTCGATGGCACGGCCAACCCGACCGGGCACGACATCGGCGCCTCGACGCTGGTCGGCAGTGAAGATCAGGCGTTCGCCGGCGGCAGCTACTTGGTGGTGCAGAAGTATCTGCACCAAATGCAGCCGTGGGCTCGGCTCGCCAAGGACGAGCAAGAGCGGATCATCGGCCGGGAGATCGTCAGCAATGTCGAATTGCCCGACGCGACGAGCGGCCAGAAATCGCACAAGACCCTCGCCACGATCGTGGACGACGACGGCACCGAGCACGACATCCTGCGCGACAACATGCCCTTCGGCCGCCCCGGCCAGGGCGAATATGGCACCTACTTCATCGGCTACTCCAGGCATCTGTGGGTGACGCAGAAGATGCTGGAGCGCATGTTCCTCGGCGATCCGCCAGGCATGCACGACCGCCTGCTCGATTTCTCGACGGCGCACACCGGCGCCGTGTTCTTCGCTCCCGCACCGCGCACGCTGAGCGAACTCGTGGAGGCGGTGCAAGCGTAATGCAGGGGCCGCAAGGCCCCTGCAAGGTTTGAGAGCCCTATGCTCCGTCTAGAACTACTGCGCTATCCACCAGCCGACGAACGCTTTGCCGCACATCCTCGGGGATGGGGTACGGGGCAATGGCCTCGGGCATATCCGCATAGTGCTGGTAGTCGCCCATGATGACCTGGATGATCGCCGGTACGTTGGTCGGCGTGACCGCATCAATGGCCGCGCGGTCCCCCAGGTCAGGGTGCGGCTGGGTCAGCATGCGGTACAGATCCCACGAATCCGCGTGCGGGCACTGGTTCATGAGCACCTGGGCCAGCTTGTGCTTGAGCGGCACCAGTTGCCAATCGGGAACACGCTGCCCCCGATTGCCCAAACTGATGGACAGCAACTTGCCCGCTTTCAGTTCGCGGTTGATCTGGTCCTTGGACTTTCCGGCCAGCTTGCCGAACAGCGGGACCGGCAAGCTGCTTGGAGACTCGTAGATGGTCAGCATTTCCTCGCGCTCGCGCTGGATCGCGGACACTTCCGGCTCTGGGGCATGCGTCGGAGGCGGCGGTACCTGAGACAGCCGCTGGAACGTGATGCCGCCGCTGCTCGGGGTTACGACAATAGGCGTGGCCACGACGGGCGGGACGCCGGGAGGAGTGGGCTCGGCCATCGCGAGGGTCGCATCCACCGCTTCCTCCACTTCTGCCATCGCCGGCGCCCCGTCGATACGGATGGTCAGATGCGCGCTCGCGGCTTCCACTTCGCCCTGTTCGAGCAGGTCGAGCCGATCGGCCCAGTCCTGCATCATCCGACGGCGCGGCTCAACGTACTTGGCGTGGTTGTAGGACGAACTCACCTTGTTGGGGTCGGAATGGGAAAGCTGCGCGTCCACCCAAATCTTCGGGTAGCCAATCTCGTTGAGCGCCGTCGAGATAGTGCCGCGGATGCCGTGGCCGGTCAGGCGCCCCTCATAGCCCATGAGCTGCACGGCCTTGTTGAGGGTGTTCTCGCTGATGCGCTTCTTGAGTTCGCTGCGGTGTGACAGCAAGTACTTCTGCGCCGGCCGCATCACCCCCAGGAGATAGCGCACGATCTCGATGGCCTGCAGGGATAGCGGCACGATATAGGGGGGCACATCCTGCGGCCGCTTCCCTGCCTTGCGCATTTCATCCTGGAGCTGCTTGACGATCTGCGGTGGGATGATCCACAAGCCCCTGTCGAGGTCGAACTGTTCGGGTTCGGCCAATCGCAGTTCGCCGGTGCGCACCCCGGTCAGGAACAGCAGCCGGACGCCAAGCTGGGTCTGCCAGCCACGGGGGTTGTAGAGCCGGAGCTTCTGGAGGAACTCGGGCATCTCGGGCAGGTGCAGGTAGGGATTGTGGGCTACGGGGGGCTTGGGCTCTGCCACCACGTCCAGGTCGGCGGCCGGGTTGACTTCCAACCCCTCGGCAATGACCAGGGCATAGCGGAACAACTGGTTGAACCAGGTGCGGACCTTCTCGGCGGTGGTGAACGCCTTGCGTTTCTCGATCGCCGCCAAGACGCCCAGGAGTTGGGGGCGGCGAATGTCGTAGATCGACATTCTTCCCAGGGTGGGCAACACGTCCTTGTTGAAGATGCGCAGGATCTGCGACAGCGTGCTTTGACGGCCTTCCTTGAGTTCCTTGCGGCGATGCTCGACCCAGGCATCGAAGACGGTCTTGAAGGTGTATTCGCCCGCCAGCTTGGCCGCGTGCCGTTTCTGGTCGCGCTCGACCTGAGGATCGATCCCCCTGGCGAGCAGGGCCTGGGCCTTGTCTCGCTCGATCCGGGCCTCGCGCAGGCTGAGAGCAGGATAGCCGCCCAGGCACAGGCGCTTTTGCTTGCCCAGCCAGTAGTAGCGGAATTGCCATGACTTGCCGCCTGCGGCTGAGACCATCAGGCCCAGGCAGTCGTTGTCGGAGAGGGTGTAGCGTTTTCCGGTGGTCTTCGCCTGCCGGACGGTCAGATCAGAGAGCGCCATTTCGAGACTCCTAAGTAATGACTTAGGCCCTATGCTCGTCATGGTCCCCGCTCAGCCCCAGCAACTATCCGGTAGCCGACCCACCCGTATTCTTGTGCCTTATTTGGTCACTCAAAAACGGTAGCTGTGGGTGGATTTCCGTGGCACTCGCTGGAATGAAAAAAGGAGCCGAAGCTCCTTTTTTCAATGACCTACAGACCCCAGTAGAAGTCTGTGGATCAAAATTTGGAGCGGGAAACGAGACTCGAACTCGCGACCCCGACCTTGGCAAGGTCGTGCTCTACCAACTGAGCTATTCCCGCAATTTGAAGCTTTACCACTAACGGCGTGAAGCGCCATGAAGACCTTCACCACCACTGCACCGCATAGACGCCACAGCATTTAAACTGGAGCGGGAAACGAGACTCGAACTCGCGACCCCGACCTTGGCAAGGTCGTGCTCTACCAACTGAGCTATTCCCGCAAATGGCGTCCCCTAGGGGACTCGAACCCCTGTTACCGCCGTGAAAGGGCGGTGTCCTAGGCCACTAGACGAAGGGGACACACAGCACTTTTCAGTGCACCAGACTTGAACCTCACGATTCACCCTGGATTTTCTTTTCCTGCCCCGCTGTTAAGCGTTGCCGGAGAAACTGGAGCGGGAAACGAGACTCGAACTCGCGACCCCGACCTTGGCAAGGTCGTGCTCTACCAACTGAGCTATTCCCGCAATTTGGCGTCCCCTAGGGGACTCGAACCCCTGTTACCGCCGTGAAAGGGCGGTGTCCTAGGCCACTAGACGAAGGGGACACGCTGCTGGCATTACTGCCTGCTTTCACTCCCTGCCGCGTTTCGCTGTGTGCTTTACGCTGCAAGTGGCGCGCATTCTAGGGATGGTTCGAGGAGGCGTCAACCCCTTTGTAGAAATTTATTTAAATCAATGACTTCCGGTCAACGTAGACCCTGTTTCAGGCCGTGCTCCAAGGTTTGCCGTTGATTTTCTGGCGTCAAGCCAGCATTAATGTGCCAGCATCCAGTCATGGCACCGTTTGCCGATAGAAAAAGAGAATTCCTGTAAGGGCCTCTCGCGAGCGAGCTCGCTCCTACACTCAATAATGCAAACCTATTCATGAGGCTTTAAAGGTGACACCACTTCTGATCACCCTGCTCATCGTGGCGGGCATCGCGTTGCTGATCGTGATCGGCTACCTCAACAATGTGGTCGAGAACGGCAAGATCGAACGCGTCCGGACCAGGATCGAGCTGGCCGACCGCCTGCGCCGCTGTGGCGAAATCACCGAGACCTTCCCCGGGCAGTTCATGACCCCGGCCCTCAAATTGCTGCTGACCCGCCTGGAGCTGAACCTCAACCAGCGCCAGCTGGCGGTGGACAAGCACAATCCCGAGCTGAAGGCGCGCATCGCCGAGCTGGAGGGGTTGATTGCCCTGGGCGACAAGATACCGGTGAACAACCCGCCCAACCCGATCCACACCGAGGTCAAGGCCAAGGACGTGCGCTTCTTGCTGGAGGCGATGCACAACCAGGTAACCCGCGCCGCCCAGGAAGGCTTCTTGCCCGCACCCGAGGCCAAGCACTGGGTCAAGGAAATCCGCCATATCCTCGTGCTGTTGCATATCGAGTTCTTCAACAACCTTGGCCAGCAGGCCCTGCAAAAGAACCAGCCGGGCCAGGCGCGCCTGGCGTTCGAGCGCGGCGTGCAATACCTGCGCAAGCAGCCGGAGCCGAAGGTGTATGAAGAGCAGTTGACGTACCTGGAGAAGCTGCTGGCCCGGGCCAACGCCCAGGTGCTGGACCGCATGGCACCGGCGGACGATGAGCACAACGCACTGACAGACGGGCTCAAGACCGATGAGGAAGAGACCTGGAAGAAGAAGGTGATATACGACTGATGCGTTAACCTGTGCCGGCCTCTTCGCAGGTAACCCCGCGAAGAGGCCGGCACAGGCAAAGCAACAATCAGCAGTCAGTCAGCTCAAGAAAGATCGCCGCCAACCGCTCCAGCCCCGCCTGATCCGCTTCACTGAACCGCCCAACCTTCGGGCTGTCCAGGTCCAGCACCCCGATCAACCTGCCTTCCTTCACCAACGGGATCACCAGTTCGCTGTTGGACGCGCTGTCACAGGCAATGTGCCCGGGGAACGCATGCACATCCTCCACGCGCTGGGTTTTCCGGGTGGCCGCCGCCGCCCCGCACACGCCCTTGCTGAACGGAATGCGCACGCACGCCACCTGGCCCTGGAACGGGCCCAGCACCAGCTCTTCGTTGCGGTTGAGGTAGAACCCCGCCCAGTTCAGGTCGTCCACCTGGTTATACAGAAACGCCGAAAACTGCGCGGCATTGGCGATGAAGTCACGCTCGTCGGCAAACAGCGCCTGCACTTGCGCCGCCAGCAGGTTGTAGCCGTCGAGGCCTGCGCCACTGGCATTGAGGTCGATCATTACTTTTGCTCCAGCAATTGCAGCCCGACCCAGTAGCGGGCGAACTGATAGGCACATCGGCCATTACGGTTACCGCGGCCGGTGGCCCAGCGCACGGCGAGGATGTCGAGTTCTTCGGTACGCTGCCAGGCCAGGCCCGCAGAGCGTGCCAGCTGGCCGATCCAGTGCTCGACCACATTCAGGAAGTGGTCTTGGGTAAACGGGTAGAACGACAGCCATAGGCCAAAGCGGTCAGACAGGGCTATCTTGTCTTCCACGGCTTCGCTGGGGTGCAGCTCGCCATCCACGCGCTTCCAGTTCTCGTTGTCGCTCTCTTTCTCCGGCACCAGGTGTCGACGGTTGGAGGTGGCGTACAGCAGCACGTTGTCCGGGGCCTGTTCCAGCGAGCCGTCAAGCACGCTTTTAAGCACCCGGTAGTCGCCCTCCCCCGCTTCGAACGACAGGTCGTCGCAGAACAGGATGAAGCGTTGCGGCAGCTTCTGCAGCTGCTCGACCACCCGTGGCAGGTCGGCCAGGTGGTCGCGTTCGATTTCGATCAGGCGCAGGCCGGCGCCGGCATGTTCGGCCAGCAAGGCACGCACCAGCGACGACTTGCCGGTACCACGCGAGCCCCACAGCAATGCGTGGTTGGCCGGCAGACCATTGATGAACTGGTGGGTGTTGCGGCCCAGCTGGTCGCGCTGTTTGTCGACACCGATCAGGTCGGTCAGGCGGATGTCCAGGCTGACGTCCAGCGGCAGCAGGTAGCCGCTGCGGCCATCGCGCTGCCAGCGGGCGGCCAGGGTGACGCCCCAGTCAATATTCGGGCGTTGTGCCGGCAGCAAGGGTTCGAGGCGCGCCAGTACCGATTCGGCGCGGTCCAGGAAAGCAATCAAGCGAGCGTCCATGACGACTCCTAACAAGACAGGTGAGATTTCCAGCTGAATGTGTGACAGGCCCGCCAGCTGCCGGGGCTATTCGGCTATGCTTGCGCAGCGCAAGGGACGTGAAACCGGCTCGGGACTCATGGATATCAAGTTCACCAATCGCCTGTCATACAAGCAAGCCCGGTTGACAGTCCTGGTCGGCTTCATCCTGGGAACATTGCTCAGTCTCATCCAGATCGGCATCGATTATGCCAGCGAAGACGCGTCCATCAACCGCGAAGTGCGCGCGTTGCTGCAAATCAGCCATAACCCGGCCTCGCGCATCGCCTACAACATCGACGCGGAACTGGCGCTGGAGCTGACCCGTGGCCTGCTGCAGTCGCCCGCCGTCGTCCGCGCGCGGCTGATCGACAACAACGAAACGGTACTGGCCGACGTCGAGCGGCCCAGGCTGGAGGACCGCTACCGGCCACTGAGCGACTTTCTGTTCGGCGAACAACGCCAGTTCAAGGAACGCCTGTACCTCACCCACATGCCCGACGAATACCTCGGCACCCTGTACCTGGACGTCGACACCTACGCCTTCGGCAGCCGCTTCCTCGACCGCGCCGGCATCACCCTGTTCAACGGCTTTGCCCGCAGCCTGGTGCTGACCGGCATCCTGCTGGCGTTGTTCTACATGATGCTGACCAAGCCACTGGTGACAGTGATCGGCGCACTCAGCGGCAGCGACCCGCGCAAACCCCGGCAAACCCGCCTTGAATGCCCACACGGGCACGAACACGACGAAATCGGCGTGCTGGTGAAGGTCGCCAACCAGCAGTTCGTCAGCATGGCCACCGAGATCGAACAACGGCGCACCGCGGAAAACCGCCTGACCCAGTACCTGAACGAGCTGGAAGACATCGTCTCGGCACGCACCAACGAGCTGAAAGCCAGCAACAGCAGCCTGAGCCTGTCCAACCAGGAGCTGGAACAGGCCCGCAGCCGCGCGCTGGACATGGCCCAGGCGCGCGCCGCCTTCCTGGCCAACATGAGCCACGAAATCCGCACCCCGCTCAATGGCATGCTCGGCATGATCGCCCTGGCGCTGGACAACCCGTTGCCCAGCGAGCAACGCCAGCAACTGGCGATTGCCCACGACTCGGGCAAGGTGCTGGTGGAACTGCTGAACGATATCCTCGACCTGTCCAAGTTCGATGCCGGCCAGCTGGAACTGGAGCGCATTGCGTTCGACATGGGCTCGATGGTGGAAGACACCGCCAACCTGCTGTCGCAGAACACCGCGCAAAGTGTGGAGCTGACCTGCCTGATCGCCCGCGACTTCCCCAGCAGCGTGCTTGGCGACCCCACGCGGGTACGGCAGATCGTCAGCAACCTGCTGTCCAACGCGCTCAAGTTCACCCGCTTCGGCCGTGTCGACATACGCCTGGTGACGATCGTCGGCGGCGTGCGCCTGGAGGTACGTGATACCGGCATTGGCATCCCCGAAGAAGCCCAGGCGCGGATCTTCCAGCCGTTCACCCAGGCCGGTGCCGGCATCACCCGCCAGTACGGTGGCACCGGCCTGGGCCTGGCGCTGACACGCAACCTGTGCAAGGCCATGCAAGGCCACCTGCACATTCGCTCCGAGCCGGGCTTCGGCAGCTGCTTCACGGCCGAGCTGCCACTGCCGGTGCACACCGAAGCCATCCCGCCGACACCGCTACATGGCCGCGTGGCCGCGCTAAGCGCGGCCGGTAGCGGGCTTAATGAACTGCTGCAGAACCTGCTGCCCGCCTGGGGCCTGGCCTACCAGCGCCATGACAGCAGCGCCACGCTGGACACCAAAGCGATCGACCTGCTGATCACCGACGACGTGGACCACCTGTTCGAACTGCGCCCGGCACTGAAAACGCCGATTCTGCTAGTAACCGCCTACGGCAACTTCCTGCCCAACGAGCAGTCGCTGGCCTTGGCACCCTTGCATCAACTGGCCCGGCCATTGGCACGTAATGCCCTGTACCAGACGCTGCGCCGCACCTTGCAAGGCCATGAGCCCGAGCACCCACTGGCCACCCCGGCCATTAGCCTGGAGCAAGGGCGAGCGCGGATTTTGCTGGTAGAAGACAACCCGGTGAACCAGCTCGTGGCCAAAGGCATGCTGGCCAAGCTCGGCTGCCAGGTGCAGCTGGCCACCCAGGGCGCCGAGGCCCTGGAGTTGCTGGAGCAGAATGAATTCGACCTGGTACTGATGGACTGCAACATGCCGGTCATGGACGGCTATGAAGCCAGCCGGCGCATTCGCCAGAGCGGTCGCTGGCCACACCTGCCTATCATTGCGCTCACCGCCAACGCCATGCCTGAAGAGCGCGAACGCTGCCGGGCGGCGGGCATGAGCGACTACCTGGCCAAGCCGTTCCGCCGCGAAGAGCTACTGGCCCTGGTCGACCACTGGGTGCCCTTCAACGGCTGAGCAAACGCTCGATGTCCGCTTCCAGGGCCTGCGGCTTGGTGGTGGGCGCGTAACGCGTGACCTGGCCGCTGGCCGGGTCGACCAGAAACTTGGTGAAATTCCACTTGATCTTCTGGCTACCCAGAATGCCCGGGGCGCGTTGTTTGAGCTCGACGAACAGCGCGTGAGCGCCCGGGCCGTTGACCTCGATCTTGCGAAACAGCGGAAAGCTTACGCCGAAGTTGCGCTCGCAAAACTGCGCAATTTCCCGTGCATCGCCTGGTTCCTGCTTGCCGAACTGGTTGCAGGGAAAGCCCAGCACCACCAGGCCACGCGCGCGGTAGGCTTGCCACAGTTGCTCAAGGCCTTTGTACTGCGGGGTAAAGCCGCACTGGCTGGCGGTATTGACCACCAGCAGCGCCTTGCCCGGGAAGTCGCCAAGCTTCTTGTGCTCGCCGCCCAGGGTTACGCAGGGGATGTCCAGCATCGATCCAGCCATGGTCGGGCTCCGGTCAGTCGCGTGGGCGCAAGTCGATGCACACCGAGTTGATGCAGTAGCGCAGGCCGGTCGGTGGCGGGCCGTCGGGGAACACATGGCCCAGGTGCGCGTCGCAGCGGGCACAGGTAACTTCGGTGCGGATCATGCCGTGGGAGGTGTCACGGATCTCGATCATCGCGCTGTCCTCGATCGGCGCGTAAAAGCTTGGCCAACCGCAGCCGGAATCGAACTTGGTCTGCGCATCGAACAACGCCAGGCCGCAGCAGATGCAATGATAGATGCCATCGCGGCGCTCGCTGTTGTACTTGCCGCTGAACGGCCGCTCGGTGCCCTTGAGGCGGCATACCTGGTACTGCTCGGGGTCAAGCATCGAGCGCCATTCATCCAGGGTTTTTTCGATCTTTTTCATGCAGGAACCTCGGCAGGCTGAATTTCACCCCGCACCGTCTTTTCCGGGGCGCGGGTGGCACGTATATTAGTTGGCTTCGTGTGCCAGGCGTTCAGTCTGGCACCCGCTTCCTGCCGTTTCAAACCTTTCGGCGTGGGTGGCGTGTTTTCTCATATCGGGATCCCATCATGCAGTTCAGCAAATCGAACAAGCTCGCCAATGTCTGCTACGACATTCGCGGCCCAGTGCTCAAGCACGCCAAACGCCTGGAAGAGGAAGGCCACCGCATCCTCAAGCTGAACATCGGCAACCCAGCGCCGTTTGGCTTCGAGGCGCCCGATGAAATCCTTCAGGATGTCATCCGCAACCTACCCACCGCGCAAGGCTACAGCGACTCCAAGGGCCTGTTCAGCGCGCGCAAGGCGGTGATGCAGTACTGCCAGCAAAAGGAAATCGAAGGCGTCACCATCGAGGACATCTACCTCGGTAACGGCGTGTCCGAGCTGATTGTCATGTCGATGCAGGCGCTGCTGAACAACGGCGACGAAGTGCTGATCCCGGCCCCCGACTACCCGCTGTGGACCGCCGCCGTAAGCCTGGCCGGCGGCAAGCCGGTGCACTACCTGTGCGACGAGCAGGCCGACTGGTTCCCCGACCTTGAAGACATCAAGGCCAAGATCACCCCGAACACCAAGGCCCTGGTGATCATCAACCCGAACAACCCGACCGGCGCGGTGTACTCCAAAGCGCTGCTGCAGGGCATGCTGGAGCTGGCCCGCCAGCACAACCTGGTGGTGTTCTCCGACGAGATCTACGACAAGATCCTGTACGACGAAGCCGTGCACATCAGCACCGCCTCGCTGGCCCCAGACCTGCTGTGCCTGACCTTCAACGGCCTGTCCAAGTCGTACCGGGTGGCGGGCTTCCGCTCCGGCTGGCTGATCATCTCCGGGCCCAAGCACCACGCACAAAGCTACATCGAAGGCATCGACATGCTGGCCAACATGCGCCTGTGCGCCAACGTGCCGGCCCAGCATGCCATCCAGACCGCGCTGGGCGGTTACCAGAGCATCAACGACCTGGTGCTGCCGCCAGGCCGTTTGCTGGAGCAGCGCAACCGCACCTATGAACTGCTCAACGACATCCCGGGCGTGAGCTGCGTGAAGCCGATGGGTGCGCTGTATGCGTTCCCGCGTATCGACCCGAAAGTGTGCCCGATTCTCAACGACGAGAAGTTCGCGCTTGATCTGCTGCTGTCGGAAAAGCTGCTGATCGTGCAGGGTACGGCGTTCAACTGGCCGTGGCCGGACCACTTCCGCGTGGTGACCTTGCCGCGTGTGGATGACCTGGAAGCGGCGATTGGGCGGATCGGGAATTTCCTGCGGACTTATTCGCAATAAGTGATGGCCTCTTCGCGGGCAAGCCCGCTCCCACAGGTACACACAAGGTTTGAAATCTGCGCCAATCCTGTGGGAGCTGGCTTGCCGGCGATGGGCTGCACAGCAGCCCCTTGCAATCTCACAGGATGTTTCTTACATCCTGCAACGCTCTATCCCACAGCCCCCGCGCCATCCTCTGCCATACTCCGCCGTACACAGTTTGAAATAGTCGCCCGATTGAATCGGCGCGGCAGGCCCCTTATATACCCCGCAGTAAGCGACAATTCATCCGTCAGGAGAACGTAACAACCATGATGCGCATTCTGTTGTTTGTGGCCACCAACCTCGCGGTGGTGCTGGTTGCAAGCATTACCCTGAGCCTGTTCGGTTTCAACGGGTTCATGGCCGCCAACGGGGTCGACCTGAACCTCAGCAGCCTGCTGGTGTTCTGCGCCGTGTTCGGCTTTGCCGGCTCCCTGGTCTCGCTCTTCATCTCCAAGTGGATGGCGAAGATGAGCACCGGCACCCAGATCATCAGCCAGCCGCGCACCCGCCACGAGCAGTGGCTGCTGCAAACGGTCGAAGAGCTGTCCCGTGAAGCGGGCATCAAAATGCCCGAGGTGGGTATTTTCCCGGCGTACGAGGCCAACGCCTTCGCCACCGGCTGGAACCGCAACGACGCGCTGGTGGCCGTGTCCCAGGGCCTGCTGGAGCGTTTCTCGCCCGATGAAGTGCGTGCGGTGTTGGCCCACGAAATCGGCCACGTGGCCAACGGCGACATGGTCACCCTGGCGCTGGTGCAGGGCGTGGTGAACACCTTCGTGATGTTCTTCGCACGCATCATCGGCAACTTCGTCGACAAGGTCATTTTCAAGAACGAAGAAGGCCAAGGCATTGCCTACTACGTGGCAACCATCGTTGCCGAGCTGATCCTGGGCATCCTGGCCAGCATGATCGTGATGTGGTTCTCGCGCCGCCGCGAATACCGCGCCGACGAGGCCGGTGCGCAGCTGGCCGGTACCGCAGCGATGATCGGCGCCCTGCAGCGCCTGCGCGTAGAGCAAGGTCTGCCGGTGCACATGCCTGACACCATGAAGGCCTTCGGCATCAACGGCGGCCTGAAGCACGGCCTGGCCGGGCTGCTGATGAGCCACCCGCCGCTGGAAGACCGTATCGAGGCCCTGCGCCGTCGCGGTTGATCCACTTGGCAATGCAAAAAGGGCGACTTCGGTCGCCCTTTTTCATGCGTGCGTCACCGGCGGACCCGATACACCCGCTCCAACAGGCTGGAAGCCCCGGCCTGCGAAAACTTCGGGCTTTCCTGAATAAGCTCTACAACTTCCAGCTCATCCACCTGCCACCCGACCAACCCCTGCCGCACCTCTTCATCCCCCACCGAAAACGGCGGCCCATCCAGCAGCGCCTGGTCATAATTCAGCGTCACCAACAGCCCCTGACACCTCACCGGCAACAACGCCGACAACGCCTCCATGTACTTCGCACGCATCTGCAGCGGCAGCGCAATCAGCGCCGCCCGATCATAAAGCCCCACGCAGTCGCCAATGTCCTGCGCGCGCAACGCGAAGAAATCGCCACACCACAGTTCGACGTTACCCTGGCGCCATACCTCGAATGCGCCTTGCTGACGCACCTCGGCTTCAAGCCCATGCTCACGGAAGAAGCCCTCCACCGCCCGCCGCGACAGTTCCACGCCCAACACGTGGTACCCCTGCCCCGCCAGCCAGGCCAGGTCCAGGCTTTTGCCGCACAGCGGCACCAGCACGCGGCTGCCTGGCGCCAGGCCCAGTGCTGGCCAGTGCGCTTGCAGGTACGGATTGACCTGCCCCTGGTGGAAGCCGATCTGGTTGTCGGCCCACCGTTTTTGCCAGAACGCTGGCTCCATGGTTGCTCCTTGTTTATCGAGTAAACCGATAGAAAACGCGTAAAACTTGCGATGGATATCGATCAGTTTCTGATCGAAGATGAGTGCATCTTAACCCTCAGGACCTCGCCATGCTGCCCAGCCTGTTCATCTCCCATGGTTCCCCCATGCTCGCCCTGCACCCGGGTGCCAGCGGGCCGGCCCTGGCCGGGCTGGCCAACAGCCTGCCAAGGCCGAAGGCCATCGTGGTGGTGTCGGCGCACTGGGAAAGCCCTGAACTGCTGGTGACCAGCAGCGCGCAACCCGAAACCTGGCATGACTTCTACGGCTTCCCGCCGGCGTTGTACGCCGTGCAGTACCCCGCGCCGGGCGAGCCTGCGCTGGCTGCCAAGGTAAGCGAACGACTCACGAATGCCGGCCTGCCGGCCCGGCTGGATGCGCAACGGCCGTTCGACCACGGCGCCTGGGTGCCGCTGTCGCTGATGTACCCGGATGCGAGCATTCCGGTGGTGCAGGTATCGCTGCCCAGCCGCATGGGGCCGGTGCTGCAATTGAAGGTGGGCCAGGCGCTGGCGGGGCTGCGCCGTGAAGGTATTCTGCTGATTGGCTCGGGCAGTATCACCCATAACCTGGGCGAGCTGGACTGGCACGCCGGGCCGGATGTGATCGAGCCTTGGGCACTGGCGTTCAGGGACTGGGTGGTGGAGCGGTTGCAGGCGGATGACCGGGCGGCGCTGCTGGATTACCGGCAGCAAGCGCCGTATGCGGTGCGCAACCATCCCAGTGATGAGCATTTGCTGCCGCTGTTTTTTGCCCTTGGAGCTGGGGACAGGTTTGGGGTGGTGCACCAAGGGTTTACCTTAGGGGCTTTGGGGATGGACATTTATCGGTTCGACTGACGATAGCCAGGAGCGCTTGGCGCCCCAAAATCCCACAGGCAAAAAAATCCCCAGCCAAGGCCGGGGATTTTTTCATTGCGCCAGGATCAATCCTCGCGGTAGCGACGCAGCTTCAGCTGCTTACCAGCCACGCGGGTGTCCTTGAGCTTGGACAGCAGCTTCTCCAGGCCATCTTCCGGCAGCTCGACCAGGCTGAAGCTGTCGCGCACCTGGATGCGACCGATGGCGTCACGGGCCAGGCCACCTTCGTTGAGGATCGCACCCAGCAGGTTCTTGGCAGCGATGCCGTCACGGGCACCCAAGGCAGTACGGCAACGCACACGGCCTTCGGCCAGCGGCATTGGCGCACGGCGCTCACGGTCGCCACGGTCTGGGCGCTCGCCACGCTCACCACGCTCGGTACGCTCGCCACGCGGGGCAAAGCTAGGCACCAGCGGCTGCTCACGCTCTACCGCCGCCAGATCCAGCGCCTGGCCATTGGTGGCCTTGCGCAGCAGGGCCGAAGCCAGGGCACGGGCACTGCAACCCAGGTCGGTGGTCAGGCGGTCGAACAGGTCGCCGTGGGTGGCTTCGGCTTCGGCTACCAGCGGCGCCAGGCTCGAAGTCAGCTTCTTGATGCGGGCATCCAGCACGGCCTGGGCATTCGGCAGGCGGGCTTCGGCTACCTTCTGACCGGTAACACGCTCGATCACCTGCAGCATGCGGCGCTCACGCGGGGTGACCAGCAGCAGCGCACGGCCATCGCGACCGGCACGGCCGGTACGGCCGATACGGTGTACGTAGGACTCCGGGTCGTACGGCATGTCAACGTTGAATACGTGAGTGATGCGCGGTACGTCCAGGCCACGGGCGGCGACGTCGGTGGCGACGACGATGTCCAGGCGGCCATCCTTGAGCGAGTCGATCACGCGCTCACGCTGGTTCTGGGCGATGTCGCCGTTCAGCGCGGCAGCCTTGTAGCCTTTGGCTTCCAGCGCGGCGGCCAGGTCCAGGGTGGCTTGCTTGGTGCGCACGAAGGCGATCAGCGCGTCGAACTCTTCCACTTCCAGCAGACGCAGCACAGCCGGGATCTTCTGGTCGGCGTGGACCATCAGGTGAGCCTGCTCGATCGCGGTAACGGTCTGGGTCTTGCTCTGGATCTTGACGTGCTTGGGCTCACGCAGGTGGCGCTCGGCGATCGAACGGATCGACGAAGGCAGGGTTGCGGAGAACAGCACGGTCTGACGGGTAGCCGGGATTGCGTCGAAGATCACTTCGAGGTCGTCCATGAAGCCCAGCTTCAGCATCTCGTCGGCTTCGTCCAGCACCAGGTACTGCACGGTCGACAGGACTTTTTCGTCACGACGCAGGTGGTCGCACAGGCGGCCCGGGGTGGCCACCACGATTTGCGCGCCGTTGCGGATTGCACGCAGCTGTGGGCCCATCGGGGCACCACCGTACACGGCAACCACGTTCACGCCTGGCATCTGCTTGGCGTAAGTTTCGAAAGCGGTAGCAACTTGCAGCGCCAACTCACGGGTTGGCGCCAGGATCAGGGCTTGCGGTTCGCGCTTGCTCACATCGATCTTGTTGAGGATCGGCAGGGCGAAGGCAGCGGTCTTGCCGGTGCCCGTCTGCGCCTGGCCGATCATGTCGTGACCGGCGAGGATGATCGGGATCGATTGTTGCTGAATGGCGGACGGCTCTTCGTAGCCGGTCGCCAGAACGGCAGCAACAATATTCGGATTAAGATCGAGAGCGGCGAAGCCGCCGGTTTCCTGGGTCATGGGTCTGCCTCTAGGTGCATCCGCAAAGACCCATGCTCCAAAGCTGCACATGCCTTGAAAGACCGTCAGGTCACCCAGGCAGCTTTGGCGGCGGGGATTTGCGAAAACGATTGAAAAAGAAAACGTGGGAAGGTCCGCCTAGCGGACGTGCAGCCGAAGCTGGACTCGGAGGATTTGCACCACCTGATTTTGAGGTCCGCTAAAAGACCGGCGCGTACTATACCCGAAATCGTGCGGGGACGTGAGGAATATTTTCGCGGTGAAAGGCCATTGTCGGGCCATCAATTGCATCAAGCTGAATCGATAATTCTTTCAAGGCTGACGCGGCCGCTCCTACACTGACCGTGCCAGGCATTCAGGTAGCCGGCCGAATCTCGCGGATCAACCCCTCAAGGCTATACCCCAACCGAGGTGCCAGCGCTTCGGCACGCGCCCGCAAGCCTTCCAGGTCCAGCGATTGTTCCAGATCAGCCGGCACCAGCAAGATCACATTGCCTTCCTTCACCGGCAGCTCCCAGTAATGCCGGTGGTACAACCCACGCAGCAACGCCGCACCCAGCGGCTTGCCGTCATCGGTGGCCCACTGGTTGATCACCAGCCAACCGCCCGGGTTCAACTGCTGCTGGCAGTTCTCCAGGAAGTTCCACGCCAGGTGCCCCACGCCCGGCCCGTGGTCGGTGTACAGGTCGACGAACAGCAGGTCGGCCTTCTCCGCCGTGGGCAGCAACTCCAGGGCATCGCCGATACGCACATACAGCCGAGGGTCGTCATCCAGCCCCAGGTACTCCATGGCCAGGCGTGGCACGTCCGGTCGCAGTTCGATGGCTTCGATGTCTTCCAGCGGCAGGAACTTCATGCAGGCCTGGGTCAGCGTGCCGGCCCCCAGGCCAAGAAACAGCGCACTCTCGGGCTGCTCGTGGCACAGCGCCCCCACCAGCATGGCGCGTGTGTAGTCGTACTCCAGCCAACTCGGGTCGGCCGTGAACACACAGCTTTGCTCGATGGCATCGCCGAATTCCAGAAAGCGGTAGTCGTCTACTTCGTACACGCTGATGACGCCAAACGCGTCCTCTACCCGTGCCAGCAGCCGCTCTTCCCGTTCCGCCGTCATGCTTACCACCCGCCCGCGCAAAAACGCGCATTGTCCGTCAACACCCTCGATGCAACAAGCGCAGCGCCAACTGTTACCATGGCCCATAGCCTACAACCGACAAGACCGAGCCCGAGATGAACCAACCGTGGAGCCCTGACAGCTGGCGCGCCCTGCCGATCCAGCAGCAACCGACCTACCCCGACGCGGCGCATTTGCTGAAGGTTGAACAAACCCTGGCCAGCTACCCGCCGCTGGTGTTCGCGGGCGAGGCACGCGAGCTGCGCCGCCAGTTTGCCGAGGTGACCGAAGGGCGCGCCTTCCTGCTGCAGGGGGGCGACTGCGCCGAGAGCTTCGCCGAGTTCTCGGCGGCGAAAATCCGCGACACCTTCAAGGTGCTGCTGCAAATGGCAATCGTGATGACCTTTGCCGCCGGCTGCCCGGTGGTCAAGGTAGGCCGCATGGCCGGCCAGTTTGCCAAGCCACGTTCCTCGGGCGATGAAACCATCGGCGACATCACCCTGCCCGCCTACCGTGGCGACATCGTCAACGGCATCGGTTTTGATGCCAAAAGCCGCATCCCCGACCCGGATCGCCTGCTGCAGGCCTACCACCAGGCCACCGCCAGCCTCAACCTGCTGCGCGCCTTTGCCCAGGGCGGCTTTGCCGACCTGCACCAGGTGCACAAGTGGAACCTGGACTTCATTGCCAACTCGGCGCTGGCCGACAAGTACCACCAGCTGGCCAACCGCATTGACGAAACCCTGGCGTTCATGCGCGCCTGTGGCCTGGACAGCGCGCCGCAACTGCGTGAAACCAGCTTCTTCACTGCCCACGAAGCACTGCTGCTGAACTATGAAGAAGCCTTCGTGCGCCAGGACAGCCTGACCGGCGACTACTACGACTGCTCGGCGCACATGCTGTGGATAGGCGACCGCACCCGCCAACTGGACGGTGCCCATGTGGAGTTCCTGCGTGGGGTGCACAACCCGATCGGGGTCAAGGTCGGCCCCAGCATGAACCCTGAAGAGCTGATACGCCTGATCGACACGCTCAACCCGGCCAATGACCCCGGGCGCCTGAACCTGATCGTGCGCATGGGGGCGAGCAAGGTTGGCGACCACCTGCCGGGGCTGATCCGCACCGTCGAACGCGAGGGGCGAAAGGTGCTGTGGAGCTCGGACCCGATGCACGGCAATACCATCAAGGCCAGCACCGGCTACAAGACCCGCGACTTTGCGCAGATCCTGGATGAAGTGAAGCAGTTCTTCCAGGTACACCAGGCCGAGGGCAGCCATGCTGGCGGCATCCATATCGAGATGACCGGGCAGAACGTCACCGAATGCATCGGCGGCGCCCGGCCGATCACTGAAGATGCGTTGTCTGACCGCTATCACACCCATTGTGACCCACGGATGAATGCCGATCAGTCGCTGGAGCTGGCATTTTTGATTGCCGAGACGTTGAAGCAAGTACGGCGGTGAGGCTGGGGCGCATGCCTTGGGGTTTGTGCCGCCTGTGAGATCGAGCGCCGCCCGCGCGGCGCTCGATCTCAAAGGCGCTGAAAAGCTAAAGACAAGCCCCCCAGCCCAAACTCACTTTCTCAACGGATCATCCCAGAAAGGCCGCTCGGCCTCTTGCTGGACATCCGCCCGGCTCAGCCCCAGGTCCTGCAAGGTAGCATCGCTGAGGGCGGCCAGTTCTCGCCGCTGGCGGTACAACTCCAGCCAGCGCACCGGCCGCTGCAGGGCCGCATGCCACAGATGGTTCAGGGAGAAAGCAGGTTGCTGGATGCTGCTGACATGACCTTTCATCGTGAAGCCCTCCGTGTTGGATGGCCTCAGTCTCGCGCCGGGCTTAAGATCAATCCAACGAATGTTTCTGATGCCATGCATCTCGGAGATTGATGCAATGTCCCAGTACCAGAGCCTCGATGCGGACGTGCTGCGCACCTTCGTCGCCATTGCCGAGCAAGGCGGTTTCACGCGCGCTGGCGAAGTGGTCAACCGCACCCAGTCGGCGGTGAGCATGCAGATGAAACGCCTGGAAGAAGACATTCTGCAGCGCCAGCTGTTCGAGCGTGACGGCCGCCAGGTCAGGCTCACCGCTGAAGGCCAGGTGTTGCTGGGCTATGCCCGGCGCATCCTCAAGCTGCATGGCGAGGTGTTCAATACCTTGCGCATGCCGCACATGGTCGGGCTGGTGCGTATCGGCACGCCAGACGACTACGCCATGCGCTTTTTGCCGACCATTCTGTCGAGCTTTGCCCAGGCCTACCCTCTGGTACAGGTAGAAGTGCATTGCGACTCGTCCAAACAGCTGATGCTGCGCCAGGACCTGGACCTTACCATCGTCACGCGCGAGCCGGGCAACGAGGTTGGCCAGTTGTTGCGCCAGGAACGCCTGGTGTGGGCCGCCGCCGAAGGCTTTTGCCCGCAAGAGCAGCGGCCGATGCCAGTGGCGCTGTTCAATACCGACTGTTTCTGCCGGGCCTGGACGTGCAATGCACTGGAAGCACAGGGCATCGACTACCGCATTGCCTATACCAGCCCCAGCCTGGCGGCGATCTTTGCCATTGTCACGGCAGGCTTGGCGGTGACGGCGCAATTACAGAGTCTGATTGGCGGAAACATCCGCATCCTGGGCGAACAGGACGGGCTGCCGCAGTTGCCCATGGCCAATGTGATGCTGTTGCGCAACACCCAGACCCAGTCACCCATCACCGACTGCATGGCCGACTACATCGTTGAAGGGTTCAAGTAATTGGGGGCCGTTTTGCGGCCCCACAATCTCAAAGTTCAAACCCGAGCATCACCGCACACACCACCAAAAACACACAGAACATCGCCCGCAATACCTTCTCGGGCAGCGCATGGGCCAACTTCACCCCCCAGCTGATGCTGAGCAAACCGCCCACCGCCAGTGGAAGCCCCACGCCCCAGTCAACGCTATGGTGCACGCCATACGTAACCAACGTCACCAAGGTGCTCGGCGCCGCCAACGCCAGCGACAACCCCTGCGCCACCACCTGGGTGGTGCCAAACACACTGGTCAGGATTGGCGTAGCCACCACGGCCCCCCCCACCCCGAACAACCCGCCCATGGTGCCGGCAAAACTGCCCAGCACGCCCAGCCACGGCCAGGCATAGCGCAGTTCGGCACTCGGCGGTGACACTTTCATGAACATCCGGGCCACGTTCCACACCGCCAGCGCTACCAGAAAGCCGACAAAACCCAGGCGCATGGAATGCGCATCCAGCCCCACGGCCCAGATCGACCCCAGCCAGGCAAACAGGAAGCTGCACGCCGACAGCGGCACGGCATGGCGCAGTTCGATGCGGTTGCGCTGGTGGTACCGCCACAGCGCCAGCAACACGTTCGGCACCACCATCACCAGCGCCGTACCCTGCGCCAGTTGCTGGTCCAGGCCGAACAGCACGCCCAGCGCCGGAATCGCGATCAGCCCGCCACCAATGCCGAACAGCCCCCCCATGGTGCCCAGGGCAGCGCCCAGCACGATATACAACAACCACTCGATCATCAGGGCCTCGTCCGCCTATACAGATATTGCGAGCATGCTAACGATTGCGGGCTGGCAGGGAAACGCACAGCAGCGCACAATGGCTGTGCGCATTTCGCAAAAGCAAGGCAACCATGAGCCCCGATGCCCTCACCGACCAACTGAGCCTGTTCCTCGATGTGCTGGAGACCGGCAGCTTTTCAGCCGCCGCCCGCCGCCATCCGCTGACCCCGTCTGCCGTGGCCCGGCGCATCGACAACCTGGAAACCGCCGTGGGCAGCCGCCTGTTCACCCGCAGCACCCACGCCGTGCGTGCCACCCCTGCGGGCAATGCGTTTGCCGACCGGGCCAGGCGCATCATCGAGGAACTGCGCCTGGCCCGGGCCGAGGCGGTATCGCTGAGCAACGCCCCAGAAGGGCTGATCCGCATCGATGCCCCCGCCGCGTTCGGCCGCCGCCACTTGGCCCCGGCCATCGCCGACTTCCTGGTGGCCTACCCTGGCCTGGACGTGCAGTTGCGCCTGATCGACAGCTTCGTCGACCTGCATGGCAGCCACCTGGGCGAGGTCGACCTGGTACTGCGCGCCGGCCCCCTGGCCGACACCCGCCTGGTCGCTACGCCGCTGGCCTACATGGTACGCATCGCGTGCGCCAGCCCGGCTTATCTGGCCAACCGAGGCATCCCTACCTGCCCCAGCGAACTGCCCGGGCACGACGGCCTGGACTGGGACGGCCTGGCACCGCCGTTCGCCTGGCGCTTCAACGTAGCCGGGCAAACCCGCCTGTATCGCCCCGCGCGCATGCGCATGGCCGCCAACAATGCCGAAACCCTGCTGTTCGGCGCCCTCGCCGGCCTGGGTGTTGCCCACCTGCCCACCTGGCTGATCAGCGAGTACCTTTTGCGCGGCGAACTGGTCCCGTTGTTTTGCGATGGCGGCCTGCCCGAAGCCGAAACCAGCGGTATTTACGCGCTACGCCTGGAACACAAAACGAACTCTCGCAGCCGTTTGCTGCTCGAATTCCTCAAGAGCCGCTTCAGCCCGGTTCCACCCTGGGACCTGGCCTTGCGCAGTGAACTGCACGAGTAATGCGCGCACTAATGATCAGCGAGCCAGAATTCCCCATTTTTGCCTTCAAGGACCTGCATGAACGCCGACACCCAAGCCTCCTGTGACGAGCTGCTGCTGGACAACCAGGTCTGCTTTGCCCTGCACTCCACCTCGTTGCTGATGACCAAGGTCTACAAACCGCTGCTGCAGGCCTTGGGCCTGACCTACCCACAGTACCTGGCCATGCTCGTGCTGTGGGAGCGCGACGGCCTGACCGTGGGCGAGATCAGCCAACACCTGCTCACCGACCCGGGCTCACTGACCCCGCTGCTAAAGCGCCTTGAAAGCGAAGGCCTGTTGCAACGCAACCGCAGCCGCGAAGACGAACGGGTAGTAATGGTGCAACTGACCGACAAGGGCCGCGCCTTGCAGCAGCAGGCCAAAGAGGTGCCTCAGTGCATCCTCAAGGCCAGTGGGTACAGCCTGGCGCAGCTGCAACAACTGCAGGCCGACCTGCTGAACCTGCGCGAGAACCTGCAGAAAAACCTCTGAAAGCTATGCTGTGCAATGGCCGTTCGGATGAGCGGTGACGATTTATCTTGCGCGCTAACTAATTGCGCGCTAAATTAAATCCCACACCAACCCGCGCCCTCCCCCGAACAGGAAGCGCACAGCACATTAGCGAGGCTCAAGATGCAAAAGGTCACTCCGCTGTACATCGCAGAAGCTACCTCCACCGGTGGGCGCGACGGCAAATCCAAGTCCAGCGACGGCAAGCTGGTCGTCAGCCTGAGCACCCCCAAGGAACTGGGCGGCGCCGGCGGTGACGGCACCAACCCAGAGCAGATGTTCGCCGCCGGTTACTCGGCCTGCTTCATCGGCGCCCTCAAATTTGTAGCCGGGCAAGAGAAAAAAGCCCTGCCGGCCGATGCCTCGATCACCGCCAAGGTGGGCATCGGCCAGATCCCGGGCGGTTTCGGCCTGGACATCGACCTGCACATCAACCTGCCGGGCCTGGCCCAGGCCGATGCCGAAGGGCTGGTGGAAAAAGCGCACAAGGTGTGCCCGTACTCCAACGCTACCCGCGGCAACGTGGATGTACGCCTGCACGTGACCGTGTAAATCACAGGCACAAAAAAACCCGGCCGAGGCCGGGTTTTTTGCGTTTCACAAGAAGAATTACTTCTTGGAGCGGCCTTTGAAGCTGTTGTCGCGAGTGTCGATGTCGATCCACTCGTCGATCTGGATGAAGTCGGCAACCTGGATCTCGGTACCGTTCTTCAGTTTGGCAGGCTTCATGACCTTGCCCGAGGTGTCGCCGCGAGCAGCGTTCTCGGTGTAGACAACCTGACGGCTGATGGTGGTCGGCAGTTCAACCGATACCAGGCGGCCTTCGAAGAACACGGCTTCGCAGATGTCTTCCATGCCTTCTTCGATGTACGGCAGAACGGCGTCGATGTCTTCGGCGTTCAGTTCGTACATGGTGTAGTCGGTGGTGTCCATGAAGGTGTACGAGTCACCGCTGATGAACGACAGGGTCGCTTCTTTGCGATCCAGGATCACGTCGTCCAGCTTGTCGTCCGCACCGTATACGGTTTCGGTCTTGTAGCCGGTCAGCAGGTTCTTCAGCTTGGTCTTCATGATCGCGCTGTTACGGCCCGACTTGGTGAACTCAGCTTTTTGAACCAGCCACGGGTCGTTGTCGATCCGCAGGACGGTACCGGGTTTCAGTTCTTTACCAGTTTTCATTACGAAGTATCCGAATCTGGATGGATTTATAAAAATCGAGGCCGCGTATCATAGCGAATTTCGGCAAAAGTGTACTAGCGCTGTGGCAAGGTCCGGCTGAGCGGCCTGTTGCCCAGCCCAAAGGCGGGCATGCTGCTGCAGTTCCGGCCAATGCTGACGGGCCGCCCGCCAGGCCTGGCCCATGTCGAGATCCATGTTCCAGGCACGCCATAGGCCCAGCAGGGCGGCATCGGCTGCTTCTGACAGGCCGCGTCGATAATGCCCGAGAAACGCTTCGAGCTTTTCCCAGTGGGCGTTTTCGTCCTGTATGTAGATGTGCCACAGCATCGGTTGCCCGGCCCACTGCGCACGCACGAACGAGTCTTCGCCGCGCACCGCGTTGAAATCACAGCTCCACAGCAGCCGGTCGTAGTCGTCCTGGCTGACGAAAGGCAGCACCTGCACCGTCAGTGCCCCTCGTTTGCGCAGGCTGCCCACGGGTAACGTCGGCTCGCCAAGCCACTGGCTGAGCCCTGCGACAACGCGTCCCTGCGGCACCACCAGGTGACAAGGCTGCTCGCTTGTGGCCAGGGCATCAAGCCAATTGCCCAACTGCGGGTTTTCGTAGGCGAACAGCGAAACCAGCAACGCCCCTGCTTTGGGGTTTACGCCAAGCCCCTGCAAGAAGGCCCGCCTTGCCCCCTGCAGGAACACGTCACGCCGCGCCAGCAGCGAGCCTTCGCGCAGCAGGCCACCGGTCTTCTCGGTAAAGCCGGGGAAGAAAAACACCTTGCGCAGGCCGTTAGGCTGCGGCGACGGCAAGCCATGGCAGCCTTCCACCCAGTCCTCGGCACTGAGGTATTCCAGGTTCAGCCACAGCGGCGGCGTGGCGCAGGCACGCATGGCCTCCACATAAGGCGACGGCAACTGGCAGGCGAATGCACCGATCACCACATCAGCCGGTTCCACCGGCAACCAGGCCGCCGGCCATTGGCGCACTTCCACACCCTGCTGCCACTGTTGCGTAGCAGTGGCATCGGCGCCGGGGCACATGGGCGTGAAAGCGTTCAGGTCATCCACCCACAGGCGCACCGCCAGGCCGTGCTCAGCCACCAGCTGCCGGGCCAGGCGCCAGGTCACGCCAATATCGCCGTAGTTGTCGACGACACTGCAGAAGATGTCCCAGGTGGCTTTCATGCGCCCCTCCCGTACCGGTGCAAAAACCACGAATTCTGCGCATAAATTGTCGCCGACAAAAGCACCTGCGCGGAAAAATGCCCAAGTGCATGCCACAATGCACCCCGACCGACCTTGCCAGGAGGCTGCCATGCCCCGCCAGCGTGAACTGAAAATCACCCTCAAGCCGTTGCCGTTGATCCTGTGCGTTGCCTTTGGCCTTTGGCTGGGCGCGGTGGCCATCGTGGCGAGCGCCTGGCTGGCCCTGTTGGTGTGGCCGCAGCAAGTGCAGCCGTTGGCCCAGGCGCTGCTCCCTAGCGTCTACCCGCCAGCACCGGCGCCGGCAGCAGCCCCGACAGCGGATGCCCAGGCCGAGATGTTCGACCGCTACAAGGACATCCTGCACAAGCAGGAACAGCAACAGGCCGCCGAAGCTGCCCAAGGTAACCCGCGCAACCTCAACAGCCCCAAGTGCCAGTTCTGGCTGCAGCAGAACCGCACCGCCCCTACCGACAAAAGCCAGGCCAATGTGCTGGAGTTCTGTTACTGACCATGGACAAGCCCCACCTGCTGGCGCAGATCGTCGCCATCCTCACGCATGATCTGGACGTGCTGACCCGTGCGGCGCAAACCGCCTACGAGGCTGCCACCGCCGAAGAGAACATCGCCGAGAACAAGTACGACACCCTGGGCCTGGAAGCCTCATACCTGGCCACCGGCCAGGCCCGGCGCAGTGCCCAGATTCGCCAGGCGCTGCTGATCTACCAGCAATTACTGCTGCGCGACTATGACCCCGCACGCGGGGTGCAGGTGAGCAACCTGGTGAAACTGGAGGATGAGGAAGGTAGCCAACGCCAGCTGTTCCTTGGGCCTGAAGCGGCGGGGCTGAAGATTGGCGAAGGAGATGAGTTGGTAACAGTGATTACCCCGCGTTCGCCGCTGGGGCAGCAACTGATGGGCAAAAAGATTGATGACGAGGTGTGCCTTGGGGCACAGGTTCTGTTCATCATTGATATTACCTGAAAGGGCCTTTACAACGTCTGCAAGGCATCAAACCGCCCCGCCAACCCCTGCTCGGCAAACTTCTCCACCACAAAATCGATAAACGCCCGGGTCTTGCCCGGCAACAGCTTGTGCTCGGCGAAATACAGGCTGATGTGCCCGTCGTCCACATACCAGTCCGGCAACACCCGACGCAGCCGCCCGCCCTGCAGGTAGGGCACGGCAAACGGCAGGCTCACCAAGGCAATCCCCAGCCCCTGCTCGGCCACCGCGCACGCCGCATCCGAATCGCTCATGGTCATCGCCTGACGCAGCTGCAACGGCTGTTGCACCTGCCAGCGGCTGGTCAACGGCCACGAACGCACCCGCCCGGTCTGCGGTGAGCGGATCAGGATGCCGTCGTGGCGTTGCAGCACCTCTGGGTCTGCAATCGGCGTATGCCGCTCAAGGTACACCGGCGCCGCCACCAACACCCGGTGCGCAGGGGTCAGCTTGCGCGCCACCACCCCCGGCGGCAGTTCAAAACCACCGCCAATCGCTGCATCGAACCCTTGGCCAATCAAGTCGACCTGGCGGTTGTCGAAATGCCAGTCCGGGGTAATGGCCGGGTAGCGGCGCAAAAACTCACTCAGCAACGGCAACACGTACAAGCGCCCGAACACCGTCCCCATACTTACCCGCAAAAGGCCGGCCGGCTGACCTTCGGCACTGGCCAGGTTGGCCACGGCGTACTGGATAGTGCGGAAGCTGTCACTGACCTCACCAAGAAAACGCTGCCCCGCTTCGGTCAAAGTCAGCTTGCGGGTACTACGCTGGAACAACCGCACCCCCAGGCGCGCCTCCAGCTGAGCCACATGTTTGCCCACAGCGGCCGGGGTAATGCTCAGGCGCCTGGCAGCCTCGGCAAAGCTGCCGACCTCGGCACTGCGGATGAAGCACTCCAACGCGTTGAACGATTCCATGGCCATGATTGGCAACCAAAGGTTTACTCTGCTGATAGTGATTGCCATCTTATCAGCAGGTAATCGAGCGCCGATACTGCGCCCATCCAAGGCATTCCGGCCTGGCTTCCAGCAGGAGATCAGCATGTCCAAGCAACTTACACTCGAAGGCAAAGTGGCCCTGGTACAGGGCGGTTCCCGTGGCATTGGTGCGGCCATCGTGCGGCGCCTGGCCCGCGAAGGCGCACACGTAGCCTTCACCTATGTCAGCTCTGCCGGCCCGGCAGAAGCACTGGCCCGGGAAATTACCGAAAACGGCGGCAAGGCCCTGGCCCTGCGGGCCGACAGTGCCGATGCAGCAGCCGTGCAGCTGGCGGTGGATGACGCCGTGAAGGCCTTCGGCCGGCTGGATATTCTGGTCAACAACGCCGGCGTACTGGCAGTAGCACCGGTCACCGAATTCGACCTGGCCGACTTCGACCGCATGCTGGCGGTGAATGTGCGCAGCGTGTTCGTCGCCAGCCAGGCTGCCGCACGCTACATGGGCCAGGGCGGGCGCATCATCAACATCGGCAGCACCAACGCCGAGCGCATGCCGTTTGCCGGTGGCGCACCCTATGCCATGAGCAAGTCGGCGTTGGTTGGCCTGACCCGCGGCATGGCCCGTGACCTGGGGCCGCAAGGCATTACCGTGAACAACGTGCAGCCAGGGCCGGTGGACACCGACATGAACCCGGCCAGTGGCGAGTTTGCCGAGAGCCTGATCCCGCTGATGGCGATTGGGCGGTATGGCGAGGCGGATGAGATTGCCAGCTTTGTGGCTTACCTCGCGGGCCCAGAAGCCGGGTACATCACTGGAGCAAGCTTGACGATTGATGGCGGGTTTGCCGCTTGAGTTGATGGGCTGCCTGTGCCAGCGATAGGGCCGGTACAGGCTTATCAACTCCCAGACCCCAGCCGCTGTTCCATCACCTCAAGAAAAGCCCGGGCAGCGGGCGTCGGGCTGGAGGACCACACGGCATACAAGTGCCGCACCGGCGCATCCACCAACCGCGCCACCGTCACACCTTCGAAACCCTGGGCCACCCGCTCCGGCACAAGGCCCACCGCCATGCCCCGCTGCACAAACTTTTCCACCAGACGCACATGCCCGATCTCAAACTGCACCCGGCGCTGCAACCCTGCGGCGTGAAACGCCTCATCCGTCTGCCGCCGTGCCCCGGTGCCTTCGGGGAAGTCCACCAGCACTTCGTCCGCCAGGTCGGCCAACGCCAACGGCGTACGGCCGGCAAGTCGATGATCAACCGGCAACAACGCCACCAGTTCCTCCCTGGCCAGCAAGCGATGCTCCACGCCCTGCACGACCTCGCCCTGCCACAGGCCAATAAAGCCCACATCCAGGCGCCGCTCGACCACATCGACGATCAGCAATTCGCTCTTGGCCGTGATCCAACGCACATCCACATCCGGGAAACGACCGTGGAACAGTGCCAGCAGGTCGACCAGGTCCAACGCCGTGAGCGAGCTGATTTCACCAATCGCCAGTCGCCCGCGCACCTGCCCGCAAGCCGCCGCCACGTCATCGGCAATGCGTCTGGCCGCTTCCACCGCCGGCCGGGCGCTGAGCACAAAAGCCTCGCCGGCAGGGGTCAGGCGCACCCGTCGCGAACTACGCTCGAACAGGCTGACGCCCAACTGTGCCTCCAGCCGCGCCACCTGATGGCTAAGCGCCGACTGCACCACATGGCAGCGCTCGGCCGCGCGGGTAAAGCTGCCCGTGTCGGCAACGGCAAGGGCATATTCGAGCTGCTTGAGGTTCATGCATCTATCTGCTTTCAAGATGGATAAGTTGAAAACTATACATTGGTGTCATGCCAGACACTCCCTGATAATCCTCCCACTTACTACTGCCCGCCACGAGAACCGCATGAACGCCCCCAGTCTAAGCCGCGCCCTGATCCTGCTGATGGCCACCGCCACCGGCCTGGCCGTGGCCAGCAATTACTACGCCCAACCACTGCTGCACAGCATCGCCGAGCAGTTCGGCCTGAGCACTGCCAGCGCTGGCAGCATCGTCATTGCCGCACAGCTCAGTTATGGCGCCGGCCTGTTGTTGCTCGCGCCGCTGGGTGACCTGTTCGAGCAGCGCCGGCTGATCACCGTAATGACCGCTGTTTCCACGCTGGGCCTTGTCATCAGTGCCTGTGCGCCGAGCCTGCCCTGGCTGATCCTGGGCACGGCGCTGACCGGGCTGTTCTCGGTGGTGGCGCAGATCCTGGTCCCAATGGCCGCGACACTGAGCGAGCCACATCAGCGCGGCCGTGCGGTCGGCACGCTGATGAGCGGCCTGCTGCTGGGCATCCTGCTGGCGCGCACCGCAGCCGGCTTCATGGCCGAACTGGGCGGCTGGCGTAGCATCTATGTGCTGGCCGCCGTGTTGATGGCGATTACCGCCTTGGCGCTGTACCGCAGCTTGCCACAGCACCATAGCCATGCCGGGCTGAAGTACCCGGCGCTGATCGCTTCGGTGTTCCGCCTGTTCTTCGAAGAGCCCGTGCTGCGCCTGCGCTCGCTGCTTGGGTTGCTGGCGTTCAGCCTGTTCGCACTGTTCTGGACACCGCTGGCGTTTCTGCTCGCACAAGGCCCCTACCACTATTCGGATGCCGTGATCGGCCTGTTCGGTCTGGCCGGTGCGGCGGGTGCGCTGTCGGCCAACTGGGCCGGGCGGCTGGCAGACCGTGGCAAAGGCTCGCTGGGTACCACTGTGGGCCTGGTCGTATTGCTGCTGTCATGGGTGCCGCTGGGGTTTGCCCAGCAGTCGCTGCTGGCCTTGCTGCTGGGTGTGTTGATGCTCGACCTGGCAGTGCAACTGGTGCACGTGAGCAACCAGAACGCAGTGATTGCCCTGCGGCCCGAGGCACGCACACGGCTGAATGCTGGGTACATCACCTGCTACTTCATTGGCGGGGCGCTGGGGTCGCTGCTGGGCACACAGTTGTTCCAGCACCAAGGCTGGATGGGCATTGTGGTAGCAGGCCTGGTGATAGGCGGGCTGGCGTTGCTGGCGTGGGGGCTGGCCAATCGAAAGGCCGCTTGATTGACACAGGGGCGACATCGCACCGCACTACCCTCCGTCGTATTGCCGTTGACTTGCCTGCCCGGGCAGCGCTCAGTAGGCGCTGGTCAATGCCCTTTCCCTGACAGGACGACTTTATGACAAGACTCACGGTGCAATCCGGCGATTTCTTGCAAGGTGAAGGCGAGTATCGCAACGGATCGCTCACACTCAAGACCCCGCGCAGCCCCTCCCCGGGCGAGCGGATTTCACTCGCGCGCATCAGCGACCTCAGGCTGGCCAGCCTGGAATCAAGCCGCAGCCTGAGCAGCGCCCTGGGCTGGGGTGTGGCCGGCGCTCTGGTGGCGGGCCCGGTAGGGTTGCTGGCCGGGCTGTGGCTAGGTGGCAAGGAGGAAGAAGCCACCTTCCTGGCCACCTTCAAGGATGGGCGCAAGCTCATGGCGATAACCGACGGCAAAACCTGGTCAAAGATCGATGACAGTTGGCGGCAGCACAAGCGGCCCGCCAACCAGGACTGAATATCGCGGGGCCCGGATCGTTTTATGCAGAAGGCGGCTGTTAAGATGCCGCCTTTTTCATGGTCGGAGCCCCCGCATGCCACCGCGTCACCCCCGCCTGCACCTGAGCCTGCTCAGCCTGGGCCTGGCCCTGCATTGCCCCCATGTGCTCGCCGAAGACAGCGTGGTGCTGGCGCCGCTACAGGTGTCCGACACCTATGCCAACGATGGCTACCAGGCACGCCAGGCAGCGGTGGGTGGCTTTCAGCCCGCGCCCTTGCTCGATACGCCCGCCTCGGTCAGCGTGTTCAGCCAGCAACTGCTGGAAGACCGCCAGGTGCGCAAGCTCAGCGAAGTGCTGCAAAGTGACGCCTCGGTTGGCGAAAGCTATGCCCCCATCGGCTACTACGAAAACTTCAATGTGCGCGGCTTCGAGCTGAATGCCGCCAGCAGCTACCGCATCAATGGCCAGACCATCGCCGGCGAGCAGAACGTGGCCCTGGAGAACAAGCAGCAGGTGGAATTGCTCAAGGGCCTGTCAGGGCTGCAGAGCGGCGTTTCTGAGCCGGGCGGCCTGATCAACTACGTGACCAAGCGAGCCGAAGACGTGCGCAGCGTCACGGTATCGACCAACGAGCAAGGCGAACGCTACCTGGCCACCGACCTGGGCGGCTGGTTCGGCAGCGAAAAGCAGTTTGGCCTGCGCGCCAACCTGGCCCATGAAGACATCCGCTCCTACGTCGACCACGCCGACGGCAAGCGCGACTTCGCCTCGCTGGCGTTCGACTGGCAGATCAACCCGGATGCCACCCTGCAGCTGGATGCCGAATACCAGCACCGCGAACAACGCTCGGTGCCGGGTTACCAATTACTGGGCGGCACAGAAGTGCCCCACGGCATCGATCCGGATGACCGTCTGGCGTACCAGAGCTGGGCCAAGCCGGTGCAGAACGACTCGCTGAACCTGGGCGGGCGCTTCGAGTATCGCTTCAACGAGGCCTGGACCGGCACCTTGAGTGCCTCGCGCAGCAAGGTGGTGATCGACGACTACAGTTCGTTTGCCTGGGGAAGCGAAGATGGCTGGCAGTCTCATTTCAGCCCGGAAGGCGACTACGATATCTATGATTTCCGCAGCCCTGACGACACCAGGCGTGTCGATGAAGCACAGGCGATGGTCAACGGACGGTTTGACGTTGCCGGTAACAGCCATGAGTTGACCGTGGGCACCAGCGCTCAACGTCGGACGCTGGATCAACGCACCTACTACAACGAGCTTCTGGAACACCCCGGAAATATCGACACAGGCTCCCCAGCCCAACCGCCTTCCGACAAACCCATTGGCGCCAGCGAACGCCGCCTGGACAGCCGCCAGTATGGCCTGTTCGTCAGCGATCGCATCAGCTTCAACGAGCAATGGCAAACTGTACTGGGCGCCCGCGAAGTGCGCCTGGATGAAAAGACCTGGGACGAGAACGGGGTTGCCGGGCGCCATACCCGCCAGTATGAGTTGCTGCCCAATGCTGCGCTTATCTATAAGCCGCAGCCGAACACCACGGTATACGCCAGCTATGCCAAGGGCCTGTCGGCCGGCGGCACAGCGCCGTGGTTTGCGCTGAACAAATTCGAAATCCTTGCCCCCACGACCTCCCACCAACTGGAACTGGGCCTCAAACATGACTGGCAAGGCCTTAGCCTCAGCGCCGCGCTGTTCCAGATCCGCCAGGCCTACCAGTACGCACGCCCCGACGACACGGGCTACTTCACCTATGTGCAGCAGGGCCAGCAGAAAAACACCGGCCTGGAACTGGGCGCCAGCGGCTGGGTGACCCGGAACCTGCAAGTGCAGGCCAGTGCCGCAGCCATTCGGGCGCGGGTGCAGAACAGCGGTACCGATGCTTATGAAGGCCATCAGGCAATCAATGTGCCCAGGTTCCGGGCAGCGCTGCACGCGGAATACACGTTGCCGGTGCCGGGGCTGGCGCTGCTGGGCGGGGCACGGTACAGCGCCAGCAAGTATGCAAGCCAGGCGGGGAATGTGGAGGTTGGCGGGTACACCGTATTCGACCTTGGCAGCCGCTACCGCACGCGTATTGCCGGGTATGACACCGTGCTGCGGCTGACCGTGGATAACGTATTCGACAAACGCTACTGGCGCGATGCGGGGGATTACCTGGGGGACAACTACCTGTTCCAGGGGGCACCGCGTACGGCTCGGCTGTCGGCCTCGGTCAGCTTCTAGATTGCCAGGGCCGCTTTGCGGCCCTTTCGTCGCACAAGGCCCAGAATGCAAAAAGCCCCCGAACTTTTCAGCTCGGGGGCTCTTCGCAGAATGTGGCGGTGAAGAAGGGATTTGAACCCTTGATACGATTTCTCGTATACACACTTTCCAGGCGTGCTCCTTCGACCACTCGGACACTTCACCGTTTCTCTTCAAGCCGTGCGGCCCGTCGAGGTGCGCTAATTTAGTGAAAGCGCTCCCCTTTGGCAAGCATTTTTTTCAGTTTTTTCATGTATTTGCATTTGAGCCCCGGTGAACGCTGACCGACCAGTCAGCCTTGCTGCTTTACCTGGCCTCTGGCGCTGGGTAACGTCGTCGCCACGCCAACAAAAGGACTCTGCCATGAGCGAGCTGATTACCTACCACGCCGAAGACGGCATCGCCACCCTGACCCTGAACAACGGCAAGGTCAACGCCATCTCGCCGGATGTCATCACCGCCTTCAATGCCGCGCTTGACCGCGCTACTGAAGAGCGTGCCGTGGTGATCATTACCGGGCAGCCAGGCATTCTGTCGGGCGGTTACGACCTCAAGGTGATGACCAGCGGCCCTCAAGCGGCCATCAGCCTGGTCACTGCGGGCTCCACCCTCGCCCGCCGCCTGCTGTCGCACCCGTTCCCGGTAGTGGTCGCCTGCCCGGGCAATGCCGTGGCCAAGGGCGCCTTCCTGCTGCTGTCGGCCGACTACCGCATTGGCGTCGAAGGGCCGTACAAGGTGTGCCTGAACGAAGTGCAGATCGGCATGACCATGCACCATGCCGGCATCGAATTGGCCCGCGACCGCCTGCGTCGTTCGGCTTTCCATCGTTCGGTGATCAATGCCGAGGTGTTCGACCCGGTCGCGGCAGTGGATGCCGGCTTCCTCGACAAGGTGGTGCCGGCTGAACAGTTGCAGGACGCAGCGCTGGCGGCGGCGCGGGAGCTGAAGAAGCTGAACATGCTGGCGCACAAGAACACCAAGCTGAAGGTGCGCAAAGGGCTGCTGGAGGCGCTGGACAAGGCGATCGAACTGGACCAGCACCACATGGGTTGACCGGACAGGCTCACACCAAGGTTTGCCGCAATCAGTGCACACCCGTACACTGTCCGGCGACTGTCTGGTGTGAGTCGTACCATGCTTTATTCGTTGCGCATGTTCCTGCTGGCGCTGCATTTTCTTGCCGTTGGCGCCGTGGGCCTGATCATTGGCCTGTGCCGCCCCTTCAACCCCGACAACAGCCGGGTGTTTGCCCACCTGTACAGCCGGCCAGCCACCTGGCTGATGCGCATCAAGGTCAAGGCCGAGGTCGGGCCACTGTGGGACCACCCACCCGGTTGCGTGATCGTCGCCAACCACCAGTCCAACTTCGACCTGTTCGTATTGGGCCAGGTGGTACCACAACGCACCGTGGCCATCGGCAAGAAAAGCCTGGGCTGGATCCCGCTGTTCGGCCAGCTGTTCTGGCTGGGCGGCAACGTGCTGGTCGACCGCAAGAACGCCTACCAGGCGCGCAAGGCGCTGCAAAAGACCACGCGGGTGCTGCAGGACGACACCTCCATCTGGATTTTCCCTGAAGGCACGCGTAACGCCGGCGAGCAGCTGATGGCCTTCAAGAAGGGCGCGTTTCACATGGCCATCGAGGCCGGCGTGCCGATCGTGCCGGTATGCGTCAGCCGCTATGCCAGGCGCATGAGCCTGAACAGCTGGCGCCAGCGCACGGTGATCGTGCGCTCGTTGCCACCCATCGTCACGGCGGGCATGACACAGCAGGACATCCCGGCGCTGATCGAGCAGTGCCGCGGGCAGATGCAGCAGTGCATCGACCGCATGGAACACGAGCTGGCCTGAAGCGGGTTGCTCTTGGGCCGGGTACGGCCCAAGCTGTAACCGTGTTCAACCGGAATAAGCGGGCAACCATGGGTCGTGTCGTGGCATCGGCGGTGTACAGCGCCGGCAGAAAGGTCACCAACATCAGCATCGACGAAGGCAGCGAGTGGGCGCGCAAGCCGGGGCATTTCGTGTGGATCGGCCTGGAAGAGCCCAACGCCGAGGAGCTGGCCAACCTGCAGTGCCAGTTCAACCTGCACGAACTGGCCATTGAAGATGCCCTTGAAAAGCACAGCCGGCCCAAGCTGGAAACCTTCGGTGACGCGCTGTTCATCGTCACCTATTCGCCGGTGCGCCACGAAGGCAAGCTGGAATTCATCGAAACCCATATCTTCGCTGGCAACGGCTACATCATCACCTGCCGCAACGGCCACTCCAAGTCCTACGCCATGGTGCGCCAACGCTGCGAGGCACGGCCATTGCTGCTGGAGCATGGCGAAGACTTCGTACTGTACGCCCTGCTCGACTTCGTGACAGAAAACTACCAGCCGGTCAGCGAAGCCATTCATGGCGAGATCGAAGAGCTGGAACAAAGCGTGCTGGGGGGCTCGCTGCAGGAGGACGACATCCGCCGCCTGCACAGCCTGCGCCGCGACATCCTGCGCCTGCGCCGTTATGTGGCGCCGATGGTGGAAGTGAGTGAAGAGCTGCAGCGCCTGAGCTTCCCGTTCATCGACAAGAACATGCGGCCCTACTTCCGTGATGTGCAGATTCATGTGACGCGGCAAATGGAAGACCTGGCCGGCATCCGCGACATCGCCAGCCAGACCATCGAGATCGGCATGCTGCTGGAGTCGTCACGGCAAAGCATCGTTCAGCGCAAGTTCGCGGCCTGGGCGGCGATTTTGGCGTTCCCCACGGCCATTGCCGGGGTTTACGGGATGAACTTCCAGAACATGCCGGAACTGGCTTGGCACTATGGGTATTTCGGGGTGCTGGGTGTAATCGGGCTGGGGTGTGCGGGGTTGTATGCCAGCTTCAAGAAGTCGGGCTGGCTTTGAGATTGTGGGGGCCGGTTTGAGGCCCCCAGCCTCTTACGCCGCGTCGTGCTTGCTCACCGGCTGCTGGATAAAGCGCAACATCCACTCCCCCACCAGGTCGCCCTGGTGCTCGGTGGCCAGGCTGGCCACGGCCTTGTGGTACACCTCATCTCCCAGGAATTCCTGACGCGCATCCAGCAATGCGCGGGAATAGTCATGCACGAACTCCGGGTGGCCCTGGAAGCACAGCACCTGGTCACGAATGTGGTACGCCGCATTCGGGCAGAAGTCGCTGGAAGCAATCACCGTGGCGCCTTCCGGCAATTCGGTCACCTGGTCCTGGTGGCTGATCAGCAAGGTCAGCTCCGACACTTCCGGGTCCATCCACGGCGCATGGGCCGCCAGCGAGTAGCGATGAATGCCCACGCCCCAGCCCTTGTCGGCCCGCTCGGCCTTGCCACCCAGGGTCAATGCCAGCAACTGGTGGCCAAAACACACCCCCAGCAGCTTCTCGCCACGTTCGTACAATTTCAGCAGGTAGGCCTTGAGGGTCTGGATCCACGGGTCGGAACCAAACGAGTCAGCCTTGCTACCCGTCACCAGGTAGGCATCGAACACTTCACTGTCGGCGGGATAATCGCCGTTCATCACGTTGTACACACGGAATTCGGCGGCGATCGGCTGACGCGAAAAGAGCTGCTCGAACATCCTGCCGTAGCCTTGGTACTGCGCGGTCAACTCCGGTCGCAGGACATCGGTTTCAAGGATGCAGACGCGTAACGACATAGGGGTAGTCCTGAACGACATGGGTGGGAATCTGCTGTAGAGACTGACGCGAAAGACACGTACAAGCAAGTAGGTTGCACTGACGAACGGTCACATTTCGTCGGCGCCCGCCAGGTACTTGCGCCACTGTCTAGCCAGAGCATGCCAGCCGACTGGCACATGGCCTCATAGCAAAAAGAAATCATCTACCAACACTGTTAGAAGAAAGGGTTCTCAAACATGGATGCCACACACCCTACTGTTGGTTGTATATCCACTTTCAAGAGGCAGGCAGTTCAGGCGCCACGCGTCGTTGCTGCGATCGACCCGAAGTGCGACAAGGAAGCCAACGGGTATTCAGGAATAACAAAAAGAAGGCGGTCCGCCATGTTCAGACAATCGAAAATTCGCCAAGCTGGGCTCATTCTCTTCGCCACCACTTTACTGCTGATTTTGCCGAACCTGACACGCTTGTTCGGCTGACAGTGGCGATGGCGCCACCGGGCAATACACAGGTAACCTGCTGGCCTTGATGGTCGGAGATTGCCCATGCGCCACTGCCTTGCCTTGTTAGCGTTGCTCCTGAGCCTGCCGCTGTCGGCGGCGCAGCTGCACCTTGAACTGGGCGCCAATACGCGCCAGTGGAGCAGCACCGAACTGCTTGACCACCCGCAGGCTCGGGATATCAGCATCGAACAAGACGTTTCCTACAAACGCCCCATGCACTATCGGGCGGTGCCGTTGGCCACGCTGCTAAAAGGCGTGAGCGCCGGTGATCACCTGCAGGCCGTGGCGCTGGATGGCTTTGCCGCTGAAATGCCCGCTGCGCCACTGTTGCAGCAGGGGCCGGCACAGGCCTGGCTGGCGGTGGAAGACCCAGGCCAGCCGTGGCCGGCACTGGGCCAGGGCAAGCCGAGTGCGGGGCCGTTCTACTTGGTGTGGACTGCGCCGCAGGCCAGTGGCATCCGCCCGGAGCAGTGGCCGTTCCAGATTTCCACCATTCGCATGCTCGCGCCGGTGGCGCAGCGTTTTCCCGCGCTGCTGCCCGCCCCCAAGCTGCCGGCCGACAGCCCGGTGCTGCAGGGTTTTGCATTGTTCCAGCAGAATTGCCTGGCGTGCCATCGACTGAACGGTGCAGGGGATGCGCAGGTGGGGCCGGATTTGAATGTGCCGCACAACCCTACCGAGTATTTTCGGCCAGAATACCTGCGCAAGCTGATTCGGGCCCCGCAAAGCCTGCGGCAATGGCCGCAAGCGAAGATGCCGGGGTTTGACGAGCGTGTGTTGAGTGAACAGGAGCTGGATGCGTTGCTGGCCTATCTGGGGCACATGGCCAAGCGCAGACCTTGACGCCCGCGTGTGCTTCTTCGCGGGCGAACCCGCGAAAAAGGCAACACAACACGCTTAGGCAATCGGCCGCTCATGCTTGACGCCCCACCCTTCCACCTCTCCCCCATAAGGTGTCACCAACTGTTCAAAGGCCTCTTCAAAGTCGCCAATCCCGCCATAGGTGGCATACATGACCTTGCTCAGTTCCAGGTGCCAGGCACCGTCGCCCAGCTCCTTCACCTGGGCATTGAGCGATTCGCCACGAAACTGCCCGGCCGCGCGGCGGGCCCCTGCTTCGTCGGGGAATACGGCGTAAAACTCGATGGGGTGGATCTGGGTGAAGTCGAACCCGCCTGCTTTCATCTGGCGCAGGACGTTGCTGCTGATATCGTCGTTCTGGCTGCTCATGAATCGTCCTCCTGAATAATGCTATGGATAGACTTTCCGTGCACTACGCACCTGCCGGCAGTCATTGGCCAGGCAGTTCGAGCTGATGCAAGACGCGAATTGAAGCGGTGCCAACCCGCAGAATAGGCGGCACCTTCCAGTAGCGTAGTGCCTGCAAAGGCGCCACGCAAACGTGTGTATCAGGGTGCTTCGTGAATGCTGGTGATAGTCACGCCGCTATGTTCTTTCAGCCAGCGGGCGGTGGGGGAAATGGTGCGGTCCTGGAAGTCGTTGAGGTCCAGCTCGTCCATCACCGGGAACAGGTGCGAACGGATGGCCCGCGCGGCGTCCTCTTCGCTGGGACAGTGCTCGGCCCGCAGGGTCATGGTGGACGGTTCGCCTTTCTGATCGGCAAAGATGACTTCCCACGCTTTCATTGAACGAGCCCTCTCAATTCAAGAACACCAGTTGGGTGATGCCTGAATAACTGACCTTGGGGCTGGGAGAATGTTCAGTCTGCGCTGGCCTCTTCGCGGCTTTAGCCGCGAATGGGCCGCAATGCGGCCCATGTAGCAGCGTTACTTCGGTGTGCCGTGCACCACGCCAGCGGTGTTATCCAGCAAGCTCTTGGTCGCGGTCTGAATGTACGCTTCGAGCTTCTTGAGCATTTCCGGTTGGTCCGGGCTTTCGATCAGCTCAGCCTTGAACTCGCTGCCCAGCTGGTAGCGGTACATGCGCGGGCTCATGTCCTTGGACTCGATCAGGATGCGGTCGCCCTGTACCAGGCCAACGATCTGCTCGCTGCCCGACGGCTTGATCATGCCCACACCCTGGTCGCCTTCAGGCAGGTTGAGCAGGTCGCGGCCCCAGCACTGGTGACGGGTCTGGCCACCCAGGCGGCCCATGATGGTCGGCACGATATCGACCTGGGTACCCACGGTGTGATTCACCGCACCGAACTTCTCCTGAATGCCCGGGGCAATCAGCAGCAACGGTACGTTGAAACGGCCCAGGTCCAGCTCGGTGACCTGCTGGTGGTTGCCAAAGCCGTGGTCGCCGACAATGACGAACAGCGTTTCCTTGAAGTAAGGCTCTTTACGCGCCTTCTCGAAGAACTGGCCCAGCGCCCAATCCGAATAACGCATGGCGGTGAGGTGCTCGTCCAGGCGGCCCTGGCCGGTGACCTTCTCGACGGGCAGGTCTTTCGGCAGCGCGTAAGGCGTATGGTTAGACAGCGTTTGCAGCAGCGCGTAGATCGGCTTCTTGCCGTCGTGCTTGGCCAGTTCCTCGTTGCCGCGGTCGAACATGTCCTGGTCGGACACACCCCAGGTCGGGTCGGAGAACACCGGGTTGACGAAGTCGTTACGGCCGATGAAGGTGGTCATGCCCTGGTTGCCGAAGAACCCGGACTGGTTGTCCCAGGCAAAGTCGCCGTTGTAGACGTACACGTCGTCGTAGTCGCGGGCGCTAAGCAGGGCCGGCAGGCCAGACAGCTTGTGGCCGCCTTCCGGGGTTTGCATCAGGTACTCGAAGCCTGGCAGGTTGGGGAAGCAAGCCATGGTGGCAAACATGCCCTGGTGGGTATGGGTGCCGTTGGAGAAGAAGCGGTCGAACAGCAGGCCTTCTTTGGCCAGCTTGTCGAAGTACGGGGTGATGTTGTTGGGGCTGCCCAGCGCGCCCACCGAGTGGCCGGCAAAGCTCTCCATCAGGATCACCACCACGTTCTTGATCGGCAAGGTGCGGTCAGCCGGCGGCACGAAGTCACGGCGGATGGCAGCCTCGTCGGCATCGACCAGGGTATCGTTGGCGGTCAGCAGCTGTTCGCGCACGCTTTGCGTGGCCACGTTCTGCTCCAGCACCGGCTTCCAGATGTTGGCGCGGTCTTCGCCGAAGCGGCTCTTGGCGGCATCGATCAGGGTCAGAGTGCCGTTCAGGCCCAGCTGGTTGACGAAGTTGGAATCGGTGGTGAAGGCATCACCCCAGCGCATCGGCGGCCCTTGGCGCAGGGTGCCACGGGCAGCGACCACGGCCACCAGCAAAATCACCATGAACACCGCCAGGCGGTTGTACCACGGTGCAACGCGCTGCACGCCCTCACCCCGGGTGGCACGGTCAATACCCTTGAACAGCAGGCTCAACAGCCAGGTGCCGAAGGCCCAGGCCAGCAGGTAGCGCACCACCGGGAAGCCGTACCAGAGCATGCTCATGACGGTTTTCGGGTCTTCCTTGATGTACTGGAACACCAGGCCGTTGAGGCGCTGGTGGAACTCGCGGTAGAAGTCCATCTCCATCAGGCCGAGGAACATCACCACGCTGGAGGTAAGGGTCAGCCAGAAGCGGAACACGCCACGCCGGGCCATGGCCCAGGGGCTGAGGATCGCCAGCAGCAGCGGGATGCTGAGGTACACCACCACCCGCAGGTCGAAGCGCAAGCCGTTGAGGAAGCCTTCGGCTACCGTGGAATACGGCGTATCGCCGACCATGTCACTGTTGTAGACCAGCAGCGCCAGGCGCACCAGGCTGAGCATCAGCATGATCACCAGGCCACTGAGCAGCGTGTAGGCCAGGTGGGATTTCAGGGTCGGCGAAAACGACGTTCGCGCGCCCTGTTGCTTCAAGGCGTCCGTGTTAGCCATGAATGGGAAGGTCCTAGGATTGCGGTTTGCGAAGAGGCGCTGGCGCTAGGCCAACGCAGCATTGTGCGGGTGCGGATTCTGTTTAAACCAATGTGAAAATTTTGTCACTGGGGTGTTGCGGGTTTTGTCTGTGCCGGCCTTTCAGATGCGCACATTCCCCCGCGGCCCCGCGATGGCCCAAATAACCAGCCCCACCACCGGCAGCAAAGCGATCAGCAAGATCCACAACACTTTGATGCCCACCTCGCTGCCACTCTTGATCACATTGAGGATGGCCCAGATATCCAGCGCCAGAATGATCAGCCCTACCAGGCTGTTGAATGTAGACCCCATGCTTAAACTCCTGTCAAAAGGCTTTGCTGCACAGCATAGTCAGCTATCGCGCCGATAGAAGCGAATCCTTGGCGGCTGGCGCAGGTCTCTGAGTAGACTGCCTGTATTCATTGATTCGAGGTTCGTATGCCCTCCGCCCACACGCAAAGCGCCACCCCACCCTCACTGCTGAACGCCTGGCGCCAGCAGGCCGTGAACACCCCCTGGCTCAGCGCCGGCCTCGGTCTTAGCCTGCTGGCGGTGGTCGTGCTGCTGGGCGCCAGCGTGTGGAACGCGGTAAACGGCGACCACGCCGACAACCTGCACCTGGCCGTGTTGGGCGGGTTGTCCGGCTTTGGGGCTACCGCGCTGGGCGCTGTGCTGGCGGTGGTGCTGCGCGATGTCAGCGCCCGCACCCAGGACGTAATGCTGGGCTTTGCCGCCGGCATGATGCTGGCGGCCAGTTCGTTTTCGCTGATTCTGCCGGGCCTGGATGCCGCGCGTGAAATTACCGGCAACGGCCCGGCTGCGGCCTTTACCGTGGTGCTGGGCATGGGGTTGGGCGTGCTGTTGATGCTGGGCCTGGACCGCTTCACCCCGCACGAGCATGAAAGCACCGGCCCCTGCGGCCCCGAAGCCGAGCGCATCAGCCGGGTGTGGCTGTTCGTGCTGGCGATCACCCTGCACAACCTGCCTGAAGGCATGGCCATTGGTGTGAGCTTCGCCAATGGCGACATGAGCATCGGCTTGCCGCTGACCAGCGCTATTGCCATTCAGGACATCCCTGAGGGGCTGGCCGTGGCCCTCGCCCTGCGTGCCACCGGGTTGTCGAGCCTGAAGGCGGCGCTGGTGGCTATAGGTTCGGGGCTGATGGAGCCACTGGGGGCGGTGATCGGGCTGGGGATTTCCACAGGCTTTGCCCTCGCCTATCCAATCAGCATGGGGCTGGCGGCGGGGGCGATGATCTTTGTGGTCAGCCACGAAGTGATCCCGGAAACCCACCGCAACGGGCACCAGACGGCGGCGACCCTGGGGTTGATGGGTGGGTTTGCGGTGATGATGTTTCTGGATACCGCGTTGGGCTGAAGTTTCACGTTGCCTGTACTGGCCTCTTCGCGGGCTCGCCTGCGAAGAGGCCATAGGCGAACTCAAATGTGGACGGCGACCTTCAGGGCTTCCAAAGCCGGCTCCACCTTGATGCCCACCTCTGCCCCCAACTCCAGCACCCGCGCCAGGTCGTTCTGCCCCACCATCACCATCTGCAGCTCGTCATCCAGCAACTGGCTGAAGTTCAGCAGCACATAACCCCCAGCCTCTTTGTTCAACGCCCCCATCTGCACCTGAATGCGGTTGAGCGCGGTCAGTGGCTCGGTACGGGCCAGCTGCTTGGGCTTGAGGGTGAACGGCACGCTGTTGTCGAACGAGTCGCTGATCTGCTGGAACAGGTCCTGGTAGCTGTCAGCCTGGAATACCACGGTGTCCGGCAGGCTGCCCAGCACCACCCATTCACCCAGCGGAATCGGGAACGTGTCGTCGTAGTTGATATCGGGGTTGGCGGCCAGGAAAGCAGCCGGGTCAGCATAGGCCTGGGCGGCCTCGTCGGCGATGCGCTCGATGTCGGCCTCGCGCATGCAGCCAGCGCCAATGAGGCTGATGAATTCGAGCAACTGAGTTTTCATGAAAGGGGGCCTGCGACGGGTGAAAAGTCGCCAAGGATAGCCGCAAATGCCCCCAGGTGGTTAGCCGGCCAGCGTTTGCAGGCGGGCGGCGGCGTCTACGGCCCCCATGGTTTGCGCCGCCATCAGCGCAGTGGCGCCACGGGCATCCTGGCGCGCCGGGTCGGCGCCTTGGGCCAGCAGGTAGTCGAGGATCTCGCTGCGATTGAACATGGCCGCAAGCATCAAAGCCGTGCGCCCGTCCTGCGCAGCGGCGTCCACAGGGACGCCGTGCTCAAGCAACAACCGGATCATCGCCAGGTCCCCCTTGAAGGCGGCCCCGGCGATAGGCAGCTGGCCGTTGTCGTTGGCAATCAACGGGTCGGCACCGTGGGCCAGCAGCACGCGCACTGCTTCGTGGTGGCCGTGGTAGCTGGCCAGCATCAGCAGGGTATCGCCCTTATGGTTGCGCAGGTTGGCCGGCAGGCCGCTGGCGAGCAGGCGCTCGATCATTTCGGCATCGCCTTGGCGGGCACGTTCGAATACCTGCTCGGCGAATGCGGCGGTTTCGTCGTCGGTCATGGTGGCGGGGGTGGTCTGGCGGGTCATCGGAACCTCCTGGCATAAATGATTGCCCAAGTGTTTGTCAGGCACGCCAGTGCGGTCAAAGGTTCAGTTTCTATGGGGCCGATAGGCAATGCCTGACTCGTGCAGAATGCACTGTGCAAAATGCATGACCATGCAACCTGCACGGTGGCGCCTTCGTAGAACTTCCGTAACGCCCTGTATTTACTGGTTTTTTCATGAAATTCAGATCTGGCACGGTCGCTGCAAATATCTACTCATGTCTGCCACACAACAGCCAGGAGTTGATATGGACCTCATCCAGCAAAAGTTCGTCTCGGTATTTTCTGCTTACCAGGTCAATACCCAGGCCCGTCCCGATGGCGGCGTGCTGCTGACCCTGCGCGCAGCCGATGGCAAGGTTACCCGCCGAGTGCTGACCTATGCGCAACTGCACAGTGCCGAGCAGCTGTCATGGGCGATCAGTGCCATTCGCCGTGACCTGGCTGAACAGGCTAGCGAATTGCCGGTGATTTCGATGTTGCAGAGCCAGCAGCGGTTTGCCCTGCCGACCTACCGCTGAGGTTTGTGTTGCCTGACCGGGTCTCTTCGCGGGCAAGCCCGCGAAGAGACCCGCAAAGCAACTACAACTCGTCAATCCCCAGAAACGCCCGCGCAGTCACATCCCCGGTAAACCGCGCCTGCGCACCCTGCTCGCTGCCATACAACCGTAGCGCCAGGCAAAACGGCGTACCCCCCAGCTCCACCCAGCGCCGCGTCCCCGCCGGCACCACCAACTGGTCACCCTTCTCGCACAGCACCGAATACACCTGGTCGCCCAAACGCAGGGCAACCTGCGCACGGCCGCTGACTACGGCAAACACCTCTTCGGCGTCATGCACATGTTCATCGCGCACATCGACCTGCGCCGGGTCTTCACCGTCGCGGTTCAACAGCACGAATGCCTTGCTGCCATGCGCCGTCATCAACTGATCCAGATGCTCACGGCATGCGTCCAGCACCTCGCCTTCGGCCGTACCAGGGCGCACCCGCAAGCCATGCCCGGCGTGCACAAAACGCACGCCTTGCTCGGCCAGGGTGGCGACGATATCGTCGTGGTGCGTCAGCACCTTGTTCGGCAGTTCCGGGCTGGAGGGGTGGAAAACACTGAGAATGCTCATCAGGGGCGGGTCCTGGTCGGTTGCGAACAAAGGGCAATGATAACGGCTGCGGCCAAGGCTGCGGCACTGGCCATACCAAAGGTGAAGGTGGGGCCCAGCAGTTTCCAGCTGTAGCCCGAATACAACGCCCCCAATGCGCCCCCGGTACCCGACAGTGCCGCATACAGCGCCTGGCCCTGGCCTTGTTGGCGGGCGCCGAAGCTGGCCTGCACGAAGGCGATGCTGGCGGCATGGAAGCAGCCAAAAGTGGCCGCATGCAGCAACTGGGCAAAGATCAATACGGCAGGCTCACCTGCCAGGTTGCCCAGCAACAGCCAGCGTACGGCCGCCAGCAGGAAACTGGCCAGCAACACCCGCTGCACGCTGAAGCGGGCGAACAGGCGGCTCATGACCATGAACATCAGCACTTCGGCCACCACCCCCAGCGCCCACAGCAAGCCGATGGCACCACGGCTGTAGCCCAGGTGCTCCAGGTGAAGGGTCAGAAACGTGTAGTAAGGCCCATGGCTGAGCTGCATCAGCGCCACGCAAGCGTAGAACGCGACCACCCCGGGGGCACGCAGCTGCCGCAAAAAGCCACCGGCGCTGCTGCGCTCACCTTGCTCCACCGGCTGGGCATTGGGTACCCACAGGCTCGCGGCGACAATGCCGGCCATGATGGTGACCAACGCCACCGGGTAGATGTCCAGGCTCAGCCATTCGAACAGGCGGCCCAGGCCGACCACGGTCAGGATGAAGCCGATCGAGCCCCACAGGCGCACCTGGCTGTAGCGGGACGTTTGCCCGTGCAGGTGGGCCAGGGTAATGACCTCGAACTGGGGCAGTACCGCGTGCCAGAAGAACGCGTGCAAGGCCATTACCAGCGCCAGCCACGCGTAACTTTTGCCGAAGAAGATCAGGGCGAAGGTGGCCAGGGTGCATAACGCCCCCAAGCGCACGATCAGCAGGCGCTGCCCGGTGCGGTCGCCCAGCCAGCCCCACAGGTTGGGGGCAACGCAGCGCATCAGCATGGGGATGGCCACCAGCTCGCCGATGCGTGCCGGGGAGAAGCCCAGGTGGTCGAAGTACAGCGCCAGGAAGGGGGCGGTGGAGCCTAACAGAGCGAAGTAGAAGAGATAGAAGCTGGACAGGCGCCAGTAGGGGATCGGGGACATGGGTTCAGCCAATCATGTTGTTACATGTACCTGCCTCTTCGCGGGCGTGCCCGCGAAGAGGCAGGTACAAGTGAATCAGAGCTGGCCCAGCACCGGGGTATTCACTTTTACATCAGCATTCTGCGCACGGTGACGCAGCAGGTGGTCCATCAGCGCGATGGCCATCATCGCCTCGGCGATCGGCGTAGCGCGGATGCCCACGCACGGGTCGTGGCGGCCTTTGGTGATGACGTCCACCGGGTTGCCGTCGATGTCGATCGAACGGCCCGGGGTGGTGATGCTGGAGGTCGGTTTCAGCGCCAGGTGAGCAACGATCGGCTGGCCCGAGGAAATGCCACCCAGGATGCCGCCGGCGTTGTTGCTGAGGAAGCCTTCCGGGGTCAACTCGTCACGGTGTTCGGTACCACGCTGGGCAACGCTGGCGAAGCCGGCACCAATTTCCACGCCCTTGACCGCGTTGATGCTCATCAGCGCGTGGGCCAGTTCTGCGTCCAGACGGTCGAAGATCGGTTCGCCCAGACCCGGCATCACGCCTTCGGCCACCACGGTGATCTTGGCACCCACCGAATCCTGGTCCCGGCGCAGCTGGTCCATGTAGGCCTCGAGCTCCGGTACCTTGTCCGGGTCGGGGCTGAAGAAAGCGTTCTGCTCCACCGATTCCCAGGTCTTGAACGGGATTTCGATCGGGCCCAGCTGGCTCATGTAGCCACGCACGGTAATGCCCTGGGTGGCCAGGTATTTCTTGGCAATGGCACCGGCAGCCACGCGCATGGCGGTTTCACGGGCCGAGCTGCGGCCACCACCACGGTAGTCGCGGATGCCGTACTTGTGATGGTAGGTGTAGTCGGCGTGGGCCGGGCGGAACAGGTCCTTGATGGCCGAGTAGTCCTTGGACTTCTGGTCAGTGTTGCGAATCAGCAGGCCGATCGAGCAGCCCGTGGTACGGCCTTCGAACACGCCAGAGAGGATTTCCACCTCGTCGGCTTCCTGACGCTGTGTGGTGTGCCGGCTGGTGCCGGGCTTGCGCCGGTCGAGGTCGTGCTGCAGGTCGGCCAGGGAAATCTCCAGGCCCGGAGGGCATCCATCGACAATGGCGACCAACGCCGGGCCATGGCTTTCGCCAGCGGTGGTGACAGTGAACAGCTTGCCGTAGGTATTGCCGGACATGGACGCTCCGCGAGTTCTGCCTGAGGTGAACGAAAGCGGCAGTATACAGATGGTTTGCTCGCCTGTGCTGGCCTCTTCGCTGGCTGGGCTGCGAAGAGGCCGAGCCAGCCTTGCACTGCCAGAGAACCTTCCAACGAACATTAGGTCAAAGCTGCATCTCCCCATGTAGTACTGCATGATGTCGCGCCTCGTCGCCCTGCTCTTCCTACTGTGCACCAGCCTGGCCCAGGCCGCCGCCGCCACCGTGCTGCAACGCCCCATCGACCTGGACACCGGCCAGGGCGTGCTGCACGGTAGCCTGCTGTTGCCGCAACAGGCCACGCCGCCGCCGGTGGTGCTGATCATCGCCGGCTCCGGCCCCACCGACCGCGATGGCAACAACCCGGCGTCGGGCCGGGTCGACAACCTCAAGCGCCTGGCCCTGCTGCTGGCCAACGAGCACATCGCCAGCGTGCGCTACGACAAACGCGGGGTGGCCGCCAGCCAGCCGGCCACGCCTGACGAGCGCGACCTCAGCGTGGAGCGCTACGTAGCGGATGTGGTCGCCTGGAGCCACAAGCTGAAAGCCGACCCCCGCTTCGGCCAGCTGATCCTTGTTGGCCACAGCGAAGGCGCGCTGATCGCCAGCCTGGCCGCCGAGCAGGCAGGTGCCAGTGCGGTGATCACCCTGGCCGGCAGTGGGCGACCGCTGGCCGAAGTCCTGCGCGAACAGCTGGCCCGTCGCCTGCCACCAGCGCAACTGGCCGGGGGCAGCGCCCTACTCGATCGCCTGCAAGCCGGGCAGACCAGCCTGGAAGTGCCCGCGCCGCTGCGCCAGGTGTTCCGCCCCAGCGTGCAGCCGTACCTGATTTCGCTGTTTCAGCAAAACCCGGCAGCCGCCTTTGCCCGCCTGCCCATGCCCGCCTTGATCGTGCAAGGGCGCAACGATGTGCAGGTGGATGTGGCCGATGCCGAACGGCTGAAGGCAGCCAAGCCGGATGCACAGCTGGTGCTGATCGACGGCATGAACCACATGCTGCGCATCAGCCCCAAAAGCATGAGCCAGCAGCGCGACAGCTACCTCAACCCAGAACTACCGCTGGCACACGAGCTGGGTGAGCGAATTGTGACGTTCATCCAGCATTTGCCTTCCGCGTAAAGTAATCGGGCTCAGGTCCTCGGCAAGCCTGCCGATACAGCAGGCATAGCCGAGGACTTGCCCTGATGACAATCGCCCCCGCCGCCGTAGAGCCGGCCGAAGAGCCCCAGCCAAGCGCCGCCCTGCCCTGGGCCGACCTTGCCGCCGAACATTTCCAGCTACTGCGCCTGGCAGCCCTGCCCACAGACCGCAGCACCGGCGCGCGGCCGCTGCGCTTTGTACAGTTCGGCTATGCCGAGCGCCACGACAAGGCACACAGCCTGTTGCGCATGGAAATCCAGCTGCCCGGGCAGAAAGTACACAAAGAGCAGAACCGCCTGGACATCCGCGTCGACCATGCCGAGCGCCTGGTACGTATCGGCAATGAACATGGCCTGCAACTTGAACCGGTGAACCGTGGTATCGGCCGCTTCATGCTGGCCCAGGCCGTGCAGTGGCTGCAGCGCAAGTGGTCGCACTATCGGGTGGAGGGCATGGCGCTGCCGAGCAAGGATGCGTTGAACGAGGACTCGCGCCTGCGCCGTGACCACTGCTTGCGCGGGGTGGGTATCGAGGTGGAGTACGAGGACAGCCAGCATTTGAAGGGCCGTACCGTGGACATGACCGTGGGCCAGCTCAAGGTCGCCTGGAGCAGCGAGCGGCTGCAGCGGGTAGAGATTCTGGATGCCGCCAACCTGCTGCAGCAGGCCGACCAGCAGTTGCAGGAAAAGGAAGGGCAACTGCGCGAGCGTGATGAGCGGGTGGCCAAATACCAGCGCGAAGACGGCGGGTTGCGCTTTACCATTACCTGTCTGGTGGCGTTTGCGGTGTTTCAGGCGGGGTTGTTGATCTGGATCGCCACCCGCTGAGACCGCGTGAGCCGATGGAGATTGGGGCCGCTTTGCGGCCCCAAATGGCTCAGACCCGGGCTTTGAACAGCTCCTGATGCTGGCGGCACTGCTCAGCGGTCAGCATGAACACCCCATGCCCGCCGCGCTCGAACTCCAGCCAGGCAAAGTCCACCTCAGGGTACAGCGCCTCGACATGCACCTGGCTGTTGCCCACCTCGACAATCAGCAAGCCCTTGTCAGTCAGATGGTCTGCCGCTTCGGCCAGCATGCGCCGCACCAGGTCCAGGCCGTCGTTGCCGCAGGCCAGGCCCAGCTCGGGCTCGTGGTGGTACTCGGCCGGCATGTCGTCGAAGTCTTCGGCATCGACATACGGCGGGTTGGACAGGATCAGGTCGAAACGCTGCCCCGGCAGGCCGCCAAAGCCATCACCCTGCACGGTGTACACGCGGCCGTCGAGGCCGTGGCGTTCGATATTCTGGTTGGCCACCTCAAGCGCCTGGAACGACAGGTCGGCCAGCACCACCTCGGCCTCGGGGAACACGTCGGCAGCTACGATGCCGATGCAGCCCGAGCCGGTGCACAGGTCGAGAATGCGCGCAGGCTCGCTGGCCAGCCACGGTTCGAAGCGTTTTTCGATCAGTTCGCCAATGGGTGAACGCGGTACCAGTACCCGTTCGTCGACGATGAACGACATGCCGCAGAACCAGGCCTCGCCCAGCAGGTAGGCGGCAGGCACGCGCTCTTCAATGCGGCGTTTGAGCAGGTGCTGCAGGCGTACCCGCTCGTCGTCCTCGAGCATGCAGTCCAGGTAGCTGTCGGCCACCTCCCATGGCAGGTGCACCGCACCCAGCACCAGCAGGCGGGCCTCGTCCCAGGCGTTGTCGGCACCGTGGCCGAAGAACAGGTCGTGCTCGTGGAAGCGGCTGACCGCCCAGCGGATGTAGTCGCGCAGCGTGCGCAGACGGGATGTGATCACGGGGTACTCCTATTTCAGACCGGACAAAAGTCTAACAGCCCCACCCGCACATTTGTTCCTTTGCCTTACCCAAAGGCTAGCCACAGGCCAGTAACCATGCCGCTTGCGTTGTCAACCATTCCCATTGGCGCCAAGGCAGGGGACAATAGGTATACAAAAGCCCTATCCAAGGAGCCCTTGATGTCCGTTCCAACCACGATGTTCCGCCTCACTGGCCGCGACTACCCGCCGGCCAAGCTGAGCCACGCCAGCCTGATCATCATCGATGCGCAAAAGGAGTACCTCAGTGGTCCCCTGCAGCTGTCGGGCATGGACGAGGCCGTGGCCAACATCGCCAGGTTGCTCGACGCCGCGCGCAAAAGCGGCCGTCCGATCATCCATGTGCGCCACCTGGGCACTGTCGGTGGCCGCTTCGACCCACAGGGCCCGGCCGGCCAGTTCATTCCGGGGCTCGAGCCCCAGGAAGGCGAAATCGTCATCGAAAAGCGCATGCCTAACGCGTTCAAGAACACCAAACTGCACGAAACCCTGCAGGAGCTCGGCCACCTGGACCTGATCGTCTGCGGTTTCATGAGCCACTCCAGCGTCAGCACCACCGTGCGCCGCGCCAAGGACTATGGTTACCGGTGCACCCTGGTGGAAGACGCCTCGGCAACCCGCGACCTGGCCTTCAAGGACGGGGTAATCCCGGCCGCACAGATCCACCAGTGCGAAATGGCCGTGATGGCCGACAACTTCGCTTGCGTGGCCCCCACCGCCAGCCTGATCTAAGGGGCTGGGCACGACCGCCCGGCAGCCGGGCGGAACCCGATGGGCGGCAGCAGGTCGAATTCCGGATATCCACAGAGGAGAGCGGAATGAAGCTTAAAGGCAGTTTCGACGCCAAGCGCCTGCGCCCGCGCCAACCGCGTAACTGGGGCGCCCGCCTGGCGGCCGGCCTGTCGGCCCTGCTGGCGACCTTGGGCGTACTGCTGGCCATGGCCGGTGTTGCCGGCCTGCTGGGCAATTACCCTGCCCTGCAAGAACTCAATGCCAACAAGCCGCTGTCCAGCATCCTCACCGGGGCTGGCTTGCTGCTGCTGTGGCTGGGTGTGCGGTTTTGGCGGCGTAGCCGTATTCGCTTGCGTCGCGGGCGGGAGTTGAACCTGTCGCCACACCTGATGAAGAAGCATGATTGAGGGCTTGGTATCACCTGCGCCCCACAGTCGCGTAAACTACGCCGCCAACGTGGAGGCATCATGCAAGACGACGATTTTTCCCTGTTCAAGGCCGAAGTGCGCGGCGTAAAGCAAATCCGCCACGACCGTGCCGAAGTCGGCAAGCCCAAAGCCGACCGCCAGCAGCTGGCTGGCCTTCGCCAGGCAGCGACAGTGCGCAGTGACAAGGCCCTGGTGATCGACGGCATGTCCGATCAGTTCGTTATCGACGTTGGCGCTGAAGACGAGCTGATGTGGCGCCGCGACGGCGTGCAGGAAGGCCAGTTGCGCAAGCTGAAACTGGGGCAAATTCCGTTCGAAGGCAGCCTCGACCTGCACGGCATGACCGTGGAAAAGGCCCGCGAAACCCTGTGGGACTTCATCGCCGAAGCCACCAAGCTGGAAGTGCGCTGCGTGCGGGTGACCCACGGCAAGGCTGCCCGCCTGGACGGCAAGCGTCCGATGATCAAGAGCCACGTCAACACCTGGCTGCGCCAGCACCCGCAGGTGCTCGGTTTTGCCTCGTGCAGCGCCCGCCACGGCGGTACCGGCGCGGTGTATGTGATGCTAAAGCGAACCATGCTCGAAGGCCGCGACGAGTAACGCCGCGCTTGCAGCGCCGCCCTCACCGCCGTACCCTTCGTTTTTGCGATTTTTTCCCACAGGTAGATCCATGTCCCTGGAACAGAACTACACCGAGATCCTCAGCCAGATTGGCGAGGACGTCTCCCGTGAGGGCCTGCTCGACACGCCCAAGCGGGCTGCAAAGACGATGAAGTACCTTTGCCGCGGTTATGAGCAAACACTGGAAGAAGTCACCAACAACGCTTTGTTCAGCTCTGACAACAGCGAAATGGTGCTGGTCCGGGACATCGAGCTGTATTCGATGTGCGAACACCACATGCTGCCGTTCATCGGCAAGGCACACGTTGCCTACCTGCCTAAGGGCAAGGTACTGGGCCTGTCCAAGGTTGCGCGTATCGTCGACATGTACGCCCGCCGCCTTCAGATCCAGGAAAACCTCAGCCGCCAGATCGCCGAGGCCGTGCAGCAGGTAACCGGTGCCGCCGGTGTGGCCGTGGTGGTCGAAGCCAAGCACATGTGCATGATGATGCGCGGTGTCGAGAAGCAGAACTCGACCATGATCACTTCGGTGATGCTGGGTGAGTTCCGCGAGAACGCCGCCACCCGCAGCGAGTTCCTCAGCCTGATCAAGTGATTGGCTGCTGACCCCAAGCCGACCCTGCCGGGTCGGCTTTTTCATTTCAGGAGTTGCCCATGATCGTCAAAGCCCTGCGGGTTGGCCTCGGCCAGCTCATCGTGTTCGGCGACTGGATCAGCCGCCCGGCCAAGCGCAAACGCGACGCCGCCGCCCAGGCCCGCATCGAGCAAGCGGCCAAGGGCCTGGCGCTGTACCAGTTCCACGCCTGCCCGTTCTGCGTCAAGACCCGCCGCACCCTGCACCGGCTGAACGTGCCGGTGGCACTGCGCGATGCCAAGAACGACCCGGTGCACCGTCAGGCCCTGCAAGAGGGTGGCGGCCGGGTGAAAGTGCCGTGCCTGCGCATCGAAGAAGGCGGCAAGGTAACCTGGATGTATGAATCCAAGGCCATCATTGCTTATCTGGATGAGCGCTTTGCGTCGGCCTAAAAGCGCTGCAAGGCTCTGTGGGAGCGTGTCAGCTTTTAGCCCACCATCGGCACATGCCGCGGGTGGCTGCTGACGCGTTCCAGCCAGGCCCTTACTGCCGGGTAATCGGCCAGATCGAACCCGCCCTGATGCGCCACATGGGTATAGGCATACAGCGCCACATCGGCAATCGAATACTGCTCACCCACCAGATACGGCGTCATCTGCAACTGCCGCTCCATCACCTTCAGTGCCTTGTAACCACCCTTGTGCAGCTTGCGGTACTCCTCCAGGCGCTCATCCGGCAGCCCCAGGTAGAACTGGATAAACCGAGCCACGGCAATGTACGGCTCGTGGCTGTACTGCTCGAAGAACTGCCACTGCAGCACCTGGGTACGCAAACGCGGCTCGCTGGGCAGAAACTCGCTGCCATCGGCCAGGAAGTTGAGAATGGCATTCGACTCCCACAAGTAACTGCCATCTTCCAGTTCCAGCACTGGCACCTTGCCGTTAGGGTTCATCGCCAGAAACTCGGGCGTTTCGGTCTCGCCCTTGAGGATATCCACCGGGTGCCATTCATACGGCCGGCCCAGCAGGCTCAACATTAGCTTGACCTTGTAGCAGTTGCCCGACTGGTAGTCGCCATAGACCTTGTACATTGCCCCTCCCCTTCCAAGCAGTTTCGCATTTGCGCCCAATAGTTGGCGACTGTACGGCTAAAAGCAATGGCCGCTGTATGGCAAGGATCAACCTTGCGCGCTGTAGTCTGAAAAAACTGCTTACACCTTTACAAGGACTTTGTTCATGACCGATGCCACCTCCGCACGCCTGCGGCCCCTGGCAGACAGCTCCCCGTCGGCGGTCGTCGCCGGCTTTATCGCCATGCTCACCGGCTATACCAGTTCGCTGGTGCTGATGTTCCAGGCCGGCCAGGCAGCCGGGCTCACCACTGCACAGATTTCGTCCTGGATCTGGGCGCTTTCAATTGGCATGGCGGTGTGCAGCATCGGCCTGTCACTGCGCTACCGCACACCGATCACCGTCGCCTGGTCCACCCCCGGTGCCGCCTTGCTGATTACCAGCCTGGGCGGCGTGAGCTATGGCGAGGCCATTGGCGCCTACATCACCTGCGCCGTGCTGGTGCTCATCTGCGGCCTGACCGGCAGCTTCGAGCGTCTGGTCAAACGCATCCCGGCTTCGCTGGCCTCGGCGCTGCTGGCGGGTATTCTGTTCAAGATCGGCAGCGAAATCTTCGTTGCCGCGCAGCACCGCACGTTGCTGGTGCTGGGCATGTTCTTCAGCTACCTGCTGGTCAAGCGCCTGTCGCCGCGCTACTGCGTGCTGGCCGCGCTGCTGGTGGGCACTGCGTTATCCGGGGCCCTGGGCCTGCTCGACTTCAGCGGCTTCCAGCTGGAAGTGGCCAAACCGGTATGGACCACGCCGAGCTTCTCGCTGGCAGCCACCATCAGCATCGGCATTCCGCTGTTCGTGGTAGCGATGACCTCGCAGAACATGCCCGGCGTGGCTGTGCTGCGTGCCGACGGCTACCAGGTGCCGGCCTCGCCACTGATCTCGGCCACCGGCTTTGCCTCGCTGCTACTGGCACCCTTCGGTTCGCATGGGGTCAACCTGGCGGCGATCAGCGCGGCGATCTGCACGGGGCCGCATGCCCATGAAGACCCGGCCAAGCGCTACACCGCAGCAGTGTGGTGCGGGATTTTCTACGGTATTGCCGGGGTGTTCGGCGCAACCCTGGCGGCGTTGTTTGCGGCACTGCCGAAGGAGCTGGTGCTGTCGATTGCCGCCTTGGCGCTGTTTGGTTCGATCATGAACGGGCTGACCGTGGCCATGAGCGAGGCGCGTGAGCGGGAGGCGGCGTTGATCACCTTTATGGTCACGGCTTCGGGGCTGACACTGTTTTCGATTGGCTCGGCGTTCTGGGGGATTGTGGCGGGGGTGGTGACCTTGATGATCCTCAACCCGCGTCGGGTATGAAGGTAGATTGGCGTTAGGGTTGAGATCGAGCGCCGCGCGGGCGGCGCTCGATTTCAGAACCAACAAAAATCCCAAGACCAACACTACAACCTGAAATGCCCCACCATCCCCTTCAAATCCGTGCCCAACTGCGCCAGCTCCACACTGGACCTGGCATTGTCCTGCATCGCCAACGCCGCCTGATCCGCGCTGCCGCGAATCTGCGTCACGCTACGGCTGATTTCTTCCGCCACCGAACTCTGCTGCTCGGCCGCTGCGGCGATCTGCTGGTTCATCTGCTGAATCAACGAAACCGCCGACGCAATGCTGCCCAGCGCGCTCTCGGTCTGTAGCGCATCTGCCACCGCCAGGCGCACCAGTTCGGTACTGCCGCGAATCTGCGCCACCGACTGCTGGGCGTTGCCACGCAGGCTGGCGACCAGTGTCTCGATCTGCTCGGTAGACTGCCGGGTACGCCGCGCCAGCGCGCGCACTTCATCGGCCACCACGGCAAAACCACGCCCCTGCTCACCCGCACGGGCGGCCTCGATGGCAGCATTGAGCGCCAGCAGGTTGGTCTGCTCGGCCACGCTCTTGATCACTTCCAGCACATCGCCAATGGTGTGGATTTCGGCACTGAGGCTGTCGATACCGGCACTGGCCGTTTCTGCCGCAGACGCCAGCTGCTCGATGCGCTGCATGCTCTGGCGCACCACTTGTTGCCCCGACTCGACCTTGTCGTCCGCAGCCTGTGCCGCCTGCGCCGCTTCCTCGGCATTGCGTGCCACATCGTGCACGGTGGCGGTCATCTGCTGCATGGCGGTGGCCACCTGTTCGGTTTCCTCTTTCTGGCTGCCCACCTCGCGGTTGGTTTGCTCGGTCACTGCCGACAACGCCTGGGCATTGCCCGCCAGTTGTTCGATACCTTGCTGCAAGCCACTGACAATACCCGACAGGCCCGCCGCCATCTGCTGCATGGCCTGCATCAGTTGCCCCACTTCGTCGCGACGCGGCGCCTGGACGTCGAACGACAACTCGCCAGCGGCAATGCGCTGGGCGCGGGCGATCACATGCTTTAGCGGGCCGACGACCGCACGGGTAATCAGCCAGGCTGCCAGCAAGCCGACAACCAGCGCCAATGCCGTGGCCAGGCCAATAGCTATGGCATTGCGCTGCAGCTCGCCCTGCAGCACCTGCTCCTGGCCCAGATAGGCCTGGTCGACCCGGCCGGTGACTTGCTCGGCGCTGGCTTGCAACTGGGCTTTGAGCCCCTGCTCACGGGCCAGCTGGTCGGTGTATTCGTTGAGTTTTTCCGAGAAGCTGCCAATGTGCCCCGCCACCTCGCCCAATACACTCTGGTAACCGGCATCACTGACCGCACCCTGCAACTGGCTCACCAGGCTGGCGGCCTCCACTGTCTGGGCAATACGCTCCTGGCTTACGCCCTCTTCGCCTTTGCGGCTTTTTTCCAGGCGTACCCGCGCTTCGTCCATGGCCTGCAACATCAACCGCGACACCTGCGCCACCTGCGCAGCCTGCTCCAGAAACTCGCCGCCCTGCTGGCCCTGGGACTGTTTGAGGGTGTACACACCGTCATCGGCCAGACCGGCCTGCAGCACATCGAGGTTATTGGCCACGCTGGACACCGACCAGCTGGCCATGTCCAGTGCCAGTTCCTTGGCCTGCACGGCCTCCACAAAGGCCTCGAAAGCCTGGCCGTAGGCTGTCAGGTCGCTTTGCGCCGCCGCCAGCGACGGCAAGCCACGGGCGCGCTCGGCAAGGCCCTGCAGGCCGTTGCGCAAAGCCTCGGCCTGCTGGATGTCGGAGCGCAAGGCAAACGTCTGCTCGTGCTGGCGCAAGCGCAGCAGGTCGGTATTGAACTGCGCCAACTGGCGCAAACTGTCGAAGCGCTGGCCAACGCTGTGCAAGGCAGCAATGCCGATGGCCGCCACTGCCAGGGTAAGTACCAGCACCAGGGCAAAGCCCAAGCCGAGTTTGCGGGCCATGCCCAGGTTGGCCAGCACACCGTGCTTGCTCGCGCCCATCGCCGACTCCCCTTCTGCGTGTAAGGTTATCCCGAGGGCCAAGGGTGGCAACGTTGCCAACCGATGAACAAGGGCCTGGCGTGAGAATAGTGTCAAATAGCTATGAGCGTGTCGTTTTCAGCTTGGCAGAGGTCGCCCTGCATGCTGGAGGAAAGCCTGAGCACGGGAATCCTGCCCGTAAGCGACATTGATACGCGGCCAGGCGCTAGCCTCGCCGTGGCAATCAAAAGCGCTGCCAGGCACAGTATCGACTCAGATCGCCGTCGCCCCACCATCCACTGTCAGGCAATGCCCGGTGGTAAATGCCGCGCCGTCGCTGCACAGGTACAACACAGCGCTGGCAATTTCCTCGACCTTGCCGATCCGCCCCACCGGGTGCATGGCGGCGGCGAACTCGGCCTTGCGCGGGTCAGCCTCGTAGGCACGGCGGAACATGTCGGTGTCGATCACTGCCGGGCAAACGGCGTTCACGCGGATGCCCTTCTTCGCGTACTCGATGGCCGCCGACTTGGTCAGGCCAATCACCGCATGCTTGCTGGCACTGTAAATGCTCATCTTCGGCGCCGCCCCCAATCCCGCCACCGAAGCGGTATTGACGATTACCCCACCGCCCTGGGCCAGCAACAAGGGCAGCTGGTATTTCATGCACAACCACACGCCCTTCACGTTCACGCCCATGATGGCATCGAACTCGGCCTCGCTACCCTCGGCCAGGCGGTTTTGCTCTATCTCGATGCCGGCATTGTTGTAGGCGTAGTCCAGCCGGCCGTAAGCGGCAATCAGCCGCTCATGCAACTGACGCACCTCGGCGTCGCGGGTAACGTCGCAGGCAATGAACAGCCCGTCGCCGCCCGCCGCGTGGATCAGCGCCACGGTGGCTTCCCCGCCAACCGGGTCGAGGTCGGCTACCACCACTTTCAGGCCCTCGCGGGCGAAAGCCAGGGCAGTTGCCCGGCCGATACCGGCGGCGGCGCCGGTAACCAGGGCCACCTGGCCAGAAAAGGTCATGCTCATCGCGTGCTCCTGTGAGGGTTGGCTGGGATGCAGAGCATAGTCAGCCACGTCAGGGCCGGGCAGCATCATCACACCAACGGTTGGGCTACCATGCTTGTCAGTGATGTTACGGACCTACCTACATCAACAAGGTAGATTGAACGCCTGACTCCCTCCACAGCCCACAAGGACCCGCCATGACCCAGACCAACCGCCGTTTTCTGCTCGCCAAACGCCCGGTCGGCGCCGTGCGCCGCGATGACTTCACCTTCGAGAGCGTACCCACCGAACAACCCGGCGAAGGCCAGGTACTGGTGCGCAACCTGTACCTCTCACTGGACCCGGCCATGCGCGGCTGGATGAACGAAGGCAAGTCTTACATCCCGCCTGTGGCCCTGGGCCAGGTGATGCGTGCACTGGGCGTGGGTGAAGTGGTCGCCTCCAATCACCCCGCCTTCAAGCCTGGCGACCATGTAAGCGGCGCCCTTGGCGTGCAGGACTACTTCACTGGCGAACCCCAGGGCCTGCACAAGATCGACCCCAACCTGGCGCCCCTGCCCCGCTACCTGTCGGCACTGGGCATGACCGGCATGACTGCCTATTTCGCCCTGCTGGACGTCGGCCAGCCCAAGGCCGGCGACACCGTGGTCATTTCCGGCGCGGCCGGTGCGGTGGGCAGCATTGTCGGGCAGATCGCCAAGGTCAAAGGCTGCCGTGTGGTCGGTATTGCCGGCGGCGCCCAGAAATGCCAGTACCTGAAGGACGAACTGGGCTTCGACGGGGTGATCGACTACAAAGCCGAAGACGTGCTGGCCGGCCTGAAGCGTGAATGCCCCAAAGGTGTGGACGTGTACTTCGACAACGTGGGCGGCGACATCCTCGATGCCGTGCTGACCCGCATCAACTACAAGGCCCGTATCGTGATTTGCGGCGCCATCAGCCAGTACAACAACAAAGAGGCCGTCAAAGGCCCGGCCAACTACCTGTCGCTGCTGGTGAACCGTGCGCGCATGGAAGGCTTTGTTGTGATGGATTACAGCAAGGACTACGGCAAGGCGGCGCTGGAGATTGCCGGGTGGCTGGCCAGTGGGCAGGTGAAGAGCAAGGAGGATGTGGTGGAGGGGCTGGAGACGTTCCCCGAGACACTGTTGAAGCTGTTCAGTGGGGAGAATTTCGGGAAGCTGGTGTTGAAGGTTTAACCCTCATCAAGCCCGCAGGGCTCCTTGCGGGACTGTGAGTCGGTAGAAATGCAAAAGGCCAGCACGATCGTGCTGGCCTTTTGCATTAACGCAGGCTATTCACCCACGAATCTCCGCCACCACCGCAGCCAGCGCTTGCGCCGGGTCTGCCGCTTGGCTGATCGGCCGGCCGATCACCAGGTAATCAGACCCTGCATCCAGCGCCTGACGCGGGGTGAGGATACGGCGCTGGTCATCCTGCGCACTGCCTGCTGGGCGAATACCCGGGGTCACCAGTTGCAACGACGGGTGCGCAGCCTTCAGCGCCGGGGCCTCCAGCGCCGAGCACACCAAACCGTCCATGCCAGCCTTCTGCGCCAATGCCGCCAGGCGCAGCACCTGCTCTTGCGGGTCGATATCCAGGCCGATACCGGCCAGGTCTTCACGCTCCATACTGGTCAGCACGGTCACGCCAATCAGCAATGGCTGTGGGCCGCTGCGCTTGGCCAGTTCTTCACGGCAGGCGGCCATCATGCGCAGGCCACCGGAGCAATGCACGTTCACCATCCATACACCCATCTCGGCGGCTGCCTTGACCGCCATGGCGGTGGTGTTGGGAATGTCGTGGAACTTGAGGTCCAGGAACACTTCGAAGCCCTTGTCGCACAGGGTTTCGACAATGCCCGAAGCGCTGCTGGTGAACAGCTCCTTGCCAACCTTTACCCGGCACAGCGCAGGGTCAAGCTGGTCAGCCAGCTTCAGGGCGGCCTCACGGGTAGGGAAATCCAGGGCGACGATCAGGGGCGTCTGGCAGGCGGACATGGGCAGGGTCTCTTGGCAAGTCGAAAACGGCGCGCATTGTAAACGAAGTGACGCAGGCTTTGGGGCCCGCGGGTCACGGAATTGGCCCGGCGGCGGCTGGCTCCTATAATTGAACCAATGGAACGGGCTACTGCTCAAATTTCGTACAAGCAATGCTCCCCCGTTTAAGGAGAACGACAATGCCCTGGTATGCCTGGCTGATCCTCATCATAGCCCTCGGCTCCATCGTCGGTGGGCTGATGATGCTGCGCGACACGGCAAAAAAACTGCCCCTGACCGAAGAACAATTGCGCAAGGTGCATGAGCGCAATGCCGAAGCGGATGCGAAGGATGCGCACGACCGATAAAAAGGATAAAGCAACGGGTTGAAAACCATGACGACGGGCAGTTTTTTGACGCTTACGAAAACAATGGCTAAACCATTGTTTTATTGAATTTTTATTACTATTAGCCTTACCCCCTCAACATACAAAGCCGCCCCCACATAAATCACCCCCATTCAACAATGAACGCGGTGACTGCAGGAGCGGCCTTGAGCTTCGATGGGCTGCAAAGCAGCCCTTGCCGCCCCCTTACTCCACCATCACCTTATCCCGATTGCGCTCCAGCAACGCATTCCCGATCCCTTTTATCTCCAGCAGCTCATCCACCGAAGCGAACGGCCCGTTGGCCTCACGGTAGGCCACGATGGCCTCGGCCTTGGCCTTCCCGATGCCGTTCAGCTCCTTCTGCAAGGTCAGTGCATCAGCCTTGTTCAGGTCCAGCCGTGGCGCCTCTTGCGCCTGCATCTGGGCCACAACCGGCACCGGCTCTGGCACCGCCGTGGCACTGGCAGGTGCCGCGCTAAGGGAGAACGACAGGCTGGCGAACAGCGGCAGCAGCAGGTACGACAGAACGTTATTACGCATGAGTAAAGACTCCTTGGGTTGGTCATTTTCTAGCAGCCGTTTTCCTTCGGCTGCGCAATCAACCCTAGCGGTTCTGCCATTTTGCAAACAGGCACTTGCCCTTGTTAATCGTTACCGAATCAAACATTAAAAAAACCAACTAAGACCACCCAAAAATGATGGCGTTTAGCCATGCTTCGAGTTAACTTCATGAAAAAAAAGCGATGGCAAATCGCCGCTAGGTAAATTCTCGTTTAACTTGGCTTTCATTCAGACCAAAAGTTGTTGTTTTTCCTACAAGCCTTGCTGGACAAGGCTCCCACCCGTTCGTCGCATACGATAGTTATATCGACTTCGTTGGCATGATGTCTGTATAGCATCAAACAATCGTTTTATCCGATCTATATAACCAAAATCGGATCCAATTTTTAGATTTATATGGGAAAATTCGCTCGATCAGGGGAAAAAAACGTGCCAGACGGGATGCCATATTGATGACAAAATGATAAATTCGCGGCGATAGGACAACCGCTTCGCTTGAAGGATCCGAGCAGAATGAATTTTTTTTCACCTCTCCCCACTGGCCCTGCCCGATTTCTGTCGTGCCGTGCCAGCTAGGCCCACCCCTCGGCCGACCTGAGCAACACCCGGATCCTCGCGTTTAGCAGTCGTTCCAACCGCCTTCACTCAATACACAGAAGACCGTCGCCGTGTCCCTCAAGACCCTCATCGTATTTGGCACCCGCCCAGAAGCCATCAAAATGGCACCGCTGGCCCTCAACCTTGCCCAGGACGACCGTTTCGAGTCGCGCGTCTGCGTAACCGGCCAGCACCGCCAGATGCTTGACCAGGTACTGGAGCTGTTCGAGATCACGCCCGACTACGACTTGAACATCATGAAGCCAGGCCAGGACCTGACCGACGTGACCACTGCCATTCTGCAGGGCCTGAAGCCTGTGCTGGCCGAGTTCAAGCCCGACGTGGTGCTGGTGCACGGCGACACCGCTACAACGCTGGCCACCAGCCTGGCCGCCTACTACCAGCAGATTCCGATCGCCCACGTGGAAGCAGGCCTGCGCACCGGCAACCTGTACTCGCCATGGCCGGAAGAAGGCAACCGCCGCCTGACCGGCGCCCTGGCCGCCCTGCACTTCGCACCAACCTCCACCTCGCAGGACAACCTGCTGCGTGAAGGCACTGACGCCGCGACCATCTACACCACCGGCAACACGGTGATCGACGCGCTGCTGGAAGTCGTCCGCAAGCTGGAAAGCCCGGCCCTGAAAAACCAGTTCGAAGCCCAGTTCAGTTTCCTGAACCCTGAACGCCGCATGGTGCTGGTCACTGGCCACCGCCGTGAAAACTTTGGTGGCGGCTTCGAGCGTATCTGCCAGGCGCTGGTAGACACCGCGCGTCAATTCCCTGACGTGGATATCGTCTACCCGGTGCATCTCAACCCGAACGTGCGCGAACCGGTGAACCGCCTGCTGGCCGACGTCAACAACATCCACCTGATCGAACCGCTGGACTACCTGCCGTTCGTGTACCTGATGACCCGCTCGTACCTGATCCTCACCGACTCCGGCGGCATCCAGGAAGAAGCCCCTGCCCTGGGCAAGCCGGTACTGGTCATGCGTGACACCACCGAGCGCCCGGAAGCCGTGGCTGCCGGCACCGTCAAGCTGGTGGGTACCGATGTGGAATCGATCACCGAGAACCTGGCAAAACTGCTCACCGACGATGCGACCTACCGCGAGATGAGCTTCGCCCACAACCCCTACGGCGATGGAAAAGCGTGCGCGCGAATCCTCGACGCACTTTCCGCATTCTCTAACTCCAAGGACGCAGCATGAGCTTCAACAAGATTTCCGTCGTAGGCCTGGGCTACATCGGCCTGCCAACCGCCGCCGTTTTCGCCGCCCGCAAAAAGCACGTGATCGGTATCGATGTGAACCAGCACGCGGTCGACACCATCAACCGTGGCGAAATCCACATCGTCGAGCCTGAGCTGGACATGGTGGTTCACGCTGCCGTAACCGAAGGCTACCTGCGCGCCTCCACCGTGCCAGAAGCTGCCGACGCCTTCCTGATCGCCGTGCCGACCCCGTTCATGGATGACCACCAGCCGGACCTGAGCTACATCGAGTCCGCCAGCAAGGCCATCGCGCCCGTGCTGAAAAAAGGCGACCTGGTCATCCTGGAGTCCACCTCCCCGGTCGGCGCCACCGAGCAGATGGCCTTCTGGCTGGCACAAGCCCGCCCGGACCTGAGCTTCCCGCAAACCCACGGCGAAGCCTCCGACATCCGCATTGCCCACTGCCCTGAGCGCGTACTGCCAGGCCACGTGCTGCGCGAGCTGGTAGAAAACGACCGCATCATCGGCGGCATGACCAAGAAGTGCTCGGAAGCGGCCGTACGCCTGTACCGCACCTTCGTTGAAGGCGAGTGCATCGTCACCAATGCCCGCACTGCCGAAATGTGCAAGCTGACCGAAAACAGCTTCCGTGACGTGAACATTGCCTTCGCCAACGAGCTGTCGATCATCTGCGACAAGTTGGACATCGACGTGTGGGAGCTGATTCGCCTGGCCAACCACCACCCACGCGTCAACATTCTGCAGCCTGGCCCGGGTGTTGGCGGCCACTGCATCGCGGTAGACCCATGGTTCATCGTCAGCCAGACCCCAGAGCAGGCTCGCTTGATCCGCACTGCCCGAGTGGTCAACGACAGCAAACCTGAGTGGGTGATCGACAAGGTCAAGATGGCCCTGGCCAACTTCCTGATCAAAAACCCGGGCAAGTCGGCCCAGCAAGTGAAAATCGCCTGCTACGGCCTGGCCTTCAAAGCCGACATCGACGACCTGCGCGAAAGCCCGGCCCTGAGCATCGCCGAGCGCCTGGGTAACGAGCTGGAAGCCACCCTGCAACTGGTCGAGCCGAACATCGAAGCCCTGCCGCAGCGCCTGGCGCGCCACGAGCACGTGGAATTCGACTTTGCCCAGGACAGCGCCGACATCCACGTGCTGCTGGTGAAGCACCGCGAATTCCGCGGCACCTTCAACGTACGCGACGCGGCCTTTGTGATCGACGCCGCTGGCGTTACCCAGGCCTGATGGACCCAACCGCATGAACAACCCCACGCTTGAGAAACCTACCGTGAACACAGAGCTGCCTTCACCTTTGGCCGATATTCATGATCGCGTGATGGAAGCCTATTACGGCAAGCTGGGGGATCAGTTCATGCGCGAAACGCAGTCCCGCATCCACTGGATCTGCGCCCAGGTCAAAGGGCGCCGGATCCTGGATGTGGGCTGCTCGCAGGGCATCGTGCCCCTGCTGCTGGCACGTGAGGGTTGCCAGGTCACCGGTGTGGACACCAGCCCGCAGGCCATCGAAGAGGCCAAGGGTTACCTGTCTGCGGAACCTGCCCACATCCAGCAAAACGTCACGTATATCAATTCAGACTTCCTCGCGCTGGATACGCTCGAGGTTGAACCGGACACCGTTGTCATCAGCGAAGTGCTCGAACACCTGGTACGCCCGGAGCTGTTCGTCGAAAAGGCCTACGACCTGCTCAAGCAGGGTGGTCGGCTGGTGATCACCGTACCGTTCGGGGTCAATGACTTCATTGACCACAAGCACACGTTCTACCTGATGGAACCGTTCCGGCTGCTGGCCGAGCATTTGCAGATCATCGAAGTGAAGATGCTGGGCAAGTGGTTGGGGATTGTTGCGGTGAAGAGCGAGGCGCATAAGCCTGGGACCATCGAGTCACTGACTGTCGAGCGTGTGCGTGAGCTGGAAAAGGCCTTTGAAGCTATTGAGCGCGCCTTGCGCGAAAATCTTGGCGCAATTGGCAAGCGCCTGGAAGAGGCGAACAAAAAGTACCGCAGTGCAACTGAGCAAATCACCCTGCTCAAGCCAGAAGCCCAAAAAGTTGAAGCGCTTTCCAAGCGGTTGCAGGCGCGCGATGCGGATATCGCGACGCTGCAAGAATCCAACCGCGAGCTTCTTGAAGCCAACGCGCAGCATGTCCAGGAGCTTGAAGAGATCACGCAGCAGCTGGCGGAAGCCAACGAAAAGGATCGTGTAGCGACTGAGCAATATGGCCTACTGGAACAGCAATTCGCGGCGTCTAGAGAGGCTTACGCACAAAGCCTCGCAGACTCAGAGCAACGACTCGATCAGCTGCAGAACCAGCACGCCGAAGTGGAAATGCAGTTGATTAAGGCAACCGACGAGTTGCGTGGCTCCAAAGAGAAACAACTGGCGCAGGAAGAACAGCTCAAGGCTTTAGCCGTCCAGCTGTCCCAAGCGCAGGAAGTCACCGATAGCCATATCGCCACCATCACCGACTTGCGCGCCCATCAAGCCGCACTGATAGCCGAACAGGAAAGCCAACACCAACAAGCTACTGAACTACTGATCGATGCACAGCAGAAAAACGCCGAGCATATCGACGCGATCACCGCGTTACATGCACAGCAGGCGGCATTACGGGCCGAACTGGTAAGCCAGATGCAGGCTATGAGCGACCATCAAGCTCAGGCTCAACACACAGAAGCGACCGCTCTGCAGAACTTCGCGGAGTTGCAGGCCCAGAAAACGGCACTGGAATCCGACCTTGAGCGCCACTTGCAAGTAACGAGCAAGCTTCAGGCCCAATCTGACCAAGCCAACGCTACCCACCTCGAAACCATCGCAGGATTGCGCGAACAGTTAGCGACGATGGGTATCAAGTTGCAAGACCAGATTGAGGTAACGACCCGCCTGCAGTCCCAAAGCAAGCAGGATATTGCTGAGAAAGAGAACACGATTACCACGCTGCGCCTGCGCCAAGCGGAACTGGAAGCCGAACTTGAAAGCGAGTTGGAGTATATGAACGAATTGCAGGCCCAAACCCAACGGGCCGACGCTGCTCAGGCAGAGACCATTGCCCTGTTGAAGGCACGTCAAGCTGAACTGGAAGCTGATTTGACCAAGCAGCGGCAAGCCATGAACGAGATGCAGCGTCAAAGCCAGCAGGCCTATGCAGCTCAAACCGACACGGTCATTGTGCTGCAAAATCGGCAAGCTGAACTGGAAGCTCAATTGCAGCGAATGAATGACGCTCAGGCTCAAAGCCAGCGTGAACATGCTGCCCAGGTAAACTCAATCAATGCCTTGGTTGAACAACGCTGCCAATTGGAAGACCAGCTGCACAAGCTGACCGTTGCCAATACTGAATCTGAAGAAGCGCGGGCGGCCCTCGAAGAAAGCATTGCGTCACTCAATCAAGCCAAAGAGATGCTGGAAGAGCAACTGGTGCTTGAAAGCGCCAGCCGTCAGGCAGCCGAAGCCAGCCTCGCTGCCACCAATAAAGAATGGCAAGGTCTGCGCCAGCAACTTGAAACCGAGCTCAACTCGTCCAAGGCAGGCTTGGGTGCGGCAAACATGAAGTACCGCACACTGACCGGCGAACAAATCCCACAGCTAAAGGCCAGCCTCAATCAATTGCTTGAACGCAGTGCCGCACAGCAGCGTAAGATCGACGAGCTCAATGAAAACCTCGGGCGTGCCAATACCCAGCGCCACCTAGCAGAGCAGCGCTTGGTCAAAACCCGTGCAAGCATGACCTATCAGCTTGGTTACCAGATAAAGAACAGCGCCACTTCACTGGGCGGCTTGGTCAAGCTACCAGTGCGCCTGCTACGCCTGTACCGAAAAGCCAGCCAGCAACGCCAGCATAACGAGCAGAAGCTGCTGGCCAGCGAACCACACAAGGCGCTGCTGCCAGCACCTGCCGTACAGGACGAGAACTACCTGAAGCTGCCGGTGGCCCTTCCGACCAGCGAGCAGAGCCGCACCACCCTGCTGCGGCAGGCCGATCAACCCGTCAGCCGCCTGAAAGTGGCGTGCGTAATGGATGAGTTTACCTTCGGCTCCTATCGCTACGAATGTGACTTGATGCCGCTCACTCCAACCAACTGGAAAGCGGAAATCGAAGGTTTTGGCCCAGAACTGCTGTTCATCGAATCCGCGTGGCGCGGCAAGGACGATCTCTGGGGCAGCAAAGTTGGCCACAACGGGCAAGAGCTGCAGGACATCCTGGCCTGGTGCCGTCAGAACAAGGTACCGACGGTGTTCTGGAACAAGGAAGATCCGGTTCACTTCGAAACCTTCCTGACCACCGCCAAGCAGTTCGACCACGTGTTCACCACTGACATCGACTGCATTCACCGCTATAAAGGTGCGCTCGGTCACGACCGCGTCTACTTGCTGCCGTTCGCCTGCCAGCCAGCGCTGCACAACCCGATCGAGCTGTACGAGCGCAAAGACGCATTCTGCTTCGCCGGCGCCTACTACGCCCGCTACCCAGAGCGTACCCGAGACCTGGGCAACTTCGTATGCGAACTGCCTAAGTTCCGTCCGCTGGAAATTTTCGACCGCAACTTCGGCAAGAACGACGCCAACTACCAGTTCCCCGAGGAATACCAGCCGTACATCGTTGGCACTCTGCCCTTCGAAAAAATCGACACGGCTTACAAAGGCTATCGCTACGCGATCAACCTGAACTCGATCAAGCAGTCGCAATCGATGTTCGCACGTCGAGTGTTTGAGCTGCTGGGCTGCAACACCATCACCGTCAGCAACTTCTCCCGAGGTGTACGCCTGTTGTTCGGCGACCTGGTCGTCACCACCGACAATGGCGAAGAAATGCTGCGCCGCCTCCAACTGCTGGCCGAAGACCCGCTCAACAGTGACAAGCTCAAGCTCGCAGCCCTGCGTAAAGTGATGCAAGAGCACACCTACACCCAGCGTCTCGAGTACGTGCTGAGCAAGGTGACCGGTACTGCGAAAGCCCAGCGCCTGCCGGAGATCGTGGTGATCGGTGAAGCCCAGGACCGCGAGCAGTTCGACACGCTGCGCGCCCACCTGAACCGCCAGACCTACAGCCAGGTGCGCATGGTCATCATCAGCGATGCCTACCAGAGCAGCATCGTCAGCGATGACCCACGCATCTTGGTGCTCAAACCAGCGCAACTGAAAAAAACCTCGCTGGGTGAACTGGTTGGCAATACACCTTGGGTAGCCGCCTTTATGCCCGGCGACTACTATGGCCCGAACTACCTGCTCGACCTGGCACTGGCAACCCGCTACAGCCGTGCCCAGGTAGTCGGTAAAGCAGCCCACTTCACCTGCAAGGGCCAAAATGCCGAACTGATGTCGAGCGAACAGGCCTACCGCCCGATCCAGACCCTGAGCGCCCGCCGTTCGCTGGTTGCTACCGAAATTGTTGCTGAACAGCCGCTGCGCAGCTGGCTGAAGAATCTGCCGTCACTGCAGTACACCCATGCCCAAGGCTTGGCGATTGATCCGTTCAACTATTGCGAGAACGGCGCTGCACAGCATGAAAGCATCAGCGCCAAGGTCAACGACCTTGTGCTTAACATCGGTATGACCATCGATCAGCTACAGGCGCGAGCGCAGTCCATTGAGCCACTGAAAGCTAGCCGCGATGCCCCTGAGATCAGTGGCCGAGGCTTGGCCGAAATGTTTGGCGTAGCCCACAACAAGTTCCTTGAACTCTCGGTTGATGGCGATAACTGGCGCGTGTACTCCAAGCTGGCAGACGGTAAGCACGAGTACATCTACTCGAAGCAGGAGTCCAGCCTGGAAGAGATCGGTTGCGTTGACGGTAAACTCAAACTGTTCCTCGACAGCACCCCTGGCCTCAACTTGCAACTGGTAGTGCTGTTCCTCGACGCTGACAAACAGCGGATCAGCCATGTCATGCAACATGCCAACCGCAACCAGACAGCCGAAGTACCACCAGAAGCAGCGTATGTTCGTTTTGGCCTTCGCGCCTATGCATCGGGTAGCACGGAGTTGAGGGCGCTAGTCCTTGGCCATCGCAACTTGCAACCTTCCGAAATGATGGGGCGCGGCGAGCATTTGCTGCTGACCAACCATTACCCGGCTTATGCAGACCTATATCGCAACAAGTTTGTGCATAGCCGAGTGTCAGCGTATCAGCAGCAAGGCGTTGAAGTAGATGTCTTCCGCCTGCGCGACAATGAGACCGTCAGCTACCACGAGTTCCAGAACATTGATGTGGTTACGGGTTGCCGCTCTACCTTGGCAAAAATGCTTGAGAAAAACCGCTACAAGTCAATTCTCGTTCATTTCCTGGACGAGAATATGTGGAATGTACTGCGCTCTTACCTGAATACCACCCAAATCACTGTATGGGTACATGGTGCAGAGATCCAACCATGGTGGCGCCGCGAGTACAATTTCAACACCGACGAACAACTGCAGTTGGGCAAGCTCGCCAGCGACAAACGCATGAGTTTCTGGCGTGCCATACTGCAGCCGATGCACAAGAACCTGAAGCTGGTTTTTGTTTCCCGCTATTTTGCAGAAGAAGTCATGGAAGACCTTGGCTTCCGCCTGCCAGAAGGCCAGTACGAGATTATCCACAACCCCATCAATACCGAAAATTTCAGCTACGTTCAGAAAGCAGCAGAACAGCGAAAAAAGGTATTATCTATCCGCCCGTATACCTCGCGAACATACGCTAATGATCTGACTGTCAAAGCTATTGAACTTTTGGCCGAAAAGCCATGGTTCAAGGACATGACGTTCCGAATCGTGGGCGACGGGCCATTGTTTGAGGATACTCTCGCACCGCTACGTTCTTACTCAAACGTGCACATCGAGCGCCGCTTCCTCAACCACGGGGAGATCGCCGCGCTGCACAAGGAGCACGGAGTATTCCTGTGCCCGAGCCGTATGGATACCCAAGGCGTATCGCGAGACGAAGCCATGGCCTCCGGGCTTGTCCCTGTCACAACCGGTGTGGCGGCGATTCCGGAATTCGTGGACAAGGAAAGTGGTTTTGTCGTCGAACCGGAAAGCGCCGTACAACTGGCCGAGGCCCTTGAACGCATGTACCTGGATCAAGCGCTGTTCTCCACCCTGTCCCGCCAAGCTGCAGAACGCGTGCGCGGCCAAAGCGACTGGAAGAAGATGGCCACCCTTGAACTGAACACATTCCGAGACGTTTGAAGTAGATATGAGCAAGTCTTTGAAACATTACGTTTTCACCAACTTTGGCATCGGAATCAAGGATGAGCTGTGGTTGTCGTATAGGCTGGAAATTTTCACCAATACGGTCTTCCCATCCCTCGCCAACCAGCGCAACAGAGACTTTGAGTGGACGATCTTCATCGACGAAGCTCTCCCTATCCTGCACCAAGCACGCCTGGAGGCGGCAATCACCGCATCCGGCCTGAACGCCAAGACACAGAAGGTCAGCGACTATTCGCTGACCGGCAAAGAGGTGACCAAGCTCTTGGCACAAACGCGCGAGGATATCGTCCTCACGTCGAGAATTGATGATGACGATTGCATTCATGAGGAAGTAATCGACACGATTCAGCAGCACGCACGATCGAACGAGCATGCTGAAGAGATGTTGCTGATTTCTCTGCACAACGGCCTGGAGTTCCTGCCGTCTGATGACTGCTACCGTCCCGTCACCTATGACACGCTGGCCTTGGCGTTGACGCTCGTTGACAAGACTCGCGGAACCAAGAGCCGGAGCATCACTCAGTATGCCCACCATTTGGTGGTGGAGACGCTGAAAAAGCAGGAGATTAACGCCAAACACATCCTGCTGAAATCAAAACAACCGCTTTACACCTACACCAAGCATCCTTTGAGTGACTCTTATTTCTTCGGTGCACGCGCACGAATTCTCGGCGACACAAGCAAAACCAAAGGTTTGAAAGAATCACAACTGCGCGTATTCGGTTTGAGCCAGCAGCGTTTGGACTTCCTGTCCGCGCTCCTCAAACAATCGCCGATAGGTATGCCGCATAAGTATCTTGAAAAGCTTGGCAATGTGCGCAACCAGATCAAAATCGAGCTCAACAAGGGCACTGACCAACCCAGTGAATGCCTGAACGCCCTGATAACGCGCAAAGCAAAACTCGAACGCACGGCTGTTCGTCCAAATCCAGCGGGGCCACTCAAAGAAAAAATCCGAGTAGCCATCTTGGGCTCCTGTGTAACTCGAGATTTGTTCGAGTTTCAAAAGAGCACGCTTGAAGCATTCGAAATCTGTTTCTATATGGCTCGTTCATCCGTCGTTTCCTGGATGGCCCCGCCTTGTTTCGATCCAAAGCTTGGCATAGACGCAAGCTCATTTGAAGGCAAGCGCTCTCACTGGGACCAGCACAAGCTGCATTGGCAGCTTCTCGAACAGTCCCGTCCTGATATCGTGATCATTGATTTCATTGATGAGCGAATTGGGATTGTCCAACACCAGAGCTCTCTCATGTCTGCCAACGGACCACTGCTCAAAGCGCTGGAACGCAAAAGCATCCCTCATGAGATCAAGCGCCCTTGGAGTCCGGAGATAAAACAATTGCGAGAGTGGGCATTGCCTGCTTTCCTAGAGCGAGTCTCTAATATTTGTCCGAACATCTTCGTTCACCGAGCAGTATGGGCGCAGCAATACAAAAAAGACTCAAGCCTTGAAAGTTTTAAAGGTGGTGAGTTTGAGAAGCTGATCGAGTTGAACAACTCTGTCATCGACCCTATGCTCGCCACGCTTGAAGACTCGGCAACCGCTGTCGAACAGATCGGGGGCCTGGAAGCCGGGCTGGTCGCAGGCGGCGACCACAAGCGGGCTTTCTGCCCCTATCACTATGACAGCACCTACTACAAAACTGTTGCCAAACAACTGCTTGCACGAATCATGAGCTGATCCAAAGGAATAATGGAAAACATGAAAATCAAAACCGCTGCTTTGCTCTCCCTGTTCGCTATCGCAATATCCGGTTGTGATAAGCAAGCGGCTGAATCCCAAAAAACTGACAATCAGGCAGCAGAGACAGTACAACCTGCACAGCCTAAAGCTGAACTGAATCTTGCTGACGGCTCGATCCTGCTGCTGAGTGCAGAGCACATGAAATCCTACGCAAAGCCCAATAGCGCAGGGAAACTGAGCATGCATGAGTACAGCTACGCCTCAGCGGATAAGCTGGCCGAAAACGACGTGTACATGCAGTTGCAAAATGCGGGTTTCACCCGAAAGGTAATCAGCAACGACAGCAACCAATTCAAAGTTCAGTACTACAAGAAAGATCTTCCTGTAATTGGCGGAATTTACACCACCGTCAACAACGATAAAAACACTGTTACCATCGCAACTCTTTACTGGCAAGAAAAATGACCCGGCAAGCGTCGATTAAATCCATTGAACGAATCATCCGCCGATGAAGCTTCAACAGCATATTAAGTCGACGCTAGGCTGGTGCCTGTCGATAGGCATCAAACTGCTTCGGGTTGTGCCCTTCACGACTATTACTGTGCAGGTCACAACCCTGGCGAGTCAGATTTTTCTTCTGCTCGCCTTTTTCCTGCCTCTTAAGGTGATCATCTTATTAGGCTCCGAAAAAATACCGAATTACTTCCCCAGCGCCTTTCAGGCATTGAAAAAAAATCACCTGATCGTGTCACTTAGTGTGGCAGCAGCGGCGTGCTATGTGCTCTACCTGCTCAGCGAATTGCTGATCGCCTATTGCTGCCGTCAAGGTGCGCGAACGCTCCTATTACGTAGCGCTAAATTAAACATTATTGAAAATCAGGAGAAGATTGCGGCTTACGCATACTCGAAATTTACTCGAGCCATGGCAGCCGCTCTCTTCTTCGCCATTAGTGCTGTTGTTCTCCTGATAATTTATCCAAAACTGCTCGCTATCGTGCTTGGATACACGATTCTGGCTACGCTCCTATGTGTAACGGCTTATAACTTCAGCCCTCACATTCAAGTGCAATTTCAGAAAAATCACGGCAACATCCTGAATGCGTTGTCGGCCACTGGTTTTCTGCTGAGTTTTTTCTGCCTGGTTGCCGACTTTCTATATTTCCCGCACCAACGTATCTTTCATGCAGTCATTGCGGTACTCGTCATGCGCCAGGCCTTACAACGCTTGACCAGCATGGTGCAGGACATAATTAGTCTTCGTATGCAACATCGTCAGATCAATGCCATGTTCTTTCAATCCCAGCCATTACTCGAACAACGGCAGAATAATCACCAACTCGAATGTATGCTAAGCCCATCCAGCCGAGAAGCCTGGATAGAAAAGCTAATGGACCAAGCGGGTATCGACACCCACAATGGCCTGCAGATCAGCTGGCACCAAATTGATGCAGTTGATGTCTATGCATTTCACATTACCGTCCTGAACGACGACGAACCTCAAGAATATTTGGCCAAGCTGTTCGGCAATAACATCACCACTTTGGCCGTGCAGGAGCGTTTGCTCTTTGAGCACCAGTCGCGATTGCCATCCATTGAGTGGCTAGGACATTACGTGCTGCAGGGGATCGATTGCCACCTCTTCCGACTGGATGGCCACAAGAAGCTGATCCGTCGACAGATTGGCGATGGTGTTGTTGCAATCAACGAGGCGCTTCTGTGCTGCGAACCAGCCAGCGAATTGATATCGCGCTTCAGCCGTTCCCGTCCCTACTTGGAGCAACGGCTAGAGAGGGCGATGATAGAGCCTCTGCGTTTCGTATGCTCGACACCGGAGGATGCAGGAAAAGTAGAGCGTCTTCTCGACTCTTTCGAACTCATTATCAAAAGGCTCAGCGCCCTACCTCGGCAAATCGTATCGCTGGACATCACTTCAGAGGCGTTACTTATCTCCGACTCAAAGCAATACCAACTTAGTCACTGGAGCAACTGGCGAATCGAGGCGGTAGGAAGTAACTGGCCCGTCATTGAGAAAGAGCGTCTTTTCAAGGCAATCGAAATCGCGCGCAACAACCGCCCAACCTTATTAAATACAGCTACCCACGACATCTTACTGTCCGCGTTCATGTACAGCTTTGAAAGATTCCTGCTAAGAAAGGATTATCCAGCTGCACTCAGGTTGCTGGATGAAATTCTTGCCGCAACTGAGGCACAAAAATTACCAGATCTCAGGCAGGAGTCCACTCAATGAAAAAAATCGCAATGATCGTCTGGAATGAGTTCCTTAATGACGCCCGAGTGCTCAAAGAGGCCCAGACATTGCAACATGCAGGATATCAAGTCCGTGTTTTCGCCTTGCACACGCCTGGTATCACACCGCAGCAAGAGCGCCTCGAAGACGGAGTTGAAGTCTTTCGTGTGGCGCGCAGCCCGCTATGGCGAATGCGTAAACGCAAAATTACTTCCACGTTGCCCCCCCAAGCCGGTAAAAATCAGGGACCTATTGGCAAACTGGGTATCAGGCATCAAGTGTTGCGTCTCATCGCCCGTGCCTGGACTCACACAGCCCTGCTCGTGCACATGGTCCGCTATGGAGCAAGTGTGGTGCACTCTCACGACGTAAACACACTACCAACTGCTTGGTTGGCTTCTCGCATCAGCCGCGCTCGCTTGGTCTATGACGCACATGAAATCAGCACCAGCCGAGAAGGTTACGATAGCTTCCGCCGGTTGGTGGGTATGGTTGAGAAACGACTGATGCCGGCGGCAGATGGCACTATCACTACCACGGATGCTCGCGCCAAGTATTTTGCCAGGGCATATCACGTCAAACGCCCGACAGTATTACAGAACCGGCCACGGTTAACACGCTGCGCCCCCACAAACAGGATTCGTGAGGAACTTGGGCTTACTGAGCCATGGCCGATCGTTATTTACCAAGGAGGTCTGCAACAAGGTCGTGGGCTCGAGAAGCTTATTCGTACCACTGCAAAGGTACCAGATGCCTATTTCGTGCTCATCGGGGGGGGCCGCCTTGCCCACAATCTGAACCAACTTATTGAAGAACTTGAGCTACAAGACCGAGTGCGCATCATACCGACGGTCCCGCTGTCAGAACTCCCGAGCTATACGGCCTCCGCAGATATCGGTGTACAACCTATCGAGAATACATGCCTTAACCACTACACCACAGACTCGAATAAATTGTTTGAATATATAATTGCCGGCTTGCCTGTGGTGGCAACAGATTTCCCGGAAATCCGCCGGATCGTGCGCAGACATGACGTAGGTCTACTTGTTCCATCTGATGACCCAACAAGCCTTGCACATGCCCTTAACGTTTTGGTCTCGGATGCCAACTTGCGTGAGGCTTATGCGCAAAATGCAAGCTCGACTGCTGCCACATTGAACTGGGAGCAGCAGGAGTCGCGGCTGGTAGATTTGTACCAACAGGTTCTCTCTTCTGCACCGCACTCATCGCAGGCAAGATCATGACGACGCGGATCCTCCTGCTGAGTTTTTACTATCCACCGGACCTTTCTGCAGGTTCATTCCGTGCGGAAGCGCTTGTCAATGCACTTTGTGCCGAACTTGGCGACCAAGTGGAAATTGAGCTTGTTACCACCCAACCGAACCGCTACCACTCTTTCACTGCAAACGCGGTAAGCATTGAGCGGTTGCCATTGCTGACAATCAGACGGATTGATGTGCCTGCACATCGCAGTGGTATCAGGGACCAAGCGCAGGCATTCGCCAGCTTCGCGTTGAATGCGCTTAAAATTACCCGTAAAAAAAAGTACGACCTTGTTTTTGCTACATCATCAAGACTAATGACAGCTTCTCTGGGTGCCCTGATCGCAAAACGCAACGGTTGTGGACTCTATCTCGACATTCGCGATATCTTGGTCGACACTTTGCGCGAACTATTACCTTCACGCTGGGGCCTGTTGGCGGCATCAATCTTTTCTCCGATAGAACGATGGACTGTCAACCAAGCGACGAAAGTCAACCTGATTTCCCCAGGCTTCTTACCCTACTTTACGACCCGCTATCCTGGACGTGAGTTCACGCTTTATACCAATGGCGTTGATGATCTATTCATCGAGCACTCTGAGGTTCCCCAGCTGTCAGTTCCCCAAAGGCGCACACAGCGGTTGCAAGTGGTCTACGCCGGAAACATAGGTACAGGGCAAGGGCTCCATCAGATTCTTCCAGAGCTGGCCAAACGTTTGGCCGATAAAGTTGAATTTCATCTGATAGGCGCCGGCAGTGCCCTAGAAGCCTTGAACGAATCACTAGAACATGCCGAGGTGGACAACGTGCGCATATCGCCACCGATGAGGCGCGATCAGTTGCTGCGTATTTATTGTCAAGCTGATGTTCTATTTCTACATCTAAACAACCTCAAGGCATTTCGCCGCGTGTTACCCTCCAAGCTTTTCGAGTATGCCGCGACTGACAAGCCAATCTGGGGTGGTTTGTCAGGCTACGCTGGCCGATTCGCGCAGAAACGAATCAAGAACGTAGCATTGTTCCCGCCCTGCGATATCGAGTCGGCCATTCAGGCATTCCAGCGGTTGGAGATTCAGAAGACATCCCGCCTTGAATTTGTGCAACAATTCTCACGCCGTTCTATCAAGAAGAAAATGGCGCAGGATATCCTGCAAATTTCCCCAAAATACCTTGCCCGCTCATCACGCCGAAGCCTGAGTACGTTGCCCGAAAGTCACTGACTTCTGGCGGACGCCGACAAAAGGGTATCGCCTTTGATTTCATCCCCAAGGTATCCAAACTGATCGCTACCTGAGCATAACCACAGGATTGACATAAGAAAATGATAAGCGGACTTCATAAAATGAGTCTGTCCAAGCTGGATGGGATTCGCGGCATTGCCGCCGTGATCGTGATTTTTTCCCATGCGCTGTTCTGGTACTACCCAGCGATGCACCTGGGCCTACGGACTAAGGGCCGCCCGCTAGACGGAATCGAATGGTTTGACAGCCCATTCTCTTTCTTCTACCGCGGTGGCTTCTCTGTATCAATGTTTTTTATTTTAAGCGGCCTGGTGCTTACCTATAGCATTTCACGGCACGCCGATGTGCTTGGCTCTATTCGCAAAGCCTCAATTAAACGCTATATCCGTCTAGGCGTGCCGGTCGCCGCGTCTGTGCTTATCGGATGCGCCCTGATGAAGCTTGGCGTTTACGAGGCTCCGGATGTCAGTCCGCCCCCAGTACTTTCAACGCCCTATCTATTCAACGCAACATGGGACGGTGCTATTCGCGACGCTACTTATGGCGCATTAGCTTTAGGGGACAGCCGCTACAACTATGTACTCTGGACCATCCAGATAGAACTCATTGGGTCCTTCGCCATCTTTGCAACATACGCACTCTTTGGCGGAAACCCCTTTGTATACCGTATTTTTTGTATCGCAGCGTTCCTAACACTTTCTGCATCAACGAACAAAACGGCCATGTATACGTCGCTATTTTTCCTCGGTTCAATGCTAATCACATTCCGATTCAGTGAGGAAAAAACCAGCGGCATGAGAACTGCGACCTGTTTGATAGGCCTGCTCGTTGGGCTGTACTTGGCGGGCTTTCACTCTGCGAGCGCTTCTTATGCATTGCTCAGCGATATAACTCGTTCGTTGTCCAACGTTACAGGCTATCAGCCTTCATGGCTGTTGATTATGCCAGCATTCGGAGGCTTGATCATTCTACTCAGCGTATTGTACTCACAACGCACATTCGCAGTTTTGGACTGTACGCCAATGAAGTGGCTCGGCAAGCTCTCGTTCTCTCTCTACCTGCTGCACACCTTCATCCTGGTTATCGTCGCTCAGTTTTTCACCAAGCATTTCGGCATGAATTTTTCCGCCATGATATTGACATTGAGCACAACAATAGCCCTAACCCTTATCGCCTCCTATTTCTTCCATTTGAAAATTGACTTACCTGCTATTACTTTAGAAAATAAGCTCTCCTCTCTTTTACTGCACAGTAAATCTAAATCCCTGAAAAAGGAAGCCGATCAACAGCACCCGTCGCAAGCCTAAATACGACGGTAAAGGTAAGTGTATTTTAAGCGCTCCATGAACCCCACCTGATCAGTAGGTTGCGGGGCGCTTAGACCTGTAATTGAGTGTGCTGCTCCAAGGCAGGGGCGCTTCTTAATCTTCCACAGAGGACGGCTGCGAATAGGCGCTCAGTGCGTGGCGCATCCACGCAAATGGCTCTTTGAAAGCACCAGAAAAATTTGAGGAAGCTTATCGACACAAACTAAATGCACATAGAAAACACCTGGCAGAAACAGCTGACCTTTATCTCCATCAAAATCCAAATTAACGATAGTAAATTAGCCCTAACACCAGTCGCAACCTTCAACTTAACCCACTAAAGCACATAAACAATCTGCCTTGTATTACTGTTCGATGTGGCGCTTCAAGCGGGTCTCGCACCACAGCCCTTTAATGTGATGAACCTCACATTTTTGCATACGCTCACACCTCCATCAGACGATGTTCCCGGATCAAAATTGCACAAATCGACAATTTCGATACCAATTGGTTCAAACTTAACCAGTATTGGATCCAATAATCACTGCTGTTGGATGTCTGCGCAGAAAAATGGGTAGCTGATCGGAGGACCTGCGTTGCATTCCTATGCCTTCTATGGATAATGAGAGTCCGCTGCCGCTATTCGACATCTTGGATACTGCCAAGCTTTCCTCCACAGCGGGCGCGGAGCGAACCCAAGGCCTGAGGGAACAGGACCCACACCCATTTATGTGAAGCAAGAATAAAAAGGCTGAAGAAGATAGTGACCAAGAACTTAACTATTTACGGCAGTTGTGTATCTAGAGACATATTTAACCTAGAGGACAGCCGATCATTTAAGTTAACGGATTACTTTGCAAGATCTTCAATGGCTTCGCTAAGCAGTGCCCCATACGAAAATGAAGACGCACTAAGCCGTATACCTTCTGCATTCAGGCGGCGAATGGTTGCATGCGATTTCTCCAAAAAAATTCTTACACAGCCAGAAGTATTTCAGAACGCCGACATAATACTGATCGATTTGATCGACGAAAGGTTTGATCTTGTAGCTCTACCATCAGGGCAAATCATTACAAATTCTAGTGAATTAGCCGAGAGCGGCTTACTGACCGACAGCAGCGTCCATGGTTTCAAATTAATCAAACCAGGGTCATCTGAGCGGCGAGCTCTTTGGGTTGAAGGGATGCACAAATTTCTGTCAGTCCTAGAGTTCCATAATAAGCTTGACCGCCTGATTGTCAATAAAGTCTATTGGGCTTCACGCTTTGAAAATTCAAGCGATACGATTTTTCCAGTTTCTTTAGCTGCGGTTGAAAAGGCCAACCAAGAGCTGGACTGGATGTACAAGGAACTGGAAAAGAAGCTCTCCAAACATCAGTTCCTACATTTCCCAGTACAGCTCTTAACATCAGATGAACATCACCGCTGGGGCGCCTCCCCGTTCCACTATAGCGAGCAATATTATAAAGCAGCTCTCGCACAATTGGACGCAATAGGACCTGAGCACAGCAGCAAGGATTTACTACGCGAAAACACTACACCGAAGAAATCGCTGCTTATCTCTGAAGGTGCAACTATTACCGTCGCCGCATGCAAGTCCGAGAGTGGTATTTTTGCGCACTGCTCGTTGGTAGTAGATGGAAGAATACACCAGAGTGGCGAATTCGCATTTTACTTACTAGTCAATGGCGAACGACATGACGTTCGTTGGTATGAAGGCTTGCCAGATGCTCGCTTCCCTATTCCTGAAACACCTGGAGAGTTGACCGTAATGGCTTTCTATCAGGACTCTTTAGGTGAAAAAGCTTCTTGCAAATGTACCGTGAGACCGTTGAGTTTCTAGGCTCTCTACGAAAAGAGATGTCGCAAACACCGCATGGAACACGCCAGTGAAACCATGGCGGCGTAGCTTTTCGCGAGCTTGTCGAAGCGCGTCACGATGCGGCGGTTCTCTTTCAGCCAACCAAACATGCGCTCGATGATGTTGCGCTGTCGGTATTTGGGCCGATCAAACAGTCTGGGTAAGCCAGGCTTGGGTTTGCGCTTCATTGAGCGCATCGGAATGACGGGTTGCATTCGATATTGGTCGCAGTAGCGGCGCAGTGCTTCGGCGTCGTAGCCCTTGTCGGCAAGCAACCACTTGCAGCGTTTACGCGGGCGGCCACGTTGGTTTGATGGAATGCTGACTTCGTCCAGCAGTGGTTGCGCGTAGCTGATGTCACTGGTTTGACCGCCAGAGAGGAGGAAGCGCAACGGTGTCCCATTGGCGTCGCAGAGCATGTGAATCTTGGTTGTCAGGCCACCGCGACTGCGGCCTAGAGCGTGATCGGCAGGCTCGTCAGGCCCCCTTTTTTCCCGACGCCAGAAGAGGCTCGGGTTGCGCGTACAGCGGTTGAGTCGATCATCCAAGTTTGCAAATCGATCAAGCCTTGCTCATTCAATCTCAGGTGCAAGCGTTTAAGCATCTGATCCAAAGTCCCCTGGTTTCGCCAACCCCGAAAGCGTTGATACACCGTTGACCACGGGCCAAAGCGCTCGGGCATGTCTCGCCACGCAGCACCCGAGCAAAGCACCAAGAGCACGCCATCGAGCATCAGGCGGTCGTTCAGCCGGGGTCGCCCCCGACCATGGGATTCAGTGAAGAGACAGCAACCACAATCTAGGCCTCATCCGAGAGTTCGTAACGCTTTGCCATCACAGAATTCCTTTCCGTAGATGGTGGGAACCCTACAGAATTTCAGCTTCCGAGGGGCGCCGATTGGGTTTCCCCGGATTTCGTACAGAACCTAGGATATTTTGAACCGTGCTTCTTGACCTTCGAATTCGCGCCAGGCCATTCTGGATCGTCCCGCAGTCGTGGATACGGATGAGTTTTCCAGGTTTAAGTACGCTGGTAAACGCAAGCAGCCCCGCCACGAGAGCATTTTAGCCGATGTGAGACCGATTGGTCCTTGGAGCGGGCTGGTTGCGTTAATCGAACTGCACTACCCCAAGGGGCGTCCAGTTCGACCAAGACCAAGAAAGCCAAGCGTGATCCTAAAATGCATCAGACAAAGATGCAGATGATGAAGGCGAGTATGCAGCTCATACTTCACCGTCAATTTCCCATAGTCAGATAAGGCTCAAGGCCTGATTCAATAAACCCTATCCCCCACCAAACGCTTCAAATACTGCCCATACCCATTCTTGGCCAACGGCTCAGCCAGCTTCAACAGCTGCTCTGCCCCAATCCACCCCTGCCTGTACGCCACCTCTTCCGGGCAAGCCACCTTCAGCCCCTGCCGCCGCTCAATCGTGGCGATGTACCCGCTAGCCTCCAGCAACGAATCGTGCGTCCCGGTATCCAGCCAGGCATACCCGCGCCCCATGATCTCCACCGACAGCCGGTTCTGCTCCAGGTACACCCGGTTCAGATCGGTAATCTCCAGTTCACCCCGCGCAGACGGCTTGATGCCTTTGGCAATCTCGACCACGTCCTTGTCGTAGAAATACAACCCGGTCACGGCATAGCTGGACTTCGGCTTGGCAGGTTTTTCTTCTAGGCTGATTGCCTTGCCCTTGTCATCGAACTCAACCACGCCATAACGCTCGGGGTCATGCACATGGTAGGCAAACACGCTGGCGCCTTCGTCACGGCCCATGGCATTGCGCAGCAACTGCTGGAAGTCGTGGCCGTAATAGATGTTGTCGCCCAACACCAGCGCCGACAGGTCGTTGCCGATGAAGTCTTCACCAATCAGGAAGGCTTGTGCCAAACCGTCTGGCGAGGCCTGCACGGCGTAGGTGATGTTGATGCCCCACTGATGGCCGTCGCCCAGCAGTTGCTCGAAGCGGGGGGTGTCTTGCGGGGTGGAGATGATCAGGATGTCCTGAATGCCCGCCAGCATCAGCGTGGTCAGCGGGTAGTAGATCATCGGTTTGTCGTACACCGGTAGCAGCTGCTTGGAAATTGCCAGGGTCGCTGGGTGCAGGCGGGTACCCGACCCGCCCGCCAGAATGATGCCTTTACGCTTCATAGTGGTCATTTCTCGTGAATTTCCTTGAGCATGCGGGCCACTCCCTGGCGCCAGTCTGGCAGAGTCAGGGCAAAAGCCTTCTGTAGTTTGTTGGTATCAAGACGCGAGTTAGCCGGTCGCTTGGCCGGGGTCGGATAGGCATCCGTGGTCAACGGGTTGACCTGTTCGGCGTGGGCTTTCAATGCCACGCCTTGGGCTGCTGACTGTTCCAGCACGTAGCGGGCGTAGCCGCACCAGGTGGTCTCGCCACCGGCCGCCAGGTGATACAGGCCAACCAAAGCCGGATTGGCTCGGGTGGCGGTAATGGCGTGTGCGGTAATGTCGGCGATCAATTCGGCGCCAGTGGGGGCGCCGAACTGATCGTCGATCACACCCAGGCTGTCGCGTTCGGCAGCCAGGCGTAGCATGGTCTTGGCAAAGTTGTTGCCGCGGGCGGCATACACCCAGCAGGTACGGAAGATCAGGTGCTGGCAGGCGGCAGCCCGGATGGCTTGCTCGCCCGCCAGCTTGCTTGCGCCGTAGGTATTCAGCGGGCCGACAGTGTCGTCTTCGCGCCAGGCCTGGGCGCCCAGCCCCGGGAATACGTAGTCGGTGGAGTAATGCACCAGCAGTGCGCCGCAGTCGGCGGCAGCACGGGCGAGCACACCCACGGCCTCGGCGTTTACCTTGAAGGCTAGCTCGCGCTCGCTTTCTGCCTTGTCGACGGCGGTGTAGGCAGCGGCGTTAACGATCACATCGGGGGCATAGGTACGCACGGTTTCGGCCAGACCTGGCAGGTTGGCCAGGTCGCCGCAGTGCAACTGGCTGCGGCTGTTCAGCGCCAGCACCTGGCCCAGCGGGGCCAGGCTGCGTTGCAGCTCCCAACCTACCTGGCCGTCCTTGCCCAGTAGCAGAATTTTCATGCCGAGCGCCCTGCGTAGTTCTTTTCAACCCACTCGCGGTAGCTGCCAGACTGTACGTTTTGCACCCATTCCTGGTTGTCGAGGTACCAGGCAACGGTTTTGCGAATACCGGTTTCGAAGGTTTCAGCGGGTTTCCAGCCCAGCTCGCGTTCCAGCTTGCGGGCGTCGATGGCATAACGGCGGTCATGCCCGGGGCGATCGGTCACGTAGGTGATCTGTTCGGCGTAAGGCTTGCCGTCGGCGCGCGGGCGCAGTTCGTCCAGCAAGGCACACACACGGTTGACGATTTCCAGGTTGGGCTTTTCGTTCCAGCCGCCTACGTTGTACACCTCACCGGTGGTGCCGGCTTCCAGCACACGGCGGATGGCGCTGCAGTGGTCCTTGACGTACAGCCAGTCGCGAATTTGCTGGCCGTCACCGTACACCGGCAGTGGCTTGCCGGCCAGGGCGTTGACGATCATCAGCGGGATGAGCTTTTCCGGGAAGTGATACGGGCCGTAGTTGTTCGAGCAGTTGGTGGTCAGCACCGGCAGGCCGTAGGTGTGGTGGTAGGAACGCACCAAGTGGTCACTGGCGGCTTTGCTGGCCGAGTACGGGCTGTTGGGCTGGTACTGGTGGGTTTCGGTGAAGGCCGGTTCGTCGGCAGCCAGCGAACCGTACACTTCATCGGTGGACACATGCAGGAAACGGAACGCCTGGCGCGACTGTTCATCCAGGCCGCCCCAGTAGGCACGTACGGCTTCCAGCAGGCGGAAGGTGCCGACGATGTTGGTTTCGATGAAGTCTTCGGGCCCATGGATCGAGCGGTCGACGTGGGACTCGGCGGCGAAGTTGACGATCGCGCGCGGCTGGTGCTCCTTCAGCAAGCGGGTTACCAGTTCGGAGTCGCCGATATCGCCATGCACGAAGATGTGGCGCTTGTCGCCCTGCAGGCTGCTGAGGGTTTGCAGGTTGCCTGCATAGGTGAGCTTGTCGAGGTTGACCACGGGCTCGTCGCTACCGGCCAGCCAGTCCAGCACGAAATTCGCACCAATGAAACCCGCACCACCCGTTACCAGAATAGTCATTGTTCAGTTCTTCCCGATACCGCTATCAAACCATGCACGGTTTGAAATTGTTGTAGATGTTGACCTGTCGGCAACAACTGTTTCATAGACCGACTGCGATCAAGGCTCAAGGCGCCGGCGCTGATACAGCCAGTCGACGATTTCACCGCCCGGTGTATAGCCGCTGACGGTGTCGCGCAACAATTGGCGCACGGTGGCAAAGTCATCCTCGGCGGTCGCAGCCCGCAGTGCCTCCAGGCGCTGCTTGAGCACATCCCAGGTCAGGTAGTCTTCATTGGCGCTCATGATCATGGGGTGGCGCGTGGCAATTACGTTGTCACCGATCAGCAACTCTTCATACAACTTTTCGCCAGGGCGCAGGCCGGTGAAGTTGATGGCGATGTCGCCCAGAGGGTTGCGCTCGGAGCGGATGCTGAAGCCGGACAGGTGAATCATTTTTTCCGCAAGTTCCACGATCTTCACCGGCTCACCCATGTCCAGCACAAACACGTCACCACCCTGCCCCATGGAGCCGGCCTGGATCACCAACTGCGCGGCCTCGGGGATTGTCATGAAGTAGCGGGTGATTTTCGGGTGGGTCACGGTCAGTGGCCCGCCGTGTTTGATTTGCTTGTGAAACAGCGGGATCACTGAGCCTGACGAGCCCAGCACGTTGCCAAAACGCACCATGGTGAAACGGGTTTTGTTCACCTGCGACACGTTGCCGGTATCGCCCATCAACACGGGCGCCAGCTCTTTGCTCAGGGCTTGCAGCACCATTTCGGCCAAGCGCTTGGTACTGCCCATCACATTGGTGGGGCGCACGGCCTTGTCGGTAGAGATCAACACGAAGTTGGAAACGCCAGCCTGCAATGCCGCCTGGGCGGTGTACAGGGTGCCGAACACATTGTTCGACAGGCCTTCGGCAATGTTGTGCTCGACGATGGGCACGTGCTTGTAGGCGGCGGCGTGGTAGACGGTGTCTACCTGCCAGGCACGCATCACGTCCAGCATCTTGGCCTGGTCGCGGACCGAGCCGAGGATAGGGATCAACTGCACAGCCAGGCCCTCACGAAGGATACGTTGCTCCAGTTCGCTGGCGATGGTGTACAGGTTGAATTCACTGTGTTCGAACAGCAGCAGGGTACGCGGCGTCTGGCCCAGTATCTGGCGACACAGCTCGGAGCCGATCGAGCCGCCAGCGCCGGTTACCATCACTGTTTGGTCGATGATGCAGTGCTGCAGCAGGTCACTTTGGGCAGGCACCGCATCGCGGCCAAGCAGGTCGGCGATGTCTACTTCCTGGATGTCGTCCACCTTGACCCGGCCGCTGGCCAAATCCATGAACCCAGGCACACTGCGTACATGCAGCGGATAGCCTTCGAGCAGGTTGAGGATCTCGCGGCGGCGGCTGCGGCTGACCGAGGGCAGCGCCAGCAGGATTTCTTCGGCGCCGGTGTCGTCGATCATGCGTTGCAAATGGTCTGGCTGGTACACCTGCAGGCCGGCAATTACCCGGTCGGTGATGCTGCCATCGTCATCGATGAACGCGACCGGGCGCATGGCTTTGCCCATGCGCAAGGCAGCAACCAGCTGGTTACCGGCCGAGCCGGCACCGTAGATGGCAACCCGTGGAAGGCCATCGTCGCGATTGGCGAAAGGCACGTGCTGCACAGCAGTGGCGAACCAATCCCCCAGGAAGTATTGGCGCATGGCAAGGCGCAGGCCGCCGACCATGATGAGACTGAGCCACCAGTAGTTGAAGGTGATGGAGCGTGGCACCACACTTTGATGATTGCCGGCCCAATAGATTATGAAGCCCAGTATCAACGCCGAAAGGGTCACGGCCTTGATGATGGCGATGAGCGCATCATTGCCGAAGTACCGCATCACCGCCCGATACAGACCAAATCGGATGAACAGCGGAATCGAAATGATCGGCGCTATGATGAACAGCCAGGTATGGTCCAGGACGGGGTTGGCCAGATCATCAATGCCCAGGCGCACGACGAACGCCAGCCAGAGTGCGAACCAGACCAGAATCACATCAGTCGCTACCTGAATCAGCCGTTTGTGGCGTCGAGGCAGTCCTAGCAGTCTTGAGCGCAGCTTATCCATAAAACCTCTTAGGGCAATCCAAAGTGACATGTCTACTCGCTTCGTCCTATCACTTTAGCTAGTGTTCAAGCTCACCGGCGCGCCAACGTACGGCCAGATATGCCAATGGCAGGTAGGCGATGATCACGCCCCACACGCCATCCAGGCCAAGCAAAAGCACGCACAAGGCCACCGGCAGCAGCCAGAACAGGTTGAGCGCGGCCACCGCCAGGGTTACCGGCAGATGCCTTCCATAGTGGCGCGACGCAAACTGGTAAGCGTGGCTGCGGTGTGCTTCATATACCTTGTCACCGCGTAGCAGTCGACGGATCAAGGTGAATGTAGCGTCTACCACGAACACCCCTAGAAGGATCAGCCAGCACCAGAACAGCTGTGACGACACCCAGGCAGCTTGCAGCGAAAGGGCCGCCAGCACGATGCCGAGGAAGCCACTGCCAGCGTCGCCCATGAAGATCTTGGCAGGGGGGAAGTTCCAGAACAGGAAGCCGATCGTGGCGGCTGCCAATAGCAGGGGCAGCACCATCAACTGGGGAGCACCGGCAAGTGCTGACAGCAACACCATCCCCAGACAGGCTGTGACCGCTTCCACGCTGGCGATACCGTCGATGCCGTCCATGAAGTTATAAAGGTTGAGCATCCATACGCTGTAGAAGGCCGCCAGGACATAGCCAAGCCACAGCAGGTCCAGCGTGAAGCCAAATATCTGCAACGGTGCCAGGCCGCCCAGCCAGTACAACATCCAGGTTGCTGCGGCGAAATGGCCGAGCAGCCGCCAACGGGCGGCAATGTGGCCGTGGTCGTCCATGAAACCGATCACGGCAATCAATGCCCCAGCCCCACCAATGCCCACCAGTGCCGGCAGTGGCACTACTCCATTCAGGCCCAATACAGGCAGGCACACCAGAAAACTCAGCACAATGGCCACACCACCGCCCCGTGGGGTCGGTACAGTGTGCGAGCTGCGTGCGTTGGGTACATCGATGATCTGTTTGTTCAGGGCGTAGCGCCGTAACGCCGCTGTCAGAAGCAGGGATGCCCCTGCCACCAGGGGAATGAGCCACCATACCGTCATTTGTCTTGCTCTTTCAAAAAGTTGATTGCCGTTGCCCGTAGCGCCTGGTCGATATCAAGTGGAGGTTTCCAGCCTAGCACTTCACGTGTCTTACGGCTGTCTACCTGCAACGAGCCGCATAGGCGCCGGGACAAGGCACCTTTGCCTGCCAGGGTTGCCACCCCTTTAAGCAAGGCTGCAGGCACAGGTAACAGCCGGGCAGGTTTGCCCAGAGCCTTGCCCAGGTGTTGCAGCAACTCGGTGGTAGAAAGGTCATGACCATCACTGGCCAGAAAGGTCTGGTTGGCAGCGGCAGGGTGATCAATGCAGGTCACCAATAGGTCAACCAGGTTATCCAGCGCCACCAGGCTGCGTTTGTTGTGAATGGCACCGAAGGGCAAGGGTACGCCCTTGCTCAGCCAGTGCATCATGCTGCGGAAGTTGGCTTTCACCCCAGGCCCATAGACAAGCACTGGGCGCACGATCACTACTTCCAGCCCCGTTTGAGCCGCCACTTGGCGCAAGCCGTCTTCGGCTTCGCGTTTGGATACGCCATAGGGGTCCTGCGGTGCAGGCACTTCGTCAGCTGTATAGGGCGCCCGGCCATCAGTGCTCTCGCCATTCACCTTCACCGAACTAACGAAGATGAATCGGCGCGCGCCCGCTTGGGCAGCAGCCCGGGCCAGGGCCAAGGTACCCTCCACATTGACCCGGCGGAATTCGGCCAGTGGTTCTGCTGCCGTTTCGTGCATCACGTGCACGCGTGACGCCAGGTGGATCACAGTGTCTACCTGCTCGAAATGGCCAGAGTCAAAACTTACCGCCGATAGTTCGGTGAACTGCCGGTAATCGACGCCTGCAACCTGCCGGGCTGGCGGTTGCCTGACCAGCGCCCGAAGCCCCCTGCCTGGGTTGGCGGCAAGCCTTTCCAGCAGCGCGCAGCCAACAAAGCCACTGCCGCCGGTTACCAAGATCGTCATCGTTCAATCCTTCCTTTTTGGGCCTTCGCCGCCATGGCTGGCCAGCCTGTCAGGGCCTGTCAGTCAAAATAGTCGGCGCTGCTGAACGCCAAGCCCAGCTGATCCTTGGCAGACAACGTCGGTTGCCCGACCAAGGGCCAACGAACATTCAGCTCCACATCATTCCATGCCAGGCAACGGTCATATTGGGGCGCATAGAAGTCGGTGGTCTTGTACAAGAACTCGGCAACGTCAGACATCACCAGAAAGCCATGGGCGAAACCCGCAGGCACCCACAATTGCCGCTTGTTTTCGGCAGAAAGGTATTCGCCCACCCATCGACCAAAAGTCGGCGACGACCGACGCATATCTACTGCCACATCAAAAACTTCACCCTGTACAACCCGTACCAGTTTTCCCTGGGGCTGCTTTATCTGGTAGTGCAACCCCCGCAGTACGCCTTTAGCGGAGCAGGAATGATTATCCTGCACAAAATTAACCGGCCTGCCGATAGCCTGCTCAAACACTTGCTGGTTGTAGCTTTCCAGAAAAAAACCACGCTCATCGCCAAACACCTTTGGCTCGAAAAGCATTACATCCGGAATTTCAAGGCGGGTAACTTTCATACATTAATTGCCATGTTCAGTAAAATGGGCTCAGGCAGGCTTTCGCCCTGCCAGCCGGGCCAGGACAAGAATGAGGCACAGTCCAACGAAATAAATCCTGTCGCGATTACGTCGACGGTATTGTCGGGCGTTGAATGCCAGCCTCAGCAGGCTTTTGATATCAAGTGCCGCCCAACTCACAACACATGCAGTTTTATCCAGGCCAACCAGTGATGCAATATGCACCGACTGTTGCAACCACCAACCTGAAAGCACTTTGCGCAGGCGAGCTTTCATGGCTGAGCCACCCGTGTTCACGCCCACCTGGTTACTGGCATGCTGCCGATAACGCATCGACGGCTGCGGATCGATGAACCACTGCATGCGTTGTGACCTTGCATAGGCGTAGATCAGCCAATCATGCAACGTGACATCCTGAATTTCCTGCCATTTATCCAACAGAAACGCTTTGAACCGATTTGCAAGCACCGGAGAAAGCACATAGGTACAACCCGGCCCGGCCGCTTCGAACAGGAAATCGTATTGCACCTGGGGTTGGTGCTTTTCTACCAACATTTCACGGCCGTCAGGCCAAAATGCCAGGACATTGCTCGAATAGGCATCGTTACCTTGGGCGATGTACTGATAAGCCCGCGCCAGTTTGTCCGGGTACCAGATATCATCCTGGTCTGCCAGAGAAATCGCATCGAACGAGGCCAGCTCCACGTCGTGGAGCAAGCGGAAAAAGTTTTTGCCAGCGCCACCAAAGCGCAGGCCTAACGGCAGTACTGTCACTGCAGGGTTGCTGGCCTGAAGCGCCTCGCACCATGCCTCGGTGCCATCGTCCGAGCTGTCCACACTGATGAACAAGGCCACATCGACATCCTCTTGTTCGAGGATGGACGTCACCTGTTCCGGCAACCAGTGCACACCATTGTAAGCAGCTAAAAGTACGGCGATCCTAGGTCTTTTCATTATAATTCCGCCCAGTCAAGTCATAACTTTTGTTTCCAAACCGCTTCAATACGGCTTGACATTGAGCAGTGCCAATACGCTTGCCATTGCCCTGAGCATAAATGGAAAGCGACTCCCCATGAGGACTACTCTGTACTTCAGTCCCACATCCCCCCATTTACCATTGGCCGCCAAACGCTGAAAGTCAGGTTCTTGTCTGGCCAGCCTGACCGCATCAGTGTAAACCTGAAGATTCTTTGCTCGATAAGCCAGCACATAAAAAATGTAGGCTATCTGTTTAGCATAATGCCGCTGATAAAGCTCGCTGTACGTTTGATAAACGCCTTGCTCCTGCAAGTACCGTTTTTCTATTGCCAGCACCTCGAGTGCAGCTATCAACAACCCCGCACCGGCACTTCGTGTCGTACTACCATACCGCACCAGGGCATGGTACAGCACTTCTGCGACAAACCCTGTGGCCGACGCATGCAACGCCAGTGCACGAGAGAAGAAAATATCCTCACACCCCCGTGTTTCCGGGAAGCGCACATTGTGACGCTCAAGGAATGCACGGGAATATAACTTGTTGACCGGGCTCGACAGGATTTCCTCGTCCATCATCGCCCGCTCGAAAATGGCACGCCCTTTCAGCTCCTTATGCCGGCCAGGCACGATACTGTGGCTGACCCTGCCGTCTTCACTTACAAAATCGAGGCCGAAATTTATGAAATCGTAGTTGCTTTCTTCCATCAGCGGCAAGGTGCAGCTGATAATTCGGGGGTCGACAGTATCATCCGAATCAACAAACAATACATATTTGCCGGTAGCATGCTGCAGCCCGTAGTTTCGTGCCACCCCCTGCCCTGCATTAGCCTGCGTGAGGATTTTCACATCATCACGTCCTGCCAGTTTTGCCTGGCATATCGCCAGCGAATCATCCTTGGAGCCATCGTCGATCACGATGATCTCAAGCCGTTGGCAATCGATTGCGCAGATACTGTGCAGACAACGCGCCACGTAGTCCGCCATGTTATAAACAGGAACAATAACGCTGACCTGAGGTAGCTGAGCGCCTGACATCTTCACTCCCAAAAGAACAGATACGGCACAAACGGAGACGATCCAATACCCGCCGTGTCAGCAAAATTTTTCATCCTGAATGCAAATGCCATCAACGCAACCAGCAGAATGGCTACTTTGGTGAAAGGCGCCAACTGAATCTCGTACCTGGCAGTGTGAAAAATCAGGCACATGATGATCAGGAAGTTGACCAGTTGCTGCAGCCGAATGCCAGCATAACTGAACTGGGATACACCGATCATGACCACAGTCAGCCCCGCCAGCAGCAAGATCACCAGGCCGGAATGGCGCCGGGCCTGGACATCAAGTGCCCAGATAGCGAGCAACAGCCACGACACCAGTACCGTACTCAGCCCGGAAAAGCCGGAAGCCACCTGAAGGCCGGCATAACTGGTCAATTTGGCCAGTAAATAGTTGAAAAACACTCCGACAAATACGGCGAGGAAGGCCGTACCATAAATAACCCAACGCCATTGCCGGGTATACAGAATGAACAACAACAACCCCAGCATCAAACTGGAAACTTGAATCATGCCCGCAACCAATACCAGGGCAAAATACACTCCGTAACGCCGTTGCAGCAGAAAACTGCCTGCCAGGTAAACCAGCGAAAATGCCAGACCATAGCGAACGCCGTTCATGACCATGTCAAAATAGTAAACCGGTACGACCAGTAGGCAGAACAAGTAGGGGTTGCTGTTGTGGCGCATCCCCGCCCACACCAGCAGTAACGTGATCATTACGCCAATCAAGGCGAGGATAAGCGCTGCACTGTCAGTGAACATCGAAAGCGTCAGCACCAAGCCCTCGAACAGCGGTTCGAATACCCCCAGAAAACTGCCGCTTTCCAACAGCTGATTGATCGTTTGAATGTACGTGGCTGTGTCCATGCCTACAGTACCACGCAAGATCGCCAGGAATGCCATTGGCAACAACGCCAGCACCAGAAAATACCGAGGCGCCCGCACCAGCCAGCCCATGAAACACAATACAAAAAACGCAAGCGTGCTAGCGACGTAATAAATCATCGTTCTTCCCTGGCAACCAAGCCTGTATTCAGCCGCACTCGCAACTTTACACCGACTTCAGTTCTTCCACGATGTAGTCAAGCTTCATCAATGTAGAAATAATTTCGTCTACACTCAGCCGCTGGGTATTGTGCGATGTGTAGTCATCCAGCTCCGACACTTCCTGTTCGCCATTCGACGAATACTTTTCGTAGTTCAGGTCGCGGTTGTCCGCCGGAATCCGGTAATAGCGCCCCATGTCTTCGGATTTGGCCATTTCCTCGCGCGAGATCAACGATTCGTAAAGCTTCTCGCCATGGCGGGTACCGATGATGCGAATGGCATTGTCCTTGTTGAAGATGCGCTTCAGCGCATCAGCCAGCTCACCCACTGTGGACGCCGGCGCTTTCTGGACGAAGATATCGCCCTGCTTGGAGTGCTCGAAAGCGTGCAGCACAAGATCCACCGAATCTTCCAGGGACATCAGGAAGCGCGTCATGTTGGGGTCGGTGATACTAAGCGGCGAACCGCTCTTAAGCTGGTTGACGAACAACGGGATAACCGAGCCGCGAGAGGCCATGACGTTGCCATAACGTGTCGCACAGATCACCGGCCCTTCGGCAGGAATCATACGAGACTTGGCCACCACCAGCTTTTCGGCCATGGCTTTGGAAATACCCATTGCGTTGATCGGGTACACGGCTTTGTCGGTACTCAGTACAACCACGCGCTTTACATGGTTGGCGACCGCCGCGTTGATCACATTCTCCGTACCGATGACGTTGGTCTTCACCGCCTCCATCGGGAAAAATTCGCAGGAAGGCACCTGCTTCAGTGCGGCCGCGTGGAAAATGTAGTCCACGCCTACCATAGCCTGCATCAGGCTGGCGTAATCACGTACGTCGCCAATGTAGAACTTGACCTTGTCATTGGCCAGGGCAATGCGCATGTCTTCCTGTTTTTTTTCGTCCCGGCTGAAAATCCGGATTTCCTTCACATCGGTATCAAGGAACCGCTTGAGCACGGTATTGCCAAACGAACCAGTACCGCCGGTAATCATCAATACTTTATTCTTGAACATCACGCACCTCGCCCCGTTCGCTATTATTTGAAATCACGCATAACTTCTACCAACCGCTCCCACGCAGGAGGTTGGTACCCAGTCGCACTGCGGAATTTGCTGGAGTCCAGAGATCGGTCAATTTCCAGGGCCGAGTCCTCCAGAATTTCAATGTCCTTGCCATAGGCCGAAGCCACCAGTTTCAACAGCGAATACTTGTCAATCGGCTCGACGGAGACGTGATACAAGCCGCTGAGTTCCGGCTTGGGCAACACGAAATCACGAATGACCCTGGCCAACTCGACGGTTGGCAAACCAGAAAATATCGCCTTCCTGAACCCCTTGACCGAGCCTTGCTGGTCCAGGAACCAATCTATCAGTGATACTTTACTGTTCAGCTCATGGCCGATAATCGAGGTCCGCAAGGTAATGGCGCTGGCCGAGTCCACGACCTCGCCAATGTACTTCGACTTGCCGTACAAATCGTAGGCATCGGAACGGTCCGACTCTTTATAGCCCCCCTGACTGCCAGAGAACACGCAGTCTGTGCTGATATGCACCAGACGAGCGCCAACAGCCTCGCACAAACGCGAAAGGCGGTGAGGCAGCATGGCATTGATCGGTAGCACAGCCAGCGGGTCGTTGGCGGTGTCGAACTGCTTGATTAGGCCAACGCAGTTGATAACCACGTCCGGCTTGTGCTTTCGGAACAATTCGACCAGGCAATCCTGGTCCAGCACATCCATGTGAGCAATCAACCTGGCCTGATGCCCCTGCTCGAAAACACGTGCAGCGGAAGGGCTGCGGATGGTGCCCCAGACATCCAGGCCGGCTTGAGCGCTCAACACCCTGAAGACAGCATTGCCCAACATGCCAGTGGCACCCAGGATTATGATTTTCATTGGTTCCTCGACACTGAAGGCTGCAAGCATTATCTGAATGCGAGCAAGGATTTTCGATTTAGCACCAGGCTGGCGAGTACTGCCACAACAGTAGCCACCACGACCACCCCTAGCCGGTAATAGTCGCTAACCAACCTCTCGCACACTGCGTTGGCAGCGGCAAAGAAAACAACCCCGGCTGTAATGGACATCGCCAGCACCTTCAGACCGGTAAATACGCCCTTGGTCAGATAAGGATGGCGCTTGCAAACAAAGAAGAAAGTCAATAATACGGAGTAAATGTTATACAAAAGCCACATCCACGCCGCCCCGTTACTGCCCCAACGCTCGACCAGAAGCGGAAGACCGAGGAGCATCAACGGAATAGCCACCACGTTCAAGCGAAACGCAAGCGTTGTCCACTTGGTCGCCAACTGCAAGGCAAACGGAACAATCAGCAGTGACTGCAAGGAGGTCCCGACCACCAGTATGCCCACCACACTGGAGACGCCCGCTGCCACGTCAGGCGCAAACAGAATGCCAAGGACAAGAGGCTTGAACAGGACCACAGCACAGCATAACAGCACCAGCACCGATGACATGATGCACAACGAAGCGGTGTGGATGCGCTCGACACTGCGTTCGTCATTCGCTGAAAAGCACGCGGCCATGCGCGGGAACAGCACTGAATTGAACGCCGTCGAGAAGATGTACGCAACGCCAGCCAGCGTGGTTGCCAAGGTGTAGTAGCCAAAGGCTTCCAGGGTGATACGGCCGCTGAGGTACAATTTGTCGTACTGAGTGGTTAGTACCGAAGTAATGGAAATCAGCAGGACCCCCCTCCCATAGACATACCCGCGCCGCAGATAGCCCATCTTGAAGCGATACAGCCACGGCAGGAACCCGGTCTTACCGTGCACTACCCACAACAAGGCCAACAAATAGCTGACTTGTACAATGACTTGGAGCAGGAAGTAGAACTCGATCGAACGCATGCCAGGAAACAGGTAAAGCGGTAGCAGTACCCCGAGCGTACGCAGCAAGGAATATGGAACGTACAGGGCATTGAGCGCTAATTGCATTTCCTTGCCTGCCAGCACCGCTTGCAGGAGCATGATCGGAAAGTTGAGGGCGATGAAACCCGCCATATACCACAACGATTGCCGGGCAGCGGCCTTGCCAACATCTTCGATACTGAGCCAGTGCTCTGCCATGAAGCCCGAAGCCAGGCCCACGCCCAGAAACGCGATGGCACCGATTAATGTGAATGTTGCGAAGTAGCTGGACACCATCGACAGGTCTGCCGCCCTGTTGCGCCGTGCCTTCTGCGGGCTGACAGCAACCGAGCGGGCCATCCGGTGGATGATGTTGCTGGTGAGCCCGCCTTCAGCCACCATCAGCACCATCAGCAGCGTCGTAAAAAAGCCAACCATGCCCATGGCTTCCGCGCCGAGCAAGCGTGTTGCCAGCGGCAATGCCGCCAGGCTGGCCATCGCATAGACAAGCTTGCCGGAAAAGCTGGCAAACAGCAGGGTAGTCAGGTTACGTAGCTGCATGACACATACACACTTCTGGCATGAGCTAAGCCTTAGCCGCGCTTTATGGAAACGGGAGCAGTACCGACCTTCGCAGCCAGGTTATTGTCCAGTTCATGCTTGGCCAGGCGTACGTTTTCCACCGTAGCCACAACCTCCCTGCCGTAGTTGGCACCCGGCTTCATCAGGCGCTTGGCCCGGCCCCAGGCATACTGACCGGCCACAGCAATGAACGCGGCACCAACGTGCAGCAGGCTCACACCCTTGAACTGCCTCTGCGCCGCTGCACGCCGCGCCCCCAGAATAACCTGGGCGTAATCACGGTGGTGCAACAGGCAAAGCGCATACAGCCTGGCGAAATTGAAGCGGGCCTTTTCATCATTGCCAACGTTCTCCAGGGTTTCCCAGGCTGCATGTGCCCATACAGTCTCCACACTAAAGAATTGCGGAATGAAGTCGGGCCAGACCAAGCCCTTGAACGGCGCCAGATGCGGGTCATCCTTCAGGCTGCCTTTGTGCTTGCCTTCCGCACTTCGCCCGCTGTTGCTCCCCCCTGCCCCGCCAGGCATGGTGAACGGGAAGTCGACCAAGCTGTAACGGCCTGGCTGGATCGACAATGCGACGGCCGCCGACATGTCCGGGCTGGTACCAAAAAATACCTTGCCGTTTTTCTGCCTCAGACCGGCCAGCAGTTCGTTCCTGACCAGACCATGATAAAGCTTGGGCATTGCATCTGTACCTTGGCAGGCGTGCCTGAGGGCGTTATCGAGCCGCTCCCGTACATCCCACTCGGTCAAGGTGGTCTCAAAATGCTCGAGATAAATGCGCCCGGCATGAGCGGCTCCGTAAAATTTGGTACGGAAGTCCGGCCAGTAATAAGCCGCACGCACTTTGGGCGTGAGCATGGCGATTGAATGGTCCTTGGCGTAACGGGCAAACTCGATGATATGGTTGGAAACTGTATCGTCGTCGCCGATCAGGCACACATACTCGCCTGTCGCCAGCGCGATGGCCCGCTCGTGGTTCTCGGTCATCGACAAGCGGCTCTGCCAGTGAACATACACAAGGCGATGATCCTCTTGTGCCTGCGCCCACCGGGCCAGGTCGCAAGCATCATTGCTGGTGTCATGAACAACCACCTGCACCTCTTGAGAAGGAATTTCCAGCAGGCTTTCAATGCAGGATATGGCGTATTTCGACCGGTTATGGGTTGGTACTACGATAGAAACCAGATAATTGTTATTCATAACGCTGACTTACCTTCCATCAGAACCAACCAATCATTCGTTGCCAATCACACGAGAGAGGGCTGCGGGCTTTCTGCGCCGCTGCAGCAGGTCACGCATGATTGCGACCAGCACACCAACGGCCAAACCCAATACCAGCGCCGCCGTCACGATCAGCGCCCGCTTGGGTTTTACAGGCTTGTCAGGAAGCTCCACGACGCCATCTTGGGTGAAAACCTGAACACTTTGAGGGTCTACTTTCAAACCTCGGTAGAATGCCAGCCGCTCTTGCCTGGCTCGCAAACCGTCAATGAATGCATCATCCGAAGACCGGGATTGCAACGTTTCGATTTCTGCTTCGATCGCCTTGCTTCCCCGCATGTAGGTCAAGGCACCACTCATGGCAGCCGACACTTCCGACGACAGGCTTCCAGAAATGATAGGTGGCTTCTCCAGCCCAATGGACTTGGCAACCTTCAACGCCTCTCTCAAACGGACCAACTGATCTTCCCGCAATTTGCGGGCGCTCGCTTGAGCCGCATCAATTTCCCACTGAAGATTCTCGGCCTTGACCGCCAGCTCACTGCGGTGCCCTGTCAATACCTCTTCCTTGGCAAGCTCCGACGCCATCTCAGCATAGGCCGCTACCCATTGCGCTGCCTGGTTCGGGTCTTCGGTGCTGGCCGCTATCACATAGCGGTTCGGGCCATCTTTAGTGACTTGCTCGACGGTCAACTTGCTGAGGAACTGGGCGTAAAGCACATCGCGTGAGCCAACCCGCTCGTTTCCAGTCAATGCCGGCTCATAGACAGTACGGTAGAATTTGCTGCGTACCGTTTCAGAATTCAGTTCCCTCACATACACATCGTAAACATCCTTGACCGAGTATGTTGACAGCCCACTATCTCCCCCCCGCCCGTAATTGAGCTGGGCAATTTCATCACGCGAAGGCGGCTCGACGAATAACCTTGCCTGGTAAACCCGCGGTGCAAGCAACGCATAAGCCAACCCGACAAGCACGATCGGTACAGCGATCACCGCTACCCACAGCTTCTGTCGCCATACGCCTTCCACAAGCTCAATCAGGTCAATCTCGTTGTCATCAGCCAAGCGCCCTTGATCGTTGCGCATTTACTATGTCTTTCCTTGGGTCGGTCTGAAATATGCATTGCTGAATGCCTGAACAGCGCTTTCGAGCAGCACCGTCGCCACGCTCGACTACAGCGTAGCGACAATTCTGTGACCTCTCCAAGGTTCACACTCTAAGCATCATCCAGCCATAGAGTGACGTGTAACATAAAAGTTCTCCTTTTTCGACAAACGCTTAGCTGCCTTGCGGGCTCATGACGCAATGACGACTTCGGGGTTGCAGGCCTGCGACCCAAAATGTCGCACCAAGGCGGCGGACAGCGCTTGCTTGGCACCTGTTTCACCATGCACCAAGACAATCCGCTTGGCAGCCTGCGCACTACCTCGGGCAAATCGCACCAGAGCTGCCTGGTCCGCATGCCCGGCGTAGCCTGATAACGTCAGTACTTTCGCTTGCACCTCATACATCCGCCCATCCAGATCAATCTGCACAAACCCTTCCGCCCCCTCGCTGGCCTGAATCACCGCCCCTGGCGTACCTTTAGCCTGGTACCCCACAAACATCACCTCATGCCGCGAATCTCCCAACATGGCCTTGAGATAATTGACGATGCGCCCACCCGAGCACATGCCATTACCGGCAATCACAATCGCCGGGCGACCGGTGCTCTTGAGGTAGTTGACCACCTGCTGGTGCCGGGTATGGGTATCCACGCTGATCAGCTGACTGAAACCGAGCGGATCGCGCCCTTCGGCAAGGCGAGCCCTGGCCTCGGCATTCCAGTAGTCGTGCAGCTCCCTGTACACGCCAGTGATGCGCTGGGCCAGGGGCGAGTCGAGGATAATGGGCAACTGCGACCAGTCGAGCGGGTCACCCTCGGGGCCTGGGCCAGCGTTACCCACCAAAGCCTTGCGGTAGAGGATGTCTTCCAGTTCGTACAGCAGCTCCTGGGTGCGCCCCAGGCTGAAAGCCGGAATCAGGAGAGTACCCTTGTCAGCCAGGGCACGATCAATGGCCTCTTCCAGCCGCTGCCTGCGGTCGCCGACATGCGGATGCAAGCGGTCACCATAGGTACTTTCCAGCACCAGCACGTCGGCGCGCTCTGGCGGCTGTAGCGGGCGCAACAAGGGATTGCCACACGCCCCCAGGTCACCAGAAAACACGTAACGGCTATTGGACTGCCCATGCTGCATATCGCACTCGACATACGCCGAGCCCAGCAGATGGCCCGCGCGCTGCAAGCGAATGCGACAGCCAAGGCCTGGGCGCTCGACCAGCGTGTGCCACTGCTCGAACGGCAGGGGCACGATAAGGTCGCAGACGAATTCGAGGTACCGCGCCACCTGCGCGGGATCACTGCTGACGCTCAGCTTGTAGGCGTCTTCCAGCACCAGTGGTAGCAGCTGTGCGGAAGGCTCACTGCACAGAATGGGGCCGCGGTAACCGGCGGCCAGCAGCGCAGGGATACGGCCAACGTGATCCAGATGCACATGCGTGATGATCAGGGCCTCGATGCCCTGCACGTCAAAGCCGAGCGGCGCAGCGCCTGCGCCTTGCGCTGCCTCGGCGCCCTGCTCCAGGCCGCAGTCGACCAGCAGGCTGGTGAATGGGGCGAGATGCAGTTGGTGACAAGACCCGGTAACGCTGCGGGTACCACCGTGATGGGAAAGGCTGGGATAGTCCATGCTGCGCACACTCACCTGGGCCGAAAATGAAGTGCGCTATTACTCCACGACGACCAGAGCATGCATAGGTGACGCTTTCCTAAGCGAGCGTAGGAAATTTCCCTAGTTACCGCTCAGTGCCGCCTGTCGGGCAGACGCCCTGATCTTGCGTTTGCTGCGCTGCACGCCGTAGGCACCCAACAATGGCCCGACTGCCAGGCCAATCACCAACGCGGCCAACACCAGCACGGCAACCGGCATTGCCGGAGCAGCCCAGCCGAACAGGACCAACGACACGGTTTGCTGGTTTTCCAGCACGAAGAACAGCACCACGGCCGCCAACAGCAGCACGAATACCGCCGCCAGGGCGCGCTTGAGGTTACGCATCAGATTGCTCCTTGAGGGATCAGGTATGAACCTCATCATGCTCGTCTTCATTGACCCGATCGCGCAACTCTTTGCCGGGCTTGAAGTGCGGCACGAACTTGCCTTCGAGGCTGACCGACTGACCGGTCTTCGGGTTACGGCCCACGCGGGGGGCACGATAGTGCAGCGAGAAGCTGCCAAAACCGCGGATCTCGATGCGATCGCCGGTAGCAAGGCATTGTGACATCTGCTCAAGCATGGTCTTGATGGCCAGCTCCACGTCCTTGGACGAGAGCAGCCCTTGATGGGTGACAATACGTTCGATCAGCTCCGACTTCGTCATATTTTTCCCTTCGTTATCAAGCAGCTAGATCATTGCTCAACCAGTTTGTAGCACGCCGGGAAGGATTTGAACAGGGTGGTTCTTGACTTAATAAAAAAATTCAAGATTGAAGTTTTACAAGAATGGTCTAGCCACCGAGGGCTTGTAGGCGTCCGGCGATGGATTTGCGGTGGCGCGACAATCGAGCGCCGCCCGCGCGGCGCATCGCGAGCTGCGCTCGATTTGCGCAACACCGCAAAGCCAACGGCGAACACCACAAAACAAAACCAACTCCAAAAAAAAGGGCGACCCGAGGGTCGCCCTTTTTTACCGATCAAACAGAACTCAGTTCTGCTTGGCCATTGCTTCGCGCAGCAGCGCAGCCATGGTGGTGTCGGCAGCCGCTTCCGGAGCGTTTTTCAGGCTCTGGATGGCTTCGCGCTCTTCAGCGTCGTCTTTCGATTTGATCGACAGGCTGATAACGCGCGACTTGCGGTCAACGCTGATGATCTTGGCTTCGATCTCTTCGCCTTCCTTCAGAACGTTACGCGCGTCTTCAACGCGGTCACGGCTGATTTCGGAAGCTTTCAGAGTGGCTTCGATGTCGTCGGCCAGAGTGACGATGGCGCCTTTGGCGTCAACTTCTTTCACGATGCCCTTGACGATAGCGCCCTTGTCATTGACAGCAACGAAGTTGGAGAACGGATCGTCTTCCAGCTGCTTGATGCCCAGGGAGATGCGCTCGCGCTCTGGATCGACCGACAGGATGACGGTTTCCAGCTCGTCGCCCTTCTTGAAACGACGTACGGCTTCTTCGCCGGTTTCGTTCCAGGAGATGTCGGACAGGTGAACCAGGCCGTCGATGCCGCCGTCCAGGCCGATGAAGATACCGAAGTCGGTGATCGACTTGATGGTACCGGTGATCTTGTCACCCTTGTTGAACTGGCCGGAGAAGTCTTCCCATGGGTTGGACTTGCACTGCTTGATGCCCAGGGAGATACGACGACGCTCTTCGTCGATGTCCAGAACCATGACTTCCACTTCGTCGCCAACCTGAACGACTTTCGACGGGTGGATGTTCTTGTTGGTCCAGTCCATTTCGGAAACGTGTACCAGACCTTCAACGCCTTCTTCCAGTTCAGCGAAGCAGCCGTAGTCGGTCAGGTTGGTAACGCGAGCTTGTACGCGAGTACCTTCTGGGTAACGGGCAGTGATAGCTACCCACGGATCTTCGCCCATTTGCTTCAGACCCAGCGAAACGCGGTTGCGCTCGCGGTCGAACTTCAGAACGCGTACGTCGACTTCGTCGCCAACGTTAACGATTTCCGATGGGTGCTTGATGCGCTTCCAGGCCATGTCGGTGATGTGCAGCAGGCCGTCGATACCGCCCAGGTCCACGAATGCGCCGTAGTCGGTGAGGTTCTTGACGATACCTTTGACTTGCTGGCCTTCCTGCAGGGTTTCCAGCAGGGCTTCGCGCTCGGCGGAGTTCTCGGCTTCCAGCACGCTGCGACGGGAAACGACAACGTTGTTGCGCTTCTGGTCCAGCTTGATGACCTTGAATTCCAGCTCTTTGCCTTCCAGGTGGGTGGTGTCGCGCACTGGGCGGACATCAACCAGGGAGCCCGGCAGGAACGCACGGATGCCGTTAACGTCGACAGTGAAGCCGCCCTTAACCTTACCGTTGATAACGCCCTTGACCACTTCTTCGGCGGCGAAAGCTGCTTCCAGAACAATCCAGCACTCGGCGCGCTTGGCTTTTTCACGGGACAGTTTGGTTTCGCCAAAGCCGTCTTCGACCGCGTCCAGCGCAACGTGCACTTCGTCACCGACCTTGATGGTCAGCTCGCCAGCTTCGTTGTAGAACTGCTCGAGCGGGATGACGCCCTCGGACTTCAGGCCAGCGTGTACGGTAACCCAGTCGCCGTCGATGTCGACAACGATACCGGTGATGATCGCACCCGGCTGAAGATTGAGGGTTTTCAGGCTTTCTTCAAAGAGTTCTGCAAAGCTTTCGCTCATTTTAATTCCTGTAAATTCGGGCGAAACAAACGCCCCTCGCCACATTCCAGACAATGTGGGTCTGTTTTAAGTAAAGGAAAGCAGGCAGGACGTTGACTGGTGCCCCTGCCTGCTCTCCTGGCTATCAGAGGAGATCGCGCTGGGCGATCTCGCTCCTGATACGTTGCAACACCTGCTCGATGGACAACTCGGTAGAGTCCAACTGAATGGCATCGACCGCTGGTTTCAGCGGGGCCACTGCACGTTGGGTGTCGCGTTCATCACGCGCACGAATCTCATCCAGCAGACTCGACAGACTAACATCTTCACCCTTGCCCTTCAACTGCAGGTAGCGACGACGTGCACGCTCCTCCGCGCTGGCGGTAAGGAAGACCTTCAACGGCGCGTCGGGGAACACCACGGTGCCCATGTCGCGACCGTCGGCGATCAGGCCCGGCGCCTCACGGAACTCACGCTGACGCACCAGCAGGGCATCACGCACCGCCGGCAGCGAAGCCACCATCGAGGCACCCGCACCTACCGTTTCGGTACGGATGACGTTACTGACGTCTTCACCCTCAAGGATGATCTGTTGCAGCTTACCGGGCTCGGCGGCGATGAACTGCACATCCAGATGGGCGGCAAGCTTGGTCAGCAGCTCTTCGTTGGTGAGGTCGACACCGTGATTACTGGCGTTGAACGCCAGCAAGCGGTAAAGCGCACCCGAATCCAGCAGCTTCCAGCCCAGCTCGCGAGCCAGCAGGCCGGCGACCGTGCCCTTACCCGAGCCGCTAGGCCCGTCGATGGTGATAACCGGCGCCAGCGAATTCACGACTTGCCCTCTTCCGCCACGCGGATACCCACTTCGGCACACAGCGCCAGGAAGTTGGGGAACGAGGTGGCGACGTTGGCGCAGTCATGGATGCGGATGGGCGCGCTGGCGCGCAGCGAGGCCACGCTGAAAGCCATGGCAATGCGGTGGTCACCGTGGCCATGCACTTCGCCACCGCCCAACTGGCCACCGTCGATGATGATGCCGTCCGGGGTCGGTTCACACTTGATGCCCAGGGTGATCAGGCCGTCAGCCATCACCTGGATACGGTCGGATTCCTTCACCCGCAGCTCTTCGGCGCCACGCAGCACGGTACGCCCTTCGGCGCAGGCGGCGGCCACGAACAGCACCGGGAACTCGTCGATGGCCAGCGGTACCAGTTCTTCCGGGATATCAATGCCCTTGAGCTTGGCACCACGCACACGCAAATCAGCCACCGGCTCGCCGCCGACTTCACGCTGGTTTTCCAGGGTAATGTCGCCGCCCATCAGGCGCAGGATGTCGATCACGCCGGTACGGGTCGGGTTGATGCCTACGTGCTCCAGCACCAGCTCGGAGCCCTCAGCGATCGAAGCTGCCACCAGGAAGAACGCTGCCGAGGAAATGTCGGCCGGCACCTCGATGCGGGTCGCGGTGAGTTTGCCACCGGACTGCAGCGAGGCAACCGGGCCGTTCGACTCGACCGCATAGCCAAAGCCGCGCAGCATGCGCTCAGTGTGGTCACGGGTTGGCGCAGGCTCGGTGACGGTGGTCTTGCCTTCGGCGTACAGGCCGGCCAGCAACAGGCACGATTTGACCTGGGCGCTGGCCATCGGCAGCGTGTAGGTCAATGCCTTGAGCTTGCTACCGCCGCGAATGGTCAGCGGTGGGCGGCCTTCCGGACCTGTCTCGACCACGGCGCCCATTTCGCGCAGCGGGTTGGCCACACGGTTCATCGGGCGCTTGGACAGCGAAGCGTCGCCTGTCATGGTGACGTCGAACGGCTGGCCGGCCAGCAGGCCCGACAGCAGGCGCATCGAGGTACCGGAGTTACCTACATACAGCGGCCCGGGTGGTGGCTTGAGGCCGTGCAGGCCAACGCCGTGAATGGTCACGCGACCGTGGTTGGGGCCCTCGATGACCACACCCATGTCACGGAATGCCTGCAGGGTCGCCAGCGCGTCTTCACCTTCGAGGAAGCCTTCGACTTCGGTGGTGCCTTCGGCCAGCGAGCCGAGCATGATCGAGCGATGGGAAATCGACTTGTCGCCCGGTACACGAATACGCCCGTTCAGGCGGCCACCCGGTTGGGCCAGGAAAATCAGATCGTTGGCGTTCATAGCGTCCACATAGGCCCGGCGGGCCAGGATTTTACTGAAATGCTCGCGGGCAACCCGTGCGCGGGTGAATACACCCAGCAGCTGGTGCCCGTCCCCTTCAGCGATCGCGTCGCGCAAGGCGTCGAGATCGCTGCGATATGTATCTAGCGTGCGCAGGACAGCGTCGCGGTTGGCGAGGAAGATGTCGTGCCACATGGTCGGGTCGCTGCCAGCGATTCTTGTGAAATCGCGGAAACCTCCCGCAGCGTACCGGAAGATCTCGAGGTTTTCATTGCGTTTGGCCAACGAGTCGACCAAGCCAAAGGCCAGCAGGTGCGGCAAGTGACTGGTAGCTGCCAGCACTTCATCATGGCGCTCGACCGACATGTGCTCCACATCGGCATCCAGCGCACGCCACAGGCGGTCGACCAGCGCTAGCGCGGCAGGATCGGTTTCGGCCAGCGGCGTGAGGATGACCTTGTGACGGCGGAACAGGGCAGCGTTGGAGGCCTCTACCCCGCTCTGCTCGGAACCGGCGATGGGGTGGCCGGGGACGAAGCGCGGCAGACGCTGAGCGCTCTCGTTTACAAAAACAGCGCGCGCCTCACGGACGACGTTGCCCTTGGCGCTGCCGACATCCGTGATGATGGCATTGCCCAGGTCAAGCCGAGCCAGGCGGGCCAGGACTTTTTCCATGGCCAGGATCGGTACGGCCAGCATGATGACATCGGCACCGACACAGGCGACTGCAAGGTCTTCTTCGCAGCGATCGACCACGCCCAGGGCCACAGCTTGCTTGCGCGAAGGGGCATCCAGGTCTACACCGACCACTTCGCGGCACAGGCCGCTTTCACGCAGGCCCTTGGCGAAAGAGCCGCCGATCAAGCCGAGGCCGACTACGACCAGGCGATTGATGACGGGTGCGGGTTTGGTTTTTGCTGCATTTACCACTGGTGCGAACCCTGTTCAGAAATCTAGACAGCCTGTGAAGGCCATTGGGGCTGCGTTGCAGCCCCAACACTTTCAAATCAAAGCACCGCCTTCGGATAAGAGCCCAGCACCTTCAGCGCCACAGCCTCCTGGCTGATCTGCTCCAGCACCGCTTTGATCAACGGGTCGCGGTGGTGGCCAACGAAATCGATGAAGAACACGTAGGTCCACTTGCCGCTGCGCGACGGGCGGGTCTCGATGCGGGTCAGGTCGATGCCGTTCTGGTGGAACGGCACCAGCAGCTCGTGCAAGGCACCGGGCTTGTTGCTCATCGAAACGATGATCGAAGTCTTGTCGTCGCCGGTCGGCGGCACTTCCTGGTTGCCGATCATCAGGAAGCGCGTGGAGTTGTCCGGGCGGTCTTCGATCTTCTCGGCCAGGCGAGTCAGACCATACAGGTTGGCCGCCATATCACCGGCGATCGCCGCCGAATTCCACTCACCCTTGACGCGCTTGGCGGCCTCGGCATTGCTCGATACAGCGACGCGCTCCACGTTCGGGTAGTGCGCGTCCAGCCATTTGCGGCACTGGGCGAGCGACTGAGCGTGGGAGTAGATACGGGTGATACTGTCGGTCTTGGTATTTTCGCCCACCAGCAGGTGGTGGTGGATACGCAGCTCGACCTCACCGCAAATCACCATGTCGTGCTCAAGGAAGCTGTCCAGGGTATGGCTGACAGCGCCTTCGGTGGAGTTTTCCACCGGCACCACGCCGAAATTGACAGCACCGGCCGCCACTTCACGGAACACTTCGTCGATGGCTGCCATCGGGCGGCTGATCACCGCGTGACCAAAGTGCTTCATGGCCGCCGCTTGGGTGAAAGTACCCTCAGGGCCGAGATAGGCGATTTTCAGCGGCTCTTCCAGGGCCAGGCACGAGGACATGATTTCGCGGAACAGCCGCGCCATCTCTTCGTTGCCCAGCGGGCCTTTGTTGCGCTCCATCACACGCTTGAGCACCGCTGCCTCACGCTCAGGGCGGTAGAACACCGGCTTCTCGCCTTCTTTCAGCGAGGCGGTCTTGACCCGGGCCACTTCTTCGGCGCAACGGGCGCGGTCGCTGATCAGCTCGAGGATTTTCTCGTCGAGGCTGTCGATGCGTACGCGCAGCGCCTTGAGTTCCTGTTCGGACATCAGCCGTGCTCCTTCTCGAATTCAGCCATGTAGCCCACCAGCGCTTCCACTGCTTCCAGGCCCAGGGCGTTGTAGATGGAAGCGCGCATGCCGCCCACCGAGCGGTGGCCCTTGAGGTTGAGCAGGCCACGGGCATCGGCACCGGCGAGGAAGGCCTTGTCCAGGCGCTCGTCAGCCAGGCGGAACGGCACGTTCATCCACGAACGGGCGTTGTGGCTGATCGGGTTGGTGTAGAAGTCGCTGTTGTCGATAAAGCCGTACAGACGCTCTTTCTTGGCGCGGTTGCGCTGCTCCATGGCGTCGACGCCACCCTGCTCTTTCAGCCACTCGAAGACCAGGCCCGAGAGGTACCAGGAGTATGTGGCCGGGGTGTTGTACATCGAGCCGTTGTCAGCTGAAACCTTGTAGTCGAGCATGGTCGGGCAGCTGCTGCGGGCATGACCCAGCAGGTCTTCACGCACGATCACCACCACCAGGCCACTCGGCCCGATGTTCTTCTGCGCACCGGCGTAGATCAGGCCGTACTGCGACACGTCGATGGGGCGCGAGAGGATGTCGGACGACATGTCGACCACCAGCGGGACGTCACCGGTTTCTGGCACCCAATCAAACTGCAGGCCACCGATGGTCTCGTTGGATGCATAGTGCACGTAGGCGGCGTTCTTGGTCAGGCTCCACTCGTTCTGGCCCGGGATCGCCAGGTAGTCGTAAGGCTTGGCGCTGGCGGCGACGTTGACATTGCCGAAGCGGCGCGCTTCTTCGATGGCTTTTTTCGACCAGATGCCGGTTTCGATGTAGTCGGCAGTGCCGTTTTCCGGCAACAGGTTCAGCGGGATTTCAGCGAACTGCTGGCTGGCGCCGCCCTGCAGGAACAGCACCTTGTAGTTGGAGGGGACGGACAGCAGGTCACGCAGGTCCTGCTCGGCCTTTTCGGCGATGGCCACGTAGTCGTCGCTGCGATGGCTCATTTCCATCACCGACAAGCCCTTGCCGTTCCAGTCCAGCATTTCGGCCTGGGCGCGCTGCAAAACAGCGTCAGGAAGCGCGGCAGGGCCTGCGCAGAAGTTAAAGGCTCGTTTGCTCACATCCACTCTCGCTCTGCCAAATAGTACAAATTCGTAATTCAGTGACCGCTACCCATGCAGGATCACAGGCAAGCCCGCGCCTACACAGTCAAACGGGGCGACCTTGGTCGCCCCGCTCGGGTTTACGCTTGCTTACTCCTGCGGGGCCTCTTCGGCGCCAGCAGCTTCTTCGTTGTCTGGCGCCTCAGCCTCGACACCCTCTTCGTCCGTCTCGATCACATCGTCGAGTTCGTCCTCGGAAGGCTCCTGGATACGCTCCAGGCCAACCAGCGTCTCGTCGGTAGCCAGCTTGATCAAGGTCACGCCCTGGGTGTTACGGCCCAAGCTGGACACCTCACCCACCCGTGTACGCACCAGCGTACCCTGGTCGGAGATCAGCATGATCTCTTCGCCTTCCTGCACCTGGATAGCGCCGATCAGCAGACCGTTGCGCCCTTTGGTCCCCATGGCGATCACACCCTGGCCACCGCGGCCGCGACGCGGGAACTTGGACAGCGGGGTGCGTTTGCCGAAGCCACGCTCGGAGGCAGTCAGGATCTGCGCACCCGATTCCGGGATCAACATGGAAATGATCTGCTGCCCCTTGCCCAGCTTCATGCCGCGTACGCCACGGGCGTTACGGCCCATTTCGCGCACCACGCTTTCAGCGAAGCGGATCACCTTACCGGCGTCGGAGAACATCATGACTTCCTTGGCGCCGTCAGTAATGGCGGCAGCGATCAGGGTGTCACCTTCTTTCAGCTTGAGGGCAATCAGGCCGTTGGAGCGCGGACGGGCGAACTGCACCAGCGGGGTCTTCTTCACGGTCCCCGAAGCGGTGGCCATGAAGATGTAGGCGCCAGTCGGCTCGGCCACCCACTCAGGGGTATCGCCGTCTTCTTCGTCGACTTCCTCGGCCTCGACCACTTCGCCTTCGAGCACGGCATCTTCCGCCTCGTCCAGCTCTTCTTCGGCGCCAGCGCTCTGCTGCAGGGCCTCAAGGTCGATCTGCAGCATGGCAGTGATGCGCTCACCCTCCTCCAGCGGCAGCAGGTTGACCAGCGGGCGACCGCGAGCAGCGCGGGACGCTTCAGGGATGTCGTAGGTTTTCAGCCAGTACACCTTGCCCTTGCTGGAGAACAGCAACAAGGTAGCGTGGCTGTTGGCAACCAGCAGGTGCTCGATGTAGTCCTCGTCCTTCACCCCGGTAGCCGACTTGCCTTTGCCGCCACGGCGCTGGGCCTGGTAGGCGGACAGCGGCTGGGTCTTGGCGTAGCCGCCGTGGGAGATGGTGACCACACGCTCTTCTTCCGGGATCATGTCGCCGTAGCTGAGGTCGTGGCGCGCATCGAGAATTTCGGTACGTCGGGCATCGCCGTATTCGGCACGGATGGCTTCCAGCTCTTCGCGGATCACTTCCATCAGGCGCTCGGCGCTGCTGAGGATGCGGATCAGCTCGCCGATCTGCTCGAGGATTTCCTGGTACTCGGCCAGCAGCTTCTCGTGCTCCAGGCCGGTCAGGCGGTGCAGGCGCAGGTCGAGAATGGCCTGAGCCTGCTCTGGCGACAGGAAATACTTGCCGTCATGCAGGCCGTATTGCTCTGGCAGGTCTTCAGGGCGGCAGGAATCGGCGCCGGCGCGCTCGACCATGACCTGCACGGCACTGGATTCCCACGGCGTGGAAACCAGGGCTTCCTTGGCTTCGGACGGCGTCGGCGAGGCCTTGATCAGGGCGATGACCGGGTCGATGTTGGACAGCGCGACCGCCTGGCCTTCAAGGATGTGGCCGCGTTCGCGGGCCTTGCGCAGCTCGAACACGGTACGGCGGGTCACCACTTCACGGCGGTGACGGACGAACGCTTCGAGCAGGTCCTTGAGGTTGAGCAGGCGCGGACGGCCGTCGACCAGGGCCACCACGTTGATACCGAACACACTCTGCAGCTGGGTTTGCTGATAGAGGTTGTTGAGCACCACCTCCGGCACCTCGCCGCGACGCAGCTCGATGACGATGCGCATGCCGTCCTTGTCGGACTCGTCGCGCAGCTCGGTGATGCCTTCGATCTTCTTCTCTTTTACCAGCTCGGCGATCTTTTCGATCAGACGCGCCTTGTTCAGCTGGTACGGCAACTCGGTCACGACGATCTGCTGGCGGCCGCCGACCTTGTCGATGTCTTCGATTTCGGAACGGGCACGCATGTAGATGCGGCCACGGCCGGTACGATAGGCCTCGATGATGCCTTGGCGACCATTGATGATGCCCGCAGTCGGGAAATCCGGGCCCGGGATGTGCTGCATCAGCTCATCGATGGTGACTTCCGGGTTGTCGATCAGCGCCAGGCAGCCGTCGATGACTTCACCGAGGTTGTGCGGCGGGATGTTGGTCGCCATGCCCACGGCGATACCGCTAGAACCGTTGACCAGCAGGTTGGGAATACGGGTCGGCATGACCGCCGGGATCTGCTCGGTGCCGTCGTAGTTGGGCACCCAGTCGACGGTTTCTTTGTGCAGGTCGGCCAGCAGCTCGTGGGCCAGCTTGGTCATGCGCACTTCGGTGTATCGCATGGCTGCGGCGTTGTCGCCGTCCACCGAACCGAAGTTGCCCTGGCCGTCGACCAGCAGATAGCGCAGCGAGAACGGCTGGGCCATACGCACGATGGTGTCGTAGACCGCAGTGTCGCCGTGCGGGTGGTACTTACCGATCACGTCACCGACCACACGGGCGGATTTCTTGTACGGCTTGTTCCAGTCGTTGCCCAGTTCGCTCATCGCATAGAGAACGCGACGATGCACGGGCTTCAAGCCGTCACGCGCATCGGGCAGCGCTCGCCCGACAATCACGCTCATCGCGTAGTCGAGGTAAGACTGTCTCAGTTCGTCTTCGATATTGACCGGGAGGATTTCTTTGGCCAGTTCGCCCATGAGAAGCCTGATTCCTTTTTCTGGTGAAACTTCGCAGCTCCATCAAGGGCCGAACGAAGCTCGCCGCCGCAGCGCATAAGGGTGCGACGACTTACGACAAATCAATGAGTTGTGCCATGGATCTGCGCAATGAAGGCCGCCGTGATGGGCGGTCCTGGAAACTGCCGGATGTTATCACAAAGGCGGGGGCGGTGGGGAGATGTGGCACGGGTGTGCTTGCCGTGAATCCTCTGCCGCCCTACGCCCTCAGTGCAACCGCTTGCGGCACATCAACTGCGCCAGTTTGGCGGTATCCGGGCGCTCGACAATGCCTCGCTCGGTCACAATCACGTCGATCAGGTCGGCCGGGGTCACGTCGAACACCGGGTTGAATACCTCCACATCCGGCGCCACCCGGGTCCCGGCAATGTCCAGCAGTTCGTCGGCCGCGCGCTCTTCCAGCGAAATATCCTCGCCAGTGGCCAGGTTCAGGTCGATGCTGGTGCTCGGCGCCACCACCATGAAGCGCACACCGTGGTGCATGGCGCTGACCGCCAGCTGGTAGGTGCCGATCTTGCTGGCCACGTCGCCGTTGGCAGCGATGCAATCCGCGCCCACCACCACCCAGGTGATGCCTTTGGTCTTCATCAGGTGGGCGAGCGCCGAGTCGGCGCACAGGGTGACCGGGATGCCTTCGTTGGCCAGCTCCCAGGCGGTCAGGCGCGAGCCTTGCAGCCAGGGGCGGGTTTCGCCGGCATACACCCGCTCGACCATGCCTTCGAGGTAGCCGGCGCGGATCACCCCCAACGCGGTACCAAAGCCGCCGCTGGCCAGCGCACCGGCATTGCCGTAGGTGAGCAGGGTCTGGGCATTGCCCTGGTGACGACGAATCAGCTCGATGCCTTGCTGGGCCATGGTCAGGTTGGCTTCACGGTCGCTTTCATGGATGGCCACGGCTTCGGCCTCCAGTGCTGCCAGCACATCTTCATCCGGGCGCAGACGCTGCAGGCGCTCGCGCATGCGGTTCAGCGCCCAGAACAGGTTGGCTGCGGTGGGACGCGCCTCGGCGAGGCAGAGGAAGTCCTCTTCAAGGTCCATTTCCCAATCGCCACCTTCGGCCAGCCGCTCTTCAAGGGCCAGCACCAGGCCGTAAGCGGCGGCAATGCCGATGGCCGAGGCCCCGCGCACCGCCATGTCACGGATCGCCGCCGCCACCTGCGCGACATTGTCGCAGGCCAGCCAGCGTTCATCCGAGGGCAGCAGGCGCTGGTCGAGCAGGTGCAAGACGCCGCCCTGCCAGCGGATCCCGGTCACCTTCTCCGCCGCCAAAAGTCGCTCGCGCATCGCCTCTCCCCGTCGTTCGGATATCAAAAGCCGGCGATTATAGCGACCCTCGGGGCCGAGCGCTCGGGTATACTCCGGCGCAATTTTGCGAAGTTTCAGAGGACTGTTCAATGAGCAACGTCGATCGCGCCGAAATCGCCAAGTTCGAAGCGCTGGCCCACCGCTGGTGGGACCGCGAAAGCGAGTTCAAGCCGCTGCACGAAATCAACCCGCTGCGCGTCAACTGGATCGACGAACGCGCCAGCCTGGCCGGCAAGAAGGTGCTGGACGTCGGCTGCGGCGGCGGCATCCTCAGCGAAGCCATGGCCCTGCGTGGTGCCACGGTGACCGGTATCGACATGGGCGAAGCCCCCTTGGCCGTGGCCCAACTGCACCAGCTGGAGTCCGGCGTGCAGGTGGAATACCGGCAGATTACCGCCGAAGCCCTGGCCGAAGAAATGCCCGAACAGTTCGACGTGGTGACCTGCCTGGAAATGCTCGAGCACGTGCCCGACCCGTCTTCGGTGATTCGCGCCTGCTACCGCATGGTCAAGCCGGGTGGCCAGGTGTTCTTCTCCACCATCAACCGCAACCCCAAGGCCTACCTGCTGGCCATCGTCGGCGCCGAGTACATCCTTAAGATGCTGCCGCGCGGCACCCACGACTTCAAGAAGTTCATCCGCCCATCCGAACTGGGCGCGTGGAGCCGCGCTGCCGGCCTCGAAGTCAAAGACATCATCGGCCTGACCTACAACCCGCTGACCAAGCACTACAAGCTCAACAGCGACGTCGACGTCAACTACATGATCCAGACCCTGCGCGAGGAATGAGCATGCGTTTGCGAGCAGTACTCTTCGACATGGACGGCACCTTGCTAGACACGGCGCCAGACTTCATCGCCATTTGCCAGGCCATGCTCGCCGAGCGCGGCCTGCCGGCCGTTGACGACAACCTGATCCGTGGCGTGATTTCGGGCGGCGCCCGCGCCATGGTAGCCGCCACGTTTGCCATGGACCCGGAAGCCGAAGGCTTCGAGGCCCTGCGCCTGGAGTTCCTGGAGCGCTACCAGCGCGACTGCGCGGTGCACAGCAAGCTGTTCGACGGCATGGCCGAGTTGCTGGCCGACATCGAGAAAGGCAACCTGGTGTGGGGCGTGGTCACCAACAAGCCGGTGCGTTTCGCCGAGCCGATCATGCAGCAGCTGGGCCTGGCCGAGCGTTCGGCCTTGCTGATCTGCCCGGACCATGTGAAAAACAGCAAGCCCGACCCCGAGCCGCTGATCCTGGCCTGCAAGACCCTGGACCTGGACCCGGCCAGCGTGCTGTTCGTCGGTGACGACCTGCGCGACATCGAGTCTGGCCGCGACGCCGGCACCCGCACGGCGGCGGTGCGTTACGGCTATATTCATCCAGAGGACAACCCTAACAACTGGGGTGCCGACGTGGTGGTGGACCACCCGCTGGAACTGCGCAAAGTGATCGACAGCGCGCTGTGCGGCTGCTGAACCCCGCCAACGAACACGAAGGACCTACCATGTTCGACTACACCGCCCGCCCCGACCTGCTGCAAGGCCGGGTCATCCTGGTTACCGGTGCCGGCCGCGGCATCGGTGCCGCTGCCGCCAAGGCCTACGCCGCACTGGGCGCCACCGTGCTGCTGCTGGGCAAGACCGAGGCCAACCTGAACGAGGTCTACGACCAGATCGAGGCCGCCGGGCATCCGCAACCGGTGGTCATCCCGTTCAATCTGGAAACCGCCCTGCCCCACCAGTACGACGAGCTGGCGGTGATGATCGAGGATCAGTTTGGCCGCCTGGACGGCCTGCTGAACAATGCCTCGATCATTGGCCCACGCACGCCGCTGGAGCAGTTGTCGGGCGACAACTTCATGCGCGTGATGCACATCAACGTCGATGCCACCTTCATGCTCACCAGCACCCTGCTGCCGCTTTTGAAACTGTCGCAAGACGCCTCGGTGGTGTTCACCAGCAGCAGCGTCGGGCGCAAGGGGCGGGCCTACTGGGGCGCCTATGGCGTGTCGAAGTTCGCCACCGAGGGGCTGATGCAGACCCTGGCTGACGAGCTGGAAGGCGTGGCACCGGTGCGTTCCAACAGCATCAACCCGGGCGCCACGCGCACGGCGATGCGCGCCCAGGCCTACCCCAGCGAGAACCCGCAGAACAACCCGCTGCCCGAAGAGATCATGCCGGTGTACCTGTACCTGATGGGGCCGGACAGCACCGGGGTAAATGGGCAGGCGTTCAACGCCCAATAAACCTGTCCCGGCCTCTTCGCGGGTTTACCCGCGAAGAGGCCGGGACAGCAGATCAGATCAGCCCGCTGCCAACGCCGGCCGCAGGCGGCCCTGCTGGCGCCCTTCCAGCTGCATGCACCGCTCCAAAAACAGGAACATGCAGTCGTAACTCTTGCAAATCGCCCTGCGCAGCTCGGTGCGCAGCCCCAGCGTCGGGTTCTCGCCCGCCAGGGTACAGATGATCTCCAGCGCCTCCCACGGGTGCGCATCGTCATACTGGGCATGCATCTTCAGCCACTTCATCGCCCGCTTGCGCTGGTCCTCCGGGAAGCCCAGTGCATAGGTGTCGGTCGAGCACACCACCGCCGACCACTCCCCGGTAGCCCCTTCGATGGCGTAGTTGGTCGCCGCCATGGAAATGGCCAGGTTCTCGGTAGCGCACACGCGCCAGCACCAGTCGTTCAACCCGTTCAGCTCGGGCGGCACTTCCTGGGCCTGCAACTCATGCAGGTGTACGCCATGCGCCTGACACCAGTTCACCCAGTAGTCGGCGTGGTTCAGCTCAACCCGGATATTGCGCATCAACCAGCGCCGCGCCATGTCTTCGCCCTGGTGCCGCCCATAACGGGTCTTGGTCAGGTTGTGGGCCATGTACAGTGAAAACTGCTCCACCACCGGCCAGCCACCGATCAGGTACTGGCGAATGGTCGACTGCTTGAGCTGGCCATCGCGCAGGCGCGCATAGAACTCATGCTCGACCACCCGGCGCTTGCTTTCGCGACAGTCTTCAATCAGTTGCTGGGCCCACTGGGGGTAGCTGGCGGGGTCCATCAAAGGCCCGATACGAACGAATGCATCAATCACTTTCAGCTCCTTGATCCTTGTGATTTCTAGCTAGCGAAACGTGCCAGGTGCGCGCTGCAACAGAGGCCGGGCGGCGATCCGTTGGCGCTGCAGACTGTCACAGGTGAACACCTGAGGGCGTTCGATCAGGTAACCCTGGGCGTAATCCACGCCTATTTCCTGTAGGGCCTGCTCGATCAAGGGTGTTTCGACGAACTCGGCGATGGTGCGTTTCCCCATGACATGGCCGATATGGTTGATGACCTCGACCATGGCTCGGTTGACCGGGTCGTCGAGCATGTCCTTGACGAAACTGCCGTCAATTTTCAGGAAATCCACGGGCAAATGCTTGAGGTAGGCGAACGAAGACATGCCAGCGCAAAAATCATCGAGCGAGAAGCGGCAGCCCAGCCCCTTCAACTCGTTGATGAAGCGGATGGCGCTACCCAGGTTTGCAATGGCGCTGGTTTCGGTGATTTCGAAACAGATCATCCGTGGCGGGATGGCGTATTCGACAAACAGCCGCTGCAGGTACTCGAGAAACTTGTCATCGCCGATGCTCGACCCTGAGAGGTTGATCGCGCAGATCGACAGCGGCCCTTCACGCCCTTCGTCCAGGCATTGGCGGATGACCTGGAACACATTGCGCACCACCCAGCGGTCCAGCGCGGTCATCAGGCCATAGCGCTCGGCTGCCGGAATGAAGCTGCTGGGCAGAATGGTACGACCACTTTCGTCGTACAGGCGCAGCAGGATTTCGATATGGCCAGGGCCTTCGAACGTTTTCAGCGGGGCAATTTCCTGGGCGTACAGGCAGAAGCGGTTTTCTTCCAGGGCCACATGCAAGCGCTGGATCCACGCCATTTCACCAAAGCGCATGGACAGCTCGCTGTCATCGGCGTGGTACACCTGCACGCGATTGCGCCCCTTTTCCTTGGCCATGTAGCAGGCCATGTCGGCAGCGCGCAGCGAGGTTTCGAGGGTACCGGGGGCCTGGGCCATATGCACCAGGCCAACACTGACCGTGGTGACGAACGGCCGCCCCTTCCACACGAAATGCAGGCTCTGCACCATCTGGCGTAACTGTTCGGCAATGCGCTCGGCCTGGTCGGGCGGGCAGTTTTCCAGCAGTACGCCAAATTCGTCCCCCCCCAGCCGCGCCAGGGTATCGCCTTCACGCAGGCCGGATTGCAGCACGGCGCAGATGTGCCGCAGCAGCTCGTCACCGGCGGCGTGGCCGCAGGTGTCGTTCACCAGCTTGAACTGGTCGAGGTCAAGGAACATCAGCGAATGCCGCCCACCCTGGCGCGCCAGGTCATTGAGCGCCTGCTCCAGGCGGTACTCGAACTCGCGGCGGTTGGCCAGGCCGGTCAGGGCATCGTGGGTGGCCTGCCAGGACAGGTTGGCGATGTACTGGCGTTCCTGGGTCATGTCATGCAGTACCAGTACGATGCCGCTGACCTGGCCATCGCTGACGATGGGCGAGCCTACCAGGTTGATCGACACGGTGCTGCCATCCAGGCGCTGAATCAGCCGGGCATGCTCCGCGCCGCCTTTGAGGCTACCGCTAAGCACCTGCTCGACCAGGCTGCTGCCATCTTCTTCAGCCTGCTCGTCTACCAGGCTGAACAGCGCTGACAACGGCAGGCCCTGAGCCTGACCAGACTGCCAATGGGTCAGTTGCTCGGCGGCCGGGTTCATGTAGCCGATACTGCCCTCCACATCGGTGGTGATCACCGCATCACCAATGGCCTGCAGGGTGATCTGTGCCCGCTCCTTTTCCTCCTGCAGGGCACTGGCGAAGGCTTGCCGTTGGGCCAGCAGCTTGCTGGAGCGGCGCCAGGCGATGGTAATCAGGAACATGGCCGTCAGCAGGTTGGTGATCAGCAGCACCCGCAACAGCATGCGCGAGCCTTCACCCAGCGCATCACTGAACGCCTTGGCGGCGGGTGTGACACCCTCGTTGATGGTGACGATACGGGCCTTCCAGGCACTCACTGCCTGGGCGTCTAGCGGGCCAGTGGCAAAGCTCTGGCGCATCTCGCCAGCCAGCACATCGAGCTTGGCCAAGTAATCGTCGCCAATGTCCCAGTAGTCGATGGCTGTCTGCATATAGCTGATGTTGCGGAAATTGCGGTAGAACCGGATGATCCGCTCGACATCGTCGGGGTGGTTGCCACCCTTCAGCACCGCCCGGCGCGCCGCATCCAGATCAGGGTTGGGCTGGTCGAGCACCTCGCGTAACTGGTGGTCACCCTGCGGCACGGTAATGGCTTGGCGATAGCGCTGATAGGTGCTGTCGTCGCGGGTTTCGGCGTACAGGTTAAGGTAGTAAATGGCGTCTTTCTGGGCCTTGGACCACAGGCTTTCGCCCGCGACATAGGCGCGCACGGCCGACAGCGTATAAAGGCTGAGGCTGCCCAACGCTACCTGGAAGACCACAACGGCGATGAAGGGCCAGGTGATGCCGAGCAACTTTGGCGCTTCTAGAGTGCGATGTCCCTTCATGGATTCCCTGTCACAGAGCAGATAAGGCGCAAATCAACCCAGACAAGCACAGCGTAGGCCATCTGCCATCGTTGTGGAGGGGATTTTTATGACAGGGAATCGGGGGATTTGTACAGTTTGAACGTCAGCTTTGCTGCAGGTGCCCATAAAGCTTGGCGTATAACCCACCCTCGGCAATCAGCTGCTGGTGGCCACCCTCTTCGGCCACATGCCCACCATCGAATACCAGCACCCGGTCGGCCTGTTTCACGGCCGACAGGCGGTGGGCGATGATCAGCGTGGTACGGCCGCTGAGGAAGCGCGCCAATGCCTGATGCAGGTTGTACTCGGTGGCAGCGTCCAGCGCCGAGGTGGCCTCGTCGAGAATCACCACCTTGGGCTCGGCCAACACCATGCGGGCGATGGCCAGGCGCTGACGCTGGCCGCCGGACAAGCGCACGCCGGAACGCCCCACCACACTGTCCAGGCCCTGCGGCAAGGCCGCAATGGTGGCATCCAGCTGAGCGATGCGCAGCGCTTGCCAGCAGGCGTCGTCGCTGCAGTCGCGGCCCATGTTCAGGTTGGCGCGCACGGTGTCGTTGAACAGTGACGGGTGCTGCAACACCACCGCCACGTTTTCACGCAGGGTTTCCAGGCCGATTTCCTGCAGGCTGGCACCGCCAAAGCGGATGGTACCGGCCTGGGCGCTATAGAGGCCCAGCAACAGTTGCACCAAGGTGCTTTTGCCGCCACCACTGGCACCGACAATCGCCACCTTTTCACCCGGGGCGATGGACAGGTCCAGGTTATCCAGCACTGGCTCGTCGGCATAGGCAAAACGCAAGTCGCGCACCTCGATGCCCACCGTGTCGCGCCCGGTGAACGGGTCGCAGGCGGCCGGGTACTGCGGCTCGTCAGCACGTGCCAGCAGCTCGTTGAGGCGGCTCAGCGCACCGCCAGCGGCGTAGTAGGCGTATTGCAGGTTGAGCAGCTGTTCCACCGGGCCGATCATGAACCACAGGTAGCTGAACACCGCCAGCATCTGGCCGATCGACAGGTCGGAGAAGAGCACGGTGAGCATGGCTGCTGCACGGAAAATGTCGATGCCGAACTGGAACAGCAGGCCGCTGGCACGGCCACTGGCATCGCTTTTCCACTGTGAATCAACGGCGTAGTCGCGCACTTCGCGGGCACGCAGGCCAAGGCGGCCCAGGAAGTAGCCCTGGCGGTTGCCGGCACGGATTTCCTGGATGGCATCGAGCGTTTCCGCCAGCGCCTGGGTAAAACGCGCGGTGCTGTCGTTTTCGAGCTTTTTCAGATGTTTGACGCGCTTGCCCAGCTGCACGGTGAAGTAGATCACCAGCGGGTTGAACAGCAAGATCAGCAACGCCAGCTGCCAGTGCATCCAGATCAGGATTGCCGCCGTGCCGGTCAACGTCAGCATGGCCACCAGGAAACGGCTGAGGGTTTCGCCCACGAACTTGTCGAGGGTGTCCAGGTCGGTGACTAGGTGAGTGGTTACCGTGCCGCTGCCCAGGCTTTCGTATTCCTTCAGCGAAATGCGCTTGAGCCGCTCTATAAGGCGAATTCGCAGGCGGTAGACGATGTCCTTGGCCAAGCCGGCAAACAGCTTGGCCTGGATCACGTTGAACGCCAGCGCCGCCAGGCGCAGGCACAGGGTGAGCGCCAGCATCAGGCCGATGTAGCCAGCGGCCACCTGCCAGCTGGACGGCAGCAGGTGGTTCATCCACTTCAGCGCGGCATCGCCATGGCCCAGCAGCACTTCATCTACCAGCAGCGGCAGCAGCAGCGGAATGGGCACGCTGCAACACGCCGCCAGCACAGCGATGAGGTTGGCGGACCAGAGGTTTTGCTTGTGGTGCAGGGCAAGGCGGCGGATTTCCGCCCAACTCAGTCGATCGGCCGCAGTGTATGGCTTGCCCGGTACCGGGTCGGGTGACCCAGGCACATCAAGCACAGGCGGCCTGCTGCAGCCAACGGCCGAGCAAGGGTTGCAGGCGCTCCAGCGGCTGGTAGCCGTTGGTCAGCAGGGCCAGTTGGCCGTTGCGCTCGGCCAGCAAGGTTGGGAAACCGGCGATACCCAGGTCCTGTGCCCAGCTGAAGTCGGCCGCAGTGGCCGCACGGGTATCGGCACGGGCGAAGGTTTCGGCGAACACGGCACGGTCGAAGCCCGCCTGTTCGGCCAGCTCGACCAACTGCGGCGCGGTGGTCACATCCACGCCCTGCTCGTAGAACGAACGCTGAATCAGCGCCAGCAGCGGCCAGACGCGCTCGGCGTCCAGCTCGCGGGCCGTGACCAGGGCGCGGCAGGCCGGTTCGGTGTCGTAGACGAAGCCGTCGGGCATGGCCCCCTCGAAGCGGAACGGCTGGCCGGTGGCGTCGGCCACCGCCTGCCAGTGTTCGAGGATGTACTTGCGGGTAGAGCTGTCCAGCGCACTGCCACCCGTGCGCAGCCCGCCCACCACCAGACGGGTGGCGATACCGGCCTCACGCGCCTGGGCGATCAGGGCCGCCGCCACTGGCGCGAAACCCCAGCACCAGGAGCACATCGGGTCCATCACATAGATCAGGCGTGCAGACATGCATCAAGCCTCGGCTTTGTAGTTGTAACCGATCGGGTGCGGCAGGTTGCGAGCCTTGGCCAGCTCGATCTGCTTCTGCCGGTCGATGGCACTGCGCCGGGTCTTTTCGCTCAAGGTGTCCCAGCAATGCGGGCAGCTGACCCCTGGCGAATAGTGCTCGGACGCGCGCTCCTCTGCATTGATCGGGTGGCGGCAGGCGTGGCACTGGTCGTACTCGCCTTCGCTCAGGTCATGGCGCACCGTGACGCGGTTGTCGAAGACGAAGCAGTCGCCGTCCCACAGGCTTTCTTCCTGAGGCACTTCCTCGAAGTATTTTAGGATACCGCCCTTAAGATGATAGACCGCCTCGAAGCCTTCACCGAGCATGTAGCTGGAGGCTTTTTCGCAACGGATGCCGCCGGTGCAGAACATGGCCACCTTCTTGTGCTTGCTCGGGTCGAAGTTGGCCTTGATGTACTCCGGGAACTCGCGGAAGGTCTCGGTCTTGGGGTCGATGGCACCTTTGAAGGTACCAATGGCCACTTCGTAGTCGTTGCGGGTGTCGATCAGCAGCACTTCCGGATCGCTGATCAGGGCGTTCCAGTCCTTGGGCTCGACATAGGTGCCGACCGCCTGGTTGGGGTCTACGCCTGGCACGCCGAGGGTGACGATTTCTTTCTTGAGCTTGACCTTGGTGCGGTAGAACGGCTGTTCGTCGCAGTACGACTCTTTGTGGTCGACATCGACCAGGCGCGGGTCGTTGCGCAGCCAGGCCAGCAGGCCATCGATGCCTTCGCGGGTGGCCGACACGGTGCCGTTGATGCCCTCGTGGGCCAGCAGCAGGGTGCCTTTGACGTTGTTGTCGAGCATGGCCTTGAGCAGCGGCTCACGCAGCTCGACGTAGTCTTCCAGGGTGACGAACTTGTACAGCGCCGCGACGACGATGGCTTGAGACATGAAGCAGGTTCTCCAGGTGGTTGCCCTCGTAAGGGGCGGACCGGGTTGACAAATAAAAACGCGCCGACAAGCGGCGCGTTGCGAATTCTACCAGAACGACAGAAAGGTTTCAGTGCCCGCCGCCCGCACACACAGGCGAGGCCGGTGCAACGCCGACCTTGGCCCACTCTTCGGCGGTGTAGGTGTGGATGGCCAGGGCGTGAATTTCGCCCATCAGCTCACCCATGGTGGCGTACACCTTCTGGTGGCGCTTGACGCTGTTCAACCCGGCAAACTGCTCGCTGACGATCACTGCCTTGTAGTGGGTCTCCTGACCACGACTGTGCATGTGGCTTTCGTTGAGCACTTGCAGGTGTTCCGGCGCCAGGGCCGCCAGTTGCTGTTCAATGCGCTGCTGCATGGTCATTGCGGCGTACTCACTTCTTCGCCGGCGCGGCGGCCTTGCCAGCGTTCGGGTCCAGCTCTTTGGTCATGTCTTCCAGCAGCTTGTTCACCACCGGTACTGCTGGCTCCAGGCTTTGCTGGGTCAGCTGGGCCGATTGCTGGGTGACCTTGGGCATTTCACGCAGCACTTTCTTGCCCAGCGGCGATTCGTAGAACTTGACCAGGTCTTTCAGTTCCTGCTCGGTGAACGTCTGGGTGTACAGGTCGACCATCTTCGGCTTCAGCTTGTTCCAGCCGATGGCGTTGTCCAGTGCGGCGTTGGCCTTGGCCTGGTAGCTTTCCAGCACCGGCTGCTTGGCGGCCGGGGCCTTGGTCTGGGCGAAGCGCTGGGCGAACATCTGCTGCACTTGCATGTACACCGGGGCGCCCAGCTTGTCGGCGTTGGCCAGGGTCAGGAACTTCTCGGCAGCAGCGTTATGGCTGGCGGTGGCAGCGAGCACCTGGCCGCTGGCGCAAACCAGGGCAACGGCGGCACAAAGGACACGGAGACGGGTCATTGCATTTCCTTCAAAGAGAGGGAGGCGGGAACCTCAGAGTAGAGCATTCTGCGCCGTGGTGGCGATGTGCTCAAGTGGCACGACGAGCGACGGAACCGCTCTGTCGATTCAGGGCCTAAACTGCGAATTCGAACTACACAGGAGTGAGTACAGAATGAGCCGTATCGAGACAGACAGCCTGGGCCCGGTCGAAGTTCCGGAGGACGCCTACTGGGGTGCGCAAACCCAGCGTTCGCTGATCAACTTCGCCATTGGCAAGGAACGCATGCCCCTCGCGGTGCTGCACGCCCTGGCGCTGATCAAGAAGGCCGCTGCACGCGTCAACGACCGCAATGGCGACCTGCCGGCCGACATCGCCCGGCTGATCGAGCAGGCCGCCGACGAAGTGCTGGATGGCCAGCATGACGACCAGTTTCCGTTGGTCGTCTGGCAAACCGGCAGCGGCACCCAGAGCAACATGAACGTCAACGAAGTGATTGCCGGGCGCGCCAACGAACTGGCCGGCAAGGGCCGTGGCGGCAAGGCGCCGGTACACCCCAACGACCACGTCAACCGCTCGCAAAGCTCCAACGACTGCTTCCCCACCGCCATGCACATTGCTGCCGCCCAGGCAGTGCATGAAAAACTGCTGCCGGCCATCGCCGACCTGTCGTCGGGCCTGGCCGAGTTGTCAGCGCGCCACCAAAAGCTGGTGAAGACCGGCCGCACGCACATGATGGATGCCACGCCAATCACCTTCGGCCAGGAAGTCTCGGCCTTCGTTGCCCAGCTCGATTACGCCCAGCGAGCCATCCGCGCCACCCTGCCGGCAGTCTGCGAGCTGGCCCAGGGCGGCACCGCCGTGGGTACCGGCCTTAATGCACCGCATGGTTTTGCCGAAGCCATCGCTGCCGAGCTGGCGGCGGAGTCCGGCCTGCCGTTCGTCACTGCGCCGAACAAATTCGCCGCCCTCGCCGGCCACGAACCGCTGACCAGCCTGGCGGGCGCCCTGAAAACCCTGGCCGTGGCCCTGATGAAAATTGCCAACGACCTGCGCCTGCTCGGCTCCGGCCCGCGCGCCGGGCTGGCCGAAGTGCGCCTGCCAGCCAACGAACCCGGCAGCTCGATCATGCCGGGCAAAGTCAACCCTACCCAGTGCGAGGCGTTGTCGATGCTGGCCTGCCAGGTGCTGGGCAACGACGCGGCCATCGGCTTTGCCGCCAGCCAAGGGCACTTGCAGCTGAACGTGTTCAAGCCGGTGATCATCCATAACCTGTTACAGTCGATCGAGTTGCTGGCGGATGGCTGTCGCAACTTCCAGGAGCACTGCGTGGCGGGTATCGAGCCGGATGCCGGGCAGATGGCCGCGCACCTGGAGCGCGGATTGATGCTGGTGACGGCGCTTAACCCGCATATTGGCTATGACAAGTCGGCGGAGATTGCCAAGAAGGCTTATAGCGAGGGCAAGACCTTGCGCGAGGCGGCGCTGGAGCTGAAGTACCTGACCAATGAGCAGTTCGACCAGTGGGTAAGGCCGGAGAACATGCTGGCACCGGGTGGTAAAGGCTGAACCACCTATAACCTGTACCGGCCTCTTCGCGGGCTTGCCCGCTAAGAGGCCGGTACAGGCAGCCGAGCACTTCAGCTATTTTTTGTCCTTGGCAAACGCCGCCTCAAGCGCCTGGTTGATGGTGCGCAACACCTTAACCCGCGCCCAGCGCTTGTCGTTGGCCTCTACCAACGTCCACGGCGCGATCTCGCTGCTGGTGCGGTCGACCATGTCGCCTACGGCCTGGACGTAGTCGTCCCACTTGTCGCGGTTGCGCCAGTCGTCCTCGGTGATCTTGTAACGCTTGAACGGAATCTGCTCACGCTCCTCGAACCGTTCCAGCTGGGTCTGCTGATCAATCGCCAGCCAGAACTTGACCAACACCACGCCGGCATTCACCAACTGCTCTTCAAAGTCGTTGATCTCGCTGTAGGCGCGCATCCAGTCGGCCGGGCTGCAGAAGCCCTCCACCCGCTCGACCAGCACCCGGCCATACCAGGATCGGTCGAAAATGGTGAACTTGCCGCGTGCCGGGATATGCCGCCAGAATCGCCACAGGTAAGGCTGCGCGCGTTCTTCTTCGGTGGGTGCGGCAATCGGCACGATACGGTACTGACGCGGGTCCAGCGCCGCCGCCACCCGGCGGATGGCGCCGCCCTTGCCGGCAGCGTCGTTGCCTTCGAACACCGCCACCAACGCGTGCCTGCGCATGTGCTTGTCGCGCAGCAGGCCGGCCAGGCGGGCCTGTTCGGTGACGAGCTGTTCCTGGTAGTCGGATTTGTCCAGCCGCTGGGTCATGTCCAGGGCACCTAACAGGCTGCGGCCGTCGATGCTACGGCCCAGCGGGGCCACGTTGCCCTGGTGCTTGCCCTTGGGGTTGTGGGCCAGCGCGGCTTGCAGGCTTTCCAGCAGGATGCGCCCTACCGCCAGGCTACGGTAGTTCGGGTCGACGCCCTCGATGATATGCCACGGCGCATAGTCGCGGCTGGTGCGGCGCAGCACGCGCTCGCCAAAGCGCACAAAACGGTCGTAGGTTTCGGACTGCTGCCAGTCCAGCGGGCTGATCTTCCAGCTGTGCAGCGGGTCGTCCTTGAGCGATTTCAACCGCGCCTTCATCTGCTTCTTGGACAGGTGGAACCAGAATTTGATGATCAGCGCACCTTCATCGCACAGCATCTGCTCCAGACGCTCGGCGCCCATGATGGCCTGGTCGAGCACGGCATCCTTGAATACCCCGTGCACCCGCCCCTGCAGCATCTGGCTGTACCAGTTGCCGAAAAACACGCCCATCCGCCCTTTGGGGGGCAAGGCCCGCCAATAACGCCAGGCTGGCGGGCGAGCCAGCTCTTCGTCGGTCTGCTGGTCGAAGGTGAGCACATCGATCATGCGCGGGTCCATCCACTCGTTGAGCAGTTTTACCGTCTCACCCTTGCCGGCACCTTCGATGCCGTTGATCAGCACGATCACCGGGAAACGCGCCTGCTGCTTGAGTTCGTACTGGGCTTCGAGCAGGGCCTCGCGTAAAGCGGGTACCTCGGCGTCGTAAGCCTCCTTGTCGATGCTGTGGCCGATTTCGGCGGATTCAAACATGCACTGGCTCCTTCAATGGATAAGCAAGACTAGCGGATTTGTGGGCCGCCTGTGCCTGCGCAAAATCACCAGATGGCATAAAATCCCGCCCATCTGCTGCAACCGAGCCAACCATGTCCACCCTCCTCCAGCACGCCCAGATCGACTGGGACGACCAGGGCCGTCCCCACTCGCGGCAATACGATGACGTCTACTTCGCGGTCAACGAAGGCATCGAAGAAACCAAGCATGTGTTCCTCGGCCAGACCCGCCTGGCCGAGCGTTTTGCCAACCAGGCCCCGCACGCCAGCCTGGTGATCGGCGAAACCGGCTTTGGCACTGGCATGAACTTTTTCTGCGCTTGGCAGCTGTTTGATGAACACGCGCACAGCAACGCGCGCCTGCACTTCGTCAGCGTCGAAAAATACCCACTCAGCCTGGCCGACATGGCCCGCGCAGTACACCTGTGGCCGGAGCTTGCCGCCTACACCGAGCCGCTGCTGGCGCAATACGTGGCGGTTCACCAGGGCTTCCAGCAATTCACCTTCGCCGAGGGTAGGGTCACCCTCACGCTGCTGGTCGGTGATGTACTGGAACAGCTGCCGCAGCTCGATGCGCAGATCGATGTGTGGTTCCTCGATGGTTTCGCCCCGGCGAAGAACCCTGACATGTGGACCCCGGAGCTGTTTGCGCAACTGGCGCGGCTGTCGCACGCAGGCACCGTACTGGGCACCTTCACCACCACGGGTTGGGTACGCCGCAGCCTGGTCGAAGCCGGCTTCGCCATGAAGAAGGTGCCGGGCATCGGCAAGAAGTGGGAAGTGATGAGCGGCGCTTACGTCGGCCCCCGGCCCGGCCCCAATGCGCCTTGGTATGCACGCCCGCCGGGCATTTCTGGGCCGCGTGAAGCGCTCGTGATCGGAGCCGGGCTCGCTGGCAGCACAACCGCTGCCAGCCTGGCCCGGCGTGGCTGGCAGGTGACCGTGCTGGAACGCCACGATGCACCGGCCCGGGAAGCCTCGGGCAACCCGCAGGGGGTGCTGTACCTCAAGCTGTCTGCGCATGGCACCGCGCTGTCGCAAATGATCCTGTCCGGCTTCGGCTACACCCGTCGCCAACTCGAGCGCTTGCAGCGTGGTCGGGACTGGGATGCCTGCGGGGTGCTGCAACTGGCCTTCGACAGCAAAGAGGCCGAACGCCAGGGCAAACTGGCTGCCGCTTTCGACCACGCCTTGCTACACACCCTGGCGCGCACCGAGGCCGAAGCCATTGCCGGTGTGGCCCTGCCTGCCGGCGGCCTGTTCTACCCCGAAGGCGGTTGGGTACACCCGCCTGCCCTGTGCCAGCAGCAGTTGCAGCACCCGGGGATTCAGCTGATGACACATCAGGAAGTGCTTGAGCTGCGCAAGGTGGATGACCAGTGGCAAGCCTGGGCGGGTGAACGCCTGCTGGCCAGTGCGCCTGTGGTTATCCTGGCCGGTGCCGCCGACGTTCGGCGTTTCGAGCCTTGCGCACAGTTGCCGCTCAAACGTATTCGCGGGCAGATTACCCGGCTGCCGGCCACTGCCAGCAGCCGCATGCTCAGCACGGTGGTATGCGCAGAGGGCTATGTAGCGCCACCCCGCGGGAACGAGCATACCTTGGGCGCAAGCTTCGACTTCCACAGCGAAGACCTGGCGCCAACGGTTGCCGAACACCAGGGCAACCTGGCGCTGCTGGACGAGATTTCCGTCGACCTGGCGCAGCGCTTGGGCACAGCCGAGTTGGCCCCTGAGCAGTTGCAGGGGCGCGCAGCCTTCCGTTGCACCAGCCCGGATTACCTGCCGATCGTGGGGCCGGTAGCTGATGTGCAGGCGTTTGCCCAGGCCTATGCGGTGCTGAGCCGGGATGCGCGTCAGGTGCCGGATTTGGCCTGCCCTTGGCTGGAGGGGTTGTATGTGAACAGCGGGCACGGGTCGCGCGGGTTGATCACGGCGCCGCTAAGTGGCGAGCTGGTGGCGGCTTGGGTATGCGGGGAACCGTTGCCGTTGCCGCGGGCAGTGGCGGAGGCTTGTCATCCGAACCGGTTTGCGTTGCGTAAGCTGATTCGGGGTAAGTGATTGCATCGGGGGCTTGCCGACGGATTTGCTGCGCCTGTGAGATCGAGCGCCGCGCGGGCGGCGCTCGATTTGCGCAACACCACAAAGCTCACGGCAAGCACCTACCCTCTGAACCTCATATAACAAATCGTTCTAAAACTCTCAAAAAGCACATAGGTCAGTTCCTTAAGGTGCCCTAATCCGGGGCACCCCCTCCCCAACGGAAAAACCGGTAAGGACCTATGTGCGGATTAGCAGGAGAGTTACGTTTCACCCCCCTCGACCAAGCCCCTCGCCCAGCCGACCTGGCTGCGGTAGAGCGCATTACCCATCACCTGGCCCCACGAGGCCCGGATGCCTGGGGCTTCCATAGCCAGGGCCCGATCGCCCTGGGCCACCGGCGCCTGAAAATCATGGACTTGTCCGACGGTTCGGCGCAGCCGATGGTCGACAACACGCTGGGCCTGTCACTGGCCTTCAACGGTGCCATTTACAACTTCCCTGAACTGCGCCAGGAGCTACAGGACCTGGGCTATACCTTCTGGTCCGACGGCGATACCGAGGTGCTGCTGAAGGGTTACCACGCCTGGGGCGCGGCGTTGCTGCCCAAGCTTAACGGCATGTTCGCGCTGGCCATCTGGGAGCGCGACAACCAGCGCCTGTTCCTGGCCCGCGACCGCCTGGGCGTCAAACCTCTGTACCTGTCACGCAACGGCGAGCGCCTGCGTTTCGCCTCGACCCTTCCGGCCCTGCTAAAGGGAGGCGACATCGACCCGGTGCTCGACCCGGTGGCGCTCAACCATTACCTGAACTTCCACGCCGTGGTACCGGCACCGCGCACTTTGCTGGCCAATGTGCAGAAGCTGGAGCCCGGCACCTGGATGCGTATCGACTGCCATGGCGAAGTGGAACGACAGACCTGGTGGCAGCTGAAATACGGCGCCAACCCGGACGAGCGCGAGCTGGACCTGGAAGGCTGGACCACCCGCGTGCTCGACGCCACACGCGACGCTGTGGCCATCCGTCAGCGTGCTGCAGTGGACGTGGGTGTACTGCTGTCCGGCGGGGTCGACTCCAGCCTGCTGGTCGGCCTGCTACGCGAAGTGGGCGTGGACGACCTGTCGACGTTCTCCATCGGCTTTGAAGACGCTGGCGGCGAACGTGGCGATGAGTTCCAGTATTCCGACCTGATCGCCAAACACTACGGCACACGCCACCACCAGCTGCGCATTGCCGAACACGAGATCATCGACCAACTGCCGGCCGCGTTCCGTGCCATGAGCGAGCCGATGGTCAGCCACGACTGCATCGCCTTCTACCTGCTGTCACGGGAAGTGGCCAAGCATTGCAAGGGCGTGCAAAGCGGCCAGGGCGCGGACGAGCTGTTCGCCGGCTACCACTGGTACCCGCAGGTGGACGGCGCCGAGGATGCCTATGCCGCCTATCGCGACGCGTTCTTCGACCGCAGCCACGCCGAGTACCGCGACACCGTGCAGGCGCCCTGGCTACTGGAAACCGACGCTGCCGGCGACTTCGTACGCGAACACTTCGCCCGCCCCGGTGCCCGGGATGCAGTGGACAAGGCGCTGCGCCTGGACAGCACGGTGATGCTGGTGGACGACCCGGTCAAGCGCGTGGACAACATGACCATGGCCTGGGGCCTGGAGGCACGCACACCGTTCCTCGACTACCGCCTGGTGGAACTGTCGGCGCGCATTCCGGCGCGCTTCAAATTGCCCGACGGCGGCAAGCAGGTGCTCAAGCAGGCAGCGCGACGGGTGATCCCGCATGAGGTGATCGACCGCAAGAAGGGCTACTTCCCGGTACCGGGCCTGAAGCACCTGGAAGGCGCCACCCTGGGTTGGGTGCGCGAGCTGCTGACCGACCCCAGCCAGGACCGAGGGCTGTTCAACCCGCCCATGCTCGACCGCCTGCTCAGCAACCCGCATGGCCAGCTTACCCCGCTGCGCGGCTCCAAACTGTGGCAACTGGCGGCGCTTAACCTGTGGCTGAGCGAACAAGGAATCTGACCGATGAAAGCCCATGAAATCGCTTACGGTCAGCGCCTGCTGCGCGGCCAGGCGCCGTCCTACGAGCGCCTGCAGGCACGCCTGGCTGGCGACGGCAGCCAGCCCCACGACCAGCCACGTGCCGTGCATTGTGGCTGGGGCCGACTGCTGATCGGCCACACCTACCCCAACCCGGTCAGCCTGGCGAATGACCTGCTGGACGAACGCCCCGGCGAACGCGATATCGCCCTGTACGTGGCCGCGCCACAGCAGTTGCTGGCCCAGGCGCCGCAGCAGCTGTTTCTCGACCCGTCCGACACCTTACGCCTGTGGTTCACCGACTACCGTCCGGCGCAGCGGGTGTTCCGCGGCTTTCGCGTACGCCGGGCACAGAACCCGGCCGACTGGCAGGCCATCAACACCCTGTATCAAGCACGCGGCATGTTGCCGGTGGACGCCGCGCTGCTCACCCCCCGGCACCTGGGCGGCCCGGTGTTCTGGCTAGCCGAAGACGAAGACAACGGCGCGGTGATCGGTAGCGTCATGGGCCTGAACCACGCCAAGGCCTTCGACGACCCGGAGCACGGCAGCAGCCTGTGGTGCCTGGCAGTGGACCCGCAATGCACCCGCCCCGGCGTGGGTGAAGTGCTGGTGCGCCACCTGATCGAGCACTTCATGAGCCGGGGCTTGGCCTACCTCGACCTGTCAGTGCTGCACGACAACCGCCAGGCCAAGCGCCTGTACCAGAAACTGGGGTTTCGCAACCTGCCCACCTTCGCGGTCAAGCGCAAGAACGGCATCAATCAGCAGCTGTTTTTGGGCCCGGGCCCTGAAGCCGAGCTGAACCCCTACGCCCGCATCATCGTTGACGAGGCCCTGCGCCGGGGTATCGACGTGCAGGTAGACGACGCCGCTGGCGGCCTGTTCACCCTGAGCCTGGGCGGGCGGCGCATTCGCTGCCGCGAATCGCTCAGTGACCTGACCAGCGCCGTGACCATGACCCTGTGCCAGGACAAACGCCTGACCCGGCACGCACTGCACAACGCCGGGCTGCAGGTGCCGGCGCAGCAGCTGGCGGGCAATGCCGACGACAACCTGGCGTTTCTCGACGAGCATGGCGCAGTGGTGGTCAAGCCGGTGGATGGTGAGCAAGGCCAGGGCGTGGCGGTAAACCTGACCTGCATCGACGACATCACCCGCGCCGTGGCGCACGCCCGTCAATTTGACAGCCGCGTGCTGCTGGAGAGCTTTCATGCCGGGTTCGACCTGCGCATCGTGGTGATCGGCTACGAAGTGGTGGCCGCTGCCATCCGCCACCCGGCTCAGGTACTGGGCGATGGCAGGCATAGCATCCGCCAGTTGATCGATGCCCAGAGCCGCCGTCGCCAGGCGGCGACCTTTGGTGAAAGCCGCATTCCGCTGGACGATGAAACCGAGCGCACGTTACGGGCGGCAGGCTTTGGCTATGACGACGTATTGCCCGCCGACCAGCGCCTGGCCGTGCGGCGCACCGCCAACCTGCACACCGGCGGCACCCTGGAAGACGTGACCGAACGCCTGCACCCGGTACTGGCCGACGCTGCCGTGCGCGCTGCGCGGGCACTGGAGATACCGGTGGTGGGGCTGGACTTCATGGTGCGCGATGCCGGGCAGCCGGAGTACGTGATCATCGAGGCCAACGAGCGTGCCGGGTTGGCCAACCATGAACCGCAGCCCACGGCCGAGCGATTCATCGACTTGCTGTTTCCGCATAGCCGGCCTTTGGCGTAACTGCTGATGGCCTCTTCGCAGGCAAGCCCGCGAAGAGGCCAGCACAGGATTAAAGGAGTCCCCGACCATGTCCGACCGACATCCCGAACCCGATCTCGACTACCTCAAACGCGTGCTGCTGGAGATGCTCGCCATCCCCAGCCCCACCGGCTTCACCGACACCATCGTTCGCTACGTGGCCGAACGCCTGGACGAGCTGGGCATCCCCTTCGAGCTGACCCGGCGCGGTACCATCCGCGCCACCCTCAAAGGCCGGCAAACCTCCCCCGACCGTGCCGTATCCGCCCACCTGGACACCATCGGTGCCAGCGTGCGCCAGCTGCAGGACAATGGCCGCCTGGCCCTGGCACCGGTGGGTTGCTGGTCCAGCCGCTTCGCCGAAGGCAGCCGCGTCAGCGTATTCACCGATACTGGCGTATACCGTGGCAGCGTGCTGCCGCTGATGGCCAGCGGGCATGCCTTCAACACCGCCATCGACCAGATGCCGGTCAGCTGGGACCATGTGGAAGTGCGCCTAGATGCCTATTGCGCCACCCGTGCCGATTGCGAGGCGCTGGGCGTGAGCATTGGTGATTTCGTGGCCTTCGACCCCTTGCCCGAGTTCACCGAGAGCGGTCACATCAGCGCCCGCCACCTGGACGACAAGGCCGGCGTAGCCGCGCTGCTGGCGGCACTGAAGGCCGTGGTTGAAAGCGGTCAGCAGCCACTGATCGACTGCCACCCACTGTTCACCATCACCGAAGAAACCGGCTCGGGAGCGGCGGGCGCCCTGCCCTGGGATGTCAGCGAGTTCGTCGGCATCGACATTGCCCCGGTAGCGCCCGGCCAAGCGTCCAGCGAACATGCGGTGAGCGTGGCCATGCAGGATTCGTCGGGGCCTTACGACTACCACTTGTCCCGGCACCTGCTGAAACTGGCCGGCGACCATGACCTGCCGGTGCGGCGCGACCTCTTCCGCTATTACTTCAGCGACGCCCATTCGGCGGTGACCGCGGGGCACGATATTCGTACGGCGCTGGTGGCATTCGGTTGTGATGCCACCCATGGCTATGAGCGTACCCATATCGACAGCCTGGCGGCACTCAGCCGGTTGTTGTCGGCTTACCTGTTGAGCCCACCGGTGTTCGCCAGCGATTCGCAGCCAGCCAATGCTTCGCTCGAGCGCTTCAGCCACCAGTTGGAGCATGATGCGCAAATGGAGAGCGACACGCGGGTGCCGGCGGTGGACAGCCTGGTTGGCAATAAAGGCTGAGGGGCCTGGGGCCGCAAAGCGGCCCCAAAATAACGAATGTTTCGCGTAGCATGCCCACACCTACTTCAGACAACACCTACCATGCTGATCCCCTACGACCAACTGCAAGCCGAAACCCTGACCCGCCTGATCGAAGACTTCGTCACCCGCGACGGCACCGACAATGGCGACGATACCCCACTGGAAACCCGTGTGCTGCGGGTACGCCAGGCATTGGCCAAGGGGCAGGCGTTCATCCTGTTCGACCTTGAGAGCCAACAGTGCCAGTTGCTGGCCAAGCATGACGTGCCCCGTGAGCTACTGGAATAGCGGGTCAGGCCTTGCCCTGCTTCGCCGCTTTGATGCGCTTGTACACCTCGGCCCGATGCACCGGCACCTCACGCGGGGCATCGACGCCAAAGCGCACGACCCCATCCCGGGTATCTACCACCATTATCCGAATGTCATCACCGATCACGATGATCTCGCCGACTTCGCGCCCAATTACCAGCATGTTCCGTTCCTCCAGCGAAAGGGAAAAACGGAGCCTGACGCGTAAGTATTCGGCTACTCAATAGCTCCACCGCTATTCAGAAGAACCCTACATCTCGGGGTAACTTCTCCTACAGTAGATTCATCGAGGCAGCGCTTTTACCCGCATTTTTACGGCCATTTCGGCCATCTCGTCATACAGCCGCTCCGGGGCCTGACGCTTCAATTGCCAGGCCTGTCGCCCTGCCTCGTGAGGCAGGATGAGGAAGTCGCCAGCAGCGACTTGCTGGTAGATGTACTCGGCAATGTCCGCCGCGCTGATCGGCGAGCTTTCCAGCAACTTGCCAACCTGCGCTTTCATCGCCGGGTTCGGGCCACGGAACGAGTCCAGCAGATTGGTCTGGAAGAACGAGGGGCACACCACATGCACCGCCACCTCCAGCTGGCGCAGTTCCACCAGCAGGCTTTCAGACAGGGCCAGCACGCCGGCCTTGGCCACGTTGTAGTTGCTCATGCCTGGGCCCTGCATCAACGCAGCCATGGAGGCGACGTTGATGATGCGGCCCTTGCTGCGCTCCAGCAGCGGCAAAAAGGCCTTGCAGCCCTTGACCACGCCCATCAGGTTGACCGCGATCTGCCAGTCCCAGTCTTCCAGCGACAGTTCGGCAAAGAACCCGCCCGAGGCAACACCGGCATTGTTGACGATCACGTCGATACCGCCGAACTGCTCGGTGCAGGCCTGGGCCAGGGCTGTCAGCTGGCTATAGTCACGCACGTCACAGCGCTGAACGAAGCCATCGCCGCCAGCGGCGCGGACCAGCGCAAGTGTTTCGCGCAGGCTGGCCTCATTGACATCGGCCAGCGCCAGGCGCCAGCCCTCACGCGCCCAGCGCAGGGCGATCTCGCGGCCGAGGCCGGACCCGGCGCCGGTGATCATGATGCGTTTTTGCATGGTGGCTGGCCTTGTTCCAAGTGGTTGTGCAGCGAGTCTAATCAAGACCAGGCGGACAGGCAGGGTTCATCAGGGTAGTGAATGGGTGGGCATGACTGCATGGTCAGTTACACCTGCCTGGCTGCACACAAATGGAATCTTTCCCTCGCGGCGCCGGTCTTTACTTACAAGAGGCCAGCCGTCAGAGGCCCTTGACCCTCAACCATGCAAGGATTCCGTCATGACCACGATTCTCATCATCATCCTGATCCTTCTGCTGATTGGTGGCTTACCGGTCTTCCCACACTCGCGCAGCTGGGGCTACGGCCCTTCGGGCATCGTGGGCGTGATACTGGTGATTCTGCTGGTGCTCCTGTTACTCGGCATGATTTGACCGCAGGGCGTGTGAGGCCAGTTGGCGATCGAGGTACAGCATCGCTTGGCGAAGTGCCTCCACGTCCCTTTTCAGGTCGACGGGTGCGAGCGTCTTGTCGCTACATTGGCGTTCCAGGCGCTCGCATTGGTAAACCACTTCCCTGGCGCGGGCGATGCGCGCAGCCCCTTTGATGCGATGGGCGAGTTGGCCCAAGGCCTCAACGTTCTCCTGTAACTTGCTCAGTTGCTGAAAGTCTTGAACGTTGCTGGTGCGCAACGCTTCCAGTAACGCGTGCAGTGCTGCCTTGTCGTAACCCACAAGGCGCTGCACATGTTCAATGTCGAGCACTGCAGGGCTGATCGGGGCCAACGTTTGCACCAGGCGCTTCAGGCTCAGCGGCTTCAGCAGGCAGTCATCCATCCCGGCTGCGCGGCAACGCGCCCGAACTGCGGGTGTAACCGTAGCCGTCATGCCGATAACCCGGCACTGTGGCCGGCCACTTCGCCGCTCGTGCTCACGGATGGCGCGCGCCAGGGCATACCCGTCAAGCCGAGGCATGCCGCAGTCGGTGATCACCCCATCAAAATGACCACCGAGCCACAGGCGTAGCGCCTGTGCGCCGTCCTCGGCCAGTTGAACCTGATGCCCGATATGATCGAGCTGTTGTGACAGCAACAAGCGGTTGATCAACGCATCATCTACCACCAGTACACGCAACGACATGGATCAACGCCAACGACATGGCTTCAGGGTCACGCAAATGCACGTTCAGATCAGTTGGTTACGGCGTGCGAAATCCGCCAGGTCAATGACCGAAGTGAGCCTGAGCTTTTCCAGCAGGCGCGTTTTGTAGGTGCTGATGGTCTTGTTGCTCAACAGCATGGCTTCACCGATAGCCTTGTTGCCATAGCCACGGGCCAGGTACAGCAGCACCGTCAATTCGCGGTCGGTGAGGCTGGCGATGCACTGGGCCTCACTGGCGCGCAGGTCCTGCCTGCACACGGAGCTCATGGCCACTTCGGGGTAATAAGTGAAGCCCGACAACACGGCAGCGACGGCCTTGCCCAGTTCGTCCAGGTCATCGGTCTTGGCCACATAACCTGCGGCACCGGCCTGCAGGCAACGCAGCGAGTACGCCTCGGCCAGTTGCGAGGTCAGCACCACGACCTTGCACGAAAGGCCGCAGGCCTTGATACGGGCGATCACTTCCAACCCGTCCAGGCCTGGCATCGCGATGTCGAGGATCACCAGGTCCGGCACCAGCTCGCGCACCAGGCGCACGGCGTCTATGCCGTTGTCTGCCTGGCCGACCACCTGCACACGCTGCTGGCGCAGCAGCATGCAGACGGTGGCACGGATGAAGGGGTGGTCATCGACCACCAGGGCTGTGTGCATGGTGCCTCTCTCGTTGGTGATGCCTACAGTTCAGCATCGAATACGACGGTTACCTGTCCGGTGTAGGTACTGCCGGGATGCCTCAGCATATTTTGCACCTGGCTACGTTCAACGTCGAAATGCAACTGGCCGCGACGGTTGAGGGTCGGTGTCACAGCGTCGAACTGCAGCGCCGCCTGAGCGCCGCTTGGCAGGGCAAGGCGTTCAACCTGCCCCCCCGCGTGCTGGATACCCCCTGGGAGCGTGAGTGCGACCAGTACCGGCACCTGGTCGTTGTGCTCGTTGCGAATCCCGCACTCGGGACCCACATCGTACTGGCAGAGCTTGTAAACCTTGAACGGGCCTGTCGACCAGGCCCTGAATGGCAGGTCGCGATTGAGCCGCTGCGGTGGCTTGCCGCCGGCCAACCAAGCTTGCCAGCCCCCTGGCGGTTCAAGCACCGCGCGCTCGGAGCCAGGCGGGAACTCGAAGAGGAAGGCGTGCTGCACGTCGAGCACAAAATTTACGGTCAGGCTGCTGCCACTCAGGGCAGTGACATCGTTGCCAAAGTCAAAGTCCCCCCTTGGGCCGATGCTGTAGGTCAGGCTGCCGCGATAAGTGCCACTGGGCATGCGAAAAGGGGGTGTGGTGGTCATTTCATAGGCGACGCTGGTCTCCAGCACCGAGGCGACTTCCACTCGTCCTTCCGGGGCTGTGCGACTATAACTCCAGCAAGGCGAAGGCGCAGTCGGCTGCTCGACGTCCCAAAGATAGCTGACTTTGGCAGGCCGCATTTGGGAAACGTACCCACGCTCACGACACCCCCCACTGAGTATCCGATTATAAAGCGGGTGATCATAAATAGAGCCGCTGGTCTGCACGTGTTGACTAAGCGCAGTCCACTCGAACGTAAGGCGACGCGACTCTCCCGTGATGTCGTGATAGACATCAACCTCGCGCCTGGCCGGCAAACTGACATAGAAATGATCGCGTGGATCAACAGCGCCCTTGGTGGTCTTCTTGTCATAGGTGATGGGTAATGTCACCGTAGTACGGTTTCTGCAGGCATTGCCCCAACTGCTGCAAAGCCCGCCTGGCGGGGTGGTGTTGTCGAAGCGCCCCGTACCCCCGCCCAGATACTGCGCCGTGATCGTCACGTCGAGTGCCATGACGACAGGCGTGACAAACCACAGTGCGCCCCCCAGCCAGGTACGCGCCAGTCGGTTCATCAACACCTTCATCGCTCCATTACCATGGCCGTGCGCTGGTCACCTTCGTGCAGCTCGAACTGGTGGATACGCGCGACATCCCCCTCGAACTGGCGGCTACGGCCCGGCAGCAAGTGATGCTTGGTGGCCGGCTCGCACGCCTCCTGCGGCGCGCGGCACTGACGGAAATGGTCAAGCACCACGGTGGCATTGCCCTCGTTGGCCACGGTCAACAACCCGCCCTCCCGCCGGACCGGCGTGTGGTAGTGCGCCTGCGCAGGCCTGACGAACAGCAGCGAACCAAAACCGGCCAGCAAATTCACCCCCGCCCTGAGGCTGTCGCGGTACTGTTGTGCCTGCTGCTCGTCCACAGCAAACCCGTCACCCAACTCTGGCAACACGGGCATGAAGCGCAGGCGGAAATAGCGCTCCTCGGCCCGCGAGCCGCGATACAGCAGGCGCACCGCCTGCATGCCCTTGGCCGGCACGATCAGCCGGGCGGGGCTAGCGACCAGGCCGCGTTGCTCCAGCGGCAGGCCTTCGGTGTCGATCTCCCGCGCTACACCAGCTTCGTCATACACCAGCTCGACGACACTGACCTTGACGAACGCCGTGCTGTCGCCGCCATTGCGCACCTTCTTGAGCAGGGTACTTTTGTTGCCGTCAAGGTAGTCGTACAAGCCACCTATATTCAGCTCGGGGGCGGCCGCTGCAGCCAGCGGCATGGCCAACAGTGCGATGGCCAGTATCTGGGGCACTCTCATTGCAAAGCTCCCTGGGTCCATTGGGTTAGGTTATTGCTCAGCGCAGCTAGCGGCCACGACGAAAGCAGTAGGACGTTTCTGAAAACGCCTTCGGAAAAGCGGCTGCCGGTATTCATTGGGCTGGCTCCCCCGCCATGCCCACCGACGTCGCGTACTCAGGCAAGCAACGCTGATCGCCGGCCAACAGCACGTCGCCTTCACGAGGCAAAGTGGCCAGGTCCAGGCGCAGCAGGCACAGCGCCTGGCCGCGCAGGCGAACATCCAGAGTGGGTGTGGTGTGGCTCATTTCCACGGCGAAAAAGCCATCGGCCTCGCTGACACTGCGGCTGGCGTGGTTGACCACCTGCGCGCCACGCAGGGGCTGCCCTTGGGCATCGAGCAAACGCCCCAGTACGGTCACCGTGCGCAACACACGCAGCTGGCGGTATTCGATGCCCCCACGGTTAAGGTGATAATCCATGCTCGACGGCTGGATCACCGCCGCCGTGGTATCGCCATCGTCGAGATCGAATTGCACATGCCCGGCCTTGTAAGGCGTCACCGGGATGATGTTGCGCCCAGGGTGCAATTTGGCGCCCAGTGCATCGTCGGCACGCAACTTCAGGCCGTCAATGTCGCTGTCTACATCAACGATCAGTGCTGCCTGGTGAGGCAGGTACTGGCCACTGACGGCAGCTTTGCCGGCACCGATGGCCACCAGGCTCTCCAGGTTAAGGCCACCGCTGAAGTCACCGTTGTACGAGGAACGCTGCACATAGGCATCGCCATGCAGCACTTGGCTCTCGAACTGCGTATCGCCCCCCAGCCCGGCGCCATAGCGATCGGCGCTGAGGGTGGCGCCAACGCTGCGCAGAGGCCCAAGTTCGACGTCCTGCTGATAGCCAAGCGACGTGTTGAGATCACGGCCGCCATCGCGTGATGTGCGGCTGCCTACACTGGCCGAGACACGCCGCCCACTGCCACCCAGGCTCATGCTCAAACTCAGGTTGACGCCACGGCTGCGGGCATCGCCGGTGGCGCTGTTGCCGGGGCGGTCGAACAGTGAAAGGCGCCAGTTGGCGTCGGAGCCGAGCAGATGGCCGAAGTAGGACCAGCCCAGGTCGACACCGGTACCGGCGTCACCGCCACTGCTGTGGGACAGGCGCACGCTGGCGGTGTTACGTGGGTCCAGCCGGTGGCTAAGTGACAAGGACGATTGCGTCTGGCGCGTCTGAAACGGCTGTGTGGGCTGACCGTCGCGTCGGTCCCACTCGGGCCGGACCAGCCAGCTGCGGCTATGGCTGGCGACCAGCGAACCACTCGCATAGGCGTGGATCAGTTGCAGGTCGTAGCCGTTGCCATGGCCTTGGGCCTGGAACAGATTGCCATACACTTTGAAGCGGTCGCGCACGTCCCAGTCCAGCGAAGTTCCGTACTGCATGGCATCGTCGATACGCTGGGCAGACAACCCAACGACTGCGCGTGGGTGCAGCAGGTAATTGGCCAGCACACCGGCGGCCAGGGTGTCGTCTTTGTCATGCTGCCAGTTGCTGAACTGGCTGGTCTGCTGGCCGAGGTACAGGTTATAGCGCCAAGGGGCATCGGTGCTGCGCCAGTTGCCTGGCTTGTAGATGAACGCCTGGCTGCGCGAGCTTTCCTGGCCATCTTCAACCAGGCGGACCTCGACTTCGTAAATGCCGCCCGGCAGCACCTTGGTGTCGAGTGTCTGCAAACCGGGCTGCACGGGCTGGCTGTTGATCAGCACGCCGTTTCGATAGATTTCGGCGATTGCCGGGCGGTTGGGGGTGACATAGATCGGCGTGGCACTGGGCGCGGCGCCGTCAATCAGCAAGCTGTCGCTGCTGCCGAACATCACCCCCACGGTGGTGTCGGGGCTGGCTCCCATCAGCCTGGGCTGGCGGGTCAACCCTTGAGCGCCAGGGGTGAAATACCCCAAGCGGTAAAAATGGTCCTCTACCAGGCGCTCACCATACAGCTGGTCGACCCGGTAGCGGGTGCCCTGGCGGTTGTCACTGCCACGGTCGAGTTGGCCTTCGGCCAAGGCGGTCCATTGCCCGACACTGCCCTGCCCTTGCAAGGCATAGCGGCCACTGGTGGCCTGGCCGTCATTGAGCAGGTTGAGCTGGTTGCGCAACAGCAGGCCATGGCTGCCCTGCTCTGGCAGGCGGTGATAGCGCTCAGCGGTGCCGGACACTTCGGCCTGGTCGGTCAGCAAAGACAACTGCGAATTGACCAGGCTGTAATGCACGGCACGCAAGCCGTCAGGGCAGTCTCCCCGGCAATCCCCCAGGTATCGAGGATTGGCCAGCCGCTCCCGCCAGCGGCGGCGCAGGCTTTCGGGCTCGCGGCTTTCGAGGGTGTCGGTGAATTCAAGTAGCTGCACACGCTGATCGCGGTCGAGGACTACCATAGCGTCGCCCAAGTAGCGGCCATCCAAGTCGACCCGAACGGCCAATGGCACGTCGAAGAAATGCGCCTCGAATTCCTTCGGCAATCCTTCGGCCGCACCCAAGGTAGCACTCACTGCTGGGCCTGTTACGGACCATAGAGCAAGGATGGCAGCCAGCGTCAGCCGGCAGCGTGTGGCAGCGATGAAAGAGTGATCGGTCATGGGCATCGCTTGCAGGCAAGACCTGCCCGCCCCTCGCTAGAAGCGAAGGCCGGTGCAGGAAACGGTGATGAACGCTGGGGGCGGAATCAAGGCGCAGCGGTTTCGAAGATCATGCTCACCAAGCCCTGGTAGTTGCCTGGCTCATACCCGGTCGAGGGGGCCGCCTGGGCCGCGACGTTGAAACCGACGGTGGCGCCCGAGGCCGCTTGCGCAGCGCTGACGACCTCAGCTGGCGTTGTCTTCAGGACGGTATCGCCCACTGTCACGTCCAGGCCGATGTTGTGGGTACCGCTGGCGATCACTGCCGGCGATACCAGGTAGGCAGTGATCGGGCCGACGGTGCTCTTGACCTGCAGTTCCTTACGGATCGGGTCGAGTTTTTGCTGATAGGAGTTCCAGGCCATTTCTTGCGGATCGTTCATCCAGTTGCCGCCGACTGGCTCGACGAAGAAGGCATCGGTCGGCACCTGCGCGACGATTTGCACTTGCTTCTCGATAGGGTCAACGGCAAAGGCAGCACCGGCAAACAGCAGGGTCAGGGGCAGGGCAAGCAGCGAACGTTTCACGGGGGGTTATCTCCTTGGCAAAGTAATGCCTACCGGACCTTTCCGGTGAGCAAGGAGATTGTTCAACTTTGCAGCTCGCCGCTAACTAGGACAGTTCCGAACGGGCCTCGGAAATTTCCCAACGGCTTGAAAGACGATCAGCCAGAAACGACAACGCCCCGACTGGCGGGGCGTTGTGTATCAGCGTTCAAGCATTAGTGAGACACCGCCCCACTGGCACCCAGGCCCGTTTGCGAACGCACGAACTGCGGGTAGAACAGCGCACGCTCATCGTCAGCAGCCTTGGACTTGTCAGTAACCGAGAAGAACCAGATACTGACGAAGGCAATGGCCATCGAGAACAGCGCCGGGTACTCGTACGGGTAGATGGCTTTCTCGTGGCCGAGGATCTGCACCCAGATGGTCGGGCCGAGGATCATCAGCGTCACCGCACTTACCAGGCCCAGCCAGCCACCAATCATCGCGCCGCGGGTGGTCAGCTTTTTCCAGTACATCGAAAGCAGCAGCACCGGGAAGTTGCAGCTGGCCGCGATGGAGAACGCCAGGCCCACCATGAAGGCGATGTTCTGCTTCTCGAACAGGATACCCAGGCCGATCGCCAGCACGCCCAGGGCGACGGTGGTGATCTTCGATACGCGGATCTCGTCCTTGTCGTTGGCCTTGCCCTTGCGCCATACGCTGGCGTACAGGTCGTGGGACACCGCCGAGGCACCGGCCAGGGTCAGGCCGGCAACCACCGCAAGGATGGTGGCGAAGGCGACCGCCGAAATGAAGCCCAGGAACACGCTGCCACCCACGGCATTGGCCAGGTGCACCGCCGCCATGTTGTTACCACCCAGCAGGGCGCCAGCGGCGTCCTTGAAGTCCGGGTTGGTGCTGACCAGCAGGATGGCGCCAAAGCCGATGATGAAGGTGAGGATGTAGAAGTAGCCGATGAAGCCAGTGGCGTACAGCACGCTCTTGCGCGCTTCCTTGGCGTCACTGACGGTGAAGAAGCGCATCAGGATGTGCGGCAGGCCTGCGGTACCGAACATCAGCGCCAGGCCCAGCGAGAACGCCGAGATCGGGTCTTTGACCAGGCCACCCGGGCTCATGATCGCTTCGCCCTTGGCGTGTACCTTAATGGCTTCGGAGAACAGGGTGTTGAAGTCGAAGCCCACGTGCTTCATTACCATCAGCGCCATGAAGCTGGCACCGGACAGCAGCAACACGGCCTTGATGATCTGTACCCAGGTGGTGGCCAGCATGCCGCCGAACAGCACGTACAGGCACATCAGGATACCCACCAGGATCACCGCCACATGGTAGTCCAGACCGAACAGCAGCTCGATCAGCTTGCCGGCACCGACCATCTGGGCGATCAGGTAGAACGCCACCACCACCAGCGAACCGGACGCCGACAGGGTGCGGATTTCCTTCTGCCCGAGGCGGTACGAGGCCACGTCGGCGAAGGTGTACTTGCCCAGGTTGCGCAGGCGTTCGGCAATCAGGAAGAGGATGATCGGCCAGCCGACCAGGAAGCCGATGGAGTAGATCAGGCCATCGTAGCCAGAGGTGAACACCAGCGCGGAAATACCCAGGAACGAGGCGGCCGACATGTAGTCGCCGGCAATTGCCAGGCCGTTCTGGAAGCCAGTGATCTTGCCGCCGGCAGCGTAGTAGTCCGACGCTGACTTGTTGCGCTTAGAGGCCCAGTAGGTGATGCCGAGGGTGAAGGCGACGAAGGCCACGAACATGGCGATGGCGGAAACGTTCAGCGGTTGTTTCTGCACCTCGCCGGTCAGGGCATCGGCAGCCCACACGGCGGGTGCGAAGGCTCCGCAGGCCAGTACGGCCAGGGTTTTGGCGTGGCGAATCATTGTTGCGCCTCCTTCAGGATGGCCTTGTTCAGCTCATCGAATTCGCCGTTGGCGCGGCGTACGTAGATGGCGGTCAGGACGAATGCCGAAACGATCAGGCCGACGCCCAGAGGAATGCCCCAGGTAATCGACGACTCAGGGCTGAGCTTGGCGCCCAGTACTTGAGGACCGTAGGCAATCAGGAGGATGAAGGCGCAGTACAGGCCGAGCATGATCGCCGAGAGAATCCAGGCGAACCGTTCGCGTTTGGTGACCAGCTCCTTGAAACGGGGGCTGTTTTGTATCGAGAGGTAAATGCTGTCGTTCATTGTTTTTGTCCTAGCAGCACAGGTAGGGGATGAAACCCACGCCCTTACTTTATGCGGCTGTTGGACGGCAACCAGACGACCTTAGTCTTAGATGCAACGGTGTTTTACCGGATTTGAAACAAAGAGCTGAATGGGTGAGGGCTGAAAGGTGCTTGCCGTTGCTCTTTCAGCGCCTGCAAGATCGAGCGCCGCCCGCGCGGCGCTCGATCTCACAGGCGCTGAAAGTACAACGCCAAGCGCATTTACTTGCCAGTCCACTCCTTCACGCGATCAGGGTGCTTGGCCACCCAATCCTTGGCCGCTGCTTCAGGCTTGGCCCCTTCCTGAATCGCCAGCATCACCTCGCCAATCTCGTCTTTGGACTGCCAGTTGAACTTCTTCAGGAACTCCGCAACTTCCGGCGCCTTGGTCGCCAGTTCCTTGCTGCCGATGCTGTTCACGGTTTCCGCCGCGCCATACACGCCTTTCGGGTCTTCGAGGAACTTCAGCTTCCACTTGGCGAACATCCAGTGCGGTACCCAGCCAGTGACCGCAATCGACTGCTGCTTGGCATAGGCACGGCCCAGCTCTGCGGTCATGGCCGCACCGGAGCTTGCCTGCAGCTTGTAGCCAGTCAGGTCGTAGTCCTTAATGGCCTGGTCGGTCTTGAGCATTACGCCGGAGCCGGCGTCGATGCCGACAATCTTCTGCTTGAAGCTGCTGTCGGTCTTGAGGTCGGCAATGCTCACCGCCTTGACGTACTCGGGCACGATCAGGCCGATCTTGGCATCCTTGAAGTTGGGGCCGTAGTCGACCACGTTGTCCTTGTTTTTGGTCCAGTACTCGCCATGGGTGACGGGCAACCAGGCCGACAACATGGCATCGAGCTTGCCGGTTGCCACACCCTGCCACATGATGCCCGTGGCCACGGCCTGCAACTTCACGTCGTAGCCGAGCTTCTGCTTGATCACTTCTGCAGCCACGTTGGTGGTGGCCACGCTGTCGGCCCACCCATCCACGTAACCGATGCTTACTTCTTTAGCCATTGCCTGTGCAGCGCTCATGGCCATTACCAGGGCGGTGCCCACACCCAGGAAACGTCGCATTCTTTTCATAGCAGCCATCAAAGCATCCCCTCGTCAGGTCTAGGAGATTGCATCATCTGCCTGCAACACAGGGCGACCTGATCCAGCTGCGACCTGTAGCCGCCTCATATGCGACAGCACTGTGCCATTAGCGCCATCGGCTTACGCCGGCCTGCGCGATCCTTGCATGCCAAAGCTTTGGCGCCGGGCTACTATCTACCCTTTTGCCCCTGACGATGGACCGCCCGATGCCCAGCTCTGCCCGCCTGCTGTTGCCGTTGTACCTGCTTGCCTGCCTGTTGGCCCTGCTGGGGCTTGCAGGGCTCTGGTACGGGCTTGGCAAGCCGGCGCACCTGCCGGATGCGGCCAGCCCGACGCACAAGTTGCAGTGCGCGTCCTACACGCCGTTCGACAAGGACCAGTCGCCCTATGACCAGCCGTTTCGCCTGCGCCCGGCGCGGATGGACGCCGACCTTGCGTTGCTGGCTGAGCGATTCCAGTGCATCCGTACCTATTCCATGACCGGTCTTGAGGCAATCCCCGCGCTGGCGCGCAAGCATGGCCTGAAAGTGATGCTGGGTGCCTGGGTTAACGCCCACCCGGCCGATACCGACAGGGAAATCGACCTGCTGATTGCCACCGCCAACGCCAACCCGGATGTGGTCAGCGCGGTGATCGTCGGCAACGAAACCTTGCTGCGCAAAGAGGTGACCGGCGCACACCTGGCCACGCTGATCGCCCGTGTGAAGAGCCAGGTGAAGGTGCCGGTGACCTACGCGGATGTATGGGAATTCTGGCTGCAGCACCCGCAGGTAGCGCCGCAGGTGGACTTCTTGACTATCCACCTCTTGCCCTACTGGGAAGACGACCCTCGCGGTATCGACGAAGCCTTGGCCCATGTGGCCGATGTGCGCAGGGTGTTCGGCACGCGCTTCGCCCCCAAAGACATCCTGATTGGCGAAACCGGCTGGCCCAGCGAAGGGCGCCAGCGGGAGACCGCAGTGCCCAGCCGGGTCAACGAGGCGCGTTTCATTCGCGGCTTTGTGGCCATGGCTGAGAGCAACGGCTGGCGCTACAACCTGATCGAAGCATTCGACCAACCCTGGAAGCGCGCCAACGAGGGGGCCGTCGGCGGTTACTGGGGGCTTTACGATGCAGACCGGCAGGACAAGGGCGTGCTGGAGGGGCCGGTGAGCAACCTGCATTACTGGCCGCAGTGGTTGCTGGCCAGTGCATTGTTGATGCTGGCCATGCTGTTACTTGCCGGGCGCCCCGCAACGGTTCAGGCAGCCTTGCTGCTGCCATTGCTGGCGGCGTTTGGCGCCGGATGCCTGGGATTGTGGGGTGAGCTGATGCGCACCCATGCGCGCTTTGCCTGGGAGTGGGTATGGGCGGTGGCGCTGGCCGGGCTGAACCTGCTGGTGCTGGCCCACGCGCTGTTGGCCTTGGCCCAGCGGGCCGGCTGGCGCGAGCGGTTGTTCGCCTGGCTACAGGCACGGGCAGGCTGGCTGTTGCTGGCGGCGGGCTTCGCCGCAGCGGTGAGCATGCTGGCGATGGTGTTCGACCCGCGCTACCGCAGCTTCCCCAGTGCGGCGCTGGCGTTGCCAGCGCTGGTCTATGTGCTGTGGCCGGTACGGGCACGGCGTGCCGAGGTGGCGTTGCTGGCGTTCATTGTCGGGGCCGGCGTGGCGCCACAGTTGTTTGTGGAAGGCTGGGAAAACCAGCAGGCTTGGGGTTGGGCGGTGGTGAGCGTGCTAATGACCGCGGCTTTGTGGCGCAGCTTGCGGCTGCGTCCGGCTTGATTGTTGAGGTGGCGCGCAGATCGAGCGCCGCCCACGCGGTGCATCGCGAGCTGCGCTCGCTCCTACGTTTGTTTCGGGCCAATTATAGCTGTGGGATTTGTGCGCGAACGCTTGGCGCATGGCTCGATATCGTATCGTTCAAACAAGGCGGTCGCGCGCGCCTGTCACAGGCGTTAC
>NZ_BBIS01000018.1 GCF_000730605.1 Pseudomonas monteilii NBRC 103158 = DSM 14164 | reverse complement strand
GCGCAGGCGGCGCTCGGTATCACGGGCGTTGAAGATGCTGTGGCGAACACCTCCCAGCCCAGAAACATTTTCAAAGGCTTCTGAAAATAAAGGCCCGGAGCTTTCACAAGCTCCGGGCCTTCGTTCAGCAGCAGCCCACTATCAGTGGAACTGCTCTTCCTCGGTCGAACCAGTCAGTGCAGTCACCGACGATGCGCCACCCTGGATCACGGTGGTCATGTCGTCGAAGTAGCCAGTGCCCACTTCCTGCTGGTGCGCCACGAAGGTGTAGCCTTTGCTGGCGTCCGCGAATTCCTGCTCTTGCAGCTTCACGTAGGCGGTCATGTCGTTGCGGGCGTAGTCGTGCGCCAGGTTGAACATGCCGTGCCACATGTTGTGAATGCCAGCCAGGGTGATGAACTGGTGCTTGTAGCCCATGGCCGACAGCTCGCGCTGGAACTTGGCGATGGTCGCGTCGTCCAGGTTCTTCTTCCAGTTGAACGAAGGCGAGCAGTTGTACGACAGGATCTGGTCCGGGTATTCCTTCTTGATCGCTTCGGCGAAGCGGCGGGCTTCGTCCAGGTCTGGCTTGGCGGTTTCGCACCAGATCAGGTCGGCGTACGGCGCATAGGCCAGGCCGCGGGCGATGGCCTGGTCGAGGCCGGCGCGTACCTTGTAGAAGCCTTCACGGGTACGCTCGCCGATCACGAACGGCTGGTCGTACGGGTCGCAGTCGCTGGTCAGCAGGTCGGCGGCGTTGGCGTCGGTGCGGGCCAGGATGATGGTAGGCACGCCCGACACGTCGGCTGCCAGGCGCGCGGCCACCAGCTTTTGTACGGCTTCCTGGGTCGGTACCAGTACCTTGCCACCCATGTGACCACATTTTTTGACCGAGGCCAGCTGGTCTTCGAAGTGCACGCCGGCGGCGCCTGCTTCGATCATGTTCTTCATCAGTTCGTAGGCGTTCAGTACGCCACCGAAACCGGCTTCGGCGTCAGCCACGATGGGTGCGAAGTAGTCGATGTAGCCATCGTCGCCTGGGTTCTTGCCGGCTTTCCACTGGATCTGGTCGGCGCGGCGGAAGGCGTTGTTGATGCGCTTGACTACGGTCGGTACCGAATCGACCGGGTACAGCGACTGGTCAGGGTACATGGACTCGGCCGAGTTGTTGTCGGCGGCTACTTGCCAGCCGGACAGGTAGATGGCCTGGATGCCGGCTTTTACCTGTTGCACTGCCTGGCCGCCGGTGAGGGCGCCCATGCAGTTCACGAAATCTTTTTCTGGGCGGAAGGACGGGTGGGCACCTTCGGTGACCAGCTTCCACAGTTTTTCTGCGCCTTGGCGAGCAAAGGTGTGCTCCGGCTGGATGGAGCCACGCAGGCGAACGACATCGGCGGCGGAGTAGGTGCGGGTCACGCCTTTCCAGCGCGGGTTCTCGGCCCAGTCTTTCTCGAGGGCTGCAATTTGCTGTTCGCGTGTCAGTGCCATGGAAATAAACCTCGTCGCATCGATCTTGGGTTAATTGTGCTGATGCCCGGGTGCAGATCAGGGTGCCTGGCGGCTGTCCTGTTCTAGAGAGTGCGGCGGCGAACGCGAAGGCTCGAAGGGGGAAGGGTGGGCAGGCCAGGCGAAGGTGTGCTCCGGCAGGTCGGCTCGTGGTTGCCTTGCTGCGGTGCTACGCGATTGCCAGTACTGCGGTGATGCGCTTCCGTCCCTCGGGACAACTTCTTCGTTGCAGTCGCAATCCCGTCGAACCGCCTTGTGGGCCGTATAGACACGAGGCGCCTCCAGGGGTGGGAGGAGCACGCCTCGAAGGCCCTTGCCAGGGCCCCTGATTAGCGGGAGCGAGGCCATCATGCCCTTGGGAAAAAGGGCATGTCAAATGTTTTGTAGTGGAATTTTTCGCTTACTACATCTTTGGTCTAATGCGACTTGGCAGTCAGTTTCAAGGCCTTTGGTCGAGGCCTTGAATTGCCTGGGATCAGTCGAGAAGGTCGACTTTGACACGCAGCGTCATGTTTTCACCGCGCTGGGTGCTGTAACTGCGGCTTGACGTGCTGCGGTCGGCTTGGCTCTGCTGGTTGTAGCCTGCCAGGGTGATCCATTCGCCGAGCTTGCCGGTGACGGTCGTGTCGGTACTTTGTACTTTCACTACATCTGCACGTTCATGGCTGATGCGGTCATTATTGGTGCTAATTTGCAGACGAACCGTATCGCCGCTCAGGCTTGGCGTAACGTAGAAACCCTGCGTCACGTTGCGGTATTCGGTGTTGCTCTGCAGGCGCCCGTAGCCGTCGGTACTGGTGCTGGTGATCGGGATGCTCTGGCCAACCTGGATCAGCGCCGGCTGGCCTTCGCTGGCCTGGATTTGTTGCATGCCGCCGTCGCGGTTGCTGGTGCCGTAGTGGATAACATGGGCATTGCCACGGTTGTCCTGGAAGTTGCTGTCGTTGTTGTCGACGCTGATCAGCAGGCGTTTGGGGACGGTGTCCAGTTGTTGCAGCAGGGCGCGCAGGTCGTCGATGCGCTCGGGGCTGGCGTTGACGATCAGCTTGTTCTCGAAGGCGCTGACTGTGCCGTCCTTGCCGACGAATGCCTGCGCCGCAGGCAGCAGTTCGGCGCTGGCGCGGTGCTGCAGCGGCACCACCTCGGTGGCGGCCTGGGCGACGAGGCTGGTAACCAGCAGCAGGGTGGTGAAAAGGGGGCGTAGCGGCATGTCCATGATCTCCGCGGGGGGAATCAACATGATGGCAAATTTGTCGGGGATTTGCCGGCCATGGATCACAAGCGCCGCAATGGAGAGAAATGCGGAAATGTGATTTATCTTGCTTTATCTTGTAAGCTATAAATTATAGTCAGCGAGATAATTGAGGATAAAGCCATGTCTCCGATCCGCCCGCTCCTGCGTCGCGACCAATTGGCCAAGGCCCTGGCCAAAGACCTGGCTGGCGAGTCACTGGTCGACTACAGTTCGGGCATGTTCCTTGCCGCACCACGGCGTACAGGGAAAAGCACCTTCCTCAATAACGACTTCATCCCTGAGTGCGTGCATCTGGGTTGGCTGCCGGTTTACGTCGACCTCTGGTCGGACCGTAATGCGGATCCGGCCGAGCTCATCAGTGGTGCGATCGGTGCAGCGCTGGCTAGCTTTGAAGGCGCGCTCACGAAAACTGCGAAAAAGGCCGGTATCGACAAGATCAACCTGCTGCGCACCCTCAGCTGGGATTTCACTCGGCCTCAACTACCGTCGGGTACTACCCTCGCTCAGGCACTTGCTGTATTGCACCAAGTGTCGGGCCAGATGGTTGTGCTGATCATCGATGAGGCCCAGCATGCCCTCAACAGCGAAGATGGCCTTAACGCGATGTTCGCCCTCAAGGCTGCGCGTGACAACCTGAACCGTGGTGATCGCCCGGATGGCCTGCGACTGGTGTTCACTGGCTCCAGCCGGGACAAGTTGGCCAACCTGGTGCTCAAAAGCAAGCAGCCCTTCTTCGGCGCCAGTATCACGCCATTCCCGTTGTTGGGGGGTGAATATGTCGAGTTCATCACTGCGCTGTGGAATCGGCGCCTGGCAGACAGTAATCAATTCAAGGTTGATGACCTGGCGTACGCTTTTGAGCGGGTGGGGCGGCGCCCGGAAATGCTCAACAAATTACTGGCCGAGGTCAGCGTTGGTCTGGGAGAAGCGGGCAATTTGGGCGAACTTCTGCGCACCGGGGCGCTCAATCATCAGGCTGGCGTGTGGAGCGACTACGAAAGTGCCTGGAACGAACTCTCACCCTTGCAGCAAGCTGTGCTTGAGGTCATGGCCGAGCGCACGCTAGGCCGCCAACCGTTTTCGCCATTTACCGAGCAGACTTTGGTCGAGGTAAGTCGCAAGCTGGAGCAGGCTCAGGCAGAGGTCATCGCCAGCACGCCTAACGTACAGAAAGCGCTGGATGCTTTGCGCGAGAAGGAACTGGTATGGAAAGCCAATCGTGGTGAGTATGCGCTGGAGGATGCCGCCATGGCCGAGTGGCTGACCCGCGCTGCGCGCTAGCGGCCTTCGCGGTGGCCGCTGCCAGACAAATTCCGTAACATCGCGCCCCTTGTTTTTGTATCGCCCGCCCGGGCCGCACCACAGGATATCCATGAAACCCGCCCGACTACGTGCCGACCTGCTCGCCGGCCTCACCACCTCGTTCGCCCTGGTGCCCGAGTGCATCGCTTTTGCCCTGGTGGCCCACCTCAACCCTTTGATGGGCCTGTATGGCGCATTCATCATCTGTACCCTGACTGCGCTGTTCGGTGGTCGGCCCGGGATGATCTCTGGCGCCGCTGGCTCAATGGCCGTGGTGATCGTCGCGCTGGTGGTGCAGCATGGCGTGCAGTACCTGCTGGCGACGGTGTTGCTGGGCGGGGTGGTGATGATCCTGTTCGGCCTGCTGCGCTTGGGCAAACTGGTACGCCTGGTGCCGTACCCGGTGATGCTTGGCTTCGTGAACGGCTTGGCCATCGTCATCGCCATGGCTCAGCTGGAGCATTTCAAGGACGGTGAGCACTGGCTCAGTGGTGCGCCGCTGTACCTGATGATCGGGCTGGTAGCCCTGACAATGGCGGTGGTTTACGTGCTGCCGAAGCTGACCCGTGCAGTTCCGCCGGCGCTGGTGGCGATCCTGGGTGTTGGCCTGCTGGTGTACCTGCTCGGGCTGCCCACCCGCACCCTGGGTGACATGGCGCACATCGCCGGTGGCCTGCCGGGGCTGGCGCTGCCGGATGTGCCCTGGAACCTGGAAACCCTGAAGATCATCGCCCCCTACGCAGTGCTGATGGCCATGGTCGGGCTGCTGGAAACCCTGCTTACCCTCAACCTGACCGATGAAATCACCGAGAGCCGAGGCTTCCCGGACCGCGAGTGCGTGGCGCTGGGTGCGGCGAACATGGTCTCGGGCCTGTGCGGCGGCATGGGTGGCTGCGCGATGATCGGGCAGACGGTGATCAACCTCAGTTCCAATGGCCGTGGCCGGCTGTCCGGGGTGGTGGCCGGGGTGATGATCTTGCTGTTCGTGTTGTTCCTGTCGCCGCTGATCGAGCGCATTCCGCTGGCAGCGCTGGTCGGGGTGATGTTCGTGGTGGCCCAGCAGACCTTTGCCTGGGCGTCGCTGCGGGTGCTTAACAAAGTGCCGGTGAATGACGTGCTGGCGATCATTGCGGTCACTGTCGTGACAGTGTTTACCGACCTGGCCATGGCGGTGCTGTTCGGCATCATCATCGCGGCCCTTAACTTTGCCTGGCAGCATGCGCGGGAGTTGTATGCGGACTGCCATGAGGATGCGCAGGGCGGCAAGCATTATCAGGTACATGGCACGTTGTTCTTTGCCTCTACCACCTCGTTCCTCAACCAGTTCGATACGGCCAGCGACCCTGCTCAGGTTACGCTGGATTGCCAGCATCTGAGCTTTGTCGATTACTCGGCGATTGCGGCATTGAAGACCCTGCGTGAACGGTATGCCAAGGCGGGCAAGCAGCTGCGGGTTGTGCACTTGTCGGAGCGGTGCAAGAAGCTACTGAAGCGGGCAGGTGAGCAGCACTGAGGGTGGGTGGTAGCCTGTGCCGGCCTCTTCGCGGCTTTAGCCGCGAAGAGGCCGGCACAGGCTAATGAGTCACTCCCCGCGGTTCTTCTTCACAATGGCATCGGCAATACTGGCCGGTGCCTCGGCATAGCGGGTGAACTCCATCGAAAAGCTCGCTCGGCCCTGGGTCATCGAGCGCATCGAGGTGGCATAGCCGAACATTTCGCCCAGCGGCACCTCGGCACGGATCACCTTGCCTGCCGGCGTTTCGTCACCGTCCTGAATCATCCCGCGGCGTCGGCTCAGGTCACCCAGAATGTCGCCCTGGTATTCCTCCGGCGTCACCACCTCCACCTTCATCACCGGCTCCAGCAGCACCGCGCCACCTTTCTGCGACAGCTGTTTGGTGGCCATCGACGCAGCGATCTTGTAGGCCATTTCGTTGGAGTCGACATCGTGGTAAGAGCCGTCATACACCGCCGCTTTCAGGTTGATGAGCGGGTAGCCGGCCAGTACGCCGTTTTTCATCTGCTCTTCGATACCTTTCTGGATCGCCGGAATGTATTCGCGTGGTACCACGCCACCGACAATCTCGTTGATGAACTCCAGGCCTTCCTTGCCTTCGTCGCCAGGGGCGAAGCGGATCCAGCAGTGACCATACTGGCCACGGCCGCCGGACTGGCGGACGAAACGCCCCTCGATCTCGCAGGTATTGCGGATTTTTTCGCGGTAGGCCACCTGCGGCTTGCCGATGTTGGCCTCGACATTGAACTCGCGGCGCATGCGGTCGACGATGATGTCCAGGTGCAACTCGCCCATGCCCGAAATGATGGTCTGGCCGGTTTCTTCGTCGGTGCGCACGCGGAATGACGGGTCTTCCTGGGCCAGCTTGCCCAGGGCGATGCCCATTTTTTCCTGGTCGGCCTTGGTCTTCGGCTCGACGGCCACGGAAATCACCGGGTCGGGGAAGTCCATGCGCTCCAGGATGATCGGCTTGTCCATGTCGCACAGGGTGTCGCCGGTGGTCACGTCCTTCATGCCGATCAGCGCCGCGATGTCGCCGGCGCACACGTCCTTGATTTCGGCGCGCTGGTTGGCGTGCATCTGCACCATGCGGCCGATGCGTTCCTTCTTGCCCTTGACCGAGTTCAGTACTGCGTTGCCCGAGCTGAGTACGCCGGAATACACCCGGGCGAAGGTGAGGGTGCCGACGAAGGGGTCGGTGGCGATCTTGAATGCCAGGGCCGAGAACGGCTCTTTGTCGTCGGCGTGGCGCTCCAGGTGCTTCTCTTCGTCGTCGGGGTCGGTGCCCTTGATCGCCGGGATTTCCGACGGGGCGGGCAGGTAGTCGATCACCGCGTCGAGCATCAGCGGCACGCCTTTGTTCTTGAACGAGGAGCCGAGGATGGTCGGTACAATTTCGTTGGCGATGGTGCGTTGGCGCAGCGCAGCCTTGATCTCGTCGACACTCAATTCCTCGCCTTCGAGAAACTTCATGGTCAGCTCATCGTTGGCCTCGGCGGCGGCCTCGATCATATGCGCACGCCATTCGTCGGCCAGCGCCTGCAGTTCTGCGGGAATGGGTTCTTCGCGGTAGCTGGTGCCCTGGTCGGCATCGTTCCAGTAGATGGCCTTCATTTTCACGAGGTCGATTTGGCCGACGAAGTTTTCTTCGCTGCCGATGGCCAGCTGGATGGGTACCGGGTGGTGCCCCAGGCGCTGGTCGATCTGCTTGACCACGCGCAGGAAGTCAGCACCCTGACGGTCCATCTTGTTGATGTAGGCCAGGCGTGGCACATGGTACTTGTTGGCCTGGCGCCAGACCGTCTCGGACTGTGGCTCCACCCCGTCAGCGCCGCTGAATACCACCACCGCGCCATCGAGCACGCGCAACGAGCGCTCCACCTCGATGGTGAAGTCGACGTGGCCGGGGGTGTCGATGATGTTGAAGCGGTACTTGTGCGCGAACTGTTTGGTCGAGCCTTGCCAGAACGCCGTGGTCGCCGCCGAGGTGATGGTGATGCCGCGCTCCTGCTCCTGTGCCATCCAGTCCATGGTCGCGGCGCCATCGTGCACCTCGCCCATCTTGTGGTTGACCCCGGTGTAGAACAGGATCCGCTCGGTAGTCGTGGTCTTGCCGGCGTCAACGTGTGCGACGATGCCGATATTGCGGTACAGCTCGATGGGCGTTGTGCGGGCCATGGCGGACTACCTGCGGATGGGCGGATTCCACCACGTTAGCAGACCGGTGGAATCCTGCCCTGCCGCCGGGCCGTCAGTCGCCCTGGGCTTGCAGCATCCATTGGCCATCCAATTCACGGGCCAGGCCGCTGGCTGGCAGCAGGGCCAGCAGGCGCGGGTGCAGCGCGGCTTCGGTGAAGGTCTTGAGGGTGCTCAGGTCCAGCGCGCCGACCAGGTTGAGGTCGACCTTGGTGTACGACAGCCAGGCCTTCTTCAGCGCTTGGGCAACATCGCTACCCGAGGTGCTGGCAAACCGGCGGTGCCACTGACGGCCGTCGAAGGTGAAGCTGTGGGCGTGGCTGTAGGTGCTCTCGTCACCACCTTCGGCGCAGCGGTGGCAGCGGCACGGGCCTTCGCCGAAGGCATTGCGCAGGTAGCTGTTGAAGTCCACGACGGGCTTGAGGGACAGGCGTTTGTCGACATCGAACAGGTCGGCGATCAGGGGTTCTTCGGCGCTCACTCGGGATCCTCGTGTGGTGTGGCGTGCATCGGCGGGCACCCTAACAGATCGAGGCATTCAGATCACCTGTAGAGACAACCGGGACCGCCTGCCGTACTCTACGCGCCCATACGCCTACACATCCACTGAGGTAACCCCGCTTGAGCACCAAGTACCCGTACATCGCCACCGTGACCATCAGCGCTGAAGACCGCGGCGCAGATACCGAGGCCTCGGAAAACCCCAACATGCGCGTTGGCCTGGAAGCGGTGACCGAAACCCTGAAGAAGGTGCATTTCGTCGGTACGCTCGCAGCCCCCGAGAAATCGGCCACGCACATTTGCGTGACCCTGGAGAACGGCCTGACCTACTACGGCCCGATCGTCAACGGCCATGCCGAACTCGAAGGCGGCTGGATTGCCTTCGAGTCCGACATGCTCACCCCGCAAGAACTGGGGCTGTAAGCCTCAGTTCAGCTCGGCCAGGCACTGCTGGAGGATATCCAGGCCTTCTTCGAGCACCTCGGCCTCGATGGTCAGTGGTGCCAACAGGCGGATGATGTGCCGTGCCTTGCCGCTGGGCATCAGCAACAAGCCCTTGGCCCGCGCGGCGTCCATCACCTTGGCCAGTTGTGCCGGCGCCGGGCTGCCATCGGCATTGACGAACTCGATGCCACGCATGGCGCCCACGCCGGTCAGGCGGCCGATGAACGGGCTCAGGCCCGAGGCCTGCCAGCGCTGATGGCGGCTGACGATGGCCTGCTCCTGGCGCTCACCCCAGGTGGCGATGTTCTCGTCGGTCATCTGCGCCAGGCTGGCCAGCGCCGCCGCACAGGCAATCGGGTTGCCCGAATAGGTGCCGCCCAGGCCGCCCTTGGGTAGGGCGGCCATCAATTCCTTGCGCCCGACCACCGCACCCAGTGGCATGCCACCGGCAATGCTCTTGGCCAGCAGCAACAGGTCGGGTTCGATGCCAAGGCGTGGGAAGGCGAAGCGTTGGCCGGTGCGGCCGAAGCCCGACTGGATTTCGTCGATGATAATCAGGATGCCGCGCTCGTCGCAGAAGCGGCGCAGGGCCTGGGCGAAGGCGGGGTCAAGGGCGAGGAAGCCGCCTTCTCCCTGCACCGGCTCGAAAATGAACGCTGCCACGTCTTCCACAGCCAGTTCGACGCTGAACAGGCGGTCCATGGCCTTGAGCGCCTGCTCGCAGGTCACGCCGGTGTCGGCGCTGGGGTAGGGCAGGTGGTACACCGGCCCAGGCAGTTCACCGACCCGCTGTTTGTACGGGGCGACCTTGCCGTTGAGGTTCAGGGTGGCCAGGGTGCGGCCATGGAAGCCGCCGTCGAAGGCGATGATGGCCCGTTTGCCGGTGGCGCCGCGAGCAACTTTCAGGGCGTTTTCGGCCGCTTCCGCACCGCTGTTGGTGAGCATGCCGGCCAATGGGTAGCTGACGGGCACGAACCCGCTCAGTTGTTCCATCAGTGCCAGATACGGGCCGTGCGGGGCGGCGTTGAAGGCGTAGTGGGTCAGGCGGGTGGCCTGGGTCTGGATCGCCTCGACCACGGCGGGGTTGCAGTGGCCCAGGTTGAGCACACCGATACCACCGACGAAGTCGATGTAACGTTTGCCGTCGGTGTCCCAGACTTCGGCATTGCGGCCATGGGAAAGTGTGATCGGGTGAACGATGGCAATGGATTGGCTGATACTTTCCTGGTTCATGGGCACGCGGGACCTTGTTCGAGTTTCTTATTATCCAAGCGTGTTGGCGGGTTATTCCGCAAACGAATTATTCGATTGCGGTCATTCCGTGGATTCGTGATCTTGCCGGCGCGGTCAATATCAATCGCCCTCAGCCACCCGCTCCCGAATCCACTGCACAAAGGCCCGGATCTTCGGCACTTCGGCCGCATGCTCGGCATGGGCGATGAAGTGCCGGCCATTGCTCGCCACCGGGTGGTCCCAGGCCCCCACCAGCTTGCCCTCGCTTAGCTCCTCTGCCACCAGATAGCGCGGAATCAGGGCGATACCGCAGCCTGCAATCGCTGCGCGAATGCACAGGTAGAACGTGTCGAAACGCGGCCCGTGGTAGCTGTTCTGGCTATGCAGCCCCAGCCCCAGAAACCATTCGTGCCAGGCCTCTGGCCGTGACACGCACTGCAGCAGCCGGTGCTCGGTCAGCGCCTGGGCACTGTCGAAAGGGTGGTTGGCCAATAGCTGCGGGCTGCACACCGGCACCACTTCTTCGCTGAACAGCTCGATGCAGGTCGCCCCGGGCCAGGTGCCTTGGCCGAAGAAAAACGCGATATCGGCCTTGGCCTGCACCAGGTCGAACGGTTCCAACTCGTTGCGCACGTCCAGGTGAATACGGGGGTAGCGGTCGCCAAAACCCTTGAGTCTGGGCACCAGCCAGCGTGCACCGAAGGTGGGTTGGGTGGCGATGCGCAGCACTTCGGTTTCATCGCCGTAGCTGAGGATGTAGCGGCTGGAAATGTCGATCTGGGTGAGGATCTTGTTCACTTCGGTGAGGTACAGCGCGCCGGCCGGGGTCAGGTGCAGGCGGCGGCGAATGCGCTGGAACAGCGAGTGCGAGAGCATGTCCTCAAGCTGCGCCACCTGCTTGCTGACGGCGCTCTGGGTCAGGTGCAGTTCCTGCGCCGCGCGGGTGAAGCTGAGGTGGCGGGCGGCCGCTTCGAAGCACTGAAGGGCGGTGGTCGAAGGCATCAGGCGTTTGGACATGACGGGCAAATACCGAGCAAAAAAGGAAGAAGTTCATTCCAAAGCGGAATCATGTGGTTCGAAAAGGTCGTTTGTTGACCCCGGCCTATAGATTAATACTGACCTGGATCAACGATTACAACCGGTCGTGCGAAGAGGAGGTTTGTAACCGCTTCCGGCATCTGCAAAACAACAACAACGAACATCAGAAATTTATAAGAATTCTGCTCCGACCTTCAGCCGCTTCGCTGCGGCCGACCCATTCGAGGGTTCTTCATGGCTTCGCAACACAACAAGAAACAGCGTTCCCTGCAGCACGGCCTGACCTCCCGTCAGGTTTCCATGATTTCCATTGCGGGCATCATCGGCGCCGGCCTGTTCATCGGCTCCTCCAACGCCATTGCCACCGCCGGCCCGGCCATCCTCATCTCCTACGCCATGACCGGCCTGCTGGTCTTGCTGGTGATGCGTATGCTGGGCGAAATGGCCATCGCCAACCCTAACAGCGGCTCGTTTTCCACCTATGCCTCCGAAGCCATTGGCCCATGGGCGGGCTTTACCATCGGTTGGCTGTACTGGTGGTTCTGGGTGCTGATCATTCCTGTCGAGGCCATTGCCGGCGCTGACATCCTGCACGCCTACTTCCCTGGGGTGCCATCGTGGCTGTTCGCCTTCCTGATCATGCTGGTGCTGTCGGGCACCAACCTGATCAGCGTGAAGAACTTCGGTGCCTTCGAGTACTGGTTTGCCCTGGTCAAGGTGGTGGCGATCATTGCCTTCATCGTGGTCTGCACCTTGGCCGTGTTCGGCTTCTGGCCGCTGGCAGAGGTGTCCGGGGTCAGCCGACTTTGGGACAACGGCGGCTTCATGCCCAACGGCTTCGGGACGGTGCTGGGTGGTGTACTGATCACCATCTTCTCGTTCTTCGGTGCCGAAATCGTCACCATTGCCGCTGACGAAACCGCCAACCCGAAAGACAAGATCCGCCGCGCCACCAACCTGGTGGTGTACCGCATCGCCATCTTCTATCTGGCGTCGATTTTCCTGGTGGTGTCGCTGGTGGCCTGGAACGACCCTGAACTCAAGGCGGTCGGTTCGTTCCAGCGCGTACTGGAGGTGTTGAACGTGCCGGGTGCCAAACTGCTGGTTGACCTGGTGGTGCTGGTAGCGGTGACCAGTTGCATGAACTCGGGTCTGTATACCGCATCGCGCATGCTCTATTCGCTGGGTGCCCGTGGTCAGGCACTGAGCGTTACCAAGCGCATCTCCGGCTCCGGCGTACCGACCGTGGCGGTGATCTTCTCCACCCTGGCAGGCTTTGCCGGTTGCTTCGTCAACTATGTGTTCCCGGGCAAGGTGTTCGGCTTCCTGCTGTCCACCACCGGTGCCATCGCCTTGCTGGTGTACCTGGTGATTGCCGTGTCGCAACTGCGCATGCGTGCCCGGGCCGAGCGCGAAGGGCGGCCGCTGGAACTGAAAATGTGGCTGTTCCCGTGGCTGACCTGGCTGGTGATCGGCACCATCGTCATGGTGCTGGGCTACATGCTGTTCAGCGATGCCTACCGCTACGAAACCCTGATGACTGCTGGCGTCACCCTGTTCATCCTGCTGGTTTCGCTGACCCAGCGGCGTGCCAAGGTGGTTGCCCAGACGGCCTGATGTTTCTGCTTTAATGGGGGCGTTGCGCGCCCCCATTTCAATAAGCACAGGAAGCGTATGAACGACCAAGCCCTTTCCCTCCAGGCCCTCGCGGCACCCGACGGCACGTGTTATGGCTGCGGGTGCTCCCACCCCAGCGGGCTGCACCTGCAAAGCCACTGGGACGCCGACGGCGTTCATCTGATATGCCGCCATGCGCCCGACAGCACCTTCATCGGCTGGCCCGGCCTGGTTTACGGCGGCCTGCTGGCGATGCTGGTCGACTGTCATTCCAACTGGACGGCCATGGCTTACCACTACCGCAATGAAGGCCGCGAGCCGGGCAGCCTGCCGCGCATCGACTGCGTCACGGGTACGCTCAACCTGACCTACCTGAAACCCACGCCCATGGGCGTCGAGCTGTTGCTCAAGGCGCGTGTGGAAGGGGACGTGGGGCGCAAGAGCCGGGTGATCTGCGAGGTCTGGGCCGACGATGTGCTGACCGTGACCGCCGACTCGGTGTTCGTGCGTGTCGACACCGAAAAGCTCAAGCTCAAGGCCCACGGTCAGGCCTGAGTTGCCAGCGCTGATAAATGGTCGGTGATGGTCAGCGGCCGGGGATGTCTCTAGAGTGACAGGTTCATTCCCCAGGCAAGGCTGATCATGACCGATCTCAGTGCTTTCCCGATTACCCGCAAGTGGCCCGCCAAACACCCAGAACGCCTGCAGCTGTATTCGCTGCCGACACCCAACGGCGTCAAGGTGTCGATCATGCTCGAAGAAATCGGCCTGGCCTACGAGGCGCACAAGGTCAGTTTTGACAACGATGACCAGTTGAGCCCCGAGTTCATCTCGCTCAGCGCGAATAACAAGATCCCGGCCATCCTCGACCCCAACGGGCCGGGTGGTCAGCCGCTGCCGCTGTTCGAGTCGGGGGCGATCCTGCAGTACCTGGCGGAGAAGAGCGGCCAACTGCTCAGTCAGGACCCTGCCCAGCGTTACCAGACCCTGCAGTGGCTGATGTTCCAGATGGGCGGCATCGGGCCGATGTTTGGCCAGGTTGGCTTCTTCCATTTCTTTGCTGGCAAGGAATATGAAGACAAGCGTCCGCGTGATCGCTATGTCAACGAGTCCAAACGGCTGCTGGGTGTGCTGGATCGGCACCTGAAAGGGCGGGAGTGGATGGTGGGCGCGTACAGCATCGCCGACATCGCCATCTTCCCGTGGGTACGCAACCTGGTGGAACGTTACAACGCGCGGGAGTTGGTAGGCTTTGATCAGTTCAAGGAAGTGCAACGGGTACTGGCCGCCTTCCTTGAACGGCCAGCCGTGCAGCGCGGCCTGAAGATTCCTGCCTGACGGACCTAGAGGACCTGGTTCAACAACCAGTACAGCGACCCTGCCAGCACCATGGCTGCCGGCAGGGTCAGCACCCAGGCCATCAGCAGGTTGATCAGTGTGCGTTTCTGTATGCCTGAGCCGTTGGCGATCATGGTGCCGGCCACGCCAGAGCTCAGCACATGGGTGGTCGAAACCGGCAGCCCGAACACGTCCGCCGCGCCGATGGTGCACATCGCAACCACTTCAGCCGAGGCGCCCTGGGCATAGCTCAGGTGGGTCTTGCCGATCTTCTCGCCCACCGTCACCACGATACGCCGCCAGCCAACCATGGTGCCCAGCCCCAGCGCGATGGCCACGACCACCTTCACCCACAGTGGAATGTAGCGGGTGGCATCGTCCAGTTGGGCCTTGAACAGTTCTACATGGCTGCGGGTGTCGGCATCGAATGCCACCAGGTGTTTTTTCTCGATCAGGCGAATGGTTTCGCTGGTCAGGTACATGTCGTTGCGCACATTGGCCATGGCTTCGGCCGGCACGCGCTTGAGCGAGCCATAGCCTTTGACCTGGTCGCCGATCATCCCGGTCAGCGCCGCGAGTGCCGGCACCAGTTGCGGGCTGGCCCTGGGCTCGGCAATGAACAAGGTCAGTACTTGGCGCGGGTCGGCCGGGGCCGCTTGCGGGTCGCTGCGCACCAGCGCCTGGCGGGTTACTTCGGCGACGGCAGAAAACTGCAAAGCCTGTTCGTTGGGCATGGTCTTGTTCAGGGCATAGGCCATGGGCAGGGTGCCGACCAGGATCAGCATGATCAGGCCCATGCCTTTCTGGCCGTCGTTGGAGCCGTGGGCAAAGGATACGCCGGTGCAGGTGAGGATCAGGACGCTGCGGATCCACCACGGTGGTGGGGTGCAGCTTTCCGGCGCCTGATACAGTTCCTTGCGCTTGACCAGTGCGCGCAACGCCATCAGCAACAAGGCCGCGCAGGCAAAGCCGATCAGGGGTGAGAACAGCAAGGCATAGCCGACTTTGCTGGCTTGGGCCCAGTCTACGCCACTGGTGCCGTCACGCCCATGCATCAGCGCGTTGGCCACACCCACGCCGATGATCGAGCCGATCAAGGTGTGTGAGGACGAGGCTGGCAGGCCCAGCCACCACGTGCCGAGGTTCCAGATGATGGCGGCCAGCAGCAGGGCGAAGACCATGGCAAAGCCGGCCGAGGAGCCGACCTGCAAAATCAGCTCCACCGGCAGCAGGGCAATGATGCCGAACGCCACCGCGCCGCTGGAAAGCAACACGCCAAGGAAGTTGCAAAGCCCGGACCAGACGACCGCCACCGGTGCTGGCAGCGAGTGGGTGTAGATGACCGTGGCGACTGCATTGGCGGTGTCATGAAAGCCATTGACGAATTCGAAGCCCAGGGCAATCAGCAGCGCCAGGCCCAGTAGAAGGAACGGTGTGACCGTGGTGATTACCGTTCCGCTGGCCGTTACATCCTGTTTCAGGCTCCAGACGGTATAGGCAATACCGGCCAGTAGCAGGCCGAAGAACAACACGAGGGTGGCGCGCCCTGGCGTGTGGGCAAGCTGCGGGCGGGAATCGCGCCGGGCCAGTTGCGGCTGGCTGGCCAGTGACGGGGTTGCCATGGGGGCTCCGGTTGGCGTTGGGCGTGGGTGCCGAAGGCTTTGAGCATAGAAACAATTCGTAACCCGGCCGTGACCTCGATCAATGAATTATCTAGGCTCAAGACAGACGGTAACGGCAGGGTCGCGCGATGATTCGCTACAAGAAACGCGAGGTGTACCCGCAGGGGCGGTGTTTGTGCGACCGTGTGTCATCCCCGATGAGCGAAATGCGATGCCTTTACAGTTAACCCCCGCCAACGACCGCCACTGCACCTTTGCCCGTGACCTCACGCGCCGCGCCATGTTGCCGTACTACCGCGAATACGACCTGTTGTGGATCGAAGAAGCCTTCGACGAGGCCTGGGGCTGGCGCGAGCAGTGGCTGGTGACCGAAGGCGACACCCTGCTGGGTTTCTGCAGCCTTAGCCAGGACCGCCAGGCGTTGTTCATCCGCGAGTTGCACCTGTTGCCCGAGCACCGTGGGCGCGGGGTCGGCAGCTGGGTATTGGAGCAGTTGGCGCTCTGGGCCAGGCAGCGGCGCCTGCCGCTGCTGCGGCTTATGGTGTTTCGCAGCAACCCGGCCCGTCAGCTGTATCAGCGCCACGGTTTCGTTGAAATGGGAGAAGACGATTGCTTTGTGCGTATGCAGCGAGCCATCAATTAATAGCCCAATGATGGCTTGTCGTGACCCCAGACCATGGGCATAGTGGATCCACATGTTTGTGCCGCCTACGGACGGTAGGGTGGGCATCTGGGATATCAGGGAAGAGGAGAGCCCCCAATGAATGGATTCGGTCCGCGGCTGCGGGAAGAGCGTGAACGACTGGGCATGACCCAGCGAGTATTTGGCGAAATCGGCGGTGTTGAACCCAACGCTCAGGGCAAGTATGAAAGCGGTGAGCGTACCCCTCGGGTCGATTACCTCGCGGCGTTGTCGGTTCGGGGCGTGGACGCGCTGTATGTGCTCAGCGGTATTCGTACCCCAGCACAGCTGGAAGGTTTGAGTACCGATGAGTCTGGTTTGCTTGGGGCATTCCGGCAGTTATCGTTCGACGATCAGGCGGCGTTATGGCACCTGTTGGGGCGCTTGTCCAGCAACGGTCAACCCCGGCAAACAATGAGGCCGCTCGCCGTTGAACGTCAGGCGTTTCTGACGGAATCAATGCGTTAGGCCCACCGTGAAAAATTTTGTTAAGGTGGCGGGATCCAATCGCCCTGCTGACGAGGTGTGTGCTTGATTAGGGTCTTAGTGGTCGATGATCACGATCTGGTACGAACCGGTATTACGCGCATGCTCGCCGACATCGACGGCCTGCAGGTAGTGGGTGAGGGGGACTCGGGCGAGTCGGCGCTCAAACTGGCCCGTGAGCTCAAGCCGGATGTGGTGCTGATGGACGTGAAAATGCCCGGCATCGGTGGCCTGGAGGCTACCCGCAAATTGCTGCGCAGCCATCCGGACATCAAGGTAGTCGCCGTGACGGTGTGCGAGGAAGACCCGTTCCCCACGCGCTTGCTGCAGGCCGGCGCTGCCGGCTATCTGACCAAGGGGGCAGGCCTTGATGAAATGGTCCAGGCTATTCGGCTAGCCTTTGCCGGCCAGCGTTATATCAGCCCGCAGATCGCCCAGCAGCTGGCACTGAAACCGTTTCAGCCGCAAGGTTCGCCGTTTGACGCGTTGTCCGAACGGGAAATCCAGATTGCCCTGATGATCGTCGGCTGCCAGAAAGTGCAGATCATCTCGGACAAGTTGTGCCTCTCGCCCAAGACCGTCAATACTTACCGTTATCGGATCTTTGAAAAACTCTCGGTCACCAGCGACGTCGAACTGACCTTGCTGGCCGTTCGCCACGGCATGGTTGACGCAAGCCTGTAAATCTCATGTCCCAAGTGTTTGATGCCAGCGCATTCCTGGCGACCTGCAGCGGTCGCCCGGGCGTTTACCGGATGTTCGACGGTGAAGCCCGGCTGCTTTATGTGGGCAAGGCCAAGAACCTGAAAAAGCGCCTGGCCAGCTATTTCCGCAAGACTGGCCTGGCGCCCAAGACCGCCGCGCTGGTAGCGCGTATTGCGCAGGTCGAAACCACCATCACCGCCAACGAAACCGAGGCGTTGTTGCTGGAGCAGAACCTGATCAAGGAATGGCGCCCGCCCTACAACATCCTCCTGCGCGACGATAAATCCTACCCCTATGTGTTCCTGTCCGATGGCGAGTTCCCACGGTTGGGCATTCACCGTGGGGCGAAAAAGGCCAAGGGCCGCTACTTCGGCCCGTACCCCAGCGCGGGGGCCATCCGCGAAAGCCTCAGCCTGCTGCAAAAGGCCTTTTCCGTGCGCCAGTGCGAGGACAGCTATTACGCAAACCGCACCCGGCCTTGCCTGCAGTACCAGATCAAACGCTGCAAAGGGCCCTGCACCGGGTTGGTGACTGCCGAGGAATATGCTGAGGATGTGCGCCACTCGGTCATGTTCCTGGAAGGGCGTAGCCAGCAGTTGGGCAACGAACTGAATGCCGAGATGGAAACGGCCGCCATGGCCCTCAATTTCGAGAAAGCTGCCGAGCTGCGTGACCAGATCGCCCTGTTGCGGCGCGTGCAGGACCAGCAGTACATAGAAGGTGGCAGTGGCGATGTCGACGTCATCGCCGCTTTCGTCAACCCGGGCGGCGCCTGCGTGCACCTGATCAGCGTGCGCGGTGGGCGAGTACTGGGCAGCAAGAACTTTTTCCCGCAGGTGGGTATCGAGGAAGAGGTGGCCGAGGTCATGGCTGCATTCCTTTCCCAGTACTACCTGGGCAACGCAGAGCGCGAACTGCCTGGCGAGTTGATCGTCAACGTGGTTCACGAAGACTTCGAAGCCATCACCGAGGCGCTGCACACGCTGCGTGGCCGCGAGCTGACCATCAGCCACCGGGTACGCGGCACACGCGCCCGCTGGCAGCAGCTGGCAGTCACCAACGCCGAGCAGGCGCTCAACGCCCGCCTGGCCAACCGCCAGCACATGGCTGCCCGCTTCGAGGCCCTGGCCGAAGTGCTGGGCCTGGATGAAGTGCCGCAGCGCCTGGAGTGCTACGACATCAGCCATTCCAGCGGCGAAGCCACCGTGGCCAGCTGCGTGGTGTTCGGCCCTGAAGGCCCGCTGAAGTCCGATTACCGTCGGTTCAACATCGAAGGCATCACCGGTGGTGATGACTATGCCGCCATGCATCAGGCGCTGACTCGCCGCTACGGGCGTATCAAGGACGGCGAGGGCAAGCTGCCCGATGTATTGCTGGTGGACGGCGGTAAGGGCCAGCTGAACATGGCCCGCGATGTGATGCAGGAACTGGGCTTCAACGACCTGACCCTGCTTGGCGTGGCCAAAGGCGTTACCCGCAAGGCAGGCTTCGAGACCCTTTATCTGAACGACGTGCACCACGAATTTACCCTCAAGGGCGATTCTGCCGCTCTGCACCTGATCCAGCAGATCCGCGATGAAGCCCACCGTTTTGCCATCACTGGTCACCGCGCCCGTCGTGGCAAGGCCCGCCGCGTTTCCAGCCTTGAAGATGTGGCCGGGGTAGGGCCGAAGCGCCGCCGCGACCTGCTGAAACATTTCGGCGGCCTGCAAGAGCTCAACCGCGCCAGTATCGATGAAATCGCCAAAGCCCCCGGCATCAGTAAAAAGCTTGCCGAATCAATTTATGCCAGCCTGCATAGCGAGTAGAATGCCGGGCTCAACTTGCAGCCAGTCGTACCGATGAATATTCCAAACCTGCTCACCGTTCTACGCGTCCTGCTCATCCCGATTTTCATCCTGCTGTTCTATATGCCCTACCATTGGAGCTATATGGCCGCCAGCAGCGTGTTTGCCGTCGCTGCGGCCACCGACTGGCTGGACGGTTATCTGGCGCGTCGGCTGCAGCAGAGCACCCCGTTCGGTGCCTTTCTGGACCCGGTGGCCGACAAACTGATGGTGGCCGTGGCCCTGGTGCTACTGGTGCAGACCCACGCCAACTTCTGGCTGACCCTGCCGGCTGCGGTCATCATCGGCCGCGAAATCGTGGTGTCGGCACTGCGCGAGTGGATGGCGGAGCTGGGCGCACGGGCGCATGTGGCGGTGTCCAACCTTGGCAAATGGAAGACTGCCGCGCAGATGCTGGCACTGGTGATTCTGCTGGCCAACCCACCGGCGGTGACTTTCTGGGTCATCCTGGGTTACGGGCTGCTGCTGGTGGCTGCGGGGCTGACGCTGTGGTCGATGGTGCATTACCTGCTGGCTGCCTGGCCGCACCTGCGCGAAGGTTCGGAGCAGAAATAAAAGTTTTTTTGAATCAAGGGGTTGACGCTGTTTTAGAAATCGCTAGAATGGCACCCATCACGACGCGGGAATAGCTCAGTTGGTAGAGCACGACCTTGCCAAGGTCGGGGTCGCGAGTTCGAGTCTCGTTTCCCGCTCCAAATTCGATCCTCAGTGCAGCGCTGGGGTCACAAAAAGAAGAGGCCTAAGGGCCTCTTTTTTTATGCCTGCATTTTTCAATCCCTCCTTTCATGCTGCGTCACCGCACTTGCGGATGAGCCCGCTGCACAGTGGCTGAAACCTATCTCGGCAGGGCCGGCCTCTTCACGGGTAAACCCGCTCCCACAGGGATTTCACAGGGCTGAAGGTGGTGCGGTAACTGTGGGCCCGGCCTGCCCGCGAAGAGGTCGGTACAGGCAGTTGTCATCAGTTTCTCATCAAGATCGTTCGGCGGGTCTCCAGCATAGTGGCTGGGAATCTATGCCGGGTGATTGTGATGGTGGCAACTGAAGTGGGGGCGGGCGATAAACCAGACTCGATTTCAACCCTGAGGGATTGGTGTGCCCTTACGAAGTCTGGTGAGCAAGTCATTCGTATCCGTAATGGCTGTGACGTTCTGTGTCTGGCGCATCGCGAGCGTTCGGCTTTCTTGTGGCTGGCGCCAGGTTGGCAGGGCTTGCTGGTTTTACGCCCGGGGTTGCAAGTGCTCAGTGGCAGTGCCTGGGTGCTGCCGTTGTCGCAAACGAATCTTTTCAAGTTGCAGTTGTTCATCGATCAGGGGGGCGTGCCTGAGGTACGGCCTGCTCGAAGCGAGCCCTGGGCCGTGTTGAGCGAAGGTTGTGACCCAGGGCGAACTGCGCCGGCGCTGGAGTCCTGGTATCTCACCCTTGCGCTGCAAGGTGGTGCGGCCTATCGAGCTTTCGCCCGTCATTTGCGCAGTAGCGAGCGTTATCAGTTGCTCGGCTTTTTGCTGGAGCAAGGTTCGGGCGGTGAAAAGCTCCAGAACCTTGCAGGCCGTTATGGCGTATCGGTTTCACACTTCAGAAGGCTTTGCCGTCAAGCCCTGGGTGGTGCTGCCAAGTCCGAGTTGCGTGTGTGGCGTACGGCACGAGCGCTTTTGAGCATGGCTGAAGGCCCTGCCTCCCTGACAGATGTTGCCTTGGAGTTTGGTTACGCCTCTTCCTCGCATTTTTCCAAAGAGATTCGAGAGCTGGTCGGCATTGCGCCGAGTAGTTTGATCGATATAACCGGCCTGTCTGGCGAATGAATTCATGACGTTTAAAAGTATGTGTCCGCGAGCTGTCATGCTCGTGGTTTGTTGCGTGTTGCCTATGGCTTCATCGGTTGCCTCTGTTCGTGCTGCAGAGGGTTATGTGGCTCGTCAGGAGGGCCTGCGCACGTTCTTCGATGCACTATCAGCGTCTTTGGGGCAGCCGGTCATCCTCAGCAAAGCGGCTGCTCGTCGCACCATCAGTGGCGACTTTTCGCTTACCGCACCGCAGCAGACGCTTGAGCGTATTGTTCGGCAAATGGCGCTAATCTGGTACAGCGATGGTCAGACGTTGTATGTCTATGAGGCGGCCGAAGCGAAAAGCACGGTCATCTCGTTGAATACCATCACGGTTCAGAAGCTGGAGGCCTTCCTGCGCAACTCTGGTTTGCGCGATGCCCGATACCCTTTGCGTCACGACGGGTTGCGAACCTTTTACATTTCCGGCCCGCCGATCTATGTCGACCTGGTGGCGCAGGCCGCGCAGTTCATGGACAACCAAAGTGCCGGCTTGCAACTCGGACAGCAGCGCATTGGCGTTATCAATTTGCGCAATACCTTCGTTGCAGATCGCAATTACGAGTTGCGCGACCAAAGCATCACGGTACCCGGCATTGCGACGGCTATCGAGACGCTGCTCAAGGGGGAAAGCCGTGGTGTCGACGCGGTGATCAACAAGGACGGAGAAGGACGTGCGGGTGGCATGCCGGGCTTTCCATTGGAGGGGTTGGGTGTTCCCGACGTCGCATCTTCCGACACGGCTACGCCGCGGGTTATTGCTCGTGATCTGGCTGCCGGCAATATCCGTGTAGTGGCCTACCCCGATACCAATAGCCTTCTGGTGAAGGGGCTCCCGGAACAGGTGCTTTTTATCGAGAATCTGGTTGCTGCGCTCGATGAGCCAAAGCGCCATGTCGAGCTCTCCCTGTGGATCATCGACCTGCAGAAGGACGACCTCAATGAGTTGGGCGTCGACTGGAAGGGGTCGTTCAAGGTCGGCTCGAAGGTGGCAGCATCGCTCAACGGCGGCTCGCTGAGCACGCTGGATAGCACTTCGTTCATGGCTGCCATTTCGGCGCTGGAAACCGACAACCGCGCCCGGGTGGTTTCGCGGCCTGTCGTGCTGACCCAAGAAAACGTTCCGGCGATTTTCGACAATAACCGTACGTTCTATGCACGACTGATCGGTGAGCGCAGTGTTGAGCTCGAACATGTCACTTACGGCACCCTGGTCAGCGTCTTGCCACGGATATCAGCCTCCGGAGAAGTTGAGATGGCGCTCAATATCGAGGACGGCAGTGTGGTCGACTCGACCACGGAGTCGTCCGCGATCGACGCGTTGCCGACGGTTGGCCGAACGCGTATCAGCACTGTTGCTCGAGTGCCGCGTGGCAAAAGCCTGCTGGTAGGCGGCTTCACCCGTGACGAGAGTGGGGAGGTGATCAAGCGTACTCCGGTGCTGGGGCATATTCCTTATCTGGGGAGGATGTTCAGCTATCGGCAGACCCGTGAATCCAACACGGTTCGGGTATTTCTGATTCAACCTAAAGAGCTCGACAGTCCGTTGGAACCAGGCGCTATGCAGATTGGTTCGCAGGTGATCGGCAAGGTGGCCCGTGACCCGGCCGACCGTGCGGTGCTGCGCGCGCTGGAGCGCTGATATGGCTGCTATTGGCGCAGTGCTGTCGCGCATGCAGATGGCGCGCACGCATCAGGGCCGCGAGCCCCAGGCAAAGGTCGTTGAAGCGCCAGACGACGATACTTCTCCAGCAGCTAGCGTCCAGCGATTTGTTGAAAACAGCGATGAGATGGCGGCGTCCCTGCGTTCGCAGTTTCGCCGTAGGGGCGATTTCGGTGACAAGTTCGAAGGCTTGGCAGACAGCTTCGAGCGGGTTCTGGATGAAGATGTTGTCCCCAAGGCTCGGCAAATACAGTCGCTGGCCAAGCTTGCCGAGCGCAGCATCGAATGGCTGCTGGCACAAGCCCGGGGGCTGTTTCCCGATGACAGCGATCTGGTGCTGGTGCTGCGCCAACTGTTGCAGGAAAAAGTGATGGCCGAGGCGACTCGCCGGCGTCTGGAAGCGCTACTGAATCAGGTATTGGTCCAGTCGCCGCCCAAGCGTTTGAAGGCCGGTATCAATTCGGCACTCAAAGCCAAGATGTTTGGCAAGGCGCTGGCGTTGCGGGCGGCCTTGTTGCGTGACACCTATCGCTCGTTCCTGGAGTCCGAAGTCGGCCCGGTCGAGTCTTATGAGGACTGGATAGCCCTCTACGGCTATCAGCACCGTGGCCCGGTCCTGGATTTCATCGAGGCTGCCTTGCTGACCGACATCAATGCCCAGGATCCCAGTTGTTCACGCGACGAGTTTGGCCAGTTGCTGAAAAAACTGGGTGACCTTAAGCGTCTGCGTTCGGTTGATGTCGTGTTCATCCGCAGGCTGCTCGTACACGAGCTGGTTTGCCAGCATAACGCCAGCGAGCCGGACTGGTTGGTGTTCCTGTTGGGGCTGTTGCAGTTTCCCGACGAGCTCGACCCGTTGCTGTCAGGTCTCTTTGGGGAGCACTTGTTGTTGGTTGAACACCACGAGCGCGCGCAACTGTTGCAACTGTTGCGACTGGCCTGCCTGGCGCTGCCGCTGGAGTTGTTTGGCGATGACGAGGCACTGGCGCGCATCGCAGCGCAGTTCACGCATTTGGCCGACCTGGTGTTTGCCCATGAAACCATCGAGCGACACGCTGCGTTGACGACTCGTTTCGCCTCCTGATCTTGAAGGTCGGTACTTATCATGCTCGATAAATTCCTGCGTAATGTCACTGCTCGCCCCGAGCTGCTGATTCTGGCCCTGATGGTGATGATCATCGCCATGCTGATCATTCCATTGCCGACGCCGCTGGTGGATTTTCTGATCGGTCTGAACATCGTCATTGCGATCCTTGTCCTCATGGGGTCGTTCTACATCGAGCGGATCCTGAGTTTTTCCACCTTTCCCGCGCTGTTGCTGATCACTACGTTGTTCCGTCTGGCGTTATCGATCAGTACCAGTCGGTTGATCCTGGTGCAGGCCGATGCTGGTGAGATCATCGCGTCTTTCGGTGAGTTTGTGATTGGCGACAGCCTGGTGGTGGGCTTCGTGATCTTTGCGATTGTCACCATCGTGCAGTTCATCGTCATTACCAAGGGTTCCGAACGCGTGGCGGAAGTGGCGGCGCGGTTCTCCCTCGACGGCATGCCGGGTAAGCAAATGAGCATCGATGGCGACCTCAAAGCCGGTGTCATCGATGCCAAGGAGGCGCGTGAGCGGCGCAGCACGCTAGAGCGCGAAAGCCAGTTGTACGGGGCCTTCGATGGCGCCATGAAGTTCATCAAGGGCGATGCGATCGCCGGCATCATCATCATCTTCGTCAACTTTCTGGGGGGGATCGCAATCGGTGTCGGGCAACTGGGAATGGACATGTCCGAGGCGCTGTCGACCTACACGTTGCTGACTATCGGTGACGGCCTGGTAGCGCAGATTCCCGCGCTGTTGATCGCCATTGGTGCAGGTTTCATCGTGACCCGTGTCAACGGAGACGAGGCCAACCTGGGGCGAAACATGATGACCCAACTGCTGGGGCATCCTTTTGTGCTGGGTATCACTGCCTTGCTGGCGGTCGGTGTGGCGATGCTGCCAGGGTTCCCGGTTGCGGTGTTTCTGATCATCGCCGGTGCGCTGGTGGCATTGCTGTTCTTTCGCTACCGGCTGGAGAAGAAGAACTCGGGTACTGCCCCCGTCGTGTCTTTGGCGGATGAAGAGGGGGAACCCGAAAGCGATTTGGGCCTGATCGAGAACGTCGATGACATGGCCACCGAAACCGTCGCCTTGATGCTGCTGGTGCCAAGCGCTCGCGTCGAAGCGCTGCGCGAGGCTCGATTATGTGAGCGTTTTCGTAGCCAGTTCTTCATCGATTACGGTATCCGGATTCCCGAGCCCCGATTGCGCGGTGCCGATTCACTGCCGTTGGGGCAAGTCGCGGTGTTGATCAACGAAGTGCGTGCAGACCAGTTCGATATCCACTTCGATCTGCTACGAGTTGTCGATTACAAGCCAGAACTTGAACATCTCGGCCTGGACCTGACCACGGGCGTCGACAGCAACAAGCAAACCAGCGTATGGGTGCGCAGCAGCGAGCGCGAAAAACTGCAGAACCTGGGGCATCAGTTGCGTACGGCTTATGACGAATTCTATCGCTGCCTGGTAACCCTGCTGGCTCGCAATATTTCGGAGTTTTTCGGGGTGCAGGAGAGCAAGGTCCTGCTCGACGAGATGGAAGCGCGCTACCCGGACCTGGTCAAAGAGGTCTATCGCCATGCCCCGGTACAGAAAGTCGCGGAGCTCCTGCAACGCCTGGTCGCCGAGCGCATCTCGGTGCGCAACATGAAACTGATTCTTGAAACGCTTGCTCACTGGGGCTCACGCGAGAAAGACGTGATTGTTCTGGTTGAGCACGTGCGTGGCGGTATGGCGCGCTACATCAGTAACAAATTTGCCAACGGTAACGACCTGCGCGTGTTGCTGCTTTCGCCGGAGTTCGAGGACGTGGTGCGCAAGGGCATACGTCAGACTTCTGGCGGAAGCTTCCTCAACCTGGAGCCCTCCGTCAGCGAAGAGCTCATGGACCGGCTGGCAGTCGGGCTCGATAGCCTGCACATCCCTCAGAAAGACATGGTCATCCTGGCCTCGGTGGATGTTCGGCGCTACATCAAGAAACTGATCGAGGGCCGTTTCAGGGAGCTGGATGTGGTGTCGTTTGGCGAGATTTCCGACGCCATTTCAGTGACTGTGCTCAAGACCCTTTAGGAGAATGCGCTATGCAACTGCCAATGAGTCGGCCATCGCTGGAGCGCCGTGCTGCCCACCCGTTGCGTTTGAATGGTCCCCTTCTCGAAGCGGCACTGCACGATGTGGTGATCGGCGAAGTCTGCGAGGTGCGCGGAAACTGGCGGGACACTGCGGTGAGCGCTCGCGCGCAAGTGATCGGCTTCAGTCCCGATGCGGTATTGCTCAGTTTGCTGGGTGATGCGCGAGGGTTGTCCCGTGAATCGCTGATCGTGCCTACCGGTTCATTGCTCAACCTGTATTGCAGCGCTGCCATGCTCGGTAGCGTGATCGACCCCCAGGGGCGGATAGTCGAACGTTTGGCCCCCGGCGATGCATTCGATGGTCGCGACTGTCCGGTGGATGCTGATCCTCCGGCCTACCACCTGCGTCGCCCGGTAAACCAGCCGATGGCCACCGGCGTACGGGCGATCGATGGTTTGCTGACGTGCGGAATAGGCCAACGCATTGGCATCTTTGCCGCGGCGGGATCAGGCAAGACGTCATTGATGAACATGTTGATCGCCCACAGCGAAGCAGATGTGTTCGTGATCGGGCTGATCGGTGAGCGGGGGCGGGAGGTCACCGAGTTTGTCGAGACGTTGCGTCATTCGGATAAATGCACGCGGTGTGTGGTGGTCTACGCGACCTCGGACTTCTCCTCGATCGACCGCTGCAATGCAGCCTTACAGGCAACGGCAATCGCCGAGTATTTCCGTGATCAAGGCCGGCAGGTGGTGTTGATGCTCGACTCGATGAGCCGGTATGCCCGTGCTCGCCGCGACCTCGCGCTGGCGGCAGGGGAGGCACCGGCGCGGCGTGGTTATCCCGCTTCGGTGTTCGACTCCCTGCCGCGTTTGCTGGAGCGTCCGGGCGTGACCGTCAACGGGAGCATCACCGCGTTCTACACCGTATTGCTGGAAAGCGACGATGAACCCGACCCTGTTGCCGAGGAGATTCGCTCCATCCTCGATGGGCACATCTACTTGAGCCGAACGTTGGCCGCCAGTGGTCATTTCCCGGCAATCGACGTGCTCCGTAGCGCCAGTCGGGTGGCACATCAGGTCACCGGGCACGATGTTCAGCAACTGGCGGCCAACACCCGCAAGGTGTTGGCCCACATCGAGCAGCTGCAGGTATTGCTCGATCTGGGGGAATACCGACCCGGGGAAAATGCGGCTAACGATCAGGCCATGGCCTGTCGTGAAGCGTTGATGGGCTGGCTTCGCCAGGATTTGAGTGAACGATGTGCACCTCAGGCTGCATTGGAGAGCCTGCATGGTCTGCTTGGCTAATGTCCGGCGCCTGCTGGAGTTCAGCGACTACCGGCAGCTTGAGTGTGAGCGAATGCTCGATAAAGCCTTGCGCGCAATGGTTCCGCTTCAGTGTGAGTTGCAGGCGATCGAGCAACAGGCTCAAGGGCTCGATGAGCTCCTGATCAGCCAACGTCCCGAGGATCAGCGGTTGAGCCATGCCCAGTTGCTAACGCTGTTGCGGCGTCAGGCGGTCATTCGGCGGCAGATCGGTAACCTGGCACTAGAGCGCATCCGCGTGACGGACCAGCTCCAGGAGGCGGCTCAAGGGGTTGAGCGTTTGCAACGGCATATCAAGACGCTGCAGAGAAAGCATATGAAGTACCAGTGTCTGGAGCAACGTTTGCTGGGCGAACGTCGTTCACGTCTGTGGCGCCAGGAAGAAAATGACATTGATGAACTATTGGTGAATTGGAAATGAGCGTAGTGCGCCCTCTGGTAGTGACAGTCCGTCCGGTCAAAGATTTTTTAGCCTCCGATGAGCTCGGCCATGAAGTTCAGCCGCAGGTCTATGAAGACCGTAATACACTGGATGACTTGCCGCAGGGCGCGCTTGTGATGTTGGCGCAGTTGCAGCCACTGCGCGAGCTCCCGCTAAAGCCCACGCTGGCAGCGCTGCGCCCCGAGGCGGAGACTGAGTCCAGGTCGACCAAAGTATCGGTGGGTCAGACGATACATTGGCCAATGAAGCAGCCGTCCGTGCCTTCATCGCCGGCACGGGGTGATGCTCGACCTGCGTTGCAGGCTACGCGTTTACCGGTCGCTGCGCAGGTGCTTGTTCAGGCGTCCGTTGCCACTGCGCTCGCCACACCCGGTCAGGCTGCCATCGATGCGTCGGTCCAGCAGAAAGCGCCATCGTCGTCTACCCGCTTGCCGGTCGTCATGCGGACACAGGAGCCTGACCGGACCGCTGTTGCCAGTGCGCTTTCGGCCTGCGATCGAGCTGTCGCCGACAGACCGGTCAAGCAGGAAACGCCTCAAGCCTTACCGGCGCAACCACTGCCATTGCTGGAAAAGTCACTGCATGTGCACCGCGTAACGCACTCGGCAGTGGCTGCTAAGCCGACATCTGAACCGAAGCCGGCGCCAGAAGCCAGCACTGCCCAGGAGGGTAGGCGCTATCTTCAGGTGCCCTTCAGCAAAGGTAATGCTGTGGGGCTGATCACAGTCAGCAAGGCGGGGGGCGAACGTCCCGAGCAGTTGTTGCTCAATCCAGACAGCTCCTTGGTTTCCAGCTATTTGAGCGACAATCTGGCGCAGGTGCCGGATCCGCGTTGGCGTTTGGCTGATCAGCAGGAGCACAAACACCGTGACCGTCATCAGCAGGCGCGAGCGGAGGAGGCGTTCGAAGAGCAAAGCCGTCAAACGCTTCGAGACACAGGTGAGCAGGAAGGGCAGCAGGCGTGACCTCCACTCTGTTGTTGCGCTGTGTTGAGCAACTTGATTATGAGCAGCGCCAGGCGGTGGCCCGCTGGCAGCGTGAGGGGCACCCTGTGCTGCTGAGCCAACCTTCGCCACAGACACGTTATCTAGCCTTCTGGGCGCAAGGTTGTCACGGCCTCTGGCAAGGCATGATCGGGGCGCGCGATTGGTTGCACGCCGTGGCTCCGCAATGGTCGCAATGGCTGCTTCAGGAGAGCGAGGGCCAGGAGATTCTGGAGCTGTTCTCGACGGTCAGCCGGCCCATCGAAATTGCGTCCGATCTGTTGGATTACCAGCGCCTGTTCGCGCTCGAGCTCATTCAGGGAGAGGCGCTGCAAGGCGCTTGCCTGCCCTGCATTGGAACGCCCCAGAGTGACGTGTGGATCCTTCAAGGGCCGAGCCAGCGCAAGGAGGCTTCGCGCCCGTTGCAAGCCTGGTTGCAGGCAGTGCCGCAGGCCCTGCGAATCGTGCTCGGCAACAGCGCGATGGCTCGATTGCCCTACCGGCCACTGGCGAAGGGCGATGTGCTCGTCATCGCCGAGCAAACCCGAAAACTCTTCATGGCTGATCGGTGCATCGGCCAGTTCACCTTTGTCAAGGAAGGTCTGCATATGGAACTCACTCCCCCGGACAATCTTTCGCCGGGCGCTCTCGGCGCGCTAACGGAGCTGCCGGTCAAACTTGAATTCGTGTTGGGCGAGCTGACCCTGAGCATGGCTACGCTCAACGCGTTCATCGAAGGCCAGGTGTTGCCCCTGGAGCCCACGGCCGTGAGCAACGTTGAAGTGCGTGTCGCTGGCATGTGTATCGCCGTGGGTGAGCTGGTCCAGCTAGGCGGTCGCCTCGGCGTCGAGTTGCGTGAGGTGGGGCGGGGCACGGGTAATGAATGACATTTCAATGATCGGGCTGTTGGCAGTGGCTTCGTTGCTGCCATTCCTGATTGCCGCAGGCACCTGCTACATCAAGTTCTCTATTGTCTTCGTCATCGTGCGCAACGCATTGGGCTTGCAGCAGGTGCCCTCGAACATGACCCTCAACGCCGTTGCGCTGTTGCTGGCGATGTTCGTCATGAGCCCGGTGGTGCAAGAAGGCTATGACTATTACAAGGAAAACCGGGTTGAGTTCACCAACATCGATGCGGTGGTGGCGTTCCTCGATAACGGTCTGGGCAGTTACCGCGAATACCTGACCAAGTACACCGACCCAGACCTGGCACAGTTCTTCGAGCGGGCGCAGATCGCGCGCGAGAATCCGAATGCCGTCGATGTCGAACCTGATGAGACGCTGGAGCCTTCGTTGTTCGCGTTGCTGCCAGCCTATGCACTGAGCGAAATCAAAGCCGCTTTCAAGATTGGTTTTTATCTGTATCTGCCTTTCGTCATCGTCGACCTGGTGGTCTCCAGTATCTTGCTTGCCTTGGGCATGATGATGATGAGCCCGGTGATCATCTCCGTACCTATCAAGCTGGTGCTGTTCGTTGCGCTGGATGGCTGGGCCCTGCTTTCTACCGGACTGGTTGGGCAATACCTGTCCCTGGCTCAATGAGAATCAGTGATGAATGACCTGGTGTTTGCCGGAAACAAGACGCTGTACCTGATATTGATCCTGGTGGCCTGGCCGATCATCGTCGCCACGCTGGTGGGATTGCTCATCGGTCTGTTTCAGACCGTGACCCAGCTTCAGGAGCAAACCTTGCCCTTTGGCTTCAAACTGCTAGCGGTGTCGATCTGTCTGTTTCTGCTTTCTGGCTGGTACGGTGAGACGTTGCTGGGTTTCAGTCGGGAAGTCATGCGCCTGGCCCTGAAGTGAATCGCGATGAACGTTAGCCTTTTTTTTGACCTGCATGGCTGGCTGGCCGGTGCAATGATTTGCTTCGCTCGCCTGGCACCGGTTTTTTTCATGTTGCCGTTTCTCAACAGTCGCGCGCTCACCGGAGCACCGCGAAATGCTGTGATCGTGCTGGTTGGCATGGCGCTCTGGCCTTATACCGCTGGCACGTTGCCTCGCCTGGACTCGCTTGGCTTCTACGGGTTGTTGTTGCGAGAGGCCGGCGTGGGCGTGATTCTCGGCTGCCTGTTGTCCTGGCCGCTCTGGGTGTTGCACGGCATGGGCAACCTGATCGATAACCAGCGTGGAGCGATGTTAGGGAACACGATCGATCCGGCCAACGGCGACGACACCTCGGAGTTGGCCAATTTTCTCCAGCTGTTCGCGGCAGTGATCTATCTGGAGGGCGGGGGAATGGCGTTGCTGGTGGAAACCCTGAGCCGCAGCTACCAACTCTGCTCGCCGGTATTCGGATGCGAACTGCGGATTCAGCCGTTGCTCGGCCTGCTCGATCCGTTGATCAGTAAAACGCTGATTATCAGTGCGCCGGTGGTGGCGACCTTGCTGCTCACCGAGGCGCTGCTTGGCCTGCTGGCGCGTTTTGCGCCGCAAATGAACGCGTTTTCGGTGTCGCTCACTGTCAAGGGAGCCATCGCGTTAGTGGTGTTGCTTCTGTATTTCAGCGCACACCTGCCTGACGAAATACTGCGCATGGCCTCCAAGCCGGATCAGCTGGCGGACTGGGTCGCACAACCGGAGGCCCGCTGATATGTCCAGCGCCTCGAAAACTGAAAAACCCACGGCCAAGAAACGCCGCGACGCGGCGAAAAAGGGCCAGACCTTCAAGGCCAAGGATCTCTCCAGTTCCTGCCTGATGCTGTGCGCGATCATCTATCTGACGAGCAGCGGCAGCTTGCTGGAGGTGATGGAGGTTTACCGGCGCATCATCGCTTCGGGTTTCGCCGCCGATCAGCAGCGATATGCCGCCGAGCTCGGGGTGCTGATGCTCAAGGTCGTGGCCCCGCTGATCGTTGTGTGTTTTCTCGCCAGCGCCTTGCCCACGTTGTTGCAGACCGGCCTGGCCATTGCCAGCGAAGCCTTGAAGCTTAACTTCGGCGCACTGAACCCGGTTAACGGCTTCAAAAAGCTGTTCAGTCTCAGAACCGTTAAGGATTCCGTTAAATCCCTGTTGTATCTGGGCAGTTTTGTAATCGCATTCTGGATGGTCTGGCTGACTCAGCGGCATTTACTGTTTGCGCAACTCCATGCGCAACCGGTGGGTCTGTTCCCGATCTGGGCTCATTTGCTTGTGGTGCTGGCGCTGGCATTTCTGGGCTGCATATTGCTGATCGTCATGCTCGATGCGCTGTGTGAGTACTGGCTGTACATCAAGGATCTGAAGATGGACAAGCAGTCGGTCAAGCGCGAGCACAAGGAGCAGGAAGGCAATCCGGAAATCAAGGGGCGGCGGCACGAGTTGCATCGGGAGCTGCTATCCGAACAAGTCAAATCCGACATTCGTGGTTCGCGAGTGATTGTCGCCAACCCCACACACATCGCTGTGGGTATTTACTTCCGCCCGGAAGTCACAGTGATGCCGTTCATCTCACTGATGGAAACCAACCAGCGGGCATTGGCCGTGCGCAAGTACGCGGCTGAGGTAGGTGTGCCGGTGATCAGTGACATTGCCCTGGCCAGACGCATCTTCAAGACGCATCAGCGCTACACCTTCATACAGCTGCAGGAAATCGAAAATGTCCTGCGACTGCTGGTCTGGCTTGAACAGGTCGAGCAGGCCTGACGGGCTTCCTGCGAAACCGAATGCAGGCAGAGTGATTCACGAACACCACGATGAGCGTTTTGTGACGGCGCCCCTTGCCTTCAGCTGGCTCAATAGCCTTGTCAGCACCGCTGAAGAAACATTCAGGAGTAAGTAGTCATGAGTAGTCGAAAACATACAGAGCAGGAAGAGGACCGGATTGCCGAGCATGTGATGCAGGCCGTACTTGATGGTGCGTCGCTCAAAGAGTTGCGCGGCGTCAGTACCGAGCAGATGGATGACCTCTACGCCTTTGCCTATGAGTTCTACGAGCAGGGGCGTCTGGACGATGCGGAAAAGTTTTTCCATTTCCTGTGTATCTACGACTTCTACAACGCGCAGTACTGGATGGGGCTGGCGGCGGTGCATCAGCTCAAACAGAACTATCAGAAAGCGGTTGATCTGTATGCCGTCGCTTTTGCCCAAGGTAAAAATGATTACCGCCCGATGCTCTATACCGGCCAATGCCAGCTGGCGCTGGGTAAAGCCGGCAAGGCCAAGTTGTGTTTTGAGTATGTCATCGAGCGTGTTCAGGAGCCGGGTATGCGCGAGCAGGCCCAGGCTTACCTGAATGCGTTGACCACTATCGACGCCGATCATTCGGAGAAAGAGTTGTAATGGATATCAGGGCTTTGTACTCACGCCTATCCCCGGAAACGCAGGCCAGTCAGGCCGGCAGGGAACGTTATGCCGAAGCGGCGAGTAAAGCGGCCAACACCAAGGCCTGGCAGCGCGCTGCCGATACGGCACTGGCCAACCTGCAAGGTGTGAGCTACGCCGCTCAGTCGCAAGGTGAAAATACTGCTGCGCTGGGTAGGCCGCTTCTGGCTTCGCCACCGCCAAGTGCTGAGCGTGCGAGAAAGGGGTCTGAAGACAGGTTCACCTTGTTGATGGCCTCGCTCATCAACTTGTTGGGTGACGTCAGCCTGGAGTCACTCAAGTCGCGCATGGAAATCCTCAGGTCGGCGGCCAAGGCCAGCGCTGAGGGCAACAAGGCATTGTCAGACGATTATCTGAGTGCGCTGGCGGAACTGGAAGCGGCTGTCGCCTCTGCGAGCGTATCCGAGCAAGAGCTCGCCGCAGCCAAGGCTAAAGTCGACAGTGCGCAAAGGGCGCTGGCCGATGCTGAAGCGGCGCTGGGGAAAACCGAGCCGGGTACGCCCGAGCATGCCAAAGCCTTGGCCGCCCGTGATCTGGCGCAAGGCAACTTGACCGCCGCCCAACAATTACTGAGCAAGGCCGAGCTGAAGTATCTGGCCGCAGTCAAGGTGGCTGGGGAGGCGGGCAAAAAGGCTGAGGCTCTGGCCAGGTCGGTGGAAAATGCGGGGCTGGGCGACAAGCCGGTGCTCGATGGCATCAAGCGTCAGCTGAACGCGGCTGCGACCATGGTGCTGCTGATGACACGTTTTGCAGCGTTGATGGGCGAAAGCGCTGAAAACAAGATTGAAGCGGAACAGGAGTTGTTCCGCAGCATGCAGGCGGCGCGTCAGGAGTACATGGAGAAAAAATCTGAAGAGTACCTGGAACAAGTGCGTAAAGCCGAAGCTGCCAGCAAGACGGCAGGCTGTATCGGTAAGATTCTGGGCGCCGTGCTGACCGTGGTCAGTGTTGTCGGGGCTGCCTTCACGGGCGGAGCCAGTCTGGCGCTGGCAGCTGTCGGTGTGGGATTGATGGCAGCGGACATGGTAGTCAAGGAGTTGACCGGGGTGTCGTTCATGGAGAAGGCCATGAAGCCTCTGATGGACAATATCCTCGGCCCGATGATTCAGGGCATCGGTAAGGGGATTGCCGATCTTCTGAAGAAGGCCGGCGTCGATGCGGCGTCGGCCGATATGGCGGGGATGATCATGGGCGCAATCATTGGTGCCGTGGTCATGGTCGCGGTGCTGGTGGTTGTAGCAGTCGTTGGCAAGTCCGCTGCGGGCCGGGTCGCCAGTGCGATGGGCAACATGTTCGGCAAATTGGCCAACAAGATGGCGCCACAAATGCTCAAGCAGGCCGCTCGGGCGGTCAGCAATGGTTTTTCCAGTGTCATGACCAAGGCCCGTACCAGCATAGGCCTCAAGTCGGATGCAATCTCCCTGGAGATGTATGCATCGCGCCTGGCTGCTTCAGTGGCGGTCGTAGAGGCGGGCGGTGTCGCTGCCCAGTCCGCGTTGGAAACCAAGTCGGGTATTCACCAGCGCAACGCGGCGCAACATCTGGCTGAATTCGAGCTCGCCAAGGTTATCTCCGAGCAGATGAAGAACTATCTGAGCGACATGGTTCAACTCTTCGATCAGTCGATGAAGGCCAAGGATAACGCCATCAAGCAAGCCTTCGGCATCCAGGACAGTATCAATAGCAGCAGCTTGAGCATGGCACGCAACATTTGATTCAACAGGATTAGCACTCATGGATTTTTCAATCAGTAGTCGTTCCACATCGGTAAGCAGCCTTCAGATTGCAGAGGTGGCAGGTAAGGTCGTCGATCAAAAGCAGCCGCTGTCGATCAGCAGTATCAGTGGACGGTTCGAAGCGCAGGTGTTGATGTCTCGGCACGCGCAGGCTGGCGAAGCAATGACGTCTCAGCAGTTGAATCAGCACCTGGAAACCTCAGGGTTCAGTGAGAGCGAAAGCCAGGCGATGATGGGCTTGTTTCTGGCCACTGTGGTCCAGCAGGAGAAAGAAGGTACCGAAGGTGCGGTGAAAGATCCGGTGGCGGACCTGTTGTCGTTCGACCCCGCCGTGTGGGAAAAACATATCGGTGTGTTGGTGGCATCGATTGTCGCGCTCAATATCGCACGCAAATCGAGCGCTGAAATGAGCGGCAAGTTCACGCAGATGGCCTATGAGGCCGCCATTGCGCAAGGCGTTGCAATCATGGCCGGTGGTGAGGCCGCGATGTGGGCTGCGGTCAGTGGTGCGGTCGTTGCCACTACAATGGCCGTCGCGGGTGCCGGGTTGTCCTTGCGTGGGCAGAGCCAGAAGCATACTGATATCAAGATCAACCAGTCGGCTGCGGCGAAGTTCGATGCGCAGGCACACCAGATGCGCGTTGACTTGGAAATTGACCCGAGCAAGCGGGCAGTCCTTGAGTCGAAGATTCGTGAGGCGGTTGATCAGGCCACGCAAGCGCGCATGAAAAGTGCGCTGCAGGCGAAAACCTACGAAGGCAACCTGACTGTTGGCGGTGCCATCAGTTCTATGGCGATGATCATCAGCTCCGGGTTGTCCGCCATCCTGCGTTTGCAAGAGTATTCAGAGCGCCAGCGTGAAGTGCTGCACCAGTCCGAGCAGGGTTTGAACAAGGCGGTCAGTGATGTCGCCAGCCAGAGTATCAATGAATATACGACGCTGCTCAGCAAAACGCTCGACGCCATCCAGCAGTTGGTCGACAGCCGCGGCTCCACCATGAACGCAATCGCCTCTGTGCGCGCTTGATCAGGAGGCAAATCATGGAAATTGTCACAAGGGCCTACCCTGCCATTGCGCTGCGTATCGATCAGCCGGCGGATGAAAAGGTTGGCAGTCTTGAGGTCGAGCATCGTCCGCGCCTGTCGGCGGCTGAACGGCTGACGCAGTCGGTAGTGTCCCGGTTAGGCACTGCAGTGCTCGGAACCGTAAAGCCCAATAAGGTTCAGGGGCATTTGCTGGAAGCCGAGTTGCGCAAATGGGCAGCCCTTGCCCACCCTGCTAGCCCTGACATCCAGGAGTGGAAGGATGAGACACTCAAGAAAATAGGCGATTTGCCGTTGGCGCCAGAAGCTGCTCGCAATGCGTTGAACCCGTTCAGTGGCAGCGCCGATTTTTTTGAGCAATTGCTGGCGATGATCGGTTTTATCAAGGGCGAATACCTGGCGATCTACGAAGCGCTGCTGACCAAATACTCGGACTTCTACAAGGAATTCAACGAAACCATCATGGCGAAGATGGGGGACTGGATTACGGGTAAGTCGGACGGTAAGGAAGTCGAAATCAGCGGGGGACTGCGCGCTGCGTTAGAAGCGTTGCGTAATAAGTACCAGCAAGCCCCGGATGGCGTCCTCTATCCCGTTTCGGGGTCTGCGACACAGGAGGAGGCACAGAAGTGGGCCAAGGCCTTGGGGTTGCCCGATTCATGTGTGCAGCCTGATGGCCAGGGTGGTTATCGAGTGATGATGGACTTGTCACCGCTGGATGCAATGATCGCAGCGGCTCCCAACGGTACCGTGAAGTGGGATACCGCGAAATTCCAGGCTTGGCAAACCGGGTTTAACAGCCAGGAAGGCGATTTGAAGAACCAGCTACAGTTATTCACTACCAAGTACGGTAACGCCAACTCGTATCACGAGAACTTCAACAAGATTCTCTCCTCGCAATTGAGCCAGTATGCAGAGATGCTCAAGGCGCTCGCGAGCGGGATTGGCTGACGTCGTCGTTATGAAGCAAATGATGAAGCTTGAAATCGAGACCGTTATTGTCGCAATTCTCGCTGATAAACTCGTGGTCGATGTCGAGGCCGTTACCTCAAGCGCCCGCTTGGTGGAGGACCTCGGTGCGGATTCGTTGAATTTTCTGGATATTGCTTTGGAAATTAACTATGTCCTGGGTATTGAACTGCTTCCAGAGGGTTTGGCCAGTATTCGTAACGTGGAGGATCTTTATCGCGTGGTTCATGAGGCAATCGCTCAGGCGTCTGTCTGAGCACTCTCCCGAACGTGCGCACTGGTAAGGGTGCGTAGCCATTTTTCGGCAAGATATCTCTAATATGCCGCACACGGTATGCGTCGGCGACTCAATGGTGAATTAGAGCCTTTCCTTGGATAATGCGGATTAGTCTCTAGCTTCTTGTAGAGAAGTCTCAAATATCGTAGGTATCACTTCCCCTATAGTTGGTCACTCACGCCGGGTGCGGATGAACTCCGCCAATGTCACGGCATATTCATCGCATTGGGATGGGGCAATTTGCATTATGGAAGGGGTTACTGATCAATTGCCAGGGCGGTCGTTTGTGTTTGGCCAATGGATATTGCAGGAGGATGGGTTACTTCTACGTGACGGTACCGGACTACATCTCCCACCCAAGGAATTGCATGTACTACAGTTATTGTTGGCAGCGGCGGGCTCGCTAGTTCCCAAGGGCTGGCTGCTGGACCAGGTGTGGCCCAACTGCGACGTGGCCGAGGAGTCCCTTACCCGCTGCATTTATGCGTTGCGCAAGTTGCTGGGGCGTGAAAATGACTATATCAAGACGGTCTATGGCAAGGGTTATCGCTTTGTTGGGGAGGTCGTCGAACGAGGGGAGCCGCCTTCATCGGTGCCCTCGTTATTAGTCTTGCCGTTGCTGGCGCAGGATGATGAGTGTGCCCTGGAAATGCAGTGCGAAGAGGTTCGCCGATTGGCCGCCGCATTTGGTGGGCGTGTTTGTGTGATGCCGGCGGGGCCTACAGCTAATGCGCAAGCTTCCGATGATTACCTGTCGAAAGTCGAGCGAATAACACGTGAACATTATCTCAGTGTTCGTTGCTGGTTCGAAGCCGGTGACCGGCATTCTTCTAGCCGGATTCTGATCGCTTGCAACAGATGTTCCTCATAATCTGATCAGGATTCTCTACCTTCCACGCCCTATCATTGATCGCACGCCGAAGCGGTAGGCGCTTTTCATAGAGTTAGACCAAGTGGTGAACAGCATGCAGGACTCTCCTGCAACGCAATGCGTCCTGAGGGTGTTCAACGGCCCGCTGCAGGGTTGCGAATTTGATCTGGCGCAGCAGCGTACTCTTTTTGTCGTTGGTTCTGAGGCAAAGTTTTGCTCGATTGAACATCCGCTCAGTGTTCCGGAAAATGCCATCTACATTCCGCTGGCGTATGGGGGATGCAACTTTGAGGTCTTGCTTGGGGATGATGACCGCGCGGAGTGTGTCGTGCGAATCCTGGGCGACGAAGGTGTGGTCGAGCGGCCCATACCATTCCAGTCTCTGGAGCATATATCGGAGTTGCTAATCGCCGTACGCCCATTCGATGAAGCGTGGCGGAGCGAGTTGTTGGTACAAGGGGCAGCTGTGCTTGCTGGGCCTGAGCCGGCTCGGATGCCCGTTATTGTTTCGCGGCGAGTGGCTGTTGCAGCGGTGCTGGTAATAATGGCTGGCTTGGCCATGTTCGGTTGGTACGCTTCGAGTTCCACCCCTGTGTCGAATGTTGAGGCGCTGATTGCCGGGGGGAATAACAACATGGTCGCCCTGTACGGCCGCGACCAGGCGATTTACGTCTTCGCCCACTCCGAGCGCGATGCCGCATGGGGAAGGCAGGTATTGGTGCGCAATGGGTACTCGGCGACTCAGGTGATGACCACAGAGGACGAGCGCTACCGCTTGGAGAGTTTAGTGTCCAGCCTGGCGCCACAACTCGCCTTTCACCGTATGGACCTCAGTGATCCGGTGGTTCCGCAGTTATGGATCAGTCGCCAGCGCAGCGTGCTGTCCCCCGGATTGCAGCGTCGCCTGGAGAGCGCTTTGGTCGCCGTCGCGCCCTACGCTCACGAAATAAAGATCGTACAACGTGACGATGACGAACTCCTGCATCTGGCCGAGCAAGGCTTGCAACGCTTGGCATTGCCCTTTACTCGGCACCAGCGTGCTGACGATGTGACCTTTACGGTCGAGGGCAGCCTTGAGGACGCGCAGTTACAGGCACTGGGTGACTTTGTCGCAGCGTTCGGTCGCCAATGGGGTGCGCGATACGTTCATTTCGCAATCGAGCTCAAAGATGACTGGCTGAAGAGCAAGTCGTTCCAGTACGGCCCCCAGGGCTACATCAAGATGACGCCGTCATCCTGGTACTTTCCTAAATCCCTTTGATAATAACGGTTGATATATGAGTACGGTTTCAAATCCTATTGAGTTTCATGATGACTTCCTGGGTCGACAGGCTCAGGGCTTCGAGGACGGCGCTACCGGTCTCAAAACCAAACTCGATGAGGCACTGGCCGCATTGCATGAAGATGCGTCGGACCCCACGCTATTGGCGGCCTATCAGGCTGCATTCTCTTCCTACAACGTGTTCCGTAACGTTGCGACCAATACGATCAAGGGCTTCAAAGAAATTGACACGGCGATAGTTTCCGCCGCGCGTTAAGTCTTGCGTTTCCGCTCGGCTAGCAGGAATTTCGTATGCCAGCCGGGCACTGTTCTTGTGGGGTTCCTATGTCTGTTTCTTCCCTGACGTCAGTGAACCTGAGTCCGCTTCGGATGGCCGAATTGGCGCGTCCCGAGCCTGGCTCAGTGGTTTCCCTGGAGGGTCGTTTGATCGAAAGTTTCGCCAGCTCCGCTGTGGGCACCGAGCGTGATCATGCAAGGATCACTGCCATGCTCAAACGCCCGGATATCACCAACCCGGAAGTGTTGAGCGAATTGCAGCTGCTCACTGCGCAGTACAACATCGATGTCTCCTTACTCAACGTCCTGGTCCGTAAAACAGTGACAACGGCCGAAACCTTGTTGCGTTCGTCATGAAGGTTTTTGCCTGGCTTGCGCTGTTCTGTTTGATGCTGGTTGGCTGTCGACAACCGAGTTTGCTTGAGGGCCTTGACCAACAGCAGGTCAATGAAGTGATAGCGGTGCTGCAGCGCAATAACATCACTGCGACCAAAGTGGATAACGGTAAGACCGGATACTCGGTGCAAATCGCGCAAGCGGATTTCGCAGCGGCGGTCGACCTGTTGGCCCTGTACTCGCTACCCTCCAAGCCGCGGGTCGAAATCGCCCAGATGTTTCCTGCGGACGCTCTGGTCGCTTCGCCGCGAGCCGAGAAGGCGCGTCTGTACAGTGCGCTGGAGCAGCGCCTGGAGCAGTCGTTGAATACCCTGGAGGGTGTGGTCTCAGCACGGGTACACGTGAGTTACGACCTGGAGACCGGAGAAAGCGGTCGCAAGGTAGCGCCCATCCATGTCTCGGCGTTGGTGGTGTATGAGCGTGACAGCGAGCCACAGCTACTGATCAGCGATATCAAGCGTTTTCTCAAGAACAGTTTCTCGGCCGTGGACTACGAACACATTTCGGTGGTCTTGTCCAAGCGGGCTTTAATTCAGCATGCCGCCCCCTTCCCGGAGCCTCGCACTTACGCCTTTACCTGGCTCTATGGCGTGTTCGTCTTAGGCATTCTGGCTGCGCTAGCGTACTGGGTCATGCGGTATCGACAGTCGAAAGAGATCGGGCATGCTTCGCGGGACTGAAGCGCTGCGCGCCATCCTCCAGCAGCCGCTGGACTATCTGCATCCTCACCGGGGTGTTGTGCCAGCGCTGTTTGGCGAGCCGGCAGCCCGCGCGCTGCTCAACCAATCGTTGCTAAGAGGGTTGGCACTCAGTTGCCCCGATCCGCAACAGCTCAAGCGCAATCCATGGACTGATTGCTGGGTCGCACATTGGCAGCATTTGCCCGCAGTCGCCCGCCTTATGGGGGCGCACCTGATGTGGCCGCAACTGGCTCGCGGGGCGCGCATGCGTGAGCTCGATGTTCCGACAAGAGCCTTCGCCCGCATCAACCTGGGCAATCGGCCAGCGGTCGTGATCAGCGAAGCGCAAGGACTTGAGCCATCGCTCGACGCCCTGGGGCTCGCTGCCTTGGCAGCTTGGCATCAATACATCCCGGATGCGCTCATGCAGCGTCTGTTCTTGCAGTTCTCGCCGCGAGTGGTCGAGTTGCAGCAAACCTTGCCGATCCTGGCGCCGAATTCGTCACTTTTCATCCTGGCGGTACAACATGCTCGAATCCATCAGAACGCTTGCTGACATTCCTTCGACGGATGCCCTGCTGCTGAGGCATGAAGAACGCACGGCTGCGCGTAATCGTCGGTTGTTGATGCAGCAAGCCCGCGAGCGCGCCAAGGCCTGTATGGCAGAAGCGCAACAAGAGGCAGACAGTGTTCGTGCGAACGCCTTTCAGGACGGTTATTCCCAAGGCGTGCTGCAAGCCGCTGCTGACGTGAGCGGGCTTTTACTGCAGTCGCGAGTGATGGCAAGCGCGTTGCAGGCAGAGCTTGTACAGGCCGCCCGGTCATTGCTGGGGGATTTGCTGATGGACGACCGTCTGCTTGATGCGCTGCTGCAGCGTTGGCATTCGGGGTGGGTAGACCAAGGCCGGGAGCCGCTGCAGATCATGCTGCCGCTGCGGTGCAAGGCCGGGCAGATGGCGCTGAACACCAGGTTGAAGGGCTTGGGTGTCGAGCGGGTGGATATCCGTTTCCATGCCCAGGAACGTTACCTGTTTCGCCTCGCGGATCAGGTGGTCGAGCTTGATATCGGCGCCTCTCAGGAGCGCCTGTCGCCGCGTCTGATCGCCCAGCTCAAGCAGTTACCGGAGAGTGTGCGGCAGCTCGATGAAGCGTCGAAGAACGTGTTTGTCAATTGGGCTGCCGACCTGAACAAGGAAGGCTATAGCGCGATGAATATTTCGAAGTCGGATAACAGCGATGAACATTGATAACTACTCGCTTGCAGGTCCCGGCCAGGCCCCGCATCGAGGCGCCGAGACGATTGTGCCTCTGGACCAGCGCATGGGGCTTCAGGGCGCGGAAACCAGCGCTGATCCGGATCCTGAGTTTGCCCAGTTCTACGGCGCGTTCATGGAGTGGATAGCGTCCACGGCACCCTCACCGGGCAGTATTCAGCGTTACTTGAAACAATACGCGAATGCCGGTGGCGAGTTGCCCTATAAAACGACGCAGAAGCAAATGGATGCGTTAACGCAGGTGATGGTGCGGATGAAAGAGCAGGGTTTGGAAGACAGTGGGGCTTATAAAGAGATAAGAGCTGCGTTGGTATCGGTTTCATCGGCCAATATGTTCGTCAAGGAATTTATGCAGGAGGTGTTCAAGCCATCTGAGGACGAAGACAGTCGCGAGAATGTCAGTTGGTAATCTAAATAAGCTTTTTTTGTAAGATGTTTGGCGATTCTTTTGTTATATATAAAAGCCTGAGCTGTTGTTTTTGAAGGGGATACCATGAGCGAAAAAAGCGATCATCAGGCCGGCGCTTGGCGTAGATCGTTGAAATCCATAACCTATAGCCCATTATCATTCTCGCAGAATATTCATCGCGAGCTTAGCTCGTTGGTTTGCGATGCGTTAATTGAGTTGGGAGTCTCAGATCAATTGCTGCACGGTCTCGACTCGCATTCAACCATAACCATTGATTTAGATGAAGGTCCATCTATTAATATTTCTCTGGTCGACGATCGTCTCTTTGTTTGGTCGTTTGTCCCGATGGGCGAGGATCTATTGATAGACAATGCCAGGAGCATTATGCCTGTTATTACAACCGTAGTGGAGTGCGTTGAAACGGGTCATTTAACATTGGGTAAGTGTGGTGATGGTTTTGAGTTAAAGGCATTAATTAATCCGCGTGCATTGATTGAGAATAAGTTCAATGAGATTTTACATGGTTTTCATGGTGCGCTCAAAATTATAGATGGCTGCCGATGAGGTTATATGTTTAATGCGGGTGCCGGCTACTGAAAGTCAAGGCGAACCCTTGGTTTTCAGAACTTGCGGGCGCATAAGCAAGTTTTAATTTTTCGTCTTCTGCTTTTGATGTTGTAATTAACATGTATAAAGAGGGCTTTTATGCAATACTCAATGTTTGTGAGTTCCTATCTGGCAGCAAATAGTGCTAGCGCTGCTTTGCAAGGAAGTAGTGGTTCAGATTCGTTGTCGCCTTTGAGCTTGCCAGTAAAAAAAGTGTCTAACACAAGTCAAAAACATTTGTCATTTCCTCCTGGTACATTAGCTCAGTACTTTGCTTCTCCAGCGAAAGAAGAGAAAAATCAGTACCAAGCTCGTGGAAACATTAGTCAAAATGGTAGCTTTATGTTCAAGCCGGGAGATGAGGAGAAGTATGCCTATACACCGAGTATCTATCTGATGAAGCTGAGTGACGATAGAGAGACGGCAAGAACTCAATTGAAAGGATTGAGAGATGCGTATCGTGCGAACCAATCGGTACCAGATTTTCTCAAAAAAGAGAGCGCGTTGTCGTCAGGTTATGATACTCGCTGGATGGATGCATATGTTAAGGCTCCAACGCAAGTTGCTCATCGTAGCAAAAATTTTTTCACTCAGGTCGATCCAACCAATAAGGTCAATAATCTCGATGATATTATTTCGAATCCTATGGAGCAGAAGCACAAAGAGGGTGGCGTGTCATTTTTGAGTTGGTTTGTTCATCCAAGGTCGTTTGTGGATGCAGAAACAAAGAAAAGAACAATCAATGATTATTCCTACGCTACCTTTAGACAGGTTGCTGCAAAACATCAACAGCTTAAGCTGTCTGGGGAACATGTTGAGCCAAGTTCAACCCCAACAGCTGGCGCTGCTCAAATCAAGGATGCTCGGTTCGCAAAAAATAAAGCAGAGCGTTTACAGATTGAATCAGGTCAGCTTATTGGGCAGAAGTATTTGGCGACTCCTCTTGACTTGACTAAGGAGGATTTGCCCAAGCTAAAACAATTAAAAGCTGATAGCCAGCGGTTCTTCGAAGAAAAATTTGGCTTCGATGCGACGAAAGATAAACTCAATCAATACTTTCATATGCCATATGCTAGAGTTACCACTACCCTGCACTTGCATTCTCGCCTAAATCAAGAAATGGCCCCAAGGGAAGCAACGAAAAGCTTTCGTTTAGATGATGTAATTAAGCATTTGGAATCACATGATGACATATTTGATTTGGTTTACGAACGTGCACAATCGGTGAAAGGTTTGGAGCAGCAAAAGCCTATAGATATGGTCGCAGAATTAGGAGGAGAGAATTCGGTAAAATTTGAATATGTTGGAGGATATTTTAAAGATGATAATGGCCATTTCAAACTGAAAGGGCGCGATCCTCTCCGGGAGTGATTAAGCCTATTGCTGGGCACATGAGGTGTCACTTATAGTAGTGGAGCCTTGTATGTGACTATTGACTGTGCAGATCTAGTGTGATGTTTCAGAAATACCGCTGAAAATCTGAGCTAGGCTCTGTAGAAGCCAACTCTCCAAGGCCATCGACATGGGTCGACCAGCAACCGTCATTACCCTTTCCGAAACCGAAAAGTCAGAGCTGCTACGCCGCATCAAGCTCCGTAAAGGCGCTCAAGACGCTCGGCTGCGTGCGGAGATAATCCTCGCCTGTGCCGCAGGCGAGTCAGGCAATGACATCGCTCAGCGCTTGGGGACGAGCAAGGATGTTGTGTCACGGTGGCGTCAGCGCTTCTCTAAGTTGGGGCTGCTGGGGCTGAACGATGAACCGCGCTCTGGCCGGCCTCGCACCATTTCCGATGAGCAAGTTCAGCAAGTGGTAAACCAAGTGCTGCAAGGTAAGCCCGACGATTCCAGTCATTGGAGCACGCGACGGATGAGTCGTGAGACGGGCCTCTCTCCTGCAAGCGTGATGCGCATCTGGCACGCGTTCGGGATCAAGCCGCACTTGGAAAAGACCTTCAAGCTTTCCACTGATCCGTTGTTTGTCGACAAGGTTCACGACATCGTTGGGTTCTACTTGAACCCACCCGAACGAGCCTTGGTGCTTTGCGTTGATGAGAAGAGCCAGATCCAAGTGCTGAACCGCACACAGCCTGGCCTACCGCTCTCTCCAGGTAACCCTGCAACCCGCACACATGACTACAAACGACACGGAACGACCTCGCTGTTCGCGGCCCTGGATGTGGCAACCGGTGAGGTGATTGGCCGACTCAAACGACAACATCGCAGTATTGAGTTCCTCGCCTTTCTAAGGGAGATCGATGTGTCAGTGCCTGCCGATATGCCGATCCATCTGATCATGGACAATTACGCGACTCACAAGACCGACAAAGTCAGGGCGTGGCTTGCGGCGCGACCGCGCTACAACATCCACTTCACGCCTACCTCGGCGTCTTGGTTGAATCTGGTTGAGCGGTTTTTCTCAACGCTGAGCGAGAGGTGGATCAAGCGGCAGGCACATGTCAGCGTTAAGGATCTGGAGGCGTCGATCGAGCACTATCTGGAAACCTACAACCAGAACCCGAAGCCATTTCGGTGGCACAAATAGGCCGAGGACATCCTTGCCTCAGTCGCTCGCGCGGCGCGAGCGCTGGGCAAATGATTTTCAGTGGTATTTCTGAAACACCACACTAGGTCTGTTCGGAATAGGGGGCAGTAGACTCTGTGTGAAAAGCCTTGAACTCGGTGATGCTGCGTTTAGAGCAGCCTCGGAATGTTCATTTGCAACCCGTAAAGTCGGGCGAAATCCGGCCGCGCCTCGGCTGTTTTCGCCATGCCTTACCTTCGTTTCAGACTTTTCACACAGGACCTAAGATGCATCGAAGTCGAACGACCCGCTTTCATAAAAAGCTCATAGCGGTGCTTTTTCAGCCGCGATTGCAGGCCCGCCTTCAAACACCCCATGGTCTCGCTGGCTTGTTTCATGCGGTGTTTCCAGCATTTCTCTTCTTACAGAGCCTAAGGAGGTGATCAAGCCCAGAAACCAAACAGCACCAACGCCGCCACACCCAGCCCGACCGCAACCGAACAACCGCCCAGCGACAACGCCGCCCGGCCTTGCCGGTACCAGCCGTCGTGGCCAAGCTGCCGAGCCGGTGCCAGCAGGCTGCGCCAGCGCAGCTCCGTCTCGTGAAACGCCTGCAAGTTTGCCGGGTCTGCATCCAGCCAGCGACGAAAGTCGATCCGCTCGCAAGCCGTCACCTGTGGGCTTTGCAAGCGCACATACCATTGCCCGGCAACACTCGCCAGCACATCCCGGCGCGAGCGGCCGGCCTGCAGCGCCTGTTCCATGTTCCGCTCGACACTGGCCAATGGCAGGTTCAGGCGGGCAGCGATAGCGGCGAAGCCCAGCTGGTCGAGGCGGTTGAGCAGGAACACTTGCTGTACGCGCCGGGGCAGCCGTTTCAGGGCATGCAGCAGGGCGTGGTCGGCATCATGTGCGGCAACCGGGCCTGGGTGCTCAAGGGGCAGTAGCAGACGGGTCATGGACAGCTCCTTGCTCTACAAAGGGGGAGGGGATGGGGGCATCTTCCTTGATGCGTGATCAGCGTAGACGAAACGAGATTGATTCTCAACTGCTGATTCCGCAAAGTTTTGTAATGAGCGTTCACGCCCTGAAACACCTTTGCTATCATGCGCGCCATCACGATCTTCATTAGCCTGAAGAGCCAAAAAAAAGACCCGGCAAAAAGCCGGGTCAAAAACCGTGATTAGCCTGATGAGGAGATAATCTGAGAGCGACCTAAGCTCCAGGTTATCCAGCGGATCTTGCGATCAGCTGAGTGCAATAATAATCGTTATCATTTGCCAGTCAAATGAATTTTCGTCCTTTCGGTAAAAAAGTTTTACCGATGCGCTTCCTTGCCCGGCAATCGGGGCCTTTGCCGATACGCGGCTATCACGTTTTCTCCCTTCTTTCTTGCCTATAAACCCGGTTCTGCGGCGCGTTTGTGCTCCAGCAGGGCGCGAGCCATGTCCATCATGTGCATCAGGGCGAAGGTCAGCTCGCGCTGGCTGCCGTGCTGGTGGGTGGCTGTTTCCTGGGCGGTGGCGGCAGCGCAGCGCAGCAGAGCGATGGCGTGCTCCTGGGCCTGGTCGCCGGTTACGCCCTCGTGCAAGGTCCAGATCTTGTTGTCCAGCGTGGGGCGTGGCGGGTTGGGGTTGAGGTAGTAGTCGAGCGCGCGACGGGCTGCTTCGCTGTCGAGATCTGTTTCGTCGTTTTTCGATGGTTTCATCCTGATACCTGCTAGAGCCAGTAAGGAAAGGGGTGAACCCGATACTAATACCTAGAGTATTTTTATGCGTTGAGATAAATAATACTGAATGTTTATTGAGCGCTTGAAGGCAGTCCGTATCGTGCCAGCGATGAATATGGATAAATGGATTGCCCTCGTCCGCGACCGGATGGAGGAGCTAGGGCTCACCCAGGAGCAGCTTGCCGAGCGCGTTGGTGTGTCTCAAGGCAGTGTGGGGCATTGGGTGAACAAGCGGCGTCAGCCGAAGATCGAGTCGATGAACCGCACGTTTGTCGAGATTGGCATGCCCCATTACAACGTCAGTCTGCAGCTGCGCATTCAGGGCCAGGTTGGCGAGGAGCGTGGCGCCTACGGGGTGGATGATGCCGAGGACGACCTGGACCTCATGCAGTACATCGTGTGTTTCCGCTACCCGGTCAAGGACTGGAGTGAGTTGGGTGCTACAGATGCTGAGGAGCCCAGCGTGTTCGAACAGACGGATTACCTAGCCCAAGGCAAAGCATTCTGGCTGACAGTTGAGAACGACGCGATGAGCGCCGTCAGTGGTCGCAGTGTGCCACAGGGCATGCGGATGCTGGTTGATCCTGGGGTGGAGGTTGAGGCGGGGCGTTTGGTTATCGCTCGTCAGCCGGGCAAACCCGCGATTTTTCGCGAGTTGGTTGAGGACGGCGGGCAGCGGTACCTGAAGGCCCTCAATAACAACTACCCGACGCTGCTCTGTGAAGAAGGTTGCGAGTTTCTCGGAGTGGTCGTGCGAGTGCACGGTGCCTTCTAGAATGAAGGGGCTGCAAAGCAGCCCCCGCTGACCTCACTCTGTCAGCTCGACCAACACCGTCCCTTCGCTGACCATATCCCCTTCCTGGCAGAACAACGCTTTCACTGTCCCGCCATGCGGCGCACGAATGCTGTGCTCCATCTTCATGGCCTCCAGCACCACCAGCGCGGCACCTGCTTCCACCACTTGCCCCGGCTCGACCAGTACCCGCACGATGCTGCCGTTCATGGGCGCGCCCAAGCCGCCCTGATGGCTGTGGCTGGCCTCGGCTTCGGCAATCGGGTCGAAGGCCTCAATGGCGTGCATCTCGCCATCCCAGTGCAGGTAAAGCGTGCCACCCCGGCGGATCGCCAGGTGCTGGCGGCGCACACCGGCCTGGTCATGCACCAGCTGTTCGCCCACCAGCTGGTAGGTGGACGTAGCGCTGCGCTCCAGGGCAACCGCCTGGTCCTGCCCGCTGCTTACCAAGTGCAGGCTGGTGCGTGCCGGCAGGCCCAAGCGCAAGCCGTTGCGCTCACCCCACGGCGAACGGCGGTCGTCCTCACGCTGATGCCCGGCCTGGCATTGCAGCCAGGCTTCGGCTGCTGCCTCCCAGAAGCTGGCCGGCAGTGCGTTTGGCGCTGGTAGCAACACCTCCTGGTGACGCGGAATGAAGCCGGTATCCAACTCAGCGTCAGCAAATGCCGGGTGGGCCAGAATGCGGCGCAGGAAGGCGATGTTGGTTTTCAGCCCGCCAATGGCGAACTCGTCGAGCATGGCCAGCAAGCGCAGGCGGGCCTGTTCGCGGTCCTCGCCCCAGGCGATCAGCTTGCCCAGCATCGGGTCGTAGAACGGCGACACCACGTCACCTTCACTGACCCCACTGTCCACCCGCCGGCCTTCACCCGGCGCCGACTCACGGTACAGCGCCAGCTTGCCGGTCGCCGGCAGGAATTCGTTGGCCGGGTCCTCGGCATACAAGCGCACTTCGATGGCATGGCCGATCAGCGGCACCTGTTCCTGGGTAATCGGCAACGCCTCACCGCAGGCCACGCGAATCTGCCAGGCCACCAGGTCCAAGCCGGTGATGGCCTCGGTGACCGGGTGTTCTACCTGCAGACGGGTGTTCATCTCCATGAAGAAGAACTCACCGCGAGCGTCGAGCAGAAACTCTACGGTACCGGCTCCTACATAGCCGATGGCCTGGGCTGCGCGTACTGCCGCCTCACCCATGGCCCGGCGCAGTTCAGGTGACAGGCCGGGAGCAGGGGCTTCTTCGACCACTTTCTGGTGGCGGCGCTGAATGGAGCAGTCGCGTTCGTTGAGGTAAAGGCAGTTGCCGTGCTGGTCGGCGAACACCTGGATCTCTACGTGGCGAGGCTTGAGCACGTACTTTTCAACCAGCATGCGCGCATCGCCGAACGACGACTGTGCTTCACGCTGGGCGGAAGCCAGGGCGTCGGCCAGCTGGCTTTCTTCCTCGACCACTTTCATGCCCTTGCCGCCGCCGCCGGCACTGGCCTTGAGCAGCACCGGGTAGCCAATGCGTTCGGCAGCGGCGCGGAAGGTGTCCACGTCCTGCGCTTCACCGTGGTAGCCCGGCACCAGCGGCACCCCGGCAGCCTCCATCAGCGCCTTGGCTGCCGACTTGCTGCCCATGGCATCGATGGCGCTGGCCGGTGGGCCGAGGAAGATCAGCCCGGCCTGTTCGATGGCGCGTGCGAAGCCTGCGTTCTCGGACAGGAAGCCATAGCCCGGGTGGATGGCCTGGGCGCCACTGGCCTTGGCGGCGGCCAACAGTTTGTCGACCAGCAGGTAGCTTTCGGCGGCCTTGGTGCCTCCCAGGTCAACGCGGATATCCGCTTCGCGGCTGTGCCGTGAGTCACGGTCGGTGGCGCTGTGCACGGCGACGGTGGTCAGGCCCATGGCCTTGGCGGTACGCATTACCCGGCAGGCGATTTCGCCGCGGTTGGCGACCAGCAGGGTGGTCAAAACGGGGCGGCTCATGGGCGCGGCTCCTTCTTGTCATCGGTTTGCCAGGCGGGGCGGCGTTTTTCCAGGAAGGCGCGCAGGCCTTCCTGGCCTTCGGCGCTGACGCGGATACGGGCGATGGTGTTCTCGCAGTAGCGACGCAGGGCCGGGCTGAGTTCGCCGTCGTCCACTTCGCGCAGCAGGTCCTTGGTGGCGCGCAACGCCTGCGGGCTGTTCTGCAGCAGGTTGGTTACCCAGGACTCGATCTGAGCGTCCAGTTCGCTGGCCGGATACACCTCCGCCAACAAGCCCAGCTCGCGGGCCCGCACGCCACTGAAACGCTCGGCAGTGAGGGCATAGCGGCGTGTGGCGCGTTCCCCCATCGCTTTGACCACGAACGGGCTGATGACCGCCGGGGCCAGGCCGATACGTACTTCCGACAGGCACAGCTGGGCGTCTTCGGCGCCAATGGCCATGTCGCAGCAACTGATCAGGCCCAGCGCGCCGCCAAAGGCTGCACCTTGCACCACGGCCAGGGTAGGGGCCTTGAGGCGGTGCAGTGCGTACATCAGTTCGCCCAGTTCGTGGGCATCATCCAGGTTGGTGTTGAAATCCAGCTGCGCCGATTGCTGCATCCAGGCCAGGTCGGCGCCGGCGCTGAAGTGCCGGCCACGGCCGCGCAGCAGCACGAAACGCAGGCTGGCGTCTTCGGCCAACTGGTCGATGGCCACGATCAGCTCGCGGATCATCTGCGCATTGAAGGCGTTGTTCTTGTCCTCGCGGCTCAGCCACAGGGTGGCGAAACCGCGTGGGTCGCGGATCACTTCGAGGGTGCTGAAATCGCTCATGGGTCACATCCGGAAAATGCCGAAGCGGCTCTGTTCGATCGGCGCGTTCAGCGCGGCAGACAACGCCAGGCCAAGCACGTCGCGGGTTTGTGCCGGGTCGATGACGCCGTCGTCCCACAGGCGAGCGCTGGAGTAGTAGGGGTGGCCCTGGTGCTCGTACTGGTCGAGGATCGGCTGCTTGAGCCTGGCCTCGTCCTCGGCACTGAACGGCTGGCCGCTACGCTCACTTTGCTCGCGCTTGACCTGGGCCAGCACGCCTGCGGCCTGTTCGGCGCCCATCACGCCAATGCGTGCGTTGGGCCACATCCACAGGAAACGCGGGTCGTAGGCGCGGCCACACATGCCATAGTTGCCAGCGCCGAAGCTGCCGCCGATGATGACCGTGAACTTGGGCACCTGGGCGCAGGCCACGGCGGTCACCAACTTGGCACCGTGCTTGGCGATGCCGCCTTCTTCGTACTTCTTGCCGACCATGAAGCCGGTGATGTTCTGCAGGAACAGCAGCGGGATGCCGCGCTGGCAGGCCAGTTCGATGAAGTGCGCGCCTTTTTGCGCGGCTTCGGCGAACAGGATGCCATTGTTGGCCAAAATCGCCACCGGGTAGCCATGCAGGTGGGCGAAACCGCACACCAGGGTGGTGCCGAACAGCGCCTTGAACTCATCGAACACCGAGCCATCGACCAGCCGAGCGATCACCTCACGTACATCGAACGGTTGCTTGGCATCGGCCGGCACTACGCCATACAGCTCGTCGGCCGCATACAGCGGCGCCACCGGGGCCAGGCGCTGCAGCTTGCCCAGCTTGTGCCAGTTGAGGTTGGCCACGCTGCGCCGGGCGATCGCCAGGGCGTGTTCGTCGTTGTCGGCATAGTGGTCGGCCACGCCGCTGGTGCGGCAGTGCACATCGGCGCCGCCGAGGTCTTCGGCGCTGACCACCTCACCGGTGGCGGCTTTTACCAGCGGTGGGCCGGCGAGGAAGATCGTTGCCTGTTGGCGTACCATGATCGCTTCGTCGGCCATGGCCGGCACATACGCACCGCCAGCGGTACACGAACCCATCACCACGGCGATCTGCGGGATGCCCTGCGCGCTCATGTTGGCCTGGTTGAAGAAGATCCGGCCGAAGTGCTCGCGGTCCGGGAATACTTCGTCCTGGCGCGGCAGGTTGGCGCCGCCCGAGTCCACCAGGTAAATGCATGGCAGACGGTTTTGCAGGGCGATGGCCTGCGCGCGCAGGTGCTTTTTCACCGTCAGCGGGTAGTACGAACCGCCCTTCACCGTGGCGTCGTTGGCCACGATCATGCATTCCACGCCTTCGACGCGGCCGATACCCGCAATCACGCCCGCAGCCGGCACGTCTTCGCCGTACACCTCATGGGCGGCCAGCTGGCCGATTTCGAGGAACGGCGAGCCTGGGTCCAGCAGGCGGTCGATGCGCTCGCGCGGCAGCAATTTGCCGCGTGAAGTGTGCCGCTCCTGGGCTTTGGGCCCGCCGCCCTGGGCCACCTGGGCAAGCAGGCCGCGCAGGGCCTGGACCTGTTCAAGCATGGCCGCGCTGTTGCCGGCGAACTCCGCCGAACGCGGGTTGATCTGGGTGTGCAAGGTAGCCATGTGCGCCCGTCCTTTATGTTCAGCGGGTTTCGTTGAACAGTTCGCGGCCGATCAGCATCCGGCGGATTTCGCTGGTGCCGGCACCGATTTCGTACAGCTTGGCGTCGCGCAGCAGGCGGCCGGCCGGGAATTCGTTGATGTAGCCGTTGCCACCGAGAATCTGGATCGCCTCCAGGGCCATTTGCGTGGCGCGTTCGGCGGTGTACAGGATGACCCCGGCGGCGTCCTTGCGGGTGGTCTCGCCACGGTCGCAAGCCTGGGCCACGGCGTACAGGTAGGCACGGCTGGCGTTGAGCTGGGTGTACATGTCGGCGATCTTGCCCTGGATCAGCTGGAACTCGCCGATGCTCTGGCCGAACTGCTTGCGGTCATGAATGTAGGGGACCACCAGGTCCATGCAGCTTTGCATGATGCCGGTCGGGCCGCCGGACAGCACCACGCGCTCGTAGTCCAGGCCGCTCATCAGCACGCGCACGCCACCGTTGAGCTGGCCGAGAATGTTCTCTTGCGGCACTTCCACACCGTCGAAGAACAGCTCGCAGGTGTTGGAACCGCGCATGCCCAGTTTGTCGAACTTGTTGCTGCGGCTGAAACCTTTCCAGTCACGTTCGACGATGAAGGCGGTGATGCCGTGCGGGCCTTTGTCCAGGTCGGTCTTGGCATAGATCACGTAGGTGTTGGCGTCGGGGCCGTTGGTGATCCAGGTCTTGCTGCCGTTGAGCACATAGTGGTCGCCGCGCTTCTCGGCACGCAGCTTCATCGACACGACGTCGGAGCCGGCGTTGGGCTCGCTCATGGCCAGTGCGCCGATGTGCTCGCCGCTGATCAGCTTGGGCAGGTACTTGAGCTTCTGCTCATGGGTGCCGTTGCGGTTGATCTGGTTGACGCACAGGTTGGAATGGGCCCCGTAGGACAGTGCCACCGAGGCTGAGCCACGGCTGATTTCTTCCATCGACACCACGTGGGCCAGGTAGCCCAGGCCTGCGCCGCCGTACTCTTCCGACACGGTGATGCCCAGCAGGCCCATGTCGCCGAACTTGCGCCACATGTCGGCAGGGAACAGGTTGTCGTGGTCGATTTGTGCGGCGCGCGGGGCCAGTTCGGTCGCGACGAAGGCGCGGACCTGGTCGCGGAGCATGTCGATGGTTTCGCCCAGGGCGAAGTTCAGGGAGGGGTAATGCATGCTGGGGCACCTTCTTGTTCTTGAAATTGGGTTACACCGTAGCTCAAGGCCTTTACACCGGCCCTGTGCTGTTGATCACCTTTACGTTAACGTAAACCTGTGTGCGATGACTGTCAATCTGCTCGTCACCTTTACGTAAACGTAAATCTGCGCCAGAGTATTCCCGCTGCTTCAGCCGTGCCCAGAACAACCACAAGAAGGGACACCCATGAGTCAACCGAGCTATACCCGCGGTCGCCAGGACCAAGCCTTGCTGACCCAGACCATCGGCCAGGCCTTCGATGCCACGGTGGCCCGTTGTACTGACGGCGAGGCACTGGTGTCGCGTCATCAGGGCTTTCGCTACAGCTGGCGACAGCTGGCCGAGCAGGTCGATACCCATGCCCGCGCCCTGATGGCCCTGGGCGTCAACACCGGGGACCGGGTCGGCATCTGGTCACCCAACTGCGCGCAGTGGTGCATCCTGCAACTGGCCAGCGCCAAGGTCGGCGCCATTCTCGTCAACATCAACCCCGCCTACCGCGTGGGCGAACTGGAATACGTGTTGCGCCAGTCCGGCTGCTGCTGGCTGGTGTGCGCCGATGCCTTCAAGACCTCCGATTATCACGCCATGGTCCAGGAACTGGCGCCGGAGCTGGCCAGTGCCACGCCAGGCGAACTGGCGTGCGAACGCCTGCCCGAGTTGCGCGGGGTCATCAGCCTGGCGGCCAACCCGCCTGCCGGCTTCCTGCCCTGGCAGGCGCTGGCTGAGAGGGCAGGGCAGACCTCGACAGAGGCCTACACCGCTCGTCAGCAAAGCCTGCAGTTCGACCAGCCGGTGAACATCCAGTACACCTCCGGCACCACCGGCGCGCCCAAGGGCGCCACGCTCAGCCACTACAACATCCTCAACAACGGCTTCATGGTCGGCGAAAGCCTGGGCCTGACCGAGCGCGACCGCATGGTGATCCCGGTGCCGCTGTATCACTGCTTCGGCATGGTCATGGCCAACCTCGGTTGCATCACCCACGGCAGCACCATGATCTACCCCAACGATGCCTTCGACGCCGAACTCACCCTGCGCGCTGTGGCCGAGGAGCGTGCCAGCATCCTGTACGGCGTGCCGACCATGTTCATCGCCATGCTCGACCACCCGGCTCGCCAAGGCATGGACCTGTCGACCCTGCGCAGCGGCATCATGGCCGGTGCCACTTGCCCGATCGAAGTCATGCGCCGGGTCATCGACCAGATGCACATGGCCGAAGTGCAAATTGCCTATGGCATGACCGAAACCAGCCCGGTATCGCTGCAAACCGGCCCCGACGATGAGTTGGAGCTACGCGTGACCACCGTCGGCCGCACCCAGCCGCAGCTGGAGAACAAACTGGTGGACGCCGACGGCTGCATCGTCCCGCGCGGTGAGATCGGCGAGCTGTGCACCCGTGGTTACAGCGTGATGCTGGGTTACTGGAACAACCCCCAAGCCACGGCGGGCGCCATCGACCCGGCGGGGTGGATGCACTCGGGCGACCTGGCGGTGATGGACGCGCACGGTTACGTGCGCATCGTCGGGCGCAACAAGGACATGATCATTCGCGGCGGTGAGAACATTTACCCGCGTGAACTGGAAGAGTTCTTCTACACCCACCCGGCGGTGGCCGATGCGCAGGTGATCGGCATTCCGTGCAGCCGATACGGCGAAGAGATTGTGGCCTGGATCAAGCTGCACCCCGGGCACAGCGCCACCGTGGAAGAGCTGCAGGGCTGGTGCAAGGCACGCATCGCACACTTCAAGGTGCCACGGCATATCCGTTTCGTTGACGAATACCCGATGACGGTGACGGGCAAGGTGCAGAAGTTCCGCATGCGGGAGATCAGTGTGGCGGAGATTTCGGCTGTGCCATCGGGCTGAAATTCGGCATAAAGGGTACCGGCGCGGGTAAGTCCATGCAGGGCTCACTTGGCCAGATGACTGTGAATACGTGTAAGCGTGCGCTTACTCGCGACTAGGCGCGAAGGTTCGATACGAGCCTTCGTAGCAGTCCGCTACCAGATTCCTTGCCTCGCTTGTCGGGGTAGAAAGTAACCGGGTTTGAAAACAGATAGCTTGACTCCTGAAGCTCCAAGTCAATCATTGTGAGTGAGGGATTAAGACCTAAGTCAAAAATTACAGGTTCGGTATATGTGGTTACCGGCCTTTTCATAATGTTGGCAAACTGTTGGCCGTATGCGACCTTTGGAAAACCGTCGCCATGTGTCGCCGCCGTTGCGCCTGCCATACAGGCGATAAGATGAATCGGGCCTTTAGAAAGCGGGGCATTATTTGCTTTTAGTTGCTCTTTTAAAGCGGTGGGTGTCAAGCCTCCCACTTTTGTTCCGTCGCCGTGGCCAAAAATGACGTCCATCGTATACTCACTTTGGCCAAATTCTCTGCCGCTGGTCACGACAATGTCCTTGAGATGTTTGTTGTCTCGTCTAGGCTTTCCGAATGTAGTGTAGGGGCGGACAATTTTCAATTGTGGCTGGATAAATACACCGATTCCGTGCCCATCAGGGTCGCTGTAATTTACTGGGTCGCCCAATACAAAAGCATAGGGGTTAAGACCTCCGCGGTCGAACGGACTGTCAACATCGGGGCTGGCGAATCTCATCAAAACCGGGCTGTAACTACGATATCCCATCCCGAGTAAATAGCTGCAACTTAAAGGATCAAGCCGCTCCCCCTTGAATGCGACCGGCATTAAATTGTTCCCCGGTGCATGCCCGTACACGCTGAATATGATTTGTTGATTTGCCGCCATGGAATTGCATTGAGCTGGCGACCTCTGGCTATCTACTGCGACTAAGGCAATGGACGGTTGGACGGGAGAAGCCTTCAGAAAGGCCATGGTCTTACGGTCATGGGAAAATACAGTAGTATTATTAAAAGGCTGCAGTGTTGTGACAAGGTTAGTCCCACGATAGAAGTAGTGTTCAGTCATTGGTAAGCGCCTCTGATAGAATTGCTTCTCTGAATGTAAGATCGTTTCCGACGGGTTGCGGGGGCCACGATAAAGGCGGCTCGAGTTGTGCAATCGAATGCCTCAATCTTCAGCACAACCCGTCGGCACCGCTACTGGCAAAAATATCAGGTGCAGTGGTCTACCCTTAGGCTTTCACCGGTGGCTCCTGATTCGGCGGATCGCCCACCGTCGGTGGCACCGTCGGCTTGATCGGCAGTTCGTCCGGTTCTTCTTCCGGCACGGGCGGCGGCAAGCTGGGGTCGTCGATGTTGGGATCGGGGGTTTCCGGTGGAATGGGAATGTTCATGGCCTGACCTCGCGTGGGTGAATGAAGAGGTGCTGCAGGCTTCGACTTCGCGCAGCTGCCGTTCGCTCAATTTTTTTGAACCCCACGCCTGTGCCCGGCTCTGAACCCTTACCGCCACCAGCCTGAGGGAGCAAGGTCGATGTCACGTAACGAGCCCTTTGAAAGCGTGCCCACGGCGAATGATCACGCGGATCAGGCCATCAGCTTGTCCCAGGCGCTGCTGGCGCCGCGTATCGTGATCGAAGACACCCAACCCGTTCTCGAAGCAGGCACCTTCGCCGCCAAGGCCATCAGCGGCCAGCCGGTGGCGGTCAGCAGCAACGTCTATTGCGATGGCCACGACCGCCTGGCGGTGATGCTCAGCTGGCGCAAGGCCAATAGCCGCCGCTGGCATTGCGTGCCCATGCACTCACCGGGCAACGACCTTTGGCTGGCCGAGTTCACCCCCACCGAGCTGGGCCCACACCTGTTCAGCATCGAAGCCTGGGTCGACCCGTTCGCCACCTATTGCTACGACCTGGAGAAAAAGTACCACGCCGGTGTCGAGGTAACGCTGGAGCTGGAAGAGGGCCGGTTGATGCTGGGCAAAGGCATCGATCTGTGCAAAGGCGCCCTGCGTGAAGCGCTACAGGACACGCAGCAGCGCCTGGCCACACTCGGTACCGACGACCAGGTAGCGCTGTTTCTCGACCCGACCACCGCACGCCTGATGAGTGAGGCCGAACACCGCAGCTACTTGGCTCGCAGCCGTGAATTCCCCGTTGATGTTGACCGCCCGGCAGCCCAGTTTGCCAGCTGGTACGAGTTGTTCCCACGCTCGATCACTGACGACCCCAAGCGCCACGGCACGTTCAACGATGTGCACGAACGCCTGCCGATGATCCGCGACATGGGCTTCGACGTGCTGTACTTCCCGCCCATCCACCCCATTGGCATGCAACATCGCAAAGGCCGCAACAACGCACTCACGGCCCAGCCGGGCGACCCGGGCAGCCCTTACGCCATCGGCAGCGCCGAAGGTGGCCACGATGCGATCCACCCGCAGCTGGGCAGCCGCGACGACTTCCGCCGCTTGGTGGCTGCGGCTGCCGAGCATGGCCTGGAAATCGCCCTCGACTTCGCCATCCAGTGCTCTCAGGACCACCCCTGGCTCAAGGAGCACCCAGGCTGGTTCAGCTGGCGTCCGGACGGCACCATCCGCTATGCCGAGAACCCGCCAAAAAAATACCAGGACATCGTCAACGTCGACTTCTACGCCCCCGACGCAGTGCCGAGCCTGTGGCTGGCCCTGCGCGATGTGATCATCGGCTGGGTAGAGGAGGGCGTAAAAACCTTCCGCGTCGACAACCCGCACACCAAACCGCTGCCGTTCTGGCAATGGCTGATTGCCGACGTGCGCGCCCGGCACCCGGACGTGATCTTCCTTGCCGAGGCCTTCACCCGGCCTGCCATGATGGCGCGGCTGGGCAAGGTCGGCTATGCGCAAAGCTATACCTACTTCACTTGGCGTAACACCAAACAGGAGCTGCGCGAATTCTACGAGCAGCTCAACCAGCCGCCGTGGAGCCAGTGCTACCGGCCCAACTTTTTCGTCAACACGCCGGATATCAACCCGTACTTCCTGCACACCTCCGGCCGCGCCGGCTTCCTCATCCGCGCCGCACTGGCCACCATGGGCTCGGGGCTGTGGGGCATGTATTCGGGCTTCGAACTGTGCGAAGGCACGCCGCTGCCGGGCAAGGAGGAGTACCTGGATTCGGAGAAATACGAAATCCGCCCACGGGATTTCACCCAGCCTGGCAACATCATTGCCGAGATCGCCCAGCTCAACCGCATCCGCCGCCAGAACCGCGCCTTGCAGACCCACCTGGGCGTGGCGTTCTTCAACTGCTGGAACGACAACATCCTGTACTTCGCCAAACGCACGCCCGAGCGCGACAACTACATCCTGGTGGCAATCAGCCTCGATCCGCACAACGCCCAGGAGGCGCATTTCGAGCTGCCGCTGTGGGAGCTGGGCCTGGACGACAACGCCGAAACCCATGGCGAAGACCTGATGAACGGCCACCGCTGGTCGTGGTATGGCAAGACCCAGTTCATGCGCATCGAGCCCTGGCACCAGCCATTCGGTATCTGGCGTATCGAAAACGCCCGCTAGCAAGGTACACACGCCCGCTCTCATAGGGATCGTGTCCAGTCAGTTGCTTTTGCATCAGGGCTAGAGCAACAAAGGATAGAAAGGAGTCACCCATGGCCAAGCGTTCCCGCCCGGCAGCCTTCATCGACGACCCGCTGTGGTACAAGGACGCCGTCATCTACCAGCTGCACATCAAGTCGTTCTTCGATTCGAACAACGACGGCATCGGCGACTTCGCCGGCCTGATCAGCAAGCTCGACTACATCGCCGAGCTGGGCGTCAACACCCTGTGGCTGCTGCCGTTCTACCCCTCGCCACGGCGCGATGACGGCTACGACATCGCCGAATACAAGGCCGTGCACCCTGATTACGGCAGCCTGGCAGACGCCCGCCGTTTCATCGCCGAGGCCCACAAGCGCGGCCTGCGGGTGATCACCGAACTGGTCATCAACCACACCAGCGACCAGCACCCGTGGTTCCAGCGTGCCCGCCATGCCAAGCGCGGCAGCAAGGCAAGGGACTTCTACGTGTGGTCGGACGATGACCAGAAGTACGACGGCACGCGCATCATCTTTCTCGACACTGAAAAGTCCAACTGGACCTGGGACCCGGTCGCCGGCCAGTACTTCTGGCACCGCTTCTATTCGCACCAGCCCGACCTCAATTTCGACAATCCCCAAGTGCTCAAGGCGGTGATCGGCGTTATGCGTTTCTGGCTCGATCTGGGCGTCGACGGCCTGCGCCTGGATGCCATCCCCTACTTGATCGAACGTGATGGCACCAACAACGAAAACCTCGCCGAAACCCACGATGTCCTGAAGGCCATCCGCGCCGAAATCGACGCCAACTACCCCGACCGCATGCTGCTGGCCGAGGCCAACCAGTGGCCCGAGGACACCCGCCCGTACTTCGGCGAAGGCGAAGGCGACGAGTGCCATATGGCCTTCCATTTCCCGCTGATGCCGCGCATGTACATGGCCCTGGCCATGGAAGATCGTTTTCCGATCACCGACATCCTGCGCCAGACGCCGGAAATCCCCGCCAACTGCCAATGGGCGATCTTCCTGCGCAACCACGATGAGCTGACCCTGGAAATGGTCACCGACCGCGAGCGCGACTACCTGTGGAACTACTACGCCGAAGACCGCCGCGCCCGCATCAACTTAGGCATCCGCCGGCGCCTGGCGCCACTGCTGCAGCGTGACCGCCGGCGTATCGAGCTACTCACCAGCTTGCTGCTGTCGATGCCCGGGACGCCGACCTTGTACTACGGCGACGAACTGGGCATGGGTGACAACATCTACCTGGGTGATCGCGATGGCGTGCGCACGCCCATGCAGTGGTCGCCAGACCGCAACGGCGGCTTTTCGCGCGCCGACCCGCAGCGCCTGGTGTTGCCGCCGATCATGGACCCGCTGTACGGCTACCAGACCGTCAACGTCGAAGCCCAGAGCCACGACCCGCATTCGCTGTTGAACTGGACGCGGCGCATGCTGGCGGTGCGCAAGCAGCAGAAGGCCTTTGGTCGTGGCAGCTTGCGCACGCTCACGCCCAGCAACCGGCGTATCCTCGCCTATATCCGCGAGCACACCGATGCCGATGGCAATACCGAGGTGATCCTGTGCGTGGCCAACGTTTCCCGTGCCGCCCAGGCCGCCGAACTGGAATTGTCACACTACGCCGACAAAGTGCCGGTGGAGATGCTCGGCGGTAGCGCCTTCCCGCCGATTGGCCAGTTGCCGTTCCTGCTCACCTTGCCACCCTATGCCTTCTACTGGTTCCTGCTGGCTTCGCACGACCGCATGCCCAGCTGGCACGTCCAGGCCACTGAGGGGTTACCCGAATTGACTACGCTAGTGCTGCGCAAACGCATGGAAGAATTGCTGGAAGCTCCGTCAAGCGACACCCTTCAGAACAGCATCCTGCCGCAATACTTGCCAAAACGGCGCTGGTTCGCCGGCAAGGAAGGGCCAATCGACGCAGTCAGGCTGTGCTATGGCGTACGCTTCGGCACCGCCACCACGCCAGTTCTGCTCAGCGAAATCGAAGTGCTCGGCGACGGCACGGCCAATCGGTATCAGCTGCCGTTCGGCCTGTTGCGCGAAGAGGACATCAACACCGCGCTGCCGCAGCAACTGGCCCTGTCGCGGGTGCGCCGCGCCCATCAGGTCGGCCTGATCACCGATGCCTTCGTCCTCGAACCCTTCATCCGCGCCGTGCTGCGCGCCTGCCAGGAGGGCATGCGCCTGCCGTGTGGCAACGGCGAGGGTGAGCTGCGTTTCGAAAGCACGGAGCCGTTGGCAGGCCTGGCGTTGAACGACGAAAGTGCAGTGCGCTACCTCAGCGCCGAACAGTCCAACAGCTCGGTGGTGATCGGCGACCGGGTGGTGCTCAAGCTGATCCGCCGGGTCAACCCGGGTATCCACCCCGAACTGGAAATGAGTGCCTACCTCACCGCTGCCGGCTTTGCCAATATCTCGCCGTTGCTGGCCTGGGTCAGCCGGGTGGACGAACAACATGCGCCCCATTTGCTGATGATTGCCCAGGGCTACCTGAACAACCAGGGCGATGCCTGGGCCTGGACCCAGAACACCCTGGAGCGGGCGATCCGCGACCAGATGGAGCCCACCGCCAATGATGCCGAGCCGCACACCGACGCGCTGGCCGAACTCAGCGGTTTCGCGGCCTTGCTTGGCCAGCGCTTGGGTGAAATGCACCTGCTGTTGGCGGCACCCACTGACGATGAGGCGTTCCGCCCGCGCCCCAGCGATGCCAGCGACAGCCAGCACTGGGCCACGCAGATCAGCGCCGAACTGACCCGTGCCCTCGACTTGCTGGCCCAGCACCGCGACAACCTTGACAGCGACAGCCAGGCCTTGGTCGACGACCTGCAGCAACAACGTGACGGCCTGGCCCAACACATCAGCCAGCTGGCCGGGCAGGCCCAAGGTGGCCTGCTGATGCGCGTGCATGGCGACCTGCACTTGGGCCAGGTGCTGGTGGTGCAGGGCGATGCCTACCTGATCGATTTCGAAGGCGAACCGTCCCGACCGCTGGAGGCGAGGCGGGCAAAACACAGCCCGTACAAGGATGTGAGCGGCGTGCTGCGATCCTTCGACTATGCTGCTGCCATGATCTTGCGCAGCGCGTCTGCGGTCGACCTTTCCGGCCCGGCGCGCCAGGCGCGTCAGCGGGTTGCCCGGCAGTACCTGCATCAGTCGCGCCACGCCTTCGTCGAAGCCTACGGCCTGGCCACCGCCGCCATGCCCCATGCCTGGCAACAGGCCCAGGGCGAGCGCGCCGCACTGGAACTGTTCTGCCTGGAAAAAGCTGCCTACGAAATTACATACGAAGCCGAGAACCGTCCAAGCTGGCTGGCCGTGCCTTTGCATGGCCTGCATGGACGATTCGGTACCTGGGGAGAGTCAGAATGAACGTTACAACGCGTGAAAACGGTGGCCTTCGGCAACGGGACCTCGACGCCCTGGCCCGCGCCGAACACGCCGATCCATTTGCGGTACTCGGCCCCCATGGTGACGGTGCGGGCGGGCAGGTGGTTCGCGCCTTTCTGCCCAATGCCCTGAATGTGCGCATCCTGGCGCGGCATGACGGGCGCATCCTCGCCGAAATGGAGCAGGGTAGCCTGCCCGGGTTGTTCAGCGCGCACCTTGATGAGGCACAGCCCTACCTGTTGCACATCGGCTGGGCCGGCGGCGAGCAGGTGACTGAAGACCCTTACAGCTTTGGCCCACAGCTTGGCGACATGGACCTGTACCTGTTCGCCGAGGGCAACCATCGCGATTTGTCCGGGCGTTTCGGCGCCCAGCCGATCCAGGTCGAAGGCATCGACGGCGTGTGCTTCTCGGTGTGGGCGCCCAATGCCCGCAGGGTGTCGGTCGTCGGTGATTTCAACAATTGGGACGGCCGCCGCCACCCCATGCGCCTGCGCCACAGCGCCGGGGTGTGGGAGCTGTTCGTGCCGCGCCTGGGCGTGGGCGAAACCTACAAGTTCGAGGTGCTGGGCAAGGAGGGGATTCTGCCGCTGAAGGCCGACCCGCTGGCCCGCGCCACCGAATTGCCGCCGAGCACCGCGTCCAAGGTCGCCCATGCGCTGAGCCACGACTGGCAGGACCACGACTGGATGGCACAGCGCGCGCAGCGCCATACCTACAACGCGCCGCTGTCGATCTACGAGCTGCACCCTGGGTCGTGGCGCTGCGAGCTGGATGAAGCGGGCGAAGTCGGGCGCTATTACAACTGGCGCGAACTGGCCGAGCGCCTGGTGCCTTACGTACAGCAACTGGGCTTCACCCACATCGAACTGCTGCCGATCATGGAGCATCCGTTCGGCGGCTCCTGGGGCTACCAGCCGCTGTCGATGTTCGCGCCTACTTCTCGCTACGGCAGTGCCGAGGACTTCGCCGCCTTCGTCGATGCCTGCCACCAAGGCGGCATTGGCGTGCTGCTGGACTGGGTGCCCGCGCATTTCCCCACCGATGAACACGGCCTGGCGCGCTTCGACGGCACCGCCCTGTACGAATACGACAACCCCCTGGAAGGCTACCACCAGGACTGGAACACCCTGATCTACAACCTGGGCCGCAACGAAGTGCGCGGCTTCATGATGGCCTCGGCCCTGCACTGGTTGAAGCACTTCCACATCGACGGCTTGCGGGTCGATGCGGTGGCTTCCATGCTGTACCGCGACTACTCGCGCAAGGCCGGCGAGTGGGTGCCCAACCGCTACGGCGGGCGCGAGAACCTGGAAGCCATCGACTTCATCCGTCACCTCAACGGCGTGGCCGCCCACGAGGCCCCGGGCGCGCTCATCATCGCCGAGGAATCCACCGCCTGGCCTGGTGTCAGCCAGCCGACCCAGCAAGGCGGGCTGGGCTTTGCCTACAAGTGGAACATGGGCTGGATGCACGACACCCTGCATTACATCCAGAACGACCCGGTGCACCGCACCTACCACCACAACGAGATGAGCTTCGGGCTGATCTATGCCTACTCCGAGCACTTCATCCTGCCCATCTCCCACGACGAAGTGGTGCATGGCAAGCATTCGCTGATCGACAAGATGCCCGGCGACCGCTGGCAGAAGTTCGCCAACCTGCGTGCCTACCTCACCTTCATGTGGGCGCACCCGGGCAAGAAGCTGCTGTTCATGGGCTGCGAGTTCGGCCAGTGGCGTGAGTGGAACCATGACAGCGAACTGGACTGGTACCTGTTGCAGTACCCCGAGCACCAAGGTGTGCAGCGGCTGGTAAGCGATCTCAACCGGCTGTACCGCGAGGTGCCCGCACTGCATGAGCAGGACTGTCAGCCGCAGGGCTTCCAGTGGTTGATCGGTGATGATGCGCAGAACAGCGTGTACGCCTGGCTGCGCTGGAGCAGCAGTGGCGAGCCGGTGCTGGTGGTGGCCAACTTCACCCCGGTGCCGCGTGAGGGGTATCGGATTGGCGTGCCGTTTGGTGAGCGTTGGCAGGAGTTGTTGAACAGTGATGCCGAGCTTTACGCAGGTTCCAATGTGGGTAACCTGGGCGCGGTGGCCAGTGAGGCAGTGGCCAGCCATGGGCAGCCGCTGTCGCTGGCGTTGAACTTGCCTCCGCTTGGGGTATTGGTGCTCAAGCCCATCTAGTTGGCTGGCTGTCCCGGTCTCATCGCGAGCAAGCTCGCTCCTACAGGTATCGCACACCCCTGTAGGCGCGAGCTTAATCGCGATGAGGCCGGGCCTGCCTCTACCACCGCATCCTCACCCCAAGGCTACCAATCAGCCCATTCAAATCATTGTCATCCACGTCACTGCTGTAATCTGCGCTCACAAACAAGGCCACCGAAGGCGTCACCCGCGCCACCAACCCCAACCCCAATTCCACCGTGGTCGAGTAGCGCGAGCTGGAGATCTTGTCGACCTGGTCCAGCTTCACCTCGTCGGCATTGCTGAAGTCATACCACACGTTGGTCCGCACATAGGGTTCAATCGGCATGCCGCGCACTTCGTAGCGCCCGGACAATTTCGCACCCACCCGGCCACTCCAGCTCGGCTGGCTGTCAAAGGCCTGCAGGGTTTCTTCCTGCACCTGGTTCCCGGGGAAGAACTGTTGGTTGATCAACTGTGCCTGGGGTTCGATCACCCAGTTGCCACCCAGGCGAATCGGGTAACCACCTTCCACCGAAAAGGTCATCGCATGGCCGTTGTCGTCCACGCGCTGGCCGTTCTCGCCACGTCCCAGCACATCGATGCGCGAGCCCATGGCCACGGCGTCCAGGTGCCAGCCCTGTTCATGGGTCATGCTCCAGTAAACGCCCAGGCTTTCCCCGCTTAGGTTCACCGCATTGCGCTGCTTGTCGCCCAACAGTGGGCGCATGCCGTTGAAGCTGCTTTGCAGGTTGTTGTGCCCCACGAAAATCCCTGCGCGATGCACATTACCCGCAGCCGTTTCACGCACGAACAGGTCCGGGCCTATCATCAGTTGCTGGCTGGGTGCCTCAAGCTGCTCCGGGGGTTGTGCGCCGTTGCGCGAGGTGGTCGGGAAAAACTGCGCCCACTGGCTGGCAACCAGGTCCGGTGCCGCCTGCCCGTGGCGTTCGCTCATCTTCTGTGAAAAGGCATTCAGCGTGCCGATGCTCAGGCCACTGGCGCTGACCGGGTCAAGCGACAGCTGCGGCACCGCAGCCTGCTGCAAAAAGCCGGGCGAGGTGGGGTCACCCTGCAATTCGTACGCGAACGTTTCCACCGGGGTTGCCAGAAGCAGCGACGTGGAAACCGCGTAGAAAATGCTGTCGAAGCGCAAGGGGTTCGAGGTGCATTTCATGGCGGATCTCCTTTGTTTTTGTGAGTTACAGCCCGAGGACCTGGTCTGTTGTCACGAGCTGTACGGCAAAAACAGGGGGCGACCCAAACCAGCACGCCAGCCTTCGCAAGCGCGCACAAAGGCGCGAGCTAGAGGCCCGGCGCGAGATCTTTACTGCTAGATAATCTTCAGCTAAGGAGACGACGCCGCTTGCGTCAAGAAAGCGTGAAAGAACTGTTCACGCTTCGTGGTTGGGCTCAAGCCCTTGATTTTTTGAGCAAAGAAGTAGGGCATAGCCGGGTTAGCTATTTGCCGCGCCCCGGCTATGAAGAATGATTGCTAGCGCTCACCTGCACTGCCAGGTGATTCAGTCTTCCTCGTGCTGCAACACCATCAGCAGCATCGACCGCCCTTTGACCTCGAACGTGCTGTCGAACTGCAAGTGCTGCCCCTTGCGCAGCTCCGGCCGGTCGGTATCGACCAGGCAGCTCCAGTACTCGCCTTCTGGCACAGCCGGTAACTTGAACGGCACGATGTCATGGTGAGCATTGAAGATCAGCAATACGGTGGCCTCGGCACCCGGCCGGGCAATACCACTGACCTGCGCACGACCGTCGATGAGCATGCCCAGGCAACGCCCGTGCGGATCTTCCCATTGCTCCACGCTCATTTCGCTGCCATCGGGTGCCAGCCAAGTCACGTCCTTGACACCGATGGCCTCATTGTAGTCCCCCACCAGAAAGCGCGAGCGGCGCAGCACCGGGTAGGCCAGGCGCAGACGGGTGAGGCGTTTGACGAAGGCCAGCAGCTCCTCGCCGTCCTGGTCCAGGTCCCAGTTCACCCAGCCGATCTCGCTGTCCTGGCAGTAGGCATTGTTGTTGCCGTGCTGGGTACGGCTGAACTCGTCGCCGGCAACGATCATCGGCGTGCCTTGGGCCAGCAGCAAGGTGGCGAAGTAGTTGCGCATCTGGCGCATGCGCAAGGCATTGATGCCCGGGTCGTCGGTCGGCCCTTCCACGCCGCAGTTCCACGACAGGTTGTTGTCGGTGCCGTCCTGATTGTTCTCGTCGTTGTCTTCGTTGTGCTTGTGGTTGTAAGACACCAGGTCGCGCAGGGTGAAGCCATCGTGGGCGGTGACGAAGTTGACCGAGGCATACGGGCGCCGGCCACGGTTGTTGAACATATCGCCCGAGGCGGTCATGCGCGAGGCAAAGTCGGCCAGCTGGCCTTCGTCGCCTTTCCAGAACGCCCGCACGGTGTCGCGGAAGCGGTCGTTCCATTCGGCCCAGCCCGGAGCGAAATTGCCGACCTGATAGCCGCCGGGGCCGCAGTCCCAGGGTTCGGCAATCAGCTTGACCTGGCTCAGCATCGGGTCTTGTCGGCAGGCAACGAGGAAACCGTGGCGCTCGCTGTACCCTTCGCGGTAACGGCCCAGGATGGTTGCCAAGTCGAAGCGAAAGCCATCCACATGCATTTCGCCGGCCCAGTAGCGCAGCGAGTCGGTGACCAGTTGCAGCACGCAGGGGTGGCTCAGGTCCAGGGTGTTGCCGGTGCCGGAATCGTTGATGTAGTAGCGCTTGTCGTCCGGCATCAGGCGGTAGTACGAGGCGTTGTCGATGCCGCGCATCGACAGGGTGGGGCCACGCTCGTTACCTTCGGCGGTGTGGTTGTAGACCACGTCCAGAATCACCTCCAGCCCGGCGTCGTGCAGGTGCGCGACCATTTCCTTGAACTCGGCGATCTTGCCGCTGGCCAGGTAGCGCGGGTGGGGGGCGAAGAAGGCGATGCTGTTGTAGCCCCAGTAGTTGTTCAGGCCTTTGTCCAGCAGGTGCTGGTCGTTGACGAAGGCGTGGATTGGCAGCAACTCGATGCTGGAAACGCCCAGTTCCTTGATGTGCTTGAGCAACTCGTCATTGGCCAGGCCAGCAAAGGTGCCACGTAGTTCTTCCGGTACGGCCGGGTGGCGCATGCTGATGCCGCGGGTGTGCGCTTCGTAGATGATGGTGCGTTCCCAGGGGATGAGCACGCGCTGGTCGCGGCCCCAGGTGAACGCGGGGTCGATCACCTTGCATTTGGGCACGAAGGGCGCGCTGTCGCGTTCGTCGAACGACAGGTCGCCGTCGGGGTGGCCGATGGTGTAGCCGAACAGCGCCTCGGACCATTTCAGGCTGCCGACCAGCTGCTTGGCGTAGGGGTCGATCAGCAGTTTGTTGGGGTTGAAGCGGTGGCCGTTCTCTGGCTCGTAGGGGCCGTATACCCGGTAGCCATACACAAGCCCGGGGTGAGCGTCGGGCAAGTAGCCGTGGTAGATCTCGTCAGTGTACTCGGGCAGTTCGATGCGCTCGATTTCCTGTTCGCCGGTGGAGTCGAACAGGCACAGCTCGACCTTGGTGGCGTTGGCCGAGAACAGGGCGAAATTCACCCCAAGGCCATCCCAGGTGGCGCCAAGGGGGAAGGGCAGGCCTTCGCGGATGCGCGATGGGGCAACTGAGCGGGTTTTCTTTGGGGTGCGAGGGCTCATGGCAATCCTCAGGGGCCTTGGTGGAAGGGGAATTGTTTAGTCCTGCACCGGCCTCTTCGCGGGCTTGCCCGCTCCCACAGTACCTCCACAGCGCTGGAGGTTGATGCTGTACGTGTGGGAGCGGGCGAGCCCGCGAAGAGGCCGGTGCAGGCTTAACCGGCAGCCGGTTTTTTCGCCGCCCGGGGCTTTTTCGCCGCAGCGGGTTTGACGCCCGGAAGGGCAGCTACCTTGGGGTCGGCAGGCGCTTTGGGCTCAGCTGCTACCTTGGGCTTGGCCGGCGCCCGCTTGCGCGGCTCCGCCTTCGGTGCCAGTGCCTCAGCCTCGGCTAGCTTGCGGGCCATGTCCCAGTGGCGCTCTTCCTCGCCTACAGGCTTACCCTCGGACTCCCAGATCTGGTAGGCGAATTCGCGAATACGTTTTTCATCGACACTCATCATGACGCTCCTGATGCTCAAGATTGTTGTATCAACAGGTTGACCGGAAACTCTGCCAGCACAGCGCTCAACATCAGCTCCCTAGAAGGGCTGACCGCCGCACAGGGGAAAAGTCCCGTCGAGTTGGCAGGCGACAAGGCAAACGGTAGTACCAGCCGGGTGTCGTCCCAGTTCTGCGCCGGGATCAACGGGGTTGCAGCGCCGCCCAGCAGGCCACTGGCCAGGCGTGGGGCGACGACGATGGCGCGTTCGCCTTCACCCAGGCGGGCAAAGGCGATCACATGGTCTGCATGCCGGCCTTGCACCGTCAGCGGAAGGTAGGCGCCGCGACGGAACAGGTCGGCATGGGCCTGGCGGAAGTCCAGCAGCCGGGCGATCAAGGCCTGCTTGATGCGGCCGTCGCGCCAGTGTGCCAGCAGCTCGGTGGTGGGCGTTGCATCGTCCAGAGTGGCCCGCCTGCAAGCGTAGTCCACGGCGCGGCGGTTGTCCGGATCGACCAGGCTGAAGTCCCAGTATTCGTTGCCCTGGTACAGGTCGGGTACGCCGGGCGTGGTCATGCGTAGCAAGGCCTGCACCAGGCCATTGAGGGCGCCGGGGCAGGCCAGCAGTTGCGCGGCATCGGCCACGGATTTGCGCAGTTGCTGGTTCTCGTTGTCCAGCAACAGGCTGTCGATGTAGCGGGCACAGGCACTTTCGTAGCCTTCGTTCGGGGCGCTCCAGCTGCTGCGCAACTTGGCTTCGCGCAGGGCTTTCTGCTGCCACTGGCGAATGCGCTCCGCATACTGGCGCAGGGCATTGCCATCGTGGAGGTCGAGGTCCAGCGGCCAGCTGCCGAGCAGGGTTTGCAGCAACATCAGTTCGTCGCCGGGGCTGGGGGCCTGACCATCTTCCAGCTGCGTACGTAGCGGTTCGGCCAGCTCGCGCCAATGTTCTACCCGGCTGGCCAGCCACGGGCCACGCTCGCTGAGCACGGCCAGGCGTGCGCGGGTGTCTTCGCCGCGCTTGTGGTCGTGCGTGGCGGTGGTCAGCAGGTTATCGGGGAAGTCGCGCAGGCGCCGCTGGGCTTCGTAGTGGAAGTGCATGGGCGGGGCGCTGAAACGTTCGGCCTCGAAGCCTACGTCGTTGCGCGACAGCAGCCGGGCACTGCGGTAGAAGGCAGTGTCCTCCACGGCCTTGGCGGCACTGGGAGCGGTCAACTGCTGGAAACGCACGCAGGCGTGACGCAACTGCTTGCGGACGCGGCCCGGTGGCAGGTGCCGCCAGCCTTGCCCGCCCAGCCATTGCTCAAGCTGCTCCAGCAGCGGCCAGTCGGCTTCGCCCAGGTCCTGCCGGGCATTGGCCAACGCTTGCTGGAAAAACCCTTCGTCTTCAGCCGGGCGCCCACAGGCGTTGAAGTAGGTGCGGTACACCGGGTAATGCGCCACCAGTGCCTGCAAGGCCCGGCGAATCGCACCCAGGGTCAGGTCGCGGGTCATCAGGTCGTTGCGGGCAACCTGCAATAGCGCTTGGGCCACCGATTCGCAGTCCCCGGCCAGGCTGGCGTTGAGCACCAGGTGGCGCGCCTGACGCACTTCTTCAGGGAAGTCCGGGCGCTCGGTGACGTTGGCCCACAGTTCCGTCAGCGGCATTTCGCCGGTCGGGTCGTGTTGCAGCAGCGAGACCTGGTTCATGAACTCGTAGCCGGTGGTGCCGTCGGTGAGCCAGTCGCGGTGCAGGTGTTCGTTGGCGCCGAGGATTTTCTCCACGTAGATCGGGAAGTGCTCCAGGGCAGCCTGCAAAGGCCGGCGTGCCAACAGGCCATCGACGCGCCGGCGCAGCTTGCGGCAGTAGCCACGTGGGTCGGCAAGGCCGTCGATATGGTCGATGCGCAGGCCGTCCACCAGGCCGCGTTCGATCAGTTCGAACAGCTTGGCGTGGGTGGCCTCGAACACCGCCGCGCGCTCCACCCGCAGCCCGCCCAGCTCGTTGATGTCGAAAAAGCGCCGCCAGTTGATGTCGTCGGCGGCGGTGCGCCAGCTGGCCAGGCGGTAGGTCTGGCGCTCCAGCAGCAGGTGCAGGCGCTTGAAACCGGCCTCGCTGCGGCTGTCGAACGCCAGCAGGGCCGAATCGAGGTCGGCGCCCTCGCGGGCCAGGCGGGCCAGCTCAGTTTGCAGCGGGAGGGCATCGGCAAGCGGCGTGACCGAGTCGCTCAAGGCGGTGAAGTGCTCGGCCAGGGCTTTCAGGGCCGGCTCCGGGCTGAGCGCCAGGATCCAGCCATAGTCGACCGGGCAGATCGGGAAGCGGTGCTCGTAATGCGCCACTTGCAGCAGGCCGTGATGCTTGTCGAATTCCAGCGGTATCTCGCCATGCTTCAAGGCCACGCCATAGTCGCTGCCCAGGAACGGCAGCAGCAGTTGCCCGGCCAGCAGCGGGTCGCTGGAATGCCACTGGATGTCGAAGAATTCTGCATACGGGCTGCGCCGGCCCCAGGCCAGCACGCTCTGCCACCAGGGGTTGTCGGCGCCGCCCACAGCCATGTGGTTGGACACCGTGTCGAGGATCAGCCCCATGCCATGCTGGCGCAGCGCGGCGACCAGCCGCTCCAGTGCCGCCTCGCCACCCAGCTCGGGGTTGACGCAGGTCGGGTCGACCACGTCGTAGCCATGGCGCGAGCCAGCACGGGCTTTGAGGATGGGCGATGCATACAGGTGGCTGATGCCCAACTGGGCGAAGTACGGCACCAGCGGCACGGCATGGTCAAGGGTGAAGTCGCTGTGAAATTGCAGGCGCAGGGTCGCGGTCAGCGGCTTCATCGGTCACGCTCCCAGGCCTGTTCGCGGGCCTGGGCCAGCAGTTCCAGGCGTCGTGCGGCATCTTCGTCATCGAGCAGATCGCGCACTGGCAAGGCGAAGCGCCGGCGCCAGTTGGGGTGCCCGGCGGTGGTGCCCGGCAGGTTGGGCTGCTCGTCACAACCGAGGAGGTCTTCCAAAGGCACCAGCACCAGTGGTGCGCGGGTATGGCCGACGTAGCGGATGGCGGCATCGATCAACGCTTCGTTGTCCTTCAGCGCACCGTAGTTGGCTTCCAGGGTGCGGCGCAGGCCGTCGTGCTCTTTCTGGCGGTCATGGCGCCAGTGCAATTCGGTGGCGGCATCGATCAGCTGCAAGCGGTGGCTCCAGTCGATGTCGCGGTTTTCCAGCCAGCCGGCCAGGGGCGCCAGGTCGTGTGTGCCGGTGGTGGCCAGCGCGTTTTCCGGCCAGTCAAGAATCGGCTTGAACTGGCCGGGCTGGGTTTGCTCGAAGGGCAGCACGCGCATGCCCAGCACGGCTTTCTCTGCCAGGGTTTCGCGCAGGCCATCGGGCACTGTACCCAGGTCTTCGCCGAGAATGATCGCCTGATGGCGCACCGACTCCAGCGCTAGCAGACGCAGCAGGTCGTCCAGCGGGTAGTTGAGGTAGGCGCCTTCGCTGGGTTTTGCCCCTTGCGGGATCAACCACAGCCGGCGAAGGCCCATCACATGGTCAATGCGCAGGCCGCCCGCGTGGGCGAGGTTGGCGCGCAGCATTTCTATGAAGGCGCGGTAGCCATTGCGCTTGAGCCCTTCAGGCGAGAACGCGCAGATGCCCCAGTCCTGCCCGGCACGGTTGAGGATGTCCGGCGGCGCGCCCACCTTCAGGCCTGCCAGCAATTCATCCTGGCGGCTCCAGGCCTGGCTGCCGGCGCCGTCGGCACCCACGGCCAGGTCGGCGATCAGGCCAACGCTCATGCCGTTGCTGCGGGCGGCTTCCTGCGCTCGCTGCAGGCCCCGTTCGGTTAGCCATTGGCAAAAGGCATGGAACTCGACCTTGGCCGGGTAGGCGTTGGCAAAGGCTTCCACTTCAGGGTGGTAAGGGTCGTGCCAGGCCTTGGGCCAGTTGCGCCAGTCGGCGCCCAGGCCATGCTCCACGGCTTGCGCTTGCAGTACCTCGAAGCGGCAGTGGTGCTCCAGGGCTTGGCCACCGGCCTCGCGGAAACTGTCGAAGTCCATGCGCAGTGGGTGGTCGCCTTGACTAAAGCCCTGGTACAGCGCTTCGAGCAGGCGCAGGCGGGCGCTGGCGGCACGTGGCCAATCGACCAGTGAGCCTTGCTCGAGGTCTTCCAATTGCTGCGCCAGGCCGCAGGCTTCGATGGCCATGCGCACCTCCCGCTCCCCCAGCAGTGCAGCGGGGCTGGCATACAGGGTGTTGAGCAACAGCCGGCTGGAAGGCGAATAGGGGCTGTAGTGTTCCTGGTCGATGGCTGACAGGGCGTGGATCGGGCTGATGGCCAAGGCATCGGCGCCGCGTTCGGCAGCGGAACGGGCCAGCTGCTCCAGGGCCAGGCAATCGCCGTAGCCGCCGTCGCCGGGGCGGCGCAGGCTGTACAGCTGCACGGCCAGGCCCCAGCAGCGCGGCGGGGGTTGCGGCACCTTGTCTTCCAGGCTGTGACAGCGCGGCGGTGCCACGGCCACGGTGAAGCGGCGGCTGTCGATTTCCACGTGGTGGTAGCCGATGGGTAGCTCACCGGGCAGGCGTGCCTGATCGTCGAGGCTGAGGGTAAGCGAGGCGTGGTCTTCAAGCGTGCAGTGCGCGACGCTGGCAGCACTGAAGTAGCGTGCCAGCGCCAGTGGCTGGCCAAGGTCGGCGGTCAGCAGTGGTGGCAGGTGCTCGCTGTCTTCTGCTGCCTCCACAGCGCGCAGGCTGGCGGCAATCGCGGTGTCATCGGCGGCGGGGTGGCCCAGGCCTTCCAGAATATTGCGCAGCACTTCATCACTGACGCGCTGGGGCCGGGCGTTGGCGTCGACCCAGTCGCGGCTCAGCCCGACGCGGTTTGCCAAGCGGTGCAGGGCGGTTTCGCTCATGGACGCTCCAGATCAGGGGGAAGCAGGCTGACCACACAGCTGTAGGCCGCCAGTTGGCTATCGGGGTGTCGGGTGTCGCTGCTGTCGAACAGCCGAGTGGACGCTGCGGGTAATTCGATGGACTGCGGTGTGTCGCCCAGGTTCAGGTCGATACGCAGGGTGTTGCCATCGCCCAGGCGCCAGCGTGCGGTCAGCGCCTTTTCGCCGTGCACCTCGGTGCCCAGTGAACGGCTACCGGGCAGGTGCGGGATGACATGGCGGTGGCGCAGGTCGAGCAGTTGCTGGTACAGGCCGTGCCAGCCGGCGATCACTTCCTTGTTTTGCGGGCGTGACGCTTCGAAGGTCTGTTCGGCGTTGGGGTCGGGAATGCGTGCGCGTTGCTCGGGGTCGGCGAACGCGTTGAAGTGAGCGAATTCGCCGCGCCGGCCTTCGCGCACGGCGTCGGCCAGCTGGTCATGAAAGTCGGTGAAAAACAGGAACGGCCGGCAGCTGCCATCGTCATCGCCCATGAACAGCAGCGGGATCATCGGTGCCAACAGCAGCAGGCCAGTGGCCGCCCGCAAGGCCGGCGGCGGGCACAGGCGGGTCAGGCGTTCGCCCAAGGCGCGGTTGCCGACCTGGTCGTGGTTCTGCAGGAACAACACAAAGGCACTGGGCGCCAGGTGCCCGCTGGGTTCACCGCGTGGCGTGCCATGGCGGTTGGCCTGGCCCTGGAACACGAAGCCTTCGGCCAGGCAGCGCGCCAGCTGGTCGATGGGGCGTTGCTGGTAATCGGCGTAGTAGCCTTCGGTTTCGCCGGTCAGCAGCACATGCAGGGCATTGTGGCCGTCGTCGTTCCACTGGGCGTCGAAGCCCTGCTCAAGCAGGCCGGCCTGGTTGTGCTCGTTCTCCAGCACCAGCCACACCTGGCGGCCAGGTTCCACGGCGGCGCGCACGCGTTGCGCCAGCTCGATCAGGAAATCGGGCTGGTCGATGGCATGCACGGCATCCAGGCGCAGGCCATCGCAACGGTAATCGCACAGCCACATCAGGGCGTTCTGGATGTAGTACTCGCGCACCTGCGGGCGGCGGAAGTCGATGGCGGCGCCCCAGGGCGTCTGCCGGTCTTCGCGGAAGAACGGGCTGGCGTACTGGTGCAGGTAATTGCCGTCGGGGCCGAAGTGGTTGTACACCACGTCCACCAGCACCATCAGCCCCAGGCCGTGGGCCTGGTCGACCAGTGCACACAGCTGCTCGGGGGGGCCGTAGGTGTTTTGTGGCGCGAACGGCAGCACGCCGTCGTACCCCCAGTTGCGCTCGCCGGGGAACTGCCCCAGCGGCATCAGCTCAATGGCAGTGATGCCCAGCTCGGCCAAGCGTGGCAACTGTCGGGCAACCCCGGTGTAACCCTCGAGCAGGCCCACATGCAGCTCCTGGATCACTGCCTCGTGCCAGGGGCGACCTTGCCACGGGTGTTGCCAGGCGTAACCGGCCACATCCACCACCTGGCTCGGCCCCTGTACGCCTTCAGGCTGGTAGCGCGAGGCCGGGTCGGCCACCTGCAACTCGCCGTCGATGCGGTAGTGGTAACGGTCACCGGCCTGACACGGTGCAACGCCGGTGTACCAGCCATCTTCATCCGGCAGCAGCGCGATGGCCGGCTGCTGCTCCAGTTCCACGCTCACGCTGCGCGCATCGGGTGCCCAGAGGGCGAAGCGCGCCGACGTGGCGTCCAGCAAGTGTGCGCCATGCCTGTGCATCTTCTGGCCCCCGCTCAGTAATGGCTCAACTGTGCCTGCTTGACCAGGTCCTCGTAGAGGCGGGCGTAGGGTTCCACCGCCTGGCACCAGTTGAACGGTTGAGTCATCGACAGGCAGCGCATGGCGTTCAGCAGGTCCTTCTTGCCGTACACATAGAAGGCGCGGCTGAGTGCCTGGCGGTAGCTCTCGACGGTGGACTCGTTGAACAGGAAGCCGGTAACGCCGCACTCGATGGTGTCGGCCAGGCCGCCAGTATTGCGCGCCACCGGCAGCGAGCCGAAGCGTTGTGCATACATCTGGCTGAGGCCGCACGGCTCGTAGCGCGACGGCATCAGCAAGAAGTCGCTGCCGGCGAACATGCGCCGTGCGTCGGTTTCGTTGAAGCCGATGCGCACGCCAATGCGGCCCGGGTGGCGCAGCGCCAGTTCACGCATGGCCTGTTCTTCTTCCGGCTCGCCACGGCCGATGATCGCAATCTGCCCGCCTTGCTCGACGATGTAGTCGGCCACACCCAGAGTCAGGTCCAGCCCCTTTTGATAGACGAGCCGCGAAACTACGGCGAACAGCGGGCCTTCCGAGGCTTCCAGGCCGAACAGATCACGCACTTCCTGGGTGTTGCGTGCCTTGCCTTCCCAGTCGTTGATGCTGAAGTTGTGCTGCAGGTGCTTGTCGGTGGCCGAGTCCCAGCTTTCATCGATACCGTTGGGAATACCCCCGAGCAGGCCTTGCTGGGCCTTGCTGGACAGGAAGCCGTCCAGGCCGCAGCCAAATTCGGGTGTGGTGATTTCCCGGGCATAGGTGGCGCTGACCGTGGTGATGTGGCTAGAGTAGGCCAGGCCCGCCTTGAGGAACGACAGCTTGCCGTAGAACTCCATGCCTTCTTGCTGCATGGCGTGGTCGGGAATCGCCAGCTCAGGGCTGCAACCCCGGCTGTACACACCCTGGTAGGCCAGGTTGTGAATGGTGAACAGGGTAGGCGTGCTTAGCCCGCGCCAATGCATGTAGGCCGGGGCCAGGCCGGCGGGCCAGTCATGGGCGTGCACCACTTCGGGTGTCCAGTGGATCTTGCCTTCGCCTGCGGCGATTTCGGCCGCAGCCAGGCCCAGGCGGGCGAAGCGGATGTGGTTGTCGGGCCAGTCGCGGCCATTGTTGGCACCATAGGGCGTGCCGTCGCGTTGGTACAGTTCGGGGCAGATCAGCACATAGATCACCAGGCCGTCGGCCATGTCCATGCGCCCGATCTTGCACGGCGGCAGTGCCGCGTGGCCGCCCAGTTCACCGACGATGTGGATGGGGTTGTCGCTATCCATCACCTGGCGGTAGCCGGGGATCAGCACCCGCACATCGTGCAGGTGCGCCAGGGCGCGGGGCAGGGCGGCAGATACGTCACCCAAGCCACCGGTTTTCACCAGGTCGGCGATTTCCGACGTCACGAACAGGATCTTGCGCTTGTTGGGGTTGTGCTGGCGCTGGGCGCCGGGTGCCGTGCCTGTCTTGGCGAAGTCCGGGGTGAGCGGCTCGCGGTTGTCCGGGTTGAATGAATCTACGTGAGGCTCGACAGCGGCACTGATCATACTTCTCTCCGTCCCTATGCTTTGGCCGGGTGCTGGCACCCGTGGCGATATATCGTGTGAGTTCTCTCTAATTCGGATCTGCGTAGTGCGTTCCATGCCCCTGAGTCGTGCGCGCAGGCACAGCGCTGTCGGCATTCCGGCCGCAGGCGAGTGGACTGGTTGGGGTGGGTGGGCCGTGGCTGGGAGTGCCCCATCCGTTTGGCCTACTTAATTCCTGACCTACCGGCTTTCCTTAAAGTTCGACTTTTTTTCGTCACTCTTCCCTTGAGCAAATGGCGGGCCGAAAACCGAGTGTAGGAGAGAACGCGATAAAAAGGTGACCCACTGGTCATTAATGTGAGGTGCGAAATAGACGCAAACGTTGGCGTATTCGACTGGATGTGAAAAGGTTTGCCGGAGGCGTTTTGCGGGTGCGCCAAATTGTGGCTGGAATGGGAGCTTGCACCATAGTGGGGCGTTGGAAAGGTGTTTGTGTCTTTGCCAGTGACCCGCGAAGGGGCCTGACCTGGAAAGGTAGAGTCAGCAGGTGGGAGCCCTACAGCCCCCACTGAGAGGAAGGAAAGATCAGAGGCTGACGGCCTTGCCGTCGGTAAGCGCTTGCGCCAGCAGCAGGTTCAGTTGGGCGACCTGCTGGCGCAGTTGGTCACGTTCGTCTTTCAGTTTACGCAGCTCATCACGGCGCACGGAGACATAGAGTGTCTGGGTTGGGGTTGCAGGCATCAAGGTACCCATGAGCACACCTCGCGGTTTTGGCTGGTGACAAGTCAAAGCGTAGACGCTTCACGCGGGGCGCATTCTGAATTCTTTTGCAGGGCTTGGGAACTTTTTTGTTTATCGTGGTCTCGCCGTTCGTCGCTGAACCCTCATGCGGTACGCTGGACTAATCTGGAAAGCTGGACTGTGTCGTCAACCATTTCGTAAGGGGAGCATCGGCTCATGCAACTGGGAATCGTCGGGCTGGGCCGCATGGGCGGCAATATCGCAAGGCGCCTGATGCGCGCCGGCCACCGCACCGTGGTACACGACCGCAACCGAGAGGCCATCACCGGGCTGGAAGCCGAGGGTGCTCAAGGCGCACACGACCTCGGTGCGCTGGTAAAAAAACTGAAAGCGCCGCGCGCAGTGTGGGTCATGCTGCCGGCCGGCGAGCCGACCGAGCAGACCATCGCCCAACTGGCCGAACTGCTGGAGCCGGGCGATGCGATCATCGACGGCGGCAACACCTTCTACAAGGACGACATGCGCCGCGCTGCTGAACTGGCCAAGCGCGGCCTGCATTACCTGGACGTGGGCACCTCCGGCGGTGTGTGGGGCCTGGACCGTGGCTACTGCATGATGATCGGTGGTGAAAAGGACGTATTCGAGCGCCTGGAGCCTTTGTTCAAGGCATTGGCGCCGGGCGTGGGCGAAATCCCGCGTACTCATGGCCGTAGCGGTGAGCATCAGCGTGCCGAACACGGCTATATTCACGCCGGCCCGCCTGGCGCCGGGCACTACGTGAAAATGGTGCACAACGGCATCGAATACGGCCTGATGCAGGCCTATGCCGAAGGCTTCGACCTGCTGCGCAGCAAAGGCGGCAACGAGCTGCCCGAAGACCAGCGCTTCGACCTGAACGTGGCCGAGATCGCTGAAGTGTGGCGGCGCGGCAGCGTGGTCACTTCGTGGCTACTCGATCTCACCGCCGATGCCTTGGTGGCCGACCCGCAGCTGTCGCAGTTCAGCGGCTCGGTGTCCGACAGTGGCGAGGGCCGTTGGACCATCGATGCCGCCGTGGAACAGGCAGTGCCGGTGCCGGTGCTGTCCAGCGCGCTGTTCGCCCGCTTCCGCTCGCGCCAGCAACAGGGCACTTACGGTGACAAGATCCTCTCGGCCATGCGCCTGGGCTTTGGTGGCCATGTCGAGAAGAAAGCCGAATGACCAAACAGACCATTCCTGCTGCACCGCCTTGCACCCTGTTCCTGTTCGGCGCCAATGGCGACCTGGTCAAGCGCCTGCTGATGCCGGCACTTTACAACCTTAGCCGCGACGGTTTGCTGGACCGCAACCTGCGCATTGTCGGCGTTGACCACAATCCGGCCAGCGCCGAGGATTTTGCCGGGCGCCTGCATGCGTTCATGGTCGAGCGGGACAAGGGCACGGCCAAATGCCTGGACGAAAAACTGTGGGCACGCCTGGCCAAGCGCCTGGATTACCAGACCGGCGATTTCCTCGATCCGGCGACCTATCAGGCCATCGCCAAGCGTATCGAAAAGACCAGCCACGGCAATGCGATCTTCTACCTGGCAACCTCGCCGCGCTTCTTCCCCGAAGTAGCCCAGCGCCTGGGGCAGGCCGGGTTGCTCGACGAGTCTGCAGGGGGCTTTCGCCGTGTGGTGGTCGAAAAGCCGTTCGGCACCGACCTGGCCAGTGCCGAGGCGCTCAATGCCTGCCTGCTGAAGGTGATGGGTGAGCGGCAGATTTACCGCATCGACCATTACCTGGGCAAAGAAACGGTGCAGAACATTCTGGTCAGCCGTTTTTCCAACGGCCTGTTCGAATCGTTCTGGAACAACCACTACATCGACCATGTGCAGATCACCGCTGCGGAAACCGTCGGCGTCGAAACCCGGGGCGCGTTCTACGACAGCACCGGGGCCTTGCGCGACATGGTCCCCAACCACTTGTTCCAGTTGCTGGCGATGGTAGCCATGGAGCCACCCGCAGCGTTCGGCGCCGATGCCGTGCGCAGTGAAAAGGCCAAGGTGGTCGGCGCCATCCGCCCGTGGTCGGCGAAAATGGCCCTGAAAAACTCCGTGCGCGGCCAGTACATCGCCGGCAAGCAGGGGCGCAAGCCGCTGCCCGGCTACCGCCAGGAGGCCAACGTCGCTGCCGACAGCCAGACCGAAACCTTCGTGGCACTGAAGGTCATGATCGACAACTGGCGCTGGGCTGGCGTGCCATTCTACCTGCGTACCGGCAAGCGCATGAGCGTGCGCGATACGGAAATCGCCATCTGCTTCAAGCCCGCGCCCTATGCGCAGTTTCGCGAGTCGGAGCTGGAGCGCCCCAAGCCCAACTACCTGAAAATCCAGATTCAGCCCAACGAAGGCATGTGGTTCGACCTGCAGGCCAAGCGGCCGGGGCCGGAGCTGGTGATGGAGAACGTCGAGCTGGGCTTTGCCTACAAGGACTTCTTCAAGATGACCCCGGCGACCGGCTACGAGACCTTGATCTACGACTGCCTGACCGGTGATCAGACCCTGTTTCAGCGCGCCGACAACATCGAGAACGGTTGGCGCGCGGTGCAGCCGTTTCTCGATGCCTGGGCGCAGGATGGCGAGGTGCATGAGTACCCGGCGGGTGAAGATGGGCCCGAGGCTGGCAATGAACTGCTGGCGCGGGACAAGCGAGAGTGGCATCGGCTGGGGTGAGGTTCTTGTTATGCCTGTGCTGGCCCTTTCGCGGGCGAGCCCGCGAAAGGGCCAGCACAGGCAACCACATCAAGGAGGTTGAATGCCCACCCACATCGAAGACTACGCGCTGCTGGGCAACTGCCGCAGCGCTGCCCTGGTCAGCCGTGATGGCTCGCTCGACTGGCTGTGCTTGCCACGCTTCGACGCCCCAGCCGTATTCGCCGCACTGCTGGGCAACGAAGAAAACGGCCGCTGGCGCCTGGCCCCCAGCGACCCGGTCGAGCACAGTAGCCGGCGTTATCTGGACGATACCCTGGTGCTGGAAACCACCTGGGTCACCGCCAATGGCAGTGCCCGCGTGCTCGACTTCATGCCTTTGGGCGAGGTCAATTCGGTGGTGCGAATCGTCGAGGGCATCTCTGGTGAAACCAACTTCGAAATGGACCTGGTCATGCGCTTCGACTACGGGCGCAGCGTGCCCTGGGTGGAACGGCTCGACCCACTCACCCTCAGCGCCGTCGCCGGCCCTGACCGGCTGATCCTGTGCAGCACCGTGCCGCCGCATGCCCGCGACCACCATACCGTCGCCCGTTTTCGCGTTGTTACAGGTAAGCGGCATATCTTCAGCCTGCGCCATCAGCCCTCGCACCTGCCAGTGCAATCCGACCGCGACAGTGACCAGGCCCTGGCCCACACCATCGATCAATGGCAGGCCTTCGCCGCCCGTTGCCCGCAGGTAGGCCCCTACACGGCCTTGGTGCGCCGTTCGTTGCTTACCCTCAAGGCAATGACCTACGCGCCTACCGGCGGCATCGTCGCCGCCGTTACCACCTCGCTGCCCGAGCGCCTGGGTGGGGAGCGTAACTGGGACTACCGCTTCTGCTGGCTGCGCGACGCCACCATGACCCTGCTGGCGTTCATGAACCTGGGCTATTTCGATGAAGCCCAGGCCTGGCGGGAATGGCTGCTGCGTTCGGTGGCTGGCAACCCTGAACAGATGCAGATCATGTACGGCCTGGCTGGCGAGCGCGACTTGCAGGAATACACGTTGCCGTGGCTGGCCGGTTACGAGCATTCGCAACCCGTGCGGGTGGGCAACGCCGCTTCGCAGCAGATGCAGCTGGACATCTACGGCGAACTGGCCGATGCCATGACCCAGGCGATCAAGGGCGGTTTGCCGCGCCACCCGCGCAGCGCTGCCATTTCCCGCCTGATCCTGCCTTACGTCGAGCGCATCTGGCGCGAGCCGGACGAAGGCATCTGGGAAGTACGCGGTGGCCGGCAGCAGTTCGTGCACTCCAAAGTGATGGCGTGGGTCGCCTTCGACCGTGCTGCGGGGCTGGCCGACACCACGGAGGAAGGCCGCGAGCGTGGGCGGCATTATCGCCAGGTGGCCGATGAGATTCACCGTGAAGTCTGTGAGCGCGGCCTTGATGCCAGCGGTCTTTATTTCGTCCAGGCCTACGGTTCTTCAGAAATGGACGCCAGCCTGTTGCAGGTCGCCCTGACCGGATTTCTGCCGGCAGATGATCCACGCTTTTTACGCACGCTTGAACAGATCGAACAGCGCTTGCTGAAGAACGGCCTGCTGTTGCGTTACGACAGCGACAGTTGCAGTGATGGCCTGACGCCCGGGGAGGGTACTTTCCTGGTGTGCTCGTTCTGGCTGGCTGACGTGTATGTATTACTCGGGCGCCAGGCAGAGGCGCAGGCGCTGTATGAACGCCTGACCGGCCTGTGCAACGACCTTGGCCTGCTGGCCGAACAGTACGACCCGGCAGGTCAGCGCATGCTCGGCAATTTTCCCCAGGCGTTCAGCCATATCGGCATCATCAACACCGCACTGAACCTGCATCGGGCACAGTGCCCGGTGCGTGATCGGGCGAGTTGCAGATAGGTGCGACGTGCACCAAGGGATTGCACCACGTTGGAGCAAGCGGAGTAGACTAGGCCAAACCCCTTAGGCACGGAGCACCCATGGGCATTCGCGGTACTGATCGACAGATCGACAACATCGAGTTCAATGTCAGCGACATCGCACGGAGCAAGGCCTTCTACGGCAGCGTGTTCGGCTGGGCGTTCACCGATTACGGGCCCACCTACACCGAGTTCAGCGATGGTCGCCTTACCGGGGGCTTTACCACCGGCGAGCCGGTACGCCCGGGTGGTCCGCTGGTCATTTTGTACGCTGACGACCTGGAGGCCACGCAGCAGCGGGTCGAGGCGGCGGGGGCGAAAATCAGCCGGGCAACTTTTGCCTTCCCCGGCGGGCGACGCTTTCACTTCATCGACCCGGACGGTTATGAACTGGCGGTGTGGACGGCTCAGGGCTGATGGCCAACCACAAGATCGAAATCCGCCGGCGCAATATCGAGAAGATTCTGCAGGCGGCGGAAAAGGTGTTCGCCGAAAAAGGCTATGGCGCCACGTCCATGGGCGATATTGCCGAACAGGCCGAGTTGCCGCGCTCCAACCTGCACTATTACTTCAGCACCAAGGACGACCTGTTCCGCGCCGTACTGCAAGACTTGCTGGACGTGTGGAAGCAGGACGCGCTGTGCTTCGAGAACTTCGACGACCCACGCGTGGTGTTGACCAGTTACATCCGCGCGAAGATGGGGCATTCGCGTTCGCGGCCGCTGGGTTCGAAGATCTGGGCCGAAGAAATGCTGCACGGGGCGCCGGTGCTGGGGGTGAACCTGGATGAAAGCCTGGTGCCCTGGGCCAAGTTGAAAGAGAACAAGATCCGCCGCTGGGTAGAGGAGGGGCGCATTCTGCCGGTGGAGCCGTCGGCATTGCTGTACATGATCTGGGCTTCGACTCAGCATTACGCCGACTTTGGTTACCAGGTTGAATTGCTCAATGGCGGGGAGATGCTCTCGGACATGGCGTTCGAGAGTGCGGTGCAGACGGTGACCAGCGTGATCTTGCGGGGGATTGGGCTAGAGCCCTGAACCGGAAAATGGGGCCGCTGTGCGGCCCCAATTGCTCAGCTGGCCTCGCGATAGGGATTACGCGGATCCTGCGTCCAGTTCATGTACGGCTTGCCCGTATCCTGCGCCTGCATCTCGATGCAGCTTTCCACCGGGCAAGTGATCTGGCACAGGTTGCAGCCCACGCATTCCTCCTCGATCACACTGTAGGCATGCGTGCCGTCAGCCTTCAGCGTGCTGGCAATGGCCTGGTGAGACGTATCCTCACAGGCTATGTGGCAACGCCCACAGCCAATGCACGCTTCCTGGTCGATATGGGCAACCGATTTATAGTTGATGTCCAGGTACTTCCAGTCGGTGGTATGCCCCACCGCTTGCCCGCGAAATGCTTCGATGTTGGCGTGCCCATGCTGGTCCATCCAGCGGGCCAGGCCGTCCTTCATGTCCTCGACAATGCGGAACCCATGCAGCATCGCCGCCGTGCACACCTGCACGGCGCCGCTGCCCAGGGCCATGAACTCCGCCGCATCACGCCAGTTGCCAATGCCGCCAATGCCGCAAATTGGCAAACCGCGTGTTTCCGGGTCGCGGGCGATTTCCGCCACCATGTTCAGCGCAATCGGCTTGACCGCCGAGCCGCAGTAACCGCCGTGGGTGCTCTGGTCCCCCACAATGGGGTGGGCGACCATGCGGTCCAGGTCGACACTGGTGATGGAGTTGATGGTGTTGATCAGCGACACCGCATCGGCCCCGCCCCGGTGCGCGGCACGGGCCGATTGGCGGATGTCGGTGATGTTCGGCGTAAGCTTCACGATCACCGGCAGCGAGCAGTGCGTCTTGCACCAGCGGGTGACCATTTCCACGTACTCCGGCACCTGGCCGACCGCCGCGCCCATACCCCGTTCAGGCATGCCGTGCGGGCAACCGAAGTTCAGCTCGATGCCGTCGGCCCCGGTGGCCTCCACCAGTGGCAGGATGAACTTCCACGATTCCTCCACGCACGGCACCATCAGTGACACGATCAATGCGCGATCGGGCCAGTCCTTCTTCACCTGGGTGATTTCGCGCAGGTTGATGTCCAGCGAACGGTCGGTGATCAACTCGATGTTGTTGATGCCCTGCACCTGGCGGTTGGCGCCGTAGTGTGCTGAGTAACGCGACGACACGTTGACCGCCGCCGGGTCCTCGCCCAGGGTTTTCCACACCACGCCGCCCCAGCCGGCCTCGAAGGCGCGGACCACGTTGTAGGCTTTGTCGGTGGGCGGCGCGGAAGCCAGCCAGAACGGGTTCGGTGCCTTGATGCCGGCAAACACAATAGACAAGTCGGCCATTTACGCTGCCTCCACGTTGAGCATGAGTCGGGCATGGATGGCTTCGGCGGCCAGCTTGCCGTGCTGTACGGCCTGGACGGTAAGGTCCTGGCCCAGGGCGGTGCAGTCACCGCCGGCATACACGCCCGGCAGGCTGGTTTGCAGGGTTTCGTCGACACGGATGCGCTCACCCTCGCGGACCAGCTGTGCAGCCACCGGGTCGCCGAGGCTGGCATCGTCGAAGCGTTGGCCGATGGCCTTGAAGATGGCATCGGCGGCCAGCTCGAAGGTTTCGCCAGTGTCGCGCAGGCGGCCGTCGGCCAGCTCGGTACGGGCGAAGCGCATGCCGCGCACCTTGCCAGCGTCATCCAGCAGTACGGCATCGGGGCGGGCCCAGGTGTGCAGGCGCACCTGGTTGGCCTTGGCAATGTCTTGCTCGTGGCCGGTGGCGCCCATGTCGGCATTGCCACGGCGGTACACGAGGTTGACGTCGCGGGCGCCCAGGCGGCTCATCTGCACAGCCATGTCGATGGCGGTGTTGCCGGCACCGATCACCAGGCAGCGGTCGGCCAAGGGCAGTTGGCTCAGGTCATCGGCCTGGCGCAGCTCGCGGATGTACGCAGTGGCGGCGAGTGAGCCGGGGGCCTCTTCATCGGGCAGGCCCAGCTGGCGCACCGCATTCAGGCCGAGGCCGAGGAACACCGCATCGTATTGGTCGCGCAGCTCGCCCAGGCTGAGGTTGCCGCCCAGGCGCTGGCCATGGCGAATTTCGATGCCACCGATGCCCAGCAGGAATTCCACTTCACGTTGCGCATAGTCGTCGACCAGTTTGTAGCGGGCGATGCCGTACTCGTTGAGGCCGCCAGCCTTGTCACAGGCCTCGAACACCACCACGTCATGCCCGTGCATGGCCAGGCGATGGGCACAGGACAGCCCGGCAGGCCCGGCACCGACCACGGCGATGCGCTTGCCGGTAGCCGGGGAACGCTTGAACGGGTGTTTGGTGAAGTGGGCGTTGTCCAGGGCGTAGCGCTGAAGCTGGCCGATCAGTACCGGCGCACACTCCTGCGCGTTGTTGCGCACGCAGGCTTGCTGGCAGAGGATTTCGGTGGGGCATACACGGGCGCAGCTGCCGCCGAGGATGTTGGCGGAGAGGATGCGCTCGGCGGCGCCTTGCAGGTTTTCGTCACTGATGCGGTGGATGAACGAGGGGATGTCGATGTCGCTTGGGCACGCGTTGACGCAGGGCGCGTCGTAACAGTACAGGCAGCGTGCGCTTTCGACGGCGGCCTGGCGAGCGGTGAGGGGTGGGGCCAGGTCGCTGAAGCGCTCGGCCAACTGGTCGGCACCGGCCCTTGGGCGCGGCAAGTGTTTCAGGGCGTCGATCACGGTTGTAGCCTCTCTATTTTTATGGGGCAGGCGACAGGGGCCGCTTCGCAGCCCCAAGGGCCTTAACGCTGCACGGGCGTCGGGCGCTGATGCTCGGCCCTGCGTTCCAGCACCTCATACACCGACGGATACGCCGGCCGTTCCACATACCGCCCCGCGCCCGCTTCGGCACGCAGGTCGCCATCGGCCCACAGCACCTTGCCCTGGCTGATGGTGTGGCTGGGGATGCCACGCACGGTGCGGCCTTCGAAGATGTTGAAGTCCACCCGCTGGTGGTGGGTCTGGGCGGAGATGGTGCGGGTGCCCTGCGGGTCCCACAGCACCAGGTCGGCGTCGGCGCCAACGCGGATGGCACCCTTGCGCGGGAACAGGTTGAAGATCTTCGCCGTGTTGGTGGAGGTGAGGGCAACGAACTCATGCATCGACAAGCGCCCGCTGTTCACCCCGGCATCCCATAGCACCGCCATGCGATCCTCGATGCCGGCGGTGCCGTTGGGAATACGGCTGAAGTCGTCGCGGCCCATGGCTTTCTGCTCGGCGCAGAAGCAGCAGTGGTCGGTGGCGGTGGTGTGCAGGTTGCCCGACTGCAAGCCGCGCCACAGGGCTTCCTGGTGTTCACGCGGGCGGAACGGCGGGCTCATCACGTAGCCGGCCGCAGTGGCCCAGTCCGGGTCACGGTAGACGCTGTCATCCAGCAGCAGGTGGCCGGGCAGCACCTCGCCATACACCGGTTGCCCCTTGCCCCGGGCATAGGCAATTTCATCCAGTGCCTCGCGGCTGGAAACATGCACCAGGTACAGCGGCGTGCCGAGGGTTTCGGCAATGCGGATGGCGCGGCTGGCCGCCTCGCCCTCGACCTGGGACGGGCGCGACAGCGGGTGGGCTTCCGGCCCGGTCAGGCCTTGGGCCAGCAGTTTTTTCTGCAGGTGGTACACCAGCTCGCCGTTTTCGGCATGCACGGTCGGCACGGCACCCAGTTGCAGGCAGCGCTCGAAGCTGGCCACCAGGGTGTCGTCGGCGGCCATGATGGCGTTCTTGTAGGCCATGAAGTGCTTGAAACTGTTCACCCCGTGCTTGGCCACCAGCTCGCCCATCTCTTCGGCCACCTGCTCGCTCCACCAGGTGATGGCGACGTGGAAGCCATAGTCGCTGGCGCTTTTCTGTGCCCAGCCGCGCCAGGTGTGGAAGGCCTCCAGCAGCGATTGCTGCGGATTGGGGATGACGAAATCGATGATCGAGGTGGTGCCACCAGCAAGGCCCGCAGCGGTGCCGCTGAAGAAGTCCTCGCTGGCCACGGTGCCCATGAACGGCAACTGCATGTGGGTGTGCGGGTCGATACCGCCGGGCATTAGGTACTGGCCACTGCCGTCGAGAATCTCGCAGTCGGTCGGGGGTTCGAGGTTTTGCCCGATGGCGCGGATCAGGCCATCGGCACACAGGACATCGGCGGGGTAACTTTCTTCGTGGGTAACCACGGTGGCGCCACGGATCAACAGGGACATGCCGTTTTCCTCGCAGGCTGACCGGTCTGGGCCGGTTCTTGGAATTGTCACGGGTGCAGGGCGGGCAGGGCGGTTAATCCTGTCAGTCCTGACAAGATTCGAGGCTAGATGCTGATTGGTGATTCATCAAGGAAATTTTCCTATTATTTTTGTGGTTTTTAAGTGACTGATATTTAACGATTAATTATTTAATTAGCGCTGGTTTCGGGGCTTTCGGAGGTTTTTGACTTACTTGACAAGATGAAAATCTGGTCGAGATTTTTAAGCACGATTACGCGTGCGTACTCCGGCCATCGAGTTAGCCCGATGAGCAAACAACTAAAAGAAAATCTGGAGAAGGGCCCATGCAACAGAGCAGATCGGAAGTGGTCGAGCAAGATGGCCTGTTCGAACTGTCCGAGGGCAGTGATGTCCTCGACAGCCCGCGTTACAACCACGACATCGCGCCCACCAAAGTGCACCAGCGCACCTGGAACAAATGGCACATCACTGCCCTGTGGGTAGGCATGTCCATCTGCGTACCCACCTACACTTTGGGCGGCGTGCTCACGGCTTACTTCGGCCTCAGCGTGGGCGAGGCGTTGCTGGCTATCCTGCTGGCCAACGTGATCGTGCTGATTCCGCTTACCCTCAACGCGTTTCCCGGCACCAAGTACGGCATCCCGTTTCCGGTGCTGTTGCGCTCGTCCTTCGGCATCCTCGGCTCCAACGTCCCGTGCCTGATCCGCGCGGTGGTCGCGTGCGGCTGGTTTGGTATCCAGACGATGTTTGGCGGGCTGGCCATTCACCTGTTCCTCGGGTCGGTGTTCGATGACTGGAAAGCACTGGGCGGCACCGGCGAGGTGATCGGCTTCATGATCTTCTGGTGCCTGAACCTGTGGGTGGTGCTGCGCGGCGCCGAGTCGATCAAGTGGCTGGAAACACTGTCGGCACCACTGCTGGTGGCGGTGGGCGTCGGGCTGCTGTTCTGGGCGTTGCCGCATATGTCGATGACCGAACTGCTGGCCCAGCCACCCAAGCGTCCGGAAGGGGCGAGCGTGGTCAGTTACTTCTGCGCCGGGCTTACCGCCATGGTCGGCTTCTGGGCCACGTTGTCGCTGAACATTCCCGACTTCAGCCGCTACGCCCGCAGCCAGAAAGACCAGATTCTGGGGCAGATCTTCGGCCTGCCGCTGACCATGTTCCTGTTCGCTTCACTGGGTGTGGTGCTGACCGCTGCCTCGGCATCGCTGGTGGGCGAAACGGTGTCCGACCCGGTCAGCCTGATCGGCAAAATCCACAGCCCGTTCTGGGTGGCCCTGGCCATGGCACTGATCGTGATTGCCACGCTGTCGACCAACACCGCCGCCAACATTGTGTCACCGACCAACGACTTCCAGAACATTGCCCCTCGCCTGATCGGGCGCAGCCGTGCGGTATGGCTGACCGGCTTCATCGGTTTGGCGCTGATGGGGCATGAGCTGCTGAAAAAGCTGGGCTGGATCGTGTCCGACCTGAGCCTGGAGAGCGTGTATTCCAACTGGTTGCTTGGCTATTCCAGCCTGCTCGGGCCGATTGCCGGGATCATGGTGGTGGACTACTTCCTGATCCGTCGGCAGCAGCTGGACCTGCCCGGGCTGTACCGGGATGACGTGTATCCCGCGTGGAACTGGGCCGGGTTCGCTGCCTTTGCGTTGCCGGTGGCGCTTACGGTGATGGCCATTGGCAACAGCAGTTTCAGCTGGTTCTACGACTACGGCTGGTTTACCGGCTCGCTGCTGGGCGGGGGGCTGTACTACGTCTTCGCTGGCGTGGTGGCGCGCAATCCGGCGCGGGTGGCCAAGCCCCTGCCGTAAGACCGCGAAGAGGCCAGAGCAGAAAACAATAAAGCCTGAAGGAGAAACCTGTGAATCCAGTTCAAGACATCCTGAAGACCACCGCTCACCATGTCGACAGCACCCGTCTGTGGCAATCGCTGATGGACCTGGCTCGCCTCGGCGCCACCGCGAAAGGGGGCGTTTGCCGCCTGGCCCTGACCGACCTCGACCGCCAGGCCCGCGACCTGTTCGTGCAGTGGTGCGAGGCCGCCGGTTGCACGGTCAGCATCGACGCCGTCGGCAACATCTTTGCCCGCCGCCCCGGGCGTAACCCCAAGCTGCCCCCGGTGATGACCGGCAGCCATATCGACACTCAGCCTACGGGCGGCAAGTTCGATGGCTGCTTCGGGGTGATGGCCGGGCTGGAGGTGATCCGCACCCTCAACGACCTGGGGTTGGAAACCGAAGCACCGCTGGAAGTCGTGGTGTGGACCAACGAAGAAGGCTCACGTTTTGCGCCGTGCATGATGGGCTCGGGGGTGTTTGCCGGCAAATTCACACTGGAAGAAACCCTGGCCAAGCGCGATGCCCAGGGTGTGAGCGTTGGCGAGGCCTTGAATGCCATCGGTTATGCGGGCCCTCGTGCAGTGCTGGGCCACCCGGTGGGGGCGTATTTCGAAGCGCATATCGAGCAGGGGCCAATCCTCGAAGATCAGGCCAAGACCATCGGCGTGGTGCTGGGTGCCCTCGGCCAGAAGTGGTTCGATCTGACACTGCGTGGTGTCGAGGCCCATGCCGGCCCGACGCCCATGCACCTGCGCAAGGATGCATTGGTCGGTGCCGCTGCGGTAGTGGAAGCGGTCAACCGCACCGCCCTCGGCCATCAGCCCCATGCCTGCGGCACCGTAGGATGCCTGCAGGCATACCCCGGGTCGCGTAACGTGATTCCGGGTGAAGTGCGCATGACCCTGGACTTCCGCCACCTGGAGGGCGAGCAATTGAATGCGATGATTGCCGAGGTGCGCGGGGTGATCGAAGCCACCTGTGCCAAGCATGGCCTGAGCCATGAACTGGTCCCCACGGCTGATTTCCCGGCGCTGTACTTCGACAAGGGCTGTGTCGATGCGGTGCGCGAGTCGGCCAAGGCATTGGGCCTGCCGCATATGGACATCGTCAGCGGTGCGGGGCATGACGCGATCTTCCTGGCCGAGCTAGGGCCGGCGGGGATGATTTTCGTGCCGTGCGAAAACGGCATCAGCCACAACGAGATCGAGAACGCCACGCCGGGTGACCTGGCGGCAGGGTGTGCGGTATTGCTGCGGGCGATGCTGGCGGCATCGGAGGCCATTGCCAGCGGGCGCTTGGCGGCCTAGCCTGGCGTGGGTTATGTGGCGTCTTTGAGATCGAGCGCCGGCCGCGCGGCGCTCGGTTTACGCGCCACCTCAAAATTCAAGGCTGGCACCAGTCAGCACCAGGCCTATCCCTTGGCATAAATCACCCAACAGCTACAAGACAGCCATCGCGGCCTATGTGATAGCGCTGCAGGTCCTGCGCCAGGGTCAGTTGCCCGTGGTAGTGGGCGAGGGCTTCGTCACGCACGTTATCGATATTCGGGCTGCGTCTGGGAGCGCTCTGGTAGCGGGCGCTGAAGTGCGTCAGCACCAGGTTGCGCACGCCTGCCGCTTCGGCAAAGCGCGCTACCGCTGCTGCGGTGCTGTGGCCGAAGGTAACCCCGGTGCGCTCGACCACTGCCTGGGTGAACGTGGCTTCGTGCACCAGCACATCCGCGCCTTTGGCGGCATCGGCCAGCAATTCGGGGTTGTCGTTGTCCCCGCACACGATCACCCGGCGCGGCGGGCGCGAAGGGCGCAAGTAGTCGTTACCGTCGAGCCACTGCCCGCCATGCTGCGTCTTCAGGCCTTTGGCCAGCTCGCCCCACAGTGGACCGCGTGGAATGCCTTCGGCTTCCAGGCGTTGGATGTCCAGGCGCGGCTCGGGGTTGAGTTCGGTGAACACGAAAGCGACGCTCGGTACCCGGTGTGACAACTGCACGGTGGTCACTTGCAGGGTCTCGCTGCGCCATTCGGCTACGTCCTCCACGGCCAGCAGGCGCAGTTCGAAGGGCAGGAAGGTGTCGCTGGCCAACAGGCCCTGACGTACCCAGTCATGCAGTGCGGCGGGCAAAATCAGCTCCAGCGGCCGGGTGCGCCCGCTCATCCCGGCACTGGCCAGCAAGCCTGGCAGGCCAAAGCAATGGTCGCCGTGCACATGGGTGATGAAAATGGCACGCAAGTCACGGATCGACAGTGGCGTGTGCAGCAGTTGATGCTGGGTGCCTTCGCCACAGTCGACCAGGTACCAGTGGCTGCCACTGGCTTCGATCACGGCAGTGGCGGTGACGTTGCGCGCCTTGGTCGGCACCCCGGCAGAGGTGCCCAGGAACAGCAGGTCCATGCTCAGGGCTCCTTGCTCGTACAGGCTGGCGTCATCGAAGCGCGCATCCTTCGAGTCGATAAAGGGCGCACACCTTAACCGGATTGCCGCAGGCCGTCGATGGTGAGCTAGTCTGCCTGCCGCCAGATGAGCTTGCTGGTGTCATAGCCTTGCTCCCGCGCGATGCTCAGCAGTTGCTCGCGTTGCTGGTCGGTGACCGCCGGCGTGCGCGACAGCAGCCACAGGTACTCACGGTTGGGGTGGCCGACCAACGCCACGCGGTAGTCCTTGTCGTGGTACAGCACCCAGTATTCGCCCTTGGTCAGGCCCGGGGCCAGCCGGCTGAACCAGTTGTCGAAGCGTACCCACAGCTTGTCGGTGCTGCCCGGTTGCTGGGCCTCGGCGACACCTTTGGCTTCATTCCACTGGCCGTCCTTTTCCTGGCAACGGTTGGTCACGTCGATGCGGCCATCGGCACGCAGCCCATAGTGCGCCTCGGACTGCACGCAGTTGCGCTGGAAGAACATCGGGAGCCGCGCCAGTTCGTACCAGGTGCCCTGGTAGCGTTGCAGGTCGACCTGCTGGGTACGCGGCGGCGCCGGGTGATCGTTACCGGCGCAACCGAGCAGGGCCAGGGTGATGCAGGACAGCAGCAATGGGGTGCGTAGTGCCATGGCGAAACTCCTTGGAACGGATGGGGGCTTACCTGTGCTTCGATGCGGGCGCGGGGCAAAAGTTGTACGGGATTGTGGCGGAGGGTGTACATAAGTCCCCGTCGAACGATTACAACCAGTAGGTCACCGCCCACCACCCCAGCCCACCCATGACCACTGTGTAAGGCAAAGCCATCCACACCATCCTCCCATACGACAGCCGTATCAACGGCGCAATCGCCGAGGTCAGCAGGAAGAGGAACGCAGCCTGGCCATTCGGTGTCGCCACGCTGGGCAGGTTGGTACCGGTATTGATCGCCACCGCCAGCGTCTCGAAATGCTCGCGGCTCATGCCGCCATTGAGAAACGCCTGCTTCACTTCGGTGATGTAGATGGTGGCAACGAACACGTTGTCGCTGATTGCCGACAGCAGGCCGTTGGCCAGGTACAGCATACCTGGCTGTTGCTCGGCAGGCAGCGTCAGCACCCAGCTAATCAAGGGACTGAACAGTTGCTGCTGATGAATCACTGCCACCACGGCGAAGAATACCACCAGCAAGGACGTGAACGGCATGGCGTCCTGGAAGGCACGGCCCAGGCGGTGCTCATCGGTGATGCCGGTAAAGGCCGTGATCAGCACAATCACCATCAGGCCGATCAGACCAACTTCGGCCACGTGCAGCCCCAGGCATACGATCAGGATCAGCGCAGCCAACCCTTGCACCCACAGCGCCAGGCGCTGGGCCTGGGTGCGCGCCGCGTCGTCTTCGGCCGCATAGGTGGCCAGCACCTGACGCACGGGTTCAGGCATCAGCGTGCCGTAGCCGAACAGGCGAAGCTTCTCCAGCAGCACGCAAGTGAGCAGGCCGGCACCCAGTACCGGCAGCGACACGGGCGCCACCTTGAAGAAGAAATCGGCGAAGTGCCAGCCCATTTCATGGCCGATCAGCAGGTTCTGCGGCTCGCCCACCAGCGTGCAAACACCGCCCAGGGCAGTACCCACCGCGCCGTGCATCAGCAGGCTACGCAGGAAGGCGCGGAACTGGTCGAGGTCTTCGCGGTGCAATTGTGCCACTTGCTGATCGCTATCGAGCGCGCTGTCTTCACGCGGGTTGGCCCCGGAGGCGACACGGTGGTAAACGGCGTAAAAGCCAACCGCAGCGCTGATGATCACCGCCGTCACGGTCAGCGCATCGAGAAACGCCGAGAGGAATGCCGACAGCACGCAGAACAGCAGCGACAGGACCGCTTTCGAGCGAACGCCCAGCAGGATGCGTGAGAACAGGAACAGCAGCAGTTCCTTCATGAAGTGGATACCGGCAACCATGAACATCAGCAGCAGAATCACCGGGAAGTTGTGCTGCAGTTCCTCGTACAGCGCCTGTGGCGTGGTCATCTGCAACAACAGGGCTTCGATCAGCAACAGGCCACCGGGCATCAGCGGGTAGCACTTCAGCGCCATGCCCAAGGTGAAAATGAACTCGAGCACCAGCGCCCAGCCGGCGGCAACCGGACCAAGGGTGACCAACAGCAGTGGGTTGAGCACCAGGAACAGGCAGATGACCGCCTTGTACCAAAGCGGCGACTGGCCCAGAAAACTGTGGGCGAGGGCGCCGGTCGGGGAGCGTGACATGTATTTGTATCCTTATAATTCGGCGATGGCGCACGGTGCCGGATCGGCGCGTCTTAGGCAAGGCGTGCAGTCCCGTTTTTGGCACAAGTGCGGTCATCGGGCTGGGTTACCATCCGAGCCATGAACCCTTCACCCGCAGGAGTGCCGCCCGTGACCGAGTACAGCGCATTCAAGGTCGAACTGACCGACAACATCGCCCACGTTCAGATCAACCGCCCGGAAAAGGTCAACGCGATGAACGCCGCCTTCTGGGAGGAGATCATTGAAATCTTCCAGTGGATCGACGACACCGATGCGGTGCGCGCGGTGGTGATCAGCGGTGCCGGCAAGCATTTCTCCGCCGGTATCGACCTGATGATGCTGGCGTCGCTGGCCGGGCAGATGGGCAAGGATGTGGGCCGCAATGCGCGCTTCCTGCGCAAGACCATCCAGCGCCTGCAGGCCTCGTTCACTGCCGTGGACAAGTGCCGCAAGCCGGTGCTGGCTGCCGTGCACGGCTACTGCATCGGTGGTGCCATCGACCTCATCTCGGCCTGCGACATGCGCTACTGCAGCAACGATGCCCAGTTCTCGATCAAGGAAATCGACATGGGCATGGCCGCCGATGTCGGCACACTGCAACGTTTGCCACGTATCATCGGTGACGGCATCATGCGTGAGCTGGCCTTCACCGGGCGCAACGTTGCGGCGGACGAAGCCCTGCGCATCGGCTTGGTAAACCGGGTCTATGATGATCAGGCCGCATTGCTTGACGGGGTCTTTGCCATCGCCCGCGAGATTGCCGCAAAATCGCCGATCGCCGTGGCCGGCACCAAGGAAATGCTCAGCTACATGCGTGACCATCGCATTGACGATGGCCTGGACTACATCGCCACCTGGAACGCCGCGATGTTGCAGTCCGAAGACCTGCGTGTGGCCGTGACGGCACACATGAGCAAACAGAAACCGACGTTCGCCGACTGATCGGGCCGGGGGACGTGCAGTAAAGGAACCCCCGATATGTCAGCACGCTGGACTACCGCAGTACTCGACCCGCAGATCACCGGGGGGGTGGCCGTGGCCCGCAGCCCGGAAGGGTTTTTGGTGGACGACAACGGCGCGCTGTTCCCCCGCGACTGGCTCAAGCGCCAGGACCTCGACGTGCTGTGCGAGCACGGCATCGGTCATTTCGACGGCCAGCCGGTGTTCCTGCTGGAGCTGCGCAGCGCCGCCGACGTGCCCGGTTGCCACTGGCGTGGCCTGCGGGCATTCATGCTCGAAGGCGACTTCGACACCTACAAAGTACTGGGTTATGCCGCGCAGATCGGCACCTGGGCCCGCGAGCACCGCTTTTGCGGCAGCTGCGGTCAGGCCATGACGCAAATTCGCTGGGAGCGGGCGATGTATTGCCAGCCGTGCGACCTGCGCAGCTACCCGCGTATTTCACCCAGCATGATCGTGTTGGTGACCCGTGGCGATGAAATCCTGCTGGCGCGCTCGCCACGCTTCGTCACCGGGGTGTACAGCACCTTGGCCGGTTTTGCAGAGCCGGGTGAGTCGGCCGAAGACTGCCTGGTACGCGAAGTGCGTGAAGAAGTGGCGGTGGAGGTACAGAACATTCAGTACGTCGGCAGCCAGTGCTGGCCGTTCCCGCATTCGATGATGCTCGGCTTCCATGCCGAATATGCCGGGGGCGACATTGTGATGCAGCCGGACGAGATCGAGGATGCCAAGTGGTTCAGCGTCCACGACCTGCCGCCGCTGCCGGCCGGGCGCTCCATCGCCCGTTATCTGATCGATTTGTACGTTGCGCGTCGCTTAGGCCTGCCCGAACCAGTGCTGCCACGCTAGGCGCACGGTCAACGCCAGCACCACGGTGATGAACACCGGGCGGATGAACTTGCTGCCGCCGCTGATCGCCGTGCGTGCGCCGAAGAAGGCACCGACCATCACCGACAGGCCCATGCACAGGCCGACGATGTAGTCCACCTGCCCGGAAATGATGAACACCGTCAGCGCCGCGATGTTGCTGACGAAGTTCATGCTGCGCGCCACGCCACTGGCGCGGACCAGGTCGATGGGATAAAGCAGCAGGGTACTGACCGTCCAGAACGCCCCGGTACCTGGGCCGGCTACGCCATCGTAGAAGCCCAGGGTGAAGCCTTGTGGTACTTGCCACTTTTTCTTGATCGGCGCATCGGCATCCAGCGGTGCTTTGGGCGTGCCACCGAACAACAGGTAGATGCCACAGGCGAAGACGATCACCGGCAACATTTTGTTCAGCCATTCGGCGGGCATGTAGTGGGCGATGACGGCGCCGAGCAACGCCCCGGTCAGGGTGGCGAACAATGCCGGGCGCCACTGCGCCGGGTGGAAGAGTTTGCGCTTGTAGTAGGTGAAACCGGCGGTGGCCGAGCCGAACGTGGAACTGAGCTTGTTGGTGCCCAGTACCAGGTGGGGTGGCATGCCGGCGGTGAGCAGGGCCGGGGTGGTCAGCAGGCCACCGCCGCCGGCGATGGCATCGATGAAACCGGCGACGAAGGCGACCAGGGCCAGGATCAGCAGGGTGAGGGGTTCTACGGTGAGTTCGAAGGGCATGGGTTTTTGGCAGGTACAGGGAAGAAGGCCGGAGCGGGAATGGCCGCTCTGAAAGCCCGGGATGGTAATCCTCACGGGCCAGGGTTGCCAGCACCAGTTTTTATGGACGCTGACCGAGTTTTGTCTGCGCCAGCCCTTTCGCAGGCTCGCCCGCGAAAGGGCCGGTACAGAAAATCACGTCAGCTGCGAATAAACGCCAGCAAATCCGCATTGATCACATCGGCATGGGTAGTCGGCATGCCATGCGGGTAGCCCTTGTAGGTCTTCAGCGTGCCGTTGGGCAGCAGCTTCGCCGACAACACCCCGGAATTTTCATATGGCACGATCTGGTCGTCGTCGCCATGCATCACCAGCACCGGCTGCTGGATGCTTTTCAGGTCCTCTGTGAAGTCCGTCTGGGAAAACGCCACGATGCCATCGTAGTGGGCCTTCGCACTGCCGATCATGCCCTGGCGCCACCAATTGGCGATGATGCCTTCGCTGGCTTTGACGCCGGGGCGGTTGTAGCCATAGAACGGCCCGGCCGGCACATCCTGGTAAAACTGCGCCCGGTTGCTGGCCACCTGGGCCTGGAAGCCGTCGAACACTGACTTGGGCAGGCCGCCGGGGTTGCCGGGGGTTTGCACCATCAGTGGCGGTACGGCAGCGATCAGCACTGCCTTCGCCACCTTGTCTTCAGGGTGCCGGGCTATGTAACGCACCACCTCGCCACCCCCGGTCGAGTGGCCAACATGCACGGCGCCTTGAGTACCAAGGTGGGTGACCACGGCTGCCACGTCGTCGGCATAATGGTCCATGTCGTGGCCATCCCATACCTGGCTGGACCGGCCATGGCCACGGCGGTCGTGGGCGACCACACGGAAACCGTGGGCGAGGAAGAACAGCATCTGCGCGTCCCAGTCATCGGCGCTGAGCGGCCAGCCGTGGTGGAAGTGGATCACCGGTGCGTCGCGTGGGCCCCAATCCTTGTAGAAAATCTGCACCCCGTCCTTCGCGGTTACATAGCTCATGGTCGTGTCTCCTGTGTGTAGGAACCGAAGGGAGCTATTGAGAATAGGAGGGATTCAGACGCAGCAAGCGCCAGTCGTCTTCACGCGCGGTCGCGCAACCGGTACCAGGCCTTGGCGGCAGCTTCCAGCGGTGCGGCCAGCAGGTCGCCGCCTGGAAAGCTACCGTTGTCGATGCCTTGGTACAGCGCCAGCAGGTCCTCGTTGCCGAGAATGGCATCACTGACCGCCCGCGCTGCCGCCAGGGTTGGCAGTACGCCGTGGCCGGAGAAACCCTGCAGCCAGTAGCGTTGGCCCTCGTGGCCGACGTCTGGGGTACGCTGGATGCTGCAGTCGATATGGCCGCCCCAGGCATAGTCGATGGCCACCCCGGCCAGTTGCGGGAAGACGCGCTCCAGGTAGGGCCGGGTGGCGCTGGCGACGTCCTTGGGAATGCCGCCCAGGTAGGTGCAGCCGCCACCAAACAGCAGGCGGTGGTCCGGCGTAAGGCGGAAGTAGTCGGGTACGAACTGGTTGTCGATCACGCAGCTGTTGCGCGGTAGCAGCGAACGAGCGAAGCCGGGGTCCAGTGGTGGGGTGGCCACCTGGTAGGAACCGACAGGTAACAGGCGGCGCGACAGGCCGCGGTCGAGGCGGTCGATGTAGGCGTTGCAGGCCAGCACCAACACGTTGCAGCGCACTTCGCCTTTGTCGGTTCGAGCAATGTAGCCATCGCCGGCCTGCTGGTAGCTGAGTACCTGGCTTTGTTCGTAGATATGGCCGCCAGCGGCTTCGATGGTGCTGGCCAGGCCCTGAGCCAGCTTCAGCGGGTTGAGGTGGGCACCTTTGGCGTCGTACAGCGCGGCCTGATAGCGCGGGCTGTCGATCCATTGCGGCAGCTCTTCTCGGCCGATCAGGCGCAGGGCGTCGTAACCCCATTTGTGTTGAGCCTCGTGTAGGGCTTCTTCAAGCAGTTTCACCCGGCGCGGTAGCACGGCGGTCCATAGGCTGCCCAGCCGGTAATCGATATCGAAGCCGTGGCGCTGGGGGAGGTCGCGCATTTCGTCAGCGGCCCAGCACATGCTGGCCCACAGCCGTTGGGTGCGTTCGGTGCCCAAGGCCTTCTCCAGCGGCGGCATGTCGCACGACCAGCCCAGCAGCGCCTGGCCGCCGTTGCGCCCGGAGGCGGCCCAGGCCACGCGGCTGGCTTCCAACAGCGTGACGCGCTTGCCGGCCTGGGTCAGGCGCAGGGCGGTATGCAGGCCGCTGAAACCGGCGCCGATGATCAGCACATCGGTGTCGTGAGGGCCTTGCAGGGTCGGGCGCAGGGGGATACTGGCGGGGTAGGTCTGGGCGTAGTAGCTGGCGACGTGCTGGGCGGACTGCTTGAACATGCATAGACCTCATGAAAATTATTGTGATTATTTTCATGAAAACTTAGCAGGTAAAATTCATGGTGCCAATCTGTCAGTCCAGTTTGTGGTTTACCCGCGAAGCGGCCAGTCCTGAAATGGCATAAACCTCAGGTTGTCGCTTTTCTCCGAGGCTGACGCGGCTTGCTGGCGGCCGACTTGCTGCCAGCCGTTTTGCTTTTCCCGCCACCGCGCCGCTTCTTCTTCCAAGGCGGCGCCGCACCGGCAGCCGGCCCGCTGATGGTCATGCGCATGCCGCTGCACCGCTCGACCAGCTTGCCCATCCACGCCGACTGCCGGGCGACGAACTCTTCCAGGCTCATCTCACCACTCTGCACCATGTCCAGCGCCTGCTCCCAGATCGCCGTGGTACCAGGGTCGGCGATGGCGCGGGGCACGGCATCGATCAGGCTGAAGGCCGCAGGCGTTGCGGCCAGTGCCTTGCCATTCTTCACCAGGTAGCCTCGGTCAAGCAGGCCCTGGATGATACTGGCGCGGGTGGCCTCGGTGCCGATGCCGGTGGTTTCCTTGAGCTTCTGCTTCAGGCGCGGATCATCCACCAGCTTGGCCACGTTCTTCATCGCCTTGATCAGGTCGCCTTCTGTGAACGGCTTGGGCGGCTGGGTCCACAGGTCTTTCAGTTGCAGGCCTTGTACATTGCAATCCTGGCCTTCGCGCAGTGCTGGCAGTACTTGGGCGGGTGGCGCTTCGCGGCCCTTGGCCGGGGTCAACGCCTCGGGCAGGGCGCGGCGCCAACCCGGCTCGACAATCTGCTTGCCCACCGCGCGCAGGGCATGGCCGGCACAGTCGAAGTCGGCCTGGGTGCGGTCATACTCATGGTTGGGCAGGAACTGTGCCAGGTAGCGGGCGCGGATCAGGGTATACACCGCCTTGTGCTTGGCCGGCAGGCGCGACGGGTCGCTGGCGGCGGCGGTGGGGATGATGCCGTGGTGGGCGCTGACCTTGGCGTCGTTCCATGCCCGCGAGCGGCGCTGCGGCTCCAGGTAGGGCTGTAAAGGCGCCAGGCTGGCATCGGCCCGTTGCAAGGCAGCGAGGATGGCCGGCGCTTCGGCGTGCTGGCTTTGCGGCAGGTAGCCGCAGTCGCTGCGCGGGTAGGTGATCAGCTTGTGGGTTTCGTACAGGGCCTGGGCGATGTCGAGGGTTTCCTGGGCGCCGAGGCCGAACTTTTTCGAGCACAGCTCCTGCAGGGTGCCGAGGTCGAAGGGGAGTGGTGCGGCTTCACGCACGCGCTCGGTGGCAACCTTGACGGCGCGGGCCGTGCCGGCGTTACCGATGTCGGTGGCCGCTTGTTGTGCCAAGGCTTGCTTCAGGCAGCGGCCTTGGTCGTCGCAGGCGTCCTCGGGGGCGCGCCATTGGGCATTGAAGTGTTGGCCGGCGTGTTCCAGTTGCACATCGATGGCCCAGAACGGCACGGGCACGAAGTCGGCGATGCTGCGGTCGCGGTCGACCACCAGGCGCAAGGTGGGCGTTTGCACCCGACCCACCGGCAACACGCCCTGGTAGCCGGATTGGCGGCCTAGCAGGGTGAACAGCCGGCTCATGTTCATGCCAATCAGCCAGTCGGCGCGCGAGCGGCCCAGCGCCGAGTGGTACAGGTTGAAGGTTTCGTGGCCGGGCAGCAGGCGGGCCAAGGCCTTGCGGATGGACGCGTCGTCCAGTGCCGACAGCCACAGGCGTTGCACCGGGCCGCGATAGCGGCAATGTTCGACCAGTTCGCGGGCGATCATTTCGCCTTCGCGGTCGGCGTCGGTGGCGATCACCAGTTCCCGCGCTTCGCCAAGCAGGCGTTTGACCGCTTTGAACTGGCTGGCGGTCTTGGGCTTGACCAGCATCTTCCACTTGTCCGGGATGATCGGCAGGTCGGCCAGGTTCCAGCGCTTGTAGCGTTCGTCGTAGCTGTCGGGCGGGGCGGTTTCCAGCAGGTGGCCGATGCACCAGGTGACGCAGACGTCGGTGCCTTGCCAGCAGCCGTCGCCCTTACGGTTGGCGCCGAGCACTTTGGCGATGTCTTTTGCCTGGGAGGGTTTTTCGCAGAGGAACAGGCGCATGGCCGGGAACGCTTCATCGGGGGTGATGGGCACTAGGATGCGCAAGCGGGGGCGCGGAGGCAAGTTTTATCTGGATGGATGTACAGGTTTTTGTCAGTGAGCGTGTCATTGACCTGTGCCGGCCTCTGCGCGGGCTTGCCCGCGCAGAGGCCGGTGCCGTTGTGGGTCAGGCGCGCGAGTCGCGCACCATGTCCACGTGCGGGATGCCGGCTTCGAGGAATTCCTCGCTGACTACGCGAAAGCCCAAGCGCTCGTAGAACGGCGTGGCATGCACCTGAGCGCTGAGCATCTGCTGCTTCAGGTCGCGGTTCTGCGCTTCGACGATGACTGCGTTCATGAGCGCGTCACCCACTTTCAAGCCGCGCCAGTCCTTCAGCACCGATACCCGGCCGATAGTCCCGTCTGGCAGCAGGCGGGCAGTGCCGATCGGGTAGTCGCCTTCCAGGGCCAGGAAGTGTGCAGCGGTCGGGTCATCCGAGTCCCACTCCAGCTCCGGCGGTACATGCTGTTCGGCAATGAACACCGCCTCACGGATACGGCGAATGTCGGCGTTGTCTTTGTGCCAGTCGGCGAGGCGAACGCTGATCTTATTCATTGGCGAATCCCAGGCTTCCTTGTTTGACCAGCTGCTGTACCAGCATAAGGCCATCTTCGTCTTGCAGCCAGTCTGCCAGGTTGTCGATATGCAGGGCATCGGCCGCGCACACCAGCTTCAGCAGCTCGCGCAGTTTGCCTGGCAGCGGGCAGCTGCGGCCGCTGGCGAACAGCAGCAGGTCGTCTTCGAATTCCGACCAGGCCAGGCGTGCGCTTGGGTTGCGGATCAGGATGGCGCCTTGTTCCAGGGCATCGATCAGCTCTTCTTCGCTCAGCTCTTCGCCAACGATCTGCTCGGGGTAACGCGGCTCGGTCATGAACTGACCGAACCAGGTCAGCAGCAGGTCCTTGTCGTTCATGTGCTTGTCGAGCAGCGCCTTGAGGCGGTCGAGGGCGTCGTGCTGGATCTGGTGCGGGTCGCTGGCCGGCTGGGCGTCGGCATCGCTGTAGCGCTCTTCGTCAGGCAGGAACTGGCCCAGGAAGTCGGTGAAGTGGGTCAGCACTTCGGCGGCGCTTGGGGCGCGGAAGCCGACCGAGTAGGTCAGGCAGTCGTCCACGGCCACGCCGTAGTGGGCCAGGCGCGGTGGCAGGTAGAGCATGTCGCCTGGCTCCAGGGTCCATTCTTCGCTCTGCTCGAACTCGGCCAGGATACGCAGGTCGGCGTGCTCCAGCAGCGGGCTGTCGCTGCTGCACATCTGGCCGATCTTCCAGTTGCGCTGGCCGTGGCCTTGCAGCAGGAAGACGTCGTAGTTGTCGAAATGCGGGCCAACGCTGCCACCCGGGGCGGCGAAGCTGATCATCACGTCATCGATACGCCAGCTGGGCAGGAAGCGGAAGTTTTCCAGCAGTTCGGCCACTTCCGGGACGAACTGGTCCACGGCCTGTACCAGCAGGGTCCAGTCTTTTTCTGGCAGCTCGGCGAAGGTGTCTTCGTTGAACGGGCCGCGGCGCAGCTCCCACGGGTGGGCGCCGTGCTCCAGCACGATACGCGACTCGACTTCGTCTTCCAGGGCCAGGCCGGCCAGTTCGTCGGGGTCGATGGGGCTGATGAAGTCCGGGAAGGCCTGGCGCACCAGCAGCGGCTTCTTCTGCCAGTAGTCGCGCATGAATTCGCGGGCCGAGATGCCGCCGAGCAGCTGCAGTGGAGTATCAGGATTCATGTTCAACCTATTGAAAAAACGTAATTTTCGTACGGGAATAAAAACGCCCGGCCAGGCCGGGCGTTGTACGCGACGGTCAGCTTAGATGCGTTTGGCCTGCGCTGCCGCGTTACCGATGTAGGTAGCGGGGGTCAGCAGCTTGAGCTCGGCCTTGGCGTCGGCTGGCATGTCCAGGCCGTCGATGAAGGTCAGCAGCGCGTCCGGGGTGATGCCCTTGCCACGGGTCAGCTCTTTGAGCTTCTCGTAGGGGTTTTCGATGTTGAAGCGGCGCATCACGGTCTGGATCGGCTCGGCCAGCACTTCCCAGCAGGCGTCCAGGTCGGCGGCGATGCGGGCTTCGTTCACTTCCAGCTTGCCGATGCCTTTCAGGCTGGCTTCGTAGGCGATGACGCTGTGGGCAAAGCCCACGCCCAGGTTACGCAGCACGGTGGAGTCGGTCAGGTCACGCTGCCAGCGCGAGATCGGCAGCTTGCTGGCCAGGTGCTGGAACAGCGCGTTGGCGATACCCAGGTTGCCTTCGGAGTTTTCGAAGTCGATCGGGTTGACCTTGTGCGGCATGGTCGACGAGCCGATTTCGCCAGCGACGGTCTTCTGCTTGAAGTAGCCCAGCGAGATGTAGCCCCACACATCACGGTCGAAGTCGATCAGGATGGTGTTGAAGCGGGCAATGGCGTCGAACAGCTCGGCGATGTAGTCGTGCGGCTCGATCTGGGTGGTGTACGGGTTGAACTGCAGGCCCAGTTCGTCTTCGATGAAGGCGCGGGCGTTCTGCTCCCAGTCGATCTGCGAGTAGGCCGACAGGTGGGCGTTGTAGTTGCCCACGGCGCCGTTGATCTTGCCCAGCAGCGGCACGGCGGCAACCTGGGCGATCTGACGCTCCAGGCGGTACACCACGTTGGCCAGTTCTTTGCCCAGGGTGGTTGGCGAGGCTGGCTGGCCGTGGGTGCGCGACAGCATCGGCACGTCGGCGTGGGCGTGGGCCAGGGCACGGATGGCGTCGGCGATCTGGCGCATCAGCGGCAGCAGCACGTCGTCACGGCCGGCGCGCAGCATCAGGGCGTGGGACAGGTTGTTGATGTCCTCGCTGGTGCAGGCGAAGTGGATGAATTCGCTGACCTTGGCCAGCTCAGGCAGCTTGGCGGCCTGCTCCTTGAGGAGGTATTCGATCGCCTTGACGTCGTGGTTGGTGGTGCGCTCGATTTCCTTGACGCGCTCGGCGTGTTCCAGCTTGAAATCGGTGGCCAGGCTGTCCAGCAGGGCGTTGGCTTCGGCGGAGAACGCCGGCACTTCGCCGATTTGCGGGTGGGCGGCCAGGCGCTGCAGCCAGCGCACTTCGACCAGGGCGCGGAAACGGATCAGGCCGAATTCGCTGAAAATGGGGCGCAAGGCCTGGGTTTTGCCGGCATAACGGCCGTCTACAGGGGAAACCGCAGTGAGCGAAGAAAGCTGCATGGGGTGTTCTCGGACAGTCAGGCTTTTGGAAGGGCGCATATCATACATGAAAATCGCGCCCGAGTCGGGTGGCTGACCAAAGGTCGGGCCTATAAAAGCGTCTTCAGGAAGGCGAACGCATCATGTCGTACAGTTCGTTCAGCAACTTGCGTCGGCTGAACACCAGCTGCCAGCGGTGCCCGCCCAGCTGGCGCCACAGGCGCGCGGCGCGGATGCCGGCCAGCAGCAGGGCACGGATCTTGGAAGCGTTGCTGGCCTGCTGCAGGAAACGCATGTCGCCATGCACCTGGATGCGCTGGCGCAAGGTGCTGAGCGTGTCTTGGTACAAGGCTCCGCTGGAAGCAATGACGTTTTCATGAACCAGGCCGAAATGCTCGGCCTGGGACTGGATTTGCGGCAAGCGGTTGCCGATGGTGTCGAGCAGGTCGCCACGCTTGTTCAGCTGACGCTCCAGGCCCAGCATCGACAGGGCATAGCGCAGCGGCTCGCGCTGCAGGCTGCTGGGGTCGCGCTCCAGGGCGCCTGCCAGTGCACGGTAGCCGTCGCGCAGGTTCAGGTCGTCGCCGCCGAACACCTCCAGGGTGTCCTTGGGGTCACGCACCAGCAAGCTGCCGAGCATGCAGCCAATGTTGGCCTCGCTGGCCTGGCCGGTGCGGGCGATACGGTCAACCAGCACGGCAGCCTGGAATACACCGCCCAGGGCAATCAATTGCTCCTGCAGGTTGCTCATGCGCGCGGGCTCCACGGCTCGGCGGCTTCGATCACACCACCGCCCAGGCACACTTCGCCGTCGTAGAACACCACCGACTGGCCCGGGGTGACGGCGCGCTGCGGCTCGTCGAACACGGCGCGGTAGCCGGTTTCGGTCAGCTCAAGGGTGCATTGCTGGTCGCTCTGGCGGTAACGCACCTTGGCAGTCAGCTGGCGTGGGCGGCTGAGGTCGATCGGGTTGACCCAGAAAATTTCCGAGGCGAGCAGGGCGCGGGAGAACAGCCATGGGTGTTCGTTGCCCTGGCCGACCACCAGCACGTTGCGGGTCAGGTCCTTGTGCAGCACGTACCACGGCTCGTCACCGGCGTCTTTCAGGCCGCCAATCCCCAGGCCCTGGCGCTGGCCGATGGTGTGGTACATCAGGCCATGGTGGCGGCCGATCACTTCACCTTCGGTGGTTTCGATATCGCCCGGCTGGGCCGGCAGATACTGCTTGAGGAAGTCGCTGAAACGGCGCTCGCCAATGAAGCAGATGCCGGTGGAGTCCTTTTTCTTGGCGGTGGCCAGGCCGTGCTTTTCGGCGATGGCGCGCACCTCGGGCTTTTCCAGTTCGCCGACCGGGAACAGGGTGCGGGCGATTTCCTTGCCGCCGACGGCGTGCAGGAAGTAGCTCTGGTCCTTGTTCGGGTCCAGGCCCTTGAGCAGTTCGGTGATCTCACCGGTGTCGCGGCGGCGTACGTAGTGGCCGGTGGCGATCAGGTCGGCACCCAGCGACAGGGCGTAGTCGAGAAACGCCTTGAACTTGATTTCGCGGTTGCAGAGGATGTCTGGGTTGGGCGTGCGGCCAGCCTTGTATTCTTCAAGGAAGTGCTCGAACACGTTGTCCCAGTATTCGGCGGCGAAGTTGGCGGTGTGCAGCTTGATGCCGATGCGGTCGCACACGGCCTGGGCGTCGGCCAGGTCTTCGCGGGCGGTGCAGTATTCGGTGCCGTCGTCTTCTTCCCAGTTCTTCATGAACAGCCCTTCCACCTGGTATCCCTGCTCCATGAGCAGAAGGGCGGAGACGGAAGAGTCCACGCCGCCGGACATGCCGACGATGACGCGGGTCTTGGCGGGGTCTTTGAGTGCTGGGCTGGTCATGGGTACCGGTGTGTATCAGAGGGGAAAAACGCCGATTCTATCAAACCCGCGACGTTGCGTCAGTCGCGTAGCAGTTCGAGGCTGTGCAAGGGGCCCTTGAGGTAGTCGTCGAGGCAGCGCGGCACCAGCTCGCTGCGCCAGCGGGTGGGGTCGGCCAGCAGTTCGTCTTGGCTCAGCCACACGGCGCGGACGATGTCGCTGTCTAGGGCCAGGTCGGCATGGTGGCGCACGGGGCGGGCGGCAAAGCAGATGCGCTGGTACGTCACGCCGTTGCTTGGGGCGGTGTAGAGGTAGATGCCGACTACACCGGTGAGCTCGACTTCCCAGGCGGTTTCTTCCAGGGTTTCGCGCAGGGCGGCCTGGGGCAGGGTCTCGTTGGGTTCCAGGTGGCCGGCGGGTTGGTTGAAGACGTGCTGGTTGGCTTTGAATTCTTCGACGAAAAGGAACTTGCCTTCGTGTTCGACGATAGTGGCGACGGTGATGTGGGGTTGCCAGGTCATTAGTGAGTCCTTTTGCATGATTGGGCCGCAAAGCGGTCTCATTTCCCAGAAAGCACAAACCCCGGTGCGTGGCCGGGGTTTGTGCTGTTACTTCAAGCGAACCTTACAGGGCGGCAATGGCGCTGTTCAGGGTCTGGCTTGGGCGCATCACCTTGGCGGTCAGCTCGGCATCCGGGGCATAGTAGCCACCGATGTCGGCTGGCTTGCCCTGAACGGCGTTGAGCTCGGCGACGATAGTCTCCTCGTTCTCGGTCAGGGTTTTTGCCAGCGGGGCGAAGCGTGCCTGCAGGGCAGCGTCGTCAGTCTGGGCAGCCAGGGCCTGGGCCCAGTACAGGGTCAGGTAGAAGTGGCTGCCGCGGTTGTCGATACCGCCAACTTTGCGCGAAGGCGACTTGTTGGTGTCGAGGAACTTGCCGGTAGCCTGGTCCAGGGTGTTGGCCAGAACCTTGGCACGCGGGTTGTCGTAGGTGTTGCCCAGGTGCTCCAGGGAAGCGGCCAGGGCCAGGAACTCACCCAGCGAGTCCCAACGCAGGAAGTTCTCTTCAACCAGCTGCTGCACGTGCTTCGGAGCCGAACCGCCGGCGCCGGTTTCGAACAGGCCACCGCCGTTCATCAGTGGCACGATCGACAGCATCTTGGCGCTGGTGCCCAGTTCCATGATCGGGAACAGGTCGGTCAGGTAGTCACGCAGCACGTTGCCGGTCACCGAGATGGTGTCCTTGCCTTCGCGGATGCGGGCCAGGGAGAACTTGATGGCGTCGACCGGAGCCAGAACGCGGATGTCCAGGCCGGTGGTGTCGTGATCTTTCAGGTACTTCTGCACCTTCTCGATCATCACGCCGTCGTGGGCACGGGCCGGGTCCAGCCAGAACACCGCAGGGGTGTTGCTCAGGCGGGCACGGTTGACGGCCAGCTTGACCCAGTCCTGGATCGGCGCGTCTTTGGTCTGGCACATGCGGAAGATGTCGCCAGCTTCGACGTTCTGCTCAAGTACGACGTTGCCCTTGCCATCGACCACACGGACCACGCCGTCGGCCTTGATCTGGAAGGTCTTGTCGTGGGAGCCGTACTCTTCGGCTTTTTGCGCCATCAGGCCAACGTTCGGCACGCTGCCCATGGTGGTTGGGTCGAAGGCGCCGTTTTTCTTGCAGTCTTCGATGGTGGCCTGGTAGATGCCGGCGTAGCAACGGTCCGGGATCACGGCCTTGGTGTCTTGCAGTTCGCCAGCGGTGTTCCACATCTTGCCCGAGTCACGGATCATGGCCGGCATCGAAGCGTCGACAATGACGTCGCTCGGTACGTGCAGGTTGGTGATGCCTTTGTCGGAGTTGACCATGGCCAGGGCTGGGCGCTGAGCGTACAGGGCCTGGATGTCGGCTTCGATCTCGGCCTGCTTGTCGGCTGGCAGGTCCTTGATGCGGGCGTACAGGTCGCCGATGCCGTTGTTGGCGTTGAAGCCTACTTCAGCCAGGGCGGCGGCGTGCTTGGCCAGCACGTCGTTGTAGAACTCTTCGACGATGACGCCAAACATGATCGGGTCGGAAACCTTCATCATGGTGGCTTTCAGGTGTACCGACAGCAGTACGCCGGAGGCCTTGGCATCGGCGATCTGCTCGGCGATGAAGGCTTTCAGGGCCTTGCGGCTCATGGTGGCGCAGTCGATCACTTCAGCAGCTTTGACGGCGGTCTTTTCTTTCAGCACGGTGGTGCTGCCGTCTTTGCCGACCAGCTCGATGCGCAGGCTGTCGTCAGCTTCGATCAGGGCAGCTTTTTCGCTGCCGTAGAAGTCGCCCTGGGTCATGTGGGCAACGTGCGACTTGGAGTCGGCGGCCCAGGCGCCCATCTTGTGTGGGTGCTTGCGGGCGTAGTTCTTCACCGACAGCGGCGCGCGGCGGTCGGAGTTGCCTTCGCGCAGCACCGGGTTCACGGCGGAACCCTTGATGCGGTCGTAGCGGGCGCGGGACTCTTTCTCGTCCGCGGTGGCCGGCTCGTCGGCGTAGTCAGGAATGTTGAAGCCCTTGCCTTGCAGTTCCTTGATCGCGGCTTTGAGCTGCGGTACCGAGGCGCTGATGTTCGGCAGCTTGATGATGTTGGCTTCAGGGGTGGTAGCCAGCTGGCCCAGTTCCGCCAGGTGATCGCCTACTCGCTTCTCTGCGCCCAGTTGCTCCGGGAAGGCGGCGAGGATACGGCCGGCCAGGGAGATGTCGCGGGTTTCGACGGCGATGTCAGCCGAAGCGGTGAAGGCTTCGACGATCGGCAGCAGCGAGTAAGTGGCGAGGGCGGGGGCTTCGTCGGTGAAGGTATAGATGATCTTGGAACGGGTGGGCATGCGGGTTAACTCTCTGTGTGCTGAGCGTGCTCGAGTCTCGTGGTGCGCAGGGTAGGCGCATCGCCCTGGCAACGCCATGAGCGGAAAGTCGAGAGGCTGCGAGCGGTGATGGTGGATGCATCAGTCGAGCGTCAAGTGCTGAACTGCGGTAACAGCCCAGGCTTTACGGCCATTCATGGCCTAGGGCGGTCCGCATTTTCCTGGGATTCGCCCCGATGACCCTTCGGTCGCGGCGCAGTATACCAAACCATTCGGGCTAATCAGCAAGGCCAAGTGATATCGGCCCATTTATAAGACCAAAGACTAAGCGGCAATGTGGCGGGTTGTCGCATGCCTTGCAGGTCGGCAGATGTGGTTTAGGCTCATTGCATCGCATGATGTCCAAACCACACCCGACAGCGGAGTAGTGCAAGCATGGGATACCAGAAAATCAAGGTTCCGACCGACGGCACCAAGATCACCGTCAATGCAGACCATTCGCTTAACGTGCCTGACCACCCGATCATTCCTTACATCGAAGGTGACGGGATCGGCGTCGATGTTTCGCCCGTGATGATCAAGGTGGTCGATGCCGCCGTGCAGAAGGCCTACGGCGGCAAGCGCAAGATTGCCTGGATGGAAGTGTACGCCGGCGAGAAGGCCACCCAGGTGTACGACCAGGACACCTGGCTGCCTCAGGAAACCCTCGACGCCGTGCGTGATTACGTGGTGTCGATCAAGGGCCCGCTGACAACCCCTGTGGGTGGCGGCATCCGCTCGCTCAACGTGGCCCTGCGCCAGCAACTGGACCTGTACGTGTGCCTGCGCCCGGTGCTGTGGTTCCAGGGTGTACCGAGCCCGGTGAAAAAGCCTGGCGACGTCGACATGGTGATCTTCCGTGAGAACTCCGAGGATATCTATGCCGGCATCGAGTGGAAGGCCGGCTCGCCCGAGGCCAACAAGGTGATCAAGTTCCTCAAGGAGGAAATGGGCGTCACCAAGATCCGCTTCGACCAGGACTGCGGCATTGGCGTGAAGCCGGTCTCGAAAGAAGGCACCAAGCGCCTGGTGCGCAAGGCCCTGCAATACGTGGTGGACAATGACCGCGAGTCGCTGACCCTGGTGCACAAAGGCAACATCATGAAGTTCACCGAAGGTGCCTTCAAAGACTGGGGGTACGAAGTGGCCCGGGATGAGTTTGGCGCCGAACTGCTCGATGGCGGCCCGTGGATGAAGTTCAAGAACCCCAAGACCGGCCGCGAGGTGATCGTCAAGGACGCCATCGCCGACGCCATGCTGCAGCAGATTCTGCTGCGCCCGGCCGAGTACGACGTGATCGCCACCCTCAACCTCAACGGTGACTACCTGTCCGACGCGCTGGCGGCGGAGGTAGGCGGTATCGGTATCGCGCCGGGCGCCAACCTGTCCGACACCGTGGCCATGTTCGAGGCCACCCACGGCACTGCGCCCAAGTATGCCGGGCAAGACAAGGTCAACCCGGGGTCGGTGATCCTGTCTGCAGAGATGATGTTGCGGCACATGGGCTGGACCGAGGCGGCCGACCTGATCATCAAGGGCACCAATGGCGCGATTGCGGCCAAGACCGTGACCTACGACTTCGAGCGGCTGATGGACGGGGCGACGCTGGTGAGCAGCTCAGGCTTTGGTGATGAAATGATCAAGCACATGTAAGGCAAGAGAAAACCGGTCGCCAGGGTAAAAGGGCGACCGGTTTTTTCGTACTACGACACGGGGCGGCGATCAGGCGCGTACGGTTTCGCTTGCGGCCTGGCCTTGGGCTTTGGCAGCCGCAGCGGCAGCGGCGTCCATTATCTTCACCGCGTGCAGGCCTTTGGGGCCCTGGATGATCTCGAACTCCACGGCCTGGCCCGCCTTCAGTGTCTTGTATCCGTCCATCTGGATGGCCGAGTAATGAGCGAAAAGGTCATCGGATTTACCTTCCTCGTTGATGAATCCGTAGCCCTTGGCATTGTTGAACCACTTGACTTTACCGCTTGCCATCCCTATGTCCCTCTGCAAAGGACTCCATCACTGGAGTATCATCCACTTCATCCGCATACGAACCTTGCGAAAAATCTGGTTGACTGCGCGGATCTTTATCGACCACGGTGGGTTCTTATTGGTTGTAACACCGTTTTACCGATAGTCAAGGTCGCCCGGCGCCTGCGCCATTCGTGGCCTGTGCGGTCAACCCACAACCTTAACCTGACGCTCATGATGAAATTCTTTCCATGCATGCACCTAGTGAGATTCGACTAACATTCAATCAGGATCGCCCGCAATCGAATGAGGACGACGGCTCAGGTCTTGCAGTTCAGGAAGCCAAGCCGATCCTGCAGGCGCCACCGATGTACAAGGTGGTTTTGTTCAACGATGACTACACGCCGATGGATTTCGTCGTCGAAGTGCTCGAGACGTTCTTCAATCTGAACCGCGAGCTGGCGACCAAGATCATGCTGACCGTCCACACCGAAGGGCGGGCAGTGTGCGGATTGTTTACCCGTGACATCGCCGAAACAAAGGCTATGCAGGTCAACCAATACGCCAGGGAAAGCCAGCATCCGCTACTCTGTGAAATCGAGAAGGACGGTTAATCGCCGACCACTTGGGTATGAGGTGAAGCTATGTTAAACCGCGAGCTCGAAGTCACCCTCAATCTTGCCTTCAAGGAGGCCCGTTCGAAGCGTCATGAGTTCATGACCGTCGAGCATCTGCTGCTGGCACTCCTTGACAATGAGGCTGCCGCGACCGTTCTGCGCGCCTGTGGCGCCAATCTCGACAAGCTCAAGCACGACCTGCAAGAGTTCATCGATTCCACTACGCCGCTGATTCCTGTCAACGACGAAGACCGTGAAACCCAGCCGACTCTGGGCTTCCAGCGGGTGCTGCAGCGTGCCGTGTTCCACGTGCAAAGCTCTGGCAAGCGCGAAGTTACCGGCGCCAACGTGCTGGTGGCGATCTTCAGCGAACAGGAAAGCCAGGCTGTGTTCCTGCTGAAACAGCAGAGCGTGGCCCGCATCGACGTGGTCAACTACATCGCCCATGGCATCTCCAAGGTGCCGGGGCATGGTTCGCAATCTGAAAGCGACCAGGACATGCAGGACGAAGAGGGTGGCGAAACCTCCTCTTCGAGCAACCCGCTGGACGCCTATGCCAGCAACCTGAACGAGCTGGCCCGTGCTGGCCGTATCGACCCGCTGGTGGGCCGCGAGCAGGAAGTGGAGCGCGTGGCGCAAATCCTGGCACGCCGGCGCAAGAACAACCCGTTGCTGGTGGGTGAGGCAGGCGTCGGCAAGACGGCTATCGCCGAAGGCCTGGCCAAGCGCATTGTCGATGGCCAGGTGCCCGACCTGTTGGCACAAAGCGTGGTGTATTCCCTTGACCTGGGCGCGCTGCTGGCCGGTACCAAATACCGTGGCGACTTCGAGAAGCGCTTCAAGGCGCTGCTCGGCGAGCTGCGCAAGCGCCCGCAGGCGATCCTGTTCATCGACGAAATCCACACCATCATCGGTGCCGGTGCGGCATCGGGCGGGGTGATGGATGCCTCCAACCTGCTCAAGCCGCTGCTGTCGTCGGGTGAGATCCGTTGCATCGGCTCGACCACCTTCCAGGAATTCCGCGGCATCTTCGAGAAGGACCGTGCCCTGGCACGTCGCTTCCAGAAGGTGGATGTCAGCGAGCCGTCGGTCGAAGACACCGTGGGCATTCTGCGCGGCCTGAAAGGGCGCTTCGAGAGCCATCACAACATCGAGTACAGCGACGAAGCCCTGCGCGCCGCCGCGGAACTGGCCTCGCGCTACATCAATGACCGGCACATGCCGGACAAGGCCATCGATGTGATTGACGAAGCCGGTGCCTACCAGCGCCTGCAGCCGGAGGCCATGCGCGTCAAGCGCATCGATGTGCCTCAAGTCGAGGATATCGTCGCCAAGATCGCGCGGATTCCGCCAAAGCACGTCACCAGCTCCGACAAGGAACTGCTGCGTAACCTTGAACGTGACCTGAAGCTGACCGTGTTCGGCCAAGATCAGGCTATCGACTCGCTGGCTACTGCCATCAAGCTGTCCCGTGCTGGCCTGAAGTCTCCAGACAAGCCTGTCGGTTCGTTCCTGTTCGCTGGCCCTACCGGCGTCGGCAAGACCGAAGCGGCGCGCCAGCTGGCCAAGGCCCTGGGCGTTGAGTTGGTGCGGTTCGACATGTCCGAGTACATGGAGCGCCACACCGTGTCGCGTCTGATCGGTGCGCCTCCTGGTTATGTAGGGTTCGACCAGGGTGGCTTGCTGACTGAGGCGATTACCAAGCAACCGCACTGCGTATTGCTGCTCGACGAAATCGAGAAGGCCCACCCGGAAGTCTTCAACCTGCTGCTGCAGGTGATGGACCACGGTACCCTGACCGACAACAATGGGCGCAAGGCCGACTTCCGTAACGTGATCCTGATCATGACCACCAACGCTGGCGCGGAAACGGCAGCGCGGGCCTCGATCGGCTTCACCCATCAGGACCACGCGTCCGATGCCATGGAAGTGATCCGTAAGAGCTTCACGCCAGAGTTCCGCAACCGTCTGGATACCATTATCCAGTTCGGCCGCCTGAGCACCGAGACGATCAAGAGCATCGTCGACAAGTTCCTTATCGAACTGCAGGCGCAGCTGGAAGACAAGCGTGTGCTGCTGGAAGTCAGCGATGCCGCACGCGGCTGGCTGGCGGTGTCTGGCTACGACGTGCAGATGGGGGCGCGGCCGATGGCGCGGCTGATCCAGGACAAGATCAAGCGGCCGCTGGCCGAGGAGATCCTGTTTGGCGAACTGGCCGAGCATGGTGGCGTGGTGCACGTCGACCTGCGCGATGGCGAGCTGGTGTTCGACTTCGAGACCACGGCTGAGGTGGCGTGATACAGGGGCCGCTTTGCGGCCTATCGCGAGCTATGCTCGCTCCTACGGGGGTATCGCGACCCCATGTAGGAGCGAGCGCAGCTCGCGATGGCCGCGACGCGGTTCTGACAGGGACAAAAAAGCCCGGCACATGGCCGGGCTTTTTCATGGCTTGAGCTTAGCGCGCACGGTAAGTGATGCGGCCCTTGCTCAGGTCGTATGGGGTCAGTTCGACGCGGACCTTGTCGCCAGTGAGAATACGGATGTAGTTCTTGCGCATCTTTCCGGAGATGTGCGCGGTTACGACGTGCCCGTTTTCCAACTCCACGCGGAACATGGTGTTGGGCAGGGTGTCGACGACAGTACCTTCCATTTCGAAGCTGTCTTCTTTCGACATGCAGTAGAGCCCTCGGATCCAGTGTTGGCCCGACGCATATCCGCATCGGGCAAAAAAGTGGCGTGGATTATGCCCGAAAACTGCGTGTCAAGCCAATGCTTTCAGTTGAGGGTGACCCAGCGCTGGTTTATCAGCAATTCGATGGGCCGATACTGCGTCTTGTAGTTCATTTTCTTGCAGTTCTTGATCCAGTAACCCAGGTATACCGCCTCTAGGTCCTGGCGCAGGGCTTCGGTGATTTGCCACAGGATGGCAAAGCGCCCCAGGCTGCGTCGCTCTTCGTCCGGTTCGTAGAAGGTGTACACCGCCGACAGGCCGTTGGGCAGCAGGTCGCATACGGCCACTGCCATCAAGCGGCCTTCCAGGCGGAACTCGTAGAACCAGCAGAACGGCAGGTCGCGCACCAGAAAGGTGGAAAACTGGTCGCGGCTGGGCGGGTACATGTCACCGTCGGCGTGGCGTGTTTCGATATAGCGCCGGTACAGCTCGAAGTACTCTTCCTTGAACGTTGGGCGCGCCGCCGTCACGGTCAGGTCGGCATTGCGCTTGAGGATGCGCCGTTGCTGGCGGTTGGGGATAAAGCGCGCCGCCGGGATGCGTGCCGGCACGCAGGCGTTGCAGTTCTGGCAGTGCGGGCGGTACAGATGGTCACCACTGCGGCGGAAGCCCATTTCCGACAGGTCGGCGTACACGTTCACGTCCATCGGCTGGCTGGGGTCGAGGAACAGCGTGGTGGCCTGCTCCTCGGGCAGGTAGCTGCAGGAGTGGGGCTGAGTGGCATAAAACTTCAACCGCGCCAACTCTGTCATGATCAACCCCCTCGGTGAGACTTTGTTTTAAGTGTAAGCCAGCTACGGGAACTCGCCTAGGCAACCCACGTGGCGCTGTTGGGCTGGTCGAGGTGGCGTGCCAGGTAGCCGGCGAATTCGGCGCGGCTGATGGCGTGGGCGCCCAGGCTGTGCAGGTGGTTGGTGGGCATCTGGCAGTCGATCAGCACGAACCCGGCCTGGCGCAGGTGGTTGACCAAGGTCACGAAGCCGACCTTGGAGGCGTTGTCGGCGCGGCTGAACATCGATTCACCGAAGAACAGCTGGCCCATGGCCAGGCCGTACAGGCCGCCGACCAGTTCGCCGTCCTGGCGCACTTCCACCGAGTGGGCAATGCCGCGTCGGTGCAGTTCGCAGTAGGCGTTGCGCATGGTGTCGGTGATCCAGGTGCCGTCGGCGTAGTCGCGTGGCGCGGCGCAGGCGGCGATCACGGCGGGGAAGTCGGTGTCGAAGCTGACCTGGTAGCGGCCCTGGCGCATCAGCTTGGCCAGTGAGCGTGATACGTGCAGTTGGTCGGGCAACAGCACCGTGCGCGGGTCGGGTGACCACCACAGGATCGGCTGGCCATCCTGATACCACGGGAAGCAACCGTGACGATAGGCCTGGACCAGGCGCTCGGGGGTAAGGTCGCCGCCGGCGGCCAGCAGGCCGTTGGGGTCGTGCAGGGCCTTTTCCAAGGGCGGGAAGGTCAGCGAGTCGCGGGTCAGCCAGGTGAGCATGGTCTATCGTGCGGTGGGGGAGGGGAGAGGGCAGCATGGCCTGCGCGCATGGCAGGGTCAATGGTTGTGGCTTCTTTGCGGGGGGTGAATTCAGGCAATTTCCTACACATTCATGAAACCGCAGGCACCATCCGCTACATTTGCTGTCACACCTGTGCAAAAACACAGCATAAGCCTTTGTCACAAAAGAAAATGCGTGCTCAAATTGCAGGTATATGAAAGTCGCCCCCGGCCAAACCCCCATACGGCGTGCCGCCATGGCGGCTGTCGGGCAGTAATGTTAAAAGTAGTGGTTCATTGGCCGCACCGCCGGCCGATCACTATTGGACGCGCAGCACGCGCAGGAATAGACGCGTTTTGAAGAAATCCACCGCAACCCCAGCTCCTTTGCCCGTGCCCCTGTGGCGGCAGCAGCTGCATTATCGCCTCAAGGAAGGTGCGTTGATCGCTGTCGGCGCTCTGTGCCTGTACCTGTGGATGGCCCTGCTGACCTACGACACTTCGGACCCGGGCTTCAGCCACACCGCCACCGTCGACCAGGTGCAGAACGCCGCCGGGCGTGCCGGCGCCTACTTCGCCGATATCCTGTTCATGGTGCTGGGTTACTTCGCCTATATCTTCCCGCTGCTGCTGGCGGTGAAGACCTGGCAGATCTTCCGCGAACGCCACCAGCCGTGGGACTGGAGTGGCTGGCTGTTCTCCTGGCGGTTGATCGGCCTGGTGTTTCTGGTGTTGTCCGGGGCGGCGCTGGCGCATATCCACTTCCACCCGCCGGCGAGCTTGCCGTTCTCTGCAGGTGGCGCATTGGGCGAAAGCCTCGGTGACCTGGCGCGCAACCTGCTGAACGTGCAGGGCAGCACGCTGATGTTCATTGCCCTGTTCCTGTTCGGCCTGACGGTGTTCACCGACTTGTCGTGGTTCAAGGTGATGGACCTGACCGGCAAGATCACCCTCGACCTGTTCGAGCTGGTGCAGGGCGCCGCTAACCGTTGGTGGGAAGCCCGCAACGAGCGCAAACGCCTGGAGGCGCAACTGCGCGAGGATGAGCCGGTGATCAAGCCCGCGCCGATGGCTGCCGAGAAGCGTGAGCCGACCAAGCCGGCGTTGCGTGAGCGCATTTTCAAACGTGAAGAAGCGCCGGCCCCAGTCGTTGAGCCCCGTGAGCCGACGCTTGGCCGTGAGCCTGTTGTGCCACCACGTGAGGCCGCCCGTGAGCCCGTAGTGCCCCGTGAAACCGTGGTCCCGCGCGAGCAGCACGCCGCCCCGACCATCGTGCCACCCGCCGCCGCCAAGGCCCCGGAGCCGAGCAAGCGGGTGATGAAGGAGAAGCAGACACCGCTGTTCATCGACAGCGCGGTAGAAGGCACCTTGCCGTCGATTTCCATCCTCGACCCTGCCGAGCAGAAGAAGATCGAGTATTCGCCAGAGTCCCTGGCCGGTGTCGGCCAACTGCTGGAAATCAAACTCAAGGAATTCGGTGTAGAAGTGGCGGTGGACTCAATCCACCCCGGCCCGGTGATTACCCGTTACGAAATCCAGCCGGCCGCTGGCGTGAAGGTCAGCCGCATCGCCAACCTGGCCAAGGACCTGGCGCGCTCGCTGGCCGTGACCAGCGTGCGCGTGGTCGAGGTGATCCCCGGCAAGACCACCGTGGGTATCGAGATCCCCAACGAAAACCGGCAGATGGTGCGCTTCTCCGAGGTGCTGGCCACCCCGCAGTACGACGAGCAGAAGTCCCCGGTCACGCTGGCCCTGGGCCACGACATCGGCGGCAAGCCGGTGATTACCGACCTGGCCAAGATGCCCCACCTGCTGGTGGCCGGTACTACCGGCTCCGGTAAGTCGGTAGGTGTGAACGCGATGATTCTGTCGATTCTGTTCAAGTCCAGCCCGGAAGATGCGCGGCTGATCATGATCGACCCGAAAATGCTTGAACTGTCGATCTACGAAGGCATCCCGCACCTGCTGTGCCCGGTGGTCACCGACATGAAGGACGCCGCCAACGCCCTGCGCTGGAGCGTGGCCGAGATGGAGCGGCGCTACAAGCTGATGGCGGCCATGGGCGTGCGTAACCTGGCCGGCTTCAACCGCAAGATCAAGGACGCCCAGGAAGCCGGCGAAATCATCCACGACCCGCTGTACCGCCGTGAGAGCATGGACGACGAGCCGCCAGCGCTGAAAACCTTGCCGACCATCGTGGTGGTGGTGGACGAGTTCGCCGACATGATGATGATCGTCGGCAAGAAGGTCGAAGAGCTGATCGCCCGTATCGCCCAGAAGGCGCGGGCAGCCGGTATCCACCTGATTCTCGCCACCCAGCGCCCGTCGGTGGATGTCATTACCGGCCTGATCAAGGCCAACATCCCGACCCGCATGGCGTTCCAGGTGTCGAGCAAGATCGACTCACGCACCATCATCGACCAGGGTGGTGCCGAGCAGCTGTTGGGTCATGGTGACATGCTGTACATGCCACCGGGCACCAGCCTGCCAATCCGCGTCCACGGTGCGTTCGTTTCCGACGACGAAGTGCACCGTACGGTCGAGGCCTGGAAGCTGCGTGGCGCGCCGGATTACAACGACGACATCCTCAACGGTGTGGAAGAAGCCGGCAGTGGCTTCGATGGCGGCGGCGGTGGTGGCGGTGATGGTGAAGATTCGGAGAGCGACGCCCTGTATGATGAGGCCGTGCAATTCGTGCTGGAAAGCCGCCGCGCGTCCATCTCGGCAGTGCAGCGCAAGCTGAAAATTGGTTACAACCGCGCCGCCCGCATGATCGAAGCCATGGAAATGGCCGGTGTGGTCACCCCCATGAACAGCAACGGCTCGCGGGAAGTGATTGCCCCGGGCGGCCCGCGCGACTGAAGAACACCTTGCCGGGCGCCAACGGTGGCGCCCGGCCTTTTCAATGCTCAATGAGGATTCCCATGCGCGCGATTCGCATGCTGTTGGTTTCTGCCCTGACCCTGGGCTCGGTTACTGCTTATGCCGGTGAGCAAGACGTACAACGCCTGACCCAGCTGCTGGAAAAGTCGCAGACCATCGAGGCCAACTTCTCCCAGCTGACCCTCGGCGCCGATGGCACCAGCCTGCAGGAAACCTCGGGCAAGATGGCGGTCAAGCGCCCGGGCCTGTTCTACTGGCACACTGATGCGCCGCAGGAGCAGGTGGTGGTTTCGGACGGAAAGAACGTCACCCTGTGGGACCCGGACCTGGAACAGGCCACCATCAAGAAGCTCGATGTGCGACTGAACCAGACCCCTGCGCTGCTGCTGTCCGGTGATGTGTCGAAGATCAGCCAGAGTTTCGACATTGCTTCCAAGGAGCAGGGCGAGGTGATGGACTTCACCCTCAAGCCGAAGACCAAGGACACCCTGTTCGACTCGCTGCGCGTGTCGTTCCGCAAAGGCCTGATCAATGACATGCAGCTGATCGACAGTGTCGGCCAGCGCACCAACATCCTGTTCAATGGCGTCAAGGCCAACCAGGCGGTGCCGGACAGCCAGTTCAAGTTCGACATCCCCAAAGGCGCGGACGTGATCAAGGAGTAACCAGAGCCCGTCATGGACCTGTTTCGAAGCGAACCCGTCGCCCAGCCCCTGGCCGCTCGCCTGCGCCCGTCCAACCTGGACGAGTACGTGGGCCAGGAGCACCTGCTGGCGCGCGGTAAGCCGTTGCGCGAGGCGCTGGAGCAGGGTGCGCTGCACTCGATGATCTTCTGGGGGCCGCCGGGGGTGGGCAAGACCACCCTTGCGCGGCTGCTGGCGCAGTTTTGTGACGCGCATTTCGAAACCGTGTCGGCGGTACTGGCCGGGGTGAAAGAAATCCGCCAGGCCGTTGAAGTGGCCAAGCAGCAGGCCGGCCAGTATGGCCGCCGCACCATCCTGTTCGTCGACGAAGTACACCGCTTCAACAAGTCGCAGCAGGATGCCTTTTTGCCCTACGTGGAAGACGGCACGCTGCTGTTCATCGGTGCCACCACTGAAAACCCCTCCTTCGAGCTGAACAACGCGTTGCTGTCGCGGGCGCGGGTGTACGTGCTCAAAAGTCTGGACGAGGCGGCATTGCGCAAGCTGGTGAACCGTGCGCTGACCGAGGAGCGCGGGCTGGGCAAGCGCAACCTGCGGGTGGGCGACGACGCCTTCAAGATGCTGATGGCTGCCGCCGATGGCGATGGGCGGCGCATGCTCAACTTCCTTGAGAACGCCTCGGACCTGGCCGAAGACGGCAGCGAGATTGACGTCGAGATGCTGCAAAGCCTGCTCGGCGATAGCCGCCGTCGTTTCGACAAGGGGGGTGAGGCGTTCTACGACCAGATCTCCGCGCTGCACAAGTCGGTGCGCGGTTCCAACCCCGATGGCGCCCTGTACTGGTTTGCGCGCATGCTCGACGGCGGTTGCGACCCGCTGTACATCGCCCGCCGCGTGGTGCGCATGGCCAGCGAGGATATCGGTAACGCCGACCCGCGAGCGCTCAGCCTGTGCCTGGCGGCGTGGGACGTGCAGGAACGCCTGGGCAGCCCCGAAGGCGAGCTGGCCGTGGCCCAGGCCATCACCTACCTGGCCTGTGCGCCGAAGAGCAACGCGGTGTACATGGGCTTCAAGACCGCCCTGCGTGAAGCGGCCGAACATGGCTCGCTGGAGGTGCCACTGCACTTGCGCAACGCCCCGACCAAGCTGATGAAACAGCTGGGCTATGGTGACGAGTACCGCTACGCCCATGATGAACCCGACGCTTATGCCGCCGGTGAAGATTACTTCCCTGATGAACTGGAGCCGCGTCAGTACTACCAGCCAGTGCCCCGTGGCCTGGAACTGAAGATTGGCGAGAAGCTACGCCACCTGGCCGAGCTCGACCGCAACAGCCCCCGTCAACGGAGAAAACCGTGATTGCACTCATCGCTGCGGTCAGCGCGGGCGGTATCGCCGGTACCTTGTTGCGCTTTGCTACCGCCAACTGGGTAGCGGCCCACTGGCCACGGCACTTCTATGCCGGTACGCTGGCGGTCAACCTGGTTGGCTGCCTGCTGATCGGCCTGCTCTACGGCCTGTTCCTGCACAAGCCGCTGGCGCCGGTCGAGCTGCGCGCCGGCCTGATTGTCGGCTTCCTCGGCGGCCTGACAACCTTTTCCTCCTTCTCGCTCGATACCGTGCGCCTGATGGAAAGCGGGCAGGTGCCCCTTGCCTTGGGCTATACCAGTATCAGCGTGGTGGGCGGGCTGCTCGCGACCTGGGCCGGCCTGTCCCTGACCCGATTCTGAACCAACACCTACTTATAACGAGAGAACGATATGCTCGATTCCAAACTGTTACGCGGCCAACTTCAGGAAGTGGCGGATCGCCTGGCCTCCCGTGGCTTCAGCCTGGATGTCGCGCGCATCGAATCACTGGAAGAGCGCCGCAAGGCAGTGCAGACTCGCACCGAGCAGCTGCAAGCCGAGCGCAACGCCCGTTCCAAGTCCATCGGACAGGCCAAGGCCAAGGGCGAAGACATCGCGCCATTGATGGCCGACGTCGAGCGCATGGCCAATGAACTGGCTGCTGGTAAGACCGAACTGGACGCCATCCAGGCCGAACTGGACGGTATCCTGCTGACCATCCCCAACCTGCCGGACGCCAGCGTGCCGGTCGGTGCCAGCGAAGACGACAACGTCGAAGTGCGCCGTTGGGGCACGCCGAAGGCCTTCGACTTCGAAATCAAGGACCACGTCGCCCTGGGCGAAGTCAGCGGTGGCTTGGACTTCGAAGCCGCTGCCAAGCTGTCTGGCGCCCGTTTTGCCGTGCTGCGTGGCCCTATCGCCCGTCTGCACCGCGCCCTGGCGCAGTTCATGATCAACCTGCACACCGGCGAGCACGGCTACGAGGAGCACTACACCCCGTACCTGGTGCAGGCCCCGGCCCTTCAAGGCACCGGCCAGCTACCGAAGTTCGAGGAAGACCTGTTCAAGATCACCCGCGAAGGTGAGGCGGACTTCTATCTGATCCCGACCGCCGAAGTGTCGCTGACTAACCTGGTGGCCGGTGAAATCCTCGACGCCAAGCAGCTGCCGCTGAAACTGGTTGCCCACACGCCGTGTTTCCGCAGTGAAGCCGGTGCTTCCGGCCGTGACACCCGCGGCATGATTCGCCAGCACCAGTTCGACAAGGTCGAGATGGTGCAGGTGGTAGAGCCGGCCAAGTCGATGGAAGCCCTGGAAGGCCTGACCGCCAACGCCGAGCGCGTACTGCAGTTGCTGGAGCTGCCATACCGCGTGCTGGCCCTGTGCACCGGCGACATGGGCTTTGGCGCCGTTAAAACCTATGACCTGGAAGTGTGGGTACCGAGCCAGGACAAGTACCGCGAAATCAGCTCGTGCTCCAACTGCGGCGACTTCCAGGCGCGCCGCATGCAGGCCCGCTGGCGCAACCCGGAAACCGGCAAGCCAGAGTTGGTGCACACCCTTAACGGTTCTGGCCTGGCCGTCGGCCGTACCCTGGTTGCCGTGCTGGAAAACTACCAGCAGGCTGATGGTTCGATCCGGGTGCCGGAAGTGCTGAAACCGTACATGGGCGGCGTCGAGGTCATCCGCTAAATGGATTACCTGCCGCTGTTCCACAAGCTGCAAGGCGGCCGTGTGCTGGTCGTCGGTGGCGGTGAGATCGCTTTGCGCAAGGCGCGCTTGCTGGCGGATGCCGGTAGCGTGCTGCGCGTGGTGGCGCCGGATGTCGACGGCCAGTTGGCCGCGTTGGCCCGGGAAGGTGGCGGTGAGGTGCTGGTGCGTGGCTATCAGGCCGCCGACCTGGTCGGCTGCCGGTTGGTGATTGCGGCGACCGACGATCCTGGGCTGAACGCCCAGGTGTCGGCGGATGCGCAGGCCCTTAGCCTACCAGTCAATGTGGTGGACGCACCGGCCCTGTGCACGGTGATCTTCCCGGCGATTGTCGACCGTTCACCCTTGGTGATTGCGGTTTCCAGTGGCGGTGACGCCCCGGTGCTGGCGCGGTTGATTCGCGCCAAGCTGGAGGCCTGGATTCCGTCGGCCTATGGTGAGCTGGCCGGGCTGGCAGCGCGTTTCCGGCACAAGGTGAAATCCTTGTACCCGGACGTCAACCAGCGCCGGGGCTTCTGGGAAACCGTGTTCCAGGGGCCGATTGCCGAGCGCCAGCTGGCTGGGCAGGGCGCTGAGGCCGAACGCCTGTTGCAGGCGATGGTCGACGGCGCGCCGGTGCAGCAGGGGGGTGAGGTGTACTTGGTAGGTGCGGGCCCGGGTGATCCGGACTTGCTTACCTTCCGTGCCTTGCGCCTGATGCAGCAGGCTGACGTGGTGCTTTACGACCGCCTGGTGGCCCCCGCGATCATCGAGATGTGCCGGCGTGATGCCGAGCGTATCTACGTGGGCAAGCGTCGCGCCGACCATGCCGTGCCGCAGGATCAGATCAACCGTCTGCTGGTCGATTTGGCTCAGCAGGGCAAGCGTGTGCTGCGGCTGAAAGGTGGCGATCCGTTTATCTTCGGCCGGGGTGGCGAAGAGATCGAAGAGCTGGCCGAGCATGGCATCCCGTTCCAGGTGGTGCCGGGCATTACTGCGGCCAGTGGCTGCTCCGCCTATGGCGGGATTCCGCTGACTCACCGCGACTACGCTCAGTCGGTACGCTTTGTAACCGGCCACCTTAAGGATGGCACCAGCAACCTGCCGTGGAATGATCTGGTAGCGCCGGCACAGACCTTGGTGTTCTACATGGGGTTGGTGGGGTTGCCGACCATCTGTGCCGAGCTGATTCGTCATGGGCGGGCGGCCAGTACGCCGGCTGCGTTGGTTCAGCAGGGCACTACGCGTAATCAGCGGGTGTTCACCGGTACCCTGGCGGATTTGCCGGAGCTGGTGGCGCGGCATGAAGTGCATGCGCCGACCCTGGTAATTGTGGGGGAAGTTGTGCAACTGCGTGAAAAGCTGGCCTGGTTCGAAGGGGCGCAAAACAGCTGATATCGTTGGGGCTGCAAAGCAGCCCCGGCTATCTCAAGCCTGCCAAATCCCTTTACCTGCCAGTCGCTCCCGATCATGTGCCAGGTTGAAGTCTTGCAACGGCCCTTTGGGCACGATCCCGGTCGGGTTGATGGTCTTGTGGCTCATGTAATAGTGCTTCTGGATATGCTCCATATCCACCGTGCCCGCCACCCCAGGCCACTGATACAGCTCGCGAAGCCAGTTCGACAGGTTGTGATAGTCGCTCAGGCGGCGCAGGTTGCACTTGAAGTGCCCGTGGTACACGGCATCGAAGCGCACCAGCGTGGTAAACAGGCGCACATCGGCTTCGGTCAGGTATTCACCTGCCAGGTAGCGATTGCGGCTTAGCACGTCTTCCAGATAATCCAGCTCATTGAACACATCGTCGAACGCCGCTTCGTACGCCTCCTGCGTGGTGGCAAAGCCTGCACGGTACACGCCGTTGTTCACGGCCGGGTAGATGCGCTCGTTTAGTGCTTCGATGGTGGGGCGCAGCGGTTCGGGGTACAGGTCCAGTGTATTGCCGGTCAGCTCGTTGAAGGCGCTGTTGAAGATGCGAATGATTTCCGACGATTCATTGTTGACGATGCGCTTCTCTTTCTTGTCCCACAGCACGGGTACAGTCACGCGGCCGGTGTAGTGCGGGTCATCCTGGGTGTAGCGCTGGTGCAGGTACTGTAAGGCGTCGAGGTGGTCGCCCGTGGAGCCTTGCTGCACATCGAAGGTCCAGCCGTGATCCTGCATCAGCCAACTGACTACCGACACATCGATCAAGGGCTCCAGGCCTTTGAGGGCGCGGACAATCAGGGTGCGGTGGGCCCATGGGCAGGCCAGCGAGACGTACAGGTGGTAGCGGCCGGCCTCAGGGGCGGGCAGTTGGTTACGGCGTTGGGCGTTTTCGCGTTTGAACGTGCCGTCCTTGCCGTTTTCATACCACTGATCATGCCAGCGGCCGTCGATCAAAAGGCCCATGAGTGAGCTCCTCGGAACAAAGTTGTTTGTCGTTGGAGCCCAGTCTAGGCCAAATCGTTCGAATAAATAGCGCAAATAACCGGGGGTTATGATCGGTTAAATCGATTTGTTGCGTGTGTCCCAATAGCCTTGGGCGGTTGTGAAGGCCTGCTCGCGGTCCTGCCCCAGGCCACGCAGGGCCAGGGCCATGGTGGCGATCAGGGCCTTCTCGCCATAGCTGTCTTCAACTTCGCCCCGCCAGAACGCCAGCAAGTGTTCGGCTTGCAGGCTGGCTGGTTTCACATGACGGCGCTCACTCAGCGCTGGCCACTCTTCGTCCCACGCTTCGCCTGCCGTGGTGCCGTACAGGTGGCTGATGACATCGGGGTTTACTTCGATCTCGCCGCCATCGCCCTTGATTACCACCGCATGGTCGCCCAGCAGGCGGCTAGCCTCGCGGTGCACGGCCTGGTAACCGGGGTGGAAGATACTTTGCAGGCCACAGCGTGCGCCCAGCGGGTTAAGCACACGCGCCAGTGAGTGGATGGGTGAGCGCAGGCCCAGGGTGTTGCGCAGGTCGATCATGCGCTGCAATTGTGGCGCCCAGTCGTGCAGCGGAAAAAAAGCCAGCTGATGCTGGTCGAGGGCGCTGCCGACAGCGGCCCAGTTGCGGCACAGCGGGATTTGCAGCAGGTCGAGCAGTTGCTCGGAGTACATGCGCCCGGCGGTGTGTGCGCCGCCACCGTGCATCAGGATGCGCACGCCGTTGCCGGCCAGGCATTTGGCCGCCAGCAGGTACCAGGGCAGGTGGCGCTTTTTGCCGGCGTAGGTGGGCCAGTCCAGGTCTACCGCAATGCTCGGCGCGTGCAGGTGGGCGCGTAGCGCTTCGGTGAAACCCGCCAGCTCTTCGGCGCTTTCTTCCTTGTGGCGCAGCAGCATCAGGAAGGCACCCAGCTGGGTGTCTTCGACCTTGCCTTCCAGCAGCAGGGTCATGGCTGCGCGGGCCTCTTCACGGGTCAGGCCACGCGCGCCGCGTTTGCCTTTGCCGAGAATGCGCACGAATTCGGCGAACGGGTGTTCAGCCGGGGTTTCCAGGGTAAGTGGGCGAGGTTCGTTCATATGCAGTTGGTCGGCTTGGGCAGGCCCGCCAGCTTGGCGGCAAGTTTGGCGGGGGTGCCGTTGAACAGGCGATTCAGGTGGGGGCTGTTGCCCTTTTCCGGGCCCAGCTTCAGGGCTGTGTACTTGATCAGCGGGCGTGTGGCTGGAGACAGCTGGTACTCCTGGTAGAACTGGCGCAGCAGTTCGAGGATTTCCCAATGGTCTGCGGTCAACGGGATGCCCTCGCGCTCGGCCAAGGCCTCGGCGGCAGCGTGGGACCAGTCTTGCAGGTCGACCAGGAAACCGTCCTTGTCCAGGGCGATCGCCTGATCGCCGATGATGAGGTTATTCATAGCCAGCTGTTGACCTTGTCGTAGTGCAGCGACAGTTCGACGAACCCGGTGTAGTCCACGGACTTGGCCAGGTCGTTGCCGACTGCGCGGGCCTGCACGTCTTCTTCCAGGGCGTACAGGCGCTGGGCCAGGCCGGCAGCTTGCAGCAGGTGGTGCGGCTCGCTGCCGCTGCGCAAGGCATACACCGCATCGCCGCACAGCAGCAGCGCGTCGTCGGCACCGAGCAGGCGCAGGCAGCTGGCCAGGCGCTCGTCGCCGAACGGGGAGTGGGCAATTACATGCAGGGTCGTCATCAGAGCGTTACCACCTGGTCGAAACGGGCGATCAGCGCGGTTAGCGCTGCGTCATCGAGCACTTGCACCGGCAGTGCCAGGGTGTCGGCTGCCAGGCCGCGGCGGGTGAGGCTGTGGCTACAGGCAAACAGCTCTTCAATACCGAACATTGGTAGTGCTTGCAGGTTGGCGGCCAGGTTCTTCTGTTGCACGGCGGTGGGTTGCTGGTCGGGCGCAAGTTGGAACACGCCATCGTCCAGGAACAGCATGCCCAGCGGCAGGTCGAACGCGCCGCCGGCCAGGGCGATGTCCAGTGCTTCACGGGCAGATGGGCCGTTCCACGGTGCCTGGCGGCTGATGATCAACAAGGACTTGGCCATTTCAGTCGCCTCCGAAGCAGACAAGGCGGTCGGCAACTTGTGCCGCTTCATGCAACTGGCCTAGGCCCGAAAGTTCCCAGGGCTTGGGCAGGTTTATGGCCGGGCGCTGGTAGCGGCTGGCCTCGGCCTCGTCGAGCACGCCACGGCGCAGGGCGGCGGCGATGCATACCACGGCGTCCAGCTGGTTGGTTTCGATAAAGGCGCGCCACTGGCCAGCCACGTCGAGTTCGTCCTGCGGGGCGACCACGTTGGCCGAGGCACTGTGTACCCCGTCCTGATAGAAGAACAGCCGGGCAATCTCATGCCCGCCGGCCAGTACCGCCTCGGCATAGCGCAAGGCGCGCCGCGAGGAAGGCGCATGGGCCGGAGAGAACACCGCGATAGCGAATTTCATGGGTAACTCGTGCAAAGGAATGGTGCCATGATAAAGCAAAAAAGCCCGCGCCCGCTTGTGCATGGCGGGGCGGGCTTTCTGTCAGGCCTGAAAGGCTCAGGCGTCTTCCTTGCTCTCCGGCAGGAACCAGTTCAATACCAGGGCACAGATACCGCCCGTTGCTACACCCGACTCCAGCACATTGCGAATCGCAGCCGGCATATGCGCCAGGAATTCCGGCACCTGTGCCACACCCAGGCCCAAGGCCAGCGAAACCGCAATAATCAGCAGTGCGCGGCGGTCCAGCCGAGTGCTAGCCAGAATATTGATCCCCGAAGCAGCAACCGCACCGAACATCACCATGGCCGCACCACCCAGCACCGGCTCCGGCACCGCCTGAATCACCCCGGCAACGCTCGGGAACAGGCCCAGCAGTACCAGCATCACGGCAATCCAGATACCGATATGGCGGCTGGCAATACCGGTCAGCTGAATCACGCCGTTGTTCTGCGCAAAGATCGAGCTGGGGAAGGTGTTGAACAGGCCAGCCAGCAGTGAGTTGGCCCCGTTGACCAGTACGCCGCCCTTGATCCGCTGCATCCACACCGGCCCTTCGACCGGCTGGCGCGACACCTTGCTGGTGGCGGTAACGTCACCGATGGCTTCCAGCGACGTCACCAGGTAAATCACCAGCATTGGAATGAACAGCGCCCACGAGAAGCCCAAACCAAAGTGCAGTGGCGTAGGCACCTGGAACAGCGCGGCTTCATGCATGCCAGTGAAGTCCAGGCGGCCCATGTAACCGGCCAACGCATAACCAACCGCCAAGGCGATGACGATGGCGCAGCTGCGCATCCACACCACCGGGACGCGGTTGAGGATCACGATTATCGCCAGTACCACGCCCGACAGCAGCAAATTATCGCCATTGGCGAAGGTGCCGTTGGCCATGGCGCCAAAGCCGCCACCCATGCTGATCAGGCCGACCTTGATCAGCGTCAGGCCGATCATCAACACCACGATGCCGGTCACCAGCGGGGTGATAAGACGCTTTACGAAGGGCAGGATGCGCGAAACGCCCATCTCCACGAACGAGCCTGCGATCACCACGCCGAAGATAGCCGCCATCACGCCTTCTACCGGCGTGCCTTGCTTGACCATCAGCGCACCGCCAGCAATCAGCGGACCGACGAAGTTGAAGCTAGTGCCCTGGACGATCAGCAGCCCGGCGCCGAACGGCCCGAAGCGTTTGCACTGGACGAAGGTGGCAATCCCCGAGATCACCAGCGACATGGAAACGATCAGGTTGGTATCACGCGCCGAAACACCCAGCGCCTGGCAGATCAGCAGGCCAGGGGTCACGATTGGCACAATGATCGCCAGCAGGTGCTGCAGGGCCGCCAGCAGGCCGATCACCAGCCGTGGCTTGTCTTCTAGGCCAAGCACCAGTTCGTTGGCAGGCGCCGCCGCGCCTGGGCTGTGTTCGTGTGAGCTCATTGCTGGAAGCTGCCCCGGAAGAAAAAAGGAGCGCATTCTACGGGGTGATGGCGGATTGCGGTAGAGAAAAGCACGATGACGGCATGATCGGCGACCATGCGCCTAATTATCTGACTTTTTGGTCAGTTATTGGTTGTGCTTTCCGGGGCTTGGTAGCGCCCACAAAAAAGCCCGCCGAAGCGGGCTTTCTCGCACATTCATCAATCAGTCATCACGGCCCATGATGCCGAACAGCTGCAGCAGGCTGACAAACAGGTTGTAGATCGACACATACAGGCTGATGGTTGCCATGATGTAGTTACGCTCGCCACCATGAATGATCGCGCTGGTCTGGAACAGGATGCACACCGACGAGAACAGCACGAAGCCAGCGCTGATCGCCAGTTGCAGGCCGCTGATCTGGAAGAAGAAGCTGGCCACGACAGCACCCAGCAGAACGAAGAAGCCAGCAGTGATGAAGCCACTGAGGAAGCTCATGTCCTTGCGGGTGATCAGCACATAGGCCGACAGACCACCAAACACAAGCGCAGTCATGGCAAACGCGGAGCTGACCACTTCAGCGCCACCGGCCATGCCCAGGTAGCGGTTGAGGATCGGGCCGAGGATGAAGCCCATGAAGCCGGTGAGGGCAAAGGTAGACACCAGGCCCCAGGCCGAATCACGCAGTTTGTTGGTGAGGAAGAACAGCCCGTAGAAGCCGATCAGCACCACGAACACGTTCGGGTAGCCGACGCGCATCTGCTGGGCGACGAAGGCCATGACACCGCTGAAGGCGAGGGTAAGTGCCAGCAGGCTGTACGTGTTGCGCAGGACCTTGCTGATCTCCTGCTGCTCGACCTGCTGGCCGTGGTGTACGGCGTAATCCTGTTCGCGCATGGCGACACTCCTTGGTAAAACCTGTGGTTTCGAACGTTCAGATGCTAGGAGTCTATCAGAGCTCCCGCAACCCGCGACACAGAGAGTTTGACAGCGTGTTTCATTACGGTATTATGGCGGCCGCAAAACGAGCTGGAAGCGTGGCCGAGTGGTTTAAGGCAACGGTCTTGAAAACCGTCGATGGGCAACTATCCTAGAGTTCGAATCTCTACGCTTCCGCCACTATTTTTCATTAAAGCCCTGATTTTTCGGGGCTTTTTTGTGCCTGAGTACTTTTGGTCCCCCATCTGGTCCCCCATTTTTCGTTCGGATGCCTCTGGTCTTCTGTAGATTGTGGTGGACGTGCAGCGCTCATTGGCTGCTCTCCGAGCGGGTGTACCTATCATTAACGAAAGCGACGTAGTGGCGTCCATGCTGCTGGCTTTGCACCAGATCAGGTCTTCACCTATGGCAGCTAACAGTCGAAGTGGATGCTTCCACCGCAGAGCTGAGCTTACTGCCTTGCTCATACTCGAAAGCGCGTTAGAAAATCCTGCACGTGAAGGAATGCAAGGTACATTTTCACATGTCCATGGATTCAGGTGCCTAAGTCCTGCGGATGGATGAGTTTTCCATAGGGTCGGAACTCACGCGATAGTAACTACTTGGGAGGCTTTGAATTGCAACAAGCAGGTTCGCCCGTTTCGGTCATGCTTTTAGCTCACGACGATGTTTTGCCGCCAGATGCCGATGGCGTTGTATTGACAGAGGTCACCGCTAAACCCCTCACCTTGGACGACTGGTTCAAGTATCAAAAAAATGAGCCTCTATCCGTAGAGATCACTGGGCGTGTCGACGTGGGAAGCAAAACTTCTAAGCCTGGTGTACCTCCGGTAGGCACTTGGATCAGCAGAAGTCTGCAGATTGACCCATCGATCAAGAACGAGAGCATTTGTTTAGTTGATGGTGGCTGGCTGCCGTTGATCTATTGCTTGGCTGGCACCAATATTTTCGTAGACAAGAATGTTGTGGCCGAAATTAAGGCGCGGTTCGAAGGGGGTAAGATCAAGCCAGGTGCGGCTTCTGGAAAGGACTTTCTCGATTTGCTGGTTCAGCAACCTTGTAGCAGCTCGCTCAACCCCCTGCCTTACGGGCTTGAAGGCAATATACAGGGCCTCCCGGATGTCGATCTCGTGCATGAGCAGCTTCGGGTTGCTCTAGCTGACCTTGCGGATTCCATCCCTCACGTCAAGGTATGGCCGAAGTCTTACGAGCGAGAGGAAACTCAAGCCACTCTCAATAGCTACCACCCCTACTTTTCTAAGGGTATGGAATTCTTACAAAAGGTCGGACCATCCCTGATGGCGACCACTGGGCGATCGAAGCGCCGTGCTGCCTGGCAAAAGCTAATTCAGGCTGCGAGGGACACAGGCATTTCACCTCAGCACATTAGCGTCACAATGGCGCTTAGCGCCCTGACAGCTTCGCAGAACTTCAACCCCGCCAAAAAAGTACTGAAGCCGGCAATCGTCTACGGGGCTCAGCAGGCCTACAACGCCATGTGGGATATTTTCCTGCTTTTCTTGCTGAGGCAGTTCCAACTGTACAGTCCTGTACATCGTTCTGCGTTGCTCACGCGCGACAAAAACCTAGCGATGCTTTGGATGGGAACGAAGATTCAAAAAGTGGCCACCGATCGCGGTGAGGGCTTCAAGGCCGTTTTTGACGAGCGGTTGTTGAAGATTGATGCCGCAGAGGTGGTGTATCTGCAGACGCTGCTGGGCTCGAAGAATATTCACTTTGAACAACCTTCGAGCTGATCAGTCCAAATTTCGATAAGCCTCTGCCATGCACTAGATCTGAGCTCGGGGACTACATGAGTTGCCTCGGGCTTATCTTTCCAGGGCGCGCTAAAGGCACGGATGCCGGATTGTTGGCGTCAATTTAATTCTCGGCAGTGTGCGTAAAAGTAACTGCTTAGTATGTTTTGCAGTATGGCAAATTGGCACTAGGCGATTTAGTATCTTGGAGTAGCTACCTCCCGCCAGCGGCATACGAAAAGCGAGCACGTAGATATTGAGTCGCTCACGCTGGTCACACTTCATTCAGACGCATGGACGCATCATGGCTCCGCTTAGGCTTTGCTGCACGCAGAGATCATGGCGTTGAGGCGCTCCAAACGTTTTCCAAGTAGAGCGAAACGGACTTCAAAGCATGTGGCATGACAACGAAACAACCGTCGACTACCTCAATTTTGGCGTGGTCGCTGACGCCTGCGCCAGCCTCCTCCGGCAGAGCCATGGCGAGCCGATTTCGATAGGTGTTTCTGGTGGCTGGGGGGCGGGCAAGTCATCCCTTGTGAAGATGATTGCGGCCAGGCTTGAGACTGGCGGTACCCACCAGCCTCCAGCCGCTGGTGTCGTGCCGCCAGCAGAGCATCGGTATGTCGTGATCACGTTCAACCCATGGCTGTATCAAGACTTCGAAAGCGCCCGAAGTGCTATATTGCAAATCGTGGGCGACCACGTACTCGAACTCGCCCAGGGCAATGCATCGCTACAAAAGAAAGCCCTGGATCTCTTGAAACGCATCAACTTTTTACGCCTTGTTCAAATCGGTGGTGAAGCAGCGATCACGTTGACGACTGGTGTGCCCGTTGGTGTGGTCGGGAGGGCGATCGGAAAGGCGTCGAACCTCTGGGACGCCTTTACTGCCGAGGGCGATGCCCCTCAAGCGGCAGATACCGGTGGCAAAGAAAAAGGGG
>NZ_BBIS01000019.1 GCF_000730605.1 Pseudomonas monteilii NBRC 103158 = DSM 14164 | reverse complement strand
CTACCGGGCCGACGGGGTGATCGACTACAAGGGCCGCCTCGATCACCAGGTGAAAATCCGCGGGCTGCGCATCGAGCTGGGCGAGATCGAGACGCGCCTGCTCGAGCAGCCGAGCGTGCGCGAGGCGGTGGTGCTGGACATCGACGGGCCGGGTGGCAAGCAACTGGCCGCGTACCTGGTCATGGCCGGCGACGTGCCGAGCGACCCACAGCAACAGCACGCGCTGCGCGGCGAACTGCGCGAGCACCTCAGGCTCGGCCTGGCCGACTACATGGTCCCGACCCACTTGCTGTTCCTCGAACGCCTACCGGTGACGGCCAACGGCAAGCTGGACCGCAAGGCCCTGCCCAAGCCCGATGCCAGTGTGCTGCAGGACAGCTACGTGGCCCCGCGCAACGCGCTGGAGCAACAGATCGCGACGATCTGGGCCGAGGTGCTGAAGCTCGATCAGGTCGGCGTGACGGACAACTTCTTCGAACTGGGAGGGGACTCGATCATCTCGATCCAGGTCGTCAGCCGGGCAAGGCAGGCCGGTATCCGCTTCACGCCCAAGGCGCTGTTCCAGCATCAGACCGTACAAGACCTGGCCTCGGTGGCCACGCGCATGGAAGGCAACGGTCCGCAGATCGACCAGGCGCCGGTGATCGGCGAGACACGCTTGCTGCCGATCCAGCAGGCGTTTCTCGAGCAGTCGATCGCCGAGCCACATCACTGGAACCAGGCGGTCCTGCTGACCTCGACCAAGGTCATCGATAGCACCGCGCTGGAGAAGGCCTTGCACACGCTGCTCGAGCATCACGATGCGTTGCGCCTGCGCTTCACGCCACCCCAGGGCGCGGGTGCATGGCACGCCGCTCATTGTGCGCCGGGCGACGTCGAGGCCGGGTTGCTGTGGGCCGAGACCCTGACCGATCCGGACGCGCTACACGCCCTGTGCGAGCACGCGCAGCGCAGCCTGAACCTGCAACAGGGGCCGCTGTTGCGCGGTGTATTGGCGACCCTGCCCGATGGCAGCCAGCGCCTGCTGCTGGTGATCCATCACCTGGCGGTGGATGGCGTGTCCTGGCGCATTCTCCTGCAAGACCTGCAAACCGCCTATGACCGTCACGTGGCAGGTCAGCCTGCCGTGTTGCCCGCCAAGACCACCTCGACCAAAGCCTGGGCCGAACGGCTGCAGGCCTACGCGCAAAGCGATGCGCTGCAGGCAGAGCTCGGCTATTGGCAGTCGCAGTTGCAAGGGGTTGACCCGCAACTGCCTCTGGACAGGGCGGATGGATCGTTGCATGGCCGCCACGGCGCGACGGTGCATGTGCGCCTGGACCGGCAGCAGACCTTACGGCTGTTGCAACAGGCGCCGACGGCATACCGCACCCAGGTCAACGACTTGCTGCTGACCGCACTGGCCCGGGTGGTTGCCCGTTGGACCCAACGCGAAGACGTGCTGGTGCAACTGGAAGGACACGGCCGTGAAGACCTGTTCGATGCAGTCGACCTGACGCGGACGGTCGGCTGGCTGACCAGCCTCTTCCCCGTGAAGCTGACCGCTGCGGCGGACCTGGGCGCCTCCATCAAGCAGATCAAGGAGCAACTTCGCGCCATCCCCGACAAGGGCATCGGCTATGGCGCGCTGCGCTATCTTGGGGGTTCGCACGCGCACAATGTGCTGGCTGGCCTGCCAGTGCCCCCCATCACCTTCAATTACCTGGGGCAGCTTGACAGTACCTTTGCCGAAGGCGCGGGCCCGGGCACCGAGCGATTCCTGCAGCCAGCCAGCGAAAGCAGCGGCGCAAGCCAGTCTGCCGAGGCCCTGCTGGAAAACCTGCTGTCGATCAACGGGCAGGTCTATGCCGGTGAGTTGAGCCTGGCCTGGACCTTCAGCCAGGCCATGTTCGACCGCGCCACGGTCCAGGCCCTGGCCGACGACTACGTGACCGAACTCCAGGTGTTGATCGACCATTGCGTCAGCCAGGGCGCGGTCGGCCTGACACCGTCCGATGTGCCGCTGGCAGCGCTGGACCAGACCCAGTTGGATGCGTTGCCGATCCCGGCGGCTGCAATCGATGACATCTATCCGCTTTCGCCCATGCAGCAGGGCATGCTGTTTCACACGGTCTTCGAGCAGGGCCAGGGTGAGTACGTCAATCAGATGCGAGTCAACGTCTCGGGGCTGGATATCGAGCGTTTCAAGCGTGCCTGGCAGGCAATGCTGGATCGACACGACGTATTGCGCGCCGCATTCGTCGCCCATCTGGAACGCCCGGTGCAGGTGATTCGCAAGCACGTCGAGCTGCCGTTCGACGTGCTTGACTGGGCTGACCAGGACGACATCGAGGAGCGTCTGGCTGCCTGGGCCGAGGCGGATCGTCGGCGTGGCTTCGACTTGCAGGCCGCACCGTTGCTGCGACTGACGGCCATCCGGACCGGCAGCGGCCGGCATCACCTGATTTTCACCAGCCACCATATCCTGATGGATGGCTGGAGCAATGCGCAGCTGCTGGGCGAGGTGTTGCAACACTACGCAGGCGTTGCCCTGGAGCGCCCGGCAGGCCGCTACCGCGACTATATCGAGTGGCTGCAGCGCCAGGACGCCGGGCAGAGCGAGGCGTTCTGGCGTCAGCAATTGCTGCACCTCACCGAGCCCACGCGCCTGGCTCAGGCGCTGCGTCAGGATCGCAGCCGCGTTGACACTGGCCATGGCGAACATCATCAGACGCTCGACCCGGTGTGCTTCCAGGCGTTGAGCGCGTTTGCCAGGCAACGGCGGGTGACGGTCAATACCTTGCTGCAGGCCGCCTGGCTACTGCTGTTGCACCGCTATACCGGCCAGGAAGGCGTGGCATTTGGTGCCACGGTTGCCGGACGGCCGGCAGACCTGCGTGGAGTCGAGCAGCAGTTGGGCCTGTTCATCAACACCTTGCCGGTGGCTGGCAGGCTGCAGCCTGACCTGCGGGTGGGGGAGTGGGTCGAACGTCTGCAGGCGCAGAACCTGAGCATGCGCGAACATGAGCACACGCCCCTCTATGACATTCAGCGTTGGGCGGGCTCGGCCGGTGAGCAGTTGTTCGACACGTTGCTGGTGTTCGAGAACTACCCGGTCGGTGAAGTCCTGCAGCAGGGTTCCAGCGCAGGCCTGGTGTTTTCGGGCTCGCAGAATCGCGAGCGGACCAACTATCCGTTGACGCTGATGATCGAGTCGGGCAATGCGCTGACGATTCATTACCACTACGACCGCAACCACCTCGGCGACACCGGCGTAGTACAGATCGCCCGGCACTTTGCCAATCTGCTGCACGCGCTGGTGCAACACGCCGATACCCCTGTCGGTGAACTGCAGATGCTCGATGACCAGGAACAACAGCGCATCGTCCACGACTGGAACCGTACCCAGATGCAGTACCCGCAGGCGCACTGCCTGCCCGCGCTGTTCGAAATGCAGGTTGCGCGTACCCCTGAGGCCCCGGCTCTGCGGTTTGCCGAACAGACCTTGAGCTACCGCGAGCTCAACCAGCGTGCCAACCGGCTGGCGAGCAAGTTGCGCACGTTGGGCGTCGGGCCAGATGTGCTGGTCGCGATTGCCGTTGAACGGTCGGTGGAAATGGTCGTGGGCCTGCTGGCGATTCTCAAGGCCGGCGGCGCCTATGTGCCACTGGACCCGGAATACCCCCGCGAGCGCCTGGCGTACATGATGGAGCAGAGTGGGGCGCACTTGTTGCTGACCCTCAGTCATTTGCTGCCGCAACTGCCCACGCACGGCGCGCAGGCCTGGTGCCTGGACAGCGACTGGCATCAGGTCGAAGGCTTCGATGGCGAGAATCTCGGCATCGTGCAGCATCCCGAGCATCTTGCCTATTGCATCTACACCTCCGGTTCCACCGGTCGTCCCAAGGGGGTCGAGGTACGCCACCAGGCACTGGTCAACTTCCTCGCCAGCATGGCTGTCGAGCCTGGGATCGACGCCAGCGACCGGGTCCTGGCGCTGACTTCGCTGTCGTTCGACATCGCCGGCCTGGAACTGTACCTGCCGCTGTTGGCCGGGGCTTCGGTGGTACTGCTCGGCGAGCGCCAGAACAAAGACCCGTCGGCGCTGCAGGCGGTGATCGAGCGCCACGCCATCACTACCATCCAGGCCACACCGTCGACCTGGCGCATGCTGCTGCAGGCGCTGCCGGCGCAGACCTTGCGTGGCTGTAAGGTCATCAGTGGCGGTGAGGCACTGCCTGTCGACCTGGCCGAGCAGCTTCTGCCGTTGTGCGGGCGCATCTGGAACCTTTACGGGCCAACCGAAACGACGATCTGGTCGGCGGCGTACTGCCTGGACAACGAACACCCCTTGCCGTTGCTGGGCAAACCGATCGCCAACACCACCTTGCAGGTCATGGCGCACGATCTCTCGACAGCTGCGGCCGGCATGGCCGGGGAACTGATGATCGGTGGCGATGGCCTGGCCCGGGGGTATCAGCGCCGTGCCGCACTGACCGCCGAGCGCTTCGTCCCGGACCCCTACGACCGCAGCGGACAGGGCGGTGGCAGGCTGTACCGTACGGGTGACCTGGCCTGCTATCGCAGCGATGGCCTGCTCGAGTACGTGGGCCGCATCGACCACCAGGTGAAGGTGCGGGGCTATCGCATCGAACTGGGCGAGATCGAGGCAAGGCTGATTGATGATCCTGCGGTGCGCGAGGCGGTGGTCATCGACATCGATGGCCCTGGCGGCAAACAACTGGCCGGCTATCTGGTCTCGAACGGCGAAGCGGTCGCGACGGAGGAACAGCGCAGCGCCTTGCGTCGGCACCTGCGCGAACAGCTGCGCGCGTCCTTGCCGGATTACATGGTCCCCGCGTACCTGACCTGGCTCGATGCGCTACCGCTGACGCCCAACGGCAAGCTCGACCGCAAAGCCTTGCCCCAGCCTGAGCTTGGCGTATCGCAGCAAGGCCATGTCGCGCCGCAGAGCGAGGTCGAGCAGCAGGTCGCTGCCGTCTGGGCGCAGCTGCTGAATGTCGAGAAGGTCGGTCTCAATGACAACTTCTTCGACCTGGGAGGGCACTCGCTGCTGGCGCTGTCGGTGCTCTCGCGCTTGCAACTTTCCCTGGGATTGACCGTGGAACCGGCCGTGCTGTTCCAGCACCCGGTCCTGGGCGATTTCGCCAGATACATCGAATCCATCGGCGACGCGTCGGCTTTCGACGAAAAACTGCAGCGTCTGGATAGGCTTTTTGAAGAGTTCGAGGTGAATGAATGAGTAATGATGCCGCGCTGAATATCGCCAAGCGTTTTGTTACGCTGCCGTTGGCCAAGCGCAAGCTGTATCTGCAGAAGATGCACGCCGAGAACATTTCTCCGGCCAACTTGCCAGTGCCCTGCGTTCAAACACTGTTCGACGTCATCCCGGTTTCGTTTGCCCAGCAGCGCCAGTGGTTCCTTTGGCAGATGGACCCCCAGGGATCTGCCTACAACCTGCCAGTCGCCTTGAGGCTCAAGGGCGAACTGGATAGCAAGGCGTTACGCGCGAGCTTCGAGGCACTGCAGGCACGCCACCAGACCCTGCGAACCACGTTTGGTCTGAACGACGATCAGGTGGTGCAGATCATTCATCCACAAAGCGTGTTCACGCTCGATGTCGAGCAGGTAGACCGCGAACCGGCAATCGATCTTGAACAGCGCCTGCAGGCGCTTGTAGAGGCCGAGGCCCGCGCGCCTTTCGATCTTGAGCACGAACGGCCTGTTCGAGTCAGGTTGCTACAGGTAGCAGAAGATGATCATGTGCTGATCATTACGCTGCACCATATCGCCACTGACGGCTCGTCGATGCACCTGATGGTCGAAGAGCTGATCCAGCACTACGCGCATCACTGCATGGGCCAGCCCCTCGCGCTTCCCGAGATGCCGATCCAGTACGCCGACTATGCCATCTGGCAAAGGCACTGGATGGAAGCGGGGGAGCAGGAACGACAGTTGGCATTCTGGAAGCAGCACCTGGGTACCGAGCACCCGGTTCTCGAGCTGCCCAGCGACCGCCCGCGCCCAGCGAACCAGTGTTTCGAGGGCGCCAGCGTGTACCTTGTGTAAGCGTTGAGTTGTAATTTCACGATTGGGTTGATTTGAAATTGCACAATCGGTCTGATGGAAGGATACCCGCCATCACTAAGGAGACTGCCTGTGCCCCATCGTGAGAGAGTGTTTACCATGAAGGAAGTGGATCGGTTAAAGACCATTGAAGCCCTTGCAGAGGGTAGATTGACTGCCAGTATCGCGGCACAACGCATTAATCTGAGTACCAGACAGGTCTACAACCTGTTGGCGCGTTATCGGCTGGAGGGGCCGCTAGGATTACGATCACTGCGCGTTGGTAAGCCCAGTAATCACCAGTTGCCGACCGGCATGAAGGAACTAGCTGGGCAACTGATTTTACAGCATTACCCCGACTTCGGCCCTACCCTCGCAGCAGAAAAGCTGGTCGAGCTACACGATCTCCACCTTGCCGTGTCTACGGTACGCCAGCTGATGATCAATATGGGACTATGGGTGCCACGGCGACAACGCCCTCCAAGAATCCAACAGCCTCGCTACCGGCGTGCTTGCTTCGGCGAATTGATCCAGATCGATGGTTGTGATCATCGATGGTTTGAGGAAAGAGGGCCTACATGTACTGCCATCGTGTTCGTGGATGACGCTACTAGCCAGATCACTGCTCTGCGGTTTGTGTATTCCGAGTCTACATTCGCCTATTTTAGTACCTTGCGCGATCATCTGAGCGCACATGGCAAGCCACTGGCCCTTTACAGCGACAAGGCCAGCGTTTTTAGGGTGAATCACAAGTCCTCCCGTGGTGAGGGACAAACACAGTTTGCGCGAGCCCTGGACGAACTCAATATCGAGGGGTTCTGTGCTCATAGCAGTGCAGCCAAGGGACGTGTCGAACGTGCACACCTGACCTTACAGGATAGGTTGGTGAAGGAGTTGAGGTTAGCTGGCATCAGCTCGATAGACGATGCTAATAAATGGTTACCGGACTTTATCGCTGATTACAACCGACGTTTTGGCAAAGCTCCATTGCATGAACTGGATGTACATCGCCCCTTGAGCCCACATGATAATCTGGATCATATCCTGCTTTGGAAAGAGCCAAGGCTGATCTCAAAACGGCTTACGACGCAATATGACAAGGTGCAATATCTGTTGATGGATACGCCTTCCCAACGCCGTCTGATTGGACGAGAAATTGTGGTTTATCACTATTGCGATGATCGGGTTGAATTACGTGGCCCTGATGGCAACCTGTTGGATTACTGCATTAATGATCGGCTTGCACCGGTCAATCAGGGGGCTATTGTTGATAACAAGCGGCTTGGCCACGTTTTGCAGATGGCTCAGGAAGTACAGACGATGCGGGATGATGTGCGTTCACGTAGCTTGCCGAACACCCCGACAGCCAACCGACGTCGTGGGCCACATCCAGACAAGGTAAAGCCGAATCGACTGGGGGAAGAACAGTATTACAAGGCGCTGTTGGATGTCAGTGGTGAACGGATGGAGGCACAATTAGATAGGCTAGAACTTGCCGATATTGCCAATGAAGCTACACAGACAGCGGTAAAACGTAAACGGGGAAGGCCACAAATAACAGGGCCAAGAGATGAATCTCCGTCACCAGTTGTTCAAGATGCGATAAACCTGTGGCAGCAGAGAGCACGATCATAAATTAGGCCTGTGTAAATAAGGTCTGCATATGCTGAGTTTATTTGTAGAAGTTCATACTTGATTTGATTGTATAGATCTAGTTATCACCTGACACCGGCCTCAAACCGGTGTCTTGTTTACGCGCTACTTTAGTGCGCACTTCCTTCGGTATCAATTTCAGACCCTTAATGAACATGCTGTAGGGAGTCTGTCCTTTCATCATCCTGCCCTGATGTGGCCGCTGGGTGTTGTAGTGATCCAGGTAGCTGTCCAGGTCTGTCTGCATCTGCTCCACCGACTCATACCAGGTTGTCCTCCCCTTGATAACGGAAGTGTTCGTCCAGCTGTGTGTGATGTAGTCGCTCGATAAAGCCGTTGCTCTGCGGTCTACGCCCCTTGGTGGTCCGGTGCTCAATCCCCTCCAGTTGTAGGAACAGCTCGTAGGGATAGTGGTCAGGGCGCCCACAGAACTCGCGCCTGTTGTCCGATAAGATGGTATAGACCCGAGCCTCATGGGCTTCGAAGAACGGCAGTACCGTTTCATTGTTGATCAGATCACCAAGTCCTTAGTTAGTTCAATTTAAGCTGCATCGATTTGGGCAACAACGCCATTCGGCAGTAAATGAGCGACGTAATCTTGTCATTGAACACCTCAGGTCATGGTGGCGACTGTACCACCTAAAATGGTGTCCGGATGATTAAACCATATATGGACGCCCCCGGGTTGTGCAAGAACTGAACTGATACGGTTTGCGACCATATATCCGGCGTTATGATGGGATTAACTCCCTCGCCATGATGTCATCCGAGCCTTGCTTCCTTATCACTACACCGGTATATGCATACCCAGGTCTAATTCAGGCTGTTACAAGGACGGACCCGTTTCTTCATCAGTGCCTGCAAACTCAGTAACGTAGATTTTCTAAGCAAATATCAAATTAACTTCCTGCAAAAGCTCTGTTCATACTGAAATCAACCGAGTCAGTTAGTACACGCCAGATGATCCAATAAGTCTGAGTTCTGTAGTAGTGATAACCTGCAATGATTGCCGCAAGGCAAAAGACAGCTAGAATAATCATCGACTTTGACATATTGGCAGACCTATCATTTCACGGTTTTTTAGTGCCATATGTTGGCATCTGGAACAGTGATATTAAAAAAAAGACAGCAAAGCTTTTGTCTTGCTGCCTTTTAAGTATGGAGAAATTTTAAGCAAACAGTTGGGAAATGTGCTTGTCAAAATTCGCGAAGTCTTGTTCAATAGTTGGGTTTTTAATTACATCATAGGCTGCAAAGCCTGGTAAAGAATCAAAGCCATTAAATTGATATACTTTGTGTAGCCACATAAATAAACCGTCGACACCTTTACCTTCAAAAAACTCATTAGTATCAAAAGCATACTTAGGCGCATTAAGTGTTACGGATAGCATGAATTTTTTACCTTTCTCAACACCGCCAGAACCATAACGTTGGCTGGGGTCATCGATTACTCGACCATCATGATGAGCTAGCTTACCGCCTAAACCTGCTGTAAATACTTCATCAATGTACTTCTTGAATAGCCATGGTGCACTCATCCAAAACAGTGGCGTTTGTACAATAACCACATCTGCCCATTGATGTTTATCTATTTCACTATTAACATCATACTCTTCGTCAATAACTGTTGTTTGAACGTTATAGCCTAGCATGGTTAAACGATCTTCTGCGACAGAGGCAAAAGATTGATTCAGTTTACCTTCCGCAAAATTTTCCCAACGTTGGTGTGCATTGATAATTAGTGCATTCTTCATATTCATTTGCCTTATTGGGTAAGAAAATAGAGCAGCAACAACTTGTCCACGGTAATCCTCCCGCTAACTCAGGATCATGCCGCTCTTAAGTTGAGGGTTATGTTAAGTGCTAGTCTGAGCCTCAACAATAAACACTCCTGCTAACAGATAACATAAAGTGAAAAAGTAACTAATTTGAATTGATCTGACAGTTATGCATCCACAAAACAGGTAACTGTCAGATCAGATCGCGACTTCTACAGCTTATATATTTAGCAAAACTTAAACCTTCATGTATTTGTCGAACCAGCCAATTAACTTTTCAGGATGGCTGCCAAAGTAGTTGTAGCCAACCCAACGGCGTGGTGTCCCTTCAATCCAGAACAGCTCTTTTTCTTTTGCGCCCAACAGCTCAAAAGTTTTTTCGCCATCTTCCACTGAAGTCCAGCGATCTTCACGCACTTGCACCACCAAAGTTGGCATAGTGACATCGGGTGCAAAGAGGTGAGGAGTCATTTCTGAGTTTTTCAAGCCGCCTGCTTTGACTTGTTCAAAGTCCAAAATTTCAGGAAAATCACCAGCACCTGCCACCACAGAATTTGCATAATGTTTGGTGAACGCTTCCATTGAAACCACCATTGGACTGACCATGCACGCTACATCTTTAAACAATTCAGGATGACGTGAAATTGCCTCGTACTGAGCATTGCCACCTGTGCAACGGCTTAACAGACCCACTTTCATTTTTGACAATTCTGGATGTGCGTTGACATAGTTTTGTGCACCAACGCAATCACGCCACTCATAACGACCCACACCACAAGCACCATTGCCTCCTGTGCCACTACGGCCTAAATTGCGTAAGTCATAAGTCAAAATATTGTAGCCAGCATCATGCAGGTGTTTTAACTCAAACAAAAAATTAATTTCTGTCGGGTCAAGCATGTCCCAAGGAGATAAATGTCCAGCCAAGCCATAGCGATTCATCGGCAAAGGATGATTGGCAATAATCAACAAATCAGATGGCTGAACGGCTGGAATGTACCAAGCCTCAAGCGGCACGCCATCCAAAGCAGGGAAGAACACATCTTCATAGGCCATGCCGTGGTCAGCAGGGGTTTTTAAAATCGGGGTGCGCATCGGCTTAGCAGAAAAATTGGCCACGGCTTGAATGACCGCAAATTGTTCTGCTGTGGGTTGGTTTTGAATGCTCATCTTTGATTCCTATGCTTTATAAGGGGTAGCCACATCATTTCATTTAATGCAGGCCGCATTGTCTTCAAAGCATAGCTTAGGTTTTAAGCACTGAATTTCCGATGCCCAAAAAAATCAATTCCTTGCCTAAAATAGTCACAAATCAATGAAAGTGTTGTTCATAACCATATTTTGCATGTAAAATATGGTTATGAACAACGAAACCCTATGCGCCATCGCACGCCAATTGCTCAAGCAGCAGCAAGCCTCAAATTCATCTATAGTTGAAGGGCTATTGCCCACATGCAGCCCTGACATAGATCTTTTTTATCAGACCAGCGCTCAAGAGCTGCGACCGACAATGTACGCACCTGGATTGGTATTTTTATTTTCAGGTGAGAAAAGTGTACAGCTTGGGCAAAATTATTACGTATACAACCCCAGCAAAGCTTTGTTGCTGACTGGAGTTTATCCTGTGTACTGCAACATTCGCGCCAGCGAACAAGAACCTGTCATTGGGATACAAATCCGTTTTGAACGCAAACAAGTGGCGCAATTGCTACACCACTTGACTGTGCATTCAGACAGCACATCGGAACAGATGGCAGCAGCCCATTCGCACTCGGGTTTTTTGTCTGTTCAAGTGACTCCAGCCATCCAAACGGCTTTATACGGGTTGTTGAATGCACTAGGCAATCCAGTCACGTGCGATCTGTTTATGCCCACACACATTCAAACGCTGGTATATGCGGCATTAGAACAAGCCGATGTTTGTGCATTTATCCGCGAGTGGCTGGAGCAAGATGGTAGCTTTGCTCAATTTTTACAAGCCTCTGAGTTTCTTTTACGTCAATTGGATCAGCCTGTCACTTTGCATGATTTGGCGTCCCATATGGGCATGAGCATTCCCACCTTGCAGCGTAGATTCAAGCACTATACGGCCGATTCACCCATGCAATATCTAAAAAAAGTGCGCCTCAGCCACGCTTATGCTCGCCTCACGCAGACTAACTGCACCGTGCAAAGCGCCGCTTATGCAGTTGGCTATGAAAGCGTGTCGCAGTTCAGTCGTGAATTTAAACGCTATTATGGGCAGAATCCACAGCAGGTTAAGCGAATTTAATACAATTATTTATTCCCACGCGCCAGCGTGGGAATGCATATGTTCGTTGTGGTTAACACGTTAAGGCTGGTTGACCTACAGCAAGATCGAGTCTGCCAAAAAGCTATTAGCCAGCGGAGTACCCCCTCAGGATGTAGCCAAGAATCTCGACGTATCCGGTGCTACGCTATAAGCATGCGTTATTGTTATTTCCGTTTTCTGAACATGATTTTACCATGCATTTGGCTTTGGTTATGTCGTTAAGAACCGCAGAGAGCAAATTAGGTTCTCCAATCGTCATGGCTTCATCTAAATAGGCATTGATCTCAGCTTCGTTGGTCAAGTATTCAGTTGGATCATACTTGCTAAACTGTTCTTCCATATCTTGTCTCCCATCCTCATAACACTGAAATTTCAATTAATCAGAAACTGTGAAATATCAACTAGTTTTTGACACCTTGAGGTCGAACGCCGTCTGGCCGATGCCCTCAAGCAACTGGCGCAGCAGCAGGGTGCGACACTCTTCACGCTGCTGCTGGCCAGCTTCCAGACCTTGCTGCATCGGTACTGTGGGCAGGATGATATCCGCATCGGCATCCCGGTCGCGAACCGCAACCGTGTCGAAACCGAGCGGCTGATCGGCTTTTTCGTCAACACCCAGGTGCTCAAGGCCGAGTTCGGTTCGCTTGTGCACTTCAGCGACCTGCTGGCCCAGACGCGTCAGATGACGCAGGATGCCCAAGCCCACCAGGACCTGCCTTTCGAACAACTGGTCGAGGCGCTGCACCCTGAGCGCAGCCTGAGCCATAGCCCGCTGTTCCAGGTCATGTACAACCACCAGAAAGTCGCCGCAGGCACGCGGCGTAGCTTGCCTGGCTTGCTGGTCGAGCACATTGCCTGGCAACGCAAGACGGCGCAGTTCGACTTGACCCTGAACACCGTCGAGCACGACGAAGGTATCTCGGCAGAGCTCAATTACGCCACGGCGCTGTTCGATGAGCCAACCGTGCAACGCATGGCGCGGCACTGGATCAACCTGCTGCAATCGATCGTCGACCATCCTCGGCAACGGATCGGCGAGCTGCCCCTGCTCGCGGCCGATGAGCAGCAGGAAATTCTCGAACACTGGAACCACACCCAGGCACCTTATCCCGCTGATCGGAGCGTGCATCAGTTGATCGAGGCGCAGGCAGGCGAAACACCTGATGCCTTGGCCGTTCTGTTCGGCGAACAGCAGCTCACCTATCGACAGCTCAATCAGCGCGCCAACCGCCTCGCTCACGCATTGCGCGAGCAGGGGGTAGGGCCCGACGTGCTGGTCGGCATCGCGGTCGAACGCTCGCTGGAAATGGTCGTGGGCCTGCTGGCTATCCTCAAGGCCGGCGGCGCCTACGTTCCCTTCGACCCTGAGTATCCGAGGGATCGGCTTGCTTACATGATGGACGACAGCGGTATCGGGTTACTGCTGACGCAGCGTGCGTTGCTCGAACACCTGCCGATCCCTTCCAGTGTGCGCAGCATCGTGCTGGATGACGACGACAGTTGGCTGACGGCTTTCAGCGCCAACGATCCCGTGCACCTCACCCACCCCGAACACCTTGCCTACGTGATTTACACTTCGGGCTCGACAGGGCGACCGAAAGGTGCGGCCAACGCGCACCAGGCATTGGTCAACCGCCTTGTCTGGATGCAGAAGGCCTATGGTCTGGGCGCCACTGATACGGTCCTGCAAAAGACCCCCTTCAGCTTCGACGTCTCGGTGTGGGAGTTCTTCTGGCCCCTGTTGACCGGCGCCAGGCTGGCGCTTGCGCAACCGGGTGACCACCGCGACCCTGAGCGCTTGGTGAGCACCATTCAGAGGCACGGCGTGACGACGTTGCATTTCGTGCCATCGATGTTGCAGGCCTTCATGACCTGCGAGCATGTCGAGCGCTGCGATACCTTGCGACGTGTCGTCTGCAGTGGCGAGGCGTTGCCTGCCGATCTGTCGGAGCAGACCTTGGCCCGATTGCCACACGCCAGCCTGTACAACCTTTATGGCCCTACCGAAGCTGCGATCGACGTAACCCACTGGACCTGCCGGCCATCGTGCCCGGGCAGCGTCCCGATCGGCACGCCCATCGACAACCTCAAGACGCACATTCTCAGCCGCGATCTGTTTGCGCTTCCTCATGGCGCGAACGGCGAGCTCTACCTGGGCGGTGTCGGCTTGGCGCGAGGCTACCATCGCAGGCCGAGCCTCACTGCCGAACGGTTCGTCCCGGACCCTCATGATGCCAGCCAGCAGGGTGGGGGGCGGCTGTACCGCACCGGTGACCTGGCGCGTTATCGAACAGGGGGCGTGATCGAGTACGCGGGGCGTATCGATCATCAGGTGAAGATCCGTGGCTTGCGCATCGAGCTGGGCGAGATCGAATCCAGCCTGCTTGAGCATCCGGGTGTTCGCGAGGCGGTAGTGATCGACATCGACGGGCTCCATGCCAAGCAGCTGGCTGCGTACCTGGTGCTTGAGGAAGGGGCGGCCAGCCATGAGGAAATCCTGCAACATCTCAAAGCGGCATTGCCCGACTACATGGTGCCGAGCTACCTGGTGTCGCTGCAGGCCTTGCCGCTTACCCCCAATGGCAAGCTGGATCGCAAAGCGCTGCCCAAGCCGGATGTGAGCCAGCAGCAGAAAGCCTACGTGCCGCCGAAGAGCGCGCTGCAAGCGAAGCTCGCGAGCATCTGGGCCGATGTGCTGAAGCTTGAAAGAGTGGGCATCACCGACAACTTCTTCGAGCTTGGAGGCGACTCGATCGTGTCGATCCAGGTCGTCAGTCGGGCCCGCCGGGAAGGTATACGTTTCACGCCCAAGCAGTTGTTCCAGCATCAGACCATCCAGGGGCTGGCGTGCGTGGCAGAGCAGGATGACGGCGGCACGTCGACCCTCGACCAGGGGCCGATCATCGGCAAGGTGCCCTTGCTGCCCGCCCAGGCACGCTTTTTCGAACGGCAGGGCAACGGTGATGCGCCTGGCAGCGTGGTGATGACGCTCAGGCCCACCCGTGCGCTTGACCCCGACACGACGGAAAAGGCCTTGCAGGCCGTATTGGCGCACCACGACGGGTTGCGGTTGGCGTTCAATGTGGCGCAGGAGGCGCACGGTGCGCCGCTTTCCGAACACCAGGCGCTTTGGCAGAAGGAGCCCGTGCTGTGGCTTGCAGCTGTGCAGGACCCGGCACAGTTGGATGCGTTGGCCAGGCAGGCGAGTGCCAGCCTCGATGTGCATAGAGGCATCCTGGTCCGGGCAGTCCTGGCGACGCTGGCCGATGGCAGCCAACGGCTGCTGCTGGTAAACCATGCGCTGGCGATGGACGAGGCATCCCGGGACATCGTCCTGCAGGATCTGCGCCTGGCCTGCGAGCAGCTCGACGCAGGGCAGCCTGTGGCGCTTCCTGCCAAGTCCACCTCGGTTCAGAGCTGGGCGTATTCCGTGCATGCCTCGCTCGAGGATGCCCCGAGCGCATTGATCCATTGGCAGAAGGCACTGGCCGGGATCAGTCACGAGCTGGTTGGCAGCCCACGAGAAGCAGGGGCGCCCGCCGACAGTGCAACGTTCGGTACCTGGCTGGACATCGACCTGACCCGACGCCTGACAGAGCAGGCCGCCGCAGCCTACCGCGCCGAGCCCGGCGACCTGCTGCTGGTCGCGCTGACGCGTGTGCTGGCCCGCTGGACAGGCCAGGACAGGGTCTTCCTTGGCGTGCAGGCTGATACCCGTCGCCAGGCAGGCTCGGGTGTCGACCTGGGCCGCACGGTTGGCTGCCTGGATTATCCGTTCCCTGTCGTGCTCGACATTGACAAGACCACGCTGGATGGCGCGATCAAGGGGCTCAAGCAACAGTTGCGTACGGCTGCCGACAGGCGCCTGTCGTTCGCCGCGTTACGCTATCTGGGAGACGAAGCCAGCAGGGAAACCTTGGCCGCATTGCCGGTGCCGCAGTGCTCATTCAGCTACCGCAAGGCGCTGGCCAACGTGCTGTTCGAGCCATTGAAGAGCGGGGAAGGGCGTGAATCGTCGTGCGGCAACGGTCTGTCGGTCGATGCTCGGGTATGGCCGGAGGGGTTGCGCATCGACTGGCGCTTCAGCTCACGGCGTTTCAGCGAGTCCACCATTCAAGGCCTGGCTGAAGCGTTCCATCTGGAGCTTCTGGCGCTGATCGAGCACTGCACCCTGCCAGGTGTCGCAGGCGCCACCCCGTCCGACTTCCCGCTGTGTTCGCTCAGCCAGACGCAACTGGACGAGCTGCCGGTTCCGATCGCCGAGATCGCAGACATGTACCCACTGTCGCCTGCGCAGAAGGGCATGCTGTTCCATTCGATCGAAGACAGCGGCAATGATCTGTACATCAACCAGGTCAGCCTGCCAATCAGCGGGCTCGATATTGAGGCGTTCGTCGGCGCATGGGCAGCGGTCATCGCACGGCACGAGGTATTGCGCACCAGTTTCCACTGGGTCGGGCTGGATGAGCCGGTACAGATCGTACACGCCCAGGCAAACATGCCGATGCGCGAAATCGACGCCCGGGCGGATGCAGCGCCGGACAGGTTGGCCGGTGAGGTCGCGCGTGAGGAGCTGGTGGCAGGTTTTGACCTGACGCAGGCGCCGTTACACCGCATGGTTCTGGTTCGACTGACGTCTTCGAGTTACCAGATGATATGGACGAGCCATCACCTGTTGATGGATGGCTGGAGCAAGTCCAGGCTGTTTGCCGAACTGATGCAGCATTACGCCGGCCAACCGGTCACTGGCACCAGCGGCCGCTACGGCGATTTCATCGCCTGGTTGCAGGCGCAGGACAAATCTCGTCAGGAAGCGTTCTGGCGCGACAGCCTGGCGCACAGCGAGGTGACCTCGCTCAGTCAGGCCGTGTACCCACGGCACACTTCGGATGAACCGGGCCACCACGCGCTGTATACCCGGCGTGACGCCGCATGGACCAAACGTCTTCAGCAGTACTGCCGAACGTTGCGTATTACCCCTAACACCTTGATCCAGGGCGCCTGGCTTCTGCTGCTGCAGCGCTACACGGGCAAGCGCAACGTCACGTTCGGCGCGACCGTGGCCGGGCGCCCAGAGTCGCTGCAGGATGCCGATACCACCTTGGGCCTGTTCATCAATACCTTGCCTGTGTCGCAGACGCTGGACCCTCGGATGCGCCTGGCGGACTGGCTGCAGGCCTTGCAGGCCTACAACGTCGAGCTGCGCAACTGGTCGCATACGCCGTTGAACGAGGTTCAACGCTGGTCGGCCGTGCCGGGGCAGAAACTCTTCGACAGCATCATCGTCTTCGAGAACTACCCCATCGACGAAGGTTTGCGTGAGGCGCCCGAGGCAGGTCTGGAGTTTGGTGATTCCAATGACGTGGGGGTCACCAACTTCCCCATGGACCTTGCGGTTCACCTCAACGATACGCTGATGATCGAGTACCTTTACCTGCGCAATGCGTTCAGCGAACAGGCGGTCGACGGTATTCGCCAGACCATGGAGTCGGTGCTTGAAACCCTGCTGCAGGATGCGCAGGCACGCCTTGGCAACCTGGACATTGTGCCCGCTGCGCAGCGCGCCCCTGTCGCCGACACTGCCACGCAAGCGCTGGCAAGCTACCGCCCGGAACGGATGGCAGAGCTGATCATCGAGCACGCCCACGATCGCCCCGATGCCATCGCCCTGGTCTGCGGGGATGAGCGCATCAGCTATGCCGAGCTGGACCGCCGTTCGGGGCGCCTGGCGCTTGCCTTGCAGGCAAGCGGTGCCGGACCTGAAACGGTGGTTGGGGTGGCATTGCAACGCTCGGCGGAGCTGGTGGTCGCGCTGCTCGCCGTAATGCGCACAGGCGCTGCCTATGTGCCATTGGACCTGGAGTATCCGATGGAGCGCCTGGCCTGGATGATCCAGGATTCAGGCATGTCGTTGATGATCACCCGGCCAGCGTGCCGCGACGCTCTGCCGGAGCATGGCCACCTGCCCGTTCTCGCGCCTGATGCGCAGCCTGCCGATGCAGGCCCGGCGTTCGTCGACATTGCCGTGGATGAGCGTTGCCTGGCCTATCTGATCTATACATCGGGATCGACCGGCAGGCCCAAGGCCGTGGCGGTGTCTCAAGGCCCTCTGAGCCGGCATTGCCAGGCGATCATGCGGCTCTATGAAATGGGGCCTGCGACGCGAGAACTGCACTTCATGTCCTTCGCCTTCGATGGGGCCCAGGAGCGCTGGCTCAGCGTACTTGCGAGCGGGGGCGCTCTGGTTATTCGCGATGGCGAGTTGTGGACCGCCGAACAGACACTTCAGGCACTTTGGCAGCATGAAATCACGATCGCCTGCTTCCCTCCCGCCTACCTGAAACAGCTGGCAGAAGCAGTGCATGACGCGGGGCACGAGCCACCGCCAGTGGATATCTACTGCTTTGGCGGCGATGCTGTGCCCGAGCAGACCTTCGAGCAGGTCAAGGCTGCACTCAGGCCACGGCTGTTCACCAATGGCTATGGCCCGACCGAGACTGTGGTCACGCCGTTGCTATGGAAGGCGGGCGGCGGCGCACGTTGCGAGGCTGCCTATGCCCCCATCGGCCATGCGGTCGGCTGCCGTACGCTGCACATCCTCGACAATGACCTCAATCCGTCTGGTATTGGATTTGCCGGTGAACTGATGATCGGCGGTGATGGCATCGCCCGTGGTTACCATGGCCGTGCGGGCCTGACGGCGGAACGTTTCGTGCCTGATCCGGCTGGCGAGGGCGGGCGCATGTACCGCAGTGGCGACGTAGTCCGACAGCGCCTGGATGGGCTGGTCGATTACGTGGGGCGTGCCGACCATCAGGTCAAGCTGCGTGGCTTCCGGGTCGAGCTTGGTGAAATCGAAGCATGCCTGCGGGCGCAGCCAGGCATCCGCAATGCCCTGGTGGTGGTTAGAGAAAGCCCGGTAGGCAAACAGCTTGTAGGCTACGTTGTCAGTGAGCAGGCGGGTATCGCTGGCGAACTGAAGGCGCGCCTGGCCGACCACTTGCCCGATTACATGGTGCCTGCCTACCTGATCGAGTTGGCGCAATTCCCTGTCACGCCCAATGGAAAGATCGACCGCCTGCGATTGCCCGAACCCGAGTTCGTTTCGACGCAGTTCCAGCCAGCGAGAAACCAGCGGGAATCGATCCTGGTGGATATCTGGGAGCAGGTTCTGCAGGTCGACGATTTGAGCATCACCGATAATTTCTTCGAGCGGGGAGGGGACTCCATCCTCAGCCTGCAAGTCGTCTCTCGTGTCAGAAACCATCCGCAGCTTGACCTGGACCTCAAGCTGCGCGACTTGATGCGTTATCAGACGATCGAGGCGATCGTTGCCCATTGGGAGGCCGCGCCTGCGGTGGTTGAGGCGCAGCTGTCGACAGAGGTCGACCAGCGCCTTTTCAACCTGCTGCCTATCCAGCAGTGGATGTTCGAGCAGCAGCTGCCCGATCCGGCCCATTTCAACCAGGCATTGATGCTCAGGCCCCGGGCGGCCCTGGACCTCGTCGCCCTTGAGCAGGCGCTGCAGCATATCGAACTGCATCACGACGCGCTGCGGCTGCGTTTCTCCCAGCCGCACGGGCAGTGGATGCAGTGCTATGGCGAGCCTTCCGGTAGCACGACGCCCAGGCTGAACCTGCACCGTGTCGAGAGCATGGAGGCGATGACGGCACTGGCCAACCAGGCGCAACGCAGCCTCGATCTGGCGCAAGGCCCACTCTGGCGCACCCTGCATATCCAGCTGCCGGATGGGCAGGCGCGGTTGCTGTTGATCCTTCACCACTTGGTCATGGACGGTGTGTCATGGCGCATTCTCCTCGAGGACCTGCAGACTGCCTATGCGGCGTGCTGCCTTGGAACAGACCCTGTGCTGCCTGCACGGACCAGCAGCTACCGATCATGGGTCGAGCGCCTGCAGGCCGAGGCAACATCCATTGAAGCGCAGCAGGGCGCCTGGTGGCTTGATCAGGTTCGTCCTTGCGCCGGGAAGCTGCCCTGCGACAACCCGCGCGGTCGCAATCACTCCAGCCAACAGGCGGTGAGCCATTTCCGGCTGACGCCGCAACAAACGACGCAGCTCCTGAAGCAGGCGCCGGCTGCCTATGGCACGCAGGTCAATGACATCTTGTTGACGGCGCTCGGGCGTGCACTGGGCCGCTGGACCGGCCAAGAGGCGGTGATGGTGCAACTGGAAGGCCATGGCCGCGAGGACCTGTTCGAGGGCGTCGATGTCTCGCGTACCCTCGGCTGGTTCAACAGCCTGTTCCCGGTCCGCCTCACATCACGCCTGGACGACACGGCAGCGCAAGCCATTCGCAGCACGCAGCGGCAGCTGGCAGCCATCCCCGAAAAGGGTATCGGCTACGCGGTCTTGCGCCAGTTCGGTTCGGGTGAGATGCGTCGGCAACTGCTTGAAGGTGCCCAGGCCGAGGTCACCTTCAACTACTTCGGGCAGTTCGATCAGCACTTCGACGAGCATGCGTTGCTGGAGCCAGCCGCCGACGATCCGGGCGATTGCTACCACGCCGATGCCAACCTGGTGAACCAGCTGCAGATGGTAGGGCAGGTCTACGACGGGGTGCTCTCGTTCCGCTGCATCTACAGCAAACGCCGCTACAGAGCCGAGACGATAGAGCGGCTGATGGAACAGTTCCAGCGCGAGCTGGTGGCACTGATCGAACATTGTGTGGACGTGACTGTCCCGGCCTGACGGCCGGGAACAGCAGCGCCGAACATTTAGGGAGTTTCATGTTGAATAACGCGTTGGAAGCCTTCCTCGACCTGGCTGGCTTGAACCTGGATATCAAACCGCTGCACACGCTTTCTCCGGCCCAGGCACGGGCAACCTTCGAGTCGTCTTCGCAACGACTGCGCTGGCCCGTGCCTTGGGATCTGCGGGTCGAAGACCTGTCGGCTGTCGTGCGCGATGGCAGTTCGCTTGCGTTACGGCTTTACCGACCCTCGGTTGACGCGGGCGCGAACTTGCCAGTGGTGCTGTATTTCCACGGTGGGGGCTACGTGGTGGGCAGCCTGGATTCGCACGACGGCGTATGCCGAGAGCTTGCCGGGCGTACCCGTTGCGCGGTGCTTTCGGTCGGTTACCGGCTTGCCCCGGAACACCGGTTTCCGACGGCCCACGAGGACTGCGCAGATGCCGTGCAGTGGCTGGCGACCCAGGGTCGCCGCCTGGGGCTCGACCCGGCCCGGGTCGTGTTCGCCGGCGACAGCGCAGGTGCCACCTTGGCCACTGCGCTGGCGATCGAAGCTGCAAGGCAGGGCCCGCAGGCGGCGATAACGCCTGTTGGCCAGCTGCTGTGCTACCCGATAACGGATGCAAGCTGCAAGCGTTCGTCGCACACGGTGTTCGGTGAAGGGTATTTGTTGGAAGACGAGACACTCGACTGGTTCTACGCGCAGTACGCGCAGTCCGACGAAGACCGCCGGGATTGGCGTTTCTCACCGTTGCTGGCGGATGAGCTTGCGGGGCTTGCACCTGCGATCATTCTGTTGGCAGGCCTGGACCCGCTGCTGGATGAAGGCAAGGCCTACGCGGCGCGGCTTGAGCAGGCCGGGGTGGACGTTGAATGTATCGTGGCAGAGGGCCTGACTCACGATCTGCTGCGAACACTGTCCATCGTGCCGGAAGTCACGGAGGTCTACGACCAGCTGGCCGACGGCGTGCGCCGTTGGTTGCAGGCCGAAGGTATCGGCAGCCGATAACGTTGGCCGGGACGCAAAAAATCCGATGCTCGTTTCCGGGCATCGGATTTTTGCATTCCGGGCTAAGGTCAGCCCAGCGGCTTCAGTTTTCGTAGCGCAGGGTAAGGCCAAAGTTACGCGGTGCGCCGAAGTAGTTGCCCAGGTTGCTGTTAAAGACAGACGAATAGTACTTCTTGTCGAACACGTTGTTCAGGTTGAGTTGCACGCTCAAGTTGTTGTTGATCTTGTACTGCGTGTTGAGATCGACAAGGTTGTAGGCGCTCTGCTTCACATCGCCCAGGTAGATCTTGCTCTGGTGGTAGACGTTGCCACCGACTCTCCAGTCCTGGAAGCGGCCAGGCAACTGATAGTTGGTCGCGACCTTGAACAGTCGTTGCGGGGCCGTTTCGGTCGAGTAGTCAGTACCCTTCCTGGCGCCGGCGACATACTCGGGATGGCTGTAGGTGTACCCCGCCATCACGTTCCACTGCGGCAGGACCTCACCCCCGACCTCGATGTCGAAACCACGGTTGCGTACCTTGCCGCCTTCCTCATAGCAACTGGAGGCACGGGTTGGCCCGCAGACGCGCTGTGCCCCGCTGATCACCTGAGGCATGTGGCTCTGGTCTACCTGGAAGAGCGCGATGGCGGTGTTGACGCGGCCACCCAGAAACTCGTTCTTGATCCCGACTTCGTAGTTGGTGCCGGTGATCGGGCTGAGCAACTTGTTATCCAGGCCATAGTTGGCCTGCAGTTGGTAGATTTCGGTGTAGCTGGCATAGACCGAGGTGTTGTCGGTGACATCGTAGACGATGCCGCCATACGGGATGATCTTGTTCTTTTCCTCGAACGGTTCCATCTCATCCGGTGACTCGTACTTCACCGAGCTCAGGCGGCTGCCCAGGATCACGTGCAGATCGTCGGTAGCGTTCAGGCGCGTCGCGGCATAAACCCCCTTGTCCTTGCGCACCGCCCGGTACTGCTCGCGCTCGCCACTGTAGGTAGGGGTGGCGACCAGGTGAGGGTCGAAATCGAGAATGTCGACGGTCGTGGGGTTGTTGTTGTAACGCGATTCGTTAATGAAGCGATCCTTGCGTGCCGTAGCACCGAAGACCAGCTCGTGCTTGCGACCGAACAGGTCGAACGCACCATTGAGCGCCGCATCGAGGCTGATCTGCTCGTCGTCGTACTTGGTATCGTTGGTACGCAGTTGGAGCTGGTCGTTGCCCACGTTGGTGCCGTACAAGGCCAGGAAGTCAGCATTGGACCAGGTCATGCTGCCGTTCACGGTCAGCTTCCAGTCCTCGTTGAATTCGTGGCGAACGTCGCCGAACACGGTGCGGTTGATCTTGTTCAGGTGTGCCCAGCCCGGCGCGAAGGAAGTCGATCGGGAGAAGGGGTAAAAGCTGCCGCTTTTCTGAGTTGGCAAGCCGCCCCAGTCATATCCGCCATTGTTGTCCTTCTGCAACACAGTACCCAGGCTGACCGTTGTCCAGTCGCTCAGGTCGGCTTCGCCGATCGCATAGAACAGCTGGTTGTCCTTGTTGGCCCTGTCCACGAAACTGTTGCCGGCACTGTAGAGCATGACCGTGCGCCCGCGAAGGGTTCCTTCGGCATTGAGCGGGCCACCAACGTCGATCTGGCCGCGGTAGTTGTCCCAGGACCCTGCGCCGATCTCGGCCTTCATCTGGTAGGTATCGCCCGGGCGCTTGCGCACCAGATTGATCGCTGCCGAGGGCGAGCCGGCGCCTTGCATCAGGCCGTTCGCGCCGCGAACGATCTCGACCCGATCATAGATCGCCATGTTGTTCACCGAAGTGACGTCCATGGAGAAACTTTCCGAGATGCTGCTTGGCACACCGTCGTACTGCAGGTCGTTGACCTGGAAACCCCGTGAGAAGTAACGCGAACGCTCGGTACCGAAGTCTTTCACGGTATTGATACCGGTGGCAGCGCGCGCGACATCGTCGAGTGACTGCATGTTCTGGTCGTCCATTTGGCGACGCGTCACCACACTGACCGACTGTGGGGTTTCGCGAGGCGACAGCGCCAGCTTCGTTGCGGTATTGGTGGAACCGGTGATGTAAGACCCTGTTCCCTCGGTCGTGGCACCCAGGGTTCTGGACTGGATACTCGTGGCGTCGAGTAGCATCGCGCTGCCACCTTCGTAGGCCGCCTGCAAGGTCAAGGTGTTGTCGCGCAGCTGATAGCGCAAGCCACTTTCCCTAAGCAGCACGCGTACCGACTCATCCAGACTGTAGCGGCCGCTCAACGCACCTGAGCGCAGGTTCTGTACGGCATCGGGCTCATACAACACCTGCACGTCGGTCTGCTCCGCAAATGCCTTCAGCGCCGAGCTCAAGGGCTGTGCCGGGATATTCAAGGTCAGTTGCTGATCTTGCGCCTGGGCAGCCAAGGGCAGGGCCAGGCTCAGGGCCAGTGCTGGCAGTTGGGCGTTGAATGCGCGTCGAAGGCCAAGCGCCCGGGTCAGGTGATTCAATCGAAGGTGGGTGGGCATTTCGGTGCTCGTTGTAGATGTTGAGTGGATAGGCTGGGCAGATCTTTTTTTAGGGTGACTAGGGGTATGACGCACGGCTGATGACAAACCGGAATGCAAATGTTTCGCTTTTATTGCATCAGGCGACGCACGCCTCGACGACCACCTTGCCGGCCGCCATGCGCACCAATTGGTCGGCGACATCGAAATAGCGGTCATCGTGGCTGATGACGATGATTGTCTTGCCCAGGCGTTTCAGTTCGGGCAGCAGTTCGGTGTAGAAGATGCGCCGGAAGGTCGGGTCCTGGTCTGCAGCCCACTCATCGAACACCAGCACCGGGCGTTCTTCGAGCCAGGCATTGATCAGCGCCAGCCGCTTGCGTTGCCCGGTCGAGAGGTCGGTGGTGGTGAAGCTGCCGTCGCGGATGCTGACCTTGTGTGCGATTTCAAGCCTCTTGAGATAGACCTCGGCGCTGTCTGGCACCTGCTTGGCGCCCAGGAAGGGGTCGTCGAACAGGTAGTAATCGGAAAAGATGGTGGTGAAGAGCTGGCGATAATCGTCGCGATCCTGCGCGGTGATGGGCTGGTCGTTGATACGAATCTCGCCCTGTTGCGGCGGGTACAGGCCGAGCAGCAGCTTGATCAGGGTGGTCTTGCCACAGCCGTTCTCGCCGACGATGAAAACGATATCGCCCTGGCGGATCTGCAGGTTTACCGGTCCCAGGGTAAACGGTGCGTTGCCGTCGACCGGGGGGAAGGCAAAGCGCACATCACGCAGCTCGAGGGTGCGCAAGGCGGGCAGCTGGCTGGCCTTGTCTTCGAGCAGCAGGTGCGGCTCTGGCGAGGAGAACCGTTCGGAGAGCTCGGCAACCCGGCGCAAGGCGATCTGGGCGCGGCTGATGATTGGCAGTGTGCCTATCAGGTATTCCAGTGGGCCTTTCATGTACAGCAGCACCAGGACGAAACCGCTCATTACCGCTTTGTCGCTGTTGGGCCATAACGATTGCAAGGCGAGCGCCAGGCCGATGACCACGAAGAACAGCATCGAGCCGAAGGTCTTGGCGATGACGAAGGTATTGATGGAGCGGATCTGGGTATCACGAATCAGGTCGGCCGTGCCCTGGATGTTGCGGCTGAACATGCGTTGGCGGCGAGCGCGGTGGATGCGCAGCTCCTTGGCGCCACCGGCGATCGCATTGTAGTGTCTTTGCAGCTCATCCTCGGCATCACGCGCCGCGACGAACCCCTGCATGCCACGGGCCCGTGCGATGTACTGGACGACGGTGCCGAGGGCGATAGCGGTCAGGATCAGCAGGAACATGGGCAAGGACAGCATGGCCAGGTAGCTCAGGCAGCCCAGGGTGACGGTCAGGGCGATCGCCAGGGGCGCGAAGGCGAAGGCGAAATCGCTGATGGTGTCTACGTCGTGCGTCAACACCGGGATCAGCCGATGGCTGCGATAGCGCTCGATTTGTTCGATGGGGGCCGACAGCACCTTCTCGCCCAGCGTTTTGCGCAAGGCGGCAATGATGTGCTGGCCCACTCGGTTGCTACCGATGTCGGAAAACACCGAGCTGGCGAGGGCCACCAGGCAAAGCCCGGCGAAGCCCCAGACCACGCCTTGGGTCAGGCCGGAATCGTCGTGCAGGGCCCGGTTGATGGTGGCCAGCAGAAAGGTGATGCTGAGGCCGCCGACCATGCCCAGGATGACGGAAAGCGCGACGGTGTATTTAAACGGCTTGAGCAGGGCGAAGAGGTCCTGCACGGCGCCGCGGGTGGGCTGGGACATGATGTGCTCCTGAGTAGATCAGCCGACACTGGCGGGGGGAGCAGCGCCTTGTGTGCGCTGCTGTTGGGTAGGTGTTAAACGAAGCCAGGGAGGGTGGATTTAGGCGGCTGACCTCAGCCGTGCATGACTTCAAGAAACGCCTTCAGGAAGGCCTGCATCTGCGCCGGCGTACCCACACTGACACGCATCCACTGCGGCCACGCCTCGAATACCCGCCCGACCCGGATGTTGCGTTGCGCGAGTGCCTCGATCACAGGTTTGGCGGGGCGGCCGAGGGCCACCATGAAGCAGTTGGCCTGGGCGTCGGTGCAGCGGTAGCCGGCCTTTTGCAGGGCCTCGATAGTGTTCCGCAGAATGCTTCGATTGATGTGTTTTCGTTCACTGACCAGGCCTTCTTGTTGCAGGCTGGCGATGCCGCCCATGGCGGCGGCAAGTGGCACGAAGTTGTAGCCGTTCAGGCGTTGCAGGTCGGCGAGCAATGCCGGTTTGCCGACCACTAGCCCCAGGCGGGCACCGGCCATGCCATAGAGCTTGGAGAACGTTCTCAGGACCATGACGTTGTCATGGCTGACCGCCAGGTCCAGGCAGGAGGGCGCGTCGGTAAAGTGGATATAGGCTTCATCGATGATCGCCAGGCTGCCTGCCGGCTTGTGGGTGACCAGGTGCTCGATGTCGGCGCGTGGGGTCAGCGTGCCCGTGGGATTGTTGGGGTTGCACAGGTACAGCACCCCGGGTTGCCGGGTGGCGGCAAGCATGCCGCGTACGTCATGGGCGTGACGGGCATCGAGCGGCACCTCATGCACGGTTGCGCCGACAGCCCTGGCGCCATTGGCCACCGAGTCATAGGTCGGCGCGGCGATGACCACGCTGCGCTTGTCGGCGTGGCGAGCCAAGGCGTACTGCAACGGCGAGCGGGAGCCGCAGAAGACGGCCACATGGTCTTCGGGTACCTGGTTTTGCCGGGCGAACAGCTCAGCCAGGCGGTATTCGTGTTCCGGAAAGTAGTGGCCGCTCTGGCGAGCACCCTGGTGCATTGCTTCGAGTGCCGAAGGGCAGGGGCCATACGGGCTCTCGTTGTAATCCAGGCGGATGATGGCATCGTCCGCCGGTGGGTCGCTCGCGGCGCCTGCCGCCCAGGCGGGCATGGCGGGGGCGAGGCCGGTCAAGGTAGCGGCGGCGACGAAACGGCGTCTGCTCAAGGTGGGCATGGTCACTCTCCCTGTGGATTGTCAGTTGGGTTCACCGTCCTGAAGGGCGCGGGCTACCCGAAAGCCCAGCCAGTCGCCGCGCACGTCGGGTTCGCGCTCGTTGCGGTTGCCCGAGCGGGAGAAGATGGGCGGTTCCAGGTAGTCGTTGCCGCGAATCTGCCGGTGTGTGCAGGTAGCACCGGTGGTCCAGGCGCTGCCGTCGGTGGGCGCGCCGACATAATCGGTATGCCAGCAGTCCTCGACCCACTCGTAGACGTTGCCATGCATGTCGTACATGCCGAATGCATTGGCAGGGAAGCTGCCGACCGGTGCCGTGTAGGTGAAGCCATCGCGCGGCCCGTAGGTGTTGGCATGCTTGCTGATCTGATATTCCCCTTCCTGGTCGAAGGGGAACGGGAAGGGGTCGGTGGAGCCGGCGCGGCCGGCGTACTCGCGTTCGGCCTCGCTGACCATGCGGTAGGGCTTGCCGGTCTTCTTGGCGAGCCAGGCGATGTAGCCGCGCGCCTCATCCCAGGTCATGCAGACCGCAGGCTGCGTCGGGCCTTGCGGGTAGCTGGGCTTGCCGTTCTTGCACAGCCGCCCCGGGCGGTCGTCGCCGTCGGGCAGCACCGTGTGGGTTTCCTTGGCATAGGCCTGCCATTGCCCGGCAGTCACATGGAAGCGACTCATGGCGAACGCCTTGGCGAATGTCACAGTGTGCAACGGCCCTTCATCGTCCTGTTTGCCCAGTTCGTCATCGGGGGTACCCATCACGTAGCTGCCGGCAGGCAGCACGACCATTTCCGGGCAATCCTTGCAGTCTTTGAAAACCTTGCCCGGTGCAGCAGGGTCGGCAGCGAGGGCTTCGAGCGACAGTGAGAGACAACCGAGGGCAATCAGTGAGGTCAGCCGTTTCATGGGTTTCCTTACGGGTAGTGGGCAACGGGAGGAGGGGTCGGCCTGGCGGCCTTCTGGGCGGCTTCCCACACACGCAGGAAGTTGGCGCCCCAGAGCTTGGCGATGTCTTCGTCGGAGTAGCCGCGCTGCATCAGTTCGGCAGTGACGTTGCGGCTCTGGCTGACATTTTCCCAGCCAACCACACCGCCGCCGTCGTTGAAGTCGGAACTGATGCCGACATGGTCGATACCGATCTTCTTCACCGCGTAGTCGATCGAGTCGACGTAGTCGGCGAGGGTCGCTTCGGGCTCGGCGCCGAGGATGTCGTAGAACGGCGTGAGGTATTCACCGAACTTTTTCTCCGACCAGATCGAGAACACCGGGTCGGTGGTGGTGCCCATCTGGGTTTGGTTCTGTACGTCTGGCAGGCCGTGTTTGGCGCGTAACGCGTTCATCTTTTCGATGGTCGGGCGCGAGAACGGCTTGAGGTAGTGGGAGTAGGCCACGATGTTGACCAGCCCGTCGGTGGCCTTGATGTGTGCCAGGTCCGCGTCGCTGAGGTTGCGGCGAATGTCCATCATGCCTTGCACCCCCGTGTGCGAGGCCATGACCGGTGCGCGGCTCAGCTGGGTGACCTGGGTCAGGGCCTGGCTGGACATCTGCGAGACGTCGATGACCACGCCAAGGTCGTTGAGCCGGGTGATGGCGCGACGACCGATGTCGGAAAGACCGCCCAGCGGGTCGACCGAATCGCCCAGGAAGGGCAGTGGGCGCGCCGAGTCGACCCAGCTGTTGTTGCCGACGTAGCCTGGCCCGAATACCCGCATGCCGCGTGCGGCCCAGTGGTCCAGCTTGTCGATGTCGTCGCCAAGGGGGGCGGCGTTGAGCAGGCTGATGATGATGGCGAACTTGCCTTCACTGACCAGCCGGCGGAAGTCGGCAGGGGTGTAGGCGATGCCGGCCTGCGCAGGGTAGTCTTTGGCGATGCTGGTGATGATCCGATAGCGAACTTCCAGTTCGTTGGCCATCGCCGCCTCGAACCCGGGTGTGGGGCGGTGCGGCCAATTGGGCCCACTCCAGAACTCCGGCCATGACCAGATTGCGATCGAGGCGCCGCTCAGGCGGCCTTTGGCGGCTTTCACCAGGTCGAACTGGGTCGGGCCGTCACGGTTTGCTTCCTCGCCATCGGTGCCATAGCTCAGCGGCACGTCAAGGTGCGCATCCAGGGCCGGGATGCGCGCCTGCAGGGCGTTGGCCCGCTGTTCGATTTCCCGGCCGTAGGAGTGTTTGGCAAGGTAGACCCAATACCACCAGGCGCCTGCGGCCACCAGGAGCAAGAGCAGAACTGCCAAAGCCCATGGCCATCTGCGTGAAAAAAAAGCCTGTTTCTTCATTGCGTACTCGACCGCCTGCACGACGGCCCCATGCCGTTCGAACTTGCTGGGTGAAACGAGCCGAGCCCAAGAGAATTTAGCAACCCTCTAAATCGCTCCCTCAACCATTCGTTTTCGCAGCAGGAGTCACGTCATGAGTACAGTGGATGAAAGTGTCACGTCGTAAGATCCTGGCGGGCCTGGTGGCCGCCGGTGTAGCACTGCCTGCCGGCTATTACGCACGGCAGGCGTGGCAGCGGGCCGAGGAAGCGGAGCTGAGCAGTGACGAGCCTGCGGTGCCGGTCGATGACCTGCCCAATGCGCTGTTAGGTGAACGCCTGGTCGGGATCTGGGACTGGCGCATGACGAGCGATCACCCGGCACTGGCCGAGCTGGCCCGGCCGCAGCAGCTGCTGCTCGACGTAGGGCAGGGTGCCCGTGCCGTGCGCGGCTACCTGGGTACTGCGCCCTATGGCGGTCAGGGTTTGCAGGTATACGGCCCGCTGGCTGCCGACCGGCTGCCGAAGGTGCAACTGAAGATGATGGCGGGTTCTGGCGAGGCCTATGATTGCGATGCCGTGCTGGATGAAATATGGGGCGACTGGAGCGAGGGTGGAGGCAGCGCAACCCTGAGTGGGCACCTACGCCTGGCAGGGACGCAGGCGGGGCATTCCGGGGCGCAAGCGAGCTTTGTCGCCGTCCGCCGACCGTTCGTTCTGGCGCGTGAGCGGCTGCCATACGTGGCGGCCCTGCACGAGGACCTGATTTCACCGCAGCGTCGCTACTATCACCAGCTCTGGCACGCCAGCCGCGATCGCTGGCACCGCATCGATGAATCCCGGCGGCAGATGGTGCGTGCGCTGGGTTGGCAGGTCGGCCCATTGGGCAAGGAGCGCAACGCACGCGGGCATGATCGCCATCGCAACGGCTCCGGCGAGGATTTTCTGTTCATGCATCGGCACATGCTGCATGGCGTGCGCGAGGTCCAGGACCTGCGTTCCTGGGCAAGCCTGCCTGCGGCTCGTCCATCGATCGGGCAGGGTGTTCAGGCGTTTTTCGATTACCTCGACAATCGCGACGGCTACAGCGTCCCGCCCAACTGGCAGGCGGCCGGCGATGAAGCCTTCAGCCAGTGGCTGTACTACGTCAAGAGCAGCCAAGGGCTGCACGCCAACTTCCAACTGTGGGAGGCCCAGCTGCATGATCCGCAATACCTCAGCACCCTGTGTCTGGGAGAGTTGGGTTCACGCATCGAATTGGGGATCCACGATTGGCTGCACATGCGTTGGGCATCCCTGGGGCGTGACCCGAACTCGGATTACCCGATGCCTTACGGGCGTCGCAACTACGATTTTTCCGAACGCTGGTTCCGCGCCGAGAACGACTTCCTCGGCGATCCGTTTTCCTCCCACGTCAACCCGGTGTTCTGGGCCTTTCATGGCTGGATCGACGACCGCCTGAACGATTGGTACCTGGCCCACCAGCAGGCGCACCCGGGGGAAGTGAAGCCGAAGATGATCGATGGCATTCCGTGGTTTGCGCCAGGGCGCTGGGTGCGTGTGGCCGAGCCTTGGCTGGGGCCTTCGCGTGAAGGTTGCGGTGCCTGGGGGCTGGGCAATGGCGGCGGCACCGGGAAACTGGACATCGAGACCATGAAGCTGGCCTTGCAGGTCATTTTCAGCCCTGAAGAAGACGGCGATCGCCTGGCCGACAGGGTGCCTCAGCGGCCTTGGTATGCCCGCCATCTGGCACCCGGCCCGCGACGTGACGGTTTGTAGCGTTGACGATTTTTGGCCGGTGTTGCAGCAGGTAGGGCTCCCGTCGGGGGGCTTGCCTACCTCGCTGTCATCAGTGTGTCCGATGCCGTCCAGCCACCGCCCAATGCCTTGTAAAGCGCAACACTGGCCTGCAAACGTGCCTTGCGCAGCCGTACCCGTTCGGCCTGTGCTGTAAACAGGCTGCGTTGCGCTTCCAGCACGCTGAGCAGGTCTTCGGCCCCGGCCCGGTAGCGGTTCTCGGCCAGATCGAACGCGCGTTGCGCTTGGGTGAGCGCTTCATGCTGCCACTGTGTCTGGCGGTCCAGGCCGTCGACGCTGTTCAAGGCCTTCTCGACTTCGCCGAAACTGGTGATCAGCACGTTGCGATAGGCCTCGAGCAGCTCGTCCTGGCGAGCGATGGCGCGATCACGCTCGGCGCGCAAGGCGCCATTATTGAAAATGGGCGCCGTCAGACCGGCACCGAGGTTGAGCGCCGGATTGCGCAGCAGGTCGATGGCTTTTCTGTCGCCAGTGGCCAGGCTGGCCGTCAAGCTCACCGTGGGGAACAGTGCTGCCCGCGCAACGCTGACATCCGCCTGAGCCGCAGCCAGGCGCGCCTCTGCGCCAGCGATATCCGGGCGGCGCGTCAGCAGTTGGCTGGGAATGCCGGCGGCAATGCTCGGGCCGCTCAGTTGATCGAAAGGCTGATCGGCCAGTTCCAGCGCCTGGACCGGCACGCCAAGCAGGGTTGCCAGGGTGATCTGCGCATCGCGGGCCTCTTGTTGGTAGAGCGGCAACTGTTGTCGCTGGTTGGCCACAAGGCTCTCTTGCTGGGCCAGTTCCAGGGCAGTCGACGACCCGGCCTGGAATCGCGTTCGCACAAGGCTCAGGACCTTGTCGGCGTTTTCCAGGTTAAGCGCGGCGATGCGTGCCTGCTCGCGAGCGGCGAGGGCGCTCAGGTAGGTATCGGCAACGCTGCTCGTCAGGCTCAGTTCGAGCGTGTCACGGTCACGTGCAGTGGCTTGCAGGCCAAGGCGGGCACTGTCACGCGCAGCGGCATTTTTACCCCAGAAGTCCAGCTCGTAGCTGGTCGTCAGGGCCGTGTTGAAGTAGCGGTAGGTCCGCTCGCGGTTCGACGTGTCCTGCTCGCTGTACCCTTGGCCTCGTAGCAAGCGCTGGTGATAGGCGTTGGCGCTGGCGTCGAGGCGCGGTAGCAGGGGGCCGCCGGCAATACGCAGGTCGGCCTGTGCCTGCCTGACCCTGGCCATGGCGGCGCGCAGGTCATGGCTGCCCTGGCGCGCCTGCTCGATCAGTTGGCTCAGTTGAGCGCTATTGAACGTTGTCCACCATTGCGCGGAGGCCGCCGTGCCGCCAGCCGGACTTTGCCAGCTGGCAGGTGCAGCGATACCGCTGTCCAATGGCGCAGGGGTGTGGCTGCAAGCACCCAGGATGGTCAGCAGCGGTAGCAGTAAAAACGGGGTTCTGGTCATGGTCATTCACTGGTCAGGGCGGCGACAGGGTCGAGGGCGGCGGCTTTGCGCGCGGGCATGAAACCGAAGATGACGCCCGTGGCTACCGAGCAGGCGAAGGCGCCCACTATCGCCAGGGCAGAAAACGCCACGGCCACCTTGGCCAGGCTGAGTACCACGCCGATCAGCAACGCCAGGCAGACGCCGATCAGGCCGCCGGTCAGCGAAAGCACCACGGCTTCAGTCAGGAACTGGCGCAGGATGTCGCGCTGTCGGGCGCCAATGGCAATGCGGATGCCGATTTCGCGGGTGCGTTCGCGGACGGTCATGAGCATCACGTTCATCACACCGATCCCGCCGACCAGCAGCGAAATGGCGGCAATGGCGCCAAGCATCAGGGACAACCCGTTGCGTGTCGCCGCCTCGGCCTGGATCATCGCCGCGCTGTTGTCGATCTCGAAGTCTTCGATGCCACCGTGCAGGCTCAGCATCAGTTGGCGTATCGCGCGTTCGGTGTCATGCACCTGGGTACTGTCCGCGGCGCCGATGATCACGTATTCCGGGTGTTGCGTGCCGGAAAGACGTATGGATATCGCTGAGTACGGCACGGCGATGCGCAGGTCGTTTCGCTGGTTGGCGCCACTTGAACCTTTGCTGGCGAGCACGCCGATCACCTGGAAGGGCACGTTCTCGATGAGGATGTACTGGCCGATCGGGTCCTGGCCGTCGACGAACAGCTTCTTGCGCACCTCCGAGCCGATCACCGCCACGGTCGCAGCCGTGGCCAGGTCGTTGTCGGTAAAGAAGCTGCCTTCGCTGACGGGCCAGCTCATCAGCGTCGGGAACACAGGCGAATAGCCGCCGATGGTCGATTCCAGGTCGCGATTGCCGAAGCGCACCTGCGCTTCCACTGTCATGGCCGGCATGATGGACTTCACTTGCGGTAGCTCGGCCAGCGCCTGCACGTCGCTGAGGCGAACGTTGCCGGGCGGAGCGCGCGGTGTTGGAGGGGCACCGTTCATGAAGATGATGTTCGAGCCGAACGCGCCCATCTGGGCCATGACCTGGCGCTTGCTGCCTTCACCCACTGCCAGCATGACGACCACCGACGCGACGCCGATGATGATCCCCAGCAGGGTCAGCGCGGTGCGTGTGCGGTTGCTCCACATGACCCGCCAGGCGGCCTGCAGGGCGTCCCGGGTTTCGCCCAGCCAGGGGCTGCCCTGGCTGTCGGCACGCACCAGGCGCCCGGCCAGATCGACGGCTTGCAGCGCACCAGGGCGACGCGGTGGCGGCGCCTGGTCGGCGCCGCTGTCACTGATCACTTCGCCGTCGCGGATCTCGATGATGCGCTGGGCCCGGGCGGCCACATCGCGGTCGTGGGTGATCAGGATCACCACATGGCCTTGCTCGGCCAGTTCATCCAGCAGGCGCATGACCTCGGTGCCACTGTGGCTGTCCAGCGCACCGGTGGGCTCATCCGCCAGGATGATGTGGCCGCCGTTCATCAATGCCCGGGCGATGGACACCCGTTGTTGCTGGCCGCCTGAAAGCTGGCGCGGGCGATTGCCGGTGCGCTCGCCCAGGCCCAGGCGTTGCAGCAGGGCCTTGGCCCGTTCGGCGCGCGGGGCCGCCGTGGTTCCGGCGTATATCGCCGGCATCTCCACGTTTTCCTGCGCCGAGGCGGAGGGGATCAGGTGATAGCCCTGAAACACGAACCCGAACGCTTCGCGGCGCAACCAGGCCAGTTCGTCATTGCTCAGGCCGGCAACATCCTGGCCGGCGAAGCGATACTGCCCGGCGCTTGGGCGGTCGAGGCAACCCAGGATGTTCATCAGGGTCGACTTGCCAGAGCCCGAGGTGCCGACGATGGCGATGAACTCTCCGGCATGGACTTTCAGGTCGATGCCGCGCAACACATCGACCTGGGGGCTGTCGCCGCCCCCGTAGGATTTGCGGATGCCGACCAGCTCTATCAGCGGAGTGCTCATGTCAACCCTCACCGCCAACAGGGCCGATCAGCAGTTTGTCACCTTCCGCAAGCCCGTCGAGTATCTGCACGCGCAGGCGGTCACTGAGCCCGGTACGTACCTGGCGCGTCTGTACGTCGCCTTTGCCGGTCAGCACATGGGCAGTCTGCAGCCCCTCGCCCTGGCCCCGTCCCTGAAGCGCCGCGATGGGCACGGTCAACACATCCTTGGCAGACCCGGCGACGAAGAACACTTGGGCAGTCATGTCGGCCATCAGCGCGTTGTCATCGTTGTCGACATCCAGCAGCACGGTGTAGAGCACCACGCGGCCGGTCCCGCTGCCGCTTGCCGTACCGGCGGCAACCGGGCTGCCGCCGCCCTGGCTGAGCTGATCCAGCGGTTTGGGCGGGATCGGCAGAATCTGCCTGACAGTGCTGGTCCAGCGCCTGCCGCCGCTGCCCAGGGTGGTGAAGTAGGCTTGCATGCCGGTCTTGACCTGGCCGATGTCGGCTTCCGAGACCTCGGCCCATACCGTCATCGGCGACAGCTTGGCGATCCGCAGAATCAGCGGGGTGCGCTGCTGCGCGTTCAGGGTTTGCCCTTCTCGTGCATCGACAGCCACCACGGTACCGCCGATCGGGGCGTAGATGCGGGTGTAGCCCAACTGAGCCTGCGCGCTGCGCAGCGTAGCCTGCGCCTGGAGAATCTGCGCCTCATACATGTCGATGCGCGCCTGGGTAGTCAGCACCTTGGCCTGGGCGGTCTGCACATCCTCTTCACGCGTGGCGCCGTCGCTGGCCATCCGCTGCTGGCGACGCAACTGTTGTTCGGCCAGGACATGCTCGGCACGCTGCTCCTTGACCTGCGCTTTCAGGGTCTGGATGGCATAGCGCTCGGCATCCAGCTGGGCCTGTTGCGTGGCAGGGTCGATTTCCACCAGCAACTGCCCCTGCTCGACGGTGTCACCGACTTCTACGTGCAACGTGCGGATCTGCCCGGAGGCCTGTGCGCCCACGTCGACGTACTGACGGGGCTGCAGGGTGCCCAGCGCGGTGACACTGGATTCGATGTTGCCACGGCTGACGCTGACGAACGGCCGCTGCTCGGCCTCGCCGGGCAACAGTTGCCAGGTGGCGAATGCGGCCACGGGGATCAGGCACAGCGCGAGCGTTACGGCACGACGGGTAAGGCGTTGAGGGATCATGCAGGATTTCCGACCATGAGAGGGCCGCTGTCACCAAGGATCAGCTAGGGAGGCTGCCGATTAAACGAAAGCGATCAGGGCGGATTTAGCGGGGAGCGCGCGTTGCGGGCGTGGAAATGTAACAACGTCTTTAAGCTTGATGAGAATTATTATATTTTATGCGCTCGCGGTGCCATTAGTTGGCCTGCAGCGGTCTTCTACCATCATCGGACAACAGGGAAAGCGCTTCGATGCCGTCTTCGGGTGTACTGCTCGAGCATTACTACCGTGAACTGGTCGGGTTCCTTCGTTCGCGTCTGGGTAGCCGCCATGCTGCCGAAGATATCGCGCAGGAGGCGTATCTGCGGGTACTCGAGCGGTGTGATGACACGCAGATCTCCCATCCGCGCGCTTTCCTTTATCGCACCGCCCTGAACCTGGTCACCGATGGTCATCGGCGCAACCAGCTTCGTCGCGCCGAGCCTCTGGAGGTTCTGGAAACCGATGAGCGATTCTTCGTCGCCCCCGTGCACGGCGCCTGTCGCCAGGAAGAGCGCCTGGAGTTGCTGCAGCGTGCAGTGGCGGAGCTGAGCGAAACCTGCCGGGCGTGCTTCTTGCTGCGCAAGCTCGAAGGCCTGTCACATGGGGAGATTGCCGCGCGTCTGGGCCTGTCCAAGGCCATGGTGGAGAAGCACATCGTCAACGCCATGAAGCATTGCCGGCTGCGTATGCGCGAGTGGGCCGAGGCCTGAGCGCACGTTCGGCTGTGCGGCCCACTTTCCGATAGCGTCAGCTGCCTGACGAGGTACCGAATGTGAGGGTGCCCTTCATCATGGTGGAGTGGAAAGGGTAGGAGCAGAAAAACGCGTACGCCTGGCCTGCCTGCAGCATGCCGGTGTCGAAAGTGACCGAATCTTTTTCGCCACCCCCGATCAGTCGGGTATGGGCGAGCACGCGCTTGTCGCCCGGCTGGAGGTAGTTATCGGCCTCACCTGCCGCAGCGCCATCGGTGGTCACGCCTTTGATGTCGTCCTTTTTGGCCAGCACCCAGTTGTGGCCCATGATGTACCTGGGCAGTGTGCCGGTGTGCAGCAAGTTAACGGTAAAGCGTTGGCAGGTCTGCGGTACGGTGATCGTTTTCAGGTCGTAGGTCATCTGGTCAGTACTGTGAATGTCTACCGAACAGGGCTCGGCGGACCATGCGAGGCTGGACAGGGTCAGGGCGAAAAAGGCTAGGGCCGGGCGAAACATCTGGGTTCTCCGCGAATGTAAGAGGCAATGCCTTGGGGCATGAGCCTCCTTTAAACGAAGTGCGAGCGTCTGGGTTTAGGCGCGCGGTTACCTGAACGGCTTGACGGGGTGAGCGCAAGTGGCAAACCGGAGTACCGGGCTAAAGGCAAATGCAAATTCCGTCAGTCAATCACTTGATTTATGCGGCTTTCCCGACTTCTATCAAAGTAGACCGCTGCCAGGCATGGCCTTGGCAGTCGCCATAACGGGCGCAGTAAGGTCATGGAATGTACCCATTACCCAGCTGCCCAGGCCCGACCATGGCAAACAAGACCCTGCGCATTCTCATTGCCGACACCCACCCCTGCCAGCGGCTGCAGTTGGAGCGGCTGCTCAATGGCCTGGGCTACTATCGGATCGCCCCCGTTGACAGTTTCGAGGAGCTGCAGCGTTTGGTGCAGTGCGCCTTGCAGCCTTTTCACTTGCTGCTGGGCAATATCGAACTGGCCAGCCATGCCGGGGTTGACCTGGAGCGTTTTTGTCGCGTCAGTACCCAGATCCAGCACGCCCTGCTTTACCATTCCAGCCAGTTGAAAGTGCCTGCGGTGCCGCAGGCCGAGCGCCAGGCGGTCAGCCTGAGCCTGCCGCAGGTGCCCGATAACGAGGCGCTGGAGTCATTCATGGCGATCATCGACGGACCGGTGCTGGTCGGCAAATTGCCGCTGCCGGGCGCCATGCCGGCGGCTACGGCCAGGCCACGGCCGCGCGCCAACTTCGCGCATACGGTGTTCAACCGCTAGCCGCGCAGCAGGCGGGGCAACGGGGCAGCTATTTGCTATCCTCTTGCCCTTTGCCGATTTGCGGACCCTGCCATGACTGCCATCGATACCGCTCGCCCGCCCCGGTTCAGCCGCGGCGACCATCGGACCCTGGGCCTGGCGGCACTGGGCGGCGCGCTGGAAATCTACGACTTCATCATTTTCGTATTTTTTGCGCTGACCCTCAGCCAGCTGTTCTTCCCGCCCGAGATGCCAGAGTGGCTGCGCCTGCTGCAAAGCTTCGGGATCTTCGTCACCGGCTACCTGGCGCGGCCGCTGGGCGGCATTCTGATGGCGCACTTCGCCGACCACCTGGGGCGCAAGCGGGTGTTCAGCCTGAGCATCCTGATGATGGCCCTGCCATGCCTGCTGATCGGGGTAATGCCGACCTATGCCGACATCGGCTATGCCGCACCGTTGATCCTGCTGGCGCTGCGCATCCTCCAGGGCGCGGCCGTGGGGGGCGAGGTGCCAAGTGCCTGGACCTTCGTCGCTGAGCACGCGCCTGCCGGGCGGCGCGGGTATGCCTTGGGCTTCTTGCAGGCGGGGCTGACCTTCGGCTACCTGCTGGGGGCACTGACCGCGACGTTGCTGGCGCAGGTGTTCACGCCGCAGGAAATCCTTGATTACGCCTGGCGCTACCCGTTCCTGCTGGGTGGAGTGTTTGGTGTGATTGGCGTGTGGCTGCGCCGCTGGCTCAGCGAAACACCAGTGTTCCTTGCCCTGCGTGCGCGCCAGGAACAGCCGGTGAAATTCCCGCTGCGGCGGGTGCTGGGCGAGCACCGTCGGGCGTTGATTCCGGCGGCGTTGCTGACCTGTGTGCTGACCTCGGCCGTGGTGGTGCTGGTGGTGATCACCCCCACGGTAATGCAGCAACGCTTTGGCATGAGCGCCGGGCACACCTTCGCCCTGAGCAGCGTGGGCATTGTTTTCCTCAACATCGGCTGCGTGCTGGCCGGGTTGCTGGTCGACCGCGTAGGGGCTTGGCGTGCGCTGATGCTCTACAGCGTGTTGCTGCCGCTGGGGATCGGTGCGCTTTACGCCAGCCTGGTGGGGCAGTGGGAGATGACCTGGCTGGCTTATGCGCTGGCGGGGCTGTCCTGCGGCGTGGTCGGTGTGGTGCCGTCGGTGATGGTTGGATTGTTCCCGGCCGAGATCCGTGTGTCGGGGATTTCCTTCACCTACAACGTGGCCTACGCGCTGTGGGCCAGTACCACGCCGCTGGCGCTGATTGCGCTGATGCCGTGGAGCCCGTGGGTGTGTGTCGGGTTTTGTCTGGTCATGGGCACGGTGGGGCTGCTGACGGCCTGGTATTTTGGGCGTCGTGAGCCATTGGCGTTCGCGGCGGAGCCGATGCCGATCATGTGCGGTGACAAATGAGCCGGTGCATGTCTTGGTTGTGCAGCAGGGCATAAACCGAGCGCCGCCCGCGCGGCGCTCGATCTGATAAGCGCTGAGCCTCTCACGGCGAACACCTCGCAGCCCAGACGCAATTCACAACAAAAAGCCCCCGGCTCGTGAGAGCCGGGGGCTTTTTGTTACGGCAGGGCCGGGGCCTTACATGTTCGGGTAGTTCGGCCCGCCTGCGCCCTCAGGGGTAACCCAGGTGATGTTCTGGGCCGGGTCCTTGATGTCGCAGGTCTTGCAGTGCACGCAGTTCTGCGCGTTGATCTGGAAGCGCTTGTTGCCGTCTTCCTGGGTGACCACTTCGTACACGCCGGCCGGGCAGTAGCGTTGTGCCGGCTCGTCGTACAGCGGCAGGTTGCTGGCGATCGGCACGTTCGGGTCGGTCAACTTCAGGTGGCAGGGTTGTTCCTCTTCGTGGTTGGTGCTGGAGAGGAATACCGAGCTGAGCTTGTCGAAGCTGAGCTTGCCGTCCGGTTTCGGGTAGTCGATCTTCTTCGAGTCGGCCGCGAGCTTGAGGCAGGCGTAGTCCGGCTTGGTGTCGTGCAGGGTGAACGGCAGCTTGCCGCCGAACCAGTTCTGGTCCACATAGTTGAACGCAGCGCCCAGCAGTGGGCCGAACTTGTGCATGGCCGGGCCGAAGTTACGGCTGGCGAACAGTTCTTCATACAACCAGCTGGCTTTGAAGGCACTGACGTAGCCGTTCAGCTGGTCACCGCCCTCGCTGCCGGCGAGCAGCGCGTCGGCCACCGCCTCGGCGGCGAGCATGCCGGACTTCATCGCCGTGTGGCTGCCTTTGATCTTGGCCACGTTCATGGTGCCCAGGTCACAGCCGATAAGTGCGCCGCCGTTGAACACCATTTTTGGCAGCGAGTTGATGCCGCCCTTGGCCAGGGCGCGGGCGCCGTAGCTGATGCGTTTGCCGCCTTCGAGATACTGGCTGATCACCGGATGGTGCTTCAGGCGCTGGAACTCGTCGAATGGCGACAGGTACGGGTTGGCGTAGGACAGGTCGACGATCAGGCCGACCACCACCTGGTTGTTTTCCAGGTGATAAAGGAACGAACCCCCGGTGTTGTCCTTGGCCATCACGTCCAGCGGCCAGCCGGCGGTGTGCACCACCAGGCCCTGCTCGTGCTTGGCAGGGTCGATTTCCCAGATTTCCTTCAGGCCGATGCCGTAGTGCTGCACATCGGACTCGCTGTCCAGGTTGAAGCGCTTGATCAGCTGCTTGCCGATGTGGCCACGGCAACCTTCGGCGAACAGGGTGTATTTGCCACGCAGCTCCATGCCTGGGGTGTACATGCCGTCCTTCGGGTTGCCTTCACGGTCCACACCCATGTCGCCGGTGACGATGCCGCGCACCACGCCGTTTTCATCGAACAGCGCTTCCTGGGCAGCGAAGCCCGGGTAGACTTCCACGCCCAGGTTCTCGGCCTGCTGGGCCAGCCAGCGGCACAGGTTGCCCAGCGAGATGATGTAGTTGCCTTCGTTGTGCATGGTTTTGGGCACGAACAGGTCAGGCACCTTGGTGGCGCTGCCGGCATCCTTGAGCACGTAGATGTCGTCACGCTTCACTTCGGTGTTCAGGGGCGCGCCGAGTTCCTTCCAGTCGGGGAACAGCTCGTTCAGGGCGCGGGGCTCGAACACTGCGCCGGAGAGGATGTGGGCGCCCACTTCAGAGCCTTTTTCCACCACGCAGACGCTGATTTCGCTACCGGCTTCGGCGGCCTTCTGCTTCAGGCGGCAGGCGGCGGACAGGCCCGCCGGGCCGGCGCCGACGATGACCACGTCGAATTCCATGTATTCGCGTTCCACTGGTTCTCTCCTACTCATCAAGGCTCGTGCTGTTGCTTTGTCTTATGGGTGCTTGCGCGCAGTGGCTCATCACGGGAGCGGAACTGTAGCTGCGCAAATGACGGACTACACCGTTTTGTCTTGGCCGCGCATTATATCTACACCACTTGGTGGGTCCAATACAAACGTTTGTTTGAATTTGCCGCAGGCCAGTAAAATCACAGGAGCGCGGCTGGAGGGTGACCGATTTGCCGTATTGACCGGATGGGGTGTTACGGTCAAGATACGAGCGGTTTTACGTTCGCCGTAGGCTTGCAGCCGGGCGCAGGTACACCTCTAAAGACCAGGTGTGGAGCAGGGTTTTGCGGCCTTTGGCCGGTTTGTAGTGGAGTTTACACGCCACGACAGAAAATGACCCGTGAGTATTTGTCGCAATGGTCCGAACAAGACTGTTCGGTCACTGTGAAGTTGTTGCCTCCCGATACGTTTTTAGAGGTGCCCTTGTACCCACGCGCATCGCAGGGCTCAGTCCCAGGCGACTATCTATTCACCGGAGAGTAACGAGGAATCCATGAAGGTTCTTGTAGCTGTCAAACGAGTGGTCGACTACAACGTCAAGGTTCGCGTCAAGGCGGACAACTCCGGCGTCGACCTTGCTAACGTCAAGATGTCCATGAACCCCTTCTGCGAAATCGCTGTGGAAGAGGCTGTCCGCTTGAAGGAAAAGGGCGTTGCGACCGAGATCGTCGTCGTTTCCGTCGGCCCGACCACTGCCCAGGAGCAACTGCGTACCGCCCTGGCCCTGGGTGCCGACCGCGCCATCCTGGTAGAAGCCGCTGACGAACTGAACTCCCTGGCTGTGGCCAAGGCGCTGAAAGCCGTTGTCGACAAGGAGCAGCCACAGCTGGTCATCCTCGGCAAGCAGGCCATCGACAGCGACAACAACCAGACCGGCCAGATGCTGGCTGCGCTGACCGGTTACGCGCAAGGCACCTTCGCCTCCAAGGTCGAAGTGGCTGGCGACAAGCTGAACGTCACCCGTGAAATCGATGGCGGTCTGCAGACCGTATCGCTGAACCTGCCAGCCATCGTCACCACCGACCTGCGCCTGAACGAGCCGCGCTACGCGTCGCTGCCGAACATCATGAAGGCCAAGAAGAAGCCGCTGGAGACCGTTACTCCGGACGCGCTGGGCGTTTCCCTCGCCTCCACCAACAAGACCCTGAAGGTTGAAGCCCCGGCTGCCCGCAGCGCTGGCATCAAGGTCAAATCGGTGGCCGAACTGGTCGAGAAGCTGAAGAACGAAGCGAAGGTAATCTAAATGACTATCCTGGTTGTCGCTGAATACGAAGCCGGTGCCGTAGCTCCGGCCACCCTGAACACTGTTGCCGCTGCCGCCAAGATCGGTGGGGATGTGCACGTACTGGTCGCTGGCCAGAACGTCGGCAGCATTGCCGAATCTGCTGCCAAGATCGCTGGCGTGGCCAAGGTGCTGGTTGCCGATAACGCTGCCTACGCCCATGTGCTGCCAGAGAACGTCGCGCCACTGATCGTCGAGCTGGCCAAGGGTTACAGCCACGTGCTGGCTCCGGCCACCACCAACGGCAAGAATATCCTGCCGCGCGTTGCCGCGCTGCTGGACGTGGACCAGATTTCCGAGATCATCTCGGTCGAGTCCGCTGACACCTTCAAGCGCCCGATCTACGCCGGTAACGCCATTGCCACCGTGCAGTCGAGCGCTTCGGTCAAGGTCATCACCGTGCGTACCACCGGCTTCGACCCTGTCGCCGCCGAAGGTGGCTCGGCCGCTGTTGAGGCTGTTGGTGCTGCGCACAACGCTGGCATTTCGGCCTTCGTTGGCGAAGAGCTGGCCAAGTCCGACCGCCCAGAGCTGACCGCTGCCAAGATCGTCGTATCCGGCGGCCGTGGCATGGGCAACGGTGACAACTTCAAGCACCTGTACAGCCTGGCCGACAAGCTCGGCGCTGCCGTCGGTGCCTCGCGCGCCGCAGTCGACGCCGGCTTCGTGCCGAACGACATGCAGGTCGGCCAGACCGGCAAGATCGTTGCGCCACAGCTGTACATCGCCGTCGGTATCTCCGGCGCGATCCAGCACCTGGCCGGCATGAAAGACTCCAAAGTGATCGTTGCGATCAACAAGGACGAAGAAGCGCCGATCTTCCAGGTAGCCGACTACGGCCTGGTCGCAGACCTGTTCGAAGCGGTTCCGGAGCTGGAAAAGCTGGTCTGATCCGCCTGCTTCACTTATAAAGAACCCGGCCCTCGTTTCGAGGGTCGGGTTTTTTTATGGGGTGAGGAGTGAGGGATGACGTTGCGTGAAACGGGCAGGGCGCTGGCATGCATGGCGGCGCTGTTCTCGCCGCTGGTCATGGCGGCAGGCAAGTGCGAACGCCTGGTGGCAACCGGCAGCCCTGATGCGCCGCCCTATTCGTGGCAAGACCCACAAGACCCTGAACACCTGATTGGCGCCAACGTCGACCTGTTGCGTCAGGTGGCTGGCGAGTTGGGTGTAAAAGTTGAAGTACTGAGCGCAGGTCGTCGCGACCAGGCACTGGAGGAAGTGCGCAGTGGCCGCATGGATCTGCTACTCGACACCCCCATGCAGGTGGAGCAATTGACCGCGCTGGACTACATCCACCCGCCGTTGCAGCTCAACGAGTACCTGGTGTGGACGCGTCATGATGCCCAGCTGACCTTCGATGGCCCGGCGGACCTGGCCAGGTATCAGGGCAGCTTGTCCGAGCGCGCACGGCTGACACCGGCCTTCACCGCCTTTGCCAAGGCCCAGCTCAAGCTGGTGTCGGCGCAGAACCTTACCCAGGCCTTCCAGAAACTGGTGCTCGGCCAAGTGGACTATGTGCTGGCTGGCCGCTATTCAGGCATGGCCATGGCCCAGAGCCTGGGTATGAGCAATGACCTGATCGCCCGTGGCCTGCCGGTGGACCGGCCAGGCCTGTACCTGGCCCTTTCACACAACTCGGCCTGCAATGACAGCTGGTTGCGTGGGCAATTGGCGAAAAAACTGACAGAATTGCCGATCTCCGGTGCGTCCGAGGCGGTCCTGCAACGAAATGTCGAGCGCTGGAAAGCGCAGTTGCAGGTGCCGGCGGACGCCCCCAAACACTAGGAAGATTGCGTGAGAACCCAACCACTAATCCTTGCCTTGGCCATGCTTGGCCTGGCTGGCTGCGCCAATGATCCGGCCCCTGACGAGCAGATGCGCATTTCCGAACAGGCCCTGGAGCAGGCCAGGGCCGTAGGTGCCACCGAGCAGGTCGAAACGCTGAAGCTGGCTGAAGACAAGCTGGCCCGGGCCAAGGCCAACATGCTGACCGAAGACTACCGCGATGCGCGCATGCGTGCCGAGCAGGCCGAGCTGGATGCGCGCCTGGCTGAGGCGCAGGTGCTGAACCAGAAGAGCGAAGAGCAGCTCCAGCTGTTGCAGTCGCGGGTCAAGCGTCTGCGCAAGCAACTGGAGGTACAGCCATGAGCCGCCGCACACCGTTGGCTGCGCTGGTAGTGCTGGCGCTGGCCGCAGGCTTGCAAGGCTGTGCCAGCCAGCGCAGTTCTGCAGCGCTGGATGAAGCCAGTGCCGCCTTCGCCAAGGTCAAGGATGATTCCGATGTGCTGCGCAGTGCGCCGCGCGATGTGATCCGCGCGGGCGAGTCGCTGGCCCGTGCCGAGCGTTTGTCCAGCTACATCGGCACCGGTTCCGATGTGCGCCATTACGCTTACCTCAGCCAGCGCTACAGCGAGATTGCCCGTGAGCATGCCAAGCTGGCGCTGAACCAGGAGCGCCAGACCAAGCTCGATCTGGAGCGCCAGCGCCTGCAGCTGGCCTTGCGCGAGGCCAAGCTGGCCAGCGTGCAGCAGCAGGGCAAGTGGGTCGAGTCGCAAATTGCGGCACTGGCCTCCGAGCAGACCGACCGTGGCTTGGTGATGACCTTGGGCGACGTGCTGTTCGATACCGGCCGTGCCGACCTGAAGAACTCGGCCAGCCGCACCGTACTCAAGCTGGTGCAGTTCCTTCAGCTTAACCCGCGTCGGGTGGTACGTATCGAAGGCTATACCGACAGCACCGGTGCGGCCGAGGACAACCTGAAACTGTCTCGCGATCGGGCGCAGGCCGTGGCTGACATGCTGGTGGACCTGGGCATCGACGAAAAGCGTTTGCAGGTCGAGGGCTATGGCGACCAGTACCCGATCGAGGCCAACGCCTCTGAGCGGGGCAGGGCGCAGAACCGTCGGGTAGAAATCGTGTTTTCCGACGACAAGGGCAGGCTCGCGCCTGCGCGCTGAGTTCGACTCAAAGAAGGGCCGCCATGCGGCCCTTCTTTTTGTCGGTTTAATCGTTTCGATAGTTATCACGCTGTTGTATTGTCGACTATGTTGCATTCTGTCCCAGTACACTTTGCAACTGTTACGGTATCCTTTACCGTCATCGAGCCGCACAAGAACAACGAGCCTGCCGCCATGACCAACCTGCTGCTGTACCAGCGTATCGCCCAGCAACTGGCCGATGACATCCGCCGTGGTGTCTACCAGCCAGGCGAGCGGGTACCCTCCGTGCGCAAGATGAGCGCCCAGCTCAATGTCAGCCATGCCACGGTGCTGCAGGCCTATGCCAATCTCGAAGATCAAGGGCTGATCCGTGCGCGGCCGCAGTCTGGCTACTATGTGCACCAGACGCCGGCCCTGACTGCGCAAACCCCCGACATCGCCCGGGTGGAGCGCCCTGGTCTTGTGACCCGTGCCAGCATCATCCAGCAAGTGCTCACCGAAGCGCGCCGCGATGGTGTATTTCCGTTCGGCGCTGCGGTGCCGCATGTCGACTACCTGCCGGTGCGTGCCCTGCACCAGCAAATTGCCAAGGTCACCCGCTTTCACAGCCCGCGCGCGTTCAGTTACATGTTCAGCCCGGGTTTCGAGCCGTTGCGCCGGCAGATTGCCATTCGCATGCGCGATGCCGGTGTACTGGTCGACCCGCGTGAAGTGATCGTGACCCACGGTTGCGTCGATGCGCTGCAAATGTCATTGCGTGTGCTGACGCGTCCGGGGGACTTGATCGCCGCCGAGTCGCCGACGTATTACGGCTTGCTGCAGCTGGCGGACCTGCTGGGCCTGAAGGTGATCGAAATCCCCAGCGACCCGTCCACGGGCATCAGCCTTGAAGCTTTGCAGCTGGCGGCCAACCAGTGGTCGATCAAGGCCCTGGTGCTCACCGCGCGGCTGAGCAACCCGTTGGGTGGCACCGTCCCGGAAGAGCGGCAGAAACAACTGCTGCGCCTGGCATCGGACTTCGATATCCAGATCATCGAGGACGATATCTATGGCGAGCTGATGTTCGAGCAGGGCAAGACCAAGGCGCTGAAGGCGTTCGACCGGCTGGACCGGGTAATCTATTGCTCAAGCTTCTCCAAGACGCTGTCCCCCGGCGTACGTGTTGGCTGGATGATTGCCGGGCGCTACCAGGACGAAATCCAGCGGCTGCAAACCTTCACTACCCACTCGGCGTGCAGTGTCACGCAAATGGGTGTGGCAGCCTACCTGGAGAATGGCGGCTACGACCGGCACCTGCGCTACATCCGTCAGGAGTATCGCAAGAACCTCAGCGCCTACCAGTTGGCAGTGCAGCAGCACTTCCCCGAAGGCACCCAGATGACCCGGCCTACGGGCGGTTTCATTCTGTGGGTGAGCCTGCCCGGGCGGGTCAACACCCAAGAGCTGCATGTGCGGGCGCTGGAGCAGGGCATCAGCATTGCGCCGGGGTTAATATTCAGTAATACAGAGCAGTTCAACCACTGCATCCGCCTTAATTGCGGTATTCCGTGGAACAAGGAGGCCGAGCGTGCCGTGATTACCCTCGGCTTGCTGGCTCAGCAGTTGTGCCGGGAGCCTGCGCTCACCCTTTTGTAAGGCTTGCCAGCTGCCTGTGGAACAGGGAGCATACGCACTTTTCCTGCCAGTCTGTCCATTTGCCATGAATGCTTTACGCCGTTTTGCCCTGATCTTGTGCCTTGCACCGTTCTGCTGTGCGCCAGCCATGGCTGCGCAGCCGGCCAGTCAGGCTCCGGTCACCCAGGGCAAGCCAGTGCAGAAGAAGGCGGCAGCCAAGCCTGTCCAGAAGCAGGCGGTAAAAAAAGCCGCCAACAGCAAGGCCAAGGCGCGCAAGCCGGTCAGCAAGGCGGTGGCCAAGCCGCTGCCAAAGGCAAAGCTTGACCTCAGCCTGCCGGTCGATATGGTCAACTCACTTGAGCCGAACGTTGGCACCCCGTCGCCGATTCAGCGACGCAAACCCTTGCTGCCGCCCATGTTCACCGAGAAACCAGAAACCAACGACAGCCCGTTCCAGCTCAATGGCCGGCTGATCAACAACGAAATGCAGTTGCAATTGCGCAACGACAGCCGTCATGACGTTGAAGGGGCGGCCATCGATTTCGAGTACCGGCAGTAGCAGTCAAACTGACTGCCGGGTCACTGCACATTTCATCGTGCCAGTAATTTCAAACGCCTGTTTGAGCGGTTACTATCCAGGGACGTTCGTCCCGTTTTGTTCCAGGGAGTCCTGATTTTGGTGAATAGCCATGAATTGCCGTGAGGGCTGCGGTGCCTGCTGCATCGCCCCGTCCATCACTTCTGCGATGCCGCGCATGCCCAATGGCAAGCCGGCGGGCGAGCGCTGCCTGCACCTGACGGCTGCCAACCTCTGCGACCTGTTTGGCAAGCCCGAGCGGCCGGCGGTGTGCGGTGGCTTCAAGGCGGATGTCGAGGTGTGCGGCAGCGACCGTGACGAGGCAATCAGGATTCTGGGTTGGTGGGAGCAGATGACGGCGGCGTGAGAGGCTGGATCTTCGACAACAAGGATAAACATGATGAGATCGTTCAAGCGTATTGCACTGCTGTGTGGCATGGGTGTTTTGCTGTCGCCGGTGGCCTGGGCCGAAAACTGGCAAGTGGCCAAGGACGAGGAGGGGATCAAGGTATCTCTCAGTGAAGTAGCCGGTTCCAAGTACAAGGCCTATCAAGGCGTTACCGTGATCAAGGCGCCGCTGGCCAAGGTGCAGGCGTTGCAGGAAGACGTGGTCGGCGCCTGTGCATGGATTCACGAGTGCAAGTCGCAAAAGCTGCTCAAGCATGAAGGCGACCAGAGCTGGACCTACACCCAGTTCAACACGCCGTGGCCAGTGACGCCGCGTGATTCGGTGTTGCATATCACCACGGTCAAGGGGGCTGATGGCAGCTTGACCCGTAATCTGGTCGAAGAGCCGACCTATGTCCCGGAAGAGAAGGGCTTTGTGCGGGTGGCGAAAGTGGAAGGCTTCTGGAAACTGGTGCCCAAGGGTGACAGCACCGAAGTGACCTACCAGGTGCACACCGAGCCGGGTGGTAGCGTGCCGGCGATGGTGGCCAACAAGTTCGTGGTGGATGCGCCGTTCAATACCCTGAAAGGGCTGCGGGAGCGGGCTGAGAAGAACTGAGGTTTGGTGTTGCCTGTGCCGGCCTCTTCGCTGGCACAGGAAAAAGCCAATAAAAAAAGGCTGCCCAAGGGCAGCCTTTTTGCGTTCGGCCAGTAAAGCTTACTTGCGGTCCTGTAGCGCAACGATGTCGCGCTTCTGCTCGCCGGTGTACAGCTGGCGCGGGCGGCCAATCTTGTACGGGCTGGAGAGCATTTCTTTCCAGTGCGAGATCCAGCCCACGGTACGTGCCAGGGCGAAGATCACGGTGAACATGCTGGTCGGAATGCCGATCGCCTTGAGGATGATCCCCGAGTAGAAGTCGACGTTCGGGTACAGCGAGCGCTCGATGAAGTAAGGATCGGTGAGGGCGATCTCTTCCAGGCGCATGGCCAGTTCCAGCTGCGGGTCGTTCTTGATGCCCAGCTCGCGCAGGACTTCGTCGCAGGTCTGCTTCATCACGGTGGCGCGCGGGTCGCGGTTCTTGTACACGCGGTGACCGAAGCCCATCAGCTTGAACGGGTCGTTCTTGTCCTTGGCCTTGGCGATGAACTTGTCGATGTTCGAAACATCGCCGATTTCATCGAGCATGGTCAGTACGGCTTCGTTCGCACCGCCGTGGGCTGGGCCCCACAGTGCGGCGATACCGGCGGCGATACAGGCGAACGGGTTGGCACCCGACGAGCCGGCCAGGCGAACGGTGGAGGTGGAGGCATTCTGTTCGTGGTCGGCATGGAGGATGAAGATCCGGTCCATTGCCTTGGCCAGTACCGGGCTGATCGGTTTGATCTCGCACGGGGTGTTGAACATCATGTGCAGGAAGTTTTCCGCGTACGACAGGTCGTTGCGCGGGTACATCATCGGCTGGCCCATGGAGTACTTGTAAACCATCGCGGCCAGGGTCGGCATCTTGGCGACCAGGCGCACCGCGGAAATTTCGCGGTGTTGCGGGTTATTGATGTCCAGGGAGTCGTGATAGAACGCCGACAGGGCGCCGACCACGCCACACATCACCGCCATCGGGTGAGCGTCGCGACGGAAACCGTTGAAGAAGGACTTCAGCTGCTCGTGAACCATGGTGTGGTTCTTGACGGTGCTGACGAACTGGGCCTTCTGCTCGGCATTCGGCAGTTCGCCGTTGAGCAGCAGGTAGCAGGTTTCGAGGTAGTCGGATTGTTCGGCGAGTTGTTCGATCGGGTAGCCGCGGTGCAGCAGGATCCCTTTGTCGCCGTCAATGTAGGTGATCTTCGACTCGCACGAGGCAGTCGCCATGAAACCAGGGTCGAAGGTGAAGTGACCAGTGGCCCCCAACCCGCGGACGTCGATTACATCAGGACCAACGGTGCCGGTTAAAATGGGCAGCTCGACGGGGGCAGCGCCCTCGATGACCAACTGCGCTTTTTTGTCAGCCATGTGGCCTCCTATTAATGCTAGAAATCATCAGACAGACCCCCCACGCAGGGCCCGCACCACTATAGAGGGATAAATTCAGATGTCAATTTGCCTAAAGGCTTGTTGAATCAAGCATTCAAGCCTGATTTTTCCCGAAATTCTCGCCCATTTACGCCTTTTGTTCGCTAAAGGCAATGCGCTATTTGGGCTACCCCGTCACGTTGTCATAAGCAGCCTAACTGTCTATACTCGGCACCCGACCGCCAGGGGCTTGCAAGCCCGAACTGCTGGGGGTCGCCGTTCCCTGGGTGGTGGGTACCTGACCAGTACACTTACCAACAACTTTGCCCTGATTCGCTAGGGGCTCTTCAGTGTGAAAAAAGCCGTGAAAAGCCAACGACCTGTAAACCTAGACCTAAGGACCATCAAGCTCCCCGTCACTGCGTACACGTCCATCCTGCACCGTATCTCCGGCGTCATCTTGTTCCTCGGCCTTGCCATCATGCTTTATGCACTGGGCAAGTCGCTGGGTTCCGAGGAAGGCTTCGGTGAGGTGAAGGCGTGTCTGACCAGCCCGCTGGCCAAATTTGTGACCTGGGGCCTGCTGTCTGCCCTGCTTTATCACCTCGTGGCAGGTGTTCGTCACCTGATCATGGACATGGGTATCGGTGAGACGCTGGAAGGCGGCAAGCTGGGCTCGAAAATCGTGATCGTCATCTCCGTGGTGCTGATCGTTCTGGTGGGAGTTTGGGTATGGTAACCAATGTCACGAACCTGTCGCGTTCGGGCCTCTATGACTGGATGGCGCAGCGCGTTTCTGCGGTCGTTCTCGCGGCTTACTTCCTCTTCCTGATCGGCTACGTGGTCGCCCACCCAGGCATCGACTACACCCAGTGGCATGGTCTGTTCTCCAACAACGCGATGCGGATCTTCAGTCTGCTGGCCCTCGTTGCCCTGGGCGCTCACGCCTGGGTCGGCATGTGGACCATTGCAACCGACTACCTGACGCCTATGTCGTTCGGCAAGTCGGCAACTGCGATTCGTTTCCTGTTCCAGGCGGTATGCGGCGTTGCGATGTTCGCTTACTTCGTCTGGGGTGTGCAGATTCTCTGGGGTATCTGATCCATGGCTAGCATTCCAACCATTTCCTTCGACGCCATCATCATCGGTGGCGGCGGCGCCGGCATGCGCGCCGCGCTGCAACTGGCTCAAGGCGGCCACAAGACTGCCGTAGTTACCAAGGTCTTCCCGACCCGTTCGCACACTGTATCCGCCCAGGGCGGCATCACCTGTGCCATCGCTTCGGCCGACCCGAACGACGACTGGCGCTGGCACATGTACGATACCGTCAAGGGTTCCGACTACATCGGTGACCAGGACGCTATCGAATACATGTGTCAGGAAGGCCCGGCTGCGGTCTTCGAGCTGGACCACATGGGCCTGCCGTTCTCGCGTACCGAAACCGGTCGTATCTACCAGCGTCCGTTCGGTGGCCAGTCCAAGGACTTCGGGAAAGGTGGCCAGGCTGCCCGTACCTGTGCCGCTTCCGACCGTACCGGTCACGCGCTGCTGCACACCCTGTACCAGGGCAACCTGAAAGCAGGCACTACCTTCCTCAACGAGTACTACGCGGTTGACCTGGTGAAAAACCAGGACGGCGCGTTCGTCGGTGTGATCGCAATCTGCATCGAAACCGGCGAAACCATGTACATCAAGTCCAAGGCCACCGTTCTGGCCACTGGCGGTGCCGGTCGTATCTACGCCTCCACCACCAATGCCCTGATCAACACCGGTGACGGTATCGGCATGGCCCTGCGTGCAGGCGTACCGGTGCAGGACATCGAGATGTGGCAGTTCCACCCGACCGGTATCGCCGGCGCCGGTGTACTGGTAACCGAAGGTTGCCGTGGTGAAGGTGGCTACCTGATCAACGCCCACGGCGAGCGCTTCATGGAGCGTTACGCGCCGAACGCGAAAGACCTGGCCGGCCGCGACGTGGTTGCCCGTTCCATGGTCAAGGAAATCATCGCCGGCAACGGCGTGGGCCCGAACAAGGACCACGTACTGCTGAAGCTGGACCACCTGGGCGAGGAAGTGCTGCACAGCCGCCTGCCAGGTATCTGCGAACTGTCCAAGACCTTCGCTCACGTCGACCCTGTGGTCGCGCCAGTTCCGGTCGTACCGACCTGCCACTACATGATGGGCGGCGTTGCCACCAACATTCATGGCCAGGCCATCACCATGGACGCCGAAGGCAAGGACCAGATCATCCCGGGTCTGTTCGCCGTGGGTGAAGTGGCGTGCGTATCGGTACACGGTGCCAACCGCCTGGGCGGCAACTCGCTGCTCGACCTGGTGGTATTCGGTCGCGCCGCTGGCCTGCACCTGGAAAAATCGCTGTCCGACGGCGTGGAATACCGCGACGCCAGCGACACCGATATCGATGTGGCCCTGAACCGCCTGAACAAGCTCAACGAGCGTACTTCTGGCGAAGACGTTGCCAGCCTGAAGCGCGAGCTGCAGAGCTGCATGCAGAACTACTTCGGTGTATTCCGTACCGGCGAATACATGCAGAAGGGTATCGAGCAGCTGGCCGGCCTGCGTGACCGCATCGCCAACGTCAAGATCAACGACAAGTCCCAGGCCTTCAACACCGCGCGTATCGAAGCGCTGGAGCTGCAGAACCTGCTGGAAGTCGCCGAAGCTACCGCCATCGCGGCCGAAGCCCGTAAAGAGTCCCGCGGCGCTCACGCCCGTGAAGACTTCGAAGACCGTGACGACGAAAACTGGCTGTGCCACACCCTGTACTACCCGGGTGAGAAGCGCGTTGCCAAGCGTGGCGTCAACTTTGCGCCGAAGACTGTTCCAGCCTTCGAACCAAAAGTCCGGACTTACTAAGGGTGGCTGCTATGTTGAAAGTCGAAGTTTATCGTTACAACCCGGACACCGACTCGGCGCCCAAAATGGAGTCGTTCGACGTCGATACCGGCGGCAAGGACCTGATGGTTCTCGATGTATTGGCGCTGATCAAGGAAAAGGACGAAGGTTTCTCGTACCGTCGCTCCTGCCGTGAAGGCGTGTGCGGTTCCGACGGCATGAACATGAACGGCAAGAACGGCCTGGCCTGCATCACCCCGCTGTCGGCGGTGGTGAAGGGCAACAAGCTGGTGCTGCGTCCGCTGCCAGGCCTGCCGGTCATTCGTGACCTGGTGGTCGACATGAGCATCTTCTACAAGCAGTACGAGAAGGTGAAGCCGTTCCTGCAGAACGATACCCCAGCACCGGCCATCGAGCGCCTGCAGTCGCCGGAAGACCGTGACAAGCTGGACGGCCTGTACGAGTGCATCCTGTGCGCGTGCTGCTCGACGTCCTGCCCGTCGTTCTGGTGGAACCCGGACAAGTTCCTGGGCCCGGCTGCACTGCTGCAAGCCTACCGCTTCCTGGCTGACAGCCGCGATACCAAGACTCAGGAGCGCCTGGCGTCCCTGGATGACCCGTTCAGCGTATTCCGCTGCCGCGGGATCATGAACTGCGTAAACGTTTGCCCGAAAGGTCTGAACCCGACCAAGGCAATCGGTCACGTACGTAACATGCTGCTGCAAAGCGGCACCTGATACAAAGTGTTGTACCTGCAGTAAGCCGAGGTGCGGGTGGTGAGCCCGCACTGAGGTAAAACCCGAACAAGGGCCCACAAAGCCTGCGTTCATTACCTATGAAGATATGAGACCAGCAGGGGCTTTCCGGGCTGGTACCCGGAAAATCAGCAGGATCCAAGTGGCGTGGTTCAGTCGCTGTATTCGGACTTTTCCAGGTTTGCTGTGGCTCTCGCCGATCAGTCCCCTAATCGAGGGTGACCAAGCATGCAAGAAAGCGTGATGCAGCGCATGTGGGAAAGCGCCCACCTTTCAGGTGGTAACGCTGCATATGTGGAAGAGCTCTACGAGCTCTACCTGCACGACCCTAACGCTGTGCCAGAAGAGTGGCGCACCTACTTCCAGAAGTTGCCCGCCGACGGCAGCACCGCTACCGATGTATCGCACTCGACAATCCGCGACCATTTCGTACTGCTGGCAAAGAACCAGCGCCGCGCCCAACCGGTATCCGCCGGGAGCGTGAGCAGTGAACACGAGAAGAAGCAGGTTGAAGTTCTGCGACTGATCCAGGCCTATCGTATGCGCGGCCATCAGGCTGCCAAGCTCGACCCGTTGGGGTTGTGGCAGCGTCCTGCGCCCGTAGACCTGTCGATCAATCACTACGGCTTGACCAATGCCGATCTTGATACGACCTTCCGTGCCGGCGACCTGTTCATCGGCAAAGAGGAGGCGAGCCTACGCGAGATCTTCGAGGCGCTCCAGAAGACATATTGTCGCACCATTGGCGCCGAGTTCACCCACATCGTCGATTCCGAGCAGCGCAGCTGGTTCCAGCAGCGCCTGGAAAGCGTGCGCGGCCGTCCGGAGTTTTCCGCTGACGTGCAGGCTCACCTGCTCGAGCGCGTGACGGCCGGTGAAGGCCTTGAGAAATACCTGGGCACCAAGTACCCAGGCACCAAGCGTTTCGGCCTTGAGGGCGGCGAAAGCCTGATCCCGATGCTGGACGAGATGATTCAGCGTTCCGGCTCCTACGGCACCAAGGAAGTCGTGATCGGCATGGCCCACCGTGGCCGTCTGAACGTCCTGGTGAACACCTTCGGCAAGAACCCGCGCGAGCTGTTCGACGAGTTCGAAGGCAAGAAGATGAACGAGCTGGGCTCCGGTGACGTGAAGTATCACCAGGGCTTCTCCTCGAACGTGATGACCGCCGGTGGCGAAGTGCACCTGGCCATGGCGTTCAACCCGTCCCACCTGGAAATCGTATCGCCAGTGGTCGAAGGTTCGGTGCGCGCCCGTCAGGACCGCCGCAACGACACCGTTGGCGACAAGGTACTGCCGATCTCGATCCACGGCGACGCAGCGTTCGCCGGCCAGGGCGTGGTCATGGAAACCTTCCAGATGTCGCAGACCCGCGGTTTCAAGACCGGCGGCACCGTGCACATCGTGATCAACAACCAGGTGGGTTTCACCATCAGCAACCCGCTGGACGCGCGCTCTACCGAGTACGCCACCGACGTTGCCAAGATGATCCAGGCGCCGATCCTGCACGTGAACGGCGATGACCCGGAAGCGGTGCTGTTCGTCACCCAGCTGGCGATCGACTACCGCATGCAGTTCAAGCGTGACGTGGTGATCGACCTGGTCTGCTACCGTCGTCGCGGCCACAACGAGGCCGACGAGCCAAACGGTACTCAGCCGCTGATGTATCAGCAAATCAGCAAGCAGCGCACTACCCGTGAGCTGTACGCCGAGGCACTGATCCAGGCTGGCCGCATCGATGCCGAGCGCGCCCAGGCCAAGATCGACGAGTACCGCAACGCGCTGGACAACGGCCTGCACGTTGTGAAGAGCCTGGTCAAGGAGCCGAACCGCGAGCTGTTCGTCGACTGGCGCCCGTACCTGGGCCATGCCTGGACCGCACGTCACGACACCCGTTTCGACCTCAAGACCCTGCAAGACCTGTCGGCCAAGCTGCTGGAAATCCCGGAAGGCTTCGTCGTTCAGCGTCAGGTCGCGAAGATCTACGAAGACCGCCAGAAGATGCAGGCCGGTGGCTTGCCGATCAACTGGGGCTATGCAGAGACCATGGCTTACGCCACCCTGCAGTTCGAAGGTCACCCGATCCGCATGACCGGCCAGGACATCGGCCGTGGCACCTTCTCGCACCGTCACGCGGTGCTGCACAACCAGAAGGACGCCAGCACCTACGTACCGCTGAAGAACCTGTTCCCGGGCCAGCCGATGTTCGAGCTGTACGACTCCTTCCTGTCGGAAGAAGCGGTACTGGCCTTCGAATACGGCTACTCGACCACCACGCCGAACGCGCTGGTGATCTGGGAAGCCCAGTTCGGCGACTTCGCCAACGGTGCGCAAGTGGTGATCGACCAGTTCATCACCAGCGGCGAGCACAAGTGGGGCCGTCTGTGTGGCCTGACCATGCTGCTGCCACACGGTTATGAAGGGCAGGGCCCGGAGCACTCCTCCGCGCGTCTGGAGCGTTACCTGCAGCTGTGCGCCGAGCACAACATCCAGGTGTGCGTACCGACCACCCCGGCTCAGATCTACCACCTGCTGCGTCGTCAGGTCATCCGTCCGCTGCGCAAGCCGCTGATCGTGCTGACGCCAAAGTCGCTGCTGCGCCACAAGCTGGCCATCTCGACCCTGGAAGACCTGGCCGAAGGCTCGTTCCAGACCGTGATCCCGGAAATCGACACCCTCGATCCGGCCAAGGTCGAACGCCTGGTCTTGTGCGGTGGCAAGGTTTACTACGACCTGCTGGAAAAACGCCGTGCCGAAGGCCGCGAAGACATCGCCATCGTGCGTATCGAGCAGCTGTATCCGTTCCCGGAAGACGACCTGGTCGAAATCCTGGCGCCGTACACCAACCTCAAGCATGCGGTCTGGTGTCAGGAAGAGCCGATGAACCAGGGCGCCTGGTACAGCAGCCAGCACCACATGCGCCGTATCCTGGGCCGCCACAACAAGGCGCTGGTCCTGGAATACGCCGGCCGCGACGCTTCTGCCGCGCCAGCCTGTGGTTACGCTTCGAAGCACGCCGAACAGCAGGAAAAACTGCTGCAAGACGCCTTCACTGTCTAACGCCTTCGCGCACCTGAAACCGAATTTAAGGAAACACTGATAATGGCTATCGAGATCAAAGCCCCAACCTTCCCGGAATCGGTTGCCGATGGCACCGTTGCCACCTGGCACAAGAAGCCGGGCGAAGCCGTCAAGCGTGACGAGCTGATCGTCGACATCGAGACCGACAAGGTCGTCCTGGAAGTGCTGGCCACCGCCGACGGCGTGCTGGGCGCCATCGTCAAGGGCGAGGGCGACACTGTCCTGTCCGACGAAGTGCTGGGTTCGATCGTTGAAGGCGGCGCTGCCGCCGCTGCACCTGCTGCTGCCCCGGCCGCTGCTGCTCCGGCTGCCGCTGCTGCCGACGCTGGCGAAGACGACCCGATCGCTGCCCCGGCCGCGCGCAAGCTGGCTGAAGAAAACGGCATCGACCTGGCTGCCGTTGCCGGCACTGGCAAAGGTGGCCGCATCACCAAGGAAGACGTCGTAGCTGCCGTCGCCAACAAGAAGTCGGCGCCTGCCGCAGCCCCGGCTGCCAAGCCTGCTGCCGCTGCGGCTGCCCCGGTTGTCGTCGCTGCTGGCGACCGCACCGAGAAGCGTGTGCCGATGACCCGCCTGCGTGCCAAGATCGCTGAGCGTCTGGTCGAAGCCCAGTCGAGCATGGCCATGCTGACCACCTTCAACGAAGTGGACATGACCGAAGTCATGGCTCTGCGTTCGAAGTACAAGGACCTGTTCGAGAAGACCCACAACGGCGTACGCCTGGGCTTCATGTCGTTCTTCGTCAAGGCGGCCACCGAAGCCCTGAAGCGCTTCCCGGCTGTCAACGCCTCGATCGACGGCAACGACATCGTCTACCACGGCTACGCCGACGTTGGTGTTGCCGTGTCCAGCGACCGTGGCCTGGTGGTACCGGTACTGCGCAACGCCGAGTCGATGAGCCTGGCTGAAATCGAGAACGGCATCGCCACCTTCGGCAAGAAGGCCCGTGACGGCAAGCTGGCCATCGAAGAGATGACCGGTGGCACCTTCACCATCACCAACGGTGGTACCTTCGGTTCGATGATGTCGACCCCGATCGTCAACCCGCCGCAGGCCGCCATCCTCGGCATGCACAACATCATCCAGCGTCCGATGGCCATCAATGGCCAGGTCGTGATTCGCCCGATGATGTACCTGGCGCTGTCGTACGATCACCGCCTGATCGACGGCAAGGAAGCGGTAACCTTCCTGGTCACCATCAAGAACCTGCTGGAAGATCCGTCTCGCCTGCTGCTGGACATCTAACCCTCTGGCTGCGTACCGTGCCGGCCCTGGCTTCGCGAGAAGCCCTGCCGCGCGGTTCGCGGCTTGTAGCTTGTAGCTGATAAGGAATCTTTTATGACCCAGAAATTCGACGTAGTGGTGATTGGTGCAGGTCCTGGCGGCTATGTGGCTGCCATCAAGGCTGCCCAACTTGGTCTGAAGACTGCCTGTATCGAGAAGTACACCGACGCCGAGGGCAAGCTGGCCCTGGGCGGTACCTGCCTGAACGTAGGTTGCATTCCTTCCAAAGCGCTGCTGGACAGCTCCTGGAAATACAAGGAAGCGAAAGAGAGCTTCAACGTCCACGGTATCTCCACGGGTGAAGTGAAGATGGACGTCGCCGCGATGGTTGGCCGCAAGGCTGGCATCGTCAAGAACCTGACCGGTGGCGTTGCCACCCTGTTCAAGGCCAACGGCGTTACTTCGATCCAGGGCCACGGCAAGCTGCTGGCAGGCAAGAAAGTCGAAGTCACCAAGGCTGACGGCACCACCGAAGTCATCGAAGCCGAGAACGTGATCCTGGCTTCCGGCTCGCGCCCGATCGACATTCCGCCGGCTCCGGTCGACCAGAACGTCATCGTCGACTCCACCGGCGCCCTGGAATTCCAGGCCGTACCGAAGCGCCTGGGCGTTATCGGTGCCGGCGTGATCGGCCTGGAGCTGGGCTCGGTCTGGGCTCGCCTGGGTGCTGAAGTCACCGTCCTGGAAGCCCTGGACACCTTCCTGATGGCTGCCGACACTGCCGTGTCGAAAGAAGCCCAGAAGACCCTGACCAAGCAAGGCCTGGACATCAAGCTGGGCGCTCGCGTCACCGGCTCGAAAGTCAACGGCAACGAAGTTGAAGTGACCTACACCAACGCCGAAGGCGAGCAGAAGATCACCTTCGACAAGCTGATCGTTGCGGTCGGCCGTCGCCCTGTAACCACCGACCTGCTGGCAGCCGACAGCGGCGTGACCATCGACGAGCGTGGCTACATCTTCGTCGACGACTACTGCGCTACCAGCGTGCCGGGCGTATACGCCATCGGTGACGTGGTACGCGGCATGATGCTGGCCCACAAGGCCTCGGAAGAGGGCATCATGGTTGTCGAGCGCATCAAAGGCCACAAGGCCCAGATGAACTACGACCTGATCCCTTCGGTTATCTACACCCACCCGGAAATCGCGTGGGTCGGCAAGACCGAACAGGCCTTGAAGGCCGAAGGCGTTGAGGTTAACGTGGGCACCTTCCCGTTCGCGGCCAGCGGCCGTGCGATGGCAGCCAACGACACCGGTGGTTTCGTCAAGGTCATCGCCGATGCCAAGACCGACCGCGTCCTGGGTGTACACGTGATTGGCCCATCGGCTGCCGAACTGGTGCAGCAGGGCGCAATCGCAATGGAATTCGGCACCAGTGCCGAGGACCTGGGCATGATGGTCTTCAGCCATCCAACCCTGTCCGAAGCGTTGCATGAAGCAGCGCTGGCAGTGAATGGCGGCGCCATTCACGTGGCCAACCGTAAGAAGCGTTAATTATAAGAAACCACGGCGGGCAGCCCGTCGTGAGTCTTGCGTGCATGACTCACCGCGGAACGTCCGCCGGACCGGATCACATGGGAAAACCCGGGGTCAACGGTCATAGGTGGTGCGGCGCCAGTAATGGCGCAGCGCCGAAGCGCAGTACCTAACGAAGACGGTAAAAAGCATGAATCTTCACGAGTATCAGGGTAAGCAGCTGTTCGCTGAATACGGCCTGCCAGTTTCCAAGGGTTTCGCAGTCGATACCCCTGAGCAAGCTGCAGAAGCCTGCGACAAGATCGGCGGGAACGAGTGGGTGGTAAAAGCCCAGGTTCACGCGGGTGGTCGCGGTAAAGCGGGCGGCGTCAAGCTGGTTCGCAGCAAGGAAGACGCCAAGGCGTTCGCTGCACAGTGGTTGGGCAAAAATCTGGTTACCTACCAGACTGATGCCAACGGTCAACCCGTCTCCAAGATTCTGGTCGAATCCTGCACTGACATCGCCAAAGAGCTGTACCTGGGCGCTGTAGTCGATCGTTCGAGCCGCCGTATCGTGTTCATGGCCTCCACCGAAGGTGGCGTGGACATCGAGAAAGTCGCTCACGAAACGCCTGAGAAAATCCTCAAGGCCACCATCGACCCACTGGTCGGCGCTCAGCCGTTCCAGGGTCGCGAGCTGGCATTCCAGCTGGGTCTGGAAGGCAAGCAAGTTCAACAGTTCGCCAAGATCTTCGTGGGCCTGGCCAAGCTGTTCAAGGATCACGACCTGGCGCTGCTGGAAGTGAACCCGCTGGTGATCAAGGCCGACGGCGACCTGCACTGCCTCGATGCCAAGATCAACATCGACGCCAACGCCATGTACCGTCAGCCTAAGCTGAAAACCTTCCACGACCCGTCGCAGGACGACGCCCGTGAAGCCCACGCTGCCAAGTTCGAACTGAACTACGTTGCCCTCGAAGGCAACATCGGCTGCATGGTCAACGGTGCCGGCCTGGCCATGGGTACCATGGACATCGTCAACCTGCACGGCGGCAAGCCGGCCAACTTCCTCGACGTTGGCGGCGGTGCTACCAAAGAGCGCGTTACCGAAGCGTTCAAGATCATTCTGTCCGACAGCAACGTCGCGGCCGTTCTGGTCAACATCTTCGGCGGCATCGTTCGCTGCGACATGATTGCCGAAGGCATCATCGGTGCAGTGAAAGAAGTCGGCGTTAAAGTTCCGGTTGTTGTTCGCCTTGAAGGTAACAACGCCGAACTGGGCGCTAAAGTACTGGCAGAAAGCGGTTTGAACATCATTGCGGCAACAAGCCTGACCGACGCTGCTCAACAAGTTGTCAAAGCTGCGGAGGGCAAGTAATGAGCGTCCTGATCAATAAAGACACCAAAGTCATCTGCCAGGGCTTCACCGGCTCGCAGGGTACTTTCCACTCCGAACAAGCCATCGCCTACGGCACCAAGATGGTCGGCGGCGTAACCCCAGGCAAGGGTGGCACCACCCACCTGGGCCTGCCGGTGTTCAACACCGTCAAGGAAGCCGTGGAAGCTACCGGCGCTGACGCTTCGGTCATCTACGTACCGGCTCCGTTCTGCAAAGACTCGATCCTGGAAGCTGCTTTCGGCGGCATCAAGCTGATCGTCTGCATCACCGAAGGCATTCCTACCCTGGACATGCTGGATGCCAAGGTCAAGTGCGACGAGCTGGGCGTTACCCTGATCGGCCCTAACTGCCCAGGTGTCATCACCCCGGGCGAGTGCAAGATCGGCATCATGCCAGGCCACATCCACCTGCCAGGCAAGGTCGGTATCGTTTCGCGTTCCGGCACCCTGACTTACGAAGCTGTGAAGCAGACCACCGACGCCGGCTTCGGCCAGTCGACCTGCGTCGGCATCGGCGGTGACCCGATCCCGGGCTCCAACTTCATCGACATCCTGAAGCTGTTCCAGGAAGACCCGAAGACCGAAGCGATCGTCATGATCGGTGAGATCGGCGGTTCGGCTGAAGAAGAAGCTGCGGCCTACATCAAGGCCCACGTGACCAAGCCAGTCGTTTCCTACATCGCCGGTGTTACCGCACCTGCGGGCAAGCGCATGGGCCACGCTGGCGCCATCATCTCCGGCGGCAAGGGCACTGCGGACGAGAAGTTCGCTGCTCTGCAGGACGCGGGTGTGAAGACCGTGCGTTCCCTGGCAGACATCGGCAAGGCCCTGGCCGAGCTGACTGGCTGGGAAGCCAAGAAGTAATACTGCTACACCCCCCACGCGCACAGAGGCCACCTTCGGGTGGCCTTTGTCGTTTTAGCGTTGGGTATTTTTGTAAAGGTGGAAAATTCGATGGCCCTCATCAGGTTTTTCCACCAGACATTCGCACTAATTGGCAATAAATTATCGCCCGACACAGATAACCAGACGACAAACATGTACGCACATCGGACAAGCAGCACTGTAACAGTGCGTTTGTCGGGTAAAACGGTTAGTCTACGCGTTCACTTTGTGCCCGCTCCCCAAAAGGGAACGACACGCTAAACGGGTCTGGCCTATAAGGCCGGGCAGCATTTCCCTCACCCATAGGGAAATCCCCTATCGAATCCCGATTTCAGCAGTGTGGTACTACCTTAAATGAAAGTTCTCAAAGGCCAGGACATCCTGGCGCTTGGCTTTATGACGTTTGCGCTTTTCGTAGGTGCAGGCAATATCATCTTCCCGCCTATCGTCGGTCTGCAGTCTGGCCCGCACGTATGGATGGCTGCACTGGGCTTCCTGGTGACCGCCGTGGGCCTGCCGGTCATCACCGTGGTCGCCCTGGCCAAGGTCGGCGGCGGTATGGATGCGTTGAGCAGCCCGATCGGCAAGTTCTTCGGCGGCCTGCTGGCGGCTGTGTGCTACCTCTCGGTCGGCCCGCTGTTCGCGACGCCGCGTACGGCGACCGTGTCGTTCGAAGTGGGTGTGGCGCCGCTGACCGGTGAAAGCCCGTTGGCGCTGTTTATCTACAGCCTGGTCTACTTCATCGTGGTGCTGGCAGTGTCCATGTACCCGGGCAAACTGCTCGATACCGTGGGTCGCTTCCTGGCACCGTTGAAGATCATCGCCTTGGCCGTGCTGGGCATTGCTGCCTTCGCGCTGCCAGCTGGCACCATTGGCGAAGCACAGCCTGCCTATGCTGCCGCTGCGTTCTCCAAGGGCTTCTCCGATGGCTATCTGACCATGGATACCCTGGGTGCCCTGGTGTTCGGTATTGTCATCGTCAACGCCATCCGTTCGCGCGGTGTCGAGTCGCCGAAGCTGATCACCCGCTACGCCATCATCGCCGGCCTGATCGCCGGTGTCGGCCTGGCTTTGGTGTACATCAGCCTGTTCCGCCTGGGCGCCACCAGCCATGATATCGCGGCTGACGCCACCAACGGTGCAGCGGTTCTGCATGCCTACGTGCAGCACACCTTCGGTTCGTTGGGTAGCGGCTTCCTGGCCGTGCTGATTGCGCTGGCCTGCCTGGTGACCGCTGTCGGCCTGACCTGCGCCTGCGCCGAGTACTTCAGCCAGATTCTGCCGCTGTCGTACCGGGCACTGGTGGTGATCCTGGCGGGCTTCTCGCTGTTGATCTCCAACCTGGGCCTGACCAAGCTGATCATGTTCTCGATCCCGGTGCTTACCGCCATCTACCCGCCTTGCATCGTGGTGGTTGGCCTGAGCTTCGTGAAGGACCTGTGGAACTCGCCGACCCGCATTCTGGCGCCGGTGATGCTGGTGTCGCTGGTGTTCGGCATGGTTGATGCGATCAAGGGCAGCAGCATTGCCCATGTGCTGCCGGACTTCATGGCGCACCTGCCGCTGAGCGACCAAGGCCTGGCCTGGCTGGTGCCTTCGGTGGTGACCCTGGTGGGTGCCGTGGCCTGCGACCGCATGCTCGGCAAGCCGCGCGAAGCGCTGGCCTGATAGTCGAAGCCTGAGGGCGGCACCGGCCACAAGCCAAAAGGGTGCTCGCCAACGGCCCAGACTCGAAAGCCCCGTATCCGCAAGGATGCGGGGTTTTTTATTGGCGGCATGATCGGTGCGTTTTTCAGGGTGGACTTGTGCCTTTTGCCGCTTGCCAGCGTCGAAACCCGGCCCCTATCCTCTAAGCATCTGGCCCATTCGGGAACCCTGCATGAACTTCATCCAAAGCAACTTCAACAACCTGCTGGCCATCGCCTGGTTTGCCCTGTGCTGGGGCGGTTATACCCGTTATGCCATCTGGAAGGGGCGTGACACCGCGTGCCTGGCCAGCGTGCTGCACTTGTACCGTGAAGACTGGATGCGCCGCATGCTGTTGCGCGACAACCGAATCGCCGATGCCAGCGTAATCGGCAACCTTGAGCGCAACGCATCGTTCTTTGCGTCCAGCACGCTGATCATTCTTGCCGGCATCCTTACCGTGCTGGGTGCCTCTGACCGGGCGCTGTCGCTGCTGGCCGACCTGCCGTTGGTGCAACAGACCTCCCAGGGCATGTCGGAGATCAAGCTGCTGTGCCTGGCCACGGTCTTCGTCTATGCCTTCTTCACTTTTAGCTGGTGCATGCGCCAGTACAACTTTGCCGCCGTGCTGGTGGGTTCTGCACCGATGATCGGTGAACGGTTGGTCAATGAGCTGGAGCGCAAGGCCTTCGCCTTGCGGGCCGCGCGTGTGCTGTCGCTGGCGGCCAACCAGTTCAACCTGGGGTTGCGCTCTTACTACTTCGGCATGGCCATGTTGAGCTGGTTCATCAGCCCGTGGTTGTTCATGGTCATGAGTGTCGGTGTCGTCTTGATTTTGTATCGCCGCGAGTTCCATTCGGATGTGCTGGATGTGATGGTGTTCACACCCACGGAAAGTGTGCCTAACGAACCGGGCAGGGAAAGTACCGTAGCAGGTAACTGAAACGTTTAATCTTTAAATTGAAGGCACAAAAAAACCCGACAGCGTCGGGTTTTTTTGTTTTAGCCAATTACTGCTTGGCTGGTTCTGCCGGAGCAGCAGGAGCAGCTTCTGTCGCCGGAGCGGCTGGGGCGGCTTCTGGAGCCGGAGTAGCCGGAGCGGCTTCTTCGGCAGCCTTCTGCTCGGCTTCAGCCTGATCTTTGGCGGCTTCGGCGTTTTCCTTGGCGGCCTCGTTCATTTTATCCTGAGCTTCACCCATTTTTTCCTGGGCTTGCTCGGCGTGTTGCTGTGCGTCCTGGGCTTTGTCTTCGCTCGCTTTATCGCAAGCGGCCAGGCCCATGGCAGCGGCCAGCATCAGAGCAAAAGCAAAAGGTTTACGCATGGGGGTGTTTCTCCTTGGTGGAATAAGTGACTTGTTCCTTCGAGTGCAACTACGCGGAATAAGTTCCGCGAAGATTACAGATATATAACGCCCCGTTCTAGATAGACTTTTTATCGATTTTATGCCGCTGAGGCAGTACGGGTGGAAACAGCGAATGAGCGATTCAACCTTGATGGCCATGGCCGAGCGTTTTCTCTCGGCGCTTAAACATTGTCAGTTACTGCAGATGCGTGTGGCGAAAGCCGATGCCGATGGCATGACCCTGGTCATGCCCTGGTCGGCAGCCATTGTCGGCAACCCGCAGACCGGGGCTGTGCATGGTGGCGCCCTGACCACGCTGATGGACACCACCTGCGGCATGGCCACGCTGTGCGTGCTGCCGCGCTTCGAGGTGTGCCCGACACTGGACCTGCGCATCGACTACATGCACCCGGCCGAAGCCGGCAAGGACATCTACGGCCATGCCCAGTGCTACCGGGTGACCCGCGACGTGATCTTTACCCGTGGTACCGCCTACCAGGACGATCCCGAACAGCCGATTTGCCAGGTGGTGGGCACGTTCATGCGCCTGGGGCAGGAGATCAGGGGCGGTATCCGTTTCGGCAATAGCCTGAAGGAGGGCGGGGCATGATTCCACACGCGGTTCGTCAACAGCTCAACGCCGCCCACGCGGTGGGCGACTACGGGCCATTGCTGGCGCTGATCCCTTATGCCGGGCTGATTGGTATCGAATGCGAACGTCAGGGCGACGACCTGCTGTTCCGCCTGCCGGCCAGCTCGGACAACATCGGCAACCCGTTGCTGCCCGCCATCCACGGTGGTGTGATTGCGGGGTTCATGGAGCTGTCCGCGGCCTTGTACCTGTTGATCTACAGCGAAAGTGCGAGCATCCCGAAGATCATCGATTTCTCGATTGACTACCTGCGCGCCGGGCATTTTCGCGATACCTACGCCCAGTGCCAGCTGTGGCGCCAGGGGCGACGGGTGACGAATGTCGCCATTACCGCCTGGCAGGGCGACAGGCAATCACCTATTGCCACGGCCCGCGCGCATTTCAAGATCGAACCGGAAAAGCCCTTGAAATCATCCGGGCAGCCCCCATCTGAATGACATCCGCCGCTAAGGCAGGCCGAACTGGCCGCCAGGCGCCCACTGCCATCAGATCGGAGTTTCGAAGACCATGACTGTGGAAACACAAAAGGAAACGTTGGGCTTCCAGACCGAGGTAAAGCAACTGCTGCACCTCATGATTCATTCGCTGTATTCGAACAAGGAAATCTTCCTGCGGGAGCTGATTTCCAACGCCTCCGACGCGGCCGACAAGCTGCGCTTCGAGGCCCTGGCCAAGCCAGAACTGCTTGAAGGCGACGCCGACCTGAAGATTCGCCTGAGCTTCGACAAGGACGCCGGTACCGTCACCCTCGAAGACAACGGCATCGGCATGAGCCGTGAAGACGTCATCGCCCACCTGGGTACCATTGCCAAGTCCGGCACTGCCGACTTCATGAAGAACCTCACCGGTGACCAGAAGAAGGACTCGCACCTGATCGGTCAGTTCGGCGTGGGCTTCTACTCCGCGTTCATCGTGGCCGACAAGGTCGACGTTTACAGCCGCCGTGCCGGCCAGCCAGCCGCCGAAGGCGTGCACTGGTCGTCGAAAGGTGAGGGTGAGTTCGAAGTCGCCACTATCGACAAGCCTCAGCGCGGTACCCGCATCGTCCTGCACCTGAAGCAGGAAGAAAAAGAGTTTGCCGATGGCTGGCGCCTGCGCAACGTGGTCAAGAAGTACTCCGACCACATCGCCCTGCCTATCCAGCTGCCGAAAGAACAAGCAGCCGCCGAAGGCGAAGAACAGCCGGCCGAAGAGTGGGAAACCGTCAACCGTGCCAGCGCCCTGTGGACCCGTTCGCGCACCGAGGTGAAGGACGAGGAATACCAGGAGTTCTACAAGCACATCGGCCATGACTTCGAAAACCCGCTGGCCTGGAGCCACAACAAGGTTGAAGGCAAGCTCGAATACAACTCGCTGCTGTATGTGCCGGCCCGCGCGCCATTCGACCTGTACCAGCGCGAAGCACCGCGCGGCCTGAAGCTGTACGTGCAGCGCGTGTTCATCATGGACCAGGCCGAGTCGTTCCTGCCGCTGTACCTGCGCTTCATCAAGGGCGTGGTCGACTCCAACGACCTGTCGCTGAACGTGTCGCGTGAAATCCTGCAGAAAGACCCGATCATCGACTCGATGAAGACCGCGCTGACCAAGCGCGTGCTCGACATGCTGGAAAAACTGGCGAAGAACGAGCCCGAGCAGTACAAGGGCTTCTGGAAGAACTTCGGCCAGGTGCTGAAGGAAGGCCCGGCCGAAGACTTCGCCAACAAGGAGAAAATCGCCGGCCTGTTGCGCTTTGCCTCCACCCAGGACGACAGTGGCGAGCAGAGCGTCGCCCTGGCCGACTACGTGGCCCGCGCCAAGGAAGGTCAGGACAAGATCTACTACCTCACCGGCGAGTCGTATGCGCAGGTCAAGAACAGCCCGCACCTGGAAGTCTTCCGCAAGAAAGGCATCGAAGTGCTGCTGCTGACCGACCGCATTGACGAGTGGCTGATGAGCTACCTCAACGAGTTCGACGGCAAGGCGTTTGTCGACGTCGCCCGTGGCGACCTGGACCTGGGCAAGCTGGATTCGGAAGAAGACAAGAAAGCCCAGGAAGAAGTGGCCAAGGACAAGGAAGGCCTGGTCGAGCGCCTGAAAGGCGCGCTGGGTGACAGCGTGGCCGAAGTGCGCGTGTCGCACCGCCTGACCGACTCCCCGGCGATTCTGGCCATTGGCGAGCAGGACCTGGGCCTGCAGATGCGTCAGATTCTGGAGGCCAGCGGGCAGAAGGTGCCGGAATCCAAGCCGATCTTCGAGTTCAACCCGACCCACCCGCTGATTGAAAAGCTGGACAACGAGCAGAGCGAAGACCGCTTCGCCGAGCTGTCGCACATCCTGTTCGATCAAGCGGCCCTGGCGGCCGGTGATAGCCTGAAGGACCCGGCGGCCTACGTTCGTCGCCTGAACAAGCTGCTGGTCGAGCTGTCTGCTTGAGTTGATGCTTAGGAAAGCCCGCTTCGGCGGGCTTTTTTCATGGCGGGCTTTTTAGAATAAGTGCCTAAGGAGTGCTTGATGAGCAAGGTAATCGTCGAATCGCTGGTTTATCACCTGTCCGGCAAAACCTACGAAAGCCGCTTGGTCTATGAACCAGGGGCGCTGGGCCGTCCAGGCCTGGTGATGGCGCCGAACTGGATGGGCATTGGCGAAGGGGCTGAGCGCATTGCCAAGGAAGTGGCTGAGAAGGGCTATGTGGTGCTGATTGCCGACCTGTACGGGCAGTCGGTGCGCCCGTCTAACGCCGACGAGGCTGGCGCGGCGATGATGCCATTGAAGAACGACCGGGGCGAACTGCGCAGGCGCATGCAGGAAGCCCTGGCGCAGCTGTTGGGGCAGTCGAAGGCGCTGCTGGAGCCAGGCAAGGTCGGCACGTTTGGCTTCTGCTTTGGTGGCTGCTGTGCACTGGAGCTGGCCCGTGCCGGTGCCGATCTGCGTGCGGCGGTGTCGTTCCATGGCACGCTGGATACGCCAAACCCGGAGGATGCCAAGCGCATCAAGGGCTCGGTGCTGGTGTTGCATGGGGCTTGCGACCCGCTGGTGCCAAAGGAACAGTTGCCAGCATTTGAAGACGAGATGAACGCGGCCAAGGTGGATTGGCAGTTGTTGAGCTATGGCGGGGCGGTGCACTCGTTTACCGACCCGAGTGCCAATGTGCCGGGCAAGATGCAGTATGACCGGCGCACCTCGGAGCGGGCGTTCCGCTCGATGCATAACCTGCTGACAGAAGTGTTCCAGCGCTGACTGTGATTTGGGGTCGCAAAGCGGCCCCAATTACCTCGGCAACTCGATCCTGGAGGTTTCCCCTGGCACCATGGGCCAATCCCCCGCCGCCCACCTTGCCCTGGCCCGCTCGATCAGCTCCGGGTCACTGGCCACGAAATTCCAGTTCATTCGCCGCGGTCCATCCAAAGGCTCGCCGCCAATCAGCACCAGCTGGCACTCTTCCTCTGCATAGAGCACCGCCTCTTCGCCTTCCGGCAGCACCACCAGGCTGCACGGCTCCACGTCTTCATCGTTCAACAGCAGCTCACCATCCAGCAGATACAGCGCTCGTTGCGCATGCTCGTTCGGTACCTGCAAGGTGGTTGCCGGCTGCATCCGCACATGCGCATAAAGGGTAGGGGACAGCACCGGCACCGGTGATTCCAGGCAGAACCCGCTACCGGCAATCATGCAAATGCGCACCCCCAGGTTTTCACTGACTGGCAGGCTCGCCGCCGGGTGATGGCTATAGCTTGCCGCGCCTTGTTCATGTTCACGCGGCGATGCCAGCCATACCTGCAAGCCATGCAGGCGCGAGCCATGAGCCAAGGCGTCTTCGGGCGTGCGCTCCACATGGGCCACGCCGCTGCCAGCCGTCATCCAGCTGACATCACCGGGCAGTACCCGCTGTGCTGAGCCGAGGCTGTCCTTGTGCAGGATCGCCCCCTCGAACAGGTAGGTAAGGGTCGACAAGCCGATATGCGGGTGCTGGCGGATATTCATGCCATGCCCTGGGGCATAGTCGGTTTCCAGCATGTGGTCAAAAAACACGAACGGTCCGACGCTGCGGCACTGGGCCGCTGGCAGCGGGCGCAGGATCGGCTGGCCCTCGACCGATTCGGCGCGAGGGCGGATGATCAGGGGGCTGCTCATTGGGTGTGCTCCAGGCGAAGTGGAAATGCCTCCAGCATAGCGGTTTGCCCGCTTCGGCTGAACCGTCTCGCTTAACGGCCGGTCTACTGTTTTCGCCCCCTTGGAAGGAAGCTGCCCATGATTGCCAAAGCGCTGGCCTGCGTGTTGTTGACGGGCTGGCTGTGCCAGACGGCACAGGCGCGCGACTATCGCTACAGCGATGCCCACTTGCACTACGTCGACTTCTTCCAAGAAAGCGAAGGCATGCCGGCATTGATCAAGGCCATGGATGCTGCCGGTATCGAGCAGTCGATGATTTCCGGCATACCGGTGGCCAAGAAGTGGCACGAGGACGAGCCCAAACGCCCACGCTATTACGCCGGTGACGATGCCGATGCTTATTGGTACAGCGCGACCGATACCTATGTGGCCGCAGCCCTGCAGCAATTGCCGGAAGAGCAGCGTAAGCGCTTTCATCCGTTTCTGACGGGCTTCAACCCGGTAGACAAGAACGCAGTCAGCCACATCGAGCGTATGCTCGACCTGTACCCGGGGTTGTGGCAGGGCATTGGCGAGGTGTTCACCCGGCACGACGACCTGACAGCGCTGACCAGTGGCGACACGCCGCGTGCCAACAACGAAGCCATGACACGTATCTACCACCTGGCGGCCGAGCGTGACCTGCCGGTGTTGCTGCATTCCAATATCACCTCCAAGCGCGAGCGCAACCCGTTGTACCTGGCGGAAATCGAAGAGCCGCTGCGTAATCACCCGCACACGCGGTTCATCTGGGCGCATGCCGGCAGCAGCATGGAGATACACCGGCACCAGACGCAGATGGACTTTCTGCTGCCGGTGCTGACGCGGCTGCTGGAGGACTACCCGAACCTGTATGTGGACCTGTCGTGGAGTGTGCTGGAGCCGTATCTGCTGGACGACAAAGGCGTGCCGCGCAAGGAATGGGTGGCGTTGGTCGAAAAGTACCCGGAGCGTTTCATGCTGGGGTCGGACGTGGTGGGGCGGTTTGGCAGCCTGGGAGAGCAGATGCACGGGTTCAGGCCGTTTCTGGATGCCTTGTCGGAGGAGGTGGCCAACAAAGTGGCGCGGGATAATTTTCTCGCGGTTTTACCCAGGCAGCACAAATAAAAACGCCCCGAACCAGTCGGGGCGTTTTCGATTACCGCATCAGCGTCTTACTTGCCTTCCCAGCGCTTGAGCACCAGGGTGGCGTTGGTGCCGCCGAAGCCGAAGCTGTTGCTCATGACCGTGTCGATCTTGGCGTTTTCTTCGGTTTTGCGCAGGATCGGCAGGTCGGCGACCTCCGGGTCCAGCTCGTCGATGTTGGCAGAGCCGGCGATGAAGTTGTTTTCCATCATCAGCAGGCAGTAGATCGCCTCGTGCACGCCAGCGGCGCCCAGCGAGTGGCCCGACAGGCTCTTGGTCGAGCTGATCTTCGGTGCCTTGTCGCCGAACACGGCGCGAACGCCCTTGATCTCGGCAACGTCACCGACCGGGGTCGAGGTGCCGTGGGTGTTCAGGTAGTCGATCGGGGTGTCGACGGTGGACAGTGCCTGCTGCATGCAGCGGATGGCACCTTCGCCGCTCGGGGCAACCATGTCGTAGCCGTCGGACGTGGCGCCGTAGCCAACGATTTCGGCGTAGATCTTGGCGCCACGGGCCAGGGCGTGTTCCAGCTCCTCGACCACGACCATGCCGCCACCGCCAGCGATGACAAAGCCATCACGGTCGGCGTCGTAGGCTCGCGAGGCCAGTTTGGGGGTTTCGTTGCGCTTGGTCGACAGAGCGCCCATGGCATCGAACAGGAACGACTGGCTCCAGTGCTCTTCTTCACCGCCACCGGCGAAGACGATGTCTTGCTTGCCCCACTGGATCTGCTCCAGAGCGGTACCGATGCAGTGAGCCGAAGTGGCGCAGGCCGACGAGATCGAGTAGTTGATGCCCTTGATCTTGAACGGGGTGGCCAGGCATGCCGAAACGGTGCTGCCCATGGTGCGGGTAACGCGGTATGGGCCGACGCGCTTGACGCCTTTCTCGCGCAGGGTGTCCAGCGCTTCCATCTGGTTCAGGGTCGAGGCGCCGCCAGAGCCGGCTACCAGGCCGGTACGCGGGTTGGAAACCTGCTCTTCGGTCAGGCCGGCGTCCTTGATCGCGTCCTGCATGGCCAGGTAGGCGTAGGCGGCAGCGTGGCCGACGAAACGGTAGACCTTGCGGTCGATCAGTTCTTCGAGGTTGAGGTCGATGGACCCGGAAACCTGGCTACGCAGCCCCATTTCCTTGTATTCCGGGTTGTAACGGATACCCGGACGGCTGTTGCGCAGGTTTTCGGTGACGGTAGCTTTGTCATTGCCCAGGCACGACACGATGCCCAGACCAGTGATAACGACGCGGCGCATGCGAATAACCCTTAGAAATTGTCAGTGGAGGTGAACACGCCGACCCGCAGGCCTTCGGCAGTGTAGATCTCGCGGCCGTCGACGCTGACCGAGCCATCGGCGATGGCCATGTTCAGCTTGCCCTTCAGGACGCGCTTGATGTGAATGTTGTACGTGACTTTCTTGGCTTCAGGCAGTACCTGACCAAAGAACTTCACCTCGCCCGAACCCAGGGCGCGGCCTCGGCCCGGCAGGCCCTGCCAGCCGAGGAAGAAGCCCACCAGCTGCCACATGGCGTCGAGGCCCAGGCAGCCCGGCATGACCGGGTCGCCTTCGAAATGGCAGGCGAAGAACCACAGGTCCGGGTTGATATCCAGCTCGGCGACCAATTCACCTTTGCCGTACTTGCCGCCTTCTTCGCTGATATGGGTGATGCGATCGACCATCAGCATGTTCGGCGCGGGCAGTTGCGCATTACCTGGGCCGAACAGCTCACCGCGACTGCAGCGCAGCAGGTCTTCCCGAGTAAAGGCGTGTTGTTTGGTCATGCGAGCTCCTCAATAACCCCCTGTGGCAGGGGATGAACCTTCCCGGCCGGCCCGATACGCAACGCGTTCGGGGCGGCAGCCTACAGGTAGACTATTGCGTTGTGGTGAAAGTCACAGCGCACCTGGTGAAAGAAGTACAGGTGTGCACTGAAACGTCTATTTTCAGGTCCGATGAAGGTCCTGTCCAGTGTTTAAGACTGCCGCACTTTAGCATTTATCGCCAGTCGCGGTTGTCCGACCGGGTAACCAGCGTTGCAGCACCCGTTGCAGCTCGGTGCGGCGCAAGGGTTTGCTCAGGTAGTCGTCCATGCCGGCAGCCATGCAACGCTCCCGATCGCCCTGCAAGGCGTTGGCGGTCAAGGCGATGATCGGTAGCCCGGCGCCGTTGGGCAACTGCCGGATGCGCCGGGTGGCTTCATAGCCGTCCAGGTGCGGCAGGCGGCAATCCATCAGCACGGCGGCAAAGCGTTGTCGGCCGACCAGGTCGACCGCCTTCAGGCCATCCTCGGCGGTGCAGACGGCCATCCCCAGGCTGCGCAACATGGCCTCGATGACACTCTGGTTGACCGGATTGTCCTCAACCAGCAGTACCTGGTCATTGTCGGTGACCGGCGTTGGCGCAGCTAATGGTGGCGCGAGCGGGACGGGGGCAGGGTTGGCAAGTGCCAGCGGCATCTCCAGGGTAAAGGTCGAACCCAGGCCTTCGCGGCTTTCACCGCGCAGCTTGCCGCCCATGCGCTCGGCCAGGGTGCGGGCGATCGACAGCCCCAACCCGGTGCCGCCATAACGGCGGGAAATCGAGCTGTCGGCCTGCTGGAAGGCGACGAACATCATTTCCAGCCGGGCACTGTCAATGCCGATGCCCGTGTCGCGTACGCTACAGGTCAGCCAGATCAATTGCCGGTCAAGCACCTGCCAGCGTGCTTCGACCTGCACCTGGCCGCGTTCGGTGAACTTCAGGGCATTGCCCACCAGGTTCAGCAGGATCTGGCGGATGCGTGTGGGGTCACCGTTCACCTGCAGCTGCTTGATACCGGCAGGCAGTTGCAGGTGCAGGCCCAGGCCGCGCTGTTGGGCGCTGTGCTGGAACGACTGGACACTGCTGGTGATCAGCTCCCCCAGGTTGAAGTCGATGTGTTCCAGTTGCAGCGCGGCGCGTTCGATGCGCGAGAAATCGAGGATGTCGTTGATGACCTTCAACAAATGCCCGGTGGACTCGCTGGCGACCGCCGTGTAATCGGCCTGTTCGGTGCTCAGCGATGTGGTCTCCAGCAGCTGCAGCATGCCCAGCACGCCATTCATCGGCGTGCGCAGCTCGTGGCTCATCATCGCCAGGAAGTCGGATTTGGCGCGGTTGGCCTGCTCGGCCTCCTCACGGGCCTGAATCAGCTCGGCAATGGCCTGCTTCTGTTCATCGCTGGCCTGTTCCAGGGCGCTGGCCAGGTTGTTGATGTGGCGTGCCAGGTGGCCCAGTTCGCTGTCATCGACCACCGGCAAGGGGGTGTTGTACTGACCTTGCTGAATAGCCTTTACCGCATGGCCCATGTCGCTGATAGGCTTGGCCAGACTCAGGGCCAGGCGGCGCGCCAGCAAAAAGGTGAACAGCAGCGCGAACAGCGCCAGGATGCCGGCTTTGATCACGATTTCCTGCTGGCGCTGGCTGAAGGCGTCATCGGACATGCCAACGATGACCCGCCCCAGGTAGTCGTCACCGATGGCGGGGGTGGTGGCTTTGCCTTGTTGCAGGAAGTCGTTGTCCAGGCGGATTTGCTGCAGGCGGATGGGGGCCTGGAACACTTCAACCTGTTGCGCGCGGTTGGCGCTTTCGTCGGACTGCTCGACGTACACCAGAATGTGGTTGCGGCTGTCCTGCACTTCCAGAAAGCGTACGTGCGGGATGCTGAGGGTGGCACGCATCAGCCCTTCGAGTACTTCGTTGTTGCCCGAAATCACCCCGTACTCTGATGCCGGTGCCAGCTGATTGGCGATCAGTTGCCCGGTGTGATTGAGCTCCTGGCGCAAGTCCTGGATGCGCACGAAGGTAAAGAAGCTGATCAACAGCAAGGTCAGCAGCAAGGCAGGGCCCAGGCTGATGATCTGGGTGCGGGTGTGGATATCCCAGCTCAGGCGCTTGCTCATGGGGTGGGTTCTCCTGCGGCCAGGGCTTTGGCAGCGGCGTTCGGATCGATCGGTTCAAGGCCCAGGGCGCGGGCCACCTGCTGGTTGCCACTGACGCCGTAGCGCGCCGGGTACAGGCTGCGTGGCCAGCGCGCTGGCGGCTGGTCGAGCAACTGGTCGAGCTCCGCCAGCCAGTCGTCCTGATCGCTGTAGGTGCTGGCCAGGGCGCCGGCCCGCACAAACCCGGCGTTCGGGCCGATCAGTGCCATTTGCCGGCCATAGCTGCTCAGCAGCAGGTTTTTCGCCGTCTTGGAGTTGTACAGGTTGGGGTCGTCCAGGCCCAGCAGCACATCGCTGTTGCCTAGCAGGTGCTGCAGCGGCCGGCTGTCCCGTGGGTCGGACCAGTCCTGGGCAATGATCTCCAGGCCCATTGGGCGGGCAGCATGGCGCAGCTCATCGAGCAAGAAACTGCTGTGTTCACCGTACAGCACGCCAATGCGCTGGGCCTGCGGCAACAAGTAGCGCGTCAGGCGCAATTGCCGGCCCAGCGGCGCGTCGCTCCACAACAAGGTGAGGAACGCAGGGCGCGACTTTCCCAGGCGCTGTTCAGCCTGTACCCGGCTGACCCGCATGGCCAGGGCTGGTGGGCCGGCGTTTTCACCCAGACGCCATTCCAGCGCGGCGCTGTCGAGCAGAATCAGGCGCTGGTCCGCTTTGAGCTTGCTCGGGCGCGGCAGCTCGGCAGTGGTCAGAAAATGCACATGGTCATGCGGTCGACGGCTTTCCAGCGCCGCGACAAAACTGCGGATGCCGGGTTGATCCTCAGCCCCCACCAGCAGGATTTCACTGGCTGACAATGGCCCAAGTGGCCACAGGCACAGCAGCAACAGGCGCAGCAACACGGCCATCAGAACTCCAGCTCCGCGCTGACGCTCAGGCGGTGGCGGCTGTCGTAGCGGTTCTGGATTGCCGTAGTGGGCTCATCGTCCAGGCGCTGCTGCCACAGCGCCGCCAGCTCCAGGTTGCTGCCATGCACCCGAAAACGCTTGGCCAGGCGTAGGTCCAGGCGCTCGTAGCGGTACTGGTTGAGTGCATCGTCGCCGTAGTAGAACAGCGCGCTCGACCAGCCAGCCCCCCACTCGCGCATCCATCCGGCCGAGCCGCTGTTGTGGGCGCTGAGGCGGCGGTCGTCGGGGTTGCTGGCCCAGGCATCGACGTAGGCGTAGGTCAGGCGCAGGCGATCGCGCAGGGTGGGGCGCCAGTCCAGTTGTGCTTCGCTGCCACTGAAACGGGCCTTGTTGGCGTTGCTGGCGATGTACTGGTTGTTCTTCAAGGGCTCGCTGATCATTCCCGTGATCTCGTCGTAGAACAGCTTTACATCCATGCTCAGGTCGATGTCGCTGAAGTAGCCGTTGTAGCCGAGCTCGCGCGAGCGCATGCGTTCCTGTTCGAGGTCGCCGGGGCCACGGGTCTTGACGAAATACTCGCCGTTTTGCAAGCCAAATGCATTGGGGGTGAGGTTCTTGACCGTGTAGCTCCAGTTGACGTTGTTCTCGAACATGTCGGGCGAGCGTACGGCCTCGGAGTACACGGCGCGCAGGCCATGGCGCGGGGTAATCAGGTAGTTGACCGCCACGCGCGGGGTCAGCGAGCTGCCAGACAGGCGGGAGTCTTCGAACATGGCCCCTCCCTGCAGGATCCAGTGTTCGTCGGCGCGCCATTCCAGCTGGCCGAACAGGCGCCAGGTCTGGTCGTCGAGGCTGCCGTTGAAGTAAGTCTGCGAGTCGGCCCGGTCATAGCGGTAGTTCATGCCGCTGAGCAGGCGCAGGCTGTCGGTCAGGCTCAGGGTGTCCTGGATTTCCAGGTCGTAGCGGGTTTCGCGGGTGCTCTGGTCGACGTCGCCGCAGACCACATTACTACCACCCTGTTTGTTCCATTGATCCTTGATGGCTTCGACCAGGGCCTGCTCTTGTGGGTTGTTGCTGGATGGTGGGTTGTTGGCGCCGCGCGCTACCAGCTCGGCGAAATTTGGGTTCATCTGCCAAAGCTGGGTCAGTTCGGGGCTGAATGACAGCGCCGCATCGCAGGCACGCCAGACCTGCTGACGGTCGAAGTGCTGCGCCGAGCCCTGAACATACAGGCTGTGCTCAGGGTTGAAGTCGATGCTCCAGCGCACCGAGCCCGCGTAGTCCTTGGCATTGACGTCAGCGTTGTCACCTTGCTGGGTGACATAGGGGAAGACCGGCTTATAGGTATAAGGCCGCTGGTTGCTGCCTTCCTTCGCCGCCAGTTGCCACTCCAGGGTCTGGTCCACTGCCAGGCTGTGGCTGGCGCTGAGGTTGAAGCGGGTAAGCCGGCGGCTGTCGCGGTAATCCTGGCCAAACTGGTTTTCATCGAAACCATCGTCCTGCTGGCCGGACAGCGACAGGCGCATGTCGCCGCCGTCCCAGCCAAAGCCGTGGCTGGCATAGAAGTCGTTGATGCCATCCTGGCCGCGGGTCATCTTCAGCCGCGTGCCATGGCTGTCGGCAGGGTTGCGGGTGAGGATGTTGACCACCGCCATCAGCGCGTTGGCGCCGTAGCTGACGGTGTTCGGGCCGCGGAACACTTCGATGCGCTCGATATCCTCCATGGCCAGAGGGATGTCGCTCCAGTCCACGGTGGCCAGGCCCGCGCGGTACACCGAGCGGCCATCGATCAGTACCTGCATGCGGCGTGCATCGTTGACGTTGCTGCCGTGGTAGTTGACCGTGGGTTGGTTACCGGCACCGTAGCCAATCATCATGCCCGGCACCAAGCGCAGCAATTCGGGGATGTCGCGGGCGCCACTGGCACGGATCAGCTCGCTGTCGAGCACGGTCATGCTACCCGGGACTGCCGCCGGGGATTGTTTCAGGCGTGTGGCAGTCAGAACCTGGGGCAGGTCGGTGTTGTCGATGAACAGGTCGTCGGCCACAGCCGGGCTGCCGAGCAGAGCGGTCAGTATGAGCAGGCGCGGGTACGGGGGCGTGCCAGGGAACACAGGGCGGCCTTGTATCAGGATTGAAACAGGCATGGTAACTGACCGTGGCGCATTTGCCAGTGACCTGCATGAGCGAGCCTGTCCCTTTCGCGGGAACAGAGACTGGTTCTGTAGCAGGCGAGCCGTATAATGGCGGGGTCGCCACTTAATTTTTGGCTTTAACGGATTGGATATGACTGAACAGCAACCTGTTGCAGTTCTGGGAGGCGGCAGCTTTGGCACCGCCGTGGCGAACCTGCTGGCGGAAAACGGTGTGCCGGTGCGTCAATGGATGCGCGACCCGGCGCAAGCCGAGGCCATGCGCGTCAATCGAGAGAATCCGCGCTACCTCAAGGGTATCCGTCTGCATGATGGCGTCGAGCCGGTCAATGACCTGCTGGCGACCCTGCAGGCCAGCGAGCTGATCTTCGTTGCCCTGCCGTCGAGCGCCTTGCGCAGCGTGCTGGCGCCACATGCCGAGCTGCTGCGCGGCAAGGGCCTGGTCAGCCTGACCAAGGGCATCGAAGCGCAAAGCTTCAAGCTGATGAGCCAGATCCTTGAAGAAATTGCCCCCGAAGCGCGTATCGGCGTGTTATCGGGCCCTAACCTTGCCCGCGAAATCGCCGAGCACGCGCTGACTGCAACGGTGGTCGCCAGCGAGGACGAAAAACTCTGCAAGCAGGTGCAGGCTGTGCTGCATGGGCGCACGTTCCGTGTCTATGCCAGCGCTGACCGCTTTGGTGTCGAGCTGGGTGGCGCGTTGAAAAACGTCTACGCCATCATCGCCGGCATGGCCGTTGCGCTGGGCATGGGCGAGAACACCAAGAGCATGCTGATTACCCGTGCCTTGGCCGAAATGACTCGCTTTGCCGTCAGTCAGGGGGCCAACCCCATGACCTTCCTCGGCCTGGCCGGTGTCGGTGACCTGATCGTCACCTGTTCCTCGCCCAAGAGCCGCAACTATCAGGTGGGTTACGCGCTGGGCCAGGGTCATAGCCTGGAAGAGGCGGTCAACCGCCTGGGCGAAGTGGCCGAAGGCGTCAATACCATCAAGGTGCTCAAGGCCAAAGCCCAGGAAGTGCAGGTCTACATGCCACTGGTGGCGGGCCTGCATGCCATCCTGTTCGAAGGCCGCACGCTGAACCAGGTGATCGAGCACCTGATGCGCGCCGAACCCAAGACCGATGTCGATTTCATTTCCATCAGCGGTTTCAACTGAGCCTTTGGCGGCTCTGACACGAGCAAGGAGCGACACATGAACGATACGCCCGAACGCGCCCAGCGCGAGTCGATCATCCTGCGGGTGCTGTGGATGCTGGTGTTCCTGGTGGTCTGGCAGCTGGCCGAACTGTTGTTGGGTGGGCTGGTGCTGGTGCAGCTGATCTACCGTCTGGTGTACGGCGCACCCAGCGCCAGCCTGATGAACTTCGGCGACAGCCTGAGCCAGTTCCTGGCGCAGATCGGCCGCTTTGGCAGCTTCCACAGCGACCAGAAGCCATGGCCGTTCTCTGACTGGCCTGCGCCGCGTGCGCCGGAAGGTGAAGCAGCGCATGCCGTGGCGCCGGCCCCACACCCGGTGCGTGACGAGGAACCCAAGCTGTGAAGCTGTGGGTACTGCGCCACGGTGAAGCGGAGCCACGGGCCAACACGGATGCCGAACGCCGTTTGACTGCCCATGGCCGCGAGCAGGTGCTGCACAGCGCTGCTCGCCTGCTCGGGCAGCCGTTGCAGGCAATTATTGCCAGCCCCTACGTGCGCGCCCAGCAAACGGCGGCGCTGGTGCATGACACACTGGGCTTCGGCGAGCCGGTGCGTACCGTGCCCTGGCTGACCCCTGAAAGTGACGTGCAGCAGGTGATCGGTGAAATCGAGCGACTGGGTCTGGAGCATGTACTGCTGGTCAGCCACCAGCCGTTGGTGGGGACCTTGGTCGGGGCGCTGGAGCATGGCCATCAGCAGCATCCCGCAGCCATGAGCACCGCCAGCCTGGCGGAACTGGAAGGGGATTGGCCGCTGGCTGGGCTGATGACCCTCAAAGGGATCAGTTATCCGCCTTGAAACCCTGAAACCGGTAAGGCAACTGGCATTTTTGTCAGTTGCCGCAGTGAGTGGCCCCTTGCTAGCGTGCCTGAAAGCAAAAGGCATGGAGCAGCGAATGAAGGGTGAGAGGGGGGCGTTGCTGAGCGCCGTGGATTTGCAACCTACCTTGGACATGGTTGAGCAAGGTGTCGCTCTGGACTTCGCCCGATACAGCCTGCTACGCGATTCGGCCGATGCCAAGCTCTATGGCCTGATGAAAACAGTCAACGCCAGCAGCGTGCTGAATGCTGCTGATAGAGAGAACAGTCTGCAGGACTTTCTTATCCTTCAAGATACCTGCCAGCGGGTGTCTCATTTGCTGCAAACCAGTTGCCTGGCTCTGCGTCGCCTTCAGCTTGATTATAAGGACCAGCGCCTGGCCCGCGAAGCACTGGAAAGCCAGTTGGCCTACATGCAAGCCTGCCTGCGCCGTTCACTGGCCAGTTTCGACCGGTCTGCGTGACCTGATAGCCCTCGCCGATGACCTTTCCGGACGTTGCCGAACGGCGCGCCGATGCCGACAATGAGCCATCATCCTCCGTCCGGACCAGGCGCCATGCCGCAGCAGATCTTCTTCGCCCATGCCAACGGTTTCCCCTCGGCCACGTACGGCAAGCTGTTCGCTGCCCTGGCGCCGGACTACCAGGTGCAGCACCTGGCCCAGCATGGGCACGATCCACGCTTTCCGGTGAATGACAACTGGCAGAGCCTGGTCGATGAACTGTTGCACCACCTGGCGCAACAGGACCAGCCGGTCTGGGGTGTCGGCCACTCGCTGGGTGGCGTATTGCACCTGCATGCTGCCTTGCGCTGCCCCGAGTACTACCGTGGCGTGGTGATGCTCGACTCGCCAGTACTCACCCGCGCCGATCAATGGCTGCTGCGCACCGCCAAGCGCTTTGGCTTCATCGACCGTATCACCCCGGCCGGGCGGACGTTGGGGCGCCGCGAAACGTTCAATGACCGCGACAGCGCCCGGGACTATTTCGCCGCCAAGTCACTGTTCCGCCATTTCGATCCCGACTGCCTCGACGCCTATGTCGAACACGGCTTGCAGGCGGCAGAGCAGGGCCTGCAGCTACGCTTCGACCCGGCTACCGAAATCAGCATCTACCGCAGCATCCCGCATACCAGCCCGGCGCCCGCGCGGCAGTTGCAGGTGCCGCTGGCCATGGTGCGCGGCGACCGTAGCAATGTCATTCGCCGCCACCACACCCTGGCCGTACGGGGCATGCCCCAGGGTGAATATCACAGCGTGCCGGGCGGGCACATGTTCCCGCTAGAGCGCCCCGCAGACACCGCCAGCCTGATCAAGGGCCTGTTCGACCGCTGGAGTCAGGCATGAGCGCACACGTCGAAGAAATCCGCCTGAACCTGGGCCATATCGAGCTGGCCGCGCACCTGTTCGGCCCCGAGGACGGGCTGCCGGTGATTGCCCTACACGGCTGGCTGGACAACGCCAACAGCTTCGCCCGCCTGGCGCCACAACTCAAAGGCCTGCGCATCGTCGCCCTGGACCTGGCCGGGCACGGTTACTCCGAACACCGCCCGCCTGGCGCCGGTTATGCCTTGGCCGACTATGCCCATGATGTGCTGCGGGTGGCTGAGCAGCTCGGTTGGCAGCGTTTTGCACTGTTGGGGCATTCACTTGGGGCAATCATTTCGGTGCAGCTGGCTGGCGCCTTGCCCGACCGGGTCAGCCATCTGGCGTTGATCGACGGCGTCATCCCGCCAACCGGTGCCGAGCAGGATGCAGGCGAACGTTTGGGGATGGCACTGCAGGCCCAGCTGCGGCTGGACGGTAAGCGCAAGTCGGTGTACGCCACGCTGGAGGAAGGTGTGCATGCCCGGATGAAAGGCATGGTCGCGGTCAGCCGCGAGGCCGCCGAACTGCTGGCCCAGCGCGGCCTCATGCCGGTGCCGGGCGGTTACAGCTGGCGCAGTGACAGCCGCCTGACCTTGCCATCGCCACTACGCCTGAGCGAAGCCCAGGCCATGGCCTATGTGCGCAGGGTGGATTGCCCGGCGCAGCTAGTGGTTGCCGCCGATGGCATGCTGGTGCGCCACACCGCGTTGCTGGAGCAGCTACCCTTTGAGCAGGTGACGCTTCCCGGTGGCCATCACCTGCACCTGAACGATGAGCAGGGCGCGGCCCTTGTCGCAGACTGTTTCAATCGCTTCTTTGGCTTTGCTTGACTTGCACCGGACAACTGTCGAGGCTTGGCGGGTTGAACAGGGAGACAACCATGCAACTGCCAGACATCCTGGAGCTTCATTTCGGCGCAGGGCGCCGCCTGGGTCGCCAATGAGCGCGCCTGTTGCCATCCGTAATGCCGTAGCCGCCTGCCTGGTGTTCGCCAGCCCCGTGTTGTGGGCCGGCAGCCTGCCGGTGCCGGTGGACGCCAAGGTCGTCGACCAGCGTCCGGCCGTGGAGCAGGAACGCGTCTACCCGATGGGCCCGCTGCGCAAGATCAGCGGCCGCCTGCGGGTCGAAGACAAGGTCGAAAGCCGTGGTCAGGTCAGCTCGGTCACCTACGAACTGCCGGTCGAACGCACCGCCCGCGAAGCCTTCACCACTGCCCGTGAAGAACTGCAGCGCTACGGTGGTTACCCGTTGTTCTGGTGCCAAGGCCGCGATTGCGGCGAAGCCAGCCTGTGGGCCAACGATGTGTTTGCCAATGCCCGCCTGAACGGTGGTGACGAACAGCAGGCCTTCATCTTGCTGCGTCGCTCGGCGGAAGAGGCCGACACCCTGGTCGCGCTGTACAGCGTTACCCGGGGCAACCGCCGCGCCTACCTGCATGTGGAAGAGTTCGTCGCCGGCAACCCGTTGGGCGAACTGCTGCCGACCGCCGCCACGGTGCTGCGCGAAATGCGCGACACCGGCAAGCTCGACTATCCTGACCTGGCTGCGCCGCAAGACACCTGGGTGAATTTGCTGGCCCGCAGCCTGAACCTGGACAGCACCCTGCGTGCCAGCCTCAGTGGCGCTCAGGCCGAAGCTTGGCGCGAGGCGCTGGTCAAGGCAGGGGTGCGCAATGGCCGCCTTGAAGTCGGCAGCGCGCCCACCGACGGCCTGCACCTTGAACTGATCCGTTGAACGAGCGCCGGCATGGTTAACAATGATCGCCTGCTGGTTCAGATTCTGCTGTTGGCGTTGCTGGGGGCCGGCCTGTGGGTGATGGCACCGTTCATCTCGGCGTTGCTGTGGGGGGCCATCCTGGCTTTTGCCAGCTGGCCGTTGATGCGCTTGCTCACGCGTGTGCTGGGCGGGCGCGAAACCTTGGCGGCCAGCCTGTTGACCACCGCCTGGATCCTGATTGTGGCATTGCCGCTGGTGTGGCTGGGGTTCAACCTGGCCGATCATATTCGCGATGCCACGGCGTTCGTGCGCGACGTGCAGGTGGACGGTTTGCCCGATGCACCGGCCTGGTTGGGGGGCATACCGTTCGTTGGTGAGCGCCTGGTCAGCTGGTGGCAGTCGCTCGACCAGCAGGGGGCGGCATTGCTGGCGTCGGTCAAGCCCTACTTCGGGCAGGTGGGCAACTGGTTGCTGGCGCGCAGTGCGCAGATCGGCAGCGGTGTGCTGGAACTGACCCTTAGCCTGGTGTTCGTGTTCTTTTTCTACCGTGACGGCCCTCGCTTGTCGGCGTTCGTATTGCGCTTGCTGCACCGCCTGATGGGTGATCGCGGCGAGTACTACCTGGAACTGGTGGCGGCCACCGTTCAGCGGGTGGTGAACGGGGTGATTGGCACAGCGGCTGCGCAGGCTGTGCTCGCACTGATCGGCTTCCTGATTGCCGGCGTGCCGGGTGCCATCGTGCTGGGCCTGGTGACCTTCATGCTCAGCCTGATCCCCATGGGCCCACCACTGGCCTGGATCCCGGCCACGGCCTGGTTGGTGTGGAAGGGCGAGTACGGCATGGCGGTGTTCCTGGGCATCTGGGGCACCTTTGTCATCAGCGGTGTGGACAACGTGCTCAAACCGTACCTGATCAGCCGTGGCGGTAACCTGCCACTGGTGATCGTGCTGTTGGGAGTGTTCGGTGGATTGCTTGCCTTTGGCTTCATTGGCCTGTTCATCGGGCCGACCTTGCTCGCGGTCGGGTACAGCCTGCTGCTGGACTGGAGCCGAAACGCTGCGCAGCAACCTCCCCAGCAGTAAGCCTGTATCGGCCTCTTCGCGGGCTTGCCCGCGAAGAGGCCAGTAAAGACAACCCACAAAGCTGATTTTTACGCTTTCTTTATACCCACCCACACCCCCCGATCTCGCCTCTTTACGCCCCTCCCTCAGACAATTTCCCCATAGCGGCACAAGCCGCACCACGGGGAGAACCACTCATGAACATGCTCGACGGGCTGTCACTGCTGCTGGCAGTGGCCTTGGCGTTTTATCTGCTGGTGGCGCTGCTGCGCGCCGATCGCAGCTAGGGAGCGGCCATGCACAGTTACGATTTCGCCTTGCTGCTGGCGTTCTTTGCCATCGTGCTGCTACCGGCACCCTGGCTCGGGCGGTTCTACTACAGGGTCATGGAAGGCCAGCGCACCTGGCTGTCGCCGCTGCTGAGCCCGGTCGAGCAGGCCTGCTACCGGCTAGCGGGCGTGAACGCCAGCCAGGAGCAGAACTGGCGGCAATACACCCTGGCACTACTGGCCTTCAACCTGGCCGGATTCCTGCTGCTGTTCGCCGTGTTGCTGTTGCAGGGCTATCTGCCGCTCAACCCGCAGCATTTGCCAGGCCAGGAGTGGTCGTTGGCGTTCAACACAGCGGTCAGCTTCGTCACCAACACCAACTGGCAGGCCTACAGTGGTGAGGCATCGGTCAGCTACCTCAGCCAGATGCTTGGCCTGACCGTACAGAACTTTGTCAGTGCCGCCACCGGCCTGGCCGTGCTGGTCGCGTTGTGTCGCGGCATTGCCCGGCGCAGTGCAACGACGCTGGGCAATTTCTGGGTCGACATGACCCGCGCCACCCTCTATGTCTTGCTGCCGCTGTGCCTGCTGCTGGCGCTGCTGCTGGTGTCGCAGGGCGTGCCGCAGACATTTGCCGACTACGCCCATGCGCTGACCCTGCAAGGGGCTGATCAGACCATACCGCTGGGGCCGGCCGCCAGCCAGATCGCCATCAAGCAACTGGGTACCAACGGCGGTGGCTTCTTCGGTGTCAACTCGGCGCACCCGTTCGAAAACCCCACGGCCTGGAGCAACCTGTTCGAGGTGGCGTCGATTATCCTCATTCCGGTGGCGCTGGTGTTCACGTTCGGCCACTACGTGAAGGACCTGCGTCAGAGCCGCGCGATCCTCGCCTGCATGCTTGCCCTGTTCCTGATTGGCGGCAGCACCGCGTTGTGGTCCGAGTACCAGCCCAACCCGGCGCTGGAAAGCACCCAGGTGCAACAGGCGGCCCCCATGGAAGGCAAGGAAAGCCGTTTTGGCACCACCGGTTCGGTGTTGTGGACGGTCACCACCACTGCAGCCTCCAACGGCTCGGTCAACGCCATGCACGATAGCCTCAACCCGCTGACCAGCATGGTGGCGATGGTCAACATGATGGTGGGCGAGGTGATTTTCGGCGGCGTCGGCGCCGGGCTGTACGGGATGCTGTTGTTCGTGTTGATCGCGGTGTTCCTGGCCGGGCTGATGATTGGCCGCACCCCGGAATACCTGGGCAAGAAGCTGCAAGCCCGTGAGGTGCAGTTGCTGGTGGCAACCCTGCTGGTGATGCCGGTCGGCGTGCTGGTGCTGGGCGCTATCGCCGCCAGCCTGCCTGGCCCGGCGGGTGCGGTCAGCAACCCGGGGGCGCACGGTTTCAGCCAGTTGCTGTACGCCTACACCTCGGGCACGGCCAACAATGGCTCGGCCTTCGCCGGCTTCGGTGCCAACACGGTGTACCACAACCTGATGATCGGCCTGGCCATGCTCATCGGCCGCTTCGGCTACATCCTGCCGATCCTGGCCTTAGCTGGCAGCCTGGCAGCGAAGAAAAGCGCACCGCAGGGGCAGAACAGCTTCCCCACCCACGGCCCGCTGTTCACCGGCCTGCTGCTGGTGACCATCCTGCTGGTGGGTGGCCTTACCTTCCTGCCGACCCTGGCCTTGGGGCCAATCGCCGAACACCTGAGCTTGGGTTTCTGAGGACTGACCATGAACATGCCCATTCCTGAAGTTAAAGCGCGGCACACCGCCAAGGACCAGACTCGCTTCGCCGCGTTGTGGCGCCCGGCGCTGGTGCAGGCGTTCGTCAAGCTCGACCCGCGCCAGCTCAAACGTTCGCCGGTGATGCTGGTGGTGGCCCTGACCGCGGTGCTGACCACTGTGCTGTGCTTCGCTCCCGGCAGTGGCGTGAGCACCGGGGTTGCCGTGCAAATCGCCCTGTGGCTGTGGTTTACCGTGCTGTTCGCCAACTTTGCCGAGGCGCTGGCCGAAGGCCGTGGCAAGGCCCGCGCCGACAGCCTCAAGGCCGGTAGCCAAGGCTTGACCGCACAGCGTCGCAAGCGTGATGGCAGCTACGAAACCATTGCAGCCAGCGCATTGCGCAAAGATGACGTAGTGCGCGTAGTCGCGGGCGAAATGATCCCCGGCGACGGCGAGGTGCTGGAAGGTATCGCGGCGGTCAACGAGGCCGCCATTACCGGTGAGTCTGCCCCCGTGATCCGTGAATCCGGCGGCGACCGCTCGGCCGTGACCGGCAATACCCGGCTGGTCTCCGACTGGCTGTTGATCCGTATCACCAGCAACCCGGGCGAATCGACCCTCGACCGCATGATTGCCTTGGTCGAAGGCGCCAAGCGCCAGAAAACGCCGAACGAGATTGCCCTCGACATCCTGCTGATCGGCCTGACGCTGATCTTCCTGATCGTGGTGGTGACCTTGCAGCCGTTCGCCCATTTCGCGGGTGGCAGCCTGCCGCTGATTTTCCTGGCCGCGCTGCTGGTGACGCTGATCCCTACCACCATCGGCGGCCTGCTGTCGGCCATCGGCATCGCCGGCATGGACCGTCTGGTGCGCTTGAACGTCATCGCCCGTTCCGGCCGGGCGGTGGAAGCAGCCGGTGATGTGCATACGCTGATGCTCGACAAGACCGGCACCATCACCTTTGGCAACCGCCGCTGCAGCGCGCTGCATGCTGCACCGGGCATCACCGCCAAGGAATTGGGGGAGGGGGCGCTGCTGGCCTCGCTGGCCGATGACACCGCCGAAGGCAAGTCGATTGTCGAGTACCTGCGCCAACTGCACGACTTTATCGAACCGGCTGCCGGGCAGTTCGAGGCCGTGGCGTTCAGTGCCGAAACACGTCTGTCGGGTATCGACTTCCAGCAGCACCGCTACCGCAAGGGCGCCGTCGATGCGGTGCTGGCGTTCGTCGGCATGCAACGGCTGGAAATGCCCCCGGCGCTGGCCCGCGAAGTGGAGCGCATCGCCCAAAGTGGCGGCACACCGCTGCTGGTGTGCATCGACAAGCGCCTGCTTGGCGTGATCCACCTCAAGGACGTGGTCAAGCCGGGTATCCGCGAGCGCTTCGCCGAGTTGCGCAAACTGGGCATTCGCACGGTGATGGTGACCGGCGACAACCCGCTGACCGCCGCCGCCATCGCAGCCGAAGCGGGGGTGGATGACGTACTGGCCGAGGCCACCCCTGAGAAGAAACTGGCGCGTATCCGCCAGGAGCAGAACGACGGCCGCCTGGTGGCCATGTGCGGCGACGGTGCCAACGACGCCCCGGCACTGGCGCAGGCCGATGTGGGCATGGCCATGAACGACGGCACCCAGGCCGCGCGCGAGGCGGCCAACATGGTCGACCTGGACAGCGACCCGACCAAGCTGCTGGACGTGGTACAGGTCGGCAAGGAACTGCTGGTCACCCGTGGCGCACTGACCACGTTCTCCATTGCCAACGATGTGGCCAAGTACTTCGCCATCCTGCCGGCGCTGTTCGCTGCCATCTATCCACAGCTGGGCGTGCTCAACCTGATGCACCTGGCCAGCCCGCAGAGCGCGATCCTGTCGGCCATCGTGTTCAACGCGCTGATCATCATCGCGCTGATCCCGCTGGCGCTGCGTGGCGTGCGGGTGCAGGCGGCCAGTGCGGCGCATCTGTTGCGGCGCAACCTGCTGATCTACGGGCTGGGCGGCATTGTGGTGCCGTTTGCCGGGATCAAGCTGATCGACCTGCTGCTCAATGCCCTGAACCTGGTCTGAGGAGGCCGCCATGAATGCTTATGTACGCCCGGCGTTGAGCCTGGCTCTGTTGATGACGCTGGTGACTGGCGCGCTGTATCCGCTGGCGGTCACGGGCATTGCCCAGGTCGCTTTCCCGGAACAGGCCAATGGCAGCCTGGTGCTCGATGACCAGGGGCAGGTGCGTGGCTCGGCGCTGATCGCCCAGGCGTTCAAGGGTGATGGCTGGTTCCATGCGCGGCCTTCGGCGGGTGCCTATGCCACCGTGGCCAGCGGTGCCAGCAACCTGTCGCCGAGTAACCCGGCGCTGGCCGAGCGGGTCAAGGGGGACGCCGCAACGCTGTACCAGGCGCCGCAGGGCCCGGTACCGCAGGCTTTGCTGACCACCTCGGGCAGCGGTCTTGACCCGCACCTGCCGCCAGAGGCTGTGGCTTACCAGATTCCGCGCGTGGCAGCAGCGCGGCAACTGCCGGAGGAGCGCTTGCAAGCCTTGGTGGAAGAGGCCACCCTCCACCCATTGATCGGCCCGCCGGTGGTCAATGTGCTGGCGCTGAACCAGGCACTTGAGCATTTGAACCACTGATGTTGGGGCCGCTCTGCGGCCCTTCGCGGGCAAAGTAGGCCCTTTGGTCGACCGTCACAGATTCTGAAGGATGAAACATGAGTGACTCCGCCCGCGCAGACGCGCTGCTGGCTAACCTCCCTCGCACAGGCCGGGGCCGGCTCAAGGTCTTCCTCGGCGCCGCCCCCGGCGTCGGCAAAACCTTTGCCATGCTCCAGGCCGCCCACGCCCTGCAACGCCAGGGCGTTCAGGTGCTTGCGGGGGTTGTCGAAACCCACGGCCGCGCCGAAACCGAGGCGTTGCTCGCCGGCCTGCCGCAGCAACCCCTGCTGCGCAGCCAGTACCGCGGCGTCACGCTTGAAGAAATGGACCTCGACGGCCTGCTCAAGGTCGCGCCAACACTGGCCCTGGTCGACGAACTGGCCCACACCAATGCCCCCGGCAGCCGGCACGCCAAGCGCTGGCAGGACGTGCAGGAATTGCTGGCCGCCGGCATCGACGTGTACACCACGGTCAACGTCCAGCACCTGGAAAGCCTCAACGACAAGGTGCGCGACATTACCGGCGTGCTCGTACGCGAAACCCTGCCGGACTGGGTGTTGCAGGAAGCTTTCGAGCTGGTGCTGATCGACTTGCCGCCGCGCGAGCTGCTCGAACGCTTGCGCGAAGGCAAGGTGTACGTACCGGAGCAGGCGCGGGCCGCGATCGACGCGTACTTCTCGCAAACCAACCTAACCGCGCTGCGCGAACTGGCCATGCAGACTGCCGCCGCGCAGGTCGATGCCGACCTGGCCCATGGCTATCGTCAGCGCGGCCAGGAGGCTCCGGCATTGCGTGGCCGGTTGCTGGTGGGCGTGGATGGCGACGACCAGGCCGAGCGCCTGGTGCGTCATGCCAGCCGCGTGGCCCAGCGCCGCCACCTGCCCTGGAGCATGGTGCATGTGGACAACGGCCGCCTGCGTGACGAAACCGCTCGCCATCGCCTGCAGGCCGCGCAGCAACTGGCCGAGCGCCTGGGCGGGGAGGTGGTGCTGCTGCGTGCCGGCGAAGTGGCGCGCACGTTGATCCAGCATGCCGCCGAGCGACGGGCCAGCCTGGTGCTGGTCGGGCAGTCCCGCGACCGCCTGCGTCGGCGCCTGTTCGGTGCCGGGGTGGCTGCGCGGCTGTTGCGTGAGAGCCATGGCCTGGAAATCAACGTGCTGGACCGCGATGTGCAGCCGCAAGCGCCGCGTTCGGCGGTGCGGCGGGTGTGGGTGTGGCGGCATTACCTGCTGGCGCTAGTGGCCACCGTCATGGCAGCAGGCCTGTCCTGGGCGGTGTCGAGTGTGCTGGCGTTGCCAAACATTTCGCTGGTGTTCCTGGCAGCGGTGTTGCTGGTGGCGGTACGCAGCAGCCTGGGGCCTGCGCTGGCCTGTGCTGCGTTGTCGTTCCTGACTTACGATTTCCTGTTCATTCCGCCCAACTTCTCGTTCAGCATCCAGCGTGAAGAAGATGTGCTGACCCTGGTGTTCTTCCTGCTGATGGCCGCGCTAACCGGCAACCTGGCCGCCCGCCAGCGTCGCCAACTGCAGGCGCTGCGCGAGACCCAGGCACAGACCAGCCAGTTGCTCGACCTGTCGCGCCGGCTGACGGTGGCCACCGACCGCCAGGCCGTCTTCAATGCCGCCGGCCAGCATCTGGATGGCTGGCAGGATATGCAGGTGTGCCTGCTGGAGCGCAACGCCGAAGGCCAGCTGCAGGTGGCCAGTGGTGAAGCCCACGCCTTTAGCGAAAACGAACGCGCCGCCGCGCAATGGGCCTGGCAGCATGGCCAGGCCGCCGGCCATGGCAGTGACACCCTACCCAATGGCCGCTGGTGGTGGTGGCCGCTGGCGGTAGACGAACAACCCCTGGCCCTGCTCGGTGTACGCCCGCGTTCCGGCCAGCCGCTCAGCGACCCGCGCCGGCGCCTGCTCACCGCCCTTGGCCAGCCGCTGGCGCAGGCGTTGGCCCGCGCCCGCCTGGCCGAGCAGCTGGAGGCCGCACGCCTGCATGGCGAAACCGAGCAGTTGCGCAGTGCCTTGCTGGCGTCCGTTTCCCACGACTTGCGCACGCCGTTGACCGCCATGCGTGGCAGCATCGACAGCCTGCTGGCGTTGGGCGAGGCCATCCCGCCTGAAGACCGCCGTGAGCTGTTGGAAGGCACCCGCAACGAGGCCGAGCGCCTCGACCGCTACATCCAGAACCTGTTGGACATGACCCGCCTGGGCCACGGCGGCCTCAAGCTGGCACGCGACTGGGTGGCGCCGGGCGACATCGCTGGCAGTGCGCTCAACCGCCTGCGCGTAGTGCTTGCCCCGTTGCGTGTGCACACTGACGTGCCGGCCGAGCTGCCGCTGCTGTTCGTGCATGCAGCGCTGATCGAGCAGGCGCTGGTCAATGTGCTGGAAAACGCGGCACGGTTCTCGCCGGCCAATGGTCGGCTTGAACTCCACGTATCGGTGCAGGACATGCAGTTGCGTTTTGCCGTCCTTGACCAAGGCCCCGGCATTCCGGTGGCCGACCGCGAGAAGATCTTCGACATGTTCTATACCGCCGCCCGTGGTGACCGTGGCGGGCAGGGTACCGGCCTGGGCCTGGCCATCTGCCAGGGCATGATCGGCGCCCATGGCGGGCAGATTCTGGTAGGCGAAGGCATCGATGGCCAGGGCACCGGCATCACTCTATGCTTGCCACTGCCTCCTCAACCTGAAGCCGAAAGCGAAACCCCATGAGCCAGTCCGCCACCCTGTTGGTCATCGACGATGAACCGCAGATCCGCAAGTTCCTGCGCATCAGCCTGGCCTCCCAGGGTTACAAGGTGATCGAAGCCGCAACCGGTGAGGAAGGGCTCACTCAGGCAGCATTGGGCAAGCCGGACCTGGTGGTGCTGGACCTGGGCCTGCCGGACATGGACGGCCAGCAGGTGCTGCGTGAGCTGCGCGAGTGGAGTGCGGTGCCGGTAATGGTGTTGTCGGTGCGCGCCGGTGAGGTCCAGAAGGTGGATGCGCTGGATGGCGGGGCGAACGACTATGTGACCAAGCCCTTCGGCATCCAGGAGTTCTTGGCGCGGGTGCGTGCCCTGCTGCGCCAGGTGCCGCAGACCGGTGGTTCGGAGGTGGCGGCCAGCTTCGGGCCGTTGACCGTGGATTTTGCCTTCCGCCGGGTGACGCTGGAGGGCGTCGAGGTGGCGCTGACGCGCAAGGAGTATGCCTTGCTGGCGCTGTTGGCCGGGCATCCGGGGCGGGTGATTACCCAGCAGCAGTTGCTCAAGGACATCTGGGGGCCTACCCATGTGGAAGACACCCATTACTTGCGGATCGTGGTCGGGCATCTGCGCCAGAAGCTGGGTGATGACCCCACGGCGCCACGGTTCATCATTACCGAGGCGGGGGTAGGGTACAGGTTGGTAGCGCCGGTCGCTTGATCCGGGCATCTACCCCGGTGGGTGAAAGGGCATCAGGTTCTGGCCGGCTCCCTGTCGAACAGCTGGCGCATGATTTCCAGATAGCGCCGCGCTCCCAAGCCCAAGGGGCGCGGCTTGACCCAGATGATATCCACCCACAAGCGCAAGCGGCTGGCCATGTTGTCAAAGCGCACCTCTGCCAGTGCGCCTGAGGCAATCAGCGGTTCGACCAGCGGCTGCGGCAGGTAGGCCCAGCCGAGGCCAGACTGCACCAAGTCCAGCGTGGCCAGGTAGCTGTCGGTCAGCCAGATGCGCCGCGACAGCACCATCCGCGGATCCGACCCGGTGGCCTTGCCCGAGGCCACGATGATCTGCCGCTGTTCTGCAAAGGCTTCTTCAGGCAATGGCGTGCCGCTGTTCTGGCCGGCAGGGTGGCGGGGCGAAGCGACCGCTACCAGCAGCTGGCTGCCGGCTTCAAGGAACGACTCCCGTTCGTCGATACCGGGCCGCTCGAACACCAGCGCCAGTTGCACGCTGCCTTCGTGCAGCAAGCGAACGGCTTCGGTCTGCGTGGCCGAGCGCACTTCGATTTCCAGGCTGGGAAACTCCTGGGCCAAAACTTCCAGTGGCTGGCTCCAGCGGCCGGTTTGCAGTTCGGGGGCCATGGCGATGGTCAGGCGCTTTTCCAGGCCCTTGTGCAGTTGCAGGGCCTGGGCGTCGAGCAGGTTGAGCTGGCAGATCACCTGCCTGGCTTGCGGCTCCAGCGCCAGGGCGGCGCTGGTGGGCAAGGCCTTGCGCGTGGCCCGATCGAACAGCACCAGGTCCAGTTCTGCTTCCAGCTGGGCGACCGCCATGCTGACGGCTGAAGGCACACGGCCCAGCTTGCGGGCGGCGGCCGAGAACGACCCGGCGTCGAGCACGGCGAGGAAGATTGCCAGGGAGTCGCTGGAAAAGGCCATTGTCAGTAAACCTGATCATGGTGGGGCAAGTATGGGGTGTTTATTTGAACATGCCTTGGGGGTTTTGGGGTGTTTGGCGGGGTGTTTTCAGCGCCTGTGAGATCGAGCGCCGCCCGTGCGGCGCTCGATTTGTGCGCCACCGCAAAACCCACGGCAGGCACCTCTAGGCCTTCACCCCAACCTTACAGCCCCTCGCCCAGCACCCGGTCAATGCTGTCGACAAAGTAGTCCACGCTCGCCCGGGTGGTGCACATCGGCGGTTTGATCTTGAGAATGTTCAGGTAGTCGCCGGTGGGTTGCATGAAGATGCCCAGCTCACGCAGACGGTCGCACAGGGCCATGGTTTCTTCGGTAGCCGGCTCCAGCGTTTCGCGATTGCGCACCAGTTCAAGCCCCAGGTAGAAGCCAGACCCATGCGCTGCGCCGGCCAGCGGATGCTTGTCGACCAGCGCCTGCAGGCGGGCCTTGAAGTAGCGCCCGGTGTCGCGGGCGTTGTCCCACAGGCCTTCTTCCTGCATCACATCCAGTACCGCCATGCCGATGCGGCAACTGACCGGGCTGCCACCGGCCGAGGAGAAGAAGTAACCCTCGGCCTCCAGCGCTTCGGCGATTTCGCGGCGGGTGATGACCACACCCAGCGGCTGGCCGTTGCCCATGCCCTTGGCCATGGTGATGATGTCGGGCACCACGCCTTGCTCCTCGAAGCCCCAGAAGTATTCGCCCAAGCGGCCATAACCCACCTGCACCTCGTCGGCGATGCACACGCCGCCACGGGCCCGGACCTTGGCGTAAGCGTCGCGCAGATAACCGGCCGGCAACGAAATGCCGCCAGCGTTGCCGTACACCGGTTCACAGATGATGCCCGCCAGCTGGCGGCCACGGGCATCGAGGTCGGCCAGCTTGGCATCGACGTCACGCAGGTAGTCAGCCGCGCTGTCGGCACCGCGGAATCGGCCACGGAAGGTGTTCGGCGCCTCGACCGGGTGCACCCAGTCCGGTCGGGTTTCCAGGGCCTGCGGGTTGTCGGCAATGGACGTGGAGATGGCGTCGGTGGCCACCGACCAGCCGTGGTAGGCCTCCAGCACGCTCAACAAGTCGCGCCCGCCGCTGTAGGCCCAGGCCAGTCGAATGGCCAGGTCATTGGCCTCGGTGCCGCTGTTGACCATGAACACCCGGTCGAAGCCTTCGGGCGCCAGGTCCAGCAGGCGTTCGGAGAACTCGGTGATGGCCGCGTAGTGGAAGCGCGAGTTGGTGTTCAGCAGCGACCACTGCCGCGCCGACTCTGCGACCATGCGCGGGTGGCCGTGGCCCAGTACCGCGACGTTGTTGAGCATGTCCAGGTACGAACGGCCCTGCATGTCGATCAGGTAGTTGCGCCAGCCGCGTTCGATGTGTGGCGGTTGCGCGTAGTAGTGCTTCTGCGAGCGGGCAAAGCTGGCGTCGCGGCGGGCCAGCAAGGCCTGTGGGTCGGGCAGCGACTCGGCATCGCAGTCCAGGTCCAGCAGCGCGGCCGGCGACGGGCACAGGGCCAGCCAGGCGTCGGCGTGGGACGGGGTGGCGAAGAAGGGCGGCTGTAGGGCAAGGTCCAGGCACAGCTGTACGCTGAGGAAACCACAGCTATGGCCCAGCGACTGGCCTTTTTCCATCGCCTGCCCATCGGCGGGTGCATCTTCCAGGCCCTGCAACCACAAGGCCCAGTGCGCGGTTTGCAGGCAACCGCGGCCGTCGCCATGGCGCACCCAGGTGCCGGCTTCGGGTGCTTGCACCTGGCTGCCGTTGGGCACATGCAACTCAACGCCGAGGGCGCAGGTCGCAGGCTCTTCGGGCCGGTCGATATGGGTTTGCGACAGGCGATACTGCCCGTGCAGGGTGCAGGCCGGGGCCGTTTGCGCGCTCAGCAGGTGCTGGTCGAAACCGGGTTGCTCCCAGTTACCCGCTTCACAATGGCGGCTGAGCACACCCAGGTCGACCCGCGTTACTTCCTGCCCGGCCAGGTCGGGGAGCAGGGGGGCGCAACCGTTCAAGTCTGGAACGTCGATCTGCACGCCTGCCGCCTGGAGGATGGCGGCCTCCATCAGCGCGAAAGGCACGGCAGTGGCGGTGTCGAAGATTTCCCACTCATGGGCCACGTTGTCGCGGGTGTACTGGTTGCTGGGGTCCACGGCCAGTTGCTGCGCGCTGCTCAACACCAGTACCGCAGCGCGGTTGATCACCAGTGGCCACAGGGCGCGTAGCTCGGCCTCGGTCAGCGGGTTGAGCACCTGATAGGCGCCAATTGCCGGCAGGATGCGCAGCGGGTCGCCCTCGGCGTGGTGCAGCAGCGACGCGCATGTCACAGACAAGTCGGCGATACGCCAGGTGCGCATCAGGTCGCCGAAGTCGATCACCCCTTGCAGTTGCCACTGGCGCTCACTGTTGCGCGCCCACACGGTGTTGTCGTCGGTGATGTCCAGGTGCACAGGCTGAATCGGCAGTTGGTCCACCAGCGGCGTCAGGCGCGCGCAGGCCTGGCGAGTGGCGTGTTCGATGCGGGTGCGTTGTCCGCTGTCTTGCAGAACCGGCAACAGGTGGTCGATCAGCGCCTGGGCATGTTGCGGGTCCCATTGCAGGGTGCGCACCAGGCCGGGGTGATCGAAGTCGACCAGCGCCCTGTCCAGCTTCGCACAGAGCCCGCCCAGTTCAGCGATCAGGCGTGGCTCCAGGTGTTTGAGGCGGGTCAACGGTTGGCCTTCGATGTAGTCGAGCAGCCGCAGGCGCAGCGGTTGCCCGTCGATGTCCAGTGCCAGCAATCCTTCGCCGTTGCTGGCAGGGCGCACGGCGGGTACTGGCAACCCCTGTTCGCGCAAGTAGGCCAGGGCGGCATGTTGTGCTTCGAGCTCCAACTGGGCATAGCTGCCGTGGCATGCCTTGAGCACGTAGCGCCCTTGCGGCGCGTCCACGCGGAAGTTGAGGTCCTGTTGGCTGCCCAGTGCCGCCAGGTCACCGTCGAGACCATAATGCGCCTGCAATACGGCGTGAGCCTGCGTTTCACTGAGTGAAGGGCTGGGCAGGCCGGAACGGCTGATCAGCGTGGTCAGGGCAGGGGAGGCGGACGGGTGCTGTGGGCTGGACATGAGGCTCTACCGTTGCTACTGGGAGTTGACGGTGGAGAATTTATGCCTGTTCTGGCTGATGATGAAAGACGATTGTTGTCAGAAAATCTGATGAATGGCTGAACTATGGGGACTGGCACACCCCGAACATCTGCGCGGCGTGCAGCTGCTTGACCCGGTTCAGCATGCGCCAGTGCCTGAGCATCGGGCCGATGGGGGACGGTGAGATAGTCACGAGGAAGCCTCCAATGCTGTACGGTCCTGCAGCGGTCAGCGTATGGGCAGTTGCAGCAACCGCCCATACTTTGATCTTTAGCGCATCATGCCCGGTTCGGCATCATCCACCTCAAGAAACGCCGCCTCCAGCAACTGCCGCGTATACGGATGCTGCGGCGCATGGAAGATCGCCTGCGCATCCCCTTGCTCCACCACATGCCCATGCTTGATCACCATCAACTGGTGACTCAGCGCCTTCACCACCGCCAGGTCATGGCTGATGAACAGGTAGGTCAGGTTGTACTTCTGCTGCAAATTACGCAGCAACTCCACCACCTGCCGCTGCACGGTGCGGTCCAGCGCGGAGGTGGGCTCATCCAGCAGGATCAACGCAGGCTTCAACACCAGCGCCCGTGCAATCGCAATACGCTGGCGCTGCCCGCCCGAGAACTCATGCGGATAGCGATGCCGTGTACGCGGGTCCAGCCCCACTTCCTCCAGCGCTGCAATGATCGCCGCTTCTTGCTCCTGCGCCGTACCAATGCCGTGAATGCGCAACCCTTCGCCCACAATGTCCGCCACGCACATGCGCGGGCTCAGGCTGCCGAACGGGTCCTGAAACACCACCTGCATTTCCCGTCGCAGCGGCCGCACGGCCTTCTGGTTCAGCCCTTGCAAATTCTGCCCATGGAAGTGAATGCCACCCTGGCTGGAAATCAACCGCAGGATCGCCAAGCCGAGCGTCGACTTGCCCGACCCGGACTCGCCAACAATGCCTAGCGTCTGTCCTTGAGGCAGGCTGAAGTTGACGCCGTCCACCGCCTTCACATGGTCAACGGTGCGCCGCAGTAGCCCCTTCTTGATCGGGAACCACACCTTCAGGTCATCCACCTCAAGCAACGGCGCGCCCACCGGGTTGTCCGCCGGCAGCCCGCTGGGCTCGGCGTTGATCAGCATCTGCGTGTAATGGTGCTGCGGGGAACTGAACAGCGTGGCGCATTCGGCTTGTTCGACAATCTGCCCGCGCTGCATCACGCACACGCGGTGGGCGATGCGGCGCACCAGGTTCAGGTCGTGGCTGATCAGCAGCAGTGCCATGCCCAGGCGCGCCTGCAGTTCCTTGAGCAGGTCGAGGATCTTCAGCTGCACGGTCACGTCCAGCGCCGTGGTCGGTTCGTCGGCAATCAGCAACTCCGGCTCGTTGGCCAGCGCCATGGCAATCATCACCCGCTGGCGTTGTCCGCCCGACAACTCGTGGGGCAGGGCCTTCAAACGCTTTTGCGGTTCGGGTATGCCGACCAGGTCCAGCAGCTCCAACGTGCGTGCCGTCGCTTCCTTGCCGGTCAGGCCCTTGTGCAGCAACAGGATTTCGTTGATCTGCTTTTCGATGCAGTGCAGCGGGTTGAGCGAGGTCATCGGCTCCTGGAAGATCATCGCAATGCGGTTGCCGCGAATGCGTTGCAGGGTCTTCTCGTTCTGCTGCAGCAGGTCTTTGCCTTCGTAGCGGATGCTGCCGCTGGGGTGGCGGGCCAGGGGGTAGGGCAGCAGGCGCAGGATCGAGTGCGCGGTGACGGACTTGCCCGAGCCACTTTCGCCTACCAGTGCCAAGGTCTCGCCCTTGCGGATGTCGAAGCTGATGCCGTCGACCACGCGGTTGACCTGGTCCCCGGTCACAAACTCAACGGCCAGGTCGCGCACTTCGATCAGGTTCTGTTCACTCATGTCACTTCCTCGGGTCGAAGGCATCGCGGGCGGATTCGCCGATGAACACCAGCAGGCTCAGCATCAGCGCCAGCACGGCAAAGGCGCTGATGCCCAGCCACGGCGCCTGCAGGTTGGACTTGCCCTGGGCCACCAGTTCGCCCAGCGATGGTGAACCGGCAGGCAGGCCGAAGCCGAGGAAGTCCAGGGCGGTGAGGGTGCCGATGGCCCCGGTGAGGATGAACGGCATGAAGGTCATGGTCGAGATCATGGCGTTGGGCAGGATGTGCCGGTACATGATCGCGCCGTTGCGCATGCCTAACGCGCGGGCGGCGCGCACGTATTCCAGGTTGCGCCCGCGCAGGAACTCGGCGCGTACCACGTCCACCAGGCTCATCCACGAGAACAGCAGCATGATGCCCAACAACCACCAGAAGTTGGGCTGCACGAAGCTCGCCAGGATGATCAGCAGGTACAGCACAGGCAGGCCGGACCAGATCTCCAGAAAACGTTGCCCGGCCAGGTCGACCCAGCCGCCATAAAAGCCCTGCAAAGCGCCGGCAATGACGCCGACGATGGAGCTGGCCACGGTCAAGGTGAGGGCAAACAGCACCGAAATGCGGAAGCCGTAGATCACCCGCGCCAGTACGTCGCGGCCCTGGTCGTCGGTGCCCAGCCAGTTGTCCGCCGAGGGCGGCGCAGGGGCGGGCACGCGCAGGTCGTAGTTGATGCTCTGGTAGCTGAACGGGATAGGCGCCCACAGCACGAAGCTGTCTTTCTTTTCCAGCAGTTCGCGGATGTACGGGCTCTTGTAGTTGGCTTCCAGCGGGAACTCGCCGCCGAACGTGGTTTCCGGGTAGCGCTTGAACGCCGGGAAGTACCACTCGCCGTCGTAGCGCACGGCAATTGGCTTGTCGTTGGCGATCAGCTCGGCGCCCAGGCTCAGGCCGAACAGGATCAGGAACAGCCACAGCGACCACCAGCCACGGCGGTTGGCCTTGAAGCGCTCGAAGCGCCGACGGTTGAGGGGGGACAAGGCCATGTCATTGCTCCCGGCTGGCGAAGTCGATGCGTGGATCGACCAGGGTGTAGGTCAGGTCGCCGATCAGTTTCACCACCAGCCCCAGCAGGGTGAAGATGAACAGGGTGCCGAAGACCACCGGGTAGTCGCGGTTGATGGCCGCCTCGAAACTCATAAGCCCCAGGCCGTCGAGGCTGAAGATCACCTCGATCAGCAACGAGCCGGTGAAGAAGATGCCGATGAACGCCGAAGGGAAGCCGGCGATGACCAACAGCATGGCATTGCGGAACACGTGGCCATACAGCACCCGTGGCCGGCTCAGGCCTTTGGCCTTGGCGGTGACCACGTATTGTTTGTTGATCTCGTCGAGGAAGCTGTTCTTGGTCAGCAGGGTCATGGTGGCGAAGTTGCCGATGACCAGCGCGGTAATCGGCAGCACCAGGTGCCAGAAGTAGTCCAGCACTTTACCTGTGGTGCTCAGCTCGTCGAAATTGTTGGAGGTGAGGCCGCGCAGCGGGAACCAGTCGAAATAGCTGCCGCCGGCGAACAGCACGATCAGCAGGATGGCGAACAGGAACGCCGGGATGGCGTAGCCGACGATGATTGCCGAGCTGGTCCACACGTCGAAGTGGCTGCCGTGGCGCACCGCCTTGGCGATCCCCAGCGGGATCGAGATCAGGTACATGATCAGCGTGCTCCACAGCCCCAGCGAGATCGACACTGGCATTTTCTCGATAATCAGGTCGACGACCTTGGCATCACGGAAGAAGCTGTCGCCGAAGTCCAGTCGGGCGTAGTTCTTGATCATGATCCACAGGCGCTCGGGCGGCGACTTGTCGAAGCCGTACATGCGCTCGATTTCGGCGATCAGCGCCGGGTCCAGGCCTTGGGCGCCACGGTAGTTGGAGCCGGCCACGGAGACCTCGGCGCCGCCACCGGCAATGCGGCTGGTGGCGCCTTCGAAACCTTCGAGCTTGGCGATCATCTGCTCGACCGGGCCACCGGGGGCGGCCTGGACGATGATGAAGTTGATGATCAGGATGCCGAACAGGGTCGGGATGATCAGCAGCAGGCGGCGCAGGATATAGGCCAGCATCTTAGTTGGCCTCGTCCGCAGGGGCTTCGCTGACCGCCGGGGTTACCCCGGGCTTGATCCACCAGGTGTCGATGCCGATGTCGTACTTGGGCGAAACATCCGGGTGGCCGATGTGGTTCCAGTAGGCCACGCGCCAGGTCTTGATGTGCCAGTTGGGGATCACGTAGTAGCCCCACAGCAGCACCCGGTCGAGGGCGCGGCAGTGGTCGACCAGGCTCTGGCGCGAGTCGGCGTTGATCAGCGCTTCCACCAGTTGGTCGATAGCCGGGTCGCGCAGGCCGATGAAGTTGCGGCTGCCGGGGTTGTCGGCGGCGGCGCTGGACCAGAACTCGCGCTGCTCGTTGCCCGGCGAGTTGGACTGCGGGTAGCCGCCGACGATCATGTCGTAGTCACGCGAGCGCAGGCGCGTGATGTACTGGGAAACGTCGACCCGGCGGATGTTCAGGTCGATGCCGAGGTCGGCAAGGTTACGCTTGAACGGCAGCAGGATGCGTTCGAACTCGGTTTGTGCCAGCAGGAACTCGATGCTGACCGGTTTACCCTGAGCGTCGACCATCTTGTCGTCGACAATCTTCCAGCCGGCTTCCTGCAACAGCTTGTAGGCCTGGCGCTGTTGCTCGCGGATCATGCCGCTGCCATCGCTGACCGGGTTCTTGAAGGCCTCGGTGAAGACCTGTTCGGGGACTTTGCCACGCAGCGGTTCGAGGATTTTCAGCTCGCTGGCGCTGGGCAGGCCGTGGGCGGCCATTTCCGAGTTGTCGAAGTAGCTGCCGGTGCGGGTGTAGGCGCCGTTGAACAGCTGTTTGTTGGTCCACTCGTAGTCCAGCAGCAGGCTCAGGGCCTGGCGCACGCGTATGTCCTGGAACACCGGGCGGCGGATGTTGAAAATGAAACCTTGCATGCCGGTGGGGTTGCCGTTGGGCAGCTCTTCCTTGATCAGGCGGCCGTCGCGCACGGCGGGTACGTTGTAGGCGGTGGCCCAGTTTTTTGCACTGACCTCCAGCGCGTAATCGAACGCGCCGGCCTTGAGTGCTTCCAGCGCGACGGTGGTGTCGCGGTAGGAGTCGAAGGTCATGGCATCGAAGTTATAGAACCCGCGGTTGATCGGCAGGTCCTTGCCCCAGTAATCCTTGACCCGCTCGTAGCGCACCGAGCGCCCGGCCTTCACCTCGGCGACCTTGTACGGGCCGCTGCCCAGCGGGATTTCCAGGTTGCCGCGGTTGAAGTCGCGGTTTTCGTACCAATGCTTGGGCAGCACTGGCAGCTGGCCGAGAATCAGCGGCAGCTCGCGGTTACCCTTGTGCTTGAACGTGAACAGCACCTTGAGCGGGTCTTCGGCGACCACCTCGGCGACGTCGGCATAGTACTGGCGGTACAGCGGCGCACCGTCCTTTATCAACGCGTTGAAGGTGAATACCACGTCTTCGGCACGCATCGGGTGGCCGTCGTGGAAGCGCGCCTCCGGGCGCAAGTAGAAGCGCACCCAGCTGTTGTCAGGTGCCTTCTCGATCCTGGCGGCCACCAGGCCGTACTCGGTGAACGGCTCGTCCTGGCTCTGGCGCATCAGGGTGTCGTAGATGATGCTGATGTTCTCGGCCGATACGCCTTTGTTGATGAACGGGTTGAGGCTGTCGAAGCCGCCGAAGCTGGACTGGCGGAAGGTACCGCCCTTGGGCGCATCCGGGTTGACGTAGTCGAAGTGCTTGAAGTCGGCGGGGTACTTGGGCGGCTCGTCGTACAGGGTGAGTGCGTGTTGCGGTGCGGCCAGGGCGGGAAGGCTCAGGCAGGCGAGCAACAGGCTGCCTGCCAGCCGGCGCAGTGGGTGCGTTGGCGTCATTGGGCTTTCTCCGAAGTCTTGATCCACCAGCTGTTCAGCCCCAGGGTGTAGGGTGGCGTGGTGACGAAGGCGAACCGGTTGCGGTAGGCCAGGCGATGATTGTCGAGGTACCAGTTGGGGATCATGTAGTACTGCCATGAAAGCACGCGGTCCAGGGCGCGGGCGGCGGCGATCTGGTCGTCGCGGGTACGCGCTGCCAGCAGGGTGTCGAGCAGGTGGTCGACCACCGGGTCCCTGACCCCAGCATAGTTCTTGCTGCCCTTGGTGGCGGCCTGGCTGGAATGGAAGTACAGCCACTGTTCGAGGCCGGGGCTAAGGGTCTGGTTCAGGGTCATCAGAATCATGTCGAAATCGAACTGGTCCAGGCGTTGTTTGTACTGGGCACGGTCCACGGTGCGCAAGCGCGCATCGATGCCGATGCTGGACAGATTTTCGACATAAGGTTGCAGAATGCGTTCAAGGTTGGGGTTTACCAGCAGCAGTTCCATACGCAGCTGCTGGCCCTTGCTGTCGACCAGGCGCTGGCCATTGAGCTTCCAGCCGGCCTCGGCAAGCAGGCCCAGGGCCTGGCGCAGGGTCTGGCGGCTGATGCCGCGGCCATCGGTCTGGCTGACCTTGTAGGGTTCGCTGAACAGCTTTGCCGGCAACTGGTCGCGGAACGGCGCCAGCAGCAGCCATTCCTTGCCGGTGGGCAGGCCGCTGGCGGCGAACTCGCTGTTGGGGTAATAGCTGGTCGAGCGGCGGTAGGCGCTGCTGAACAGGGCGCGGTTGGTCCACTCGAAGTCGAGCATCAGCCCCAGCGCCTGGCGTACCCGCGGGTCGCTGAAGGTGGCGCGGCGGCTGTTCATGAACAGGCCCTGGGTTTGCGTGGGGATCTGGTGCGGGATCTGGGCCTTGATGACCTCGCCACGGCGCACGGCCGGGAAATTGTAGCCGTTGGCCCAGTTCTTGGCCTGGTGCTCGATATAGATGTCGAATTCGCCGGCCTTGAAGGCTTCGAAGGCTACGGTGGCGTCGCGGTAGAACTCGTACTCCACGCGCTTGAAGTTGTACTTGCCACGGTTGACTGCCAGGTCCTTGCCCCAGTAGTTCTTCACCCGTTCGAACACCAGCCGGCGGCCGGGCTGAACTTCAGTGATGCGGTAGGGGCCGCTGCCCAGCGGTGGCTCGAAGGTGGTGGCCTTGAAATCGCGCTTTTGCCAGTAGTGCTTGGGCAGCACCGGCATTTCGCCCAGGCGCAGGATCAGCAGCGGGTTGCCGGCGCGCTTGAACACGAAGCGGATACGCAGTGGGCCGAGGATGTCCACCCGTTGCACTTCCTGCAGGTTGGTGCGGTAGATCGGGTGGCCGTCCTTGAGCAGGGTGCGGTAGGAAAAGGCCACGTCTGCCGAGGTGATCGGCTGGCCGTCATGCCAGCGGGCTTCCGGGCGCAGGTTGAACACCACCCAGCTGCGGTCTTCGCTGTACTCCACCGAGCGGGCGATCAGGCCGTAGCTGGAGGTCGGCTCGTCGCCGGACGGGTCGTACTGGCCGGTGCCGACCATCAGTGGCTCGTTCAGCTCGCTGATGCCGTATTGCTGGAAATTGGGCGTGGTAATCGGGCTCGACCCCTTGAAGGTGTAGGGGTTGAGGGTATCGAACGTACCAAAGGCCATGGCCCGCAAGGTGCCGCCCTTGGGCGCTTGCGGGTTGACCCAGTCGAAATGGGTGAAGGTGGCTGGGTACTTGAGCGTGCCGAACTGCGCGTATCCGTGGCTTTCGCTCACCATCGCGGCTGCGGGAAAGCTCAAGGCCAGGCTGAGTGACAGCAGGAGGGGACGTATCAAGTCGGCATCCGATCCAGAGGCGTTGGGCTTTGATCGGGGTACAGTAACAGCTTGGTAGGGTTGGAAAAAGAGTGCGGTTCAGAGGATTGCAAGGGACTGCAAGGCAGCCCCTTGGCCCTGAATCAGTGCGAGAGGTAGACGGTCAAAGTCTGGCCTGGCTTGAGGGCATGGCCGCTGCGCGGGTTCCAGCGCTTGAGGTGCTGCATTTCCACGTTGAAGCGCTTGGCCACCAGGTACAGCGAGTCGCCCTTGCGTACCTTGTATTGCGTGGAGCGCTTCCCGGATGCCGCCACCCGGTTGCCAGCGGCGCTCGGTGCGTTGCCACCGCGCAAGGCCAGTACCTGGCCTGCGCGCAGGTTGTTACCGGAGAGGCGGTTCCAGCGCTTGATGTCCTTGACCGACACACGGTTGGCCTTGGCGATGGCGACCAGATTGTCACCGCGCTTGACCCGGTAGCTACGCGCTGCAACCGGTGCCTTGGCTTCGGCCACGGCACGGGCGAATACGGCTTTGTTCGGCTGCAGGCTGACCAATTGCTCGGGCTTGAGGTTGGACAGGCTGTCGCTCAGCAGTTGTGCCTTGGCGGTCGGCACCAGCAACTGCTGCGGGCCATCTACGGTCATGCGCTTTTTGAACGCCGGGTTTAGCTGGATCAGCTCGTCTTCGTCGATGTTGGCAAAGGCTGCCACCCGCGAAAGGTCCAGGCGGTCGTTGATGGCCACCGCCTCGAAGTAGGGTTCGTTGGCGATCGGGTTCAGGTTCACGCCGTAGGCTTCAGGGGTGAGCACCACCTGCGACAGGGCCAGCAGCTTGGGCACGTAGTCGCGGGTTTCCTGTGGCAGGGGCAGGTTCCAGTAGTCGGTTGGCAGGCCGAGCCGTTCGTTGCGTTCGATGGCGCGGCTGACGGTGCCTTCACCGGCGTTGTAGGCGGCCAGGGCCAGCAGCCAGTCACCGTTGAACATGTCGTGCAGGCGGGACAGGTAGTCCAGCGCTGCGTTGGTCGAAGCGGTGACGTCGCGACGACCGTCGTAGAAGTTGGTCTGGCGCAGGTTGAAGTGGCGGCCGGTTGACGGGATGAACTGCCACATCCCCGCCGCGTGGGCACGCGAGTAGGCCATCGGGTTGTAGGCGCTTTCGATGGCCGGCAGCAGGGCCAGTTCCAGCGGCATGTCGCGCTCTTCAAGGCGTTCGACAATATAATGCAGGTAGAGGCTGCCACGCTCGCCGGCGCTTTCGATGAAGCTCGGGTTGCTGGCGAACCACAGGCGCTGTTGCTCGATACGCGGGTTGACGTCGATGCCATCCTGCAAGGCGAAGCCCTGGCGCATGCGCTCCCAGACATCCTGCGGTGCCTGCTCGGCCGGTTTGACCAGCAGCGGTGAAGGTTTGTGCTTGATCCGCGCCTGGTAGTTGTGCGCGCGAACGCTTTCGGATTCGTCGAGCTGACGGGTGCTCTGGCAACCCACCAAGGTGGCGGCCAGGGCCAGCGCACTGATTTGGGCCAGGCGCGTCAGGGCGACGGAATGAGAGGTTCTGCGGCTACGGGAAGACATCGGCTGACACAGGTATCCGGGCGAAAAATTTCGGCGATTCTAGAAACCGCTCCGGGCCTGGTCAACCTTTGACCATCACTTGCGATATATCTTGCGGTTATCAGAAGGTGTCCTTCCAAGACCTCAAGGCAGCAAAAACAGTGACCTGCGAGTCGTTTGGATGTCCCTTCCATTCGTCTGCTTTTTGTTTAACTAATGTTTCAGAGGTACGCAGGAAGGGGTTGGTCAGGCGTTCCAGGCCAATGGTTGATGGCAAGGTGATGCGATTGTCGGCGCGCAAACGGGTAACGTCCTCGAACCGCTTCAGAACGTGCGGGTTGGTGGGTTCCACCGCCTTGGCAAAACGCAGATTGCTGAGGGTGTATTCGTGGGCGCAGTACACTTCTGTTTGCGCCGGCAGCGCCGCCAGGCGGGCGAGGGCGGGTTGCATCTGTTCGGGTGTACCCTCGAACATGCGACCGCATCCGGCGGCGAACAGGGTGTCGCCGCTGAACAGCACGGGCGTTGCCGGCTGGTCGCTGAAGAACGCGATATGCCCCAGGGTGTGGCCGGGTACGGCCAGCACCTGGAAGGCCACGCCCAGCACAGTCACCTGATCGCCTTCGTCCAGCGCCAGGTCGCGGCAGGGAATGCGTTCGTGGGCCGGGCCGCAGACACGCGCATCGGTCAGTTGCTTGAGCCGTTCCACGCCGCCGACATGGTCGTTGTGGTGGTGGGTAATCAGGATATCGCTGAGCACCCACTCGGGATTGGCCGCCAGCCAGCGTTCCACCGGACCGGCGTCACCTGGGTCGACCACCGCGCAGCGGCGTTTGGCAGTATCCTGTAACAACCAGATGTAGTTGTCGGAGAAAGCGGGGAGAGCATCGATCTGTATCATGGTGCGGATCCGATTCGCCTAGCGTGGCACATGAGGGCATCTTAGCCGCGATGGCGCGGTGCGAGAACCTTCGAGGGAGAGCGCAATGACCGACCAAGCCTTTGCCCAGGCCGACCCGGACTGGGTCAAGCTGATCAGCCTGGCCCGTGAGTGGTTCAACGGCCCACTCGGCCAGCTGATGCTCAAAGAGGAGGAAAAACTGCTGGAAGAAGAGCTGGGGCGCTTCTTCGGCGGGTACCTTGTGCATTACGGGCCTTGTGCCGAGCCGCCACCGAGCGCGCCCCAGGTGCAGCGCAACGTGCGCCTCGGCGCGCCGCTACCGGGCGTGGAGATTGTGTGCGAGGAACAGGCCTGGCCGCTGAGCGAGCATGCTGCCGACGTGGTGGTGCTGCAACATGGCCTTGATTTCAGCCTGTCGCCCCATGGCCTGCTGCGCGAGGCCGCCAGCGCCGTGCGCCCGGGCGGGCATCTGCTGATTGTCGGGATCAACCCCTGGAGCAGCTGGGGCATGCGCCATTTCTTCAGCCATGGGGCGTTGCGCAAGGCCCGGTGCATCTCGCCGTCTCGGGTGGGGGACTGGCTCAACCTGCTGGGCTTCGCGCTGGAGAAACGCCGCTTCGGGTGCTATCGTCCGCCGCTTGCCTCACCGGCCTGGCAGCAACGCCTGGAGGGCTGGGAACGGCTGGCAGGTGGCTGGCAAAGCTCGGGTGGCGGCGTGTACCTGCTGGTGGCGCGCAAGATGGTGGTCGGCCTGCGGCCGCTGCGGCCGGAGCGCCGCGAACCAATGGGCAAGTTGCTGCCGCTGCCGCTGGCCAAGGTCAACCGCACGGCGGTGAACCCTGATACTGAAAAGCACTGAACATGAGTGGTACATGAGCGAAAGCGTCGAGATGTTTACCGATGGTGCCTGCAAGGGCAACCCTGGCCCGGGTGGCTGGGGTGTCCTGATGATCTACAAGGGCGTCGAGAAGGAACTGTGGGGCGGCGAACGCGAAACCACCAACAACCGCATGGAGCTGATGGCCGCGATCCAGGGGTTGATGGCGCTGAAGCGTGAATGCGAAGTGGTATTGACCACAGACTCGCAGTACGTGATGAAGGGCATCAACGAGTGGATGGTCAACTGGAAGAAGCGCGGCTGGAAGACGGCGGCCAAGGAGCCGGTCAAGAATGCCGACCTGTGGCAGCAGCTGGATGAACAGGTCAACCGCCACAAAGTGACCTGGAAGTGGGTGCGCGGCCACATCGGCCACCCCGGCAACGAACGCGCCGACCAGCTGGCCAACCGGGGCGTGGACGAAGTACGCGCCCAGCGTTGAGCTGGGGTACAATTGCCGCCTTTGTAACTGATGCAAGTTGGAGCGCCCCGCGTGGAGCAGCAGCAAGATAAGCGGTTCGTCATTCTCGATACCGAAACCACGGGTATGCCGGTTAGCGAAGGCCACCGGATCATCGAGATCGGCTGTGTCGAAGTCATCGGCCGGCGCCTGACCGGGCGGCACTTCCACGTTTACCTGCAGCCGGACCGCGAGAGTGACGAGGGCGCGATCAACGTCCACGGCATCACCGATGCCTTCCTGGTCGGCAAGCCGCGCTTTGGTGATGTGGCCGAAGAGTTCTTCGATTTCATTCAGGGCGCCACGCTGGTTATCCATAACGCGGCGTTCGACGTTGGCTTCATCAACAACGAATTTGCCCTGCTCGGTCAGCACGACCGTGCGGACGTTTCGCAGTATTGCACCATCCTCGATACCCTGCTGTTGGCACGTTCGCGTCACCCGGGGCAGCGCAACAGCCTTGATGCGTTGTGCAAACGCTACGACATCGACAACTCGGGCCGTGAACTGCACGGCGCACTGCTCGACTCGGAACTGCTGGCAGATGTCTATCTGGCGATGACCGGTGGCCAGACCAGCCTTTCGCTGGCTGGGCATGGGGCAGATGCCGAGGGTGATGGGCAGGGCAGTGGTGGCAGCGAGATCCGCCGGATTACCGGGCGTGCGCCTGGGCGGGTGATCATGGCCAGTGCCGAGGAGCTTGAGGCGCATGCCGAGCGCCTGGCGGCCATTGCCAAGTCGGCGGGTGGGCCTTCCATGTGGCAGGTTCTTACCGAGACACCTGCTGGCTGATTTTCTGCGCTTGTCGCGGGTTTTGTGGTGCCAGTGAGATCGAGCGCCGCCCGCGCGGCGCTCGATTTACGCGCCACCTCAACACTCAAGACAGGCACGTCAACTACCCTGAAATGGACGCCCTGTCCTTCGGAGGTAGCCACCTGATGTACAAGGACCTCAAGTTCCCCATCCTCATCGTCCACCGCGCCATCAAGGCTGACAGTGTTGCCGGCGAGCGCGTGAGGGGCATTGCCGAGGAACTGCGCCAGGACGGCTTCGCCATCCTCGCCGCCGCCGACCACGCCGAAGCGCGGCTGGTCGCCGCCACCCACCACGGCCTGGCCTGTATGCTGATTGCCGCAGAAGGCGCCGGCGAAAATACCCACCTGTTGCAGAACATGGCCGAGCTGATCCGCCTGGCTCGCCTGCGTGCACCCAACCTGCCGATCTTCGCCCTGGGTGAGCAGGTCACCCTGGAAAACGCCCCTGCCGAAGCCATGAGCGAGCTCAACCAGCTGCGCGGCATCCTGTACCTGTTCGAAGACACCGTACCGTTTCTTGCCCGCCAGGTGGCGCGTGCCGCACACAGCTACCTCGATGGCCTGTTGCCGCCTTTCTTCAAGGCGTTGGTGCAGCACACCGCGCAGTCCAACTATTCCTGGCACACCCCGGGCCATGGTGGTGGCGTGGCCTACCATAAAAGCCCGGTAGGCCAGGCCTTTCACCAGTTTTTCGGGGAAAACACGCTGCGCTCCGATCTGTCGGTTTCGGTGCCGGAGCTGGGGTCGCTGCTCGACCACACCGGCCCCTTGGCTGAAGCCGAGGCCAGGGCCGCCCGCAACTTCGGCGCCGACCATACCTTCTTTGTCATCAATGGCACCTCTACGGCCAACAAGATCGTCTGGCACGCCATGGTAGGCCGTGACGACCTGGTGCTGGTGGACCGCAACTGCCACAAGTCGGTGGTCCACGCGATCATCATGACCGGCGCCATTCCGTTGTACCTGTGCCCGGAGCGTAACGAACTGGGCATCATCGGCCCGATCCCGCTCAGCGAGTTCAGCCCTGAGGCAATTCAGGCGAAGATCCAGGCCAACCCGCTCGCCCGTGGTCGGGCGCCGCGCATCAAGCTGGCGGTGGTGACCAACTCCACCTATGACGGCTTGTGTTACCACGCAGGGCTGATCAAGCAGACCTTGGGCAGCAGTGTCGAGGTGCTGCACTTCGACGAGGCCTGGTTTGCCTATGCGGCGTTTCATGAATTCTTCACCGGGCGTTATGCCATGGGCACTGCCTGCGCGGATGATAGCCCGCTGGTGTTCAGTACCCATTCCACCCACAAGCTGCTGGCGGCGTTCAGTCAGGCTTCCATGATTCATGTGCAAGACGGGGCCAGGCGCCAACTGGACCGCGACCGCTTCAACGAAGCGTTCATGATGCACATTTCGACCTCGCCGCAGTACAGCATCCTCGCTTCGCTGGACGTGGCCTCGACCATGATGGAGGGGCCGGCCGGGCGCTCGCTGCTGCAAGAAATGTTCGACGAGGCACTGAGCTTTCGCCGGGCCCTGGCCAATCTGCGCGAACACATTGCTGCGGACGATTGGTGGTTCAGTATCTGGCAGCCGCCGAGCGCTGAAGGTATTCACCATCTGCAAGCGCAGGACTGGTTGTTGCAACCAGGCGCAGAGTGGCATGGCTTTGGCGAGGTGGTGGAGGAGTACGTGCTGCTCGACCCGCTGAAGGTAACCCTGGTGATGCCGGGCCTTAGTGCGGGTGGTGTACTGGACGAGCACGGTATCCCGGCGGTGGTGGTCAGCAAGTTTCTCTGGGAGCGGGGGCTGGTGGTGGAGAAAACCGGCCTGTACAGCTTTCTGGTGCTGTTCTCCATGGGCATCACCAAGGGCAAGTGGAGCACGTTGCTGACCGAGTTGCTGGAGTTCAAGCGCCACTACGATGGCAATACTGCCCTGAGCAGCTGCTTGCCGAGCGTGGTGGCCGCCGATGCCTCACGCTACCGGGGGATGGGCCTGCGCGACCTGTGCGACCAGTTGCATGGCTGCTACCGCAGCAACGCCACGGCCAAGCAACTGAAACGGCTGTTCACGCGCTTGCCGGAGGTGGCCGTGAGCCCGGCCCAGGCCTATGACCAGATGGTGCGTGGCGAGGTGGAGGCGGTGCCGATCGAGGTACTGCTGGGGCGTGTGGCGGCAGTGATGCTGGTGCCGTACCCGCCCGGCATTCCGTTGATCATGCCGGGGGAGCGGTTCACCGAGGCGACCCGCTCGATACTCGATTACCTGGCCTTTGCCCGGGCGTTCAACCAAGGGTTTCCCGGTTTTATCGCCGACGTGCATGGCCTGCAGAACGAGAGTGGTGGCTACACTGTGGACTGCATCAAGGAATGCGAATGATCTCGACGCCGGAGCGTGCCAGTTCGAAACGGTTTTCACCCAGGTGGTTGACTTTGTCGCCGATGGCTAGGCGGTAAGTGGTGATGGGGGCGCCCAGCGTGCTGCCGTCCAGTTGCAGGGTGGACTCCTGGAACTCGTGCACGGGGTAGATACGGCCTTCGGCGTCACGGGCGTGGAATTGGCCGACCATTACTGCTGCCATTTGGGTGGAAACCTCTGAATTGCGTAGAAAATGTCTGAAGGCATAGACCGTACAACAGCCTCGGAAGTTTTCTCCATGAGGAAAAAAAACCAAAGTACCGAGGAACGGTCATCTATAACTAGAACTTCCCTTTACCCAGCACAGGATGGAAATTGCCATGAGCCAGGTGTATTCGGTAGCGGTTGTCGTCGGCAGCTTGCGCAAGGAGTCCTACAACCGCAAGGTCGCCCGCGCACTTTCGGAGCTGGCGCCGTCCAGCCTAGCCCTGAAAATTATCGAGATTGGTGATTTGCCGTTGTACAACGAGGACGTCGAGGCCGAAGCGGTGCCCAAGGCGTGGGAGCGTTTTCGAAAAGAGATCCGCGACAGTGATGCCGTGCTGTTTGTCACGCCGGAATACAACCGCTCGGTGCCGGGTTGCCTGAAAAATGCCATCGATGTGGGCTCGCGGCCCTACGGGCAAAGTGCCTGGAGCGGCAAGCCGACGGCGGTGGTGAGTGTGTCGCCGGGGGCCATTGGCGGCTTTGGTGCCAACCATGCTGTGCGCCAGTCACTGGTGTTTCTCGACATGCCTTGCATGCAGATGCCCGAGGCCTATATTGGCGGCGCGGCGAGCCTGTTCGAGGACTCGGGCAAGCTCAACGACAATACCCGGCCGTTCTTGCAGGCGTTTGTCGACAAGTTTGCTTCGTGGGTGAAGTTGAACAGGGCGGTTTGATACCTGCTCATTCGGGGGTGGTTTCATTGGGGCCGCACAGCGGCCCCTACTGTTTAGCGGAAACTGTAGGAAACCCCGGCGTATACACCGAACCCTTCACCCGGCGTAGAGCGGGCATTGTCCTTGCCGGCATCGTTGTAGGTCGGCGTCACCGTGGCGGCATAGCGTTTGTTGGTGAGGTTGCGCAGGTCCAGCCAGGTCTGCCAGTCCTGCTTGGGTGAATCCCAGCCAAGGCGCGCGCCGAGCAAGGCATATTCATCGGCGTGGTAGCTGTTGGCGTAGTCCACCTGCACCTTGGACGCCATCTGGGTATTCACCCCTGCATAGAACCCGCTCGGCCAGTCATAGCGCAATTCGGCCTGGTAGTAGTGCATGGGGATGCCCGGCAGGCGGTTGTCACCGAACGTGTCGTCATCGCGGTAGTGGAAGTCACTGAAGGTGTAGGCCTGGCGCAGGCTGAGCCTGCCGGTGCCGCTGCGTTCCCACAGGGTGCTGTCCAGGCCCGCCTCCACGCCTTGGTGCACGGTGGCGCTGGCATTGAACTCCTTGGCAGGGGCGCCTTGCACGATTTCCACCGCCAACAATTCATGGCGAACCTGTGAGTAGTACCATGCCAAATCCCAATGCCCGAATGCCGATTCGCCGCGTGTGCCCAATTCCAGTGTGGTGGCCGTCTGGTTTTGCATTTCGATCGGTTGGTTGGCTGTGGGTGCACTCCAGATCAGGGCCCAGGGATGCGGCGGTTCTACCGAGCGGCTGAGGTTGCCGTACACCTGCAGGTCTGGACGGATGTCGTAGCGCAACCCCAGGCGTGGCGCGTAGTCCCAGTCATGCATGCTCACCTTGCCGCCTTCGGCAGGGTAGGTCACGTCACTCTCGCGGCGGGTGTAGATCAGTGCCAGGCCGGTGGTCAGCCACAGGTTGGGGATCAGTTCCAGGTCGTTGCCGGCATGCACCACGGTGTCCGAGCCCTGATAGGTGAAGTCGCGGGTACGTGGACCGAACACATCACCACTGCGCGCGAACTGTGACGCGCCACTGTTGGGCAGGTGCTTGGTAGTACGCCAGCCGACAGTGGTCTTGCTCTCGTGGCCGAACAGAGTGTCGCGGCGTGAGTAGTTCAGCGTACCGCTCACATCGGTGTAGGCCACCTTCAGGCGCATCGGGCCTTCACGCAGGTCCATCGGGTAGTCGTGGTAGACCAGCCCGGCTTCCAGGCGCGCATCGTCGTCGAGGTAGAAGGTGGTCTTGTTGCCGACCCAGGTGCTGCCCGGTTGCGGACGGCTGTCGTCGCGGGCCAGGTAGGCTGGGTTGGCCGCGCGTGGGTGGTGCTTGACCTGATCCTTGGTCAGGCGCCCGGCCAGTTCGTTTTCGGTTTCCCGGTAGCGCAGGTAAAAGCGGGTTTCCAGGTTGGGGTTGAAACGGTAGCCGACGTTGGCGGCAATGCCTTTGGCGCTGCCGCTGCTGTGTGCCTGGTAGCCGTCATACTCGGAATCGGTCAGGGCCACGTAGTAGTCGAGGTTGCCCAGCACCTGGCCGGAGCTGATATGCCGGTGCTGATAGCCACGGCTGCCGACCTCATAGCGCACTTGCAACGGCGCGGCGTCGTAGCCGGTGTGGGTGATGTAGTTGATGGCGCCGCCGAGCGCCAAGGCGCCTTGGTCGAAGCCATTGGCGCCGCGCAGCACTTCGGCGCGGCTGAGCCACAGCGGTTCGAACAACTCATAGGGCGTGCCGCCCGGGCCCGTCAGTGGCAGGCCGTCGAACATCGTGTAAACCCCCGAACCGTGGGCCCCAGGTGCGCGGTTGATGCCCGAACCGCGGATCGACAGCTTGATGCCGTCGTTGCCCGCAGATTGGGCGAACACCCCAGGCTGGTAGGCGAGCACGTCCTGGTTGCTGGCCACCCGGCCTTGCCGCACGCGCTGCATGTCCACCAGGTTGCTGGCGCCGGGTACTTCGCGCAGGCGTTCGCTGGCTGCCGTCAGTTCGTTCTGCTCCTCATCGGTGATCAGCACCTGGCCCAGCTCGACCGAGGATGCCCCCAAGGCGGGCTGGGCGGCAGTCAAGGCAGCCAGCAGGCCGAGGCAGGACGAGAGGGGTAAATCGGAACGCATTGTACGACTCCAGGCGAAAGGCGAATGGACAACGGCGTTGAGACGAGCGAAATGCTGCCTGGAGCACGAAGAAAGTCAGCAAATCTTGCGCAGCCTTCGTCAGACGGTTTTGTACGAAAGTTCTTTACAAGCCGCAGCAGTGGAGCGGCGCGGCATGCGCTTCGTAAGGTGACTGCAGATCGGCAGCGATGCCCCCCTTAATCACCTGTGGAGTACAAGCATGACTGACAACGCACGACACCCGCAGCAACCCCCGGTGGACGCCCCGGTTCGCCTGACGCCACGTGAACGGCAAGTGCTGTTGTGGTGTGCCTATGGCAAGAGCTCGTGGGAGATCGGCCGTATCCTTGAGTGCAAGGAATCGACGGTGAACTTTCATGTGTCCAACATCCTGCGCAAATTCGACGTGCCTACCCGGGTGGCTGCGGTAATCAAGGCCATTCGCTACGGCATGCTGGCCGAGCAGTGAGGGGGTAGGGCATGAGCAACGAACCTGGATTGCCACGCTATGCCGATAGCCATGACCCGTTCTGGCCCCGCGTACACCTGGGCAGGCTACGCGAACGCCTGAACATGCAGCAGCCCGTCAGTGAGGCCGCGCTGGAAGTGGCTGCACGTTGCGCCGCCATTGATGCGGCACGGGAGTTCGCGCGTTGGCGCGCAGTGCTGCGAGAGCGCGGTTACAAGCGCCTTGAAGATGTGACCGGGCACGACCAGGGGCGCGCTTTGCGGGTGTGCTACATCCGTTTTGTCGAAGCTGCGGTCCTGTACAGCCTTGGCTCGGGCGCGTACCTGCCGAAGTCCCGTCGGAGTGCTGCCCATGCCTGAAGAGTCCTTTCTCGACCGCTTTGCCTCGGCGCTGATCGAACTGTTGGGCGTTGATGGCAGTGTGTTGTTCGCTGCTTTGCTAGGGGCTTTGTTGGTGAGTGCTGCGCGTGACCGGTTGATCACCAATGCAACCAGACGCCTGACGCTGGGCAAGAAATTGCTGCTGGTGTTCGTGACCGTGGGGGTGGGGCACCTGTTCGAGCCGCTGGTTTCATCGCTGGCACCCTTGCTGACCCGAGGCATGGCGGCATTCGTGGCCGCCGTGGTGGTCATTCCCATCAGCCTCAAGGTCATGGTCTGGCTGGATACGCTCGACCCACGTGAGCTCATACAGCGCTGGCGCCGCCGGGGTTAGCTGCCGGTGGTCTGAGGTAGCTGGCTGCGCAGTTCGCTCAATTGTTGTTCCAGCTGCTGGATACGTTGCTTGTCCTTGATGAGCAACAGGATGGTGTTGCGATCGTCCGCTGAGAGTGCGCGCAGGCGTTCGAGCACGTCGCCCTCCCAGCCGGCTTCACATTCGTGCACGGGGCGCTGTGCCGTTTCACCCAGCAGTAGCCAGTCCAGGGAGCATGCATGCTGCCTGGCAATGTCCACGCAAAGTGCGTACGGGATGCTGTCGCGCACCTTCCAGCTACTGAGTGTTTGCGGGCTGATGGAAAGTGCACGGGACAGGTCGGCGTCGGACTGGGAGCAGGTAAGAAGCTTGAGGCGCGTGAGCACCTCTGCAAGTACGTTAGTACTCATAACAAATATCCATGACTGGTTTAATGATATTCCATGGGCTTAAACTACTCGTTATGAATACAGCCCTGCGTTTCAAGGAGCATTTCTGCAATGAGAACCATCAAATTGAAGAATACACCCATAGTTGCAGCCAATACTTACACACAGGCCTGCCCGGTCAATGCTAGCAGGTACTTGCCGTGAGTACTTACAAGCTGGTTTGTCCGCATTGCCACAGCCGTATGCGCATACGCACTAGCGAAGGGCGCCATATTTTCCTGCGGATCGCTTATTTGCAATGCACCACCGAGGCGTGTGGCTGGTCAGTGCGGGCCGAATTCGAAATGACCCACGAACTCTCCCCGAGCGGTATGCCCAACCCGGAAGTCTACCTGCCTTCAGCCAATGGTGATTTGCGCAAGGCCGCCCTGCCGGGTACAGGGCAGGGAAGCCCGCTTGGGTGAGGCGCCGTCAGGTACAGGCAATAAAACATGCAGATAAAAAAACACCCCGCCTAGGCGGGGTGTTTTGTTTTGCCGAAACTGCCGGGGCAATCAGCCGATCAGTTGCAAGCCGGCTTGCTGAACCAGTTCCAGCAGTGGCTGCGGGTACACACCCAGCACGAAGGCGAGAATGGCAATGGCCAGCAGCATGACGCCACCGGTGCGCTGCTCCCACTTCAGCGGGGCGTCGTGGCGACGCAGGTTCGGCTCGACCAGGTACAGGGTGACCATGACGCGCAGGTAGTAGTACACGCCGATGGCGCTACCGATCACCAGCGCACCGACCAACCACCACAGGTGCGACTCGACGCCGGTGGCAATGATATAGAACTTGCCGATGAAACCAGCGGTCAGCGGGATACCCGCCAGCGACAGCATCATCACGGTCAGTACTGCGGTCAGGTACGGGCGACGCCAGAACAGGCCGCGGTACTCGTACAGCGCATCGGCGTCACGGCCGCCGTATGGCGAGGACATCAGGGTGATGACACCGAAGGCGCCCAAGCTGGTGATCACGTAGGTGACCAGGTACACACCCATGGCTTCCAGGGCCAGGCCCTTGCTGGCGACGAGGGCAATCACCAGGTAACCGAAGTGGGCGATGGACGAGTAACCCAGCAGGCGCTTGAGGTTGCTCTGGGTCAGCGCCAGCAGGTTACCGATCAGGATCGAAGCAACGGCGATGACTGCCAGTACGGTGCTCAGCACGCCGCTGCTGGCAGCAGGGGAGAGCATGAACAGGCGCACCACCACGGCGAATACCGCCACCTTGCTGGCGGTGGCCAGGAACGCGGCGACCGGCGCCGGGGCGCCTTCGTACACGTCCGGGGTCCACAGGTGGAACGGCACCAGCGACAGCTTGAAGGCCAGGCCAACCAGCATCATGCCCAGGCCCAGTTGGGCCACCAGGCTTGGCATGCTGGTGGTTGCCAGTGCCTTGCCGATCTGGTCGAAGCTCAGGCTACCGGCATCGGCGTACAGCAGGGCCATGCCGAACAGCAGGAAGGCGGAACCGGCAGCCGACAGCACCATGTACTTGATGCCGGCTTCCAGTGACCGCTTGTTGAAGAAGGCATACGCCACCAGGCCGTAGACCGGTACCGACAGCAGCTCCAGGCCGATGAACAGGCCGGCCAAGTGGTTGGCGCTGACCAGCACCAGGCCACCCAGGGCCGACATCAGCAGCAGCAGGTACAGTTCTTCACGGTTGCCCGGGAAGCCCTTGGACCCTTCGCCAAGGTAGGCGTGGGCCAGGGTGACGCAAGCCAGCGTCGCCACCAGGATGATCGCCATGTACAGGCAGGCGAACTTGTCGATGGTGATCAGCGGGGTGACCGCCAGTGGCGCAACCTTCAGCGCCGGCAGGATCGACAGCAGGGCCAGGTTAAGGCCCACGGTGGACAGCAGGAAGGTCTGCGAGTGGTTGCGCTTCCAGGCGATCGCCAGCATCACCACCACCGTGGTGATGGTGGTGATCAGCATCGGCGCCAATGCGATGAAGTGTTGAGTGGTGAATTCCATAGCGCTCTTACCGGGCCGAAGCGAGTTGAGTGAAAGCGGAACCGAGCCACTGCTGCACACCACTCATGGTGGCTGCAGAGGTGTCGAGGAACGGCTGCGGATACACGCCCAGCAGGATCAGCAACACCGCCAGGCCCAGCACCATGACCAGCTCGCGACCGTCCATGCCGGCCAGCACGGTATCGCTCTTGGCCGGGCCGAAGTAGGCGCGGTGGATCATGATCAGCGAGTACACCGAACCGAAGACCAGGCCGGTGGTGGCGATGACGGTGATCCACGGTACATGCACGAAGCTGCCGATCAGGATCAGGAACTCGCCGACGAAGTTGCCGGTACCTGGCAGGCCCAGCGATGCCGCCGCGAAGAACAGGCTGATGGCCGGCAGGTAGGCAATACGATGCCACAGGCCGCCCATCTGGCGCATGTCACGGGTGTGCAGGCGCTCGTACAGTTGGCCGGACAGGATGAACAGTGCGGCGGCCGACAGGCCGTGGGCCAGCATCTGGATCACCGCGCCTTGCAGGGCCTGCTGGCTGCCGGAGTAGATGCCGATCAGCACGAAGCCCATGTGCGAGACGCTGGAGAAGGCGATCAGGCGCTTGATGTCGGTTTGTGCAAAGGCCAGGAAGGCACCGTAGAAGATACCGATCAGGCCCAGGGTCATGGCGATGGGCGCGAACTCTGCCGAGGCGTTCGGGAACAGCGGCAGTGCAAAGCGCAGCAGGCCGTAGGCCGCAGTCTTCAGCAAGATACCGGCCAGGTCCACGGAGCCTGCGGTCGGTGCCTGGGCGTGAGCGTCAGGCAGCCAGGAGTGGAACGGCACCACTGGCAGCTTCACCGCGAAGGCGATGAAGAAGCCCAGCATCAGCACGTACTCGACACCGGCTGGCAACTCGGCCTTGAGCAGGTCGCTGTAGTTGAAGGTGAGCACGCCGGTGGTGTTGTAGTTGACCAGCACCAGGCCCAGGATCGCCACCAGCATGATCAGGCCGCTGGCCTGGGTGAAGATGAAGAACTTGGTCGCCGCGTAGATCCGGGTTTTCTTGCCGTCTGCCGAGCTATGACCCCAGAGCGCGATGAGGAAGTACATCGGCACCAGCATCATTTCCCAGAAGAAGAAGAACAGGAACAGGTCCAGGGCCAGGAACACACCGACCACGCCGCCGAGAATCCACATCAGGTTGAGGTGGAAGAAGCCGACGTGACGCTGGATCTCTTTCCAGGAGCACAGTACCGACAGCACACCGAGCAGGCCGGTGAGCAGGATCATCAGCAGCGACAGGCCGTCGAGGGCCAGGTGGATGCTGATGCCGAAGCGCTGGATCCACTGGACTTTGTATTCCAGGGCCCAGGCAGGCTCGGCGCCCGGAGCGGGGGCGAGGGTGTAGTCGCCGGTGCCCCACAGCCACAGGCCGATGCCGAGCAGCAGGGACATGGTCAGCAGCGCGATCCAGCGCGGCAGGGTGGCGCCGAAGCGCTCACCCAGCCAGCACAGGAAGCCGCCGATGAAGGGGATCAGGATCAGCCAAGGCAAAATCATGACGGGTTGGTTTCCTTTGGCAAAGTCGCAAGATTCATAGTCATACCGCAGCCACTACCACAGCGCCGAGCACCAGCACGGCACCCACGGCGATAGAGGCGGTGTACCAGCGCAGTTGGCCCGTCTCGGTCTTGCTCATGGCGACGTGGCCGCCACGTGCCATCCGAGGAATCAGGCCGATGCTGCGGTCAACCGGGTCCTTGCGCAGGATGTGGCTGATCAGCAGGTACGGTTTGACGAAGAGCTTGTCGTAGATCCAGTCGAAGCCCCAGGCGGCGAACCACCAGGCCGACAGGACGCGGCCGATACCGCTGTTGGCAACTGCGCTGACGAAGGTGCGCTTGCCCAGGAACAGCAGGGCGGACAGCAGGATACCGGCGATGGCGATGGCACCGGAGGTGATCTCCAACGCGTGCTTGGCTTCGCCACCGGCATGGCCGGCGCTTTCAGGCAGCACGCCTGCCAGCGGCGGGTGAATCCAGGCACCGACGGCGGTCGACAGCACGATCAGCACACCCAGCGGCAGCCAGTGGCTGATGCCGTGGCCGGCGTGGGCTTCGGTCTTGGCTTCGCCGTGGAAGGCGATGAAGATCAGGCGGAAGGTGTACAGCGAGGTCATGAACGCACCCACCAGGCCGGCGTACAGCAGGCCGGTGTTACCGCTGGCGAAGGCTTCCCAGAGGATCTCGTCCTTGGAGTAGAAGCCCACGGTCACGATTGGCAGTGCCGCCAGGGCAGCGCCACCGACCACGAAGCTGGCGTAAGCCAGTGGCAGCTTCTTCCACAGGCCGCCCATCTTGAAGATGTTTTGCTCGTGGTGGCAGGCAACGATCACCGCGCCGGAGGCAAGGAACAGCAGGGCCTTGAAGAAGGCGTGGGTCATCAGGTGGAAGATCGCCGCGTCCCAGGCACCGACGCCCAGGGCCAGGAACATGTAGCCGATCTGGCTCATGGTCGAGTAGGCGAGGATACGCTTGATGTCGGTCTGTACCAGCGCGGCGAAGCCGGCCAGCACCAGGGTCACACCGCCGACAACGCCTACCAGGTGCAGGATGTCCGGCGCCAGCAGGAACAGGCCGTTGGTACGGGCAATCAGGTAGACGCCTGCGGTCACCATGGTCGCGGCGTGGATCAGTGCCGAAACCGGGGTCGGGCCTGCCATTGCGTCGGCGAGCCAGGTCTGCAGTGGCAGCTGGGCCGATTTACCGACCGCACCACCTAGCAGCATCAGGGTTGCCAATACCATCCAGGTGTCGCCCGCCTGGAACTTCTGCGGTGCCAGCACCAGCAGTTCCTGCACGTTCAGGGTACCCAGCTGGGCGAACAGGATGAACAGGCCGATGGCCATGAACACGTCGCCGATACGGGTGACGATGAAGGCCTTGAGTGCCGCGTTACCGTTGTTGCGGTTGCTGTAGTAGAAACCGATCAACAGGTACGAGCACAGGCCCACGCCTTCCCAGCCGAAGTAGATGAACAGCAGGTTATCGCCCAGGATCAGGAACAGCATGCTGGCGATGAACAGGTTGGTGTACGAGAAGAAGCGCGAGTAGCCGGCTTCGCCACGCATGTACCAAGAGGCGAACAGGTGGATCAGGAAGCCCACGCCAGTGACCACGCCCAGCATGGTGACCGACAGGCCGTCCAGGTACAGGGTGAAGTTCGGCGCAAAGCCGTCCACCGACATCCACTGCCACAGCAGCTGGCTGTACGCGCCGCCTTCAGGCGGGGCGACGTTGAATTGCCAGATGACATAGGCGGCGGTGGCGGCCGAAAGGCCCACCGAGCCGACGCCGATCAGGGCGGACAGGTTCTCCGAGAACCGACCGCGCGAGAACGACAGCAGCAGGAAGCCGACGAGGGGGAAGACGAAAGTCAGGAAGAGAAGGTTCATCCGCGCATCTCACTGGCAGCATCGATGTCGAGAGTGTGGAAGCGGCGATACAGTTGCAGCAGGATGGCCAGGCCAATGCTGGCCTCGGCGGCTGCCAGGCTGATCACCAGAATGAACATCACCTGGCCGTCGGGCTGGACCCAACGGGCACCGGCGACGACGAACGCCAGGGCAGAGGCGTTCATCATGACTTCCAGGCTCATGAGCACGAAGAGGATGTTGCGGCGGACCATCAGGCCAACCAGACCTAAGCAGAACAGGATGCCGGCGACTGCCAGACCGTGCTCGAGAGGGATAGCACCCATGATTTACTCCTTCGCCTCGTTGCGGCCCAGGTGGAAGGCGGTGACGGCTGCAGCCAGCAGCAGCATCGAAGCCAGTTCGACCACCAGCAGGTAAGGGCCGAACAGGCTGATACCCACTGCTTTCGGGCCCACGGTGGTACCGCTGATGCCAGCGCCGCTCGGGGTGACGAACAGCACGTACAGCAGCTCTGCCAGCAGCAGGGCGCCGAGGATCACTGGCCCGACCCAGATGCCGGGCTTGAGCCAGCCCCGTTCCTGGGCGACCGAGGCCGGCCCCAGGTTGAGCATCATCACCACGAACACGAACAGCACCATGATGGCGCCGGCGTAGGCGATCACTTCCAGGGCGCCGGCGAACGGCGCACCCAGGGAGAAGAAGATCATGGCCACGGAAATCAGCGAAATGATCAGGTAAAGCAAGGCGTGTACGGGGTTGGTACCGGTCACCACCCGAAGGGTGGAGACCACGGCGATCCCGGATGCGAAGTAGAAAGCGAATTCCATCTTTCTGTCCTTATGGGAGCAAGCTCTTCACGTTGATCGGCTCGGCTTCGTTCTGCGCAGCGCCTTTCGGCTTGCCAGCGATGGCCATACCCGCAACACGGTAGAAGTTGTAGTCAGGGTTTTTGCCGGGGCCGGAGATCAGCAGATCTTCTTTCTCGTACACCAGGTCCTGACGCTTGAACTCGGCCATTTCGAAATCCGGCGTCAGCTGGATCGCGGTGGTCGGGCACGCTTCTTCACACAGGCCGCAGAAAATGCAACGCGAGAAGTTGATGCGGAAGAATTCCGGGTACCAACGGCCGTCCTCGGTCTCGGCTTTCTGCAGCGAGATGCAGCCAACCGGGCAGGCCACCGCGCAGAGGTTGCACGCTACGCAGCGCTCCTCGCCATCGGGGTCGCGGGTGAGGACGATGCGGCCGCGGTAGCGCGGCGGCAGGTACACGGGTTCTTCGGGGTATTGCAGGGTGTCGCGCTTGCGGAACCCGTGGGAGAACACCATGGCCAGGCTGCGCAGCTGTGTGCCGGTGCCCTTAACGATGTCGCCGATATACTTGAACATGGGTCAAATCCTCACTGGGCCGCGACGGCTGGCGTGTTGTAGAGCACGATCGCAGCGGTCACCAGCAAATTGATCAGGGTCAGCGGCAGGCAGAACTTCCAGCTGAAGTCCATCACCTGGTCATAGCGTGGGCGCGGGATCGAGGCGCGCAGCAGGATGAACAGCATGATGAAGAACGCGGTCTTCAGCGCGAACCACAGGAACGACAGTTGCGGCAGGATGCCGAACGGGCCGTGCCAGCCGCCGAAGAACAGGGTTACCAGCAGCGCCGAGATGAGGATGATGCCGATGTACTCACCGACGAAGAACATGCCCCATTTCATGCCGGCATACTCGATGTGGTAGCCGTCGGCCAGTTCCTGTTCTGCTTCTGGCTGGTCGAACGGGTGACGGTGGGTCACGGCGACGCCAGCGATGAAGAAGGTGCAGAAGCCGAAGAACTGCGGAATGATGAACCACAGGTTCTGGGCCTGGTATTCAACGATGTCGCGCATGTTGAACGAGCCCACCTGCACCACCACGCCCATGAGCGCCAGGCCCAGGAACACTTCGTACGACACGGTCTGTGCCGAAGCACGCAAGCTGCCCAGCAGGGCGTACTTGTTGTTCGACGACCAGCCGGCGAACAGCACCGCGTAGACCGACAGGCCGGCCATGGCGAAGAAGAACAGCAGGCCGATGTTCAGGTCGGCAACGCCCCAGGTCGGGGTGATCGGGATGACCACGAAGGCAATGAGCAGGGCGCTCATGGCCACGACCGGTGCCAGGGTGAAGATGACGCGGTCGACGAAAGGTGGGTTCCAGTCTTCCTTGAAGAACATCTTCAGCATGTCGGCTGCGATCTGGAACATACCGAACGGGCCTACGCGGTTCGGGCCGTAACGGTCCTGCCACCAGCCCAGCAGGCGGCGCTCGACGAAGCTGAGCAGCGCGCCGCAGACCACTACCGCCAGCAGGACCACGATGGCCCGCAGCACGGTGAGGATCACGTCGATTACTTCGGGGGTGAACCAGCTCATTGTGCTGCCTCCTGCAGACCTTCGACGGATGCACCGAAGATGGCAGGCGGAATGCCGGCCAGGCCTTTCGGCAACGCGACCAGGCCTGCGCCCAGCTCTTCATTGATGCGCAGCGGCAGGCGCAGGGCCACACCGGCCACGTTCAGGCTCAGCAGGGCACCGTCGTTGACGCCCAGGCGGTCGGCTTCGGACTTGGCCAGGGCCACGTAGGCTGCCGGGATGCGCTCTTGCACCGGGGCGGCGCGCGAGGAGCTTTCTTCGCTGCCGAACAGGTGGAAGAACGGCACAGCGGTCCAGGTGCCACGGGCCGGGTTGAAGGCCCCCGGAATGGCGGTGAACCAGTTCAGGCGGTCGCCTTGCGACTCGATCAGGCGCACGCCCGGGTCACCGGCACGCAGGTGGCCACCGACTTCATCCTGAAACTTGTTCCAGGCTTGCGGCGAGTTCCAGCCCGGCGACCAGGCGAACGGCACCTGTTGGCGCGGTTCGGCGGAGCCCGAGTAGCCTTCCATGGAGAAGGCGAACGCGGTGTCCTTGTCTTGCGGGGTGCGCGGTTCGTGCACGCTGATGTTGGCGCGCATGGCGGTGCGGCCAGAGTAGCGCAGCGGCTCACGGGCCAGCTTCATGCCCTTGATGCGGAACGCGGCGCTTGGGGCGGCGTTGACGATGCCGGCCAGTTGCGGGGCGGCTTCGGCGCAGGCACTGGTGACGTGGTCCAGCTGAGTCCAGTCGACCGGCTTGTTCAGCAGGGTGGCACGCAGGGCGTGCATCCAGCGCCAGCCTTCGTGGATCTGGATGCTGCTGTCCAGGTATTGCGGGTCGAACACCTGGAAGAAGCGCTGGGCACGGCCTTCCTGGCTGACCAGGGTGCCGTCGCCTTCGGCGAACGAGGCAGCCGGCAGCACCAGGTGGGCGCGGTCGACCGTCGGGGTTTTCGAGTGGTCGGCAACGATCACCACCTTGGCCGCAGCCAGGGCTGCGTCGACCTTGGCGGCCGGTACGCGGGCGTACAGGTCGTTTTCCAGCACGACAATGGCGTCGGCCTTGCCGCTGATGACGGCGTCCAGCGCAGCATCGACGGACTCGCCACCGAGCATGGCCAGGCCGATGCTGTTGGCTTCAGGCACCACCAGGCTCAGCGAGCCGTTCTTCTCGCGCAGCTTCAGGGCCTTGGCGATGTTGGCGGCAGCTTCGATCAGCGCCGGGTCGGCCAGGGACGTACCGGCGACCACCAGTGGGCGCTTGGCAGCGACCAGGGCGTCGGCGATGCGCTGGGCCAGGGCCTTGGCTTCGTCGTCCAGGCCAGCAACGGCAGGTGCGCTCGGGTCGATGGCGTGGGCCACGGCGAAGCCGATGCGGGCCAGGTCGGCCGGGGCGGCGTGTACGCACTCTTCGGCAACGTCGTCCAGCTTGGTTTCAGCCAGGGAGGCGATGAACAGTGGGTACAGCGCGTGCTGGCCAATGTTCTTCACGGCGGCGTCGAGCCACGGCTGCACTTTCATGGCTTCGGCCATGGCCTCGGCCTTGCCTTTGGTGGCCTGGCGCACGGACAGGGCAACGCGGGCAGCGGTCTGGGTCAGGTCTTCACCGAGCACGAACACCGCGTCGTGGTCTTCGATGTCGCGCAGGGTCGGCACTGGCAGCGGGCTGTTGTTCAGCACGTTCAGGGCCAGGCGCACGCGGGCCAGCTCGCCGGCTTCCATACCCGAGTAGAAGTAGTCGGCGCCGACCAGCTCACGCAGGCCGTAGTTGCTTTCCAGGCTGGCGCGTGGCGAGCCGATGCCGACGATGGTGCGGCCGCGCAGCAGGTCGGCGGCTTTGTCCAGGGCAGCGTCAAGGCCCAGCTTGGTGCCGTCGGCCAGTTGCGGCTGGCGTGGGCGGTCCTTGCGGTTGACGTAGCCGTAACCGAAGCGGCCACGGTCGCACAGGAAGTACTGGTTGACCGAACCGTTGAAGCGGTTTTCGATGCGGCGCAGTTCGCCGTAACGCTCACCCGGGCTGATGTTGCAGCCGCTGGAGCAGCCGTGGCAGATGCTCGGGGCGAACTGCATGTCCCACTTGCGGTTGTAGCGCTCGGAGTGGGTCTTGTCGGTGAACACGCCGGTCGGGCAGACCTCGGTCAGGTTGCCGGAGAACTCGCTTTCCAGCACGCCGTCTTCGACGCGGCCGAAGTACACGTTGTCGTGGGCGCCGTAAACGCCCAGGTCGGTACCACCGGCGTAGTCCTTGTAGTAGCGCACGCAGCGGTAGCAGGCGATGCAGCGGTTCATCTCATGGGCGATGAACGGGCCGAGGTCCTGGTTCTGGTGGGTACGCTTGGTGAAACGGTAGCGGCGCTCGTTGTGGCCGGTCATTACCGTCATGTCCTGCAGGTGGCAGTGACCGCCTTCCTCGCACACCGGGCAGTCGTGCGGGTGGTTGGTCATCAGCCATTCGACGACGCTGGCGCGAAACGCCTTGGACTCTTCATCGTCGATGGAGATCCAGGTGCCGTCGGAGGCAGGGGTCATGCAGGACATGACGATACGACCGCGGGTGTCGTTCTCGTCGGTGTACTGCTTGACCGCGCACTGCCGGCAGGCGCCAACGCTACCAAGCGCCGGGTGCCAGCAGAAATAAGGGATGTCGAGGCCGAGCGACAGACAGGCCTGTAACAGGTTGTCTGCACCGTTGACTTCGAGCGCTTTGCCGTCTACGTGGATAGTGGCCATTGTTCAAAGTTCTTCGTTGGCCCGCGTGAGCGGGCGTGGCTAATGGAAATCGGTGAGCTTGCGGCACGCCACGATTTCTCGGGCCTGCCGGCAAGCTGGCGAGTGGCACGGACCACCCGCCTCAATCATCTTGTTATGCGCCGACCACGATCGGCCCGGCCTGGATTGGCTTGGCCAGGTTGGGGCGCAGGGCATCGCCAGCCGCAGCTGGAGCGACACCGGCCTCGAACTCGGACCGGAAGTATTTGATGGCACTGCCCAGCGGCTCGACGGCACCGGGTGCGTGAGCACAGAAGGTGCGGCCAGGGCCGAGGAAGTTGACAAGGCCCAGCAGCGTCTCGATGTCCTCGGCGCGGCCCTGGCCTTTCTCCAGTGCGCGCAGCATCTTCACGCTCCACGGCAGGCCGTCACGGCAGGGGGTGCACCAGCCGCACGACTCGCGGGCGAAGAACTCTTCCATGTTGCGCAGCAGCGACACCATGTTGATGCTGTCGTCCACCGCCATGGCCAGACCGGTACCCATACGGGTGCCGACCTTGGCAATGCCACCGGCGTACATCTGCGCGTCGAGGTGCTCGGGCAGCAGGAAGCCGGTACCGGCGCCGCCTGGCTGCCAGCACTTGAGCTTGAAGCCGTCGCGCATGCCACCGGCGTAGTCTTCGAACAGCTCGCGGGCGGTGACGCCGAACGGCAGTTCCCACAGGCCAGGGTTTTTCACCTTGCCGGAGAAGCCCATCAGCTTGGTGCCGTGGTCTTCGCTGCCTTCACGGGCCAGCGACTTGTACCAGTCGTTACCGTTGGCGACGATGGCCGGCACGTTGCACAGGGTTTCGACGTTGTTCACGCACGTCGGTTTGCCCCACACGCCCACGGCGGCAGGGAAGGGCGGCTTGGAGCGCGGGTTGGCGCGGCGGCCTTCCAGCGAGTTGATCAGGGCGGTTTCTTCGCCGCAGATGTAGCGGCCGGCACCGGTGTGCACGAACAGCTCGAAATCGAAACCGCTGCCCAGGATGTTCTTGCCCAGCAGGCCTGCGGCCTTGGCTTCATCGATGGCGCGGTTGAGGTTTTTTGCTGCGGTGGTGTATTCGCCACGCAGGAAGATGTAGCCGCGGTAGGCCTTCAGGGCGCGTGCGCTGATCAGCATGCCCTCGACCAGCAGATGGGGCTGTTGCTCCATCAGCATGCGGTCCTTCCAGGTGTTCGGCTCCATTTCGTCCGCGTTGCACAGCAGGTAGCGGATGTTCATGGACTCGTCTTTGGGCATCAGGCCCCACTTCACACCAGTGGGGAAGCCTGCACCACCACGGCCTTTGAGGCCGGAGTCCTTGACGCTTTGCACGATGTCGTCGGCCGACATTTGCGCCAGCGCCTTGCGCGCTGCGGCATAGCCGTTCTTGGACTCGTACTCGGCCAGCCATACCGGTTCGCCGTCGTCACGCAGGCGCCAGGTCAGCGGGTGGGTTTCGGCGGTACGCGCAATGCGGTTGGCCGGGCCGAAGGAAGTAATGGTCATACGTAACCCTCCAGCAGTTTGGTAACGCCAGCCGGCTGTACGTCGCCAAAGGTGTCGTCGTCGATCATCAGCGCCGGGGCCTTGTCGCAGTTGCCCAGGCAGCATACGGGCAGCAGGGTGAAGCGGCCGTCGGCGGTGGTCTGGCCAAGGCCAATGCCCAGCTCGCTCTGGATCTGGCTGACCACGGACTCATGGCCGCCGATGTAGCAGACCATGCTGTCGCACACGCGGATGATGTGGCGGCCGACCGGCTGACGGAAGATCTGGCTGTAGAAGGTGGCGACACCCTCGACGTCGCTGGCCGGGATGCCCAGCACTTCGCCGATGGCGTGAATGGCGCCGTCCGGCACCCAGCCACGTTCCTTCTGGACGATCTTCAGGGCTTCGATGGACGCCGCGCGCGGGTCCTCGTAGTGATGCATTTCGTGCTCGATGGCCGAGCGCTCGGTTTCGCTCAGGGCGAAACGGTCTGTCTGGATAAGCGTGCTGTTCATGCTTAGCGGTCCACGTCAGCCATAACGAAGTCGATACTGCCCAGGTACGCAATGAGGTCGGCGACCATGCTGCCTTTGATCACCGAAGGGATCTGCTGCAGGTGCGGGTAGCTCGGGGTACGGATCCGGGTGCGGTAGCTCATGGTGCCGCCATCGCTCGTCAGGTAGTAACTGTTGATGCCCTTGGTCGCCTCGATCATCTGGAACGACTCGTTGGCCGGCATGACCGGGCCCCACGAGACTTGCAGGAAGTGCGTGATGAGGGTTTCGATGTGCTGCAGGGTGCGCTCTTTCGGCGGCGGCGTGGTCAGCGGGTGATCCGCCTTGTACGGGCCTTCCGGCATGTTGCGCAGGCACTGGTCGATGATGCGGATACTCTGGCGCATCTCCTCGACACGGACCATGCAGCGATCGTAGGCATCGCCGTTGTGGGCCAGCGGTACTTCGAACTCGAAGTTCTCGTAGCCGGAGTAAGGGCGGGCTTTACGCAGGTCGAAGTCGCAACCGGTGGCACGCAGGCCGGCACCGGTGGTACCCCAGGCCAGGGCTTCCTTGGTGTTGTACGCGGCAACGCCGATGGTACGGCCCTTGAGGATGCTGTTCTGCAGGGCAGCCTTGATGTATTCGTCGAGGCGCTTGGGCAGCCATTCGACGAAGTCCTTGACCAGCTTGTCCCAACCGCGTGGCAGGTCGTGGGCGACGCCGCCGATGCGGTACCAGGCCGGGTGCAGGCGGAAGCCGGTGATCGCTTCGATCACGGTGTAGGCGCGCTGGCGGTCGGTGAAGGTGAAGAACACCGGGGTCATGGCGCCGACGTCCTGGATGTAGGTGCCCAGGAACAGCAGGTGGCTGGTGATGCGGAAGAACTCTGCGAGCATGATGCGAATCACGTCGACTTTCTGCGGCACCTTGATACCGGCCAGCTTCTCGACCGCGAGCACGTACGGCAGGTTGTTCATCACCCCGCCGAGGTAGTCGATACGGTCGGTGTAGGGGATGAAGCTGTGCCAGGACTGGCGCTCGGCCATTTTTTCGGCACCACGGTGGTGGTAGCCGATGTCCGGTACGCAGTCGACGATCTCTTCACCGTCCAGCTGCAGGACAATACGGAACGCACCGTGCGCCGAAGGGTGGTTGGGGCCGAGGTTGAGGAACATGTAGTCCTCGTTGGCGCCCTGACGCTTCATGCCCCAGGCTTCCGGGTTGAAGCGCGCCGATTCCTCTTCAAGCTGTTGCTTGGCGAGGGTCAGGCTGTAGGGGTCGAACTCGGTGGCACGGGCCGGGTAGTCCTTGCGCAGCGGGTGGCCTTCCCAAGTGGGCGGCATCATGATGCGGCTGAGATGCGGGTGGCCGGCAAAGTCGATGCCGAACATGTCCCAGACTTCGCGCTCGTACCAGTTGGCGTTCGGCCAGATACCGGTCACGGTCGGCAGGTTCAGGTCGCCTTCGCTCAGCGACACCTTGATCATCACGTCGCTGTTACGCTCGACCGACAGCAGGTGGTAGAACACGCTGAAGTCGGCAGCTGGCAGGCCACGGCGCTGAGTGCGCAGACGTTCGTCGACGCCGTGCAGGTCGTACAGCATGCTGTACGGCTTGGCCACGCCACGCAGGAAGCTGAGCACCTCTTTGAGCTGGGCGCGCTTGACCCACAGCACGGGCATGCCGGTGCGGGTTTCCTGGGCGACGAATGCTTCGGCGCCAAAACGGTTGTTCAGTTCGACGACCACATCCTGGTCGTCAGCCTTGTAGGGCGGAATGAAAATAGCGTTGTCCGCTGTCATGGTCTCGGTCGCTTTGGGTCAACGTTAAGAATGAAGCCAGGCCGCCGGCTCCTTCGGGAGCGGGCGGCAGGTCGCTGGATCAGACTTCGTCGGGGCTGCGCAGGTTGGTTACTGCAATGCGCTGCTCACGACGCAGGTCTTTCTGGGCTGGCATCTCGGCACGGTAAATACCTTGATCACCAACAACCCAGGAAAGCGGGCGTCGTTCTTGGCCGATCGACTCCTGCAACAGCATCAAGCCTTGCAGGAAAGCCTCAGGGCGTGGCGGGCAGCCAGGCACATAGACGTCCACGGGGAGGAACTTGTCGACCCCCTGAACGACCGAGTAAATGTCGTACATGCCACCGGAGTTGGCGCACGACCCCATGGAGATGACCCACTTGGGCTCGAGCATCTGCTCGTACAGGCGCTGGATGATCGGCGCCATTTTGACGAAACAGGTACCGGCGATGACCATGAAGTCGGCCTGACGCGGCGATGCCCGGATGACTTCGGCGCCGAAGCGGGCGATGTCGTGGGGTGCCGTGAAGGCCGTGGTCATTTCCACGTAGCAGCAGGACAGGCCGAAGTTGTACGGCCAGAGGGAGTTCTTGCGACCCCAGTTGACCGCGCCACGTAGCACATCTTCAAGCTTGCCCATGAAGATGTTCTTGTGGACCTGGTCCTCTAGCAGCTGGTCGGTGACGGTTTCCCGTTCACCTACCGGGTACTGCTCGTTAGGCGCATCCGGATCGATTCTGGTGAGATTGTATTGCATTGCCAAAGCCTCATTGTTTCAGCTTCGCTTGCCGCTTGCGGCGACCTTCGGGAGCCCAATCAAGAGCACCGACGCGCCATAGGTAGACAAGACCTGCCAACAGAATTGCTATGAAAACGAGAGCTTCGACGAACCCGGTCCAGCCGCTTTCGCGGACGGACACAGACCATGCAAAGAGAAAGAGGGCTTCGATATCGAAGATCACGAACAGCATCGCGACCAGATAGAATTTGGCGGACAGGCGCAGGCGGGCGCTGCCGACGGGCAGCATGCCGGATTCGAAGGGTTCGTTCTTGGCGCGGCCCCAGGCCTTGCTACCGAGCAGGCTGGACAGGCCGAGCATGAAGGCACACAGGCCGACGACACCCAGGAGGAAGATGGCAAAGCCCCAGTTGTGGGCGATGAGTCCTGCCGAATCGGACATGCTAGAGATCCTTATACAGAGACCCAGCTCTGCAGTCTGAAATAAGTAAAGCGGCGACGTGGTGTCGCAGGTGCAGTGACCAAATGTCGCAGCTGAATCAATCGCGCTGATTTTATGGGTAAACCCGGTGCAAGTAAAATTTCTGTCGCAAATTTATTCGTAGGATTAAGAACAAAACACGCGCGTAACTGGCTGAAAGCCTTGAGATTCGGGCATTGCGTGCTGTTTTGTTAATTATGTTTCTTGCGAGTGGTAACGAATTATAATTTTCTAAATGATAATTAATATCATTTGACCTGATGCCTTCTAATTTGGCTGTTCTGCGCCTTGCAAAGTTCATCTGGCGATTCTCCCTACTTGCAAATGCGAAAGGCTCTTGTTCTAGCAGCTTCCGGCGCTTCGTGCACCGCTCTGGGTCAATACTTTATCGATTGAGCGATGACCGACTGATGAAGCGATCGCCCACTGACCGAGCCAGTAGGTCAGGATGATCAGGTAGGGCGCGGCGCTGTGCAGCCAAACGATCAGGGTCGGCCCAGGGATGGGCTTGGTCGGCAGGGCAAGCAGGGACTTGTCGCTGGACAGTGCATATATATAGAGGGCGGCGGCCAGGGCGAGAATGATCAGGTGGCTTGGACGAGGCATGGGCGGTCCTTGCTGCTGTGCTGCCTGAAGCATAGACCTGATCCTGGGTTTTGCTGGTGATGCATTTGGATTGTGTGAGGGCTGCCATGGGCTTGGCGAAAGGAATGGGGCGCCAGTGAGATCG